>NZ_AP022314.1:1229413-2458827 GCF_009936235.1 Mycobacterium xenopi | reverse complement strand
CTGCCAATCCACCACCGTCAGCGGCCGATCGGCCCCGGCGGCGCCGAACAACAAGTTGTCCAGCCGGTAGTCGCCGTGCAGCAGCCCGTCAATGCGCCGCTCACCCGAATCGCCGGCGAGGTAGGAGTCGAATCCATTGACCAGCCGTTCGCACACTTCGTGGTGCTCCGGTGAAATCCGGTCACCGTAACGGTCGAGGAACCCCGCGTAAAGCTGGGTCATCAACGCCTGGTTGATGGGGGCGTCACGGTTGAGCCACGCCGCGTCGGCCAAGCCGATATCACTGAACAACTGGCCCTGTAAGCGGCCCAACTCCGCAACGGCGACCATGGCTTGTGACGTTGTGGCGCCGCGGATTTCGTCACCGACGACAGCGGGGCTGGCGTCGCCGAGCAATACATCGAACGCGCCGGCCGCCGCGTCGAACGCGGTGTGGTAGCACGGCGCGAGCGGCCCATGCACGCGCGGCGCGATTTCGCGGTAGAAGCGCACTTCACGCTCGTAGAGTCCCAGTGTCAGGCCGGTCTGGCGGCTCACCGGATCGGTGGCGGCCACCTTCAAGACCACCGACGGCGGCCCAACCGGGGTTTCGCCGCTGTAGGCCAGTTCGATGCGGTAGCACTCGCTCATCTGACCGGTACCGATGCGCTCGACACCAAACCCGGCGATCGGTATGCCGAGTATGCCGGTCAGCCAGTCGGCGCTGAGGTCGCTTGGTTTTTCGACTACTTTCGCCGGCTCCGCTGTTGGGGCAGCAAAGTTTTCATTGCGCAACGGAGAACCCCTCCCACGCCATGCGGCGCTCGGGGTGTGGGTCGAATTCGAGATGCGACGTGCGGTCGAAAACCATCACCGCGCGATCGGCATCGGTGTAGGCGGGCCAGCCGTCACCGGGTATCCCGGTGCGGCTGAACGCCAGCCAACGGCCCTGTACCTCTTTGGTGACGCGCCGCGCTGCTCGGCGATCGACACCGGCGGTGAGCAACGCCCCGAACTTGCTGCGGTAAATGCCAAAGACCGCAAGCAGTTCGGTGGCGTGGGTGGCTCCCAAACCGGCCCAGTGCAGTGGGCGGGGCGCAAAGTCGTATCTGTACAGGTAGGCCGGCGCGTACTTGCCGTGGGCCTCGGCGATCTGCCAGGCGGCCGAGCCGAAGGCGAAGTCTCCGCCGAGGCGCACGCAGGCAGATCTATCGGGATAGCCCGGGTAGGCGGCGGTAATGCGTTCCCGGGCAGCCGGATCCGCGTCGGCCAGCAGCGCCTCGACCATCGGCTCGGTGGTCGGCAGCAGCGGGAGGAAACGAGTGAACAGGCGGCCCTCGTCTGCGTTGGTGCCCACGATGAGCGGCACACGGTGTGCTTCGCCGCGCCGCATCGCCTCCACCGGGTCCAGCGGCAGACAATCGTCGCCGACGGCGGGACCAATCGGGAATGCACCAAGCCGCTGTTCCATGCCCTGGTCGATCAGACGGTTCTGGGCCGCCACCAGTTCGGCCGGCGACGCCTGCATCAGCACGTGGGCGGCGTCTTCCCGGCGCACACCCAGTTGGGTCGCGAACCGGGTCGCGAACTCGGTTGCCACCTCACGAGAACGCACCATCCCGCTTGCCGGGCTTTCTGAAATAGCCTGATGGAAAAGACCTTTGGCCGCAGGCACGGCGAGCAGCGTGGCGACAGCGTGGGCACCGGCGCTTTCCCCGAAAATGGTGACGTTGCCCGGGTCACCGCCGAACACCGCGATGTTGTCGCGGACCCAGCGCAGCGCCATCACCAAGTCGCGCAGGAAGAGGTTGCTGTCGATGGTGATTTCCGGTGTCGACAGTGACGACAGGTCCAGGCAGCCCAGCGCGCCGAGCCGGTAGTTCACCGACACGTAGACGCAACCGCGGCGGGCCAGCCCCGCACCGTCATACAGCGGGGTGGCCGAGCTGCCCAGGATGTAACCGCCGCCGTGGATGAAAACCAGGACCGGCAACGCCTGGTCGCCGACAGATTCCGGGGTCACGACGTTAAGCGTCAGGCAGTCCTCACTCATGGGCTGGTATTTGCCCACACCGATGATCGTGTAACGGCGTTGCTGCGGTGCACAGTTGGTGAACCCGTGGCAGTGCCGCACACCCGGCCACGGCTCGGGTGGTTGCGGGGCCCGGAACCGCAGCGGCCCGACCGGCGGCCGGGCATAGGGGATGGAGCGCCACCTGTTCACACCGTCGCGAGTGAAGCCTTCCACGGTGCCGGTGGCTGTGGTGACGCGGACGGTGTGTTCGTGCATGACCCCGACCGTAGCGAACTGGATCTGTCGACATGCGGCTGCGGTCGCAATCAGCTCGGTGCCGCTAGCCTGACGGGATGCGCATCGTTGTGGTGTTGGTTGCGTCGCTGCTGGTCGCCGGGTGTTCACTGGTGGGCGGTCGGTCCGCCCAAAGCACTAGCTCGGCACGGCCGAGCACGTCCGCAAAGGGCGCGACCGCCGCCCCGCCGACGGCCGAGCCGCCGATTCGGTCGACCGCGCCGCAACCGGGCACGCCGATCTCCGATGTGATCGCGTGGATCGAGGCTGCTGAACCCGCCGACGCCGACCGCTATCACAGCGCGACCCGCGACGGCGCCACCACCGATCTCGGTCAAGACATCGCGTTCACCGCACCAGACCACAACGTGCGTTGCATAACCGACTCCAAGCACACCGGCGCCACGTTGTCCTGCCTGGTCCGGCTGACCAATCCCCCACCGCCACCGACCGCCGTCTACGGCGAATGGCATGGCGGCTGGGTCGATTTCGACGGCACCAGTGTGCAAGTGGGCTCGGCCCACGGTGACCCCGGACCTTTTATCAACGGTGACGGCCCCGAACTTCCGTCCGGTAAGTCGCTGGCGTTTGACGATTTCCGTTGTCGCACTGATCAAACCGGTGTGTTCTGCGTCAACTACGCCCACCGGTCAGCGGTGCGGCTCGCTGCTGCCGGTATCGAGCCGTTCGGCTGCTTACAGCCGGTACCGCCACCGGAGGGTGTCGGCGAAAAGTTCAGCTGCTAGCGGACGGTTACTCGGAGTTCGTTGCAGCAGAATCGATTTCGGCGGTGTGATCAGCGAGCTCCAGCAACCGAATCTCACCGGTAGCGCCGTCGACGTCGACGAGAGCTCCCGGGGCAGCCGCCGGGTGGCGCCGGCGGCGTCGACCACGCACGGGAACCCGAACTCGCGGGCCACCACGGCAGCATGTGACATCGGCCCACCGAGTTCGGTCACCACGGCGGCCGCATACGAGAACGCGGTGGTGTAGCCGACGTCGGTGACCTCGGCGACGAGAATCTCACCGGGCTGCAGCTCGCTGATGGTCTGCGGTCGCACGATGCGAACGCGGCCGCGGACGCGTCCGCCACACACCCCGAGGCCGTGCAAGCTTTGCCCGGGCGTGAGAACCGTCGCCAGCGCGGTACCGGGCTGCCAGCGGCCGCTGAACACCGGGGGCGGAACAACCTTCATCAGTCGACGTTGTTCGGCGCGGCGCCGCGCCACCAGCTCCGAAGCGTCGGCGGGAACAGCGTCGAGCTCGTCGACCAGCAGGTAGAACACGTCATCGACGGTCTTCAACACACCGGACTCAACCAGCCGATGTCCGTATTCGCGAAGCAGACCACGCAATACCCAAATGGCGCGGATCAGTCTGTCGCGGCGGGCTTCGCGTTCACGCAGTTGGCGGGCGGACAGCGCCGCGACGGGACGGCCCCACACCGGAATGTTCGGTTGCGAGGATCGCGGCGCGTCCGGTGCGTCTACCGACTTGGCCACCATGCCCAGCAACAACTCGGGGTTGTCGGCGTAACTGGTCGAACGCATCTCGGCTTCCGCCGGGCCGCGGTGCCCGATCAGCGCCAGCTCATGTTGAACCGCGGCGTGAAACTCTGGCGCGTACTTGGACAGCGCGTCGAGGTGGTCACCGGGTTGCGCCAGGATGCGGGGCACCTCCGGGTCGCGGCGCGCCGCGGCAACCAGCCGGTGAATCGCGGCCAGCGGTCGCGCGCTGACCAACTCCGGTCCCGCCACCGGCACAGCACCGGGCCCGCACACGCCTCGCAGGATGGAATTGAACGCCGCGCACAGCATGAACGACCCGGATGCCAGCACCCACCCGTCCACGGCATGATCGCGCGCCAGCAAGATCAGGCTGAGCAGCCGGCGGTCATCGAGCCGGGTCACATCGCGGCCCGCGAGCTGTTCTAGGCGGTCGACGTCGGCAATGTAGTCGGCGGTATCGTGCGCCGATCCGGCGCTGAGGCCCACCAGGTTGACGCCGAACACCCCGATATTGCGAAGTGTGCGCGCTTGTCTTGCAAGCAAACCGGTCTGGGGCAGCGGATGCTGGTCGCCGAAGATCGGCAAGTCCGCCACGCTGGGGCCGAAATACCCGCTGTTGGCCACGATCGTCGCCGGCTTGACGAACGGCACTGTCTGGGCCATGAAATGAGCCGACGTGATGCCCCCGTAGAGTCGGTGAGCGAACACGGCGACGGTGCGCATCGCTATTTCCCGTTGGATCAACCCCCCGGGGCGCAGCCGCCCAGCGATGCCCGCACCGCTCGCCCGCAGCCCGCGCACGGTCACCGAAAACGACGACGGCGAAAACGGTCCGGGCAGCGCTTCGGACAAGTTGGTCGCGATGAATGTCGGGAATCGCGGATCGATCGGGGTGTCGAACTCGCCGTTTTCCCCCTCGGGCCCGGCCAGCACGGGCAGCTTTCCGTCGGCGGCGGGAGCATCTGCCACGGGGATGTCTTGGATGCGGGAGATCCGCCACGGCAGCGATATCACCCGCTTCCCGACGGTGACGCGGCCCCGCAGCCCGAGCGCGAGGTCCTCGACGCATTCATTGGCATTCCAGGCGGGTGTGCACCCCCACCGGTCGCGCAACCGCGAAGTGTCCATCAGCGGCGCGTCTTGGACGAGGCTCAGCGTGTCGAAAAAAGTTGCTGCACAACCGCGCAGCAGCTTCGAAGCAGGATCGAAGTGGAGCGCGATGACCCGCCGTCCGAGGGCGGCTGCGACCTCGCGAAAGGCCGGCTCGCCGGGGGCGGCCAGGTTGACCGGCCCGCTACCGATGCCGGTATCCAACGCGGCCCGGGCAAGTACCCGAAGGGCGTCGTCGGTGTGCACCACCTGCAACCGCCCGCCCGCCGATCCGTCAATATCGGGAAACACCGGGCACGCCAGCAGCCGCTGCACCCAGTTGTCGACATCACGGCCGACGATGAGCGCCGACCGGATGGCCACCCATTCTGCTCCGGACGCGGCCAGCATCTCTTCGGCTCGAGCTTGGTGACGGCCCACGGCGCTAACGGGGTTCAGCTCGTCGTGCTCGCCCGCCGGCGCTGTCCCGGCTCGCTGCATGCCGTACACGTGCGCCGACGATACGAAAACAATGCGCCGAGCACCGGACTTGGCCATGGCGGCAAGCACATTGGCGGTCCCACCGATGTTGACTTCCCGGCTGCGCGGGTCGTCGGCGGGTCGGCTGGCCGCCCACGCGCAATGTGCGACGACCTCGGCACCCGCGATGGCACGCCGGACAGCGGCTGCGTCGCGGATATCCCCGGGCACGAACTGTGCTGCGCTGGGCCAGCTTTCGGGCCGATGCCGTGCGAGTCCGACGACGTCGTGGCCGCTGCTGAGCATCCGCGCGACGAGTCCGCGGCCGAGTACGCCGCTGGCCCCGGTGACCGCGACCCTCACTGGTTGGCCTTCGACCGCATCGAGCTAGTCGTCGTCATTCATCAACGCGGCATTGACCAAGTCGTCGAGGTCCATTTCCGCGATGTTTTTAGCGGTGGTTTCTTCCGGTGTATCCGGTGTCGCTGCGCCGTTGGTTTCGTTGGCCAACGCCAGCAGCAGATCCAAGACCCCGGCCTGTCGCAGACGCTTGACCGGAATCGAGGCCACGACACGCTGAATTTCGGCTTCCCCGGGTGCGACCGGTTGGGTCTTCGGCTGTGTGCCGCCCAGGAGTTCTTGGCGGAAGTACCCGGCCAGCGCCGCGGAGTTCGGGTAGTCGAAGATCAGGGTCGGGGAAAGTGCCAGCCCGGTGGCGGCTTTGAGCCGGTTGCGCATTTCGACCGCGGTCAGCGAGTCGAAGCCGAGCTCTTGGAAAGCTTTGTCCGGGTCGATTGCCTCGGGGGTGGTGTTGCCCAGCACGGTGGCGATGTTGGAGCGCACCAAATCCAGCAGGATGGCGTGCTGCTCGTCCTCGGGCAGGCCCTCTAAGCGTTGTAGCAGCGCAGATTTCGACTTGGCCGCGGCCAGCGAGTCGTCGACCTGGCGGCGGGCCGGCGCGTTGATCAGGTCGACGAACATCGGTGGCAGCGTGCCGGCGTCGAACTTGGCCTTCAACGCGGCCAGGTCGATGCGGGCCGGCAACACGAAGGGCTGGTCGACGACCATCGCCGTGTCGAACAGTTGCAGCGCTTCCTCGGAGGACATCGCTACCACGCCGTCGCGCGCGAACCGGGCGAAATCGACATCGCCGAGTTGGCCGGTCATCGCGCTGGCCTGCTCCCATAGCCCCCAGCCCAGCGACATCGCGGGCAACCCATTGGCCCGCCGGTGCGCGGCCAGCGCGTCCAAAAACGCGTTGGCCGCCGCATAGTTGGCCTGACCCGACGAACCCACCAGCCCGGCCATCGACGAAAACATCACAAACGCCGACACACCCAAATCCCGGGTCAACTCATGCAAATTCCACGCCGCATCCACCTTGGCCCGCAACACCGCATCAACACGCTGCGGGGTCAACGACGTCACCACCGCGTCATCAAGCACCCCAGCCGCATGAATCACCGCACTCAGCGGCCACTGCACCGGAATATCGGAAATCACCTTGGCCAAAGCCTCCCGATCCGCCGCATCACAGGCCACCACCCGCACCGTCGCCCCGGATCCGCCCAACTCACCAACCAACTCGCCCACCCCCGGCGCCTCAGCACCGCGACGGCTCAACAACACCACATGCCGCACCCCATGGCGGGCAACCACATGCCGGGCCACCGCCGAACCAGCCATCCCCGTGCCACCGGTGATCAACACCGTGCCCGCCGCCCACACATCCGGCATGGTCAACACCACCTTGCCGACATGACGGGCCTGACTCAAATACCGCAACGCCGCCGGCGCCCGACGAATATCAAACCCCGTCACCGGCAACGGGTGCAGGACCCGAGCGGCGAACATCGCGGCCAGGTCGGTGAGAATGCGCTGGATCCCGTCGGCGCCCGCCTCGAATAGGTCGAAGGCGCGGTAGCGCACGCCGGGGTGCTGTTGGGCCACCGCGTTGGGGTCGCGGATGTCGGTCTTGCCCATCTCCAAAAAGATTCCGCCGGGGGCGACCAGCCGCAGCGAGGCGTCGACGAATTCACCGGCCAGCGAGTCGAGCACCACGTCCATGCCGCGCCCGCCGGTGACCGCCCGGAACTTGTCCTCAAACTCCAGCGTCCGCGAATCCCCGATGTGGCTTTCATCAAACCCCATCGCGCGCAACGTGTCCCACTTGCCGCGGCTAGCGGTGGCAAACACCTCCAGCCCCCAATGCCGCGCCAACTGCACCGCGGCCATGCCCACCCCACCCGTGGCGGCGTGAATCAGCACCCGCTGCCCCGGCTTGACGTCAGCCAACCGCGACAGCGCGTAATACGCGGTGGCGAAGACGACGGAGACTGTGGCGGCGTCGGTGTGCGACCATCCGTCGGGGATGGTCATCAACAGCCGCTCGTCGGTGATCGCCGTCGTGCCGGTGCCCTCCGGGAACAGCCCCATCACCCGGTCACCGACCGCGAATCGACAGTCGTCTGAACCAGTTTCGACGACAATGCCAGCGGCTTCGATACCCATGACCGCGTCGTCGTCGGGATAGAGACCAAGAGTGATCATGACGTCACGGAAGTTCGCGGCGATGGCTTGTGTGGCGACCCGGACCTGACCCGGCTGTAGCTTCGCGTCGGCTTCGGGGATCGGCTCCAGCGTGAGGTTTTCGAACGTGCCCGCGCTGGTAAGGCCAAGCCGCCAGGGCCGATCCGTGGGCGGCACCAACAAGCCGCCACCGCGCGGCACCCGTGCACCCGCGGGATCTGCACCACACCGCCGCGCAGGCACACCTGCGGCTCCCCCGCCGCCACGATCGCCGCCACTGCGGCGTCGTCGACCGCGCAGTCCACGTCGGCCAGCACCACCCGGCCCGGATGCTCGGTTTGCGCCGACCGCACCAACCCCCACACCGCGGCCCCCGCCAAATCGGTGACATCCTCACCGGGCAACGCGATTGCGCCGCGGGTGATCACCACCAGCACACCGGCACGCTCGCCGGTTAGCCAGGACTGCAACACTGTCAACGCCGCATGCGTGGCCGCATACACCCCGGGCAACGCGTCGGCGGACGCTGATTCGAACACGTATGCCGCAACGGCAGACTCGGCCGGCTCGCCTGCCTCGTCGGTGTCCGATCGGCCCCACCAGTGCACCGAGACGGGTTCCAGCGAAATCGACGGGTGCGCTGCCCAATCCAACTCGAACAGCCGGTCCGGACCCGACCGCGACACCGCGGCCCGCAGCTGTTCGCCGGTCACCGGCCGGGCTACCATCGCGCCCACCGACAACACCGGCAAACCCAGCCCGTCGGCGAGCTCGATCGACACCGATGACGGCCCCATCGGCGAAATCCGGGCCCGGACCGCCGACGCGCCGGCGGCATGCAAGCACACCCGCTGCCACGAAAACGGCACCAATACCCCGCCGTCGATATCCTCGGCGCCGCCGGCCACCAGCAGGGCGTGCAACGCGGCATCCAACAGCGCCGGATGCACTCCGAAGCCCGCCGGTGATACTTCCGCGTCGGCCGGCAACGCCACCTCGGCAAAAACCTCGTCGCCGCGGCGCCACACGGCGGTCAGTCCCTGAAAGGCCGGCCCGTAGCCGTACCCGCGTGCCGCCAACCGCTCATAGCAATCGGCCACGTCCACCGGGACGGCACCGGCCGGTGGCCATGCCGACAATTCCGTGCCCGGAACGGCCGCGCTGGCGGCTACCCTGCCTTCGGCGTGCAACGTCCAGCCCGAACCGGTGTCCGTCCGCGAGAACACCGACACCTCACGCGAACCGGACTCGTCGGCGCCAGACACAATCACTTGCACGGCCACCGAACCCGATGCCGGAACCACCAACGGCGCGGCCAGCGTCAGCTCCTCGACCACGCTGCACCCGACTTGGTCAGCAGCGCGAATGGCCAACTCCACAAAACCGGCGCCGGGGAACACCACCACGCCCTCCACGGCATGGTCGCTCAACCAGC
Organism: Mycobacterium xenopi; assembly: GCF_009936235.1. NCBI lineage: Bacteria > Bacillati > Actinomycetota > Actinomycetes > Mycobacteriales > Mycobacteriaceae > Mycobacterium > Mycobacterium xenopi. Next base: position 2,449,499 of record NZ_AP022314.1, on the reverse strand, counting down.
GGTGCGACGCCGTCGACACTCGCCCCGTCAACACCACGCCGCCTGAGATGGGCAGTTCCACGACCGCGCCCAACAGTGCATGGTCGCTGGCCGCGAGCCCCAAACCGGCAGCGTCAGCGGTCCCACCGTCGCTGGACAGCCAAAAGCGGCGTCGCTCAAAGGCATACGTCGGCAACTCCACAAAGCGGCCGCCGGGTAGCATGGCGCGCCAGTCCACAGCCATGCCTGACACGAATGCCTGCGCTACCGCCGCGGTCAGGCTCGCCGGCTCGGGGCGGTCTTTGCGCAGCATGGGCAGTGACACCGGTTCGACGTCGGGTAGCGACTCTTCGATGGACGTGGTCAAGCCGCCGCCCGGACCCACCTCGAGGAAGCGGTTGGCCCCGGCCGAATGCGCGAAGCGAATGCTGTCGGCGAAACGCACCGGTTCCCGGATGTGGCGGGTCCAGTACTGCGGCGACGCGAAGTCGTCGTCGACCACCTGTCCGGTCAGATTGGAGACGATCGGGATGGTGGGCTGCGCAGGGGCGAATCCTGCTGCGACAGTACGGAACTCGTCGATCATGGGCTCCATCAACGGCGAGTGGAAGGCATGCGACACCGCGAGCCGGTGCACTCGGCGGCCCTGCTGGCGCAGCTGGTCCGCGGCCGCGGTGACAGCGTCCTCGGCACCCGAGATCACCACCGATCGTGGAGCGTTGACTGCGGCGATGCTGACGTCGGGACCCAGCAGTGACAGCACCTCGTCCTCGGTGGCCTGCACTGCGACCATCGCCCCGCCCGCCGGCAGGGCTTGCATGAACCGGCCGCGGGCGACCACCAACACCGCAGCGTTCTCCAGCGACAGGACTCCGGCGACGTGCGCTGCGGTCAACTCGCCCACCGAGTGGCCCATCACATAATCGGGCTTGATACCCCAGGATTCGAGCAGGCGGAACAGCGCAACCTCCATCGCGAACAGCGCTGGCTGTGCGAATTCAGTTGTGTTCAGCAGATTTTCGTCATGACCCCACATCACTTCACGCAGCGGCCGCAGCAGATGGCGGTCCAGCTCGGCCACAACGCTGTTGAATGCTTCGGCGAACACCGGGTATGCGGCGTGCAGTCCCTTGCCCATGCCGAGCCATTGGGAGCCTTGACCGGGGAACACGAACACGGTCTTGCCCCCAGGGCGCACATTGCCGTGGATAACCGCGGCGCCGGGATTGTTTTGCGCCAGCTCCCCCAACCCGGAAAGCAGCTGCTCGCGATCGGGCCCGAGGACCACCGCCCGGTGCTCGAACACCGACCGGCCGGCCAGCGACCAGCCCACATCGACCGGGTCCAGCCCTGAATGCGCGGTCAAATGCTCGGCCATCCGCGCGGCCTGCTTGGACAGCCCCGACGCGGTCTTGGCCGACACCACCCACGGCACCACCGGTGGTTTCGCCGGGTGCTCGGACGGTGCCGGCGCCGGAGCCTCCGCCGGCGGGGCGGATTCGATGATCACGTGCGCATTGGTGCCGCTGATCCCGAACGATGACACCGCGGCACGGCGCACCTTGCCCTCGGCCGGCCACGGCCGTGGCTCGGTCAGCAACGCCACCCGTCCCGCGGACCAATCCACGTGCGGGCTGGGCACATCCACGTGCAACGTCGCCGGCAGCATCTGATGGCGCATCGCCATCACCATCTTGATCACACCGGCGACGCCCGCCGCGGCCTGGGTGTGGCCCATATTCGACTTGATCGATCCCAGCCATAGCGGCTCGCTGCGATGCTGCCCATAGGTCGCCAACAACGCTTGCGCCTCAATGGGATCACCCAATGTTGTTCCGGTGCCGTGGCCTTCGACCGCATCCACGTCCGCGGGGCTGAGTCCGGCGTTGGCCAGCGCGGCGCGCACCACCCGCTGCTGGGAGGGCCCATTCGGGGCGGTCAGCCCGTTGGAGGCGCCGTCCTGATTGACTGCCGAACCCCGCACCACCGCCAACACCGGGTGGCCAAGCCGCTGCGCGTCCGAAAGCCGTTCCACCACCAGCATTCCCCCGCCCTCGGAGAACCCGGTGCCGTCGGCGGCCCCGGCGAAAGCCTTGCAGCGGCCATCGGGCGAGAGCCCACGCCAGCGGCTGAATTCGACGAAGATGTCGGGTGTGGCGTTGATGGTGACGCCGCCGGCCAGCGCCAGATCGCACTCGCCCGAGCGCAGCGACTGCACCGCCATGTGCAGCGTCACCAGCGACGACGAACACGCGGTGTCCACCGACATGGCCGGGCCTTCCAGCCCCAGCACATAGGCCACCCGACCCGAGGCCACACTGGAAAGTTGCCCGGTCAGCCGGAAGCCTTCGACCGGCTCCGCGGCGAACATCCCGTAGCCCTGGGTCATCACACCGGCGAACACAGCGGTGGCGCTGCCCCGCAACGAGGTGGGGTCAATCCCGGCCCGCTCCAAGGCCTCCCACGACAATTCGAGAAACATGCGTTGCTGCGGGTCCATGGCCAGCGCTTCGGACGGTGCCACCCCGAAGAAAGCCGGATCGAAATCGGCGACACCGTCGACGAATCCGCCCGTGCGTGTGTAACAGCTGCCCGGTACGTCCGGGTCGGGATTGAACAGGCCGGCCAGGTCCCAGCCGCGATCGCTGGGAAACTCGGTAAGCACGTCACGGCCCTCGGCGACCATGTCCCACAAGGCTTCCGGCGAATCCACGCCGCCGGGGAATCGGCACGCCATCCCGATGATGGCAATCGGCTCGTCGCCGCAAACACGTGCCGCTGGGACAGGTTTGACTTCCTGGGGGACGCCCGCAAGTTCGGTGCGAATGTAGGTGGCCAGCCTGGTCGGTGTCGGGTAGTCGAAGATCAGGGTCGGGGAAAGCGCCAGCCCGGTGGCGGCTTTGAGCCGGTTGCGCAGTTCGACCGCGGTCAGCGAGTCGAAGCCGAGCTCTTGGAAAGCACGGTCCGGGTCGATTGCCTCGGGGGTGGTGTTGCCCAGCACGGTGGCGATGTTGGAGCGCACCAAATCCAGCAGGATGGCGTGCTGCTCGTCCTCGGGCAGGCCGTGAAGCCGTTGTGCCAGAACCGACTTGGACTTGGCCGCGGCCAGCGAGTCATCGACCTGGCGGCGGGCCGGCGCGTTGACCAACTCGGTGAACATCGCCGGCACCGCAGCGCCGCTGGCGCGCAGTGCGGTCAGGTCGATGCGGGCCGCGGCCAGGTACGGCTGGTCGACGACCATCGCGGTGTCGAACAGTTGCAGCGCTTCCTCGGAGGGCAACGCGAGGACGCCGCTGCGGCCCAGCCGGGCCCGATCCGCGTCGTCGAGTTGGCCGGTCATCGCGCTGGCCTGCTCCCATAGCCCCCAGCCCAGCGACATCGCGGGCAACCCATTGGCCCGCCGGTGCGCGGCCAGCGCGTCCAAAACGCGTTGGCCGCCGCATAGTTGGCCTGACCCGACGAACCCACCAGCCCGGCCATCGACGAAAACATCACAAACGCCGACACACCCAAATCCCGGGTCAACTCATGCAAATTCCACGCCGCATCCACCTTGGCCCGCAACACCGCATCAACACGCTGCGGGGTCAACGACGTCACCACCGCGTCATCAAGCACCCCAGCCGCATGAATCACCGCACTCAGCGGCCACTGCACCGGAATATCGGAAATCACCTTGGCCAAAGCCTCCCGATCCGCCGCATCACAGGCCACCACCCGCACCGTCGCCCCGGATCCGCCCAACTCACCAACCAACTCGCCCACCCCCGGCGCCTCAGCACCGCGACGGCTCAACAACACCACATGCCGCACCCCATGGCGGGCAACCACATGCCGGGCCACCGCCGAACCAGCCATCCCCGTGCCACCGGTGATCAACACCGTGCCCGCCGCCCACACATCCGGCATGGTCAACACCACCTTGCCGACATGACGGGCCTGACTCAAATACCGCAACGCCGCCGGCGCCCGACGAATATCAAACCCCGTCACCGGCAGCGGCCGTAATACGCCCTCGTCGAACAGCTTTGCGAGTTCGAGCAGGTATTGATGCATGCGTGCCCGGCCCGGTTCGAATAGGTCGAAGGCGCGGTAGCGCACGCCGGGGTGCTGTTGGGCCACCGCGTTGGGGTCGCGGATGTCGGTCTTGCCCATCTCCAAAAAGATTCCGCCGGGGGCGACCAGCCGCAGCGAGGCGTCGACGAATTCACCGGCCAGCGAGTCGAGCACCACGTCCATGCCGCGCCCGCCGGTGACCGCCCGGAACTTGTCCTCAAACTCCAGCGTCCGCGAATCCCCGATGTGGCTTTCATCAAACCCCATCGCGCGCAACGTGTCCCACTTGCCGCGGCTAGCGGTGGCAAACACCTCCAGCCCCCAATGCCGCGCCAACTGCACCGCGGCCATGCCCACCCCACCCGTGGCGGCGTGAATCAGCACCCGCTGCCCCGGCTTGACGTCAGCCAAGTAGCGGAATGCGTAATAGGCGGTGGTGAAAACCGCTGATATGCCGGCGGCTTCGGCATACGACCAGTCGGCCGGTATCGGCAGCAAAAGCCGGACATCGCCGGCGACCATGGTGCCGCTGCCGTCGGGGAAGAAGCCCATCACCCGGTCACCGACCGCGAATTCGGTGACGCCGGGCCCGACTTCGACGACCACACCGGCGCCCTCGCCGCCCAGCAGTGCGTCATGGGTGAACATGCCCAGCGTGATCATCACGTCGCGGAAGTTGGTGCCGATAGCGCGGATGGCAACCCGGACCTGACCGGGCTGCAGCTTCGCGTCGGCGTCGGGAACCGGCTCCAGCGTGAGGTTTTCGAACGTGCCCGCGCTGGTGAGACCCAGCCGCCACGGCCGATCCGCTGGCGGCACCAGCAGGCCATCGACGGCACGGCTGGCATGCACTCGCGCGGTGTAGAGCTGTCCGCCGCGCAGGCACACCTGCGGCTCCCCCGTCGCCAGGATCGCCGCGACTGCGGCGTCGTCGACCGCGCAGTCCACATCGGCCAGCACCAGCCGGCCCGGATGCTCGGTTTGCGCCGACCGCACCAACCCCCACACCGCGGCCCCCGCCAAATCGGTGACATCCTCACCGGGCAACGCGATTGCGCCGCGGGTGACCACCACCAGGGTCCCGGAGTCGCGCTCGGTCAACCACGCCTGCACCGCGGCCAGCGCCCGGTGCGTGCGGTCGTAGACGCCGGCTGGCGCCTCGGCCGGCGGCGACTCGAACACCTCATGCGACGGTGTGGCATCGGTGTGACCCACGGAGGCAGGCGACCACACCAATTCAAAGAGCCGGTCCGGCCCGCAGCCAGACGCGGCGGCGGCCAACTGCTCGCCGGTGACCGGTCGGGCCACCATCGCACCCACCGACAACACCGGCAAGCCCAGCCCGTCGGCCAGCTCGATGGTCACCGCCGACGGGCCGGCGGGCGCGATCCGGGCTCGCACCGCCGCGGCCCCGGCCGCATGCAACGTCACACCCTGCCACGAAAACGGCAGGGCCACTTCGGCGCTGTCACTCGCGACGACAAACGCGTGCAGCGCCGCGTCCAACAGCACCGGATGCACGCCGAACCCACCGGTGCCGCCAGCCGCTTCGGGCAGCGTCACTTCGGCAAACACCTCGTCGCCGCGGCGCCACAGCGCGGTCAGCCCGCGAAACGCCGGGCCGTACTGGTATCCGCGGGTCGCCAATCGCTCATACCCGTCAGCGATCGCCACCGCAGTGGATCCCGGCGGCGGCCACGCCGACAAATCTGCCGTCGGCTCAACCGATCCCGACCTCAGTGTGCCCTCGGCGTGGCATACCCAGCTCCCGCCGTCGGAGCGGGAATACACCGACACACCGCGCTCACCTGATTCGGCGGCGGCGCCCACCACCACTTGCACAGTCACCGAGCCCGAGGTCGGCACGATCAGCGGGGTGCGCAACGTCAACTCGTCGACCACCGAACAGCCGACCTCGTCGCCGGCCCGGATCGCCAACTCGACGAACCCGGTGCCCGGAAACAGCACGACATCGGATACGGCGTGATCGAGCAGCCAAGACTGCGACGACGGCGAGAGCCGGCCGGTCAACACCACCCCGCGGGAGTCCGGTAGCTCCACCACCGCGCCCAGCAGCGCGTGCTGCCCGGCACCTAGTCCGAGGCCTGCGGCGTCGGCGCCGGTACCGTCACCGGCCAGCCAAAACCGGCGCCGCTCAAAGGCATACGTCGGCAGCTCGACAAAACCTGCCTCCGGCAGCAGCGCACGCCAATCGACGCCGACACCCGACACAAAGGCCTGGGCGGCCGAGGTGAGGAAGCGCAGCAGCCCGCCGTCGTCGCGGCCGAGGGTGGGAATCACAATCGGCTCGGCGTTGCCTTCGACGCAATCACCGACGGTGCTTTCCATCCCGGCGATCAACGCGGGATGCGGGCTGGTTTCGATGAAGGCGCGATAACCGTGCTCACAGGCGCTGCGAATCGCCCGGTCGAATTCGACCGTCTGGCGGATGTTGCGATACCAGTAGTCGGCGTCCAGTCCCGCGGTATCTAGGAGACCGCCGGTGACCGTGGAAAAGAACGCGGTGCGCGTTGAACGGGGTTCGATGCCGGACAACGCTCGGGCAAGCTGCTCGCGGATCGCCTCGACGTCGGCCGAATGCGACGCGTAATCCACATCGATGCGGCGTGCTCGCAACTCGTGCTCGGTGCAGCGCTGCACCAACTCCTCAAGCGCTGCGACTTCGCCGGACACCACAACCGCCGATCGCCCGTTGATGGCAGCGATCCCGATCCGATTGGCAAAGGGCGCCAACACGTCTCGCGCCTGCTCGGCGCTGCATGCCAGCGACACCATGCCGCCGCGGCCGGTCAATTCTCGAAGCAGCTTGCTGCGCAACGTGACCACGCGCGCAGCGTCGCGCAACGACAGCGCTCCCGCGACGTGGGCGGCCGCGATTTCGCCTTGGGAATGGCCGATGACGGCATCGGGACGGACACCGATCGAGCGCCACAGTTCGGCAAGCGAAACCATGACAGCGAACAGCGCGGGCTGCACCACATCGACTCGGTCCAGGCCGGGTGCGCCCGGGGCGCCGCGCAGCACGTCGGTCAGCGACCAGTCCACGAACTCCGCGAACGCATCCGCACAGTCGTTGATTTGCTGTGCGAAAACCGGTGCGGTGTCGAGTAATTCGACGCCCATGCCGAGCCATTGCGAGCCTTGGCCGGGAAAGACGAACACCGTCTTGCCGGCGGGCCGTGCGCTGCCGCGCACCACCGCGGCTCCCGGGTTGTCGTCGGCCAGCTCCCCCAGGCCGCTCAGCAGACGCTCACGATCGGTGCCGAGCACCACCGCCCGGTGCTCAAACACTGACCGGCCGGCCAGCGACCACCCGACGTCGGCGACGTCCTCGTGCGGGTGTGCGACCAGATGTTGCATCAGCCGGGCCGCCTGCTTGGGCAACCCCGAGGCGGTCTTCGCCGACACCACCCACGGCACGATCGCCGGCTGCGGCCGCTCCTGCGGCTGCGGCGCAGGCGGCGCGGCTTCGATGATCACATGCGCATTTGTGCCGGAAATCCCAAACGACGACACCCCGGCCCGGCGCGCTCGGCCCTCAGCGTTCGCCGCAGGCCAGGGCTGCGGCTCGGTCAACAACGCCACCTGCCCCGCCGACCAATCCACATGCGGGCTGGGCTGATCGACATGCAACGTGGCGGGCAACAGCTCGTGGCGCATCGCCTCAACCATCTTGATCACGCCCGCCACCCCGGCGGCGGCCTGGGTGTGACCCATGTTCGATTTAATCGAGCCCAACCACACCGGCTGCGAGCGGTTCTGCCCATACGTGGCCAAAAGTGCTTGCGCCTCAATCGGATCCCCCAGCGTGGTGCCGGTGCCGTGGCCCTCCACCACATCGACATCCGCCGGGCTGAGGCCCGCGTTGTCCAGCGCGGCGCGCACCACCCGCTGCTGGGACGGCCCATTGGGTGCGGTCAACCCGTTGGAGGCCCCATCCTGGTTCACCGCCGAGCCGCGCACCAGCGCCAACACCGGATGGCCCAACCGGCGCGCATCCGACAGCCGCTCCACCACCACCATCCCGCCGCCCTCGGACCAGCCGACGCCGTCGGCCGCGGCGGCGTAGGGCTTGCAGCGGCCGTCGGGCGCTAGCCCGCGGTGTCGGCTGAACTCGACGAATACCGTCGGGGTGGCGTTGACCGTCGCGCCGCCGGCCAGGGCCAGGTCGCATTCGCCGGAGCGCAGCGACTGCACCGCCATGTGCAGCGCCACCAGCGACGACGAGCATGCGGTGTCCACCGAGACCGCGGGGCCTTCCAGGCCCAGCACGTAGGCCACCCGGCCGGTCGCCACGCTCGAGGTCATACCGGTCAGCCGATAGCCTTCGATCTCCTCGGCGAGCATCCCGTAGCCCTGCACGATGATCCCGGCGAACACTCCGGTGGCGCTGCCCCGCAACGAGGTCGGGTCAATCCCGGCCCGCTCCAACGCTTCCCACGACAGCTCGAGCAGCATCCGATGCTGGGGATCGGTGGCCAGCGCCTCGGTGGGTGACACCCCGAAAAACCCCGCGTCGAAACCGGCGACGTCGTCGACGAATCCGCCGTAGCGGGTATAAGACTTGTGCGGCGCGTCGGGATCGGGATCGAACAGCCCGTCCAGGTCCCAGCCGCGATCGGTGGGGAACTCCGACATCACGTCACGGCCCTGGGCCACCATCTCCCACAGGCCCTCGGGGCTGTCCACCCCGCCGGGGAAGCGGCAAGCCATGCCGACGATCGCGATCGGTTCGCTCGACCGTTCCAGCAGCGCGCGGTTCGCGCTCTTGAGGCGCTCGACCTGCACCAGTGCTTTGCGCAGCGCCTCGGTCGCATGCCGGAGCTGATCAGCCATGTCGCTATTCCTCGCTTGGTTGTCCGGTGAAAGCGGGCTTTAGCGCGCGCCAAGAGTTCTGGTTCGCGACCGCACGCCGTCAGTGGTGTGCAAGGCCAACCTCGGCACGATTGTCCAACGCTCCCGATATCCCCCGGCTTTGTCCACGTCGGGCTGCCGCCGCGCCGCGTTGCCCGCCTGATTCGCCGGCCAGGCCCACGGCCAACCGCACAGCCCAGCCGTCATGGCGCGACTGTACCTGCCATCAGGTGGCGACGGTCACTGTGGTCAGCCTCTACGGCCACGAGTAACAGTAGGGACTTAGCGCCAGCCATCGGCCGCTTGCACGGCCCGCAGCAGCGCATCGCACAGCTGGCGCAATTCCGCTCTGTCAGCACCTTCGTCCAGCGCCGTGACCACGTCCTCAGCCGCACACCGCACCTGGTAGACACGGTCGGACAACTCGGCGGCCTCGTGGGCCGACAGCACCACCGCGTCAGCCGGCAGCGTCCTGGCCCCGCTGACCAACGCCCGTTGTTCGTAAGCGCGTTGCCGACAGGATTGCCGGCAGTACAGCCGCCGCCGGCCTGCGCGGCTCTCGGCGACATCGCGACCACACCAGCGGCACGGCTGGGGTCGTGTGCGACGGGCCACGCCCGCACTGTAACGCGGTGCCCGCGGTGATCCCGGTATCATAGAAGGCCGCGTCGCGCTCCGGTGACGATGTGGGTCCCGGGAACGCGCGAGTCCGCCATAGCGTTGTCAACCCGTAGAGTTTCAGCTCAGAGGAGTTCGGAGGAATAAGCCCATGGCTGACCGCGTGCTGAGGGGTAGTCGCCTCGGAGCCGTGAGCTACGAGACTGACCGCAACCACGACCTGGCGCCGCGTCAGATTGCGCGGTATCGCACCGAAAACGGCGAGGTGTTCGAAGTTCCGTTCGCCGACGACGCCGAGATCCCCGGCACCTGGCTGTGCCGCAACGGCATGGAAGGTGTCCTGATCGAGGGTGATCAGCCCGAGCCGAAGAAGGTCAAGCCACCGCGCACCCACTGGGACATGCTGCTTGAGCGCCGCACTATCGAGGAGCTCGACGAGCTGCTCAAGGAGCGCCTCGAAATCATCAGGCAGCGCCGTCGCGGTAGCTGAGCGCGGCCCGGCGTGATCGGGCGTCCAGCCGGGCGCTGATCCCCCACTGGGCGACCTTGACGACCGCTTCGCGGATGTTGGAGCCGCTCATCTTGGACACGCCGAGTTCACGCTCGGTGAACGTGATTGGCACCTCGACAACGCTGAAGCCGTTGCTGATGGTGCGCCAGGTCAGGTCGATCTGGAAGCAGTAGCCTTTCGAATCCACCGCGGACAGATCGATGGTCTCCAGCACCTCGCGGCGGTAGGCGCGGTAGCCCGCGGTGATGTCGTGCACGCCGATGCCCAGCATCAACCGCGAATAGGTGTTGGCCACCTTGGACAGCGCCACCCGCCGCCACGGCCAGTTGCGCACCGTCCCGCCTTCGACGTAGCGCGAACCGATCGCCAGGTCGGCTCCGGCGTCGACCGCGTCGAGCAATCGGTGCAGCTGCTCGGGCGCGTGGCTACCGTCGGCGTCCATCTCGACCAGGACGGTGTACTGCCGCGCCAGTCCCCAGCCGAAACCGGCCAGATAGGCCGCCCCCAGCCCGTTCTTGGCGGTGCGGTGCATGACGTGCAGCCACTCGGGATCCGCGGCGGCCAGTTCGTCGGCGAGCCGGCCGGTGCCGTCCGGGCTGTCGTCGTCGACGACCAGCACGTGCACGTCCGCGCGAGCCCGGTGCAGCCGCCGCAGGATCAGCGGCAGGTTCTCCCGCTCGTTGAAGGTCGGGATGATCACCAAGGTGCGCTGGCTGGGACGCTCGCCCGTACCACGGGATGTCGCCTGGCCGCTGGTCATGTCGCTCCTTTGTCTGGCCCGGACCGGGCTGCGTGTCGGCCGCCTTCGGCGGGGGCTTCGTCCTCGTCCGGGGGTGCGCTGCCGGATGCGTCCGCGGGCGCAGGCGATTCGCCGGTCGGCCGCCACCGGCCGCGCATGGGACGCGGGAACCACCCATTGTGCCTTATGGCGACGAGCACCGCCGCCGCGCCGGCGAGGACCAGCATCCACTGGACGATCGGCTCCCAGCGGGCGGCGGGTGTCAGGGTGGTCCTGAGCCGCACCTGGGTGTCCAGATACGCGGGCACGAAGAAGTCGGTGCGCTCCAGCTCGCGGCCGTCCGGCGCGATGACCGCGCTGATGCCGGTGTTGCTGGCGACGACGGCGTAGCGGTCCAGCTCGACGGCGCGGATCTTGGAGAAGGCCAGCTGCTGTTCGCTCATCCGCTGGTCGAAGTTGGCGTTGTTGGCGGGCGTGGCGAGCAGTTGCGCGCCATTGTGGACCGATTCCCGCAGCGCCCGCTCGAATATCACCTCCCAGCAGGTGGCGACGCCGACCGGGACGCCGGCGACATGCACCACGCCGGTGCTCTCGCCGGGCACGATGTTGCCCGCCCAGTCGGCGAGCGTGGTGAGGTGACGGAAAAAGCCCCGCCAGGGCAGGTACTCGCCGAACGGTTGCACGATCTGCTTGTCGTGACGATCGGCCGGCCCGGTGCCCGGATTCCAGACGATCACGGTGTTGCGGGCCGCCGGTTGCTTGCCGCTGGCGCCGGGAAGGTCGGTCAGCGCGCCGACCAGGATCGGCGCGTCGATGGCATCGACGGCGGCGGTGATCTGCTGGCTCGCGTCGGCGTTGCGCAGTGGATCGATTTCCGAGGCGTCCTCGGGCCACACGACAAACTGGGGTTGCGGCGCGCGGCCGGCATGGACGTCGTCGGCGAGCCGCTGCGTCTCGCGGACGTGGTTGCGCAGCACCTCAAGACGTTGAGCGTTGAAGTCGAGCCCCAGGCGGGGAACATTGCCCTGGACGACGGCCACGGTGACGGTGGCGTCGGTACCGGATCCAGCACCCGAATGCCGCACCGGCGGCCACACCACGACACTGGCCAGCAACACCAGGCAGATGCAGATACCCGGCAACACCACCGACGGGGGCAGGTCGGCGGGAGTATCGCCGGTGCCGCCGGAGGCGTTGCCGGGGCCGCTGCGCTGCCACCACCGCCCGATCTCGAGTGCGATCGCGGTCAGGCTGCACCCAAGCAACACGATCGCCGTCGACAGCAGCGCAACACCGCCCAACCGCACCAACGGCAGAAACGGGCCCGCGGTTTGGCCGGCGGCCACCACCCCCCACGGAAACCCGCCGAACGGCACCGAGCATTTGGCCCACTCCTGCACCGCCCACACCAGCGCGAACCAAATCGGCCAGCCGGGCAGCGCGCGTACCACCACGGCCAGCAGCCCGAAGATCGCGGGAAACAGCGCACACACGAACACCAGCGCCGCCAGCGGCATCAGACCAACGAGCTTGGCGATCCACGGCAGCAACGACACATAGAACACCAGCCCGAACAGAAAGCCATACCCCAGGCCGCCGATGAGCCTGGTGGCAGGACGGGTCAGCACCCAGGCCAGCAGCGCGAACGCGACGACCGCGGCCCACCACCAGTCGAAGCTCGGGAAGCTGGCACAGAGCAACAGCGCGGCCGCGACCGTCGCGCACAGCCGCGCTGCTCGCGGCACCACGGCCTTGAGCAGCCGCGGCAGCAACGCGGTGCGCAACCACACCAGACCCGCCGCGCCGAGCTCAGCCAACCGCTGGCGCCGTGTCGGATGGGCGTCGGGCTCGTCCGCCACGTCTGCGGCGTCGTCGTCGACCGCAGAGTCGGAACCCGGACCGGCATCGGGGTCGACGGGTGTCGCGCCGGTGTCCTCGTCATCGACGACCGGGATGATCTCGGTGGGATCGTCGAAGCGGCCCGCGCGGTGAAACCGCCTGGGCGTGCTAGCCATAGCTGACCGCACCCCAGGCAACGGTTAGCCCACGGCGGGCCCCGGTGGCGGCCGGACCCAGCCCCGGTAGCGAGGGGGTGCTCGATGGAGGGTCGGTCGACCAGCGCCGCACGGGGTTCCCCGGCGCAAACACCGCCCGGGTCGACCCCGCGCTGCCCGGTGTGCGACGAGCGGCGGTCGCGCGCACCGCGGCCCACGGGTCCAGACCCGTCACCGGGGCGTCGCAACCGAGCGCGGGGGGCACGCCTTGCGATGCTAACAGCGCGAACCGATTGGGCCGGGTGCCTCCGCAGACGCCGCGGCGGCTGCAGTTAGATAAGCGTCATGACCACCATCGAGATTGACACCCCGGCCGGTCCGATCGATGCGCTGCTAGATGTTCCCGACGGGCAAGGCCCATGGCCGGGCGTAGTGGTGATCCACGATGCGATTGGCTACGAGCCGGACAAGCAACGAATCTCCGATCACATCGCCGCGGCGGGATACGTGGCGATCACGCCGAACCTGTTCGCGCGCGGCGGCAGGGCGCGCTGCGTCATGCGGGTATTTCGTGACCTGTTCAGCAAGCAGGGCGCCGCGGTCGACGACATCTTGGCCGCCCGCAACTACCTGCAGTCGCTGCCGCAATGCTCCGGGCGGATAGGAATCGCCGGCTTTTGCATGGGTGGGCAGTTCGCGTTAGTGATGGCGCCCAAGGGATTCGGCGCCTCCGCACCGTTCTACGGCACGCCGCTGCCCCGTCACCTCAGCGAAACCCTGGACGGCGCATGCCCGATCGTGGCCAGCTTCGGCGGCCGTGACCCGCTGGGTATCGGCGCGCCCAATCGCCTGCACCGGGTTTTGGAGCACAAGGGCATTCCCAACGACGTCAAGGTTTACCCCCGCGCCGGCCACAGTTTCGCCAACAAACTGCCCGCCCAGCCGCTGTTGCGCATCACCGGATTCGGCTACAACGAAGCCGCCAGCGAAGATGCCTGGGCCCGGGTGTTCGCGTTCTTCGGCCGATATCTGCGCAGTTAGCCGGCCGGGCGAAGCTCGAGCCCGACATTGGTTTCCATCCCGCCGCGCAACTTGGAAAAGAAGTTGAACACTCGGCCGACGATGCCGTACCGCTTGCCGATCGCGTCGTAGACCGCGGCGTTGTGCGACTTGTCCAGGATGGTCGCTGTCGCCTCGATGGCCTCACTTTTCGGGTGGCCACGCAGATCGCATGCCGCGAGGGTGACCCGCGGGCTGTTGCGAATGCGCTTGATTTTCCAGGATTTCTCCTCCGTGATGACCAGCAGCCGGTCGCCGTCTGGGGCCGCCCAGATCGGTGTCGGTTTCGGCCGACCGTCCTTGGTGAAGGTGGTCAGCAGGATGTAGCGGGATTTCGCGACGTCGGCAAAAGTGGGGTGCATAACCTACCCTTCCAAATCACCCTCGGTTTCCAGCAGCACCTGCCGCAATCCGTCAACCGTGGCCGGTTGCGGCTCGGCCCACATTCCACGGCTGACCGCCTCCAGCAGCCGCTCAGCCATCCCGTGCAGCGCCCACGGGTTTGACTCCGCCATGAATTTGCGGTTTTCGGCGTCGAGCACGTAGCGCTCGGTGAGCTGCTCATACATCCAGTCGGCCATTACGCCCGCCGTGGCGTCGTAGCCAAACAGGTAGTCCACCGTCGCGGCCATCTCGAAAGCGCCCTTATAGCCGTGCCGGCGCATCGCGGTCATCCAGCGCGGGTTGACGACGCGGGCGCGAAAGACGCGGGTGGTTTCTTCCGACAACGTGCGGGTCCGGATCGCGTCGGTGCGGGTGTTGTCGCCGATGTAGGCCGCCGGCGCCCGTCCGGTCAGCGCGCGCACGGTGGCCACCATGCCGCCGTGGTACTGGAAGTAGTCGTCGGAGTCGGCGATGTCATGCTCGCGGGTGTCGGTGTTCTTGGCGGCGACCGCGATGCGCCGGTATTGGCGGGTCATGTCGTCGGTCGCAGGTCGGCCATCCAGGTCGCGCCCGTAGGCGTATCCGCCCCACGCCGTGTACACCTGGGCCAGGTCGGCGTCGTCGCGCCAGTTGCGGCTGTCGATCAGCTGCAACAGCCCTGCCCCATACGTGCCCGGCTTCGAACCGAAAACCCTTGTGGTGGAACGACGTTTATCGCCATGCTGGGCAAGGTCGGCCTGTGCGTGGGCCCGGACGTAGTTGTGCTCGAAGGGTTCGTCGAGGTCGGCGACCAGCCGTACCGCGTCGTCGAGCATGGTCACCACGTGCGGGAACGCGTCTCGGAAGAAGCCGGAAATGCGCACGGTCACGTCGATGCGAGGGCGGCCCAGTTCCGTCAACGGGATTGGCTCTAGATTCACGACTCGCCGCGACGCGTCGTCCCACACCGGCCGGACCCCGAGCAGCGCAAGAACTTCCGCGATATCGTCGCCGGCGGTGCGCATCGCCGAGGTGCCCCACACTGAAATGCCAACCGAGCGAGGCCAGCACCCGTAGTCGTCGCGATAGCGCGCCAGCAGCGAATCAGCAAGCGCTACACCGGTGTCCCACGCCAACCGGGACGGCACCGCCTTGGGGTCGACGGAGTAGAAATTGCGCCCGGTGGGTAGCACGTTCACCAGACCGCGCAGCGGCGAGCCAGAGGGCCCTGCGGCGATGAATCGGCCGTCCAATGCCTTGAGCACCTGGTCGATTTCGTCAGCGGTCCCGGCAATCCGGGGCACCACCTCGGTGGCGGCGAAGCGCAGCACCGTCGCCACATCAGGGTTGTCGGTCAGCCGGTCGGCCGCGTCGGGATCCCAGCCGGTGTCCTGCAACGCTGCTACCAATTCGCGAGCTTGGGTTTCGGCTGCGTCGACGCAGGTGCGCTCATCGGTGCCGTCCTCGGCCAGTCCCAGCGCTTGGCGCAGGCCGGGCACCGACATCTGACCGCCGAAGAGTTGACGAGATCGCAGGATCGCCAACACCAGGTTCAGTTCGGCTTCTCCGGTCGGCTTGTCACCCAGGATGTGCAGGCCGTCGCGAATCTGCACATCCTTGATCTCGCACAGCCATCCGTCGACGTGCAGCAGCATCTCGTCGAACGAGTCGTCTTCCGGGCGTTCGGTCAGACCCAGGTCGTGGTCCATCTTGGCGGCTCGGATCAGTGTCCAGATCTGCTGGCGGATCGCGGGCAGCTTGTCGGGGTCCAGCGCGGCGACGGCAGCGTGCTCGTCGAGCAGTTGTTCGAGCCGAGCGATGTCGCCGTAGGTTTCGGCACGAGCCATCGGCGGGATGAGATGGTCGACGAGCACGGCGTGCGCACGTCGTTTCGCCTGGGTGCCTTCACCGGGGTCGTTGACTAAAAACGGGTACACCAGCGGCAGGTTGCCCAGCGCGGCGTCGGCTGCGCAGGCCGCCGACAGGCCCAGCGTCTTACCGGGCAGCCACTCCAGGTTGCCGTGCTTGCCCAGATGCACCACGGCGTGAGCCCCGAAACCGGTGTCCAGCCAGTGGTAGGTGGCCAGATAGTGATGGCTGGGCGGCAGGTCCGGGTCATGGTAGATCGCGACGGGGTTGTCGCCGAATCCCCGTGGCGGCTGGATCATGAGCACCACGTTGCCCGCCTGCATTGCGGCAATGACGATCTCGCCGTCCGGATCGCGGCTTCGATCGACGAACAGCTCCCCCGGCGGCGGGCCCCAGTGTTTTTGGACCGCGTCGGCGAACTCGGCAGGCAACGTGGCAAACCAGGCGCGATAATCCTTGGCGGACACCCGGATTGGATTGCCAGCCAGCTGTCCCTCAGTAAGCCAGTCCGGATCCTGGCCGCCGCGTTCGATCAGCGCGTGCACCAGCGCGTCCCCGTCGTCTGCGTCGACGCCGGGAATCTCACCGATCCGGTAGCCATGCTCACGCATCGCGCGCAGCAACTTGACGGCACTGGCCGGGGTGTCCAAGCCGACGGCGTTGCCGATCCGCGCGTGTTTGGTTGGGTAGGCGGAGAACACCACGGCCACTCGCTTGTCGGCGTTGGCGGTCCGGCGCAGCTGGGCGTGCCGCACCGCCAAGCCGGCGACCCGCGCGCAGCGTTCGGGATCGGGGACATAGGAAATCAGCCCTTCGTCGTCGATCTCCTTGAACGAAAACGGAACCGTGATGATGCGTCCGTCGAATTCGGGGACCGCGACCTGGCTGGCCACGTCGAGCGGACTGAGCCCGTCGTCGTTGTCCTGCCACTGTTTTCGCGAGCTGGTCAGACACAACCCCTGCAGGATCGGCATATCCAGGGCGGCAAGGTGTTCGACGTTCCAGGAATCGTCGCCACCGGCCGCGGCCGTGGCCGGTGTGACCCCGCCGGCAGCCAATACGGTGACCACCATTGCGTCGGCTTGGGCCAGCGTTTCGAGCATGTCGGGTTCTGCGGTGCGCAGCGACGCGCAGTACACCGGCAGCGGCCGGCCACCGGCGGCTTCGAGCGCGTCACAGAGCGCTTCGATGTAGGCGGTGTTGCCGGCAAGGTGCTGGGCCCGGTAGTACAGCACGGCGATAACCGGGCCGTCGACGTCGGCAGCCGTGCGCTCCAGCACACCCCACATCGGTGTGCTCACCGGCGGACCGAAGCCGAAACCGGTCATCAGCAGCGTGTCGGACAGGAACGCGTGCAGTTGCCGTAGGTTGGGCACCCCGCCGTGGGCCAAATAGATGTGGGTCTGCACCGCGATGCCTGCCGGCACCGTTGAGCGCTCGGTCAGGTCGGCGTCCGGCGACTGTTCTCCGCTGACCAGAATGGTGGGAACCCCGCTGGCCAGCACGGTGTCGATGCCGTCCTGCCAAGCCCGGTAGCCGCCGAGGATGCGGACCACCGCGACATCGACGCCCCGCAACAACCCCGGCAGCTCGCCGTCAACCAGCCGTGCCGGGTTGGCCCACCGGTAGTTCGCGCCGCTGGCGCGCGCGGTGATCAGGTCGGTGTCGGACGTCGACAACAACAACACGGTCGGATCGGGCACCCGTCATTCGTACCGCAACGGCGAACCCTCGAGGTTCTCGAGGTCGGGTGGCGCAGGGTGCACGTAGACGACTACGCGGCTCAGGTCCCCGATCGGGAGCCGCCGAGCAGCCGGGCAAGCTGTTCGCGGCTTTGGATGTCGAGTTTGGCGAAGATGCGATACAGGTGTCCATCCACCGTGCGCACCGACACCGAAAGCCGGTCCGCGATCTGGCGGTTGGATAATCCCGCCGCGACCATCACTGCGATTTCACGTTCCCGGTCGGTGATGGGTAGCGGCTGCACCGCGGCTTTGACCGCCGGGGTTCGGACCTCGCCCCGGATGGCCAGCCAGTGAGCCCGCGTCGACGACTCCAATTCCTTGCCGCGGCGTCCGCTGCGCGCATGCTCGCGCGCAGCCTGAGCGGCCGCGTCGGCGGCACATGCCAGTGCACCCAGGCCGGCGAACCGATCCGCCGCCGTGTCAAGTAGCTCACCGTCGTGGCTGGCCAGCCCCTGGGCGTGCGCGGCGATCGCCTCAGACAACGG
The DNA here is from genome assembly GCF_009936235.1 of Mycobacterium xenopi. Lineage (NCBI taxonomy): Bacteria > Bacillati > Actinomycetota > Actinomycetes > Mycobacteriales > Mycobacteriaceae > Mycobacterium > Mycobacterium xenopi. The sequence continues at coordinate 2,431,206 of NZ_AP022314.1, read as the reverse complement.
ATTGCCCAGCATGCCGGCCAGCTCAGCCAGTCGGGAGGCCTGCGAGCGGTCACCGAACCGGACCGCCGTATGCAATGCGCGCATCTCGACCGCGTACATCTGGGATCGTCGCGCAATTTGGGCGGCACGCAACGAATGCGTCACCGCGGCTGTCGTCTCGCCCACACTCGCCCGCTCCCACGCCCGGGCGAGCTCGAGTTCCGGTGTAAACGCCGCGACTTGCGGTCCGTGTGCCGCTTGCGAGCGTTCCAGCGCGGCGACAGCCCCAGCAGCGTTTCCGCGCGCCCCTTCGGCTTGCGCCGACCATGCCGCCACCAGCATCATCCAAGCCGACAAAAAGCCGCCGGACAACGCAGAGAGCGAATTGTGGAATGCCGCACACGCTGACGGCAGCTCGCCGCGCGCGAGGTAGACAAGTCCGTGGATGGCCTCCACCATCGCATCTGCCTCAGGCACGCCGCCGGCCATCGTGGCGTAGCGTTCCCAAACCCGTTGGGCAGCAGCGTAATCACCGGCAGACGTGGACGCCATGACCTCGGCGACTCCGATGGCGAACCGTTGCGGTCCCGATTCGCTGAGGCCGGCCGCCCGCAAGCCCGCCTCCGCTATGGGCTGTACTTGGTCCAGCCGCCCGGCAACCGCGAGCGCACATGTGGTTGCCACCGCTGCCCAAACCTTGGCCAGCGGCAGCGCATCCGATGCACACAGGGCCGGTCCGGTCTCGATCGCTGTCGTGATATCGCCGAAGAAAAATGCAAACGACACCTCCAGAGCCTTCGCCAAAGCGATACACGCCTCGGATTCCACGCGATCCTTGACCTCGACGAGAACCTGCTTGGCGGATTCGACTTGACCGCAACCCCAGAACAGGTTAGCCGCACGCAGACAACCCCATTGCAGAGTCGAAAACTCGTCGGCGCCAACGGGATCAGCACCGGCCAGCACCGATTCGGCCTCGTCGCCGCGGCCTTGCCAACTCAACGCGTCCGCGAGGACGAGCGCAGCCTGCAGACCGCCGCCACGCTCGACCGCGAACCGCGCCAGCTCCTCGCCGTTGCGCAGGCTGGACATGGTCACCGCGCTGACCGCCGCGGAGATGATCGCGTCGAGGTCCGGCTCCAAGTCACTGTGGATTATGAACTGGGCCAGCCGAATCTGGCCGCGCACATCCGGCAATCTCAAGCGCCGGTCTCCGCGCTCAAGATGCTTTCGAAACGCTTGTGCCAGCATGCTATTGAGCCGGTGCGACCGCACGACGCCGGCGAGCCGGATCGCAGCTTCACCGATGATGGGGTGGTTCAACCGCGCGACGGCGGCCGGGCCGTCGGGCACCAGCTGGATGATGCCTCTGCGCTCCAGGCGTTCCACCGCATCGGCGTTGCACAGTCCGCGCAGGACCTCCCAGTCCAGCAGTTCGCCGATAGCCAAGATCTCGACCGCTTCCAATTCCTCGGGGGCAAGAGATCGCAACCGAAACTCGAGCAGGTCATCGAGTTCACGGTCCGGATGTAACGGACCGCGCAACTGCCAGCCATCCTCGGCGTGGAACAACACGCCGGTTTCTCGTCCCGCGCTCAGTAACCCCCGCAGCAGCAGCACGTTTCCCCCGCTGCGCCGGTGTAGTTCGTCGAGCAGTCGGGGCGCGATCGCATCGCCGAGCACGCGGCGGGCGAGCTCTTCCGTTTGCTCACGGGTGAACGGGTCGATGTGCATGGTCAGCAGCAGCCGTTCTTTCATCAGCGCTGTCACTGCGTCAAGCACCGGTTCACCAGAGCGAATGGTCACGATCAACTGCGTACTGCCGCCGGCCGCGAGCTGGTAGACCAAACTCGCTGACAGCGGGTCGAGCAGGTGGGCGTCGTCGACGACGAGCACCAGGTCGGGATCGGTCTCCAAGGTTTTCAGTGCGCCGCCCAGCATCGCGGCGGGTGATTGTGCCGCTGCGACGGTCACTAGCCGAGAGAACGCGCCCAGCGGCACGGCGCGCCCGGTTTGAGTGCCCAACACAAAACGCACCGTCTGCCCGCTCGACTCGACGGCATCGGCAACTGCTCGCGCCAGGGTGGATTTGCCGACCCCGCCATCGCCGAGCAACACCACGCCGCGGAACTTCGCGTCAGCGTCCTGCAGCACCGCCAACGCCTGGCGAAACTCCTCATCGCGGGCCACTACCGGCCACGTCGACCCGCTTGCGGCTTGCACCGGATGCCCAACCTCCCGGGGCCCCATCTTTTGGCAGACACTACGCTGACTCAGCCAGCGGTTAGCGGTGGTTGTCAATTTTTCGCTGGCAAACGGATAGGGCGATGTTGGCCCGGAATCACCCCGGCGTGGCAGCGTCTGGCTCGCGGGTCGAGCGAAACACAGCTATTGCACTGCAGCCTAATCGGCCACCGCCAGGACGTCGACCTCGGCGAATGAGCTGACCCAGCGGTGCGGCGGCCGCGGCGCATTCGGCTCGCCGGGCCGGGTCACGCCGAGCACAGCCCAGCCAGCCGCGGCCGCGGTGTCGAGTTCGTCGGGGTGGTCGGACAGCAGCAGAATCTGCTCCGCGGGCAGCCCGATAGCGTCGGCGATCCTGCGGTAGGAGGCCACGTCGCGTTTGCTGCCGGCGTTGGTCAGGTCGAACCAGCCCGCGATCAGCGAGGCCAGCGGGCCGCTGCGGGTGTAGGTGAACCAATCCTGTTGATTGCGTGTCGAACCCGACGAGTAGACGTAGAGCGCGATGCCGCCGTCATGCCAGGATTTCAACGCCGGCGGTACGTCATCGAAGAACTCTGCGTGCAGCGCGCCGCGACGGAACCCTTCTGCGCAGATCAGACCTTGGGCGGTCTTCAACGGTTCAGCCTTGATGTCCGAATCCAGCCAGCGGCATAGGATTTCGGCGACTTCGGCGGTGTCGGCGTCGAGCCGCCCGGATAGCTCCCGGGTGGCCGCGATCACCGGATCGGCTGGGCCGTCGCGGTTGTCGGCCAGCCATTGGGCAAGGTGGGCTTTGGTGTAGCCGTAGAGGTCTTCTCGCACCGATCGGGTCGGGCTGGTGGTGCCCTCGATGTCGAGGACGATCGCGGCGATCATCCGGCGACGAGCTCGTCGAGCGTCGGGAAGCGTTCGCCGATAGGGTCGCCGGTGAAGTCGCCGATCCACCCGTCTTGCTGCTCGAAGAACCGGATCGCCACGAAATCGGGACGCCTGCCCATGTCGAACCAGTGCCGAGTGCCGGCCGGCACCGACAACAGGTCACCGGCCGCGCACACCACCGCGACCACGTCGTGATCCAGGTGCAGGTAGAAGCAGCCGCGGCCGGCCGCGAAGAAGCGCACCTCGTCCTCGGCGTGACGGTGCTCGGACCGGAACTTTTCGCGGGCGGCGCGGGCGACGGCCGGCCATCCTGGATCGGCATCGTCGGGGTGCAGCCGGGCCACGTCGATGACCTGGTAGCGGCCATCGGCGTTGAGTTCGGCGATGCGGTCGTCGTAGCCGGCCAGGATGCCCTCGGTGGGCGCTGAAGCGTCAAAGCCGGGCAGTGTGGGCCAACGGTCGAAGACGATGTCGCGCTTGGCCAGTTCGGCACCGATCTCGATCGGGTCGTCGGTGCGCAGGCGCACGTCAGCGGCGTCACTGTCGGCCATCACTTGCAGCAGGGTCATGAGGGTTCCTCCGAAGGTGCTCCAATGTCGCGGCGACCGGTCAGTGTCACCAACTCGCACATCGCCTCCAGGCATTCCACGCGGTCGCGGGCCTGCGCCAGGTCGGTGCCCCATGCGGTGACGCCGTGACCGGCGACAAACAGCACCGGCGGGGCGTCCGGGTGTTCGGTCAGGTGGTGCTGGATGTCGGCGCCGATGCGCGCCACGTCAGCGTGGTTGGCGAACACCGGGATGTCGATGGTGTCGGTGACGCCAAGTCCCTTGATGAGCTCATAACCGCTGAACCGCAAAGTATTCGGTGCGCCGATCGACTGGGTGGTGGCGTGCGGCGGGTGAACGTGCACCACCGCCTGGGCGTCGGTTGCGCGGTAGATCGCGGTGTGGATCGCGGTTTCCGCCGAGGGCCGCCGTGATCCCGAAAGTTGCTGGGAGTCAGCAATATTCACCCACACCAAGTCTTCTGCGGTGAGCTCTCCTTTGGACAGCCCGCTGCCGGTGATCAGCGCAGCCTGGCCAGCGCGGACCGAGATGTTGCCTGCGGTGCCCGGCATCCACCCGCGCAAATACAAGTCCCGGGCGATACCGGGAATCTGGCTTGCGGCAATGTTTTTGCCTTCACCGATCACACCGTTCTCGGTGACCACCGCGGTGATCAGCTCCGGCGGGGTGACATCGAATGCGGGGTTGAACACCGCGGTGTCTGCCGGTGCGGTGGCGACGTCGCCGAGATGGGTGATCTCGTCCGCGCTGCGCTGTTCGACGACGATGTCGCGACCGGTCGCGGTGCCCGGATCGCGGGTGGATTCGGGCGCGACGACGATGAACGGGATGCCGTGGTGGCGAGCCGCCAGGGCCAGGCTGTAGGTGCCGATCTTGTTGGCGACCGACCCGTCGGCACTGATGCGGTCGGCGCCGACGAGCACGCAGTCCACCTGCCCGGTGGCCATCGCCCAGGCCGCCGCCGAGTCGACGGCCAGCCGGTGCGGGATTCCGGCCTGAGCGAGCTCCCAGGTCGTCAGCCGGGCGCCCTGCAGCAGCGGGCGGGTCTCGTCGACCAGCACCTCGTCGATGGCGTGACGGGTATGCAGCACCTCCAGTGCGCCCAGCGCCGTCCCGAAAGCGGCCGTAGCCAGCGGCCCGGTGTCACAGTGGGTGAGGATGCGCAATCGCCGATCCGGGCACACCCGCTGCACCAGATCCGCGGCCTGGGTCGCGGCGGCCCGGTTGACCCGGTCGCCTTCCGCGAGCATCTCCCGAGCTTCGTCCAGCACCGCCCGCGCGCCCTGTGACAACCTGGCCAGCGCGCGCTGCACCCCCAGGCCAGGTTGACCGCGGTGGGCCGGGCCGCGGCGATCCGGGAGGCCTCCAGTTCCACCTTCTCGGGATCGCCGACGTGCGCGAACGCCGCCAGCGCCACGCCGAACGCCCCGGACACCCCGATCGCCGGGGCCCCGCGAATGGCCAGCGTCTTGATCGCGTCGATGAGCTCGTCGACCGTGGTGATCCGCAACCAGCGCAGCTGGTGCGGCAGCGCGCGCTGGTCGATGGCGACCAGCGCGCCGTCCTCCCACTTCACCGAGCTTTCAGCCATCGCCGCAGTCCTCAGGATTGCACTTCACTGATTTCTCCAAGTCGTATTCAACCCTCGTATCGGCCACATGCCAGGTTTTGCTTCCCGCGGATCGTGAGACACGAGGCATATCGGCCGTACGGTAGGCGGGTGAGCAGAGCACGCGACCGAGACCAGTGCCCGGGTGCGCTGGAGATGCACCAGGCGGCCGACGGCGCCCTGGCGCGGGTGCGCCTGCCCGGTGGGATGCTCACCGCCGCGCAGTTGGCCGCGCTCGCCGGGGCGTCGAGTCGCCACGGGTCGGCGGTATTAGAGCTGACCGCGCGGGGCAATGTCCAGATTCGGGGCATCACCGATGTGCAGGCGCTGGCCGACGCGCTGGCCGGGGCGGCCTGCTGCCATCGACGACGCACGAGCGGGTCCGCAACATCGTCGCCTCGCCGCTGTCCGGGCGGGCGGGGGGTTTGGCCGACGTGCGCGGCTGGGTGGCCGAGCTGGATGGGGCGGTGTGCGCCGAACCGGCACTGGCCGGATTGCCGGGACGGTTCTGGTTCAGCTTCGACGACGGCCGCGGCGACGTGTCCGGGTTGGCCGCCGACGTGGGAGCCCATGTCGTCGATGACGGTATCGCGCTGCTGCTGGCCGGGCGCGACACCGGCGTGCGCCTGACGGTCGACGCCGTCATACCCGCACTGGTGAAGCTGGCGGTGAAATTCGTCGATGTCCGTGGAAATGCTTGGCGGGTAAGGGAATTAGCTGACCTCTCGATAGTGCTGCCCGGTGTGCAGCTCGCGCCGACACCGTTTCCCGCGGTTCTTCGACCACCGGTGGGCTGGCTGCCCCAGGACGACGGGCGCGTCGCGTTGGGCGCGGCGGTGCCGCTCGGGGTGTTGACCGCTGCGGTGGCCGATCGCCTGGCTGCGATCGGCGCACCGCTGGTAATCACTCCGTGGCGTTCGGTACTGGTGTGCGACCTCGACGAGCCCGGCGCCGACGCGGCGCTGCGGGTGCTGGCGCCGCTGGGTCTGGTGTTCGACGCGAACTCCCCGTGGCTATCGGTCAGCGCGTGCACCGGCAGTCCCGGCTGCGCGCGGTCGGTCGCCGACGTGCGCGCCGACGCCGCACGGTCACTGGCCGCGGATAGCGGTGTGCACCGCCACTTCGTCGGCTGCGAGCGAGCCTGCGGCAGCCCACCGGCCGGTGAGGTGCTTGTGGCAACCGGAGACGGGTACCGACTCGCGCGGCCTTAAGGTGAGCGGGTGCTCGACTACCTTCGCGATGCGGCCGAGATCTACCGGCAGTCGTTCGCGACTATCCGGGCCGAAGCGGATTTGGCCCGATTTCCCCCCGACGTCGAGCAGGTCGTCGTCCGGCTGATCCACACCTGCGGCCAGGTCGACCTCGCCGAGGAGGTGGCCTACACCGACGACGTCGTCGCCCGCGCGGGCGCTGCGCTCTCCGGCGGCGCGCCGGTGCTGTGCGATTCGTCCATGGTGGCCGCCGGGATCATGTCGGACCGCCTGCCCGGCAACGAGATTGTGTCGCTGGTCGCCGATCCGCGGGCCGCCGAGCTGGCCGCCCGCCGGCACACCACCCGCTCGGCAGCGGGCGTGGAGCTGTGGGCCGACCGTCTGGCGGGCGCGGTGCTGGCGATCGGCAACGCGCCCACCGCCCTGTTTCGGCTGCTGGAACTGGTCGACGAGGGGGTCTCGGCGCCGGCGGCGGTGCTGGGCGGCCCGGTGGGCTTCGTTGGCTCTGCGCAGTCCAAGCAGGAGCTTATCGAGCGCCCGCGCGGGATGTCGCATTTGATCGTGCGAGGCCGCCGCGGCGGCAGCGCGATCGCCGCCGCTGCTGTCAACGCGATCGCGGCAAACATCAAATGAATAGGCGGGGAACACTTTTCGGTGTCGGACTCGGGCCCGGCGACCCCGAGTTGGTGACGGTCAAGGCGGCCCGCGTGATCCGCGAAGCTGACGTGGTGGCCTACCACAGCGCACGCCACGGCCGCAGCATCGCCCGCGGCATCGCCGAACGGTATCTGCGGCCAGGCCAGATCGAGGAGCACCTGGTCTATCCGGTAACCACGGAGACCACCGATCATCCCGGCGGCTACGCCGGTGCGCTGGAGGACTTCTACGCCGAGGCCACCTCCCGGATCGCGGCACACCTGGACGCCGGACGCGACGTGGCGCTGTTAGCCGAGGGCGATCCGCTGTTCTACAGCTCGTACATGCATCTGCACACCCGGCTCACCCAGCGGTTCAATGCGGTCATCGTGCCCGGTGTGACGTCGGTCAGCGCGGCGTCGGCCGCGATCGCGACACCGCTGGTAGCCGGCGACGAGGTGCTGTCGGTGCTGCCCGGCACCTTGGGTGTCGCCGAACTGACGCACCGGCTCGCCGACGCCGACGCCGCGGTGGTCATGAAGCTGGGTCGCTCATATCCCGCTGTGCGCGAAGCACTTTCGCTAGCCGGTCGACTCGATGACGCTTTTTACGTGGAGCGTGCCAGCACCGCCGGCCAGCGGGTGCTACCGGCCGCCGACGTCGACCAGGACAGCGTCCCGTACTTCTCGCTGGCGCTGCTGCCGGGTGGTCGGTGCCGCGAATCGCGGGCCGGCGGCGTGGCGGTGGTCGGACTTGGCCCAGGGCAGGCCGACTGGATGACGCCGGAATGCCGCCGCGAGCTCGCTGCTGCCACCGATCTCGTCGGTTACGGCCGCTATCTGGATCGCGTCCCGGTTCGGGAGGGTCAACGTCGTCATCCCAGTGACAACACCGACGAGCAGGCGCGTGCCCGGCTGGCCTGCGCGCTGGCCGAGCAAGGCCGTGCGGTGGCGGTGGTGTCATCCGGTGATCCCGGGGTGTTCGCGATGGCCACCGCGGTGCTCGAGGAGGCCAAGCAATGGCCGGGTGTGCAGGTCAGGGTGATCCCGGCGATGACCGCCGCGCAGGCGGTCGCGAGCCGGGTCGGCGCGCCGCTGGGTCACGACTACGCAGTGATCTCGCTGTCCGACCGGCTCAAACCATGGGACGTCATCGCAGCCCGGCTGTCGGCCGCGGCTGCCACCGACATGGTGTTGGCCATCTACAACCCCGCGTCGAAGACGCGCACGTGGCAGGTTGCCGCGATGCGGGACCTGCTGCTGCGCCACCGGGATCCCGGTACGCCGGTGGTGATCGGTCGTGACGTGTCGGGCCCGGACGAGCGTGTGGTGGTGGTGCGACTGGCCGACTTGGACCCGGCCGAGGTCGACATGCGCTGCCTGTTGATTGTCGGCTCGTCGCAGACGCAGTGGTACGACGACCGTGTGTTCACCCCGCGAAGGTACCCCCGCTGAAGCGCGCAACCCAGGCCGGATCGCGGCCCAGGCGGGCGAGAAGCCGCGACTGGATGTCGGCGTCGTCGCCGACGGCCACCGGCGCCGCGAACATCCCTGATGCGCTAAGGGCATCGGGATCCGACGGCAGCTGCTCGAAAAACAGTGCACACCAGTCGGGATCGAGTCGGTCATCGGCGCCGACGGCGCGGGCCAGATCCCAGGTGTGCACCAACACGTCTTGGCTGAGCCGCGGCATGAGAGTCTTCACTTCGCGACGGGCTGCGGGGTTGTTCCCGACAGCCGGCACCTCGACCACCCGCCGCAGAACCTGGCTTGGGCCGAATGCAACGGGCAGCCGGTCGAAGGTCAATTCCCAGCGCCGACGCGGGTCCGTACGCGGGCGCTCCGGCTTTAAACCCAAGGGCCGCAACAAAAGCGCGTCGTGAAATCCGATCACGTGCTCCACCACGTCACGGGCGTTCCAGCCCTCGCAGGGCGACGGACGCTGCCACTTCCCGTCGGCCGCTCGGACCGCGTCGCCAAAGCGTCGACACACCGCCAGGTGCAGCTCGGCCGCCGTTGCGTCACGCTCTGTCATCGCTTTTCCAGCTAGCTCGGATGACCGTCTTGAGCTCGTCGCGGGTGTTGACCCCGACTCGCTGGCACGCGCGGTAAATATGACCTTCGACGGTACGCACCGACATCACCAGCCGTTCCGCGATTTCGCGGTTGGACAAACCCGCAATCGCTAACTCGATGACCTCACGCTGTCGCCCACCCAGCGGAAGTCCGGCGGTGGTGCGCAATGCCGGCGTGCACAGCCCCGCGCACTCGGCGGCAAGCTCCCGCGCTGTCGCCGTCGCATACAGTCCCCGCTGGCGGTGTTGGCGGCTGGTAAACACGGCCGCTGCCTGTGCCGCGGCATCCGCAGCCGCGACCCGGTCACCGATCGCCTGGTATTCCGACGAGGCCGCAAGCAAACCTTCCCCGTCGCCGCTGAGCAACGATTCAGCATGCCGCGCAACAGTATTCGCAAGAGGAAGCGATAACTCGTCAGCCAGGTCGCGGGCCCGGCTCGCCTGCGATGCGTCGCCCCACTGGGCCGCTGCTTGCAGGCAAGCCAGCTCGTGGGTCGGCTGGCCGCGCTCGCGCGCTTCGGTCGCGGCTTGGTGCGCGGTGGCGATCGCCTCGCCCAGGTAGCCTTTGGCCGCCAGCGTCCAGCCGGTTGCCAGGGACAGCGCGGTCTGCATGAACAGATACTCGGCGGGCACGAAGCGTTGGGCTTCGGCCAGTGCCTCCTCTGCCGCGGCCACCTGTCCCAGTTTGGCGTGTGCTTCGGCTAACCCGAAGCAACTTGCCGGACGTAAACCTGTTGTCGCACCGTGCTTTTCAACTCCGGCACGCGCTTCGCGCAGCAAGCTGAGGGCGCTGCGGAGATCGCCGCGCACCAGACTGGCGTGGCCCAACAGGAATGCCAGGTTCGCGTATGCAAAACCGGGAACATCTCGAGCCGAATCGGCGATCCTCCGGGCGGATTGCCCGCACTCGTCGATGTGCCCGGTCAACCGGCAGGCGCGCGCGTAGACTGCGCCGAACCAAAATCGCATCGGCGACGACTCGAACGCAGTGATCGCCCGCTCAACGGCACGCTCGGCGACATCAGCCAGGTCATCGACGTGACCGAGTGCACCCATCGCCATCACCAGCGCGACCGATGCCATCATCGCGTGAAAATCCGAGAGCACCTGCGAACAAAGCGCTGCTTTGGCCTTCTCTTCCGCGTCGGCGCAGCGGGCAGATACCGCGTCGATGCAGGCTTCGACCGCGAGACGGGCATCACGCTGCGCGGCGGATTCCTTTGCCGCGGCGAGACCGTCGAGAATGGCCGCTGCCTCCCGGGGCCGCCCGAGCATCCAGATCAGGTTGGCCGCCCTGATGGTCGACCATCGATGGCGGTCCTCACGGTCCGCGCCACAGATGGCCCGCAGGGCTTCTTCGGCCTGCTCCCCTCGCCCGAGAAGCACGAGGGTCATCGCCCGCATCGGCGCGGCGTCAGGTGCGCCGCAGGCCGCGGCCGCGGCGGCGAACCGCTCGGCTGAATCGGGATCTAACAGCATCATCGAAAAGCGCGCTGCCTCCAGATACAGCTTCGGGTCGGGATCGAGATCAGAGTGGAGCGTCAGCAAAGCCCGGCGCACTGTTGCCCGCATGTCGCGGTCGACCTCCCGGGCCAGCCGCCGCGCCAACTGTCCGCGGACCTTGGACAGATGGAGTTCCCCAGCGGTTGCCTGGCGAAGCTCACCGAACAGCGGATGCGCCAGCCGGGCCACGCGCTCGTCGCCGACGCGTTCCACGGTGACGAGGCGCATCTGTTCGGCAGATTCGAGATCTCGGCGGCGCACCAGGTCGCAGAGCACCTCGACGCTGAGTGGTTCGCATTGCGACAGGGTGTCGACGACCCGTGCCACCCTGGGCGTCATCCGACGCAGCCGTCGACCCAGCATGTCGCTGAGGCTCGGCGACACTGCGACGTCGTCGTCCCACATCCACACCCCGGCGACCTGCCGCATTCGGCCGGCCGCGATCTGGTCAGCAACCAGCTGCCGCAAAAACAAGGCGTTGCCGCCCGTCAGCTTCCAGAACCGCTCGGCGCTGCGGGCATCCACCGGTCCACCGACGCTGGTTTCGATCAGGCAGCGGGTGGCTGCGGCGGACAGTGGTTCCAGGTCCAGCCGCGTCAGCAGCTCATCCTTCCACAACGCCGTCACGGCATCAGGCTCGTCCGCGCCTGTTCGCACGGTCACCACCAGCCGGGCACCACGGGTTGACGCCAATTGGTGCACGACATGTGCGGACAACCCGTCCAGAAGATGAGCGTCGTCGACTCCGATAAGCACTCGACCTCGATGCTGTTGCGCGACAAAGGTATTGATCAGCCGCCGCACACTGAGCAACGGCTCAGCCATCGCGTCGGTAAGCAAAGCGGCGAATGCGCCCAACGGCAGCGGTCGGGCAGACTCGGTGCCCACAATCCAGTTGGTGCGGGCACCTGCCGCGGCCGCGCGAGCCAATACCTCTCGTGCGAGCCGAGTCTTGCCCACACCGGCGGCCCCGGCGATGATGACGCCGGAGTAGTTGCCGAACCCGCTCAGTGCGCGGCGAATAAGTTTGAGTTCACCCTCGCGCCCAGTCAGCGGATCGCCGCTGATCACGCGCCGACTATATCCGCGCACCGGTCACTGACGTGGTAATTCAGCAGCTAATCACGAGTACTTCGCTATGCCTCGCCTGCACCGCGACCAGCATGGCTTTCGTCTGCGGAGAGCTCGATGGAAGCGGTGGGCAATGGCCAAGGTCATTTCGCGTTGCCCGCGAGCCCGAATCCCCATCGTTCAGGGCGCTTTTGCGTCTGCTCGCCTAACCCAGGCGACCGCTTCGTCCACAGTGCTCACCGTCGTCACGCCAGCCGGCGGGGGCGGACGATCGACCATCACGACCGCGATGTCCAACGCGGCCGCGGCGTCGAGCTTGGCCCGCGTCATCTCACCCCCGCTGTTCTTGGTGACCAGCGCGTCGATACGGTGCTCGCGCAGCAGCGTGTATTCGCCGTCGTAGTGATACGGCCCGCGGGACAACAGCACTTTGTGGCGGCGCGGCAGGCAACGGGCGTCGGGCGCGGTGACGGCGCGGATCAAAAACCACGCATCGCTGTCGGCGAACGCCGCGACACCGGATCGCCCAGTGGTCAGAAACACACGCGAATAGCTTTGTTCGGCAACGGTTTTCGCCGCTTCAGTATCCGACGTGACCACGATGGCGTTGTCGACCTCCCACCCTGGGCGGGCGAGGACCAGATGCGGCAACCCCAGTTGCCGACATGCGCTAGCGGCATGCGCCGTGATGGTGGCGGCGAAGGGATGCGTGGCGTCGACGACAGCGTCGATCCGCTCGTCGCGCAACCAGCGGCACAGCCCTTCGACACCACCGAACCCGCCGATCCGCACCGGCCCGACGGGCAATGCGGGGTCGGGCACCCGCCCCGCCAGCGAGCTGATGAGGTCGACGTCAGGATGCAGCCGCGCGGCCAGTGCGCGTGCTTCAGCGGTGCCGCCGAGCAGCAGTACCCGCATCAATGCGTCCTTCGCTCAGCCGAATACAGGTAGCTGTCGGCAAATTCCGTTGCGGCGAGGACCTCACCGACAATGATGATCGCCGTTTTGGTGATGCCGGCGTCGTGCATCTTTTCGGCGATATCGGACAACGTCCCACGCAGCACCACCTGTTGCGGCCAGCTGGCGAAAGCCACGACAGCCGTAGGCGTTTCGGGACGGTAGCCGCCGGCCAGCAGCTCAGGGACGATCGCGTCGATCTGCGCGGCCGCCAAATGCAGCACCAGTGTGCCGCCGCGGCGGGCCAGAGCGAACAGGTCTTCACCGGGCGGCATCGGTGTCGACACGGTGGACACCCTGCTCAGCGTCACCGTCTGGCCGACCCCGGGAACGGTCAATTCGCGGCGCAATACGGCGGCCGCCGCGGCGAAAGCCGGGACCCCGGGCACGATTTCGTAATCGATGCCCAGCGCGTCAAGTCGGCGGCACTGTTCGGCCATCGCGCTGTATAGCGACGGGTCGCCCGAATGCAGCCGCGCGACATCGTGGCCGGCGGCATCCGCATCGGCGATCTCGGTAATGATCTGCTCCAGTGTCAACGGGCCGGTATCGACAATCCTCGCGCCCGGCGGACACAGCGCGAGCAGGTCGTCGGGCATGATCGACCCGGCGTAAAGGCATACCGGGCACTGTCCGAGCAGCCGCTGCGCGCGCACGGTGATCAAGTCGGCGGCACCGGGACCCGCGCCGATGAAGTACACCGTCACTGCTTGGTCACCTCCCACTGGGTGACCGGCAGCTGCGGGCGCCAGGCCGTGAAACTGCCGAGCGGCTCGCCCTGGTAGTGCTGGAAGCGCCGCAGCTGCCCGCCGAGCCGCGAATGCGCCTGCGTTACATAGGCTTCTGACTCGGCCGTCACGGCGTTTGCGACCAAACGTCCACCGGCCGGCAGATGCCCGAGGCAGGCATCGAGTAAACCCGGCTGGGTCAGGCCGCCGCCGACGAAGATCACCGACGGCGTCGGCGCACCGTCGAAAGCGCCAGGGGCTGCGCCACGTACCTCGATGCTCACCCCGAACGCGACCGCGTTGCGGGCGATGCGATCGCGGCGCTGCTCGTCCCGTTCGAACGCCACAGCCGTGCAGCCACGCCAGCTGCGGCACCACTCGACAGCGATGCTGCCCGAGCCCGAACCCACATCCCACAACCGCTCCCCCGGCCGCGGCGCCAGCGCGGCCAGCGTCACCGCCCGCATGCTCTGTTTGGTGATCTGCCCATCATGGAAGAGCGCATCGTCGCGCACTGGCGACACCCGCTCGTCGGGCAGATAGCGCACGGCGATCACGTTGAGGTCGTCGACGTCATCAGGCCCGCTGGCGGCCCACTCGCGGGCGGTCCCGTCGCGGCGGCGCTCCTTCGGTCCACCGAGCTGCTCGAGAACGGTGAATTCCGATTCGCCGCGGCCGTTTTCGGTGAGCAACCGCGCAAGGCTCGTCGGCGTGGTGACGTCGCGCGACAGCACGATCGCCTGCCCGCCCTGGCGCACAGCGGTGTGAGGCTCGGCGGTAACCAGGCTGATCACCTCGGTGTCGGCAACGGTCCAGCCCATTCGCGCGCAGGCCAGCGTCACCGCCGACACGTGCGGCAGTACCCGCACCCGCTCGGCGCCGAACAGCCGAATCAACGTGCTTCCGATCCCATACAGCAGCGGGTCACCGCTGGCCAGCACATGCACGTCGGAGTCACTGTCGAGCAGGCCCTGCAGCGCGGGCAGCATCGGCGACGGCCAGGGCCGACGAGCCGCGGCCACGCTGTCATCGAGCAGGTCCAGTTGCCGCTGTGATCCGTAAATGACTGTGGCTTTGCGTAATTCGTACCGCGATGCTTCCGACAGTCCCGCCATGCCGTCGGCGCCGATCCCCACGACCGTTACGCGGTTCATCGTGGCATCCTGCGCCAAACGAACTGCGGCAGCAGCCGCAGCCCGAAAAACACCGGCCGCAGCGCCCACGGAACCCACACGGTACGTCGGCCCTTGGCCAGCGCCCGGGCGGTCGCGGCGGCCACCTGAGTGGCAGTGCTGGACATCGGCGCGGGCGTCATGCCCTGCGTCATGCGCCCGACCACGAACCCCGGCCGAACGATCAGCAGCCGCACCCCGGTACCGTGCAGCGCGTCGGCCAGTCCGCTGGCGAACCCGTCCAGGCCGGCCTTCGCCGAGCCGTAGACGTAGTTGGCCCGGCGCACCCGCACCCCGGCCACTGAGGAGAACACCACCAGCGAACCGCGCCCGGCGCCCCGCATGGCCTTGGCCAGATGGGTGAGCAGGCTGACCTGGGCGACGTAGTCGGTGTGGACGATGGCGATCGCGTGCGCGGCGTCGGTCTCGGCGCGGGCCTGGTCGCCGAGGATGCCGAAGGCCAGCACCGCGGTGTCGATCGGGCCGTGCTCGGCGATGATCGCCTCGACCAGCGGTCCGTGGGATTCCAGGTCGTCGGCGTCGAACTCGCGGGTGTGCACGCTCGCTGCACCGGCTTGACGGATCATCGCGGCCTGCTCGCCGAGCCGGTCGGCTCCCCGCGCGGCCAGCACCACCGTCGCGCCGGGCGCCAGCCGTCGCGCCAGTTCGGTGCCGATTTCGCTGCGGCCACCGAAAATGACGAGCGGCCTGCCACCCGTGTCATCCACGGCTGCGATTATTGCCTGCGCTAACGTGGGCCGCGATGGCCAAGACCACCACCCGGCTCAGCAACGATGCGCTGGCGTTTCTCACCGAGCGGCATCTGGCGATGCTGACCACGCTGCGCGCCGACAATACGCCGCATGTGGTGGCAGTGGGGTTCACGTTCGACCCCAAGACGCACATCGCCCGGGTGATCACCACCGGCGGTTCGCAGAAGGCGCTCAACGCCGAGCGCGGCGGAATCGCGGTGCTCAGCCAGGTCGACGGCGCCCGCTGGCTGTCGTTGGAAGGCCGCGCCAAGGTGAACAGCGACATCGACGCGGTACGCGACGCCGAGTTGCGCTATGCGCAGCGCTACCGCACGCCGCGGCCCAACCCGCGGCGGGTGGTGATCGAGGTGCAGGTGGAGCGGGTGCTCGGGTCGGCCGAGCTGCTGGACCGCACCGACAGCTGAGCGCGCGGAAACCGCTAGGCGGGCCGGGCGCCCGGCGCGCGGATCACCAGCGGCACCGCGGGGAAATAACGCGCCATCTCCGGTCGCGACTGGGCTAGTGCGGCGGTGCCGTAGCCGCGGTGCCGGTAATCGGGGTGGATCCAGATCCGGACGTGAACTTCGCCGTGGGCGAGCTCCCCGAAGACCATGCCGACCTTCTGGGTTCCGTCGACGGCGACGAACCAGGCGGCCTCTTCGGCGTCGATTCGCGCCAGCGCCGAACGGATTTCGTCGTCGAGTCCACCGGCAGGCCCCCCGGATCCGTCCCCTGAGGCACCGGTGTCCGCGGTGCGGGCCGCGAAGATGTCGCGGTCGGCGTCGCCGGCGAACGGGCGCAGCACCAGGCTGTCGCCCGAGCTGGCCGGGCGCTCGTTGAGGGTGAAGCTCAGTTGGCTGTTGAGGCCGTCGAGCTCGGCGGCAATCTTGCGGCGGGCGTCCTTGGTGAGTTGGTCGAAGGACATCGACATCACCGCCTCGCCGCCCAGCCGTGAGGTGCCCAGCAACGCGACGATCGCCTCGACCGCAGCGGGCCGATCGTCGGCCTGCACGATCACGTCGAGCACTTCGTGACGACGTTCGAGGGCTTTGAGCAAGGCGTCGGCGATGTCGCGGCGGGCGGCGGCACGGTCTTGGTCGGTCATCGCATCAGCGTAGTGGGCGCCGACCCGTCCGCATCGGGTTTCACCAGCGCGGTCTGCGGCCCCGGCGGGGCCGCGTCAGGCCGGGACCACGATCAGCTCGTGCGGCCGGTTGTTGACGGCCGTTGCGCCGCGGTCGGTGACGACGACGATGTCCTCGATGCGGGCACCCCATCGGCCCGGAAAGTAGATGCCGGGCTCGATGGAAAACGCCATGCCCGCGGCCAGCGGCAGCTTGTTGCCGGCGACGATGTAGGGCTCTTCGTGCACCGCCAACCCGATACCGTGACCGGTGCGATGTACGAAATATTCGGCGAGCCCGGCCTCGGCCAGAACGTCGCGGGCCGCGGCGTCGACCTGTTCCGCGGTCACGCCTGGTCGCACCGCATCGATGGCGGCACGTTGTGCGCGCTGCAGCGTCGAATACTGTTGGGCTACTTGTGCTTCCGGCTCGCCGATGCTGTAGGTCCGGGTCGAGTCGGAGTGGTAACCGGGATCGCAGGCGCCGCCGATGTCGACGACGACGATGTCACCGACTTGCAGCGTGCGATCCGAGCATTCGTGATGTGGGTCGGCGCTATGGGGCCCGGAACCGACGATCACGAACGCCACCTCCGAATGTCCTTCGGCGACAATGGCGTCGGCAATATCGGCGGCGACATCGGCCTCGGTTCGGCCAGGCGCCAGCAGTTGCGGTACCCGGGCGTGCACCCGGTCGATGGCCTCGCCAGCATGGCGTAGCGTGTCGATCTCGGCGGCGTCCTTGATCATCCGCAGCCCGCGCAGCACCCCTGTGGCCAACACCGGCGTCACACCTAGTGCTTCCGCCAACGGCAACAAGTGCAGTGCGGGCATGGATTCGGCGACCGCGCAGGCCGCAGGCGCACCGCCGAGCGCCGCCACCACCAGCTGGTAGGGGTCGTCACCGTCCACCCAATCCCACACCGGCAAAACCAATTCCGAAACGGCCGACTCCCTTAGCGAGGCCAACTCGAGTCGCGGCACCACCACGCCGGGTTCGCCGAAGGCAGGCACTACCAATGCGGTCAGCCGTTCGAAGGTCTGTGCGCGTGAGCCGATCAGATACCGCAGGTCGTAGCCGGGGGTGATCACCAGACCGGCCAGCCCGGCCGCGGCGGTGGCGGCCGCCGCCTCGGAGAGTCGGTGCGCATAGACGTCTGCGTCGAATCGGCGCGGACCCATGGCCTCAGGCTAACGTGGCCAGCATGTCAGCACCGCTCTTGCTGCTCGACGGGGCCAGCATGTGGTTTCGAGCCTTCTACGGGGTGCCGTCGTCGATTACCTCCCCGGATGGGCGGCCGGTAAACGCGGTGCGCGGCTTCCTCGATTCGATGGCCGTGCTGATCACTCAGCAGCGGCCCGACCGGTTGGCGGTGTGCCTCGACCTGGACTGGCGCCCGCAGTTCCGGGTCGACCGCCTCCCGTCGTACAAGGCGCACCGGGTCGAGCAGGAAAACCCTGATGCGCAACCCGATATCGAAGCGGTGCCCGACGAGTTGACTCCGCAGGTGCAGATGATCGAGGAGATCCTCGACGCGTTCGGCATCTGCACCGCCGGTGCGCCGGGCTTCGAGGCCGACGACGTGATCGGCACGCTGGCCGCGCGAGAACGCCGGGACCCGGTGATCGTGGTCAGCGGCGACCGGGACCTGCTGCAAGTAGTCGCCGACACGCCGGTGCCGGTGCGGGTGCTCTACCTGGGACGCGGGCTGACCAAGGCGATGCTGCTGGGCCCCCGCGAGGTGGCGGAGCGATACGGGCTGCCCGCCGATCGGGCGGCGCCGCCTACGCCGAGTTGGCGCTGCTGCGCGGCGACCCCTCCGACGGGCTTCCCGGCGTGCCGGGCATCGGCGAAAAGACCGCCGCGACGTTGCTGGCCCGCCACGGCTCACTGGCCGCGATCCTGGCCGCCGCCGAGGATCCGAAATCGGCTATGCCCAAAGCACTTCGGGCAAAGTTGCGCCAGGCCGCCGACTACATCGAGGCGGCCGACCCGGTGGTGCGGGTGGCCACCGACGCGCCGGTCGAGCTGTCCACGTCGACCGATGCCGTGCCGCTGGTGGCGGCCGACCCTCGACGCACCGCGGAGCTGGCGAGTCGGCTCGGTGTCGGTTCGCCGGTCGCCCGGCTGCAAAAGGCGCTTGACTCGCTGCCGGGATAGGTGGCGCGAGCCGACGCAAAAGCACCCGAAACCGGCGGTTTGGGTGCTTTTGCGTCTGCTGGGCAGCTACTTCGGGCGGCCGACCTCGTAGGTGCCTTTGTTGTCCTGGAAGGTCACCGTCACCTGCCGCTTGGTGCCGTCGATGCTGACCTCGCAGTCGAAGGTTGCGCCCTTCTTGACCGTCGGGTTTTGGCCGTTGTTGCACTTGACGTCCTTGACGTTTTTCGCGCCGTAGCCGTTGGTCTCGTCACTGAGGATCTGTTGCACGCCGGCCTGCGCCTTGTTGATGTCCAGCTTGGTGGTCACGAAGAACCCGGGCGCCCAGAAACCCAGCACCAGCACGACCGCGACCACGATCGCGGCGAACACGCCGATCACGGTGCCGATCACGGCCGTTGAGCGTTTCGAACGCTCGCTCGGCGGGCCATACTGCCCCGGGAACTGGGGCTGACCGTATTGCCCCGGATACTGACCCGGCTGGCCGTACTGGGTGGGCTGGCCGTACTGGGTGGGCTGCCCGTATTGGGCGGGCTGGCCGTACTGACCGGGCTGCGGATACTGGCCGGGCTGGCCGTACTGGGTGGGCTGCCCGTATTGGGCGGGCTGGCCGTACTGATCGGGCTGCGGATAGCCCGGCACCGTCTGCTGATACGGCGGATAGAACTGGCCCGTCGGCTGTTGGTATTGCGGGTATTCCGAGGACGTGTACGCCGGCGCCTGCCAGGTCGACTGGTCTGCGGTTGGCTGCTGCCACGGCGACGAGGCCTGCGCCGTCGGCTGGTCACCACCGGTGGCCTGCTGCTCCTCACCCTGGCCTGGCGGCTGCCACGGCTGGTTGGGGTCGGATCCCTGCGGTCCGCTCATGGTGTGTTCGGTCCTCTCGACTCTGGTCCTGCTTCACCGGATGTAACCGTAGCTCCGCGCCAGCCTACCCGGCGTCAACTGCGACGACGCCGCGCCGGACGTCGTCGATCGCCTGCTTGGCGGTGGCTCGCAGCTCAGGTTCGCGGGCCGCTTTGCGCACCTGGTCCAACAGGTCCAGCACCTGCCGGCACCAGCGCACGAAATCCCCCGCTGAGATACCCGTGCCCGAGTCGTCGGTGGCCAACAGCGCAGCGGTGAGGTCGCCGGTGCTGGCCCAGCGATAGATGGCGGGCACGAAGCCCTCGTCGGGTTCGCGGCTCAAGCTGATGCGATGCCGTTGCTCGTCGGCGCGCAGCTCCGTCGACAACTGACGTGTGCGAGCCAGCGCGCGCCGCAACGGCGCGGTCGGCGTGTCGGCGCGCTGCGGCGGGCCCGCGCCCTCGCTACCTCGTGACTCGTAGAGCACCGCCGACAGCACCGCCGCCAACTCCGCGGGCCGCAGACCGGTCCACACGCCGGTGCGCAGACATTCGGCGACCAAAAGGTCGCTCTCGCTGTAGATTCGGGCCAACAGCCGGCCGTCCTCGGTGACCTGTGGATCGCCGTTGAGCATCCGGATGAACCCGCGCTCGGTGAGCAGCCCGACAATCCGGTCGAAGGTGCGGGCCAATGAGTTGGTGGCCGCGGCCACTTTTTGTTGCAGCGCAGCGTTGTCACGCTCGATGCGCAGATAGCGCTCAGCGACCCGCAGCTGGGCTTCCCGGTCGGGCGCGTGGTGGGCGGGGTGGCGACGCAGCTGCTCGCGCAGCGACATCAGCTCTGGGTCGCCAGACGCGCCGACGTCGTTGTCCCGGCGGGGGCCGCGCTTGCCGCGCGGGGGCGGGACAGCGAGGCCCGCGGCGGCCGAGCGCAGCGCCGACGCCAAATCCCGACGCACCCGGGGCTGACGGTGTTCGACCCGCTTGGGCAACGTCATCGACCCGACCGGCGCAGCCGCGCCCGGGTAGTTGGCCGACGAAATCCGGCCCGCCCAGCGGTGTTCGGTGAGCACCAGCGGCCGCGGATCGGAACTGTCGCGGTCGGATTCCAGCACCACCGCCAACCCGCCGCGGCGGCCGTGGGTGATCCTGATGATGTCGCCGCGGCGCAGCGAGGCCAGCGCGTCGTTGGCCGCCTGGCGGCGCTGCGCGCGCGACGCCCGCGCCTGCGCCCGCTCCCGCTGCGAGATCCGCTCCCGCAGCCGGGCATAGTCGAGGATCGGAGCGTCGTGGCCGCCGAGTTCGGCGGCGATCTCGTCGAGCAGTCGACGGCCCCGCTCGATGCCGCGGACCAGGCCGACCACCGAGCGGTCGGCCTGGTACTGGGCGAACGAATGCTCCAGCAACCGGTGCGCCTGCTCGGGACCCATCCGGTTCACCAGGTTGATCGTCATGTTGTACGACGGGGCGAACGAGCTGCGCAGCGGAAATGTGCGGGTGGAGGCCAGCCCGGCGACCTCGGCAGGCTCTGCGGTTTCTTCCTGGGGATCCCAGATCACCACCGCATGGCCCTCGACGTCGATGCCGCGCCGGCCAGCCCGGCCCGTCAGCTGCGTGTACTCTCCGGGGGTCAGCGGCAGGTGCTGCTCGCCGTTGAACTTCACCAGCCGTTCCAGCACCACTGTGCGCGCCGGCATATTGATGCCCAGGGCCAACGTTTCGGTCGCGAACACCGCCTTGACCAAGCCGGCGGTGAACAGCTCTTCGACGGTGTGCCGGAACGCCGGCAGCATTCCGGCGTGGTGAGCGGCCAGACCGCGCATCAGCCCTTCCCGCCACTCGTAATAGCCGAGCACGGCGAGGTCTTCGTCGGCCAAATCGCCACAGCGGTGATCAATGACCTCAGCGATCCGCGCGCGATCCTCCTCGGTGGTAAGACGCAACGGAGACCGCAGGCATTGCGCGACCGCGGCGTCACACCCGGCCCGGGAAAACACGAATGTGATCGCCGGCAACAACCCTTCCCGGTCCAATATCGCGACGACTTCCGGGCGACTGGGCGGCCGGTAGAAACCTGGTCGACCACCCGCTCGTCCGGGACCTCCCCGTCCTGCCGGCCGCCGGGGCCGCCAGTCGGCGAGCCGAGTTGCCTCACGACGGTGGGCGATGTGGCGCACCAGACTCGGCGATACTCGGAGCTGGCCCGCGTCGGCGTC
The DNA here is from genome assembly GCF_009936235.1 of Mycobacterium xenopi. Taxonomy (NCBI): domain Bacteria; kingdom Bacillati; phylum Actinomycetota; class Actinomycetes; order Mycobacteriales; family Mycobacteriaceae; genus Mycobacterium; species Mycobacterium xenopi. The sequence continues at coordinate 2,409,501 of NZ_AP022314.1, read as the reverse complement.
ATAGTCGAACAGGTCGAAAAGGCGCTTGCCGACGAGCATGTGCTGCCACAGCGGCACCGGCCGGTGCTCGTCGACCACCACGGTGGTGTCGCCGCGCACAGTTTGGATCCAGCCGCCGAACTCCTCGGCGTTGCTCACCGTCGCCGAGAGGCTCACCAGGCGCACCTCGTCGGGCAGATTCAGGATCACCTCTTCCCACACCGGGCCGCGCATCCGATCGGCGAGGAAATGCACCTCGTCCATCACGACATGTGAAAGACCTTGCAGCACAGGAGAATCCGCGTAGAGCATGTTGCGCAGCACTTCGGTGGTCATCACCACCACCGGCGCGTTGGCGTTGACCGACAGGTCGCCGGTCAGCAGCCCGATGCGATCTCGGCCGTAGCGTGCGGTCAGATCGGTGTGCTTTTGGTTGCTCAGGGCTTTCAGCGGCGTGGTGTAGAAGCATTTGCCGCCCGCGGCCAGCGCCAAATGCACGGCGAACTCGCCGACCACCGTCTTGCCCGCCCCGGTCGGCGCGCACACGAGCACGCCGTGGCCACGCTCGAGCGCCACACAGGCCCGCTGTTGAAAGTCATCCAGCGCAAACGGCAGCTCGGCGACGAAGCGGTCCAGCTGCGTCGGGGCGTTCACGGCGTCGCCGAATGGGGCAAGCAGGCGGAGTGGTCAGCGGTCGCCGGCGCGTCGGCGTACACACACGCCCGCTCGCTGGTTCGGGGCTCAGGTGATGTCGTCATGGGGTAGGGAAATGCGTGACGGTTCGGGTATCGGCGACGGCGGCTCGATGGGCGACGCTTGGTCGTCCGCAATCATGGCTTGACGCTTGGCTTTTCGCTTGTCATGCAGCCGAGCGATCTGAATTGCCAACTCCAGCAGCAGGGTCAGGGCCAGCCCAAGTGCGATCATGGAAAACGGATCGGACCCCGGCGTGAACACCGCGGCGAACACGAACATCGCGAAGATCAAGCCGCGCCGCCACGACTTCAGCCGCGCATAACTGAGCACACCGGCCAGGTTGAGCATGACGATCAGCAACGGGAATTCGAAGCTGACACCGAAGACCAGCAGCAGGTTGATCAAAAACCCGAAATAGCGGTCGCCGGACAGCGCGGTCACCTGCACGTCGCTGCCGACGGTCAGCAGGAACCGCAACGCCTTGGACAACACCAAATACGCCAGCACCGCCCCGGCCACGAACAAAACCGCCGCCGGAACCACGAACGCGATCGCAAAGCGGCGCTCCTTTCTGTACAGCCCCGGGGTAATAAACGCCCACAACTGGTACAGCCACATCGGGCAGGCCAGCACCAGCCCCGCGGTCAGCCCCACCTTGAGTCGCAGCATGAACTGGTCGAACGGCGCGGTGGCCAGCAACCGGCATTGCCCGTCGGCGCTGATGTCGGCTCGCGCCGAGGCCGGCAGCGCACAATACGGATGCCGCAACCACTCACCCAGGCTTTCCAGCCCGAAAATCGAGTGCGAATACCAGACGAATCCCAGCGCCGTGGTGCACGCGATCGTGGCCAGCGAGATCAACAGCCGCGTCCGCAACTCGGTGAGGTGATCCACCAGCGACATCGTCGCGTCGGGGTTGGTGCGGCTGCGGCGCAGCCGCGGATCGAGGCGCCGCAAAAGTCGGGTAGTGCGCACGACGGTGAATCAGTGCCGCTCGGGGCACCGCGACGACTATGCCGGGCTAGGCCGACTGTCCGCCGGCGGTCGGCGGGTCGACCCGCTCAGACTGCACCGGGGTGGTCGGCGTGGCGGGAGTGGCAGGCTTTTCCGGCTTGCTCTCGCTTTGCAGTTCACGGACTTCTGACTTGAAGATGCGCAACGACTTGCCCAGCGAACGTGCCGCGTCGGGGAGCCTCTTGGCGCCGAACAGCAGGACCACCACGACGGCAAGGATCGCCCAGTGCCACGGACTTAGACTGCCCAATTTCGTTACCTCCAGACGTCCACCCGATGCTACCGCAGCTGACGGGTGTCTTATCCGGACCGCGCCGCGGCCTGGTAGACGTCCAGCGCCGCCGCGGCGGCGTTTCGCACTCGCTGGGCCAGGGAGTCGGGCGCCAGTACCTGCACAGCTGACCCAAAGCCCAGCACCAGTCGGCTCATCCAATCCTCGGAGGCATACGTCATCGCCGCCTCGAAGTGACCGTCGGGCAGCTCGCGCAGCAGGCGCATCGGGTAGTACTCGAACATCCACGACGCCGACGGCGCCACCCGCAGCGTCGCCGACGGAAGCGCCGGGTCGGCGTCGAAAAGTGAAGTGTCCGGTGGTGATTGGACCGCCGGTTCCGGCGGCGCGGACGGCTCATCGAGCACCCGGGCCTCGACGATGCGGTCGAACCGGAACAGCCGCACCCCTTCGGCCTCCCGTGACCAGGCCTCCAGGTAGCTGTGGTCGCCGATCAACAGCACCCGAATCGGGTCGACGACCCGGCTGGACAGCGTGTCGTGCGAGGCAGAGTAGTAGTCAATGGCCAACGCCCGGTTGCGGCGTACCGCGGTGCGAACCGCGGCCGCGGCCTCGCTTTCGGCGGGCGCCGGGTCCTCGACCGCCGATGCATGGGTCCCGTGCGCGGCAGTACCGGCGGCCGATTCGATTTTCGCGATCGCGCTGCGCGCGGCCTCGGGATCCACCAGGCCGGGAACGTCGGCCAGCGCCCGCAGCGCCACCAGCAGGCCGGTGGCCTCCGGGGAGGTGAGCTGCAGCGGCCGATCGATGCCTGCCGAGAACGTCACTTCGATTGTGTCGCCGGAGAATTCGAAGTCAATCAGGTCACCAGGCCCGTAACCGGGCAGCCCGCACAACCACAACTGGTTGATGTCTTCTTCCAGTTGTTTGACGGTTACGCCGAGGTCGGCGGCCGCCTTGGCGCGGGTGACCCGCGGATTGGCCTGGAAATACGGGACCATGTTCAGCAACCGCACCAGGCGAGTAGATACGGCTGTCATTGGCGCCGCTCCTCCTCAAGAACGGCCTGGGCCTGCAGGCGGGCCAGTATGTCGTCCCGCAGCGACGCCGGCTCGAGGACGACCGCGTCAGCGCCGTAGCCGGTGATCTCACGCGCGAGCCGGTCGCTGGATCCGATGTCGAGTTCGATCACCTCGCCGTCGCGTCCCCCCAACCGCCGTGGCCCCAGGGATTTGCCGGCGCGCCGCAACGCCATAGCGCGCCCGTCGGCCACCCACACTTGCGCCTGTACACCGGTCGGTGGTTCAGCGACGGTCTCGGCGACGATCTTGCGCAGGTCGACACCCTCAGGCCGAACGACCGCGCCAACCGGACCGATGGGCTTCACCTCGGCGCCGATGCGGGACAACCTGAACACACGGGTGGCGTCGCGGTCGCGGTCATGCCCGACCAGATACCAGCGGCCGTTCTGCGTCACCACCCCCCAGGGTTCGACGGTGCGGGTGGTGTAGGGCTCGGTGCGCGACGGGCGGTGCGGAAACTGCACGACCTGCCCGGCATCGATGGCCGACAGCAGCACCCCTAGCACGTGCTCCGACCCGCGCAAGCCCGGCAGCCCCGTGGTCGAGGCAATCGTGACCGGGGCGTCGGGGTCGACTTCCACCCCAGCCGCCCGCAGTTTGAGCAACGCGCCCTGGGTTGCGGTGATCAGTTCTGGCGACTCCCACAATCGGGTGGCCACCGCCACCGCTGCCGCCTCTTCAGGGGTCAACTCGACCGGGGGAAGCGCGTAGGCGTCCCGGTTGATGCGATACCCCTCGGTGGGGTCCAGCGCCGACACCCTGCCGGTCTCCAACGGGATGCCGAGATCACGCAGTTCGCTTTTATCGCGCTCGAACATCCGGGAGAACGCCTCGTCGCTGGGACTGTCGGAGTAGCCGGCGACCGTGGACCTGATCTTTTCGGCGGTGATGTAGCCGCGGGTGGACAGCAATGCGATGACGAGGTTCGTCAACCGCTCGACTTTGGAAGTCGCCACCCGAAATAGGGTAAGCGGTGGCTCGATTGCCCGACGCCTCCTGACCCCGCTTCGCGGGCTGTTTTGTCGTCGGGCTACATGCTGGCGATCAGCCGCTTAACCCGCTCGTCGACCGCGCGGAACGGATCCTTGCACAACACGGTGCGCTGGGCCTGGTCGTTGAGCTTGAGATGCACCCAGTCCACGGTAAAGTCGCGCCCGGCCGCCTGGGCGGCGCTGATGAATTCACCGCGCAACCGGGCACGGGTGGTCTGGGGCGGCGTGTCGACGGCGTCTTCGATTTCCTCGTCGGTGGTCACACGGGCGGCCAGGCCGTTGCGTTGCAGCAGGTCGAACACGCCGCGGCCGCGCTTGATGTCGTGATAGGCGAGGTCAAGCTGGGCGATCTTAGGGTCGGACAGCTCGATGTCGTAACGGTCCTGGTAACGCTGGAACAGCTTGCGCTTGATCACCCAATCGATTTCCGTGTCCACCTTGGCGAAGTCCTGGCTCTCCACGGCGTCGAGCTGGCGGCCCCAGAGGTCGACGACCTGCTCGATCTGCGCGTTGGGCTCCCGGGTCTGCAGATGTTCGACGGCGCGCGCGTAGTACTCGCGCTGGATGTCCAGCGCGCTGGCCTGCCGACCGCCGGCCAGCCGCACCGGGCGGCGACCGGTGATGTCGTGGCTGACCTCGCGGATCGCGCGGATGGGGTTGTCCAGCGAGAAGTCGCGGAACGCCACCCCGGCTTCGATCATCTCCAGCACCAGCGCCGCGGTACCCACCTTGAGCATGGTGGTGGTCTCGCACATGTTGGAGTCGCCAACGATGACATGCAGGCGTCGGTACTTCTCGGCGTCGGCATGCGGCTCGTCGCGGGTGTTGATGATCGGACGGCTACGAGTGGTCGCGCTGGAGACGCCCTCCCAGATGTGCTCGGCGCGCTGGGACAGGCAAAACGTGGCCGCCTTGGGCGTTTGTAGCACCTTGCCGGCCCCGCAGATGAGCTGGCGGGTCACCAGGAACGGCAGAAGCACATCGGAGATCCGGGAGAACTCGCCGGCCCGCACGATCAGGTAGTTCTCGTGACAGCCATAGGAGTTGCCGGCCGAGTCGGTGTTGTTTTTGAACAGGTAGATGTCGCCGCCGATGCCCTCGTCGGCAAGCCGCTGCTCGGCGTCGATGAGCAGGTCTTCCAGCACCCGTTCGCCAGCACGGTCATGGGTGACCAGCTGCACCAGGCTGTCGCATTCGGCGGTGGCGTATTCGGGATGGCTGCCGACGTCGAGGTAGAGCCGCGCGCCGTTGCGCAAAAACACGTTGGAGCTGCGGCCCCACGACACCACCCTGCGGAACAGGTAACGGGCCACCTCGTCAGGGGACAGACGCCGGTGGCCGTGAAACGTGCAGGTGACACCGAATTCGGTCTCGATGCCCATGATTCGCCGCTGCACGATTCGAGCGTACTGGTTAAATCCGCAACTGGTGGGCAAGCCCGCTGTGGATGATGGCGGCGGTCCGCCGCGCTGGCGTGCAGGGTGAGGCATGCGGGCCGCACAAGCAAAGGTCACGCCGCTACGCGCGCACGCCGACGGCTTGCACAGATGGGCCGAAAAGCGGTCATGACCTCGTCCGACTCGCGCCCGCTCGTTCGACGAACTCACTGACGCCAAGGCACGCCTTGCCGGCAACCTGTAACCGTTCGGGTAGAGTTGAAGCGACCCGATTGGCGCGAGGTTGCTCACCTGAGAGGTCCCTATTAGTCCGGTGGACAGACCCAGGGTCGCGGAGTATTCGCGGCCCGATCACGTCATTGCACATATCAGCGACACCCACTTAGTAGCCGGCGACGGTGACCTGTACGGGGACGTCGACGCAGACGCTCGATTATCCGAGTTGCTGTTGCGCCTCGAGGCCTCCCAAACGCGACCGGACGCTCTGATCTTCACCGGCGATCTCGCCGACACCGGCCAACCCGGTGCCTACCGAAAGTTACGGGAACTCGTCGAGCCATTAGCCGATCGTCTTGGCGCCCAGGTCATTTGGGTGATGGGCAATCACGACAACCGGGCGTCGCTGCGCGAACATCTGCTTCGCGAAACCCCCACCATGGCGCCGATGGACCGGGTGTACGACATAGCAGGCTTGCGCGTGATCGTGTTGGACACTTCGGTTCCAGGCCATCACCACGGACAGGTCGCGGCTGATCAGTTGCAGTGGCTGGCCGACCAACTGGCCGAACCCGCTCCCTTCGGCACCATGCTTGCGATGCACCATCCCCCGGTTCCGTGCGTGCAGGATCTGGCCGTCATGGTGGAGCTGCGCGATCAAGCCGCGCTGGCCGACGTTCTCCGCGGCAGCGATGTGCGCAGCATCCTCGCCGGCCACCTGCACTATTCCACCACAGCCACTTTCGCCGGTATCCCGGTGTCGGTGGCCTCGGCGAGCTGTTACACCCAAGATCTGCTGACGCCTGGAACCCGTGGCCGCGACGGTGCGCAGGCGTTCAACCTAGTGCACTGTTACCCAGATACTGTGGTGCACACCGTCATTCCCCTGGTAGCCGGAGCAACAGTGGGACGGTTTGTTTCTCCGGACGCCGTGCGGCGTGAACTCGCCGACGCTCAAGTGAGCATCTTGCCGGCCACCCGAATACCACGCATCGCACCGCAATTGGCGCGTCACGAGTGATTTCCCAGCGGGCGGGGTCCAGCGCGCCCGCCCGCTGGGAGGTCTTACTCGTCGGCTGCCGCTCGTTCCCACGGCGCCGGCACCGGGAAGTACCTTTCGAGGAACTCGCCAACGACCTGTGCCCGCTCTTGGGCGCTGACCTCGGGGAAGCTGCCGTCGTTGAGACAGAAGAAGTCAAACTTGCGCTTCTTCAACAGCTTCGGCAGTTTCGCCAGCCCCGAGCGCAACGTGGTGTCGACGTAGAGTACCTTCGCTGCCTCGTTTTGCACCGCGCGCCCGGTCATCAACGCGTAGTAGTGGTACAGCGAATTGGTCACCGAGATGTCAGTGCTGGACCGGAAGCGGCTTGCCTGGGTGCGGGCGAAGTCGGCCGCAAACTCGCGCTCGAGTTCAAACAGGACGCTCTTGCGCAACGGGACGGCGGTGTGCTCGAGGTGGCGGGTGATGATCTTGCCGAACTTCTCCCACAGCAGCTGGCGGTTCACCCGTGCCGCGTTCTCGTAGCCGCTGCGCTCGGGGTGGTTGCTACCGAGTCCAATCCGGGTGGGCGCTTCGATGAATTTGGTGACGCCACCCGGGGAGAAGAACGTCGCCGGCGAAACCGCTCGGCCGAAGAACATGTCGTCGTTGGAGTACAGGAAATGCTCGGCCAGACCCGGAATGTGATGCAGTTGAGTCTCCACCGCGTGGCTGTTGTACACCGGCAGCACAGAAGGGTCGGTGAAGTGTTCTGCGGCGCGCACAATGGTGATCTTCGGGTGCGGCGCGAGCCACTCGGGCACCGGCGAGTCGGTCGCGATGAAAATCCGGCGCACCCACGGCGCGAAAGCATGCACCGAGCGCAGCGCATACTTCAACTCGTCGACCTGGCGGATCCGCGCGTCGGCGTCATCGCCTTCACCGACAACATAATTCGTCATCGCCGCTGCGCGGCGTGCACGGAACTCTGGGTCGTTGCCGTCCACCCAGGAGAAAACCATGTCGATGTCGAACGTGATGTCGCCCGCGTGCGGGGTGAACATCCCGGCGATCGTCGGCCAGGTGCGGCCATGCAATTCGACTTCTGTGTACACAACCTCGTTGAGCGCCAACGTCTTGCGGGTCAGCGAATTTTCGACCGGGCAGATGGCCTGCTGCCCGTCGAACATCCAGAACTGCAACTCCACCCCGGCGGAGGCGCCGTAACGCATGCCGGAGCGCGGGCATTCGCGCCGACGGAACACGCGCAGCAGCCGCGGGTCCGGGTCCACCGAGAGCAATCCGTCGCCGAGATACACCGAGCGGCGCCCGGTTCCGTCGAGGATCTTCGCGCGCAGGGGCGCGTCCAGGCAGGCCGCCATCAACGCGTCAGCGACCCGGGCGCGCAGGGCAATGTCAACGACGAGTGCCGGGCGCCCGTCGGCACCGCGGATGAGCAAGAACGGAATACCCGCTCGCTCCAGCTCGCCGCGGATGAACAACAGGTCCTGCCGCATCGCCTCGTACGGGGTCAGGCGCAACCCATCGCCCGAAGCGGCGACGCGGAGGTCGATCATGCTGGTCATGGGAACACCTGCCTTCCGTACTCGATGTCGGTCAATTACGTGCACACAGAGGGACACCGCAGACGCGGCCGAGCGGCGACATCGCCCTCACACGTTGAGCTTTGGCACTGGCCGACGTATCCCCGCAGCGCCGGGAAAGCCACTTGGGACCACCCCTTAAGCCGGGGAGATCTGTCCTGATCTTGGGCGTCTCTCGACGTCGTCAGATCAGTGGCCTATGTTCGTCCAGAAGCCTCGCCTAACGAGGTGCTCCCGCAAGGTAGCACCGATTTGAACTCTCGGCAACACGGGCTCCGGCACGGCCAAAGCCGTTGATGTCGTTCACGTCCCGCGCCCGGCGAGCCCCTGGCTTGCCCACGGGGCATTCAAACCCGGGTGCGCTGCGCCGCCAATCGCAGCCGCACTGCCATCAAGATCACACCGAGGGCGTTACCGCCGGGAATGTTGCAGTGCTCCTCACACCGGCACGATCCCCAGACCTGGTCATGCCAGGTGTTTCCTTCCACCAGCAGAACGCCATGGGTCTCCAGCAGCCGGCGCGCCAGGTCGGGATTGTTGTCGAACTTCGCGGTGACCACCTCTTCCATCGCCGCGAATTTGCCGCCGGCTTCCCAGCCCTCGACTAGGGGCGCGGCACGGCCGATCTGCTTGGCGCGGGCCGGATCGTCGGTGTTGCGGATAGCGGCCACCGCAGCCGGGTCACGTGTCTTCGCGGCCGCGAAGGCGTGCTCGCTGGTCGGGTAAAGCCAACCGCGATGCGGTGTGGGTGCGGGCGCGAAATTCGACAAGAACAGATACTCCCCCGCGAAGGTGTCGATCACCGGGATATGCAGCTCGCTCACTGGTGCGACCTCCGCGGCGTGCCATCGGGTCCTGTCGGCCAAGCTACGTGGTGGCCGTCCTATTTCGACGACTTGCCACCAGCCGAGCCCTCGGCTTTGGGCAGCAGCGCCTCCAGCGCGGCACCGGTGATCCGCCGAAAGGCCCGCCGCGGCCGGTTCTGGTCGAGAATCGCCACCTCGAGGGTGGACACGCCGAGGGCTGGCTGATCGGCGGCGCCATTGCCACTTCCCGCCCGCAGCGCCTCGACAGCGATGCGCACCGCGGTGCTCAGGTCGGCGTTTTCGGTGTAGGACTCCTTCAGCGCGTTGACGATCGGCTCGGTGGTGCCACCCATGACCACATAATGCGGCTCGTCGTTGATCGACCCGTCATAGGTGATCCGGTACATCTCAGGGGGTTTGGTCTCGCCGTAGTGCGCCACCTCGGCGACACACAGTTCGACCTCGTAGGGCTTGGCCTGCTCGGTGAAGATGGTGCCCAGGGTCTGCGCGTAGACGTTGGCCAGCTGCCGGCCGGTGACGTCGCGTCGGTCGTAGGCATACCCGCGGGTATCAGCGAACTGGATGCCGCCGCGGCGCAGGTTGTCGAACTCGTTGAACTTGCCGGCAGCCGCGAAGCCCACCCGGTCGTAGAGCTCGCTGATCTTCTGTAGGGATCGTGACGGGTTCTCGGCGACGAACAGCACACCCCCGGCGTAGGCCAGCGCCACCACGCTGCGGCCGCGCGCAATGCCCTTGCGGGCGAGCTCGCTGCGCTCGCGCATCGCCTGCTCGGGTGAGATGAAATAGGGGAAGCTCACTTCTCGCTCCGTGGCGCCTCTGCATCTGGCCCGAAAGTGTCAGCACGCGAACGACTTTCGATGACCTCTCGGGCTAGCTCAGCAATGCGCTGCTCGGGCACCTCGACCGCGCCTTCGGCGCCGATGGTGACTGCGGTCGGGTAGATACCGCGAACCAGATCCGGTCCCCCTGTGGCCGAGTCGTCATCGGCGGCGTCGTAGAGGGCTTCCACCGCCACCCGCAGCGCCGAATCGGCATCGGTCACCTGGGAGTAGAGCTTCTTGATCGACGACTTGGCGAAGATCGCCCCCGAGCCGACCGCTTGGTAGCCCTCTTCCTCGAAGTTCCAGCCCCCGGCGGCGTCGAACGACACGATGCGGCCAGCTTTCTGCGGATCTGGGTCGTCGATGTCGAGACCGGCCAGCAAGGGCAGCGCGACGAGCCCCTGCATAGCGGCCCCGAGGTTGTTGCGCACCATGATCGCCAGCCGGTTGACCTTGCCGGCGAACGTGAGCGGCACACCCTCAAGCTTTTCGTAGTGTTCGAGTTCGACGGCGTAGAGGCGGGCAAACTCGACCGCGATCGCGGCGGTGCCGGCGATACCGGTCGCGGTGTAGTCGTCGGTGATATACACCTTCTTGATGTCGCGCCCGGCGATCATGTTGCCTTGCGTCGACCGCCGGTCACCGGCCATCACGACGCCGCCCGGGTATTTCAGGGCAACGATCGTGGTGCCGTGGCGCAGCTGGCTACCAGCGGCCCCGCCAGACTCGGCGGCACCGCCGGCGCACACCGGCAACAACTCAGGCGCCTGCCGACGCAGGAAGTCGGCAAACGAGGACAGATCTACGGGACTAGATGGGACTCCGGGAAGTGCTGAGTTAGTGGCCAGGCGATCGCGGAACGGCCAGGTCACTGTCCGCCCTTTTGGACGTACGCGCGCACGAAGTCCTCGGCGTTCTCCTCGAGAACGTCGTCGATCTCGTCGAGCAGATCGTCGGTTTCCTCGGTCAGCTTTTCGCGACGCTCCTGGCCCGCGGCGTTGCTGCCGGTGAAGTCGTCGTCATCGCCGCCGCCACCGCCACGCTTGGTCTGCTCCTGAGCCATCGCTGCCTCCTGCTTCGTCAATCGGCGGCGCGTCACGCGTCCGCCGGTTTCTCTACCCTACCGGTCCACACCGACCTTTCCTCGGGTAACGAAGCTCACGTCGTCAGTTGTTCCACGAGTTCGACGGCACTGTCGACCGAATCCAGCAACGCCCCGACGTGGGCCTTGCTGCCGCGGAGCGGTTCTAGCGTCGGAATCCGAACCAGAGAATCACCACCCAAGTCGAATATCACCGAGTCCCAGCTGGCGGCGGCGATATCCGCACCGAACCGCCGCAGGCACTCGCCGCGGAAATAAGCCCGGGTGTCGGTGGGCGGGTTGTCGACGGCGTTGAGCACTTGCTGTTCGGTGACCAGGCGCCGCATCGACCCCCGGGCGACCAGCCGGTTGTACAGGCCCTTGTCCAGCCGGACGTCGGAGTACTGCAGGTCCACCAGATGCAGCCGTGGCGCCGACCAGCTGAGGTTCTCCCGCTGGCGGAACCCTTCGAGGATTCGCAGCTTGGCAGGCCAGTCCAGCAGCTCGGCACACTCCATCGGATCGCGCTCGAGCAGGTCGAGGACGTGGGCCCACGTTTCCACGATGTCGTTGGCGCGCGGATCCGGGTCGCGGGAGTCGACGAGCTTGGCCACCCGGTCCAGGTAGACCCGTTGCAGGGCAAGCCCTGTCAGTTCCCGGCCGTCGGCCAGCGCGACCGTGGCACGCAACGAGGGGTCGCGGCTGATGGCGTGTACGGCGTGTACGGGTCGCGCCAACGCCAGGTCGCTTAGGTCGATGCCCTCTTCGATCAGGTCGAGCACCAGCGCTGTGCTACCCAGCTTGAGATACGTCGACGTCTCTGCGAGATTGGCGTCGCCGATGATGACGTGCAGCCGGCGGTACCGGTCGGCGTCGGCGTGCGGCTCGTCGCGGGTGTTGATGATGCCGCGCTTGAGCGTGGTCTCCAAGCCGACCTCGACCTCGATGTAGTCGGCCCGCTGGGACAGCTGAAACCCGGGTTCGTCGCCGGCCGGGCCGATGCCCACCCGGCCTTGGCCGGTGATCACCTGGCGGGACACCAAGAACGGGGTCAGGCCCACGATGACGGCCGAGAACGGGGTCTGGCGGCTCATCAAGTAGTTCTCGTGCGACCCGTAGGAGGCACCCTTGCCGTCGACGTTGTTCTTGTACAGCTGCAGCTTCACCGCCCCGGGCACGCTCGCGACGTGGCGCGCGGCGGCCTCCATCACCCGCTCGCCGGCCTTGTCCCAGATCACCGCGTCGAGCGGGTCGGTGCATTCAGGTGCCGAGTACTCGGGGTGGGCGTGGTCCACATAGAGCCGCGCCCCGTTGGTCAGGATCATGTTGGCGGCGCCGACCTCGTCGGCGTCGACCACCGGCGGTGGACCGGCCGAGCGACTCAGGTCGAATCCGCGGGCGTCGCGCAGCGGGGATTCCACCTCGTAGTCCCAGCGGGTGCGTTTAGCCCGCTGCAGGCCCGCCGCGGCGGCGTAGGCCAGCACCGCCTGCGTCGAGGTCAGAATCGGGTTCGCGGTCGGGTCCGACGGCGAGGAAATGCCGTACTCGACCTCTGTCCCGATTATCCGTTGCATGGTTCAAGCCTAGGCGTGGCGACGATGCGGCCCGCGGAGCGGGGCGAGGAGGAGCCGCGCGATCGAGCCCCAGCGTGGCGACGATGCGGCCCGCGGAGCGGGGCGAGGAGGAGCCGCGCGATCGAGCCCCAGCGTGGCGACGATGCGGCCCGCGGAGCGGGGCGAGGAGGAGCCGCGCGATCGAGCCCCAGCGTGGCGACGATGCGGCCCGCGGAGCGGGGCGAGGAGGGCCGATATTGGTCAAGTGTTGTGGCGTCTGCAGCGCCTGGGCCGCAAACTGCCGGCGCTCAGAGACGCCGTCAACACCGCCGGGTGCTACGCCGCGTTCACCGCGCCGTCGACCCTGACCCGATTCGGCCGGACACCACGGGCGCCCGTCGGCCCAGTGCACTGGACGGGCAGCGAAACTGCAAGGCGTTCAACCGGATCCATCGATGGGCAGTCGAATCCAGTCAGCGGGCAGCGCGCGAGGTTGTGGCGGTCCTTGACGGGCGTTTTGATACCGGAACCGCCGCCTAGCGACGCGCCCCGACCCGGGGCGGCGGCTGCGTTTGACCCGACCCAGCTCACCGATTACCTTCACCGAGATGTCCGGCGAGATGGTACGCGAGCGCCTGACCGACGTTTTCGGAAAGCGCTACGGCGAGGTGCTCCTGGTGACCCCTGGCGAGGCGGGTCCGCAGGCCACCGTGTACAACAGCTTCCCGCTCAACGACTGTCCCGCCGAGTTGTGGTCGGCGCTCGATCCGCAGGCCATCGCGACCGAAAACGGTGCTGCCACCGCTTTGCTCAACGGACCGCGCCGTTGGCTGATGAACACCATCGAGAAGACGCCACAAGGTCCGCGAATAATCAAAAATTTCGGCGGCATCGACATGCTGCTGCAGGCCACGGTCTTGCTGACCGCGATCAACCCAGTGCCCTACGCCGCCAATCAGGTCAACCGCCACACCGTCTTCATCTTCGATGCCGGGCAAGAGGTCTACGAACTGCACGACCCCGCCTACCGGCGCTGGGTGATGCAGACCTGCAGCCAGATCGTCGATCCCGGCCTCTCGCTCGCTGACCTGCCCCACCTTGGCGCACGGCTTGCCCTACCGGACGGATGGACCTACCAGTCACGAGTGCTGGACAGCCCACTGCATATTGACACCACCACCCGCGCGGCCCAGGTGCTGCAGGACGACCTGAAAAACAGCTACTCGCTGCTGACCGACTGATCTGCGGGCAAAACCGCACCGAAACCATGGCGGGCGGTTTCAGTGTGGGCGCCGGAGTGCTACAGGTACTGGCCCAGGTTGGATTCGGTGTCGATGGCCCGCGACGCGCTCGAGCTCTTGCCGGTGACCAGGGTGCGGATGTAGACGATCCGCTCGCCCTTCTTGCCCGAGATCCGCGCCCAGTCATCGGGGTTGGTCGTGTTGGGCAGGTCCTCGTTCTCAGCGAACTCGTCGGCGATCGAATCGAGCAGGTGCTGGATGCGCAATCCGGGCTGGCCGGTCTCCAACACCGACTTGATCGCGTTCTTCTTCGCCCGGTCGACGACGTTTTGGATCATCGCCCCGGAGTTGAAGTCCTTGAAGTACATGACTTCTTTGTCACCGTTGGCGTAAGTGACCTCCAGGAACCGGTTTTCGTCGATCTCGGCGTACATCCGGTCCACAACCTTTTCGATCATCCCCTTGATGCAGGCTGCGCGATCGCCGCCGAACTCGGCGAGGTCGTCGGCGTGCACCGGCAGGTCCTCGGTGAGGTACTTAGAGAAGATGTCCTGCGCCGCCTCGGCGTCCGGACGCTCGATCTTGATCTTCACGTCGAGCCGGCCCGGCCGCAGGATCGCCGGGTCGATCATGTCCTCGCGGTTGGAGGCGCCGATCACGATGACGTTCTCCAGCCCCTCCACGCCGTCGATCTCGCTCAGCAGCTGCGGCACCACCGTCGTCTCCACATCGGAGGAGACCCCGGTGCCGCGGGTGCGGAAGATGGAATCCATCTCGTCGAAGAACACGATCACCGGGGTGCCTTCCGACGCCTTCTCGCGAGCGCGCTGGAAGATCAGCCGGATGTGACGCTCGGTCTCGCCGACGAACTTGTTCAGCAGCTCCGGGCCCTTGATGTTGAGGAAATACGACTTGGCCTCCTTGGCGTCGTCGCCGCGCACCTCGGCCATCTTTTTGGCCAGCGAGTTGGCCACGGCCTTGGCGATCAGCGTCTTGCCGCAGCCGGGCGGGCCGTAGAGCAACACGCCCTTGGGTGGGCGCAGCGCGTATTCCTTGTACAGCTCCTTGTGCAGGAACGGCAGCTCGACCGCGTCGCGGATCTGCTCGATCTGCCGGGAGAGCCCGCCGATGTCGTCGTAGCTGACATCGGGCACCTCTTCGAGCACCAGGTCTTCGACTTCCGCCTTGGGGATGCGCTCGAAGGCGTAGCCGGCCTTGGTGTCCACCAGCAACGAGTCCCCGGGACGCAGCTTGCGCGGCCGGGTGTCGTCGTTGAGAGCGTCGGGGACGCCGTCGGGCAGGTTCTCGGCCACCAGCGGCTCGGCGAGCCAGACGATGCGTTCCTCGTCGGCGTGACCGACGACCAGCGCGCGGTGCCCGTCGGCGAGAATTTCACGCAACGTGGAAATTTCGCCGACCGATTCGAAATTGCCGGCCTCGACCACGGTCAGGGCTTCATTTAGCCGGACAGTTTGCCCTTTCTTAAGTGACTTGACGTCAATATTCGGTGAGCACGTCAGGCGCATTTTGCGGCCCGAGGTGAACACGTCGACGGTGTTGTCGTCGTGTGTCGACAGCAGCACGCCGTAACCGCTGGGCGGCTGCCCGAGCCGGTCCACTTCCTCGCGCAGTGCCAGCAGCTGCTGGCGCGCCTCCTTCAAGGTTTCCATCAGTTTGGAGTTGCGCGCGGCGAGGGAGTCGATCCGCGCCTCCAGCTGATGCACGTCGCGGGCACCACGGACTGACCCCTGCTGTCCGACGGCGTTTTCGAGTTGCTCGCGGAGCAGGGCGGCCTCGCGCCGCAGCTCTTCTAATTCTGCGGCGTCGTCGCTGGACATCGGGGGTCCGAACGTTTCACGCTCTGAGTCACCCATGTTGAGCTCCTTTCGCGCGCCGGATGTTGGCGCGGCGGATACTTCAACGCTACCGGCGATTTGGCATTCGTGCGGGGATCAAAATTCAACACTTAACCGCCATTGGTAACCTTCGCACTGAATCGGGCCGATCGAAAGGACATCCGAGACCGTGAAATCCCTAGCCACAGGCTTGGCGGCCGTCGCTGCAGTCGGCGCGGCCGCCGCCGGTGTGACGTCGCTTGCATCCGAAGCCGTGTCCGCTGCCCATGTGCAGCCGGTGGTGTTTGGCGCACCGCTGCCGCTGGATCCGGCGGCGGACGTGCCAACTCCCGACCAGCTGATCAACGTTCTCAACGGGCTGCAGAATCCCAACGTCCCGTTTGCCAGCAAGAGCTACCTGGTTGAAGGCGGAGTCGGCGGGGTCGAGGGCCGCATCGCCGACCGGCAGCTGCAAAAAGCCGCGCGCAACGGCTCGCTGCCGCTGACGTTCAATGTGGCGAACATCACGCCGGCCGGTCCTGGCGCGGCGTCGGCGGACATCACGGCCTCGGGTCCAAACCTTGCGCCCACGACACAAAACATCACGTTCGTCAACCAGGGCGGCTGGAAGCTCTCCCGCGGTTCAGCGATGTCGCTGTTACAGGCCGTGCAGGCGGCCGGCTGACCGCTCCTGGACGGGATGCGCAGCCAGCTGTCCACGGCGTTGAGCGCCGCCACCGTTGTGGCGGCGCTCGGGCTATCCGGGTGCGCACATGGCGAACGCGGCTCTGCCCCGCCGTCACAGGCCGTGCCGTCGTCGCAGCCTTTGGCCCCCACACCGATGCCTGTGCAGGTGGCGCCGCTGCCCCCGCCGGAGGCCCTCACCGACGTGCTCTACCGGCTGGCTGACCCGGCGGTGCCCGGCAATCAGAAGCTGAGCCTGGTTGAAAGCGCAACACCGGACAACGTCGCCGCCTTGGACAAATTCCCCACCGCGTTGATTGACGGCGGGTATGCGCCGGTGACGTTCAACGCCACCGACATCGCCTGGTCGGACAAGCATCCCGCCGATGTGGTGGCCACCGTCAACGTCAGCTCACCGAAGCGGGATGCTGCCGGGTTTTCGTTCCCGATGGAGTTCAAGCCGTACCAAGGCGGCTGGCAGTTGTCCCAGCAAACAGCTGACATGCTGCTGGGCTTGGGCAACTCGCCGCCCGGCACGTCACCCACGCCGACCCCATGATCGCGGCCATGTGGATCGGCTGGCTCGAATTCGACGTGCTGCTCGGCGACGTGCGCTCACTCAAGCAGAAGCGGTCGGTGGTCCGCCCGCTGGTGGCCGAGCTGCAGCGCAAGTTCAGCGTGTCCGCCGCCGAGACCGGTTCACATGACCTTTACCGGCGAGCCGGCATCGGGGTGGCCATGGTATCCGCCGACCGCGGCCACGCCGTCGAGGTGCTCGACGCCGCCGAACGCCTGGTGGCCGCGCACCCGGAGTTCGAGCTGTTGTCGGTGCGCCGCGGCCTGCATCGCAGCGACGACGACTGAGCTGCCGGCGAACCCTGCAGCCGGCCTACAGTGTGCGCTTGCGGCGCAACACCGTCGGCGCGATCGTGCCGGGGGCGAGGCGGCGCGCCGACACCAGAAACGCGGTATGGCCGCGCATGGTGTGCTCCGGACGCACCGCCAGCCCGACAACATTCCAGCCCCGTTGCAGCGTCTCCCACGCGCGCGGCTCGGTCCAGCACCGCAGCTGCCGTAATGCCTCCACCGTCTTGGACAGCTGGGTGACGGTGGCGAGGTAGACCATCAGCACACCGCCGGCGACCACCACCCGCGACACGGCGTCCAGCACCTCCCACGGCGCCAGCATGTCGAGCACCGCCCGGTCGACGGAGCCGGCGGCCAGGTCACAGTCGGCGACGTCGCCGACGACCAGCTGCCAGTTGTCCGGGCGACGCCCGAAGAACGCCTCCACGTTGCGCCGGGCGTGCTCGGCGTGGTCGGCGCGCACCTCGTAGGAGGTCAGCTGTCCATGCGGCCCGACCGCCCGCAGCAGCGAGCAGGTCAGCGCGCCGGAGCCGGCGCCGGCTTCCAGCACCCGGGCCCCGGGAAAAATGTCGCCTTCATGCACGATCTGCGCGGCGTCTTTGGGGTACACCACTTGGGCGCCGCGGGGCATCGACATCACATAGTCGACCAGCAGCGGGCGCAGGGCGAGGAATTCGTCGCCGCTGCTGGATTTCACCACGCTGCCCTCTGGCATACCGATCACCGCATCGTGCGCGATGGCGCCTCGGTGGGTGTGGAACTCGGCGCCGGCACTGAGCAGCATCGTGTAGTGCCGACCCTTGGTGTCGGTGAGCTGGACACGATCTCCCACAGCGAATGGGCCGGTGGCGGACACAGTTGTCTAGCCTGCCAGCAGACGCGCCGAAATCGGTGCGCGGGTTTGTCGCACCTCGCTTCTAGGCTGCTGCTATGTGCGGCGAGGCTGTGGTGCGCGACGAGCCGGGTACTCGAACCCGCCCAGCGCTGTCACCGTCGCGGGCAGCGGATTTCAAGCAGTGCCCGTTGCTGTATCGGTTCCGGGCGATCGACCGGTTGCCTGAGCCGCCGTCGACGGCGCAGCTGCGCGGATCGGTGGTCCACGCCGCGCTCGAACAGCTGTACGGCTTGCCGCCGGCGCGGCGCGGCCACGACGCCGCCATGGCGCTGGTGGCACCGGCGTGGGAGCAGCTGGTCGCCGGGCAACCCGCTTTGGCGACCGCGCTGGGCCCCGCCGAGCAGGCCGAGATGCTCGACGAGGCCCGCGCGTTGTTGTCCGGCTACTACCGGTTAGAGGATCCGACCCGGTTCGACCCGCAAAGCTGCGAACTGCGCGTCGAGGTCGAGCTGGCCGATGGCACGCTGCTGCGCGGCTATATCGACCGCATCGACGTCGCGCCCACCGGCGAGCTGCGGGTGGTCGACTACAAGACCGGCAAGGCACCGCCGGCGGCACGCGCGCTTGCCGAGTTCAAGGCCTTGTTCCAGATGAAGTTCTATGCGGTGGCGCTGCTGCGCTCGCGGGGTGTACTGCCGACCCGGCTGCGGCTCATCTACTTGGCAGACGGTGAGCTGCTCGACTACTCCCCCGAACGCGAGGAGCTGCTGCGCTTCGAGAAGACGTTGATGGCGATCTGGCGAGCTATCCAATCCGCTGGTGCGACTGGGGATTTCCGGTCCAGGCCGTCGCGGCTGTGTGAGTGGTGCCCGCATCAGCAGCACTGCCCAGAGTTCGGTGGGACACCGCCGCCCTACCCGGGCTGGCCAGCCGTCGCGGCGATCGAGCCGGCGGGCCCAGCGAACTCACGTGGGGACATGACTGAATTGCTCTGCTAGAGAATGCCTGTCATCGCCGCGACCGCGAACCCGCCGAGGACTGCGACCGCATCTTCGACCAGCGCGACCGGCAGGTCGTGGCCGCCGGTGGCGCCGACCAGTCGTGTCCGTGCCGTGTAACCGCCCAGGGTGCCCAGTACCGCACCCACGATGCCCGCGCCGAGCCCACCCCAGGTGTAGCCCCACGCGGTGCCGATAACCGCGCCGGCGAAGGCCCCCAACAGGATTCGCGCGATGAACGAGGCAACGGCGGTGCGACTCGGCGTCATTGGCAGTTTGTCGGTGACGAGTTCGCCGACCGCAAGCACGGTGAAGATGATGACCGTCACCGGGTGGGCGATCCACGATACCCATGTCCCCGCCAAGTTGATCCAGTCGAGCACGGCCGCCCAGGCAACAACAGCCGGAGCTGTCAAGGCGCGTAACCCGGCGACCACACCGATCAATACCGCAAGCAGCAGCACCAGAAAGTGCGTCACGGCGATCCTCCTGCCCCGGAGCCGGATAATCGGCTCAGCCGGACGCTAACACACCCGCCGCGCCGGAACCCCGGCGTGATCAGAATCGGCAGAAACGGATGTCGGAAGCCAGGATCGCCTTGGCCCCGATCGCGGCAAGCTCGTCCATGATCGCGTTGACGTCGCTGCGGGGAACCAAGGCGCGCACCGCCACCCAGTCCGGGTCGGCCAGCGGCGCGATGGTCGGTGACTCCAATCCCGGTGTGATCGAGGTGGCTTGGTCGAGCGCCGCGCGCGGGCAGTCATAGTCCAGCATCAAATACTTCTGGCCGAACACCACACCCTGGATGCGGGCCACCATCTGCTCGCGGGCGGCAACCTTGGCGGGGTCGTGCCGGTCGTGGTCGGTTCGTTCGATGAGCACCGCTTCCGAATCACACAGCGGTTCACCAAAGGCCACCAGATCATGCAGGCCCAACGTGCGGCCGGAGCCCACCACGTCGGCGATGGCGTCGGCCACTCCCAGCTGCACCGAAATCTCCACGGCACCGTCTAGCCGGATCACTGTTGCCTCAATTCCTTTGGCGGCCAAGTCTTTTTGCACCAGGTTGGGGTAAGCGGTGGCGATCCGGATGCCAGCCAGATCGGCGGTGGTCCACTCACGTCCAGCGGGTGCGGCGTAGCGGAAGCTGGAGGACCCGAAACCAAGCGCCAACCGTTCGCGCACCGGCGCGTCGGACTCACGCACCAGGTCACGGCCGGTGATTCCGAAATCCAAGTCGCCGGATCCGACGTAAACAGCAATGTCTTTGGGCCGCAGGAAAAAGAACTCGACGTTGTTGACCGGATCGAGAACGGTCAGGTCCTTCGGGTCGGTGCGACGGCGGTAGCCGGCTTCCGACAAGATCTCGATGGCCGGTTCGCTCAGCGCACCTTTGTTGGGAACCGCGACGCGCAGCATCACAGCTTCCGATACACGTCATCGAGCGTGAGCCCACGCGAAATCATCAGCACCTGCGTCCAATACAGCAACTGACTGATCTCCTCGGCCAGGGCGTCGTCGGGCTCGTGTTCGGCAGCCAGCCACACTTCACCGGCTTCCTCGAGGAGCTTCTTGCCAAGCTCATGAATCCCGCCGTCCAACGCGGCCACGGTGGCGCTGCCGGCGGGCCGGGTGCGGGCGCGCTCGCCCAGTTCGGCGAACAAGTCCTCGAAGGTCTTCACGGCCAGCGATTGTTTCACGTCCCAGCCAGCAAAGTCACGGCGGTTTTGACGCCCGGCGCCGACGCGGCTTGCAGGTTCACTCGCGCAGCAGCTCGGCGTGCATGTCTTCCAGGGATACGCCCTTGGTCTCCCGCACGTATCGCCACACGAACACCAATGACAGCGTTGCGCACAGTGCATAAAAGCCGTAGGCGAATCCGAGGGCGTGACGCAGACCCGGAAAGGTGAACGCGACCGCGAAGTTGGTCAGCCATTGGCAGGCGCTGGCCAATCCCACCGCCGCTGCACGGATGCGGTTGGGAAATATTTCGCCGAGCAGCACCCAAAGCCCGGGCCCCCACGAGACAGCGAACGCGACCACGAACACGTTGGCGGCGACCAGTGCGACCACCCCGGAGGTTCCGCTGAGATGCGGCTTGCCGCCGATGATCGGAACGTGGGCGAAGACAAGCGACAGCGTCGCCAACATCAATGCCATGCCGGCCGATCCGGTCAACAGCAGCGGCTTGCGGCCGACCTTGTCGATCAGCGCCATCGCGATCAGCGTGATCACGACGTTGACGAAGGCGGTGGCGACAGCGATGCCGAACGAGGCGTTCTCCCCGAAACCGACGGCCTGCCACAGCACGCTGCCGTAGTAGAAGATCACGGTGATCCCGACCAGCTGCTGGAAGGCCGCCACCCCCAGTCCCACCCACACGATGCCGTACAAGCCGCCCGTTGGCTTGCGCAAGTCACGCCATGACGGCGGATGCTCCCGTCGCAACGTTTCCCGGATGCGCTGCACCGTGGCGTCGACGTGTCGCTCGTCGAGCACCTCGGAAAGCACCTGGCGTGCTTCCCACACCCGTTGTGCGGCAACCAGATAGCGCGGCGACTCCGGGATCGTGAAGGCCAACGCGCCGTAGAGCAGCGCCGGGATGGTCTCGGCGAGAAACGTCCAGCGCCACGCGGCTAGCCCCAGCCATAGTTCTGCGCGCGAGCCGCCCGCGATGTGAAACGGCAGCCACGCGACGGCCAGGGCAAGGAAGATTCCGCAGACAATGGCCAGCTGCTGCAGTGAGCCGAGCCGGCCGCGGATACCCGGTGGCGAGATTTCGGCGATGTAGGCCGGCGACACCACCGACGCGACACCGATACCGAACCCGCCCACGCTGTGGCATGCGACGAACATCCAGATGTCGCCGGCCAGCCCGGTGCCCAGCCCGCAGACCAAAAACAGCGCCGCCGCCAGTTTCATCATCGCCCGCCGACCCATCCGGTCTGCGATGCGCCCGGCGGTAATCGCTCCCCCGGCGGCACCCAGCAGGCCCGCGCCGGCGGCCAAACCCAACAGCGTATTGCCGACCCTGAATTGGTCTTGCAGCGCGGCCACCGCCCCGTTGGTCACCGAGACGTCGTAGCCGAAGATCAGCCCACCGAGCGCGGCCACGGAGGCGAACCGGACGGCGGTCCGGACCCGTGAGGGTTCTTGCTGCAATGCCGGTGGGGCATCGCCGCAGGGATCATCGTCAGCCACAGCAGTCCTTCTGTCGTTGAGCCGGCGAAAGGTTAGCCGCCCGCCTAGTGACGGGCGCACCGCGCTGTCGCCCGAACGCAGATCACCTCTACTGCTCGCACAGCTTGATCCGTGCGTTAGTAGAGCCGCACCGTGGTGTCGAGCTTTCGGGCGGCTAGGAACTCGTCGACGGAACCTTCTGGGCAGTGCAGGTCGATGAGGCGCTGGGTCTGCCGGTTAATCTGGTCAACTGCACCGGCGATGCGCGAGAGCATCTCAGCTCGGCTGCTACTGGCGGGAGGCAAAGTCATTGGCTCGGAGCCAACTTGGCACAGGTCCCCGCGGAGGCTAGCCATGATTTCGAGAACGCGCTCATAGCCGCTTTCGGCGACCTTCTTCACATCAGCGAGATAGCAGTCGCTAATTGCTGCGCGCTCAAGATACTCGTTGAGTTTGTCGATCACCGCGGGGTTGGCCATGCCGCCCTCGGCTGCCAGGCGAGAGATCTCGGCGGCATAAATCTTTTGGCGGCAACTCCAGTTCAATTCGAGGTCCAACTCGGCGCTTTCGATAGCCAGATTGACCATCATGACGAACCCCGTGAAGGCCTGCTCCGCCGGAGAATCGCCAGTTGGGACTTCTGCGCGCGCCGAGATCGCTGGCCGAGCGTCGCCGATCGCGGCGGCCATCAGATTGGCCAGATCATCACTCATCGCCGCTGCTCCATTGAAATGAACCACGCGAGGTGGTAATTGGCCGCAGTCCTGTTACGGGCGATCAGGGAGTCGATCGCGGCCAGCAGTTGCCAGTTGCCGACAGTATGCGGATCGTGGTGGGGGTATGCGGTGAGCACCTCGTCGGCAACTTTGGCCAATTCATCGTGCAGCACATCGATTTCGCGGTCTAGCACCCCGGTGCCCCGCCACCCAGCCTTGGCGAGCGTGTGGGCGAGCCGCGGCAGCCCGTCGCGCCAATGGGTAGCCTCGGCCAATTGCCAACCAAATTCGTCGACTTCGGGTGCGCGCCGCGGCCGCACAGAGAATTGGATTGGCTCGTCGGGCTCGGGAAGCTGGTGGATGGGAGTATATGTAGCGACGACGTTGACCTCGCCCAACATGGCTTCCGGCTCACCGCGGCGACGCGCGGGTTCCAGCAGCGTGACAGCCGCCGGGATGTCAATGCCGGGCGGAATCCAACCGCTGGCCAGGTCGGTCACCAGAAAGGTAGTACCATCCGAGCGCTCACCAACGGCCCAGGCTAACCGTGGCTCTTGGCGCGCCATGGCATCGACGATGCGCTGGAGGCGCGCCTTCGCCGTCACCTCCTTCGATGCTGCGCCAGCAAGCGCACCGGCCATGGTTGCGGCACCGGCCTGGGTCCCGACGCCGGACGCTGGTGGCGATGCGGTCGGCGGAGGCGATTGCCGCATAATGGTGGGCTGACTGACGCTGGCTTGCCCGGATGTGGGATGCACCGGCGCCGCAGTCGGTGCTGACGGCGACGGCATGCTGGGCGCTGCGGATGGTGTTAAGGCCGCTGCGGATTGGGGTCGCAGGTCGGCACCATAAGCCGGCAGCGGACCCGCCGGCGCTACCGGGGTTGGGCCTGCTGACGCGGCAGGTGCGGCAACTACCGGCGGGGCCGTCGACGCGACGGCGCTTCTGGCACCGGCGGGTGTTCGACAGGCGGTGGCATCGCAAATGCCGGAACTGGTGCGCCTGCACCCGCCATCGGGGTCGTGGGTGCAGTCGGCGGCACTTGTGGTTCCGGGGCGGCCGGGGCTGGCGGTGGCAGCGCATCACCAGCCGCTGCAATCGGCGCTCCCGATTGCAAGCCGGCATTAAAACTCTGCATGAGGTTTGCAGGCGTCAAGCCTTGCAAGCCTTGCATTGCGCCCGTTGGCGGTGTGAGCGGTACACCCGACAACGGCGGCGCCAGCCCACCCGGTAAGGACGGCGCGCCCAAACTAGGCAGCGACGGAGCGCCAGGCAGACCGCCGGTCGGCATCGCAGGCGCGGTGGGCAGGTGTGGTGCGGTTGGTATAGCTGGTGTCGGCGACGCCTGTGTGGCAGGCGGTACGGGCGCTGGGGGCGCAGCACCGCCAGTGGGAGCACTCATCGATGCACCCGGCGCACCAGAAACTCGTGGTTGCGAGGTGGGAGGCGGCACTGGTGGGGCCGCGCCGCCTGCAGGCATAAGCATCGACGCACCAGGCGCAACGGGACTTTGTGATTGCGACGTAGGAGGGGACGCTGGTGGGGCCGCGCCGGCTCCAGGCGCATTCATGGATGCGCCAGGTATTGGACCGCTTGATGCTGGGACTTGCGCTAATGGTGCGTTGGTAATACCTGCTATCGTGCCAGGCGACGATCCGGGATTGTTCCCGGGTTCCGAAATACCTGGCGTTGAGCCAGAGTTGCCGAGCACGGCGCGGACTTGCTGCTGCAAAGTGTTTTCGTCACTAGGTTGACGAAACAATTCACCTACTTCGACACCTTGACTTTGAGCGAATTCGCGAGAGGATTGCCCAGATCCCTGCCTGTCTAAAACTGATTGCGCTGTGTCGAGCAAGTTTCCGCCATATTTTGCTGCGGCGAGATTGGCCAGCGCGCGATACTGGCTTATTACGGCTGCAATCTCTCCCACCTTCGCCTCTGTAGGCTGTTTGGAGTTTTTGATATCGTTGATTTCTTTGTTGCCGTCCTCCGCCAAATTTGTCAGATTGTCGCGAAGGCATAGCATGCTGTCATGGGCGCTTCCACACGCTGTTTTTTTCACGCCGCTCTTTTCGGCTACCTGTCGGTCGTGCTCTATACCGCGAAAATGTGCTTCGCGGATGTCATCAGCTGTTTTCCCCTGCTGTAGCTCTTGGGAGAGCGGACCCATAAGTGCCTGCTGGAGTTGGTTTTCATGGTCCTGATACATGCTTTCAATATTCTGCCAATGAGGCTCCCAATCGCTGAGAAGAGCCATCGCGGGGTCGGTCGGCCATACATGACCCACAAGCAATGGCGACCATTCGCCCGGTGGAAAGCTCATTTGCACAGCCTTTCGATTCTCGACGTGGCATCGTCTCCAGCTGTGAGCGTCGGTTCTAACTCAGAATTAGTTTTGCCGTCCAGATAGCCAACCGTGACCTCTTGAAAGACATTAGCGAGATCATGAACAGCTCCTGCTAGATCGCGCGGCGTCGCAGGCTCATCAGAAAGCGTGGTTAGGAGACGTAGGCTTCCTGCAAGGAACGCTTGCCGCATGGTAGCTGTGACGGCGAGTTGTTGGACGGGGTCGGTGCCCTTGTCCCGGGCTGAGTTAACACCGACAGCATGATGCACTTCCTGATAGACAGCGCAAACTTTTGATTTGGCGTCGGCAACTTGGTGACTGGTGTATGTCGGGTTAGCTGGCCTCGCGTCTATAAGCGAAATCAACCCCGCGCCGATTCCGACACCGACCATGAGGGCTACCAAAAAAAGCGCGACTAATCCCCACCTTGCGCGCCTGCTGCGCCCAGGCAGCGCTGCGGGAGGCCACGGGGGCAATGCAGGCCCCGTCTGGTTAGGAGGCAGACTCGACATAGGTGGATGGTAGCGCTGGTCAGCGATTGTAGCTTTGTCCATGATGCCCGATCCCTCGGCTTAGGACTACCGTATCGGGGCTCTTCTGCCATAGTCGTGGGTCTGTGACCTGGGGTTTTGGGGCGCAACGCCGTGTCCTGCTTACGTTTTGGACTGTTACAGGGTTCAAGACGAAGGAGGGTGTACGGCGTTGCGCAAATCTAGGGTATTCGCGACGGTCCTCGGTGGCCAGGACATGGTCATTGATGACGTCATGATCGAGACTGAGACCTCGCGCGGCAAACGGCCGGTGAGCAGCGAGGTGCTGGTGTTTGCGGTGCGGCCCAAGGCCAACCAGGCCAGCCGGTGCTCGCGGTGCCGGAAACGCTGCCCTGGCTATGACGGCGGGGACGGGATCAGGCGGTGGCGCACCCTGGATCTCGGCACGACGAAGGCCTATCTGCAAGCCGCGGCGCCGCGGGTGACCTGCCCGCAGCATGGCGTGGTGGTGGCCCATGTGCCGTGGGCGCGGCCCGGTGCCCGCCACACCTGGGCGTTTGAGGACACCTGCGCGTGGCTGGCCGCGCACGCCGCCATCAGTGTGGTCGCGGTGTTTTTGCGGGTTGCCTGGCGCACCATCGCCGCGATCGAGTTGCGTCCAGGGGCGTGGTGTATGAGCCGGTAGGGCCGGTGGGCGTGTCGTAGCGCGGTAGAGGGCGGTCATCGCGTGATCCTTCGAACGATCAGCAAAGTCAACCGAAGGAGAGCAACGCGATGACCTCACCACACCTTATCGACGCCGAGCAGCTGTTGGCCGACCAACTCGCCGAGGCCAGCCCGGACTTGCTGCGAGGGCTGCTGTCGGTGTTCATCCACGCCTTGATGGGCGCGGAAGCCGACGCCATCTGCGGGGCCGGCTACCGCCAGCGCAGCGATGAGCGGTCCAACAGCCGCAACGGCTACCGGCATCGTGATTTCGACACCCGCGCCGGCACCATCGATGTGGCCATTCCCAAGCTGCGTCAGGGCAGCTATTTCCCGGACTGGCTATTGGAGCGACGCAAACGCGCTGAGCGTGCCCTGACCAGCGTGGTGGCCACCTGCTATCTGCTGGGAGTGTCCACCCGGCGGATGGAACGCCTCGTTGAAACACTGGGTGTGACGAGGCTTTCCAAGTCGCAGGTGTCGATCATGGCCAAAGAACTCGATGAGCAGGTTGAGGCGTTTCGCACCCGCCCGCTTGACGCCGCCCGTACACGTTCGTCGCCGCTGATGCCCTGGTGCTCAAAGTCCGCGAGAACGGCCGCGTCGTGGGCGTGCACACCCTGATTGCCACCGGCGTCAACGCCGAGGGCTACCGCGAGATCCTGGGTGTGCAGGTCAGCTCCGCCGAGGACGGGGCAGGCTGGCTGGCGTTCTTCCGCGACCTGGTCGCCCGCGGCCTGTCCGGGGTCGCGCTGGTCACCAGCGACGCCCACCCCGGCCTGGTCGCCGCGATCGGGGCCACCTTGCCCGGAGCGGCCTGGCAGCGCTGCCGCACCCATTACGCGAACAACCTGATGGCGGCCACCCCGAAGTCCTCCTGGCCGTGGGTGCGCACTCTGCTGCACTCGGTCTTCGACCAGCCCGACGCCGAATCGGTTGTTGCCCAATACGATCGAGTCCTCGACGCATTGTCGGACAAGCTCCCCAAAGTGGCCGAACACCTCGACGCAGCCCGCCCGGATCTGTTGGCGTTCACCGCTTTTCCCAAACAGATCTGGCGCCAAATCTGGAGCAACAATCCCCAGGAACGGCTCAACAAAGAAATCAGGCGCAGGACCGACGTCGTGGGCATCTTCCCCGACCGGGCCTCGATCATCCGCCTCGTCGGTGCCGTGCTGGCCGAACAACACGACGAATGGATCGAAGGACGACGCTACCTGGGCCTTGACGTGCTCACCCGCGCCCGCACAGCACTGACCAGCACCGACGAGCCCGCCGGACAGCAAACCAACACCACCCCAGCCCTGACCGCCTAGACTGCCACCCGAAGGGTCACGCGATCGAACGAACTCTTACACCACGTCACTGGGCTTGGCCCGCGATCGTGGGCCGGGTGGTCGCCGATGGCCGCGACACCAATGATCTGCTGGCCGGGTTGTGCCGCATCGGCATCGACGAGATCGCCTACCGCAAAGGCCACCGCTACGTGACGTGCGTGATCGATCACACGACGGGTCGGCTGGTGTGGGCTGCCGAGGGCCGCAACAAAGACACCCTGGGCCGGTTCTTCGACCAACTCGGCGCCGAGCGGGCCGCGGCGTTGACCCATGTCAGCTGTGATGGGGCCGAATGGATCCACGCCGTCCTCGCCGAACGCGCCCCACAGGCCGTGATCTGTCTGGATCCGTTCCACGTTGTGGTCTGGGCGATGAAAGCTCTCGACAAGGTCCGGGTGCGCACCACCGCGGCTACCGGGACCCGGGACCGCCACGCGATGTGGGCGGTGCGCAAGAATCCCGCCGATCTCTCCGGTGAGCAGCGCACCAGCCTGGCCGCCATCCAGGCCACCAACAAGACACTGTATCGGGCGTACCTGCTCAAAGAGCAACTCCGGGAACTGTTTCGGGTCAAAGGCGCCGACGGACGCCAGTTGCTGGCCGGGTGGCTGTCATGGGCCAAGCATTCCCGCATCCCGGAGTTCGTCAAGGTCGCGGCCACCATCGACCGGTACCGCCACCTGCTGTTGAACACCCTCGATCATGGCCTGTCGAATGCTCGCTCAGAAGCCACCAACACCCACCTGCGGGCCTTGACCAAGCGCGCCTACGGGTTTCACAGTCCCGAGGCGCTGATCGGCATGGCCATGCTCACCCGCGGCGGCCTATGCCCCGCACTACCTGGTCGAGCAGCATGAAAACCCACCCACGGAAACGTCAGGAGACCCCGTATCGGCCAGCATTTGCGATGGCAGACGACAAGAAAACCGTGCACACCTTCCTCAAGTCACGCCTCGACTTCCGTACGGCCAATTTTGGCCGATCATGTGAGCTGGTCAGGTAGTACCGGCTCGGGCAGAGTGTTTCTATTCGTGGTCATGTCCCGGCACTGCCCATCAATCTCGACTGAACCGCCCCAGTTTTGAATCGGGGAGTAAGGGTCGAAGATCGCGGTGACACCCTGCTTTGTGACATGCGGGGAATGAGAGTGGAAGTCGCTCTGATCGCTCCAGCCATGTTGTTTTAGCACCTGTACCATTTTTTGAATCTCGGCCCGTGACTCCTTAAGCGTCGGGGCGTGGTTGTAGTTTAGTTCGACTATGCCTCGGAAAGGCGGTTGCCCCTGGTCATTGCACGACTCGCGGTGAAAAGTGGCGGACACGCCGTTGAGACGAAGAACCCTTACAATCTCGCGGGCTGCATCGATTACCTCCGCTTTGGATTGTTCTGGCGTCATGGGAACCAATACTCCTTCGCTGGAATTCCTCATTGCGCCGCAGGATTGAAGTGCGGTAGCGACTAAGCTAGCAACAGCACACGCAGCGGCCAAGCGCAAGACAACTGCACGGATCACTTTTACGCTGCTAATGTTCCTTTTCAATGCTCGTGACCACTCGTTGCTGGCCGGAGAGTCTCGGGGTCGATCGGATCGGGTAGCCAGTACGAGCCGCGATGTGGTGCGGTCATGTGGTCGCGGGCCAGCGCGTCACCGTGTCCAGAAGCAATGTCGCCGATACTGAACAGCGATTCACTTCCTCGGGTGAAGTAAGAACTGTGGTCTTTCCACGGCCAAGTCGCGCCGGGCACTTCGGCTTTGAACCGAGTCGAGCCGTAACCTTCTACGGCCGGGTCCAGCCCCAGCCCAACAGTGAGCCCCGTTCCTGGAACGTGTTCCTGCAAACCCCCAAGACCGGTTATCGGGTCAGACGACGCCGCGCCCACGTAGACATGGCCACCTTGCGGCAGGTGGAAATCGGCGGCGCTATGCGCCAGGTCCGTTCCCGGAGACCCGACGAGCACGATGTCGTTGGTATGCATGCCTGAGCCGGCAGCGGCGTCGGCCACCGTGGTAGAGCCGTAGGAATGCCCGATCACAGCGACGTGTGAAGCGCCCACATGAGTCGCGCTGAGACCGTTGACATCGGTCGCGAGCAGAGCGCCGCCCTCACGGGCCAACGTGATTTGCCCCACCTGCAGATCGGTCAGGCTATCGGGCGCGTGATATCCCATCCACACCAAAACAGAAGTGGGGTTTTCCGGATCGGCTCGGTTGGTTTCTCTGTAAACATTCAGCCCGTCAGGATGAGAGAGATAACCATCGCGGACACTGCTGCCGGTTCCCGGAACCAGCACCGTCGTGTTGGCGGCCTTATCCGGATTGCCGATGGCGATGGCCGCGCGCCCGCGTCCGCTGAATGCCTCGGGATCGTAGGTTTGCAGAAAGACTGGGTTTTTACCGCCGGCCGAGTCGGTCTTGAGTCCTTCTCGCGTCTGTACCGCATTGGTGTAGCGAGTGATTGCGGTCGGCGACAATCCGTACAGCTCAGGGTGTTGGGTCACCTGCTCAACCGACACGTGGTTAAGCGCAGCTGCATTCTCGACGCAGCGGATATCGTCGTTCATCACCGCCTGGTTGACTCTATCGCGAACGTCGGTTGGGATTCCGTTTAAGTTGCCGAGCTTCGGCGGGTGTTCGCCGAGCAACCGGTCTCTTTCTTCAGTGCTGAGCGAATTCCACCACTTGTTGACGTCGTCGGGCTTGGTCTGTGGCGACGGAATTTGATCCGTGGCGTCTAGGCCAGGTGAATCCTTCGCGTCGAATTCTTTGATCTCCACCGGGTCACCGCCATCGGTTCGCAGCCGAGACAACGCCTGCTGCAGGGTGCCTGAATACCCGTCACGGAAATGCTTGACTTGCGCCAATGCAATCCTTGTGACCTCGATGGCTTGGTCACACAGACCCTCAGCGTCTTGT
Organism: Mycobacterium xenopi; assembly: GCF_009936235.1. Classification (NCBI taxonomy): domain Bacteria; kingdom Bacillati; phylum Actinomycetota; class Actinomycetes; order Mycobacteriales; family Mycobacteriaceae; genus Mycobacterium; species Mycobacterium xenopi. Next base: position 2,378,878 of record NZ_AP022314.1, on the reverse strand, counting down.
TTGCGAGCGAGCGCTTCCCCGATCTCGGCATCGATGGCTTGCAAGTCATGATCGAGGGCCGCGATATACCAGTCAGAAGATTTCTGCGCCTCTGCCAGACTGGCCGCGATGGTCTCCAAATCGGTGCCGATCTGCCCCAATTGCGTGCCTTGCAGTTTCAGTGTTTGGGTGACGCGCTGTACTTCGTCGGAGTCGTTGATCGGGTGCTGGTCATTTTCGCGGTTCCATGCCTTCTCGAACCGTTGCTTGGCTTGATTGAAGGTGGTATTGGCTTCTTCGGTGGACTGTCCCGCGCTGTGAAACGCCTGTGCCAGCGAGGCAATTTGAGCTGGCCGACCCTGTTGCAAGCTGTCGTTGATTGACCAGGGGTCACCGCCGGCCTCAACGATCAGCTGCTCGACACTGATGTATTTGAGTTGCACCATCGCCGCTCACCGCCACGAGGCGATGTCCTCATGGGCCACCACTAGGTCGTGGCCACATGATCCGCTGGCAATGAGCACCCTTACCTTTGCCGCCGATCTCCGGCACAATGCGCGGATGGCTGCAAACATACCGGCCCGTCAACGGGTGTCGTCAGCACCGTCGCCGTCGGGCGTGACGTCGGGCAACAGTATGCGCTTGCTGACGACCGGCTTGCCCTCGACCCGCTTGGTCGCCCCGATCAGTGTGGGCGGCGCTTCGCTGACAATGCGCCCTTGCACCGGACCCCCGTTTTTCACCGTCGGCGCAACGACCCGCTTGGTGTCGGGCTTTTCATCCTTACCTGTTCCGCCAGCACCGTGCATACCGCCAGGAGGGACCATCGGCATAGCCCCCATCCCGCCGCGCGGCGCGGTGGCCGGTTCCGGTGTACTCGTCGGCGCCACAGGCGTGCTCGGCGAGGACATCGGCACGGTGCTAGCTGAAGGAGCGGGCGGCGGCCCGAGCATCGCGGCCGGGGTGGTTCCTCCCAGGCCAGCTGCCCCACCACCGCCGCCAGCGCCCGCCAAATCGGTTCCAGCACCGCCCAGTCCACCGCCCACACCTAGCAGCTCGGCTGGCACCGACTCGGCGGCCGCCGCGCCGCCGCCGTGCTGCAGGGCACCCATACCCATCTGCATGGCCTGCTGACCGACTTGCGACAGCTGCTGCGGAATCTGGTTGAGCGGCTGAGTCACACCACTGAGCGCACCGGTCATTCCCTGCGCAATGCCCGACGCCATCTGCGGAACCTGCTGGGCCATCTGCAGCATCTGGTTCGGGTCACCCACCGCGGCTAGCTGCGCAGCCGATTGCTCCTCATTGGCCGGGAACTTCGTCATCGCCTCGTTGAGCTTTTGCTCGCGCTCCGCATACCCAGCCTGCCCCGCGGTGTTGTCAGTCGGGACATCAGCATTAGTGGCCGCACCCAAGACGGCGATCAGAGCGTCCATGAGCGAACCCGGCGCGGCAATAGGGACCGGCGTGATCGGTGGTGGTGGCGTGTTCGCCGCGCCGCCAGCTGCATAGCCTGGAATGTCGGCTTTCAACTCATCGCCATTACCCATCAGATTCCCTCCCGCCCAACGTCGCCGACCCGGTAGTTCACTACGGTCTTGTCATTCGACAGTAATCCGCGGACCGCTCTAGCGTGATCATCGACGCTTAGCATACGGCCGAGCTCCCCGCTCGCGAAGCGCGGCAGGTGTTCGTAAGGCGTTTGGATATTGCGACAGCGCGCGAGCATGCTCCGACACACGGCTGTTTCCGAGCGCGGCAGTCCGGTGCAAACAAACATCGCGCCCCCTAAGTGAGCTGCCGACAGGCTAACGACAGCCCGGCTGGCGCTCAATTCAGACGTTGAAGTACTTGGCCTCAGGGTGATGCAAGATGAAGGCATCGGTGGACTGCTCGGGATGCAGTTGCATTTCCTCCGACAACGTCACTCCGATCCGCTCGGGTTGCAACAGGGCCATGGTCTTAACCCGGTCCTCCAAGTCGGGGCATGCGCCGTAGCCGAAGGAGAACCGGGCCCCACGATAGCCGAGCTTGAAGTAATCCTCTTTCGTCTCCGGGTCTTCGGCGGCCATGGCCCGGTCGCCGGCGAAGCGCAGCTCCTCGCGGATACGCCGGTGCCAGTATTCGGCCAGCGCCTCGGTGAGCTGCACCCCGATGCCGTGCACCTCGAGGTAGTCGCGGTAGGAATTGGACGCAAACAACTGATTGGCGAACTCGGCGATGGGGTCGCCCATCGTCACCAATTGGAAGGCCAGCACGTCAACTTGACCGCGTTCGGCGGCCAGCGCCCGAGACCTGACGAAGTCGGCGATACACAGGAAACGGCCGCGCTGCTGGCGCGGGAAGGTGAACCGGAACCGCTCGGGCGCATCAACGGTCGGCTCGGCGAGCACGATGACGTCGTCGCGCTCGGAGACCGCCGGGAAATAGCCGTACACCACCGCGGCGTGAGCCAGGATGCCGTCGGTGGACAACCGGTCCAGCCAGTACCGCAGCCGCGGGCGCCCTTCGGTCTCCACCAGTTCCTCATACGACGGGCCTTTGCCACCGCGGGCGCCGCGCAGTCCCCACTGGCCTAAAAACAGCGCGCGCTCATCCAACAGGGCACTGTAGTCGGCTACCGCCAAACCTTTGACGACGCGAGAGCCCCAAAACGGTGGCGCCGGCACCTCGACGTCGGCCGCGACGTCGGAGCGCTCCGGTATGACGATCGGCTCCTCAGTTGCTTTGCGTTGTGCCGCAATCCGTTTCGAGCGCTCATGACGGGCCTTGCGCTCGGCCTCTTTTTCGCGGGCGGCGATCGCCTCCGGGCTGGCGGTGTCTGGCGCCTCGCCGCGCTTGGCGCTCATGATATTGTCCATCAGCTTCAGGCCCTCGAAAGCGTCTCGCGCGTAATGGACTTCGCCTTCGTAGACCTCGGCGAGGTCGTTCTCCACGTAGCTGCGGGTCAACGCCGCGCCGCCGAGCAGCACCGGGAACTTGCCGGCGACCCCGCGGGTGTTCATCTCCTGCAAGTTTTCCTTCATCACTACGGTCGACTTGACCAGCAGCCCGGACATGCCGACCACGTCGGCGCTTTTGTCTTCGGCGACTTCCAAGATGTTGGCGATCGGCTGCTTGATCCCGAGGTTGACCACCTCGTAGCCGTTGTTGCTCAAGATGATGTCGACGAGGTTCTTTCCGATGTCATGCACATCGCCCTTCACAGTGGCCAGCACGATTCGGCCCTTGCCAGAGTCGTTTTCGGATTTCTCCATGTGCGGCTCCAGGTAGGCGACCGCGGCCTTCATCACCTCGGCGGACTGCAGCACGAACGGCAGCTGCATCTGCCCGGAACCGAACAGTTCGCCCACGGTTTTCATGCCAGCAAGCAGATTGTCGTTGATGATCTCCAGCGGCGGCTTCAGGGTCATCGCCTCGTCCAGGTCGGCTTCCAGGCCGTTGCGCTCGCCGTCGACGATGCGCTGGGCCAGCCGCTCCAGCACCGGCAGCCTGGCCAGCTCCGCGGCGCGGGATTCCTTCGACGACGCGCTCGACACCCCCTCGAAGAGCCGCATCAGCTCTTGCAGCGGGTCATAGCCCTCGCGGCGGCGATCGTAGATCAGATCCAGCGCGACAGTGCGCTGGTCTTCCGCAATCCGGTTGATGGGCAGGATTTTCGACGCATGCACGATCGCCGAATCCAGCCCGGCCTCCTGGCACTCGTGCAGGAAAACGGAGTTGAGCACTTGGCGGGCAGCGGGATTGAGGCCGAACGAGATGTTGGACAACCCGAGCGTGGTTTGCACATTCGGGTGGCGTTTCTTCAGTTCGCGGATCGCCTCGATGGTCTCGATGCCGTCGCGGCGTGACTCCTCCTGTCCGGTGGCGATAGTGAAGGTCAGGCAGTCGATGAGGATCGACGACTCGTCGACACCCCAGTTGCGGGTGATGTCGTCGATGAGCCGCTCGGCGATCGCGACTTTCTTGTCGGCGGTGCGGGCCTGTCCTTCCTCGTCGATGGTCAGCGCGACCACTGCGGCGCCGTGTTCGGCGACGAGCTCCATGGTCTTGGCAAACCGTGACTCGGGGCCGTCGCCGTCTTCGTAGTTGACCGAGTTGATCGCGCACCGGCCACCCAGGTGCTCCAAACCCGCTCGCAACACCGCAGTTTCGGTGGAGTCGAGCATGATCGGTAACGTCGACGCGGTGGCCAGCCGGCTGGCCAGCGCCGTCATATCGGCGACCCCGTCGCGGCCCACGTAGTCTACGCACAGGTCTAGCAGATGCGCGCCGTCGCGGGTCTGCTCCTTGGCGATGTCGAGGCATTTCTGGTAGTCCTCAGCGATCATCGCCTCGCGGAAAGCCTTGGAGCCGTTGGCGTTTGTGCGCTCCCCGATCACCAGCACCGAGGCTTCCTGCTTGAACGGGACCGCGGTGTACAGCGACGACACCGACGGCTCGTAGGTGATGTGCCGTTCGCCGGGGGTGACGGTACGCACGGCCTCGGCGACCCGGCGGATGTGTTCGGGGGTGGTGCCGCAGCAGCCGCCGACCAGTGATAGCCCGAACTCGGCGATGAAACCGGCTAGCGCCTCGGCCAATTCGTCTGGCTGCAGCGGGTATTCGGCACCGTTGGGTCCCAGCACCGGCAGGCCGGCGTTGGGCATCACCGACACCGGGATGCGGGCGTGGCGGGACAGGTGACGCAGGTGCTCGCTCATTTCGGCGGGCCCGGTGGCACAGTTCAGCCCGATCATGTCGACGCCGAGCGGCTCGACGGCGGTCAGCGCCGCGCCGATCTCGCTGCCCAGCAGCATCGTTCCGGTCGTTTCCACCGTCACATGGGTGAACACCGGGATGTAACGCCCGGATTGGGCCATGGCCCGCCGCGAGCCCAGCACCGCGGCCTTGAGCTGCAGGAGGTCCTGGCAGGTTTCGACGAGGATGGCGTCGGCGCCGCCGTCGAGCATGCCCAGCGCGGCCTCGGTGTAAGCATCGCGGATCAGCGCGTACTCGGTGTGGCCGAGGGTGGGCAGCTTGGTGCCCGGTCCCATCGATCCCAGCACGTAGCGCTTGCGGTCGGGCGTGGCGAGCTCGTCGGCGACCCGGCGCGCGATCGCGGTGCCGTTGTGCGCAAGCTCGCGGATTTGGTCGGCGATGTCGTAGTCGCCGAGGTTGGACAGGTTACAGCCGAAGGTGTTGGTCTCCACCGCGTCGGCGCCCGCCTCGAAATACGCGCGGTGAATCCGTTCGATCACGTCGGGGCGGGTCTGGTTGAGGATCTCGTTGCAGCCCTCCAGGCCCCGGAAGTCGTCGAGCGTGAGCTCCGCGGCCTGCAACTGGGTGCCCATGGCACCGTCGCCCACCATGACCCGCTCAGCCAAGGCGTCCAGCAGGTCGGTGTCGTAGGCGTGATCGTTTACGAGAGTCACCCCGGCAAGCATAGCTGTCCTATCCAAATGGGTCCGTTCGTCGCGGCGCGGGCAACCGGTGTAACGCCGTACGCTGATGCTGTGACCCCGCCGGATGCCAGCGCCGCGCTGCCTGAACTCCACAACACCGTCGTGGTGGCGGCTTTCGAGGGCTGGAACGACGCCGGCGACGCCGCTAGCGACGCGGTCGAGCATCTGGAGGCCATCTGGGAGGCCGAGCCGATCGTGGAAATCGACGACGAGGCCTACTACGACTATCAGGTCAACCGCCCGGTGATCCGGCAGGTCGACGGCGTCACCCGCGAACTGGTGTGGCCGGCGATGCGGATCTCGCACTGCCGCCCGCCGGGCAGCGACCGCGACATCGTGCTGATGCACGGGGTGGAGCCGAACATGCGCTGGCGCACGTTTTGCGCCGAGTTGCTGGCGATCGTCGACAAGCTCAACGTCGAGACCGTGGTGATCCTCGGGGCGCTGCTGGCCGACACGCCGCACAGCCGGCCGGTCCCGGTGTCCGGGGCGGCCTACTCACCGGAGTCGGCGCGCCGCTTCGGTTTAGAGGAAACCCGCTACGAAGGCCCGACCGGCATTGCCGGAGTGTTTCAGGACGCCTGTGTGGCCGCTGGGATTCCGGCGGTGACGTTCTGGGCGGCGGTCCCGCACTACGTGTCTCAGCCACCGAACCCGAAGGCCACGGTGGCGCTGCTGCGCCGGGTCGAGGACGTGCTCGACATCGAGGTGCCGCTGGCTGACCTGCCGGCGCAGGCCGAGGAGTGGGAGCAGGCGGTCAGCGAGATGACCGCCGAGGACGAGGAGATCGCCGAGTATGTCGCCTCGTTGGAGCAGCGCGGCGACGCCGAGGTCGACATGCACGAGGCGCTGGGCAAAATCGACGGCGACGCGCTGGCCGCGGAGTTCGAGCGCTACCTGCGACGGCGCCGCCCGGGTTTTGGCCGCTAGCGGGCCGCGGGCGCGCGTTACCTCTCGAGTGCCTCGGTGTGGGCGCTGATGGACCGACCGAGCGCGGCGACTTGGGCATCCATTCGGGGAAGCAGGTCGGGCACGAACCGGCGGACCGGCGCCTCGCCCAGCCCGGTCGACAGCACCGGCCGCAGCCAACGGACCGCTCCGACCCAGCGCGGGCAGTTGATGCGGCGTTTGCGCCGCTCGATGCCCTCGACGAACAGCTGTGCGCACCTTTGCACCGAGGTGGTGCGGTTGAGTGGGTACGGCAATTTACCGAGCATCTCGGTGAACGTGGACAGGTCGGCCTCGGTGTCGTGCACCATCGGCGTGTCGATCCACGACATGTGGGCCGATCCGACGTCGACGCCCAGATGGGCAACCTCTAGCCGCAGCGCGTTGGCGAAGTGCTCGACCGCGGCTTTGGAGGTGTTATACGGCGCCATGCCCGGGGCTGCGGCGTAGGCGGCCAGCGACGACACGATCAGCACATAGCCACGACGGTCGATCACCGACGGCAGCGCGGCCCGCACCGTGTGGTACACCCCGAGCACGTTGACGTCGATGAGCCGGCGGAATGCTTCGGGATCGACTTGCAGAACCGACCCGTAGCTGGCTATCCCGGCGTTCGCCATGACCGTGTCGATACCGCCGAACCGGTCTATAGCGTGGTCGGCCGCGGCTTGCATGGCGGCACGGTCGCGGACATCGGCGACCACGGTGAGCACCCGCTCGTCGCCGAGTTCGGCGCCCAGTTTGTTGAGCTGTGCCTGGTCCAAATCCGTCAAGACCAGCCTGGCACCCTTGGCATGCAAGCGACGGGCTACTTCGGCGCCGATTCCGCCTGCCGCACCGGTGATGAACACGACTTGGTAACTGGCTGCGGTCATTACAGCTTCACTCCTAACAGTGCGTCGATCGCGGTTGCTACCGCTTCAGGCGCCTGGGCGTCGTGGCCGCCGTACTCCAGCGCATCGGTAGCCCAACCATCAAGGGCGGCAAGCGCTTTGGGGGTATCGAGATCATCGGCCAAGTATCGCCGCACCCGGCCGATGGTGTCGGTGGCATCGGGGCCAGCGGGCAGGGCGGTCGCGGTGCGCCAGCGGTGCAACCGCGCTATCGCCTCGTCGAGAACCTGTGCATCCCAATACCGGTCGGCGCGGTAATGGCCGGCCAACAAAGCCAGCCGGATCGCTGGCGGCTCGATGCCTTGCCCACGCAGCGTCGACACCAAAACCAGATTGCCTCGGCTCTTGGACATTTTGTGGCCCTCCCAGCCGATCATCCCGGCATGCACATAGTGGCGAGCGAATCGGCGCTCCCCGCTTACACATTCGGCGTGCGCGGCAGTGAATTCGTGATGCGGGAAGATGAGATCGTTGCCGCCACCCTGGATGTCGAGGCCGGTGCCGATCCGGCTGAGCGCGATCGCCGCACATTCGACGTGCCAGCCGGGCCGGCCGGGCCCAAACGGCGACGGCCAGCTCGGTTCGCCCGGACGCGCGGCCCGCCACATCAGCGCGTCGAGCTCGTCGCTCTTGCCTTGACGGCCCGGGTCGCCGCCGCGCTCGGCGAACAACCGCAGCATGGTGTCGCGGTCATAGCCGGATTCGTAGCCGAATTGCAGTGTGGCGTCGGCCCGGTAGTACACGTCGGGGTAACCGTCGTCGACCGTGTACGCCGCACCCGATGCCAGCATTTTCTCAACGAGCTCAACGACTTCCGCGATCGCCTCGGTCGCCGAGACGTATTGCTGCGGAGGCAGTACCCGCAGCGCAGCCATGTCGTCGCGAAACAAGTCCACCTCGCGCGCGGCCAGCTCCCGCCAGTCGACGCCGTCGCGGTCGGCGCGTTCGAACAGCGGGTCGTCGACGTCGGTGACGTTCTGCACGTAGCGCACCTGGTGCCCGAGATCCAGCCACAACCGGTGCACCAGGTCGAACGCCAGGTAGGTCGCGGCGTGGCCCAGATGCGTGGCGTCGTAGGGGGTGATTCCGCAGACGTACATGGTCGCGGTGCGGCCTGCCGTCACCGGGCGCACCTGCCGATCGGCTGTGTCATACAGTCGCAGCTCCGGCCCGCGTCCCGGCAGCACCGGAAGCGGCGGAGAGGGCCACGATTGCATAGCGTCGACTCTAAAGGTCTCGTCAGCCTGCCAACCGGATCGCACCCAGCAGCACGTCAGCGAGCTCGGGTCGACACATCAGCAGGTCAGGCAGATACGGGTCGGGCCGGTTGTAGACCAGCTCGGAGCCATCCAGCCGCGAGGCGTGCAGACCCGCGGCCAACAACACGCCTGCGGGGGCGGCCGAGTCCCATTCCCATTGCCCGCCGGCATGAATGTAGGCGTCTGTGTCGCCGCGCACCACCGACATCGCCTTCGCGCCGGCTGAGCCGAGTCGGACCAGTTGGATGTCCAAGCGTTCTCGCAGCCGGTACAGCACCGGTGGCGGCCGGCTGGAACTGGCGGTGACGCGAATGGGTCCGGCATGCGGCGCGCCGTCCGAGACGACGGTGTCGCTGCGGTACAGCTCGCCGGTGGCGGGCAGCGCGACCGCTGCGTCGGTGATCGCGCCGCACGGCCCGCCGTCCCGCTGCCACAACGCCACGTGGACAGCCCAATCGTCGCATCCAGGCGTGGAAAATTCCCGGGTGCCGTCCAGCGGGTCAATGATCCAGACTCGGTCGGCGCCCAGCCGGGACAGGTCGTCATGGGCTTCCTCGCTGAGCACCGCGTCGGCCGGGCGCTTGGCCTGCAGCCTGCGCAACAGCAGCGCATTGGCCTGTGCATCCCCGACGTCGCCGAGCAGCCAGGGATAGTCGAAGCCCACCTCGTCGCGCACCGCCAGCAATAGCTCGCCCGCCTCTTCGGCCAATTGCGCGGCCAGCGCCGCGTCAGTGGGGTGATGGCAGGCCGGGTTCACCCGACCAGTATTGCCGACGGGCGCGCATGCACCGGTCGCCGCGCAGTTGACGCCCGGGAAAGTCAGCGGTTTTCCGCGATCCAGTCGGCGGTAAAGCGCTGCAGCTCGCTAAGGCCGGTGCCGAGCTGGCCGCTGATCAAGCCTTCGATCCGGCCCCCGATCAGCGGGACTTTGACCGCGACGGCCCCGCGCACCTGCAGCCGTGACCCACACTGGGCCGGCACCAGCAGCGCCTCACCGTGTCCGGATAGCGGGATCCCGCGCATCGCGACGACAATCTCCCCGCGCACCCGTCCTTCGTCGATCGGCGTCCACGTTTCGCTGTGCGTGGACTCAAGATCACCGCGACCGACCTTGGCCACGACTTTCGGCAGATGGTCGCGCAGCACGCTGGCCTTGACCACCACGCTCACCGCACCGCGGCTGTCGACGTTGAACGCGGCTATCCTGGCAGTGTTGTTGCCCGCGGCCGCCAGCCTGGCCTGCCAGTAATCGTTGTCGCCGAACGCCGAAAGTATTTGGTCAACTCCGGCCGAAGAGTCGACCGAATAGGCGAATGAACGCGGCATAGCAAGGCACGCTACCGTTTTCGACGAGCATCACGCGTCAAAACGCCGGCCACGGGATGGGGCGATGGCGGTCCGGGGTCGGCATTACCGGGTTATCCAGCAACGCGCGGGCGCGCCGGCGCAGCGCCGCGACTTCGCGGGCGGTGATGTGCCCGGTCAGGGTCTCGGCGAGCGGGCCGCGCAGAGCTTCGGCCAGTCCGGCCACCGCATCCAGGGTTTCGTCGTCGACCGGTTTGCCGGCCCAGCCCCACAGCACGGTGCGCAGCTTGTTCTCTACGTGCAGACAAACGCCGTGGTCCACACCGTAGACCTGGCCGTCGAGTCCGCGCAGGATGTGACCGCCCTTGCGGTCGGCGTTGTTGACCAGCACATCGAACACCGCCATCCGCCGCAGCCGGATGTCGTCGGCATGCATCAGCACGACTTCGTCGCCGGCGTAGTCGTAGGCCCGCAGCACCGGCAGGTAGCCCGGTGGCGGCTTGCCGGCGGGAAATAGGTCGACCAAGTCCGGGCCCGGATCGGGATCGTGGTCCGGTGTGTCGCCGGGTTGGTGCACCCACACCTGCACCATGCCGCGACCGGCCGGCCCGTCGCGAATGATGGTGTAGGGCACGATGTTCCACCCAAGCTGCGCCGACACCAGGTATGCGCCGAGTTCTCGGCCGGCCAGCGTCCCGTCGGGAAAGTCCCACAGCGGCTGCTCACCGGCGATCGGCTTGTAGACGCAGTGCACGCTGCGCTGGCCCCACGTCGCCTCGCACAGAAAGGTGGCGTTGCTGGCCGAGCGAATGCGTCCCAGGACCGTCAGCTCGCCGCGCCGCAAAACGTCGCGATCATCAGGCCTCGGCGTCATCGTCAGACCCGAGCAGCGCGCTGCGCCGATAGCCGTTGGTGCGCGCGCAAATGTGCCCGTCCGGGTCCAGCGGTTCGTCGCAAAGCGGGCACGGCGGACGGCCCGCCGAGATCACGCGATGCGACCGGGTCGCGAACTGCCGGGCCGACTCCGGGGTCAGGAACACCCGGACAGCATCGGGTCCTTCCTCGGTGTCGTCAAGCACCACCGACGCGTCGAACTCGGTGTCGGTGACCGCCAGCAACTCGACCACCACGGTCTGCGCCTCAGAATCCCAGCCCAGCCCCATTGTTCCGACCCGAAACTCCGCGTCGATTGGGGTGATCAGCGGGCTGAGGTCGTCAACCTCGGTGGGTTCCGGCGGCACCGGCGTGCCGAACCTGCGGTGCACCTCATACAGCAACGCGCCGATGCGGTCAGCGAGCACCGCGACCTGCTGCTTCTCCAGGACCACCGACACCACCCGGTTGTCGTGGACGGCTTGCAGGTAAAAGGTGCGGTTTCCGGGCTGGCCGACGGTCCCGGCGACGAAGCGGTCGGGTGTGCGAAACACGTGAATTGCTCGGGCCATGGCATCTCCAAAATACCGGCAATTGTCTTTCTCATGTAATGCCCGGCAATTACTCGGCGTACCCATTTCGCCCGATTCACGCCGCAGGGGGATCAGCCGGTGGAGCCTCCCACCACGGCGTCACCGGGCGCCACGTCACCGCCTGGCGCGGCATCCGGGGACGGTGCCGCGGCCAGCGCGGCGGTCAGCTGTGCGCCGGTGTGGTTGACGTGCAACACAAACGGGCGCAGCTGGGTATAGCGGATCACGCTCATCGACGCCGGGTCGGCGGTGATCCGCTGAAAGCTGTCCAGATGATTGCCCAGTGCGTCGGCAACGACCGCCTTGATGACGTCGCCGTGGGTGCAGGCCAGCCACAGGGCGTCACCGCCGTGCTGGTCGGCCAGGCGCCGGTCGTGCTCGCGCACCGCGGCCACCGCGCGCGCCTGCACCTGCGCCAGCCCTTCGCCGTCGGGAAACACCGCTGCGCTGGGATGCGCCTGCACCACCGCCCACAACGGCTCTTTGGCCAGTTCGGAGATTTTGCGGCCGGTCCACTGGCCGTAGTCGACCTCGGAGAGCCGCTCGTCGACCACCGCCTGCAGACCCAGCGCCTCGGCGAGCGGTTCGAGCGTGCGCCGGCAGCGCAGCATAGGCGAGGACACCAGCGCCCGGATAGGCAGCTCACGGAGCCGGGTGATCAGGTCGGCGGCTTGTTCGCGGCCGGTGTCGTCGAGGTCGACGCCTTCGGAGCGGCCGGCCAGCACCTGCGCGGTATTCGACGTCGACCTGCCGTGCCGCAACAAGATGACAGTCATGTCGCGGCCACCGTCCCGGCGGCGAGCAAGGCCAGCACGCCCGTCCCGACGACCATCCGGTATGCGACGAACCAATACATGCTGTGCCGCACCAGAAACCGCAGGAACCACGCCACCGCGCTAAACCCGACGACGAATGCGATCACGGTGGCAACGAGCAACTGGGGTCCGGTCGCGCTCATCCCCTCGCGTACCGGGTGGAAGGCGTCGGGCAACGAAAACAACCCCGAGGCGAACACCGCGGGAATGGCCAGCAGGAAACCGAACCGGGCAGCCAGCTCGCGCTCGAGCCCGACAAACAGCCCGGCGCTGATCGTGGCCCCGGAGCGAGACACCCCGGGAACCAACGCCAGCGTCTGGGCACAGCCCACGGCGACGGCGTCCCAAACGGTGAGCTGCTCGACACCTCGAGTCTGCGGTCCCAGATACTCCGCGGCCGCGATCACGGCCGAAAACACCAGCAGCGCCGTGGCGACCACCCAGAGATTGCGTGCGCCAGAGCGGATTTCGTCGGTGAAGACCAGACCGAGCACGCAAATCGGAATGGTGCCGACGATGACGTACCAGCCCAGCCGGTAGTCGATGTCGCGCCGCTCAATGTGGTGGCCGCGGCTCGCCCGGGCGCCGGGGCCGGGTCGCGCCGTCGCCGGCGAGCGCACCAGCCCGTTGACCCAGGCCACGGCGATGCGCCCGATATCCCGGGCGAAGTACGCCAGCACGGCGACCTCGGTGCCCAGCTGGGTGACCGCGGTGAACGAGGCACCCGCATCGGCACCGAACATGATCCGCGACACGATCGCCAGATGCCCCGATGACGACACGGGCAGGAACTCGGTCAACCCCTGGATCACCGACAAAACGACGACCTGCCACCAAGACATCGCCGGGGCCACAGTCACGACGACGACCGTACCGGGTGCGCAACGGCACCGGCCGACGGGTGCGGCAGACGGTACTAGCGGGCGACCGGCGCGGCCTGAGCGACCGAATCACGAACGGCGGCGGCGAGACTACGTTCGTCGGTGACGTCGATGCCGACCAGGCTGCGGGTTGCCGTCGCGACGATGTCTTCAGGGTGCGGCACCGGCCCGCTCAACCGGGGCCGGTAGACCTCGACGACAAGCGAGCGCCGGTCGGTGTGGAAGGAGAAGCTGCGCCCATCGGCTTGCCCATACCCGCTGGCGAAGATCCCGGTCGACATGTCCTCGATGACGAATTCGGGGCGGGCATAGTGACGGTCTTCGGCGACGGTCATGCGCTGACGATACCTCCCGCGAACCGCCAGACATGCGCCACGAGGCCGGACCGCAACCGGCAATGTTCCCTAGAATCGGACCTCGATCCCAGCTCCCATTGCATGCTTCCAGAGTTACCCGGTGACGCGAATCTGTAAACCCCTAGATCGTCGTCGCGTCGCTGGCCTGCTGTTTTGCGTGACGCTGGCCGCGGGATGTTCGTCACACCCCCTTGATGCGACACCGCCGACGATCTCGCCGGCGAAGCCGGCTGACTCCCCTCCGCCGATCGACCGGCCGGCGGGCGTGGTGTTGCCATTGGGCGGCCATCCGCACGCGGCGATGTTCGATGCGGGCACATCGCGGCTGGCGGTGTTGAGCCCCGGCCCGCAGCCGACGGCGCCGGCCTTCATCACCGTGATCAGCGCCGCCCAACCGCCGCAGGCCGTCGCGCTGCCCGGCCCCGCGACCGCGTTGACCGGCGACGACCGCGGCACGGCCTACGTGTCGGGGCGCGGGGGCTATTTCGTGGTCGACCTGGCGGCAGGCCACGCCACGCGGATCGACGTCGCGGGCGCACGCGGCAGCGATTTCACCGCCATCGCCCGCCGCGCCGACGGCAAGCTGATGTTGGGCAGCGCCGACGGGGCCATCTACTTGCTTGACCAGCCGACGGGCGCCACCGCCGCCGTCGCCAAACGGAACAAGATCTTCGCACGCGTGGATTCGATTGCAACACAAGGAAATACGGCCGTCGTCTTGGACCGCGGCCAAACCTCGGTGACGGCGGTTGGCGTCGACGGCAACGCCGAGCAGGCGCTGCGTGCCGGCCTGGGCGCCACCACCGTGACCGCCGACCCGGTGGGCCGGGTGCTGGTCGCCGACACCCGCGGCGGTCAGTTGCTGGTGTTCGGCGTCGACCCGCTGATCTTGCGCCAGGCCTACCCGGTGCGCCAGGCGCCGTACGGTCTGGCCGGTTCCCGGCAACTGGCGTGGGTATCGCAGACCGCCACAAATATGGTCATTGGTTACGATCTGAGCACCGGAATACCCGTCGAAAGGGTACGTTACCCAACCGTGCGGCAACCCAACTCGCTGACTTTTGACGATGCGTCGGGCACGCTGTATGTGGTGTCGGGGTCAGGTGACGGAGTCCAGGTGATCGAGCACGCGGCGGGTGGGCGTTGACCGCAGCGCGCCGCAGCCGATTGCCCGCCGACTGGGACACCGAGATGTCCGACGAATACGAGTGGGTGCCGTTGCGCCTGCCACCCGAGGTGACCAGGGTCAGCGCGTCGACCCGGCTGTCCATTGAGGCGGAGTACCGCGGCTGGGAACTGACCCGGGTGCGGCTCTACACCGACGGCAGCCGCCGAGTGCTGTTGCGCCGCAAGAAGTCCCTCCTCGACCGGCGGCCCGACCAGCCCGAACTGTGACCGGTCTGCGCACAGAGCGTCATCGGCTCTACCGCGCGGTGCGCGGACTGCTATTTCTGCTGCCGGCCGAAACCGCCCACCGACTGGTGTTTCTGCTGCTTCGCGCGGTGACCGCCGTGCCGCCCCTGCGCCGACACCTGCGTCGGCTGTTGGCGCCAAGCGATCCGGTGCTGGCCAGCACGGTCTTCGGGGTGAGCTTCGCCGGACCACTCGGGTTGGCCGCCGGCTTCGACAAGGACGGCCGCGGGCTGCACGTTTGGGGTGCGCTGGGCTTTGGCTATGCCGAGATTGGCACCGTCACCGCCGAGCCGCAGCCGGGTAATCCGGGTCCCCGCCTGTTCCGGCTGCCGGACGACCGGGCGCTGCTGAACCGGATGGGGTTCAACAACGCCGGTGCCGGTCAGTTGGCGATCCGGCTGGCACACCACCGGGCTGACGTGCCGATCGGGGTCAACATCGGCAAAACCAAGGCCACCCCGGCCGCAGACGCCGCCGAGGACTATCGGACCAGCGCACGCCTGGTGGGCCCGCTGGCGTCGTATCTGGTGGTCAATGTCAGCTCGCCCAACACGCCGGGCCTGACCGACTTGCAGGCGGTCGAGTCCCTGCGACCGATCCTGTCGGCGGTGCGCTCCGAGACGTCCAAGCCGGTGCTGGTGAAGATCGGCCCGGACCTTGCCGATTCCGACATCGACGAGATCGCGGATTTGGCCGTGCAGCTGGGCTTGGCCGGCATTGTGGCGACCAATACCACGGTCTGCCGCGACGGCCTGGCCACCGCGGGTGCGGCCGCGCTGGGCGGCGGCGGCGTGTCGGGGCCGCCGCTGGCGCCCCGCGCCACGGAGATCCTGCGGCGGCTCTATGCCCGCGTCGGCGACCGGTTGGCGCTCATCAGCGTGGGCGGCATCGAAACCGTTGACGACGCGTGGGAGCGCATCACCGCAGGCGCGTCACTGCTGCAGGGCTACACCGGCTTCGTCTACGGCGGTGGCTTGTGGGCCAAGCAGATTCATGACGGCATCGCCCGTCGCCTGCGCGAGGGCGGGTTCGCCTCGCTGAGCGAGGCGGTCGGGTCGGCGACACGCAAGCGTTAGCGGGCGAGCTGACCTCGCCGTGAGCTACCGCTGCTCGTAGGTGCCGTAAATGACCGCGCGGGCGATCGCGTGCTGGAACAACTGGAATCCGAGAAACGCCGGGCTGGCGTCTTCGGTGAGGTCGAGTTTGTCGACGTCGACGGCGTGCACCGCGACGTAGTAGCGGTGGACGCCGTGACCGGGCGGCGGCGCTGCGCCGACGTAACGGCGCATGCCGGCGTCGTTGACCAACGTCAACGCCCCGCCCGGCAGTTCGCGCCCGTCGCCCACGCCTTCCGGCAACTCGGTGACGTTCGCCGGCAGGTTGGCCACCGCCCAATGCCAAAAACCGGACAGGGTTGGCGCGTCGGGGTCGTAGACGGTGACCGCGAAGCTGCGGGTCTGCTCGGGAAAACCGGACCAGCTCAAATGGGGACTCGCGTCTTCGCCGCCAGCCCCCAGGATGCCGCTGATCTGGGCGCTGGCCAGCGGCTGGCCGTCGGTGATCGACTTCGACGTCAGCGTGAATGACGGCAGTTTGGGTAGCCGGGCATATGGGTCGGGCGGTGTGGCCATGATCAGTCCTCTCGTCTCGTCAGCAGTGTGTCAGAAAATTCGCCAGCACTCGGGTGCCGAACCTCAGCGCGTCCACGGGTACCCGCTCATCGACGCCGTGGAACAGCGCGGTGAAGTCCAGTTCCGGCGGCAGCCGCAGCGGAACGAAGCCAAAGCAGCGAATACCCAAGCGCGCGAACGCTTTTGCGTCTGTCCCGCCGGACAGCATATAGGGCACGGTGCGCGCGCCAGGATCGACCGCCAGCAGCGCCGCGTTCATCGCGTCGACCAGGTCGCCGTCGAAGCGGGTTTCATAAGAGGGCAGGTCGCGGATCCATTCCCGAACCACGTCCGGCCCGATGAGCTCGTCGACTTCGGCCTCGAACGCCGCCTGGCGGCCGGGAAGCACACGGCAGTCCACCATGGCCTGCGCCGTGGCGGGGACCACGTTAGCCTTGTAACCCGCCTTGAGCATCGTGGGGTTGGCGGTGTCGCGCAGGGTGGCCTTCACGACGCGGGCGATGGGGCCCAGCTTGTCGATCGCCCCTTCCAGGTCGGGGGAATCGGTGTCGAAGCTGTACCCGGTTTCTTCCGCGACCGCGGCCAGGAACTGCACCACGGTGTCGCTGAGCACCAGCGGGAACCGGTGGCGGCCCAGCCGTGCGACCGCCTCGGCGAGCGCGGTCACCGCGTTGTGGTCGTGCACCATCGAGCCGTGCCCCGCCCGGCCCCGAGCGGTCAGCCGCATCCACTGCAGGCCCTTCTCCGCGGTCTCGATCAGGTAGAGGCGCCGTTCACCGCCGTTGCGGCGCGGCACCGTCAACGAAAAACCACCGACCTCGCCGACCGCTTCGGTCACGCCGTCGAACAGATCCGGGCGGTTGTCGACCAGCCAATGCGACCCGAGCTTGCCGCCGTTTTCCTCATCGGCGACGAACGCGAACACCAGGTCCCGAGGCGGCACGATGCCGGCCCGGCGGAATTGGCGGGCCACCACGATCATCATGCCGATCATGTCCTTCATGTCGACCGCGCCGCGGCCCCACACGTAGCCGTCCTCGACCGCGCCGGAGAACGGGTGCACACTCCACTCGGCCGCCTCGGCCGGCACCACGTCGAGATGACCGTGGATCAGCAGCGCACCGCGTGCGCGGTCCGCCCCCGCCAGCCGGGCGAACACATTGCCGCGCCCGGGCGCGTCGGATTCGACGTATTCGACTCGATAGCCGGCTTGGTCCAGCTGGTCAGCGACCCACCGGGCACATTCGGCTTCGCCTTTGGTGGTCTCGGGTTCGCCGGTGTTGGTGGTGTCGAACCGGATCAGCGTGCTGACGACGTCGACCACGTCGTCGGCTGGAACTCCGGTTGGAACCGTCACAGTCACCTTTCCTACCATTGGTGGGTGCGCCTCGACCGTATTGCGCCCGCTGGTCTGCCGCAGTCACACAGCCCACGTCCTGGCCGCGCTAGTTTGGGTCGAGAGAGGCCAATCCGATAGCCTTAGCTGCCACAATTGTTGGTCTAGTCCGAGTGGCGGAATGGCAGACGCGCTAGCTTGAGGTGCTAGTGCCCTATTACTGGGCGTGGGGGTTCAAGTCCCCCCTCGGACACAGCCGGCGACACGACTCAAATCGGCCGTCGCCTTAACTTGTCGCAGATGCGGATCGTAATCAAGGCGGAGCCCAAGGGTCGCGTACACCTCGGCGCGTTCCGCCCCGGTCGCCGCACCGAGCACAGCTGACAGCCCGCCCAGTTCCTCGACCAATTCGCTGATCTGTGCGGCAGACATGAGACGGGGCCGCTCCGCTTGCTCAAGACGGGCCTTCAGCTCGTCGCGCTCGGCGGTGCGGCGACGCAATGCGGCGGTCAAGTCCTCCACGGCCACGCCAGACTCCACGGCGGTAACCAAAGCAGCAACCTTGGCATTCGCCTCGCGAAGCTGGCGCTGTAGGGCGGCGTAGCCAGTACCGCCTGCCGGGTCCACGTCCTGCCCGCGTGCAAGGTCTTCCGGATCGGCCAGGGTGGCGATCCATTCGTCAAGTCGCGCAGTCACCTCGTCTTCACGGAGATAGACGGTGCGCGGATGATCACTCAGGTCAACAGGTACAGAACGCGACTTGCCCAGCTCACAACGGTAGAGGATGCGGGTCGTTCGTTTCCCGACGCGAGCGGCGCCCTGCATCCGCCGTCCACACGCGGCACAGAACAGGAGCCCGCGCAGCGCATACGGCACGGTCGATTCTCTGCTGCACACGAGACCGGGACCACGCCGTGCCTGCGTCCGAAGACGAACAGCCTGCACCAGTTCATCGGGAATCAGCGCTTCATGCGTGCGGCGGTCTGGTGCGATCCAGTCGGCCTGATCACGCCACCGCATACGAGTCTCGTACCCCGCCGCGACATCGTCGGGGCTGACCAGGACCTCGTATTTCTCCTGCTTGCCCCAAACACGGATACCGCGGTACGCCGGGTTGTCGAGTATCGCGCGGATCGCAGAATGGGACCAGCCTCGCGGGTCACGATGACGATTCCGCGCCGGGTCGTACTGGCTCGGTGACGGCACGCCATCGTCGGTGAGCTGTTGCGCAATGTAGCGCAGGCCCGCTCCGTCGGCGTACATGCGGTAGATTCGCTCGATGACCGGCGACGTCGCGGGGTCAGGTTCGAGGCGGTGAAGCCGCTGCCCAAGATTTGCCTTGGCAGGGTTTGGGTGCGGGCCGGCGTCGACGAGCCGGTAACCGTAGGGTGGTCGACCACCGAGGTATCTCGACGTGTCCTGCGCGAGTGCTGACATCGCCGTACGGACCCGCATCTGGATTCGTGCGCGCTCTCCCTTGCTCATGCCGCCGAACAGAGTCATCACCAGGTCGTGTGCCTCAGAACCGGGATCGACTGCTCCGCCGACCTCGGGTACCCACAGGCCGACGCCGTAGTGCGTGAGGATAGGGAAGGTGAGCGCGAACTGCGGCCCGTAGAACGCACGGGCGGGTTCCCCGATCACTACGGCATCAAAGTTACGGTCCCGACAAGCGACATCACCAAGGAGACGTGATGCCTCCGGCCTGCGCTTCCACGGCAGCGAACGGCTCTGTCCCACATCGAAGTAGTCAGCGGCGAGGACTCCGCCGTGCGGAGCGATCAGGTCTATGGCACGCCGCTTCTGCCAGCTGCGGCTCGCCTCCGGGTCTTGAGCGTCCTCCGTGCTCACTCGGCCATAGAAGGCGAACCTCAGGCTCACGCCACTCCCCTCCCTGATCCCAGCATCCGGTCCCGCACAGCCATTATCACGTCTACCAGCGCGCTGTTCGCCTCGCGCGGAAGTCGATAGTGGTCGGGCACGACAATTTCAACACGCCTCTCTGACATCGTCGGCGCATCGATTCGAGCGTCACGCTCATACCGGGCATGTGCTGTTCGGGATCCGTCAGCCATCGCTGCCCCCTTGCGAATCCCATCGTTGGTTGCGGGCTAGGCCACGGACTTCCATCAGTCCGATCCGGCGGATTTCCATGCGTCGGAGGGCCGCGGAGTTCACGAGGGTGCGGTCGCCGAGACTGGTGAGGCCGGCACGGTCAAACTCCCACACCACTAGATCATCGCCATCGGTGGAGTTGAAGCCGAAACCATGTTGGTGTCCAGTGCTTTTCAGACGTTGTTCACGTGTCCAGGTGGCGCGACGTTCGCGTAGCGCGGTCATCGTGGTGGAGTAGCGGCGGGATTTGCTGGTGATGTGGCCCCGGTAGCCCAGGGTGTGCAGCCACCGGCCGACACCGGCCAATCCCCTATCGGCGAGTTGGCTGATGGTGGTCAGGATCGCCCGGACGTGATCGGACACATCCAGGTCGGCGATGGCCTCGGTGGAGATGCGTCGTGCGCTGATCCCGACGTCAGCTAAGGATTTGGTGACGTATTTCGCGAGGTAGCGAGCTACGCGGTGGCCTGGCAGCACCCGGCCGTGTGATGAATCCTCCTGCACAGCAGGGCTGTCCGTGCCAGCGTGCCGGTTCTCGATGGGTTGGGTGTCGACTTGTGTGCCGAACCTGATCACCCGTGTCGCGGTATCTGAGGATGGGTCGGTGACCGTCACGGCTACGGTTCGAGCGGCCTGTTGGATGATGGTGGCCAGTTCAGTGGCTGTGAGGGGCGCTTGCCACTCCGGACCACCGCAGTTGTCGCTGTCGCGCGGGTCGAGACGGATCAGGGCATGAATATGTGGGACGAGCCGGGCTTGCAGCTCGACGACTTTGATGAAGCTGACCCGCACCGCATCCGGGTCGGCGCCCGAGGCGCGTAGCTCGCGGCGCAGCGCGCGTCGCAGGGTGATGGTGAAGCGTCGCCACAGTTCTGGCATATGCCAGGTGAACAGCACATGCCCGGTGTAGTCATAGCAGTCCGCGCAGATCGGCTGTCCCACATGGATGTCACCTTCTCCGTGGGTTGTGCTGCACCACAGTGGTTTTCCATGCGGGCAACGGCGGTAGCCGCCAGGCCCGTGGTGGTCGCGGCACACCCGGAGGCGCTTGTCGCCCGCACGTGCGGTGGTGTGGACCGGCCCGTAGCTGGGTGCGGTCAGCGTGACGAACACCTGCGGGCGGTCCGCCACGGCTTCGGGGATATCGTGGTGGCCGCCGGCGGTGCCAGCGTGCACGAGTTGCCACGTGTCGCGAGCGTAAAGGTCCGAGCACGACGGGCAGATCTGGGCGCGGCGGTTATTGCACCGTGTCCACACCACCCGATCGCGGCCGAACTCGTCGATACCCGTGAGTTGAATGGGGTTGGCGCAGAAGCCAACGGATTCCGCTCGCCGCCACCACGATTCGAACCCCATCGAGGACGCGCGGCGCACCATCTGATCCACCGCCGTGTTGGTGTCGATTGTGGCGGCTATGCCGGGCAACACCAGCGTGGGGGCCGTCGTTGCAATAGTCACCGCTGACCCCGATCGGTGTCAGTGCGCTCGCCGTTAGCCTGGTCGGGGCGGGTCGCGGCACGGGGCGCCCGGAATCGTGCTGCCAGGGTGGTGATGTCGTGGTCGGTGACGTGAAATGCCCGTACCCGCACCGGGCGGGCGGTGCCATCGATCATCATGTACCCGACACCCGGCGTCGCATCAGCGATCCGGTCGCACTCCGCACCGGCATCCCTTGCTCCCTGGCCGAGAACCATGGCGGTTTGAGTGGCTTCGGTCAACCGCAGCCCGATCCGCACGGTGAACAGCTGCCGCACTGACAGGGTGTCTTTGGCCGGGTCTTGTACCGCAGCCACCAGCGAAATGCCGACGGCGCGGCCTTGGGAGAGCAGCAGACCCAGCAGTTGTTCCATTTCGCTGCGCACCCTGCGATCGGTGACATAGGCGGTCAGAGCGGCGATCTCATCAATAACCACGACAAAAAGCGGTTCGGATGAGGTGGGGGTGTGCAGGCGCGTCTTGCCGCGTAACCGATTGGCGCGGGCGTGCATCACCTCCACCAGTTGCCGCAGCAGGTGCAAGGTCGAGTCGGTCGCGTCGTGGGTGAACACCGTGAACATCGGTCTTCCAGCGCCCAGTTCCATGCCGCCCTTGGGGTCGATGACGCAGAGCCGTACCTGCCCGGTTTTCACTGCGGGGGCGATGCCGGCGATCAGTGACCACAACACCGAGCCTTTGCCCGCGCCGGTCGCGCCAGCCACCAGCAGGTGGTTGCCGAGCAGAGGTAGGTGCCACCAGCGGCGGGTTTCGGTGATGCCGACCCGGACCGACCCCACATCCACCGCAGTCGTCGTCGTGGGCATGCGCAGAGCAATCGGGTCGGCCAGCGCGTCGCCTCGCATCAAGGTGATGCGTAGCTCTCCGGGCGCGGTCGCGCGGATGGTGATCCGGTCGGCACGCCAGGCGGCGGCCAGCGCCTCCGATTGCTTGTGCCAATCGGTCAGGGATTGGCCGGTCACCACGCGCAGCGCCAGGACGTCGGTCGTCTTGCCGATGCGCACCGACTGCAAGGTCGGCACCAAAGTGCGTTCGCCAAGTGTGGCGGTCAGCCCGTGCAGGGTGCACAGCGATTCCCAGGTGCGCGTGTAGCGCAACCAGGCTAACCAGCGCCGCCGCACCGGCTCGGTGACCCATCCGCGAAACGATCGCGGCTCCAGCCACGCCCATACCCCATACGCAGCAACGAGAGCAGTACCGACGATCAGCCCCGAGCGTGGGCCATGGGTGATGGCTATCCCCACGCTGGCGATGATCGGGATGCTGACGGCCGGGAAGAGCACCGCCCACCACAGCAGATATCCGAGCGCCTTGAACAGTGCGAGGATGAGGTCGGTGATCCAGTCGTCATCGTTGGATTGAGAGTTGTTGCCGTTCTTGTTGTTCGATGCCATGACAGGCGTCCCTCCGTGAGTGAATGGCCGATAGCAGCTCCGGTGCGGGGGCGCGACACCCACGAGCGCCGCGCCCCAGCAATCTCGTTACTTCTGCGCGCGGGACGCCTGGTCACTCTGCACAGCGGCGGGGTTCGTGGGGCCGATGGCATCGGCGCGGAACGCCACACCGCTGCGATCGCCTTGAGCCCACGGGATGGCCACCAGTCCCGACACCGACACTGGCTGTGTCACTGTTACTTTCGGATCCCCAGCGACGGTGACATTGAGCACCTCACCGCCGCTGTCATCGAGCGCCAGCAGCTGCGCGGCGTAGAGCGGTACGCCGGTAGCGGTGTCGACTTTGGGGCTGCCGGTATCGAAGTTCAGCCGTGGTTCGGCCGCCCGCGTGACGATGAACCGGGTTCCTGACGTGTCGATTCTCAAACGCATTGTCCTGCTGTTCCTTTCGTGATCTGTCTGCGCCAGGTGAGGCGCTGGACTCAGTTCACATGGACACCGCGGACGTTGCGAGGACGTTTGCAGGCATTGCCGACACGACCCAGACATTTCCGACACGAGAGGGACATGACGCCGGACATCTGCGGGACATCACCGACCCAGTTTGAGACCGGCGCGTGGCAAACTAGGAACCACGGGCTGGGGACGGACAGGGACGACACGGGAAGATGTGCGCTGAGACGACAGACAATCAGGACGGCGATGCTGGCACCGCAGCAATCCCGAACGATCGCCTAGCACAACGGCTACGGACCAAGGGGCTGTCCCATCGGCGGTTTGCCACGGAGGCGGGTGTGGATGTCAAAACGGTCCGTCGCTGGTTGGCCAACGCCACCTACAAGGTCCGCGACGATAACGCCCACCGTGCCGCCGAGGTACTCGGCTGTACCCCGCACGACCTGTGGCCCAATCAATTCCAACCCTCCACCGCACGCGCGCTGGCGACAAACCCGGGTGGGCCGTTCACTGCGACGCTGTACGCCAGCCGCACCCAGTTACCGATCACTGCGTGGCAGCAGCATTTCGCCGACGCCGCCACAGGTATCGACATACTCGTCTTGGCGGCCACGTTCCTGTTCGACACGCTCGACGGATTTCTCGACACCCTGCTCGCCGCCGCCGCCCGTGGTGTTCAGGTGCGATTCCTCATTGGTGACCCCGACACCGCCGCCACGATCCTGCGCGGTGAGGAAGAAGGCATCGGCGAAGCCGTCATCGCACGCTGCCGCACCTCCGTCGAACTGCTCGCTCCGCACGCCGGCACACCGGGGCTGCACATCCGTACCCACGACACCACGCTGTACACGTCAACCTTCCGGGTCGACGACACCATGATCGTCAACTTCCACATCTACGGCTCACCGGGACGCAACAACCCTGTGCTCGTGCTCTCCCGCCACCACGAACCCCGACTGTGGGCCACCCTCGAACAAGCATTTGCCCATATCTGGGACAGTGCCAACCCACTGATCAGGAAAGGCTGATTCTGGAATGCGGACCGATTACTACAACGACCCCGACGCCCCCCAGCCCAACAGCGTGGTCCCGTCCGCCTCGGCCATCGTCACCGACGAACAAGGCCGCATTCTGTTGGTCAAACGCCGCGACAACACCCTGTGGGCGCTACCCGGCGGCGGGCACGACATCGGCGAAACGATCGCAGGCACCGCCGTGCGCGAAGTCAAAGAAGAAACCGGTCTCGACGTCGAAGTCACCGCCCTGGTCGGCGTCTACACCAACCCGCACCACGTCGTGGCGTTCACCGACGGTGAAGTCCGCCAACAATTCTCCCTGTGCTTCACCACAACCCTAATCGGCGGTGAGCTAGCCATAGACCACGAAAGCACCGACATCGCCTGGGCCCATCCCGACGACATCCCCACCCTGGATATGCACCCGTCGATGCGACTGCGCATCGACCACTACCTCCAACACCGCGACAAACCCTATCTCGGCTGAGCCACCGCGGTTAGAGCCAGTCGCGCACTCGCTGGACCGCGGCTAACAGCTCCTCGCGGCCCGCATCGACCGCGCGATGCACCGGATCCTCGGGCGCGTAACGAGTCAATACGTCGCTTAATCGATCATCGGCTGACACCGGCGACCCGTCCGGCCCGGTCGTCAAATCACAAAACGTCAACGCATCCAGAACGTCGCTGGGCGGATCACCGAACTCTGACAACCCCTGTAGACCGCGCTCGGATGCCTCCACATGCGCTCCGGTATGAAACGCGACCAGAGACGCAACCAGCTTCCCAAATCCGGCCGATCGAACAAACTCCGCCCCATCGAGCGGATGAAACCCCGTCCGGCGCACCGACGGCGCGTAGCCGATATCGTGCAGCCACGCCGCCGCCACCAAACAATCGGCAGTCTCTGCGTCGAAATGCCGACCAAGCTGCTGCGCTGCCGCCACCACACCCCGCACATGCGCCAACCGCCCAGGCTGCCCCACCAACCGGGCCTCGGCCTCCCGCCGCGCACGCTGCGCCAGAACCCCGCTCACACCACCAGCCTACGAGTCTCATCGCCGCCGCGCAGACCCACAGCTGATGCTCAGCGCAGCCGTGACCGCACAGGCCCCGCAGGAATCTGGCGGCTACCTGCGGGCTTCGCTCCGCTCCCTTTGCTCCCGTCCGCTGGCGCTGCCGTCCGCGCCGGTCGCTACGCTTCGCCCTCCGTCCGCCGCCCCACCAGCTGTCTACGACCAGTCAGCGCCCACACCTCAAAGGCCTCAGCACCCCGGGTCTCACGACAACCCAGACCTGTCCTCGCTCCTCGCCGCGCCGAGCTGCCGTGGCAGCAGGCGCGCAAACGCTCATACACCGCCTCCGACCTACGGTGTGAGAACTTTCTCTACTGATATCGAGGTATCCGAAACAGATTCCAGGGCAGCGTTGCTCACAGCCGCCACAGTCATGGCGGGGGATCAGTGTTCATGCTCGTCGACACCGGTGACCGCAGGCGCCGGCGCCTCCTTACCGATGCGTTCACGCGCCTCGGCCATCACGTCGGCGAGCTTGAGCCGGGCCGACTCGGCAGCCCTTTCGGCCTGCCGAGTCCCGCGCAGACCCAACTCCGTCGCCGCCACACGGGCTTGATGAATCGGCGCCTTGCCCACCACCTTGCATAGCAGCTCGTAGGCGCCCACCCCGACAACCCCGGCGAGTACCATCGTGCCCGACTTCCCGAAGGACTCCTGGATCTCCACCGCCATTTTTTCTGCTGGTTGGCACCCGTTCACGCTATCCTGCGAAGACTATGTCGGTTGCCGCGCCGACCGACCTGTCGCGACGATCCTCGTCTCACCGTGAGTCGTAATACTCTCGGGTGTCTTGCCCTGAGCTGTAAGTGGTTTGGTGCGTCCGGCGCGCACACCGTTGACGACGACGATGACCTCGGTGAGCTCGTGCACCAGCACCACCGCGGTCAGGCCGAGGAACCCGAACAACGCCAGCGGCATCAGCACGGTGATGATTCCCAGCGACAGTCCGACGTTTTGCCGCATGATCCGCCGCGAGCGGCGCGCGTGCTGCAGCGCTTGGGGCAGGTGGCGCAGGTCTTGGCCCATCAACGCGACATCGGCGGTTTCGATGGCGACGTCGGTTCCCATCGCCCCCATCGCAATTCCCACATCCGCGGCGGCCAGGGCCGGAGCGTCGTTGACGCCGTCGCCGACCATCGCGATCGGTCGCCGGGCACGCAGCTGTCTGACCTGTTGCGCCTTGTCCTCAGGGCGCAGTTCGGCATGCACATGTTTGATTCCGGCTTGGGCCGCCAGAGCGGCAGCGGTGGCGTGGTTGTCGCCGGTGAGCATCGCCACCTCGTAGCGGGCGGCGCGTAGGGCGGCGATGACCTCGCCGGCTTCGGGGCGTAGTTCGTCACGCACGGCGATGGCCCCGAGCAGCAGCGTGTCGCGTTCGACGAGGACCACTGTGGCCCCGGCTTGTTGCATGCGCGCCACATCATCGGCGAGGTCGGCGGGCTCGAGCCAGCCCGGGCGCCCCAGCCGCACAGCATGCCCGTCGAGTTGGCCGGTCAGCCCGGCCCCCGGGACGGCTTGCACGTCGCCGGCGGCCGTCGGGGCTGGGGCGGCGGCGAGGACGGCCGCGGCCAGGGGGTGCTCACTGCGGGCCTCCAACGCGGCGGCCACCGCCAGCACCTCCTCGCGAGTGGCGCCGTTGGTGGTGGCGATGTCGATGACAGCAGGCCGGTTGGCCGTCAACGTTCCAGTTTTGTCCAGGGCGATCCCGCCGATGGTGCCCAGCGCTTCCAGCGCGGCGCCGCCCTTGATCAGCACGCCGAGTTTGGAGGCGGCGCCAATGGCGGCCACCACAGATACCGGCACGGCGATGGCCAGCGCACACGGGGAAGCCGCGACCAACACCACCAGAGCACGTTCGACCCAGATCAACGGGCTACCGACGACAATGCCCGTCGCGGCGATCAACGCCCCGGCGATCATGATGCCGGGCACCAGCGGTCGCGCGATGCGATCGGCCAGCCGCTGGCTGGCGCCTTTGCGGGCCTGTTCGGCTTCCACGATGTGCACGATGCGCGCCAGCGAGTTGTCCTCTGCGGTCGCGGTGACCTGCACCTGCAGCACTCCCGAGCCGTTGATCGAGGCGGCGAACACGTCGTCACCGGGTCCGGCCTCGACCGGCACCGATTCGCCAGTGATCGCTGAGACGTCCAGGGTTGTGCGCCCGGCACGAATGATGCCGTCGGTAGCCAGGCGTTCCCCCGGTTTGACGATCATCTGATCACCGACACGCAGGTCGGCGGCGGCGACCACGGTTTCGATGCCCTCGCGCAATACGGTGGCCTGATCCGGCACCAGCGACAGCAGGGCACGCAGGCCACGGCGGGTGCGCGCCACCGCGTATTCCTCCAAGCCCTCGCTGATCGAGAACAAAAACGCCAACATGGCGGCCTCGCCGACCTGACCCAGTGCGACAGCGCCCGCCGCGGCGATGGTCATCAAGGTGCCCACGCCTATACGGCCCTCGGTCAGTCGTCGCAGACTGGAGGGCACAAACGTCGAGGCCCCCACCGCCAACGCGAAGACCTTCAGTCCCAGCGCGATCGGCCCAACTGGGGTGACCCATGCGGTAACCACCGAGGCGCCCAGCAGCACCCCGGACAGCGCGGCTCGTCGCAACTTGGAGACTTGCCAGAGCCGTTCCGGCTCGCACTCAATGTCATCGTGGTCGCAGCCGCAGGCATCGCTCACCACCCGCGGTCGCTGCCCGGCGACGACAGCCGCCGGACGGCCCGATAGCGTTCGCGCGGTCCAGTCGATGACGCTGTGCACTACACCGCGGATGTCAGCCGAGTGCGGGGCATACGCGGGCACCGACGCCGCGGGGATGTGCTGGGCATCGGCGATCGCCGACAGCACGGCAGCACTGTCGCAGCGCCCCGGCGAATACCAGATCACCACCGATGCCGTTCGCGGATAGGCATATACGGCCCGCACACCGGTCACCTTGCCGACCGTGTCCTCGATCGCGGCGGCCCGCACTGCGTCGAACCGAAACCCACTGGTATGCACCCGCATCCGGCCCGCCGCGTCGGATACGACGGTCAGCTTGGCGCCGGCATCAGGGCGAACGTCAGTGGTCAGCATCATCAGCCTCCGTGGTGGTGGTCGTCGCCGGATTTTGCCGCCGCCTGCGGTGGCCGCTTGCCCGCTTTGCCGGGACGCTTGCGAGGCTCAAGTTCCGCCGCCGCCTGCGGTGGCCGCTTGCCCGCTTTGCCGGGACGCTTGCGAGGCTCAAGTTCCGCCGCCGCCTGCGGTGGCCGCTTGGCCGCTTTGCCGGGACGCTTGCGGGGCGCAGGTTCAGCCACCGCCGGCGGTGCAACTTCCTCCTCGACTTCCTCACCGACGCGCTCTCGCGCCTCGGCGACCACGTCGACGACCGCGAGTCGAGCCCGCTTGACGCTTTTCTGGGCCTCACGGGCAACGCGCAAACCACAGGCGCTAGCGGAAACCGTCGCCTCCCGCCAGGGAACCTTCGCCCATGCCCTGCCTACGGCCTCAAACGCCGCAGCCCCCACAAAACCCGCCGTGGGTGCCGCCTTCGCCGAAAGTCCGTGCTTCACCATCCCGACCGCTCCCTTCCAAACGTTGCGCCATCACAGCGCTGCGGGCAGTCACAGCCCCCGCCGCCACCTTCTACTTCTGACCCCGGCCAACTCTCGGTGGCTGGCATCACGCCTCAATCACCTGCCGCACGTGCCTGAACGAATGACTGCTACCGACAAATGTCGTGTTCGTCATGCCCTGCTCCCAGCCGTCACAGGCCCGTCATCGGTCGGCGTGGCGATGCCCACCTCAATCGGCTCGTCCAACGAGACCCCCGTTCCAGCTCCGTCAGGGCGGGCGTTGGCCTTGGTGCCGTAGGTGGGGCACAGTGCCACCGCGTTGCCTGTCACCGCCAAGACGGCTTCCGCGGCGGCGAATAAGTCCAGCAGTTCGGGCACGGCCAGCGCGTAAAACACCTGCCGCCCCTCGGGTCGGCCGACGATAAGTCCACAGTCACGCAGGCACGCCAGGTGTGAAGACACCGTCGATTGCGGCAACCCCAGCATGCGGGTGAGGTCGACCACCCGCGCTTCCCCATGGGCGAGGTGGCGGACGATCGCTAGCCGGGTCCGATCCGACAGGCCATGAAACAACGCGACCGCGTCCGCCAAATCCTTACGCGGTGACGCGGCGGGCGGGACAGCATCGAGACTTTTCATCGACATAACCCGATGATAGCGGCCCAGCTAATTGATTACAAGCCTTCGGTGTCAACCGTCGCACATGGTGGCGGCTTTGACGTGACGCGATCACAACACCGAACTGGCCACGATGACCGACCGATTCACACTTGCACAACCGCTGACAGAGTCGGCGAATCGCGTGCGGCCCTCGCGTCCCTTCAGCAGGAGCAATCCTTGCCGCGTCAGGAGCGGATGCCCTGCCAATCGCGACGGCGGCGACCGCCAGCCCGATCGCGGGGTCGAACCACCAACCGCCGGACCAGCTGGCGATGATCGCCAGACCGACCAGAGCCGCGGCGGCCGCCGAGCCCAGCCCGCCGCCAGTATGTGGTTCGCCCGACCCACGAGCGGCATCACCACCAAGGCGACGCCCGTCAACTCGCTCACTCGCTCGGTTTGGTGCTGTGTTGATGCAGGTTGGGCACGCCGTCCCGGATGCCCTGCATTATTTGCTGAGCAGGGGGACGGTGTGGTCCTGACACCGGGTGATCGCAGGAGCAAGAGAGGCTGCCAAAGGGACTGGGATCGGCGGTGGCTCGGGCCGCCACGCTCAACGCGATACCGGCACAAGCGAGGAGAGCCATGAAGAGCCTGAAGCACTTCGCTGTGGCGTTCGTCGTTCTGAGGAGGAACTTCCCCGGCCCTGGTCCGGGCTGGGCATCCGATTCGCTCCGTTGATGCGCATAGCTCCTGCCTCGTTCTCGGATCACGGGCGGTGCACTGGCCCGTGTGGTCCGGCGCAGTGCTCGCCGCCGTTGTCGCCATCGGCGACAGTGTGGTCGACTTGCAAGGTGGTGTGCTCGAGACCGAACTCGTCGTGCAGCACCGTTTCGATGTGGGAGCGAACCATGCGGGAGTCGGCGTCGTCAGCGACGAGTACGTGCGCTGAGAGTGAAGGTTGGCCTGACGTGATCTGCCAGACGTGCAGGTCGTGCACTTCGATCACCTGCGGTACTGCGACGACCCTGGCGCCGATCTCGGCCGGATCCAGGTTCGCTGGGGCGGCCTCTAAAAAGATCCTGCCAGATTCGCGGAGCAGCCCCCAGCCGGCGCGCGCCATCAATGCAGCCACAAGCAAGGCGGCAATGGCATCGGCGCGGGCAAAGCCAGTCACCCACACCACCAGACCGGCAACCGCGGTGCCGATGAACGCGTATAGGTCGTTGAGGATGTGCTGAAAAGCGCCTTCTACGTTCAAACTGGTGCGGTTCGCGCGGCTGATCGACCAGGTAGCGCCAATGTTCACCACGATCCCGGCCAGCGCGGTGAACAGCACCAGCGGGCCCGCAACTTCTGGCGGGGCGATAAGCCGACGCACCCCCTCATAGAGGAACCACGCCGTCAGCAACAGCAGTGTGATCCCGTTGGCCTGTGCCGACAGGATCTCCACCCGCTTGAAACCGTAGGTGTAGCGGCCCCGCGCCGGACGGTCAGCCAGCCGGATCGCGATCAGCGCCAACATGATTGACGCCGCGTCGGTAAGCATGTGGCCGGCGTCGGAGATCAACGCCAGCGAGTTCGCTACAACGCCGATAACCACCTCGACGCCCATGAAAGCGACGATCAAACCGAGCGCGGTTGCTAGCCATTTGCGGTCCGCGTCCGCGGACACCCCATGGCCGTGGTCGTGAGCTTGGCCGTGTGCGTTGGCCCGCTCCACCGGGGGGCGGGGCGCTTGGCACCTGGGATCAGTGGTGTCCACCGCGATAACCTCCGTGGCGGCCACCGTAATAACCCTCGCCGAACAACCCGCCTAGAAAGCCTCTCGGGCGGGCGCCCTCGACATACACCGGCTGCGCCGGGTACTGCTGCTGCGGCGGATAGGGGCTCGGAGGGGATTGGGGTTGCTGCTGGGCGGAATAGAATTTGGCTTCGGCCTCGGCGAGCTGCTCAAGCTCGCCGCGGTCCAGGAATATGCCCCCGCAGCCGGTGCATTGATCGATCGTCACCCCGAACCGCTGCACCGGCAACATCTGCGATACACACCGCGGACACTGCAGGGGCGACTCCCTGGTCTCGGCTGATCCGCGCTCATCGTTCACTTGACCTCCCGGTGCTGATCGCAGCAACGTCCACAGGCTAACAAATAATAGAATCATTCGCATGTATGAATGAAAGTCGCGCGTAAGGTCGTCCTGGGCTGACCTGGCTGACGCCGGTCAGTGGGAGGATGCGGGCGCGGGCTCGGGCGTGAATATCGCGCGAGCCGCCACACTGTCACGTCGACGGGCATGCAGCAGACTGGCAGCCGCCACCGTGAGGCAGGCGGTCGCCGGCAATATCAGGGCGTGGTCGCCGATTCGGCCGCCGATCACCGCCCCGGCGGCGCCGCCGCCAAGGAACAACACCACCGTGGTGACCAGAACCGTGGCCTTCCACGTGTCGAGCCCGTGACGACGGCTGCGGCCCAGCATGAAGCCGAGGTCGGTCATGGTGCCGGTGAAATGCGTGGTACGGATCGTCATCCCGCGAAAATTCGACGTCATGCCGTTTTGCAGCCCACACGCGGCGGCGGCCAGCAACACCTTGATTCCCGCAAGTCCCCCGGCGGTCGCCGCGAGCAGCAGCGCGGCTTCGCCGACCAGGACTGCAGCGTGGCGCGGGCCGGTGTTGGTCCGCGTGCCACCCAACATAGCGCCGGCGCCCGCGGCGCCACACAGGAACCCGAACACGATGAGCACGATCATGCAGCTCTCATACAGCAGCGGATTGGCTGAATCCATGCCCAACTTGGTGGTCAAGGCGGTCAGGTTGCCCACTGGGAACGCCAATACCAGCAACGCCACCGAATTGACGAACCCGGCGACTGCGGCCAACAGCCCTCCGTAGCCGAGAACGAGTAACCGAGTCGGCCAGTCTTTAGACGTGAGCTTTTGCGGCATCGTCTCTTTCATCTCCAGTGATCGGCGCGACGCTAACGCGAGCGCCTCAGCAGCGACACCACCATAGCCGCCAAACGAAAATCCTCGCCGAAGCGAGCGACGGTGCTCCCTGAATGCGGCCCATGCGCTGACCCAGCGGCTCGTGTGGTTGGCGCTCTTGCATGCGCAAATTACTATATGTTGCTATGGGGTTCAACCGGTCCTCTTCGCGGTCTGCTCGTTGTCGTGTTAGCGGTGCCCGGGCTGGGATGGCACCGCTGACGTCGCGATGCGAAAATCCCGAGGGGATTGACGAGCTGCTGGTTGTTCGCATTGGGCTGCAAGGCCCGTCGGTGTCGCAGTTGACCGCGATCCGGCGGCAGGAAATCCTCAACCTTGTCGGCCGATCAATGAGCAACCACCACCGGGGTGACCTGTAATGCGCAGGCACACGTTCGCCACTGGCGGGACGCGAGGACCGGAATGAACCCGTTCTCGGCGAAGCGGTCGATGATCACTGCTGTTGTGTTGTCGGCCGCCGGGCTGCTCTGCGCGCCGCCAGCATGGGCGGATCAAACAGATGACGCGTTCCTCGCGACGCTTGAAAGACACGCGGTCGTCGTGACCGACGCCAACACCTCGATCGCAATGGGACACGCCGTGTGCGCGGGACTGGACAAAGGCCAAACGCCTATCTTCGTGGATCTGTCGCTGGTGAAGGACACGAATCTGTCGGCACATGAAGCCGGGTACTTCATCGGCGCCTCGGTAACGTCCTACTGCCCGCAACATAAGAGCGAGCTCGACGGTTCGGCGTTCTAGCCCGATGCCCGCGTGAAATTAGGTTAGGCGCGGCCCATTGCGTCCGGTGCGCCGGCCACTGTCTGTGCCACAACTCGCGCTGTTGGGGCCGGCGTCCGGGTGCGCGGTCTGATCCGCGATGTGGGCTATTCATCCGATCTGACCGCCCGGATCTCTGAGGCGAAGACTTCACCGGCAATGTATGTCGATATTGCAATGCGTCTATGTTAACGTCGGTTGGTGACGCGGTGAACGTCTGCCCATCAGGGGCAGACCCGGGAAGGAAGGAACGAAGAGTAATGCTGCACGGGTTATTGGGTAAGGCGGGCGCGGCGGTGTTTACCGGCTTGGTCGGCGTGAGCGCCTACGAAGTGGTGAAAAAGGCGGTGGGTAAGGCGCCGTTCCGCCGAGCTGCGGTCGCAACGACGGAGCTGGGTTTGCGCGGGACACGGCGCGCTGAGGTCGCGGCGGAGTCGGCGCGCCTGAAGGTGTCGGACGTGGTCGCCGAGGCCCGTGAGCGCATTGGCGAAGAGGTGCCGCCTCCCGCCGCTGCCGACGTCCACGACCACGACCACTGATCGCTCGATATGACCGTTGTCGATGACACCGTGTTGCCGGTCGTGTCGGATGCCGGTGGGCGGATGCGGGTGGTGGTCCCATGGGTGCAGGCGAATTCGCGTCGCGCTGTGGCGGTGGAAGAGTCAGTAGGACGGCAACACGGCGTGCGGGCGGTGCACGCCTATCCGCACACTGGTTCGGTGGTGGTGTGGTATTCGCCGAGACGTTGCGACCGTTCCGCAGTGCAGCGGGCAATCGCGGAGGCCGCCCATATCGCCGAAAATCTGATTCCGGCGCGCTCACCCCGATCAGCCGATGTGCGTAACACCGAGGTGCTGCGCATGGTGATCGGGGGGGCGGCGCTGGCCCTACTGGGCGTGCGCCGCTACGGGTTCAAACGGCCACCGCTGCTGAGTCCGACCGGTCAGCTGGTGGCAACCGGCGTGACCATCTTCACCGGGTATCCGTTCCTGCGCGGCGCCTTGCGTTCGCTGCGGTCAGGCCGCGCGGGCACCGACGCGTTGGTCGCTGCGGCCACCGTGGCCAGCTTGGTGCTACGCGAGAACGTGGTGGCGCTTACCGTGTTGTGGCTGCTCAACATTGGTGAGTATCTGCAGGATCTGACCGTGCGGCGGACTCGGCGGGCCATCTCCGAGCTGCTGCGCGGCACCGCCGACACCGCCTGGATTCGCCTGAATGACGGCAGCGAGGTTCAAGTCTCGATCGACACCGTGGAGATCGGCGATCAAGTGGTAGTGCACGATCACGTGGCCATCCCGGTCGACGGTGAGGTGATCGACGGGGAGGCGATTGTCGACCAGTCCGCGATCACCGGGGAAAACCTGCCGGTCAGTATCACCGCGGGATCGCCGGTGCACGCCGGTTCGGTGGTGGTGCGTGGACGGTTGGTGGTGCGCGCCAGTGCGGTGGGCAGTCAAACCGTGATCGGACGCATCATCACCCGCGTCGAAGAGGCGCAACTCGATCGGGCACCGATTCAGACTGTCGGCGAAAACTTCTCCCGTCGTTTCGTTCCCGCCTCGTTCATCCTGTCTGCGCTCACCTTAGTGCTGACCGGGGATGTGCGGCGCGCGATGACCATGCTGTTGATCGCCTGCCCGTGCGCGGTGGGATTGTCCACGCCGACAGCGATCAGCGCCGCAATCGGCAACGGCGCCCGCCGCGGCATCCTGATCAAGGGCGGCTCCCATTTGGAGCGGGCCGGCCGGGTGGACGCGATGGTGTTCGACAAGACCGGCACGCTCACCGTTGGGCGCCCAGTGGTCACGAATATCATTGCGTTGCACAAGGATTGGGAACCAGAACAGGTCTTGGCCTATGCGGCCAGCTCCGAGATCCACTCGCGTCATCCGCTGGCCGAAGCGGTAATCCGCTCGACCGAGGAACGCCGCATCACCATTCCCCCACATGAGGAATGCGAGGTGCTGGTGGGACTGGGCATGCGCACCTGGGCCGACGGTAGGATCCTGTTGCTGGGCAGCCCGTCACTGCTGCGTGATGAACGTGTCCGCATCTCCAAGAAAGCTACGGAGTGGGTCGACACGCTGCGCCGCCAGGCCGAAACCCCGCTGTTGCTCGCGGTGGACGGCAAGCTGGTCGGGTTGATCAGTCTGCGTGACGAGGTCCGCCCCGAGGCGGCCGAGGTGCTGAAGAGATTGCGGGCCACCGGGATACGCCGGATTGTCATGCTCACTGGCGATCATCCCGAGACCGCTGCAGCGGTCGCCAACGAACTCGGTATTGAGGAGTGGCGCGCCGAGGTGCTGCCCGACGACAAGCTCGCAGTGGTGAAAGCCTTGCAGGACGAGGGTTACGTCGTGGGGATGGTGGGCGACGGTGTCAACGACGCCCCAGCGTTGGCGACCGCCGACATCGGGATCGCCATGGGATTGGCTGGCACCGATGTGGCCGTCGAGACCGCCGACGTCGCTCTGGCCAACGACAATCTGCAACGTCTGCTCGACGTCCCGGACCTGGGTGCGCGTGCGGTCGAAGTCATCCGGCAGAACTACGGCATGTCGATCGCCGTGAACGCCGCTGGCCTGCTGATCGGCGCCGGCGGCGCACTATCGCCGGTGCTCGCCGCGATTCTGCACAACGCGTCCTCAGTCGCAGTCGCCACCAACAGCTCCCGGCTGATCCGCTACCGCCTCAGCGATACCGCCTTGGGTAATGCCGGGGACCGCGGCACTACTACCCAGGGTAGTCTGCAGTTGCCAGGCGGCTCGGTGCGTCCGCTGGTGGCCCAAGAATCATCCCGTTGACGGCGTCACTTCGGATTCACACCCTTGGGCTCGCCCCTCGTCCTGCGAGCCCAAGGTCGTGAGTTCGCAAGCAATGCTCGTCGAGGAACGAGCTGCGACCGCCAGTTCATGACGGTCTGCTACCCGGCCCCGCGGTAGCACCAAGCGTCCAGCCGCGTCCAAGATGGATCCAGGCGCTGAAAGTTGAAATCCTGCACCGGCATACTTGGTTGGATCAGCGAGTGTGGCGGTCGTGGATGCCTTTCGCCCGCGCCCGTAAAATGGCCAAATGCAGCCAGTGAGGTACTTTGTGACAAATTCCGGTCCGGCCAATGGTCCGGGCGAGTTGCTTGACGATGCGTGCTGCGCAGCGTCCGCGCAGAATGCGCCGGCAGTGTTGGCCGCAGATGCGGGGTGGCTGCGTGCGGCCGGCGCGGCCCGCGCTCTGGCGTGGGTGAGCCTGGTCTTTCTGGCCATTGAGGCCGCCGTGGGGCTGTGGCAAGGCTTGGCTGCTGGGTCAGTCGCCCTGACCGGCTGGGCGCTGGGTAGTGTGGCCGAGGGTCTGGCCGGCGTGGTGGTGATCTGGCGGTTCACCGGATCGCGGATGCTGTCGGCGACGGCTGAGCGCAGCGCCCAACGCGGTGTGGCGGTGTCGTTTTGGATGACAGCCCCCTACATCGCCGCCGAATCGGTGCACCATCTGTTCGGTGAGCGCCATCCCGACACCAGCGTGATCGGCATCGTGCTGACCGCCTTCGCGGTGCTGCAAATGCCGCTCCTGGGCCGCGCCCAACGAATTCTCGGTGCGCGATTGGACTCGGCGGCCACCGTGGCCGAAGGCACCCAGAATTATTTGTGCGCTGTTCAGGCTGCCGCGGTGCTCATTGGCCTGGCGACGACCGCAAACTGGTCCGGCGGTTGGTGGCTCGATCCGGTGATCGGGCTGGGCGTTGCCGTCGTCGCGGTCTGGCAAGGCTTTCGATCCTGGCGAGGTGAGGACTGCGGCTGCTAACCATCGATGCAACGCCAGCAACCACGGCCGTCGCGGGTGAGACCGCAAGCTGAATCGATGCACGTGCATTGCGCAAGCCCGCCGATGCCGACCTCCCTTTCTCCTGCGGCTCGGGCGGTTTCGGCGAGCCCGAGCAAATAGCCGTCACCGATGTTTACCCGTTGGTGGTGGCTATCGACGGCATTAGGGTCGTACGATCTAGCGGCCGCGCCCACCGCCAGTATCTTCGAGCTCCGCGTCGTAGGCGCGTACCAATTCCACAGCCGCCACATCGATCAACCGGTGCCCGAGCACATCGGCGCGCAACAACACCTCACCGTCGCGGCGCTCGAAGCTGCGGAGGTCGATTGTGTTCTTGGCCAACACAACTCGCTGCGCGGCGTACTCGTTGATGGAAGGGCTGCCGATAAACACCCGCCGCCGACCTACCCCGGCCACGATCCCAGTCACCCGCGGATGATCGTCGGCGCCCCGCAGTCGCACGATCACGTCCTCCACGCGGCCTACAGCCTCGCCGGAGCGAGCCAAAACCGGCGAACGCAGCAACTCCGACAAGTGGATCACCGGCCGCGCCGCGTCGTGCTCGACCGCAGCCTGTGATGCATTCATTACATTCTCCTCAAACGCGATAGAGCCGCCAGCGGTCTGCACTCAGGGCTCAGGGCCCCATACTGGCGACCCGTGGTGTCCAATCCAGGGCCAGGTTCGCAGACGTATCAAGCTACGGCTGTACGGGCCGATAAGCATGCGCCCACACCTGCGTCGACGGCCACCGCCATGAGCACACCACTGCGTCTATGGTCGGCCGCAGAACCTGGTTACCTACCCCATTACAACCACGCCCAGCAAATCATCGGCACAACAATCCTCGCCACGATCGCCGCGATCACGGTGGTGACATCATCATCATCCGCATCATCCAACGTCGACGGGGCCGAGAACGATCGAACCGGGTTCGCCGGCGATAGCGCGTGCCACCCGGTTACTGTCTGCTGAGAAATGCACGACGGTCATCGGTAGGCCGATTGCAATCAACTGTGTGATTGCCGAGTTCGTTGGCCGAGCGTGGTACTGCTTGCTGAGGTCCCCGAGCCCACGCACCTGCGGCAGTAACCATGGGGCACAATCGTATACACCCCGGCAGCGCGCTACAGATGACACCGCGCTGCCTCCTTAGCCCCGATCGCGGCCAAGGTTCACGCAAAACACCCCGAGGCTGAGGCCAAGGACTGGAGGAAACTCAGTGATCTGGTGCGGAAGGATCGTCGGCACCACGCGTCGCACCCAGGCTGTGCTTCGCAGAACCGATGCTCCGCCGTGCATCGGTGCCTGCTTCCCCAGCGGTTTCACACGAATAGCGCACGTTTGGAAGACCTGCACTCCACCAGCAGAGCGCCCGAACAGCACCTGCTTGATCGTGCTGTTGAGGTTGTCGGCGTCGCCGTAGTAACGGAACGAATCTGGTTGTTTGGTGATCTTCGTCCGGCAGCGGCTTACGAGTGGTCTTTGCGCCAGAGCGCTTCGGGGTCGGCGAGTCAACGACCACGGCTACACGGATCCCGGGCCATCGCAGGAATGGGTTAACTACCAGCGACTGACTGTGACGAGGTGAACGCCACGGCAGCACGTAGGGCCAAAACCGGCGCCCAACGCCTGCAACACACCACGCAGGGGCCTGCAGCATCGTTGGTGCGCCGAGCTGCGGCGGGTCATACCTCCAGCATCACGCCGAACATGATGGCCATGCCGGAGGCCATGAATGCCTGGCATAGCGTTCCCCAGTCCCCGAGGAGCGTGGTGTGCTGCGCAGGGTTCGCTTTCCGCTGGGCGAAATAGTGATACAGCCAATACACTGCGGCACTTGCGAATCCGACCGCCGCGATCCAGTTGAGGGTAGTGATCCACCAGGGTTCGGCTGTGTGGGGTACCGATATGTCCATACCCGGCATCTTCATTCCGGGCGAGCTGGGCATTGTGTGGTCGGGTGGGTGATCGCGCCGGCCCAGCGGGCCGCCGCGCATTACCGCGTACAGCCAAGCTACCGCCGCCATCATGTTGGCGTGGTAGCCGTTGGTCAGTCGGCCATCGTCGCCGGAGAACACGTGGGCAGCCACCAGCACGAACCAGACGGCCGCCGCGAGGAAGAAGGCCATCGGCCCGAGTGTGGGGAGTTCCATTCCGACCGGCCAGGCCATCGCAACCATTCCCGCGCACATCACTATGTGCAGCAGGCGTTCGACTGTGCATATCCATCGTTCACGTTGCGCGACAAGGCCGTACAGGTGTCCCGCGAAGCTGGCGCCGAAGAGGACGCTAACCGTCCACCGCAGCGCGAGGTCGCCAATCAAGTTCCGCTACACCGCATGCTCGGGACTCCTCTGCGCTGCGCCGGCACCGTTGGTCGTCTCCTTTGGCTGGATTCACGATTAAGGGGTGTCATGGCCGCTGAGCTACTCGCAGACTGCAGACCACATGTCAAGCGTCGCGGCCAAAGCGGCGAAGTCGCAGCGAGTTGGTCACCACGCTGACCGAGGAAAATCCCATCGCCGCGCCTGCGACGATCGGGTTTAGCACGCCGAGCGCGGCGAGGGGAATTGCGGCGGTGTTGTAGCCGAACGCCCAGCCGAGGTTTTGATAAATAGTGCGCAGCGTCAGCCTCGAGAGCTCGATCGAATGGACGACGCCGTCGAGCCGGCCGGACATCAGCGTGATATCGGATGCCTCGATGGCCACGTCGGTGCCGGTGCCGATCGCAATGCCCAGATCGGCCTGCACCAGGGCGGGCGCGTCGTTGACGCCGTCGCCGACCATCGCGACCACGCGGCCCTCGTCTTGGAGTCGGCGCACCTCGGTAACCTTGTCGTGCGGCAACACCTCAGCCAGCACCTGCTCGATGCCGACCTGCTTGGCGATCGCGGCCGCCGTGCGGGTGTTGTCGCCGGTGATCAATGCGACATGCAGCCCCATGGCGCGCAGTTGATGGACCACGTCGGCGGCGTCGTCTTTGACGGTGTCGGCCACGGCGAGCACACCCACAACTTCGCCGTCGCGGCCGACGAAAACCGCGGTGCGGCCTTGTTCTTCGAACTCCGTCGCCGCTGCGGCAAGGTGTTCAGGCAACTTCACGTCGTGCACATCGAGGAGCTTGCGCCGCCCGACCACCACGGGTCGGCCCTCTACCTCGGCGCGCACTCCGTGCCCCGCGAGGTTGGTGAACGCCGTAGCGGCCGGGATCTCCACCCCCCGTTCGTGTGCCCCGGCGACGATCGCCGCGCCGATGGGGTGTTCGGAGCCCGATTCGACCGCGGCGGCAATTCGCAGCACCAGATTGGGCTGACGGCGCTTGTCGGCAATCACGTCGGTGAGTCGCATCTGGGCTTGGGTGAGGGTGCCGGTCTTGTCGAACACCACGGTGTCGATCTTCTTCGAGGCTTCCAGCACCTCACCGCCCTTGACCAGGATCCCCATGTCGGCGCCGCGGCCAGTGCCGACCATGATCGCGGTGGGGGTGGCCAGGCCCAGCGCACACGGGCACGCGATGATCAGCACCGCGACCGCCGCCGTCATGCCGGCGACCGGGTTGGCGGCGAACAGCGTCCAGCCCGCAAACGTCGCCACGGCCACGCCGAGGACAGCTGGCACGAACACCGCCGAGACCCGATCGGCCAAGCGCTGCACCGGGGCCTTGCCGCCCTGGGCCTGTTCGACCAGTCGCACGATCTGCGCCAGCGCGGTGTCGGTCCCTACGGCGGTAGCGCGGATGGTCAGCAGCCCGTCGGTGTTGACGGTGGCCCCGGCAACATGGTCGCCCACCGTTTTTTCGACCGGGACGGACTCGCCGGTCAGCATCGACTCATCAACGCCGGCACGCCCGTCGACGACCTCGCCGTCGACCGGGATCTTCTCCCCCGGCCGCACCCGCAGCAGGTCTCCTACTTGCACCTGATCGATTGGCACAAGGAGCTCCTGGCCGTCGACCAGCAGCCGGGCTTCTTTGGCGCCCATTTCCAACAGCTTGCTGATGGCCTCGAGCGTCTTGCCGTGGGCTTTGGCTTCGAAATAGCGGCCCAGCACCACGAACGCGATGATCAGCGCCGAGGTGTCGAAGAACAGCGGCCCGCCAACGAGGAGCTGATAGGTGGAGTAGATGAACGCGGTCAACGTGCCGAGTGTGATCAGCGTGTCCATGTTCGCGGTTTTCTCCCGCGCCCGTTGGGCCGCCCCCAACAGGAACGGCCACCCGGCTATGAATTGGACGGGCAGCGTCGCGGCGAAGGCCAACCACCCCGCCCACGGGGACGCGGCGAAGAACATCGTCAAGCCAGACGCCAGCAGCCCCAGCGGCCAGGCCAACCAGACCCGCCGCAACCAGGCCCGAATCCCACGCTGGGCCTCCTCGCGCGGCGAGGGCTGACCCTCGGTAACCGGCGCGAGGTGATAGCCGATACCTTTCAGCGCCTCTCGTAGCCTCTCGATCTCCGGCGGAGCTTCTGACTCGTCACTGTGCAGGCCCAGCAGCATCCGCCCGATCCCGCCGACGACCTTCCCCACGATGCCGCCATTGCCGATATCAGCCGACCGCGAAACAGGCGCCGGCTCCGAAGCGGCAGGGCTGCGCTCCACCTCGGTGATCGCCGACAAGACGGCGCCGGTGTCGCATCGCTCGGGCCAATATCGGATCACAACGGATGCCGTGCGCGGATACACACGCACGGTGCGTACACCAGATAGGTTGCCGACCGTCTCCTCGATTGCGACGGCCCGGCCTTCGTCCATACGAAAGCCGTTGGTGTGTATACGCATCCGTCCTGCCGCGTCGGACGCAACGGTCGGGCCCACATCTCGCTGAGCATCAATTGTCAGCATCAGTGGTCCTAGTCTTCCGAGTCCGCCGCGGCTGGGGCGCAACTTCCTCGTCCGCCACCGCTGACAGCGGAGCTTTCTCCCCGCTGCGCTCTATCGCCTCGGCGAACATGTCGGCGGCCGTCAATCGAGCCCGCTCGGCCTTCTCCTCAGCCGTGCGCACGCCGCGAACACCACAGGCCATTGCGGAAACCGTTGCCTCCCGCCACGGAGCCTTCGCCACCACTCGGTGTAGCGCCTCATACGCGGCGAAGGTCAACACGTGGGGCGCCGCCTTCACCAAAAACCCATGCAATGCCATCTCGCACGCTCCCTTCGCAATCGTTGCCCCGGCATGGCTCACGCCTCGGCGGCGCGGGTCGCGTCAGCTGACGGGCCACCCCCAAGGTAAGGGTTGCCCCAAGGGCAAGGTCAAGGGTTAGGTCGCACCAGCGCCGAGGTCGGATTCATCGAGTCCGACGGTTCAACTGCACTGGATTATTCGACCTCTGATGCATAGGTGAATCAGCGCCCGTGCTAGGGCCACCCCGTGGATTTAATGCTATGGCGTTTCATCGGCGAGCTGTATCTGGGCGCGGGTGCGGGTGCCGGTCTTGTCAAACACGACCGTATCGATCTTCTTCGAAGCTTCCAGCCGCCGCTCGATCTCCGGCGGATGGTCTGGCACTCCATGGCGCAGGCGTAATTGCGTTCGCCCTATCCCGCCGGTGACTTTGTCCACTATGCCGCCGTTGCCGAAATCAGCCGAGCGGGGGGCATGCGCGGGCACCGACGCGGCGGGGGTGTGCTGTGCATCGGTGATCGCCGACAAGACGGCAGCGGTGTCGCAGGCAGCGGGCGAATACCGGATCACAACGGATGCCGTTCGCGGATAGACACGCACGGCACGCACACCGCTCAGCTGCCGACCGCATCCTCGATCGCGACGGCCGGGACCGTGTAGATACGAAACCCGTTGGCGGACACATGCATCCGCCCCGCAGCGGCGGATACAACGGTCAACCCAACATCCCGGTCAGGATCAACGGTCAGCATCAGTGATCCTGGCCTTGTCAGTCCGCCGCGGCGGGGGCGCAACTTCGTACGCCGCAAAACTCACCAGGTGGGGCGCCGCCTTCATCTCGCACGCTCTCCCGTCGCTTCGCGTTAGCCGACGAGCAACCCCAAGGTATGGGTTGCCCCCGGGGCAAGGTCAAGGGTTAGGCCACACCGGCGCCGAGGCTGGATTCATCGAGCTCACGCGGGTCCTAACTGGACCCCATCGTTCGTACGTGCGCCGTAACGAAAGACGTTGAAACGCACTTTCTTACGCAATTTCAGTGCGGTTGAACGAAAGCCGACGGCCCGCGACGCGGGCGGGCGGGCGGGCGGGCGGCAAAGAATTACGGCACTGCGCCTTGACCTTGCCCTTGAGGCAATCCCTACCGTTGGAGTCACC
Source organism: Mycobacterium xenopi (assembly GCF_009936235.1). Lineage (NCBI taxonomy): Bacteria > Bacillati > Actinomycetota > Actinomycetes > Mycobacteriales > Mycobacteriaceae > Mycobacterium > Mycobacterium xenopi. The sequence continues at coordinate 2,335,581 of NZ_AP022314.1, read as the reverse complement.
GGCGGTGATGCCTCCACCGTAGTCACGCGAAGGAGGCGAACATGAGCTGAGCGACAACGTAATTAGGCCTCGTGGTCCCCGTAGGCCACTGATGCGGCGCACCCACCAACGCCGTAAGCAGATTCATCGATTCGCTACATAGTCCATCACTTCACACCGATCCTTCGAGCACCAGCGCCGTAGCGAAACATTCTGCGACGCAACGGCTCACGTCACAAGACCGACCACGGCATCGCCCGCCCGCGACGCCGTGGGAACCCTAGCAGAATGGAAACCCCTACCATGTTCACCGGCACCACTAGCCACGCCGGTGCCCTGGTCACCGCCATCGTGGTGCTAACCGGCGCCGCAATTCTGAGCGGCGGCGCAGCAGCGGCCGACCCAAACCAGGACGACCAGTTTCTGGCACTGCTCGATAAAGCAGAAATCCCCGCCCTCAAGAACGTTCCGAGCCTCATCGCCACAGCCCATAAAGTCTGTCGCAAACTCGATGGCGGCATGCCGGTGGATGCCTTAGTCGACGAGATGGTGAACAACGCGTATCGCATCGACCCGCCCGAGCGCCTATACGCTCCCGGCCGCCTCGCGCGCACCGAGGCCCGATTCATTACCGCGGCAGTGGAGATCTACTGCCCGTACCACCGGGGCAAGATAGCTTCCATCATGGCTAATCGCGCGCCGGGATCGAGGCAACCGACGCACCGGCTCGCCGCGTACGCGCATGACACAGTCACCTCAGGAAGCGATCTGCGGGACACGCCGCCGGGGTTGGACATGACCAATATGCCGGCGGCGGGCCGCACAATGCTCGCCTCACTGATCGGAGCGGTTCCCGCGGGGGATCCCCTCCTACCGAACCCGCCGCAGATTCCGGCGCCACCGCCCCCGACGGCGCATATCCTGGCACCGCCCCCGCCGATAGCCGCACCGCCGCCACCAAAACAATCGCCGCCGCAACCGCAAGAGGTGGAGCCCCCTGCCGATGCTCCTCCGGGGGGCCCTGCCGGCGGCGGTGGCAACGGCGGTGGCGGCATCGGCGGCGGAGGCAGTGGTGGCAACGCCGGTGGCGGTCCGGTGGAGCCGTCGCCGGCGCGACCCATGCCTCCGGGCTTTGTCAGGCTCGCACCGTGAGAGGCTGCCGCGGCGTACCCTTGACCTTGCCCCTGGGGCAACCCCTACCGTTGGAGTCACCGTCGACGTTGCCGTTCGCGACGGAGCGCGGCGTCGCCGGACCACTCTTGCAATTCAGCTGGAATAGGAGGAAGGGGAAACGGACTCGTCGGCACCGCGCCCCTAACGACCAATGAGTGAGGCAGCTGCATCCGGGACTCGCACGGCTACGCTTGAACCTCGCAGCTGGGAAGGGTCATCGATAGCGGCCGCCGTCCGTGAACGGACCCTAGTGACGCACACCATCGGTGACGCCGCCAAAGCCATTGGCGTGTCCGCCAAGGCCATCCGGATCTGGGAAGCCAAGGGCCTGCTGCCGCCTGCTGAGCGCACCCAAGCCGGCTACCGGCTGTTCAGCGACCACGACATCGCGATCCTGCGGTTCATTCTTCGGGCCCGGACCCTCGGCCTGACGTTGTCGGAGATCAAAGACATCCTCGACCTGCATCGCCACGGCACGGCGCCCTGTGAGCAGGTCACCGCCCTGCTCGACAAGCACATTCGCGACATCGACCGCGCCATCGCCGACCTACGCGCCCTACGCACCACCCTGACCACCGCGCTACAAACCGCCCGCAGCGATCAACGCCGCGGACGCGCTGCCACCGTCTGCCGCATCATTGAATCCCCAACGGCATAAGGAGACCACCTACGAGGCCGGGGTCGATCAGAAATTGGTCGTCAGGTGTGCATGGAGTTGGCGTAGACGAGCCGCACGCAGCGGCACTTCCGTGAGTGCGGCATGGTGCCGTAGGTGCTGTGCCGGTGAAGGGCGGCGTGGACCTCACCGATGCAGGCCTTGGGGTTGTCGGCCCAGTCCGGGTTCTCGCTCATATCGAGCATGAAGTCGGCGTCAAACTCGTTGTCGCCGACGGCGGGGTCGATGATGGTGCGATGCGCCCACGAACCTTGCGGCCTCTTGCCGGTAATCAGCGAGTTGCACATCCTAAGCAGGGATGACGAGTCGTTTCGTGCTGTCGCCGAGCAGTCGCGTGCCGAGGACTCTTTCCGGCATCCAGGCGGCGAGTATGGCGTCGCCACGCCAACTGAGATCGCCCATCTATGACGCGAAAGCGCTGCGGCAAGCATTGATCGGCGCACATCGACCCGAAGTGCGAAGACCCGCAGCGTGCCGCTCCTACGTACAGCACGCCGGCGTCAACTGAGCGAACCGGCATTCCGCGAGACACGTGACCGACAAGCATCCACTGAAGACGCCGTTCGGTGTTCGGTATAGACCGAACACCGAAAGCATGCGAGGATCTACCCATGACAGGATCGCTCCGCACCGAGATGAACGCTGTCGACGAACTCGCCGACGCCGTGGCCGCGGTGGGGCTCAAGTTCGTGCGCGCGAACGAAGCGAACGATCTGCACGCGGACGGGGTCCTCGTCTTGCCCGACAACCGCCAGCTGCTCGTCGAGGTCAAAACCTCGTCACTAATGACCACAAAGGGCCTGCGGGACCAGCTGCAACTGTGGAGTCACCAACTGCGCGCGAACACCGTCGGCGTGGTCGTAGCCAACCGCATTACGGCCGATGCGCGCGAAGAGCTCCGCGCTGCCGGCTGGAGCTGGTTGGACACTCGCGGCCACCTACGGCTCGCCGCCAATGGACTGCTGGTAGACGCGAACGTGCCGGCTGCCATGCGCGCGCCACGCCGGCGCGAACCGTTCGCCGGTCAAGTTGGCATCGAATTAGCGTCAGCCATGCTGCTCACACCCGACCGCGTGGTCTCCATTCGTCCCCTCGCCACGCAGATCGACCGCGCCCCCAGCTCGGTATCCGACACGATTGCCGCGTTCCGCGACGCCAACCTGATCACTCCGGCCGGGCACCCTAGAACACCAGAGCTCTTCTGGGAGTTAGCGTCACGGTGGAAGCCCACCGACTTCGCCGTCGCAAATGAGCCGCGAGAGGGTGGCCTGCTTAATGCACTGCGGGTGAATCTCGACGACTTCGACAAGCCGGGATGGGCGCTCAGCGATTCGCGCGCGGCCGCCGTATACGGCGCGCCGATCGCGATCAGATCAAACCATCCACCGGTGCTCTACGTTCCCGACCAGCAGGTGATGCGCCGCGCAGCCAAACTGCTCGCACCCGCGCGCGAGCACATCACGCCCACAGCCGTCGTGCGTGTTGCACCCACGCCCCTGGTTTGCATATACCGGCAAGATCCAGTGGATTTTCCCGGCAACGGGAACAGTGAGTACTGGCCCATGACCCGCCCCCTATTCGTGGCTCTCGACCTGGCCCAGGACCCAGGTCGAGGGCGCGAGATACTGGATAGCTGGACTCCCCCAGAGCCGTGGTCTCGTGTCTGGTAAACAGCTTCAGACCCCTCGGGTAGAGCTGCTGGGCGCCCAAATGTCGGCACTGGCGGACGCAATCCGCACTACCCAGACCCTGACTGGCCAGCCTGTGACGGTGATCGGAGGTCTGGCTGTGATATGCCGTCTCAGCACCCCGCATCGTGCCACCAGCGACCTCGACATCGTCAACCGCCGCAACGACCATCAAGCCCCTCAGCTCGAACTGCTGATAGCGAAGAGCGAGCCGGTCGAAGGACGCAACGCGGCGCTGGTCACGACTGCGGCCGGAAAAGTGATCGTTGACGTCTTGGAAGTGGCCGACGCCGATTTGCACCCGCTGCCCGACGATCCCACCGGCCGGCTCTTCGTGCTGTCGCACGCCTGGGCTGCTGCCACCGCGACTCCGGTCATCATGGGTGTGCACGGACAGCCTGATATCGCGGTTGCAGTTGCCGAGCCCGGCCCGCTGATCGCCATGAAACTTCAAGCGACCTTCGATCGCGGCAAAGCCAAGGAAGGCACGGACTTGCTTGACATCGTCCGACTCACTTTGGATCAACAATCGGGACCCACAGTGCGAGAGCAGCTTTCACTGGCTGAGTCCCAGCTCGCGCGGGACATCGCACAACACGTGGAGTTCTGCCTCGACGCGCGTGCCGACCGATCGCTATCACTGATCAACGCAATCCCCGAAGGCGCCGATTTACGTCTCGATGACATCCACCTCGCCGCCGAGCTACTCAGCGGAGCGCTAGGCCACTGACCGCTGAACCTCACTTTGGAGCAGCACAAGCTTGCACTGATTCGTTCGTCAGTAGTTGCCAGCGCGGCGTCGGCAGAATAATGACTCGTCAGGATCAACGGCTCAGCTGGAAGACCTCAACTCGTGTCGCACGTGGCCAAGTCCCCCCTCGGACACATCCGGCGACACGACTTAAGTCGGCCGTCGCCTTGACTTGTCGCAGATGCGGATCGTAATCAAGGCGGAGCCCCAGGCTCGCGTACACCTCGGCGCGTTCCGCCCCGGTAGCCGCACCGAGCACGGCTGACAGCCCACCCAGTTCCTCGACCAATTCGCTGATCTGTGCCGCAGACATGACCCGGGGCCGCTCCGCTTGCTCAAGACGGGCCTTCAGCTCGTCGCGCTCGGCGGTGCGGCGACGCAATGCGGCGGTCAAGTCCTCCACGGCCACGCCAGACTCCACGGCGCTAACCAAAGCAGTAAACCTTGGCATTCGCCTCGCGAAGCTGGCGCTGCAAGGCCGCGTAGCCAGCCCCGGCTACCGGGTCCACCTCTTGCCCCCGCGCCAGGTCTTCCGGATCGGCCAAGGACGCGATCCACTCGTCGAGCCGGGAGGTCACCGCATCCTCACGGAGATAGACGGTGCGCGGGTGATCGATCAGGTCCATGGGCACCGAACGCGACTTACCCAGCTCACAACGGTAGAGGATGCGGGTCGTTCGTTTCCCGACGCGAGCGGCGCCCTGCATCCGCCGTCCACACGCGGCACAGAAGAGCAGCCCGCGCAGCGCATACGGCACCGTCGATTCCCTGCTGCACACAAGGCCGGGACCACGCCGTGCCTGCGTCCGAAGGCGAACAGCCTGCACCAGTTCATCGGGAATTAGCGCTTGATGCGTGCGGCGGTCTGGTGCGATCCAGTCGGCCTCATCGCGCCACCGCATACGAGTCTCATACCCCGCCGCGACATCGTCGGGGTTGACCAGAACCTCGTATTTCTCCTGCTTGCCCCAAACACGGATACCGCGGTAGGCCGGGTTGTCGAGTATCGCGCGGATCGCCGAATGGGACCATCCTCGCGGGTCACGATGACGATTCCGCGCCGGGTCGTACTGGCTCGGTGACGGCACGCCATCGTCGGTGAGCTGTTGCGCAATGTAACGCAGGCCCGCTCCGTCGGCGTACATGCGGTAGATCCGCTCGACGACCGAAGATGTCGCGGGGTCAGGTTCGAGGCGGTGAAGCCGCTGCCCGAGATTGGCCTTGGCAGGGTTTGGGTGCGGGCCGGCATCGACGAGCCGGTAACCGTAGGGTGGTCGACCACCGAGGTATCTGGCGGTGTCCTGCGCGAGTGCTGACATCGCCGTACGGACGCGCATCTGGATGCGAGCGCGCTCTCCCTTGCTCATGCCGCCGAACGGAGTCATCACCAGGTCGTGTGCCTCGGAGCCGGGATCGACCGCTCCGCCGACCTCGGGCACCCACAAGCCAACTCCGTAGTGCGTGAGCACTGGGAAAGTGAGCGCGAACTGCGGCCCATAGAACGCGCGAGCGGGCTCCCCGATCACTACGGCATCAAAGCTACGGTCCCGACAAGCGACATCAGCAAGGAGACGTGACGCCTCCGGCCTACGCTTCCACGGCAACGAGCGGCTCTGTCCCACATCGAAGTAGTCAGCGGCGAGGACTCCGCCGCGCGGAGCGATCAGGTCCATGGCACGCCGCTTCTGCCAGCTGCGGCTCGCCTCCGGGTCTTGAGCGTCCTCCGTGCTCACTCGGCCATAGAAGGCGAACGTCAGGCTCACGCCACTCCCCTTCCTGATCCGAGCATCCGGTCCCGCACAGCCATTATCACGTGTACCAGCGCGCGGTTGGCTTCGCACGAAAGTCGATAGTGGTCGGGCAGGACAATTTCAACACTCCCCTCTGACATGGCCGGCACATCGATTCGATCGGCACACTTGGAGCGAGCATGTGCTGTTCGGGACGTGTCAGTCATCGCGTCCCCTGGCGGATCTCATTGTTGGTCAGGGGCTTGGCGACGGGCTTCCACTAGCCCGATGCGGCGGATGTGGATGCGTCGGAGGGCCGCGGAATAGACGAGGGTGCGGTCGCCGGGGGTGGTGTGTCCGGCGTGGTCGAACTCCCATAGCATCTCATCGGTGTCGATTGGTGACGGGCACCGTCTGTCAGAGGCCATCGACCGATCGATGGATTGTGTGTCGTCTTGTCGCCCTGAGTGTTTGGCCATCTGGTGGCGGGTCCAGGTGGCGCGGGCCGCGCGCAGGGCACCCATGGTGGTCGAGTAGTGTCGGGATTTGGTGGTGATGTGGCCGCGGTAGCCTAGGGTGTGCAGCCAGCGCCCGATCCCTGCCAAAGGTCCTCCCTCCGCGGTGTGTTCGGAGAGTTCGGCGATGGTGGACAGGATGGCGCGCACGTGTTCGCTGACGTCTAGGTCGCTGATCGCTTCTGCGGTGAGGCGTCGGGCGGTGATGCCGAAGTCGTGCAGGGATTTGGTGACGTATTTGGCCAGGTATGCCGCGACCCGGCGCGGCGAGAGCCGCGATGCCGTCGTGCGCGCGGAATAGTTGGTTGTGGGATCGTTTGCGGCTGTGGTGGTTTCGGGTGTCAATGGTTGGGTGTCGATCTGGGTGCCGAACCACAGCGCCCGCCCTGCCTCGTGGTCGGAGTCGCTGCCGCCGGTGGCTACCTCGATGCTGACGTGGCGCGCGGCCTGCTGAATCAGGGCGGCCAGGTCGATGGCGGTGATCGGTGAGATCCAGTCGGTGTGCTGGTCGGTTATCGAGCGGGGCTCCCGACCACCCCGAAGGGCGGCGGGGCCGTGACGATCGTGGTCACCTGGTTTCGTGGTCTTGGCTGGTGGTGGGTCGAGGCGGATCAGGGCATGGATGTGTGGGATGGCGCGGGCTTGCATTTCAACGACTTTGACGAAGCTGACCCGCACCGAATCCGCTTCTACCCCAACGGCTTTCAGCTGGGTTGTGACAGCTCGCCGTAGCGCGATGGTGAAGCGCCGCCACAGCTCGGGCAGGTGCCAGGTGAACAAGACATGCCCGCGGTAGTCGTAGCACTGCCGGCACAGCGGCTGGCCCACCATAGGGTCATCAACGGCGTGGGTTATGTTGCAGCGCAGTGGTGTTCCGTGCTGGCAGCGGCCCGCCGATCCGCTGAGCTTAGCCTGGCAGGGTGTGCCGCTGGCATTGTGCACGACGCCGTAACTGGGCGCGGTCAGAGTGGCGAACACCTGCGGACGGCTAACGACTTCAGCGGGTATGTCGTGGTGGCCGCCGGCGGCTCCGGCGTGTACGAGTTGCCAGGTGTCGCGGGCATATAGGTCTGAGCATGATGGGCACACCGTCGCGCGGCGGTTGTTGCAGCGCGTCCACACGGTGTGCCGACGCCCGCCCGTGTCGGTGCCGCGCAGTTGGATGGGGTGGGCGCAAAACCCGACCGATTCGGCGCGGTGCCACCACGACCCGTAACTCGGTGAGGCGGCGCGGCGCAACATCTGCGTGATCACCGGCCCGGGATCTACGGTGGTCGGTAGGCCTGGCAACACGATCATCGGGCTGTCCGCCACGACGGTGCTCACCGCTGCCCCTGATTGTCGTGGTGATCGGTGCCAGGGTCTGCGCTGTTGTCACTGCCCTGTGTGCGGGGTCTGGGTGCGGGAAAGGTTCGGGCCAACAGCGTGATGTCACGGTCGGTGACGTGAAATGCCCGCACCCGTATCGGGTCGGCGGTGCCGTCGACCATCACGTACCCGACACCGGGCGTGGCATCGGCGATCAAGTCGCATTCGGCGCCGGCATCGTGGGCACCTTGGCCCAATACCATCGCGGTTTGGGTGGCTTCGGTCATGCGCAGCCCGATCCGCACGGTGAACAGCTGCCGCACCGGCACGGTGTCTTTGGCCGGGTCTTGCACCGCGGCCACCACCGATATCCCGACTGCGCGGCCCTGGGAGAGCAGCAGACCGAGTAGTTGTTCGATTTCGGTGCGCAGTTTGCGGTCGGTGAGATAAGCGGTCAACGCGGCGATCTCGTCGATAACCACCACGATCAGCGGTTCCGTGGTACTAGGGGTGTGCAGGCGGGTGTGTCCGCGCAGCCGGTTGGCCCGCGCGTGCATCACTGCCACCAGCTGGCGCAGCAGTTCGACGGTGGGGTGGCCGGTGTGGTGGCAGAACTGGGTGAACATCGGGGCGCCAGCCCCCAGCTCCATGCCGCCTTTGGGGTCGATCACGCATAACCGCACCCGCCCGGTCTTCACGTGTGGTGCCAGTCCCGCGATCAGCGACCACAGCACCGAGCCCTTCCCGGCTCCGGTGGCACCGGCGATCAGGATGTGCTGGCCCAACACGGGGAGCCGCCACCAGGTCCGCGTCTCGGTGATTCCGACCCGCACCGCGGCCAGATTGACTGTGGTTACCCGGGTCGGCATGGGTAGGGCAATGGGTTGGGCCAGCACGTCGCCTCGGTTGATGATGATGCGCAGCTCGCCGGGGGTGGTGGCGCGGATCGTCAATCGCTCGGCCCGCCACGCCGCCGCCAGTGCCGCACCGCGTTTCTGCCAATCGTTGATCGACTGGCCGGTCACCAGCCGCACGGTTAGCACGTCGGCGGGGCTGCCGATCTGCACCGACCGCAGTGCCGGCGCCAAGGTTCGGTCACCGAGCCGGGCGGTCAAACCGTGCAGGGTGCACACCGACTCCCAGTTGCGGCGGTATCGCCACCACGACAGCGAGCGCTGCCGCACCGGCGTGGTCACCCACACGGTGAACGAGGACGGCTCCACGACTGCCCAGCCGATATAGGCCGCGACGGCCAGGACGGCAGTCAGCAGACCCGCGCGGGTGCCGTGGGCGATGGCGACCCAGATCGTCAGGATTACCGGAATGCTGAGCGTGGGGAACAGGATTGCCCACCACAGCAGCTGTCCGGCGGCTTTGGCCAGCGACCAGATCAGCTCGCCGATCCATTCATCATTAGATGACTGACTAGTGTTGTGGTTCTTACGGTTTGAGGTGTTCGACATGATGGCACGCTTTCCATTACGACGGGTTGTGGTATTGCCGGGGAGGCTGGCCCGACAGCTCGCGTTCGTGCGGGTGCTGTCGGGCCAGACCCTCGGTTAGCGGGCCTGCTGGCCCGCCTTCGGGGCGGCCGCTGCCGGGTCGGCGGCAGCGGTGATGGCCTCGGCGCGATACGCGATGCCCGAGCGGCCGTCCTGCGACCACGGCAACGCCACCAGACCCGACACCGCAACGGGTTGCCCGACAATCGCTTTCGGCTCACCAATCACGGTCACCGCCAGCACTTCGCCGCCGGTGGCGTCCAGGGCGATCAACTGCACCAGCCACAACGCCTGCCCGGTGGCTTTGTCGATGTGTGGTGCGCCGGTGTCGAAATTGGTGCGCTGCTCGGGAATTCGGGTGCAGAGAAACGTCACGCCGGTGGTGTCGATTCGCAACTTCATGATGATGTGTCCTGTCTTCTCGGGTGAGCGGCCCAACGGTGTTGTTGGGCGCAGCACCAGTGCAGCCGGACAACGATGCGGTCGCGAACGACAGACTCAAACACACAGTGGGGCTGTGCAAAACTGTGCGCTACCCGCACCGTCGGGCGCTGATTCACGGGTTGCCGCCGCCCGCCGGTGCCCGCGCTTGTCATCAACGCCGCCAACGAGGGAGCCGGTAGGGTGTGCGGCAACCGCGCACATGAGACGACAACGACGCGCCAGGATGGTGTCGCAGGTGGGGGTGAGATGTTCGCACTGCTGGTCGGGTTCAGCGTTCGCCCAGGACACGAGGACGCCTTCGACGCACTCGTCGCCCACACACTGGCCGCGATCACTACCGAGGAACCCGACACGATCGTGTATGCCAGCCACATCCACGCCGGCGAGCCCAGCCGCGCCACACATCCGCCGGTTCCTGGCCGAGCGGACTCAACACCTGGCCCACGCGCCCGAGGTGTGGACACTTGCGCCCGTTGCCGGTGCGATCAACGGAAGGCCATTTCGAGGCGACGGTGCCCCGCGCTGACCCCACACCCGGCGAACTGGTCAGCCGCTACCGAAACGAGAAGAACTGGTCACGAGAGCGCTTGGCCAGTCAGATGCACAGATCGGCCAGTTGGGTTGCCCAGATCGAACGCGGCGAAATACGACTGATCGACCTCACCGTCATACAACGGCTGGCTGCGGTGCTCGGCGCGCCGCTACAGGAGTTCATCGAGGCCGCGCTGGGACCCGACACCGAGACCGTCCGGAACCGGCCCTACGTGGAGCGGCTTCGTCTGGCCATCGCCGGCCATCCCGCCCCCGACAGCATCATCACGCGGGTCGCCGACGGGCCGACCCTGCGACCTGGAATCACTGCGACAACGCACTCTGCACGTCTGGCAGCATATCCACGCCAGCGCCTACCGCGACACAGGGCCAGCAATCGCTACTCTCATCAGCGAGTTGGAAAAAGCCAGCCGCACCGCTGCGAAAACTCAACGCCCCGAACTCCTTTCGCTGCTTGCCCAGACCTATCAAGCCGCCGCGGCGATGCTGGTCAAAGTCGGCGACCGCGGTGCGGGATGGGTCGCCGCCGACCGCGCCATCGCCGCCGCCGAACGAACCCACGACCCCGCCCTGATCCTGGCCGGTCAACTACGCATGGCCCGCACCCTGCTCGACTCCAGCGAACAAGCACTGGCCCGCCACGTCTTAACCCAAGCAACCCAACGACACGAAACCATCATCGCCGGCGGCGATCACGGCCTGATCTCCCTCGTGGGCTCCAGCGCGCTGCTGCTGGCGATTCTGCACGCCCGCGACGCCAACACCGCAGACGCCGAACAATGCCTGACGGTGGCACGTCGGCTCGCCACCGTCCTGGGCGCCGACCGCAACCACCACGACACCGAATTCGGACCCACCAACGTGGCCATGCACGCCGTGGGCGTCGCGGTCGAACTCGGCAACGGACAACAAGCTCTCGATCGCGCCGCACATGTCCGCCACCCCGAGCAGCTCTCCCCCGAACGCCAGGCCCGCTACCTGGTCGACATCGCCCGAGCCCATCTACTGACCCGCTCCGGCCGCGAGGCGCTGCGAGCCCTGATCAAAGCCGAACAGATCGCTGTCGAAGAACTCGCCGAATCACCCCGCGTCGCCGAACTCATCGACGACATCGAAGCCCTCAACCGACGCCCGCGCCTGTCCGGCCTGCGTGAACTCCGGCAACGCCTCTACAGCTAAACGCCACTCGCGATCCCGCGACACGGCCGCTGCGTGCCCGCCGCCTCGGCCACCGCAGCACCGTTCCCACAGCTCACCGCCAACTCGAGCTGATCGTGCCTGCCCGGCGGGCGGCTACCTCCGGGCTCCGCTGCACTCCCTCTGCTTCCGTCCGCTGGCGCTCCCGTCCGCGCCGGTCGCTGCACTGCGCCCTGCGTCCGCCGCCCGCCAACGAAACCAGCCGCCAAGTGAGCCGTGGGAGAACTTCCGCCGGCCGGACAACGGGCAGCGATCACCGTGCGCATGGCGCTCCCAAGCGCAGCCGTCGAGTCGCCCTCGCAGCCGCAGATCAGATCACGATCGACTCCTGAAAACGATGTCTGACATCGGCGGTGAGGAGTTTCTTTACTGGGATCAAGTCGAGCAGGCTATCCATGAGCCGTCCGCGGATAGATCAGATTTTGTAGTCCAGGCGGGTCATCATCCCGGCTTCTTGGTGGTAGGTGTTGTGGCAGTGTAATAGCCAGGTGCCGGGGTTGTCGGCGACGAGGATCGCGTTGACTTTTTGTTTGGGCAGCACATTCACGGTGTCTTTGCGCGGGCCCGGGCTGCCGTCGGTTTTGATCACTTGAAACGTGTGGCCGTGCAAGTGCATTGGATGCCACATGGCCGTGGTGTTATCAAATGTCAGCAGGGCGCGCCGGCCCTGCCTTATGCTTAGTGGCTGGGTTTTGCTGTAGGGCTGGCCGTTGATCGTCCAGTCGTACTTCATCATGTCGCCCTGCACGGCCACCGATAGCTTGACGTCGGGTTTGGTTGGGCCTAAGTCGACTGTCGGTGTGGCAGTGAATGTTTCGACGGTGCCGATCCGTTTGGTCAGTTCGGGCGGTCGGAAGCCCGGATCTGGCGCGGTCCCCGCAGCGGTGGTGAGGAGGGCTCGTCCGACGGCGTTTTTGCCTTCGGCGAGTGCGACCAGCGGGAAGACGCCGTCGGCTGCGGTGATGATCACGTCGTAGCGTTCGGCCATGCCTATCAGCAGGGCATCGACCTCGGTGGGCACCACGGGGCGGCCGTCGGTGTGGGTGACGGTCATTGAATGCCCGGCCAGCGCGACCCGGAAGGCGGTGTCGGAGCCGGCGTTGATGAACCGGATCCGGATCCGCTGTCCGGGTTTGACGCTAAAGGTGCTGGGAGCTGCGGGGATTCGACCGTTGACCAGATAGTACGGGTAGTTGATATCTCCGGCGTCGCCGCCGAGCAAGTCGCTCATGGCGGCACCGTCCATCGTCGTTCCCACCATGCCGGGCATGTTGTCCATGTTGGATCGCCGCTGGTTGGTGAGGTCGTCGTACAGCTGTTGGGGGGTCTTGCCGATGCCGTCGGTCCAGTCGTCGAGCATGACGATCCATTCGGCGTCATAGCCGCCGGGCTCGGTTGGGTCGTCGACGATGACAGGCAGATACAGCCCGTAGTCGGCGTCGAGGCCGACGTGCGGATGCGCCCAGTAAGTCCCCGAGTGCGGAACCGAAAACCGGTAGGTGAACTGCTGGCCGGCCTTGATGTTCGCGGTAGCGGGTTCGGCGCCGTCCATGTCATTGCGTAGCGCGATGCCATGCCAGTGCACCGAGGTGGGCCGGTTGAGCCGGTTGGTGACGGTGAGCGCGAGTTCGTCGCCGACATTGGCCCGGATCAGCCGGCCAGGAATCGTGTTGCCGTATGCCAGCGTCTGGACGCTGACACCACCCAAGTCGATGGTGGCCTGCTGTGGAGCCAAGGTGGCGGTGACGGTGCGCCCACTGTGTGGTCGTGCCGCCTCGGTCACCGCGATGGCATCGGCCACTGCGGCGTCGCGTGTCGCTGTGGTTGGTGTCGATCGACCGCAGCCGGCTAAGGTAAATCCAGCGGCGACGCTGGTGGCGATGAAGCCGCGCCTGTTGAGCTGCACCGTGCCGAACGGTGATCTCGTCATACGAGCGCCCGCCTCCCGATTTGTTCGATCTCACACCTCACCTGATATACCCTGCCCAGGTATACCGAGAATTGCAACCCTGTCCTTCGCTCGGCTTACCAGGCTGGGCTTGCAGAAAGGCGAATCGTGCAAGCGCGGGGCTTGTTGATCAATTCAGGCGTGTTTACTTCATACCGGTACCGGGTATAGAGTGCGCCAGGTGGATGCTCGTACAGCGGGCATCGGTTCGAGGCCTCCAACGAATATCGGCGACCGCACTGCTGAAGGGAGTCCGCCGTGTACTCGGGGTTGGGCTGGACGCTACTGGCATCACTAGCCGGCCTTGCGGCACTTTATGGGGTTCATCGTTTCACGGCAGTGGTGCCTGATGCACTGATCTCGCTTCCGTATCAGTCCGGCTGGCTGCCCGAGCAGCATGCGCTGTCGCGCTATCACGCGCGGTGGTATCCGGCGACGCTGGTGTTTCTGGCGTTCGACGTCGAGATGCTGTTCATGTATCCCTGGGCAGTCGTTGTCGCACGGATGGGCGTCACGGCGGTGATCGAGATGTTTGTGTTCCTGGGCGCATTGCTCGTCGCGGTGGTATGGGCATGGCGAGAGGGCGCGCTGCGATGGGCGTGAACGACATGCTGGCTAGGTGCGCGGCGCGCCGGGCGCATGCTCTGGTCGCTGAAGTGCCGGGGAATTGGTCACTGCGCGCGCAGGTCGAACGGCGGCTAGCCGCTGGCGGGTGGTGTGAGGCTGACTCGCCAGCCGACGCCGATGTCCTCGTGGTGTGCGGCTCGCCTGGACCTGAGCTTGCTGCAGCCGTCGACCGCATCTGGGATCAGTTGCCTGGCCCGCGGGTCCGGATTGGCGTCGATGATCCGCAAGCTGTGGACGCCGCACTGGCCGGTGCGGCTGAGGAACTGCTGGAGGTCGCTCAGCACCGACACGACGGGCGTCAACGTCCCCAATCGCCGGAGGTGAACGGTGAACACGGTGGCGCAGACTCGTCCGAAAGCCATGTGAATCATGGGCATACCGACGACGACCATATGCACCACGGCAATCACCACACGCACCACGAGCACGACATGGACCACGGCGGCGAGCACCACATGCATCACGGCCACATGCAGATGGCTCCACAGGGCATCGCCCTCGCCGAGGGCGGTGAAGATCGTGACGGTCTGGAAATGGACGTCCTACACGTACGCCTGGGTCCGGTCCTTCGCCACTGGCCGGCGGGCCTGGTGCTGCGGTGCACTTTGCAGGGAGACGTTCTTACTGGCGGCCAGGCGTGGATCGTCGACCACGGCCACCAGCACCATGGGCTCGCGGCCGTCTCGTCAGCAATTAGCGTGTCGTTGCGGGCTGCGCGACGATGCGACCACATCGTGGATCTGCTGGCCTTGGCCGGATGGTCACGCGCCGCCGACATCGCCCGGGACGTCCGCGACATGCTACTGGATGCGCCAGACACCGGTCGGGTGCAGGCATCAGTCGGGAAATTGCTTGGCGTGCTTCGTCGGTCGCGACTGCTGCGCTGGTCACTGCGCGGCCTGACACCCTTGACCGCCGCGGATCTGGAACGACACGACTTGCCAGCCGTGCTTGCCGGGGACACCTACGACCGGCTCCTTGCCCAGGCGCATGAATTACGAGATATGGTATCAGATCCCTTGGCAGGCAGGCTGTTTAACTTTGATCGGACAACCAGAATCGACGCGCTGCCTGATCTACTGGATGGTGCCGAACTGGCCACCGCTCGACTGGCGGTGGCCAGTTTCGGTATCGATACGACGCCGGCTGATGCGAATCGCCATGGCTGAGGCGACCACCACGACCGTGCCCGGCGTTTGGGCCTTTGCTGCCGCGGCGTTGCTGTCGCTGCTCGCGCTGTACGCCGCCAGCGTTAACGGGGTGCTCACCACGCGCGGGCACACCGCACGAGCCATCGCCACACCGCTGTGGGAGACCGCGCGCTTGATGCGGCAGCGCCGCCGCACCACCGTGGCTGCCGACAGGCTGCTATGGCGGGCGGGTGGTGCCGGCTTGCTTGTCGTCGCCCTGCTGATGGTGGCGGTAGTGCCGCTCGGGCGGTGGACGCTGGTCGATCTCGATGTCGGTGTGGTCTGGTTCAACGCGATGGACGTGATGGTGTGGGCGTTGGTGTGGCTTGCCGGATGGGGGCCTAACTCCGCACATTCACTCGTTGGCGGCTACCGCTTTTTAGCCCACGCACTGGGGTACGAGCTGCCGCTGATGTTCGCGCTCGTCGCCCCGGCTATCGCAGCGCAGAGCCTGCATATCGGCACTGTCGTGGCTACCCAGCGCGCCTTGTGGTTCGCGGTGTGGATGCCGATCGCTTTCGTGGTCTATTGCATTGGCGTAGTGGGCTTTTCCGTGTGGGGTCCATTTATCCCGGCGATCGGTGCCGACATCGCCGGCGGAGTGACCGTTGAACTATCTGGGGTTGATCGGCTGGTTTTCCTAGCTGGCCGGTATGCGCTGCTCGCCGCGGGCGCGGCGTTCGCGGTGCCGATGTTTCTCGGCGGCGGTGCCGGACCATTGCTGCCGGACTGGATGTGGGTGCTGGTGAAAACCGTGGCGCTGCTGACGGCATTCGT
Organism: Mycobacterium xenopi; assembly: GCF_009936235.1. Taxonomy (NCBI): domain Bacteria; kingdom Bacillati; phylum Actinomycetota; class Actinomycetes; order Mycobacteriales; family Mycobacteriaceae; genus Mycobacterium; species Mycobacterium xenopi. The sequence goes on along the minus strand of NZ_AP022314.1, from coordinate 2,319,524 downwards.
GTGGTTGCGTCGGCGGGTTCCGGTGTTTCGCCCGGACAAGTTCATGGAAATCGGCTGGGTGGTGTTGTTGCCGGCCGTGCTGGTGCAAGACCTCGTTGTCGCCGTCATCGCCGTCTGAAGGAGTTGAAACATGGTCGTGCACATCGTGTACTGGATCGCCGGTGTGATCGCTGTGCTGGCCGGGGCCGCTGTGTTTCGGGTGAATTCGATGGCCCGCGCGACATATGCACTCGCGGTCTCGTTCGTGGCGGTAGGTGTCGCGGTGTTGCTGTTGCAGCAGAACTACATCGGCGTCGTGACGATCTTGATGATGGTGATGGAGATGGCGGTGATGGCGGTGTACATGGTCATGTTCATGGGCATGAATCCGGCGCTGATGCCGATGAGCATGGTGCACGACAAGCGCCGGGCCCTGGCCACCGCCGCTGTCACGTTCGTCGTTCTGGCGACCGGGATTTTGTTGACCGACTGGCCGTCCCGGCGAGGCGAACCGCCACAGGATCTCACCGCCGCGCTTGGCGAGGAGTTGATGGGGCCGAAGATGTTGGCCATGGCGGTGATCAGCCCAGTGATGGTGGCCACCATCGTCGCGGCAATTGTTTTGGCTGCCCGCCGAACTCGCTATGACCGATTTGGTGACGACCTCAAGCGCAGACCGGCCCGCGATCCACAACCGGGAGGTGTCGGACCGTGACCCTGCAGACGGTGCTGCTGGTGGCCGCGGCGGTGTTCAGCGTCGGACTCTACGGCGCGCTGTCCCAGCAAGTCGTGGTGATGGTGATGATGGGACTGGAGTTGATGATCAACGCGGTCATCCTCGCGGTGGCGGGTTTCTGGTGGTTTGTCGTGCCGGCGCCGACGGGGCAGGTGCTGCTCCTGGTGATCATTGCCGCGATGACGGTGGAGATGGCGATGGGATTTGCGATGGCCACGCTGCTGCACCGCGAGCGCCGGGCCGACATGACGGACATGGCCACCGACCTGTCCGGGTGAGATAGCAATGACATCAGCGGCACAGCTGTTGCTGTGGCTCTTGGTTTGCGCGCCGGCAGTGGTTGGTGCCGCGCTCGTGCTCAGTGGAGCGCGCCGGTGGGCGGCGGCGGTCTCGGTGGCCACCGCCGCGATCGTGGTGGCGCTTTCCATCGCGGCCGCCATCGCCCGGCCCACGGTCTCGGTGGCCTACCTGGCGGATGCGAACTTTGGGATGCACGTTGACGCTTTGGCCGCCACGGTGGTGCCCGCGGTCGCTGCGGTGACCTCGCTGGTGCTGGTGTTCGCCGTCGGGGATATCCGGGCCGCGCAGGGCCGCTTTCACGGGTTGATGCTGCTGTTTGCTTCGGCCGCAATGTTGACGGCGACGGCCGCGACGGTGCCGACCTTGCTGCTGGCGTGGGAACTGATGGGGGCCGCGTCATACGCGCTGATCGGGTTCTGGTGGCGCGACCAGCACCGAGTGTCGTCGGGTCTGATCGCGTTCCTAACTACCCGTTCCGCTGATCTGGGGCTCTATGTGGCCGCGGGTGCTGCGCTGGCCGGTGGCGCGGGACTCGCATTGGCGGATCTGCCCGCCGCGAGTAGTGGCTGGCGCGAGGTCGTCGCGGTTGGTGTGGTGGTCGCCGCGCTGGGTAAGGCCGCGCAGCTGCCGTTTTCGTTTTGGTTGTCGCGGGCGATGGACGGACCTAGCCCGGTCAGCGCGCTGCTGCACTCGGCGGCGATGGTCGCGATGGGCGCGTATCTGCTGCTGCGGGTCGAGCCGCTGCTCGCGGCCACCGGATGGGTGGCCGCTACCGTCGCGTGGGTTGGGGTCGCGACGGCGGTGCTGCTGGGTGTGGTGGCTCTGGCCCAGCGCGATCTCAAGCAACTGCTCGCCGCCTCGACCGCGGCGCAGCTCGGATTCGTCGTGATGGCCGCGGGCGTGGGCACGGTCAGTGGTGGCGCTGCACAGCTGGTGGCCCATGCCAGCACCAAGGCAGGATTGTTCCTGGCCGCCGGCGCGTGGCTGTCCCTGCTGGGCAGCAAGCAACTCGACGATCTGCGGGGCGTTGCTCGCCGCTGGCCACTCGTGGGTTGGTGTGCCAGTGTCGCGGCTCTGGCCCTGGCCGGGGTGGCGCCGCTGTCGCTGTGGGCGACCAAGGATGCTGTCCTTGCCGCGGCAGCGAATCGCTGGACGGGGGTTTATGCAGCAGGTGTCGTTGCGGCGGCTGTCTCGGCGGCCTACTCAGGAAAACTTCTGGTAGTTCTGTGGCGCGCTAAACCCGCACAGCCAGAAGCTGATTCACCCACCCGAGTGGCGAACTCGAGAGACGCGCGACGGCTCACGGCTTTCGAACAAGCGCCGCTGGTCATGCTGTCCATCGGGGCCGCGGTGTCCGGTGTGCTTGCCTTGCCCCCGTTCGGCTCGATACTCAGCCGCGCCTTGGACAACCGATCAGCCGCCCAGGCAACGGTTTTCGGGCTGGCCGGTTCTGCTCTGTTGTCGCTCGGGGTTGTGGTGACCGTGGTGCTGTGGCGGGTGCCGGAGCCGAGGTGGGCCGCTGCCTGGCTCGGCCTTGAACGAGTCGCGCATGTGCTTGTCGCCGGACCCACCATGCGTCTCGCCCGCATGCTGGCCCGATTCGACGACCATGTGATCGACCGGGCCGTGGATGTGACGGCCATGGGTGTGCTGCGGGCCGCTGAAGGCGCGGCACGGATCGACATTCGAAGCGTCGACGGTGCAGTCGAGGCGGTCGCGCAGCGCATGCGTGCACTCGGCGAGCTGGCCCGCAGACCGCAAACCGGTCAGCTGCACCAGTACTACCTTGCCGGCGTGGCGCTGCTCATGGTCGGTGTCGTGCTGGTGCTTGCGGTGAGGTGAATGTGCTTAGCCTGATTGTGTTTTTGCCCCTGGCCGCTGGGTTCGGGCTGCTGGCCGTTCCTCGTATCGGCGACAGCGGCGCCAAGTTGGTCTGGGTCACAGTCGCTGCAGCAGAGACGACACTGACCGCGCTGATGTGGGCGCGATACCGTCCGCCGCCCGCGGATCGCTTGGCGTTCGAGGAAAAAGCGAGGTGGATCCCCGGCATCAATAGCAGCTACCACGTCGGCGTGGATGGTCTGTCGCTGCCGCTGGTGATCATGACCGCGGTGATCTTTCTGGCCTGTGCGGTCTACGGATTGCGCGGGCGCGACCGGTCCAGGCTGGAAGCTGCGCTGTTTTTGTTCCTTCAAGCCGTGAGCCTGGGCCTGTTTGTCTCGGCCGACCTGATCTTGTTCTTCGTCTTCTTTGATTTGTCGATCGTGGCGATGTATTTCGTGATCGCCGGCTGGGGCCACGGCGATGCGGGCCGCTCGGCGCTCAAGTTCTTCCTCTATACCTTTCTCGGCTCCCTGGCTCTGCTGGTGGGGTTCATCGGCCTCTATATCGCGTCCAAGCCACATACCTTTGACATGGTCGACATCGCCGCCACCACCCCGTTGGCCAAAAGCCCCCTGGTGGGCGGGCTGGTGCTGGCGGCTATTCTGCTTGGCTTGGCGGTCAAGACCCCCACCGTTCCGTTCCATACCTGGCTGCCTCCCGCCCACACCGACGCGCCGGCGATCGGCTCCGCCGTTCTGGCCGGGGTGCTGCTGAAGATGGGGACCTACGGGTTTGTGCGGATCGCGATGCCGATGCTTCCGCAGGCGTGGCGCTCGTGGGCCTGGGTGATCATCGCGGTGGGCATCGTGTCGGTGCTCTACGGCGCCCTGGTGGCATTGGCGCAGAACGACTTCAAGCGCATGATCGCCTATACCTCGGTCAACCATATGGGCTACATCGTGCTGGCGGTCGGTGCGGCGGGGCTGATCGGCGGCGGCACTGCTCACGCCGGCGGTGTCGCGGTCACCGGCGCGGTCACCCAGATGGTCAGCCACGGTCTGATCACCGGCGCGCTGTTCCTGCTCGCTGGCGTGCTGTATGACCGGGCGGCAAGCTACGACATGGATGCCTACGGTGGACTGGCCGGCCCGGCCCCGAAGTTCGCTGCCCTATATGCGGTCGGCGCGTTCGCGTCGCTCGGATTACCTGGCTTCTCCGGGTTCATCGCCGAATTCCAGATCTTCACCGGCAGCATCGCGGCCACACACGTCACCGCGATTGCCTTGCCGGGCATCGTGATCACCACCGCTCTGTTTCTGCGTGCGCTTCAACGCATCTTCACCGGTAAGACACGCGGTCACGCGGTCGGCTTCGGCGACGCCTACACCTCCGAGATAGCCTCAGCCGGAATGCTTTTGCTGCTGTCCGTCGCCATCGGCGTGTTGCCGCGGCCACTGCTCGATCTGATCGAACCGGCTGCTAACACACTCGTCGCGCTCGTCGGGAGATCCCCGTGAACACCGAGGCCGGAATGCGGCCACTGCTCATGTTGCCGGAAATGCTGGTCTTCGCCGGGGGACTCGTGGTGATGATCAGCGGATCTTTCCTCGCGAAGCACCGGCAGTGGTGGACCAGCGTCATCGCCGCCATGGTGCTAGCCGGTGCCACCCTGGCGGCAATCACCGGGATGACGGGGCCCGATCAGAGCGCGTTCGACGACACGTTCGCCATAGATACCAGCACCGGTCTGGCCCGGATCGTTGCTGCGATCGGGGCGCTATTGGTTCTCGCCGTGGCGGGTGACGAAATACGGGGCTCGCCACGAGAAAGCGAGACCTATGCGCTGCTGCTGTTTTCGACCACAGGGGTGCTCATTCTGGCGGGCGCAGATGACCTGCTTGTGCTTATAACCGGGTTCCTGCTCACCAGCATCCCGCTCTATGGGCTGATAGGGCTGCTGCGCTCCCCCACTGCAGCGGAAGCGACGATGAAGGCATACCTGATCGGCGCGCTGTTCGGCATCGTGCTCATGCTCGGTGTATCTATCCTCTACGCCGTCACCGGTGCCACCAGTTATCACGAGCTTGGCTTCCGTCTCGGCAACGCCCCGGCAGGCGCCGTCGCCGCCGGGGCAGTCGCCGTCCTCGCCGCCCTGATGTTCGAGGCCGGCGGTGTGCCCGCGCATTTTTGGGTGCCCGACGCGGCGCAAGGCGCAAACGGCACGGCGGCAATGTTTTTGACAACGGTGCCCAAGATCGGTGCGCTTATCGCCCTATACCGCCTGGCCACGGTCCTGCCGGACACCATCGGATGGCCGCTGCTGGTCGCGGTGTTGGCCGTCGCGAGCATGACGCTGGGCAACCTGGCCGCCTACTGGCAACAGGACCCACGCCGACTGCTGGGATGGTCAACAGTCAGTCAGGTCGGGTTCCTGCTCGTCCCCATCGTGGTGGCCGGCCGCAGCGACCTCGCGCTGCCGTCGCTGCTGTTCTATCTGGCTGGCTACACGCTCACCAATAGCGCCGCGTTCGCGGTGACCACCGCCCTGCCGGGCCGCCGTGACCTCGGCGCCTACCGTGGTCTGGCCCGGTCCCAGCCATGTTTAGCCGGTGCGCTGCTGGTCGCGCTGCTCGGCCTGCTCGGCACTCCCCCGACTGCCGTCTTCGTCGGCAAGCTCACCACCGCCACCGCGGCCTGGGACGGCGGCCAATCGTGGCTTGCCGTGGTCGTTTTCGTGAACTCCCTCATCAGCCTGTTCTACTATCTGCGCTGGATCATTCCGTCGTTCAGGCAGTCAACCGCCCACTGCGGCGACGTATTCGACCCGAAAAAGTCGTCCAGCATCACCGCGGTGCTAGCTTCCGGCGTCAGCCTGGCGTTGGGCATTTCGGCCGGCGCCGTGTGGCAGTTGCTCACTTGAACGTTGGCTGCTTACTGCATCGAAAGTTCTTGACCCTCGCCATCGCTATAAGCGGTGCGGCGTGCGCGACGTGTGCACAGCGATCGGAACTAGGCGTGAAAGTGGTCGTGCGCTTAGTGAACGCCGCTGACGTGAACGCTGAACCGGTTGGCGCTGTTGCCAACGCCGTTTGCGGCCGGCGGGCCGGGTAGGGCATAACACCAATCTGAACGAGCCGCATGGCGGCGGTCACATGGGAGCCAGCCTTGCTGCTTGGCAGGGCGCATCGTGCTGAGAGCACCGCGTGGTGATTTAGCACCAATGGTTTCGCAGGTCCGACGGGCCAGCTCGGTTTCGACGACAACGAGATCCCTCTACTCAGGACGCGACGCTGCGTACGTAACTCTCCCGGCCGTGGTGACCAAGGCGCTGCCATCTGGCTCTGCACAGAAAACCGACCGTTTACATACCCTACAGGGGTATGCTATATGTTGTTGGTGCTACGGAAAGGCATCTAGATGAACACTGTCAGTGTGACCGTCACCGGAATGAGTTGCGGACACTGCGCCTCCGCGGTACGGGAAGAGATCGCAAAGGTCTCCGGTGTGACGGCCGTCGATGTGGATATGACCGATGGGAAAGTGACAATCGAGAGCGCCGGACCCCTGGACAGCGACGCAATCGAGAACGCCGTCGACGAGGCGGGCTATCATCTCGCGCGCTGAAACACCATCTGAAGCGTCGAACGCGACCACCGGCTCATGACTTCCCATCCGAGGAGTTGATTGTGAGGCCCGTTACCCAAAGAACCCCGAGCCGCCACGTCGAGTTGGACATCGGCGGTATGACGTGCGCGTCCTGCGCGGCCCGAATTGAGAAGAAGCTGAACAAGCTGCCCGGGATAGCGGCAGCGGTCAACTTCGCCACCGAGAAAGCCCGGGTCGACTACGTCGGGGATGTCACAGCCGAACAGCTGGTGCAAACCATCGAACGAGCCGGATATAGGGCGGAGCTTTCCAAGCGGAAAGAGCCTGAACCAGATGCTGGTTCAGGAAGCACGACCGAGGAAGACTCGACCGCTGCGCTGCGGCGGCGGCTGCTGGTCTGCCTGGTGTTGTCCCTGCCGGTGATCGCGATGGCGATGATTCCGGCGCTGCAATTCACCAACTGGCAATGGCTGTCGCTGACATTGGCGGCGCCGGTGGTCGTGTGGGGTGCGCTCCCGTTCCATCAGGCCGCGTGGGCCAACCTGCGCCAGCGCACCGCGACCATGGACACGCTGATCTCGATGGGCACGATCGCCGCGTTCGGCTGGTCGATCTACGCCCTGTTCTGGGGCACGGCCGGAATGCCTGGGATGAGGCACCCGTTCGAGTTGACCATCACTCGCACCGACGGCACCAGCAACGTCTATCTCGAGGTGGCCGCGGGGGTGACGACATTCATCCTCGCCGGCCGCTACTTCGAGGCGCGCTCCAAGCGGCGTGCCGGCGCGGCGTTGCGCGCCCTGCTTGAGCTGAGCGCCAAGGACGTCGCCGTACGCAGAAACGGTGTGGAGCAACGCATCCCGATCGAGCAACTCGTGGTTGGCGATGAATTCGTGGTCCGGCCCGGTGAGAAGATCGCCACCGACGGCATCGTGATCGAGGGCTCTTCGGCGGTCGACGCGTCCATGCTGACCGGCGAATCCGTGCCGGTAGAGGTCGGCCCGGATGACCAAGTTGTCGGCGCCACCGTCAACGTTGGTGGACGACTTGTGGTGCGCGCCAATCGGATCGGTTCCGATACCCAATTGGCGCAGATGGCCAAGCTCGTCGAAGAGGCACAAACCGGCAAAGCCCGGGCGCAACGGCTGGCCGACAAGATCTCCGGGATCTTTGTGCCGATCGTCATCGCACTGTCGGCGGCCACGCTCGCATTCTGGATCGGCACCGGAGAACCGATCGCCGCGGCGTTGACCGCAGCGATCGCGGTGCTGATCATCGCCTGCCCCTGCGCGCTCGGCTTAGCCACCCCCACCGCCCTGATGGTCGGCACGGGCCGCGGCGCACAACTGGGCATCCTCATCAAAGGCCCAGAGGTTCTGGAATCCACGCGGCGCATCGACACGATGGTCCTCGACAAGACCGGGACCGTAACCACCGGGACCATGAACCTGCTCGACGTCATCACCGCCGACGGGGAACAGCCAGCCCAGGTGCTACGAGTTGCGGGTGCACTCGAAGACTCCTCGGAGCACCCCATAGCCACGGCGATCGCCAAGGCCGCCCGCCAAAAAGTCGGCGAGCTGCCGCCCGTCGAGGGCTTCACCAACCTCGAGGGCTTGGGTGTTCAGGGCGTCGTCGAGGGCCACGCGGTCGTCGTCGGCCGCGAGCGGCTTCTTGCCGACTGGGCCCAGCACCTACCGGACAAGCTGGCGCGGTCCATGCGAGAAGCCGAATCGGAGGGCAAGACCGCCGTCACCGTCGGCTGGGACGGCACGGCTCGCGCGCTGCTGGTGGTGGCCGACGCCGTTAAGCCGACCTCCGCCGAAGCGGTACGCCAGCTGCGTTCGATGGGGATGACACCGATTCTGCTCACCGGCGACAACCAGGCCGCCGCGCGCGCGATCGGCAAGCAGGTAGGCATCGATGAAGTCATCGCCGAAGTGCTGCCACAAGACAAGGTCGACACCATCAAGCGGCTGCAGGCCGAAGGCAAAGTGGTGGCCATGGTCGGCGACGGGGTCAACGACGCAGCCGCGCTCGCACAGGCCGATCTCGGACTGGCCATCGGAACTGGCACCGATATCGCCATCGAGGCCAGCGACCTGACACTGGTGCGTGGTGACCTGCGCGCCGTGCCCGACGCGATCCGCCTCGCGCGCAAGACGTTGGCGACGATCAAAGGCAACCTGTTCTGGGCATTCGCCTACAACATCGCCGCCTTGCCACTTGCGGCCGCCGGACTGCTCAACCCGATGCTGGCCGGCGCCGCGATGGCCGTTTCGTCGGCCTTCGTGGTCAGCAACAGTCTGCAGCTACGCCGATTCCAGTCAATCGTGACTGAATCCGCTGTCAAGCCCAGGGCGACGTAATCGGATCGAGCGTGGCATCTCATGGCCGGGTCTTGGAGTCTGCACAGACTGGCGACGGTAGCCGCCGAGACCGAAGAACGTGTTTGTTCGTACGCCGACTTGGGATTGCTGTACCGACACGCCGACGCAGACTTCGAGCCCGACTCGCTGCAGCCCTTGCGGCTGATTCAGTTCGCACAGGCTCGAGGTGTCGGTGCGCAGCAATTGGCGGCGGCCACCAGCCATGGCGATCTATTGGACATTTTCCAGGAGCTCGCGCCGCCCAGCGGCGCCCCGGTAAACCTTACTGACATCGCCGCGGAGCTGGGACTCGACGATGAGGTAGTCACTGACTTGATCGAAATTCTCCAATGGAATGAGATTGGGGCTATCACCGATACCGACGTTTCCGTATTGCGTGTGGTAGCCCGGGCACTCGCATCGGGGCTGCCTCGCGACACCCTCATGCAGCTGGTGCGAGTGTTCGCTGATGCCATGGAGCGCTTGGCCGATGCCGAGGTGCGCACATTCCACAATTATGTCCATGAGCGTTTGCGTGCACAGGGACTGGTTGGCCGCGAGCTGCTGGGGGCGAGCACCGGCATCGCGAAACCCTTGTTCGATCTGATAAAGCCGGCCGTCGTGTATTTCCACCGACGCGCATATCAGCAGGCCAACCGGGAACACCTGCTACGCCATATCGCCGAGGAGACCACCCCACCCTCCATGGCACCGGGCGAGGAACAAGCGACCGTTCTGTTTGTCGATCTCGCAAGTTTCACCCCGCTCACCGCGGCAATGGGTGACCACGCTGCCGCTCAAGTGCTGCACAGGTTCGGCATCACGGTACGTAGCGCGGCAACTCGGCACGGAGGCCGCATCCTCAAGCAGATCGGCGACGCATTCATGCTGACGTTCACGCAGCCGACAGACGCTATCGAATTCGGGCTTGCGATAAGTCGTTTCGTCGACGCAGAGCCCCAATTTCCTGCCCTGCATATGGGTGCCCACCATGGCAGGGTTCTGTATCGGGAGGGTGACTACGTTGGCGGCACTGTGAACCTCGCCGCACGGGTGGCGTCGGCTAGTGCCCCAGGACAGTTCCTGATCACTCAAGACCTGCGCCGCGCAACCGAGGGCGGCGTAGACGCCGAGTTCGCTGCTTTGCCACCGCGACGACTCAAGGGTATAGCGGAATCGGTTCACCTCAGCGAGGTACGGCCGCGCGGCCCGGAACGCGCCCACCGTGCCACCGATCCGGTCTGCGGAATGCAACTGCACCCCCACAACGCGGCAACTCGGATCACATGGCATGGAAGGACATTCGCCTTCTGCTCTCTGACCTGCGCGGAGGCCTTCGACGAAGATCCCGGCCGCTTCGTTGCTGCGGACCACAAACGTTCGCCGCGCGGGATCGAAGGTTGAGAGCGCCGGACACTACATGCGCAGCCCAACTGACATGATGCGGTAATGGCGTTGATCGCGCAGTTCCGCAGTTTCTCCAGGCCCAGCCGGCTGCTGATGATTAATCAATTCGGCATCAACATCGGCTTCTACATGCTGATCCCGTATCTGGCCGGTTACCTTGCGGGCGCTCTGGCGCTCGCCGCGTGGACCGTTGGCCTGGTCAGCGGCGTCCGGAACTTTTCGGAGCAAGGAATGTTCATCATTGGCGGCACGCTCGCCGACCGGGTCGGCTACAAAGCGTTAATTGTGGCCGGATGCCTGTTGCGCACTGGAGCGTTCGCACTCTTGGCGGTTGCGCAGTCATTGCCGGCTTTGCTCATCGCCTCAGCCACAACCGGTCTCACGGCCGCTTTATTCAATCCCGCGATCCGCGCCTACCTCGCCGCCGATGCCGGTGATCGCCGCGTGGCAGCCTTCGCGATGTTCAACCTCTTCTATCAGGCCGGGATTCTGCTCGGTCCCCTGGTCGGGCTTGCACTGGTGGCCGTCGATTTCCGGATCAGCGCACTGGCTGCCGCGGCGATATCCGCCATGCTGACGCTGGCCCAGCTTTTGACACTGCCTGAGCGCCGCGCCGACGCCGCATCGGAGCAGACATCGATAATCCGCGAGTGGCGGGCCGTTGTGGTCAACCGGTCCTTTGTGCTCTTCGCCGCAGTGATGACCGGCTCTTACGTGTTGTCTTCCCAGGTCTTCTTCACGATGCCGCTGCAGGCATCGATTCTTACGCGGAAGTTTGAATCATTTGTGGTGGCAGCGCTCTTCGTGGTTTCGGGCCTGGTTCCAGTCGCCGCTCAGCTGCGCATCACCCGCTGGCTCGCCGCTCGCTGGAACCCCGGGGGTAGCCTTGCCATGGGTACGACGATCCTGGCCGCTTCATTCTTGCCGCTGAGCATTGTGCGCGACAGTCATCGATTCGGAATCATCCCGGCTCTGGCTGCACTCCTGGCGTCCGCCGCCATCCTGGCCATTGGTGCCGCTGCCGTTTTTCCGTTCGAGATGGACACGGTCGTCTCCCTCGCCGGAGGTCAGCAGGTGGCCACCCATTATGGGTTCTACAACACCATCGTTGGAACTGGAGTCCTTGTCGGCAATCTGGCCATCGGCGCGCTCATGGGCGCGGCACGCGAGGCTGGCCTCGACGAACTCGTATGGGCTGGGCTGATCCTCGTCGGCATCATCGCCGCGCTAGCGCTTCATGGTCTCGACCGCCGCCATTACCTGGAAGCGCCGCATGTCGTGTCGCGTTGAGGACGTGGAGCCTTTCAAGGCTAGAGTCAGTCATGTCTTACGAGCCGCGCCGACGAACACCAAACCGGCGTAGTGGCGTTCGATTCGACCGGTGCCGTGAAGACCATGACGGGCCAGCTCGGCGGCGAATTCCTCGGCCTCGAAACGGTTCTCGCGCGGATGAGCGGTGAATGTCCGAAACACCCACGTGTCGAGGATGTGGCGTGGGACTTCTTCGAACAGCAGCAGCCCACCGGGACCGAGCACCCGTGCAATCTCGGCGATCGCCTGCGGCCAATCGGGTACATGATGAATGATGCCAAAATCGACGACAGTATCGACGCTCGCGCTCGGCTGTGCGATGTCGCACACGTCGCCGACCGACAACGACACCGGACGTCGGTACGTGCGCCGTCGTGCGAGCTCCACCATTAATTCATCGAGGTCGAAGGCGGTGACACTATCGGCGCCGAGTCGATCCAGAAGGACCTCGGTACCGACGCCCCGCCCGCACCCGACCTCGAGCACCTTTTGCCCAGACAGCGAACCGTCGGCCAGCCGCCGAAACCACTCGGCCTGGTTGCGGTGCTGAAGGGCGGCGCGGACAGGGTTATTCATCAAGGCCCGCTCAATCGCGTTGAGCTTCACGACATCTCCTCCATCCATAGCCGGTGGTCCAAGCTGAACGAGATTGACCTCTGTGCCGGAGTCGTCACTCGCGTGGCCGTTCTGCGGCCAGGTAGTGCAGTCGCGACACGTCCCCGGCCCTGCTTGCAATGCGTGATCATCCGGCCAGCGTGGTGATCGTGGGCGACAACCTGTAGCTTTCGCGCCAATCCCATCGCTAGCACCCTTCCCCGTCGAGCAAGTCTGTGGTCTAGAGTTACGGTATACCCGTATTGGGTATATGAGGCAAGGGGTGAAACCCGCCCCGCGACCCACGTTTGGAAGGGACAATCACCGTGAAGAGGCAACGGTTGTGCATTGTCGTTGCGGCCGCGCTGGCGGTGCTGTTGACCTTGACCGCATGTAACAGTTCAGGCAATCGGGCCGGCTCCACCACAACGTCGGCCAGCTCTTCGCGGGGATCGACGTTGCCATCAGGCGCCCCGGCCCACAACGACGCAGATGTCGCGTTCGCCCACGACATGATTCCTCATCACCAGCAAGCAATCCAGATGAGCAACATCATTCTCGGCAAGGAAGGCATCGACCCTCGCGTGATTCAGTTAGCCAACCAGATCAAGGCGGCGCAGGGACCGGAGATCCAACAGATGCAGGCGTGGCTGGCCCAGTGGGGGCAGCCAACGATGCCAACGATTCCAAGCGCCAACATGACGGCAGAGCACCCAATGCCCGAGATGGCGAACCAGAGCGGTATGCCACCAATGGGCGAAACGGGTGGCATGATGTCCGAACAAGACATGCAAGCCCTGCAGAACGCCCAAGGCGTCGATGCCAGCAAGCTGTTCCTCACCCAGATGATCAAGCATCATCAAGGTGCAATCACAATGGCCCAGAAGGAAATCAAGTCCGGTCACTACCAACCCGCCACTGCGCTGGCGCAATCGATCGTTACCAGCCAGCAGCAGGAGATCAACACGATGCAGAGCATTTTGGGTTCGCTATAGCACCAGTTTGGCCCAAAGGGACCATCTACTGAGCTACATCGAGTACTGAGCTACATCGAGGCCTTTGGCTCCCGTGATCGTCACGACTAATGCGACCGCGGGGTTGTGTTGATCGTCGATCAGATGTGATGCACCGGCAGATTGCGTCGTCGCGGGCTATCTGACCGGCGAATCGCACTGGTCGAAACCGGTCGCGCGGCATGTGGCGGCGAAGACATTCAGCGCGTGCCGCGCGCACGGCCGGTCAACCATTACGAACGTACGAGTCGTGCGATGGCGTCGGTGGCTTCTTTGATTTTGAGGTCTGCTTCTTCGCCGCCGAGCTCGGCGGCGTCGACAACGCAATGCGTGAGGTGATCGTTGAGCAGGCCGAGCGCCACGGCTTGCAGGGCGCGGGTGAGTGCGCTCACCTGTGTCAGGATGTCGATGCAGTACTTGTCGTTCTCGACCATCCGTTGGATTCCACGGACCTGCCCTTCTATGCGCCTTAGCCGGTCGAGGTAGCGGTCCTTATTGGTGATGTAGGCCCTGCGGCTCTGCCTGCGAGGCCGGTGCTACCGATTCAGTTGGCATGGTCGTCATTTTTCTTCCTTGTGTCGTCGGCTCCAGATTTCCCGGCGGGGCGACGCTCCCGGTAGGGGTATCCCACGCGGTCCCCGTGCGTGGGCGCATGGGCAAAGCGGCACGGGCAGGACAGGGAGCAACTGCATACATCAAACCACTCGCCGCGCAAGTGCCAGTCCGCTCGCATTGGTGCCGTCATAGCTTCCCCTAGGATACCCAGACAGGGTATGCATGGTGCTGAGTTTAGCTACGGCATAACCTCAAGGAAAGTACCCTGGGCCGGTATACGTTCCCGGCGAAGTTCTTTACTTGGTACGGGTAGGGGGTATAAGATCGGGCACGTGGATATGCGACGGGTGGTCGCCCTTTCCGCGCCGCAGGACGGCGGCGGATCGGTGCGGCGTGGCCGGCTGGCTGCTGGCCTGTCCAGCATCGCCCGGGTGCGCCACCCCAGCGCGAGCGGGCGGCCACGGTGGCGGTCGCTAATTGTCGTGGCCGCCGTGGTTTGGGCGCTGCTGGCTGTGGGCGCTCACGGAGCGCTGCCGGAGGAGCACCACGGCGCGCATGCACATCCGTTGCTTAGCTCGCTGGATCACGAGTTTGTGGTTGATGTCGGGCATGCCCATCTGGTCGACGGGTCGACGCTCTCGCATCATCCTGAGCAGTTCGCGACCGCGGTGCTACCGCAGCGGCCGACCACCGCGTTGATCGCTCTGGCTTTGGTGGTGGCGGCCGTCGCCTTCACCGGTGTGCTCTCTTATTTGGTGGCCTCCCCCGGGCGGGGTCCCCCGCCGCGGTTGGCCCTTGTTCTTACGGGTCAAGCTAGATTGACCCGGTTCTGCCTCGCTCGGCGCTGACTGGTCAGCGTCAGGCCGTTGTGCTCACCGCACATATGGCCGGTGACCGCCGACCCGTGTCAATAGCCGCGTTGGTGTGCCCGCGGCCCCACGTTCAAGCGAGGATCGATGAACCACGTCCTACCTTTCAACACCACGGCGGCGCACAGCATGCGCCACCTCACCCACCGCCGCCATCCGCTTACCGGCGAGGGGTTTCGTTCCAGCCCGCACCAGTGCGGCCCCAACTGTGATAAGTGCCGCCCGGCCCCGGAAAAGTATCGCCGGGTGGGCGCCATGGTCGGCAACACTCCGGTGGTATGGGTCTCTGAGCCGTTTGGCGCCGACGACCGCGGTTTTTGGGCCAAACTCGAAGGTGCTAACCCCGGTGGCATGAAAGACCGCCCGGCCATGCACATGGTCGAGCGGGCCCGCCTGCGCGGTGACCTGCTGCCGGGGGCACGCATCGTCGAATCCACCAGCGGCACCCTGGGATTGGGCCTCGCATTGGCCGGCATGGTCTATCGCCATCCGGTCACCTTGGTCACCGACCCCGGCATGGAACCGATCATCCAGCACATGTTGGCCGCCTACGGCGCCCAGGTGGATGTGGTAACAGAGCCGCATCCGCGGCGGCGGCTGGCAGCAAGCCCGCAAGGATCGCGTCGCCGAGTTGCTGGCCGCCGAACCGGATGCGTGGTGCCCCAACCAATACAACAACCCCGACAACGTCGACGCCTACCGGCCCCTGGCCCACGAGCTGCTCGACCAACTCGGCCACATCGATGTGCTGGTGTGCTCGGTGGGCACCGGCGGGCATTCGGCCGGGGTGGCCCGGGTGCTGCGCCAAGCCAACCCCGATCTGCAGCTGATCGGGGTGGACACCATCGGCTCGACCATCTTCGGACAACCCGCCGCCTCCCGGCTGATGCGCGGGCTGGGATCCAGCATCTACCCGCGCAACGTCGACTACGGCGCCTTCGCCGAAGTGCACTGGGTGGCGCCCGCCGAAGCGGTGTGGGCGTCTCGCACCCTGGCGGCCACCTACTACACCAGCGGCGGCTGGAGCGTGGGCGCGGTGGCCCTGGTGGCTGGCTGGGCCGCACGCACCTACCCGCGCGGCACCAGCATCGCCGCGGTGTTCGCGGACGGCCCGCAGCGTTATTTCGACACCATCTACAACGACGACTACTGCCGCGACCACGGGCTGCTCGACGTCGCGCCGCCCACCCACCCCGACCAGATCAGCACACCCACCGAGGCCATCGTCGACCGCTGGACTCGCTGCACCACGGTCGTCGACCCCACCACGTTAGCCCCGCACTCAGTCGCGAAACCCCAAGCGCGGCCGGCAATTCTGGCAAGCGACGACGGAGACACGGCCGAGCAGAAAATCCCGGCCTAGCCATAAAGGGACTGCGATCGTGAATAAGGAAAACAGTCGAACGAGATTGCAGGATGCTGTCGCCGCTGTCGCACGCGTGACAACCGCGCTGACAGCCGGTGCACGCCATAGGTGCGCCTCGCTGAGGCCCGCCGCGCGGCGCGGCAAGCCCGTGATCGGCGCGCCGGGCGGGGCGGGTCGCCACGAGTATGCGATGTGGGACGCCGCATACGTATTGGGGTCACTGTCGGTGACGGAGCGCCGCGAATTCGAGGCCCACCTTGGCAAGTGCGAATCCTGCTGGCAGGCCTTGACCGAACTTGGCGGTGTCGCCGCGCTGCTGGCACTGCTCGACCGCGACGAGGTGGCTGGCATCGACGAGCTCGCATCGATCGCGAATTCCGGCGAAGCGCCCGAATCTTTCAGCGGCCGCGGAATGTAGCGCTTCGGGACGGCTTGCAATGTAGTGCCTTGGGACCGATCACCTTAACAAGCCTGCGCCCGATAACTATCGAGCGATCACGGAGAACAAAGGAGAAATGCAGATGTCTTTCGTGACAACGCAGCCGGATATGCTGGCGGCAGCGGCCGGCGACTTGGATGCCATCGGTTCGGCGATGACCGCACAGAACGCCACCGCGGCAGGCCCAACCACTGAAGTGGTCCCTGCTGCCGCAGATGAGGTATCGGCCCTGACCGCGGCGCAGTTCGCCGCGCACGCCGGCATCTACCAGGCAATCAGCACCCAGGCGGCCGACGTGCAACAGCTGTTCGCGGCCACCCTGCGAGCAAGCGCCGGCTCGTATGCGGCCACCGAGGCCGCCAACGCGGTCGCGGCGAGCTAAGGAGATGTGGGGCAATGGATTTCGGGATATTGCCGCCGGAAATCAATTCCGGTCGCATGTATGCCGGTCCGGGGCCAGGGCCGATGCTGGCCGCCGCGGCGGCCTGGGACGGATTGGCCGCCAACTTGTACTCCACGGCGACCTCCTATCACTCGGTCGTCTCGGGGCTGACCGGCGCGTCGTGGACGGGTCCCGCGTCGGCGTCGATGGCGGCCGCCGCCGCCCCCCATGTCGCATGGCTGACCGCCACCGCGGCGCAAGCCGAACAGACCGCGAACCAGGCCAGGGCGGCGGCGGGCGCATTTGAGACCGCATTCGCGATGACCGTGCCACCGCCGCTCATCGCGGCGAACCGCGCCCAACTGATGGCGCTTGTTGCGACCAACATTCTCGGTCAAAACACCCCGGCCATCGCGGCAACCGAGGCCGAATACGCCGAAATGTGGGCCCAAGATGCCGCCGCGATGTACGGCTATGCCGGCAATTCGGCGACCGCCTCGACGATGCCATCGTTTACCCCGCCAGCGCCCACCACGAACCCTGCCGGGATGGCCGGCCAGGCCGCCGCGGTGGCCCAAGCCAGCGGAACCTCAGCCGCCAGCCACGCCCAGTCGACCCTGTCGCAGCTGACTTCCGCGATGCCCCAGGCGCTGCAAGGGCTTGCGTCGCCCGGGACATCGACGCCGTCGCTGTCGTCGATGAGCTCGGTTATGTCGTCGATGAGTTCGTCGGCGGCCCTGCTGAGTTCGGGCTCCTCGGTGGGCTACTCGTTGAGTGCGGTCGCGAAGATGATGGCGCCGTCCACAACTGCCGCTGCCCAGGCTGTCGGTACCGAGGCTAAGGCGTTGGGATCGGCCGTCACGGGCGGGCTCGGTTCGGGGACGGGCGCACTGGGCTCGGTAGGGTCGGCAGGCTTGGGCGGTAGCGGTGCGGTCTCGGCCAGCCTGGGCCGCGCCGGGTCCCTTGGTGCGCTGTCGGTGCCGCAGAGCTGGGCCACGACCGCCTCGGCGATGAGCCCCGCCGCTGCGGCGCTGCCCACCGCCAGCCTGGGCGGCATCCCCGAAGGCGGGCCGAATGCCCTACCCGGCGCGATGCCGCTGGCCGCTATGACTGGGCGCGGCGCCGGCGGTGGCACAAGTGCCACGCCCCGTTTCGACATGCGTCCCACCGTGATACCGCATGTGCCGGCCGGCGGATAACAGAGAGGAAAGACGCTCCGCTACGACGCCACGCAAGTCGCGCCATCGTGCTATCGCCGCGAAACTAGCGATGGCGCACACCGCGCATTCACCGATTTGACACGATGAACATAGAAAGGAAAGCGGCAAATGAGTTCTCCAGCAGCCAGTCAGCCGGTTCAGCAGATCTTGTCCCGCGAGGGTGTGACGCTGCCGGTGCTTACCCGCAGCGACCTCGCCAATATTCCCGTCACTCCCGGCGATGTGATCGAGGCGGTGCGGGGTGCCTATCTGCGCGTGGCCCAAGGCTCCTCGGTGGCCCCAGCCAAGATCATGATGCGTTCGCCCCATCGGGATTCGGTGGCCTACGCGATGCCTGGTTACGATGGCGGATTGCATGTGTCAGCGTTTAAAGACTATTACATGCAAAACGACGAGGGGAAAAAGGAATACATCACCATCACCCTCTACGACGATAAGGCCGGGGCGCCGATCGCGTTTATGGACTGCACCCGTGTCACCACGCTGCGCACCGCAGCGAGCACCGCGCTGATCGCGGCAGCATGTGCCCCCGCGGGGGCGCGTACCGCGCTGGTCAGCGGGTCTGGTGCCCAAGGGCGGGAAACGTTCCCGTTCCTGCTGGACGCGCTTCCGGACTTGGAGCGGTTGCTGTTGTTCGCCACGCATCCAGACGGGATCGCCTCGGTGCGCGCGTATTTGCGCGAGCAGCATCCCGACCGTGACATCGAAGTCGTCACCGACCCGGAGAAAGCCGCAGGCGAATCGGACGTCATGGTGGCGACGTCGGCCGGCCCGGCCACCAACGTCAAGTTGCGCACCAGCTGGCTCAAACCCGGGGCGCTGTTTATCTCGGTAAACGGTACCGGGGTGCACCCGTCGTCGTTGCGCGACGCCGACTACGCCGTCGCGACGAGCCCGGGCCAACTGGCCGTGACCGGTAGGCGTTTCGCCAACGAGGACGGCTCTTTACCACTGGATGCCCAACTGCCCGACATTCTTGCCGGAAAAGCGCCCGCCAGGCGAGACGAGGCTGACCGGGTTTTCGTGTTCAACAGCGGTATGGCCATCACCGACATCCCGGTCGCGCATGCGCTGGCCACCCAGGCGATCGCGCTGGGGCGCGGACAGGAGATCCGGTTGTGGAGCTGACCCAACGCCCTTTGTCCTTGCCGGCGATTGAGCCGTCATGGGCCGGTCAAGTCAGGGCCGACCCGTCACTGCTGGCTGATATCGCCCACGCGGTCCGCGGCCCGTTTCATGTCCTGTTTCCACCGCAATTCGCGCACAACCTGAAGACCTTCACCGACGTCATCGCCTCGTCGGGGCTGCAAGGCCAAGTGTTTTTCGCCAAAAAGGCCAACAAGGCGGGATGCTGGCTACCGGTGTGCGCCGAATCCGGTGCCGGGGTCGACGTGGCCAGCAGCGCGGAGCTGGTTCACGCACTGGCTCATGGTGTGCGCGGACGCGACATCGTGGTCACCGGCCCGGCCAAAAGCGAACATTTGCTGTGGTTGGGCGCCCGGCACGGCTGCCTGATCGCCGTCGACGCCCTCGACGAGCTCGACCGGGTCATGGCGCTTGCCGGCAAAGCAGATGGCGTTCGCATCCTGTTGCGGGTGCTTCCGGAGGTGAACCCCGACAGCCGATTTGGCCTCGATCCCGCTGACCTCGACATCGCCCTGAAACGATGCGCCCATCAGCGCTCCCGGCTGTCGATGGAAGGGTTTTCCTTTCACCTCAACGGCTACGAGGTCAAACCACGCGCGCAGCTGGCCGCCCAACTGGTTGACCGTCTCGTCCAGGCACGCGCCGACGGGCTAGCGGCGACCTCGATTTCTATCGGTGGCGGGTTCGCGGTGAGCTATCTAGACGCCGACACCTGGACCCGCTTCCTGCGCGATCATCGGGAAACCGATTTTCACAGCCGCAAGACCTTCAGTCACTTCTACCCGTATCATCAGGCGCCGACCGGGGCCGACATGTTATCCGCGATTCTGGCCAGCGAAACCGATTGCGGCACAAGCACCGTCGGCGAAAAATTGGCCGCATCCGGGACCAAGCTCCTGCTGGAGCCCGGACGCGCGCTGCTGCACGGAGCCGGGTTCACAGTTTTCCCCGTCCAGGGGTTTAAGCGGCGAGGCGATTACGGGATCGTCACCGTTGACGGGTTGAGCATGAGCTTGTCCGAGCAATGGAAATCCAGCGAGTTCCTGCCGGATCCAACGCTATGGCCCGAACAGGGTTCGACCGAGTCGGAGCCGACCGGCCCCGTGCTCACCTGCGTTGCCGGGGCCAGCTGCCTGGAATACGACATGCTGACCTGGCGCAAAGTCGTGTTGCCGCACGAGCCCCGTCACGGCGACATGCTGATCTACCCCAATACGGCCGGGTATCAAATGGACAAAAACGAATCACAGTTTCATGACCTGCCCTTGCCCCCGAAGATTGTGTTGACCCTTGACCACGGCCGGTTCCGTTGGCGGCTCGACCAAAGCGGCAGGCAGCAGTGAGCCGTCCACCGGTGGCAGAAACGCGCCGCGCGCGCCTGATTCAACTGATCCGCACCAGCGGGGCACTAACCGCGTTGGCGGCGCCGATCGCCGGTGTCCAATTCGCGCAAGTGGCGTTGACCACCACTGACTTGGCCGTCATGGGTCTTATCGGGGTACAGGCCATCGCCGCTGGTGGGCTGGCTGCGGTGTTGTACAACCTGATGCGCACGATGTGTGTCGGTGTGGTGACCGCCGTGGGAAACCTGGTCGCCCGGGCAGCCGGACAGGGCGAGGCACGTTCCGGAGGTGACTGGCCGGATGAGCAGGCGCAGGAGGAAATACGCCACATCACACGCTCAGCGTTTCTGGTGGCGACGGGGGCTGCAGTCATGCTGGGCGCTGCGCTGATCGGGTTGGGCTACGTATTGCCACTGTTCGGGGTGGACAAGGACGTGCTCGCGCATGCCCGGCCGATGATGATCGCCCTAGCCCCCGGGCTGATTCCGATGGTGTGGCTTAATGTTCTGCGTCAGTTTTCTGTCGGGATGCGCCGCCCCGGTCCGCTCTTAGCTGTCAGCATCGCCTCCATTGCTGTGAACGCCGGCTTGGACTTCGCGTTCATCTATGGTCTGCTCGGCTTACCCAAACTCGGCCTGGCCGGAATCGGGCTGGCGACAACGCTTGTCCAGGTTTTCACCGTTGCCGCGTTCTACCTGATACTACGCCGTGATGAGCGGCTTGCCTCGCTGCTGTCGATCGACGGGTGGAATGCCGACGCTGCAATGGCTCGCGATATCCTTCGCCTAGGCTTTCCCATTTCGCTGACCTACGGCTCGGAGGCCGGCATCAACTCCCTTGCCGCCGTGGTGATGGGGGCCTTCGGGCCGATCGCCCTGGCAGCGCACAATGTGGTGAATCAGCTGACCCGCATCGCCTTTCAGGTCAGCATCGGCCTATCCCACGGATCATCGATCCTCATCAGTCGTGCCATCGGCAGACTGGACAGACAACAGGCTCAGCAGACCGCCAATGCAGCGCTAGTCCTCGGCTGGCTCACCACCGCTACCCTCGCAGTGGTCTACGTCGCCGTGCCCAACTGGGTGCTGCGGCCATTTCTGGATCCCACCGCCACGGCAACCATCGTGCTGGCCAAGGTTTTTCTGCTGTTCGCCATAGTTCAGCAGGTCGTGGACTTCACCCAAAATATCGCCATCGGACTGCTGCGGGGCATCGGAGACACCGCGACGGGCTTACGTGCCACCACTATCGGGTATTGGATCGCCGGCGTGCCCGCCATGCTGCTGCTGGCCTTCCCCGCGCGCCTGCACGGGCCGGGCGTATGGCTGGGGATGAGCATAGGATTCGCCACCACAGCAGTCTTGCTGCTGCGCCGATTCCGCCAAGACCTGCCCCGAACCGCCCCACCCGGCTCGCCGCACTGACGATGATGTCCACCGTGGCCCCCGCTGCGAACATGCTCTTCGAGCCGGGCATCCCCGCTGCCTGATTGCTCCGCACGCTTGTTCCTATGTGGTGTTGGTCGTGCATGAAAGATCCGAGTGCGGTGAAGCAGCAGGTGACGTTCGGCGATCGTGTCGGGCCAAAAGGCCCTTATCGGGACACCGCGCGGGCCCGGAACCTATTCGAGTACGAGTGCTACCCGAATGATGAGGAGGGTTCATGTTCGCCAAAATCAAACACGTGGGCGTTATCGGGGCCGCCATTGCCGGCGTCGGGTGGATGACTACGGTAAGTCCGGTCGTCGCGTACGCCCAGCCGCCGCGCATCCCCCCGGGCACTGACATCACCTGCCCGAACGGTGGCCCCGACGACGTCCAGTACCTGCCGGACCCCGACGATCCCAACGCCTACTACGTCTGCGCGGGTGGGGTGGAGCAGCAGCACCGCTCGTGTCCAACAGAAGTGATCATGACGACGCCGCCGAGGTGTCGTCCTTCGAGTAATCATCACAGCATGCCTTAGCTGGCCGACGATGCGGGCGGTCTCGGTGGCCGCATACGCCGGCATGCTCCACACACACACACGGCGTGCAAGCGCCGAAATCCAGTATGACAACTGCAACACACGAAGATCGGCCATTGCCAATTTCGCAAAAGTCATTCAGGGCCTCTTCCCAGAACCTCAGCGCCGCCACCAGCTCGCAGTCGGTGCAACTTATTTCGAGTGAGCATGGTGCGCGACGAAGCTTGCGAAGCTCCCACAGCGGTTTGTCCGCCAGGGGTAGGTAGGGTCGCCTTAGCAACCGAACGAAACTGATTGGTTTCGAAGGTCCGCAAGGGGATCCCTTTACGGGACACCGCCCCGCTACCATTGCCGCGGACCGCTGACCGCGCCAGCGTCTCGACATGTCTACATGAACTCAACCAAAGCGTTGCCATCACGGACTACGCTCACGACCGGACCCGGTGTTGCGCGTCACTCTGGATGACGATGATGGCGTCATTGGGGTTGACGACGAGCCGATGATGGGAACGGCCCCGCTCGGTGTGGTGAGCGGGGCGGTGGTGGGCGTGGTGACGGGATGCTCGTCGGGTTGATGTGGTGCTGGTTGTGTTGACGCGGATCGGGTTCAGTCCGCGGCGATTTCGCTGATCGCGATGCGGGCGGCCTTTTCGTCGACGATGGCGTGATCGGCGGCGAATGCGGCGGTCAGTGCGTGCAGGGCGAGGTTGTTGACTGCGCGGGGATGGCCACGGGAGGCGTTGTGGATCAACCCGATCGCGTCCTCGGAGAACAGCGTGTCGGCTCGGCCGGCAATCTTGCAGTGATGCCGTATGTAGTCGGCGGTGTCGGCGCCGCTCATTCCGGCGATGGTGTAGCGGACCGCGATGCGCTGATCCAACGCTGCCAGCACCCCGAGCCGGAGCCGGTGGCGCAGGCTGGGTTGGCCGACCAGGATGACTGCGAATGGGGATCCGCTGTCCATGTCGTGGTTGGTCAGCAGCCGGATCGCTTCGAGCTGGTGGTTATCCAGCAGGTGGGCTTCGTCGATGACCAGCACGGGGTTGCGTCCTCGTTCGGCGTGTTCGCTGGCCAGCGCCTCGGCGGCCTGTGGGGCCAGGGCGGATTTGTGGTAGGCGGGGGTGTGCCCGAGGGTGGCCACGATGTGGGTGAGCATGCCGCGCACCCCGATGGTGGGGTTGGCCAGGTAGATGAATACGTGCCGGGAGGGATCCAGGTTGGCCGTGGCGGCCCGCACGGCCACGGTTTTGCCGGCGCCGACCTCGCCGGTGATCACCCCGATCGCGCGCTGGTCCACACACCAGGTGATGCGGGCCACCGCTTCACCGTGGCCGGCGTGGCGATGCAGCATCCCCGGTGCTAGGTCACGCCCGAACGGCATCCGGGTGAATCCCCAATGTGATTGCAGCCGTTGAATACTCACGCCGACACCTCACCTTCTGGATTGTCATCGACGGTGGGCTGAAGATCGTCGATGGATAGCTGACCGGGGATCTGGTCGTCCTGGCCGTAGAGGGCGTAATAGCCGATGCGTTCATCACCGCGCAGCTGCTCGTCGTGGGCGGCCGCGGTCAGCGCCAAATAGTCAATCCCCGTCGCCGCCGGCGGCTCGGGCTGAGGGGTCTCCGGTTTGGCCTTGGGGTGGGTGTGGCGGGAGATGGTGTGCGGCAGGGCTTTCCCGTAGCTCTTGTCCCGGTAGCGGACCTCCACGGTTTCCAAGTCGAAGGGTGAGAACACCAGCTCCACCTTGCGCCCCACCAGCGCGGGATCGACCTGGTAGGTGTTGGCGTGCAGCGACACGGTGGCGGTCTTGGTCACCACACGGTATTCCGACCACAAAAACGCCTCAGTTAGCTCGTCGGCGGTGGGCATCGCTGGTGTGCGCCCGAGCCGGTCCCAGCCGGCCTCCCAGCGATCCAGCGGCGATTGGCCGGTCTCGGTATGCACACGGCGGTGGTATTCGGTTTCCACCCAGGCCACAAACAGCCGGTTAAGCTCCAACAGCGCGGTCGCGTGATCGACCCCGGCGGCGGCGAGGTCCTCGCCGCTGGTGTCGGTTACCTCGATGAGGAACTGTTCACGCACGCTGCGAAACCAGCGTTCGACCTTGCCCCGCCCTTGGGGCCGGCCAGGTGCCGAATGCACCAGGCGCACACCGAGTTTCGCGCACGCCCGCAACAACCACGCATCGACGAACGCGCTGCCGTTGTCCACGTAGATCCCGGCCGGAACACCGCGGGCGGCCAACGCCGGGCGCAACGCGGCGGCCAGCCGCACGGCATCTTCGGCGAAGCCAAACCGATAGCCGACCGCCAGCCGTGTGTGGTCGTCGAGGAAAGCGAACAGGTAGGTCTTGCGGTCCCCGACCCGCGGCCCGTGTAGTGCGTCCCCGACCCACAGCTCATTGGGGTCGGCGGCCTCGAACCGGCCGAACACCGCCGCGGCCTCCCCGCCGCCCGGCCCCATCAGATCGAGCCGATGGAAGTGGCGCAGCAGCGTGGATTCCGAGGGCGCCCACCCGGTGGCGGTGCGCAGGATCCGAGCCACCTGCGCCACCGTGCGGGTCGGGTTTTCCCGCTTGAGCGACGCCGCCAGCTCCAGCACCTGCGCATCGGTGCGGGCCGCCAGCCGCCGCGGGGCGGCACCAGCGCCTCACACCCGCCGGCGCGGTAGCGGCGGATCCAGCGATCCAGTGTCTCCCGCGAGATGCGCACCTGGTTACCGAACGGGTCGGCATGGGTTTGGCCGGCGATCTCGCGCACCAGCTTGCCGCGCTGCTTGGTGGATAGCCCCTCGTCCAGGGCCGGGCAGATCAGCTGATACCGGAATAGCCCGATCGCCTGCGCCCGCTCGCGGCGCTTGTGCTCCTCCAACGACACCCTTGGTTCTCCTCTCCAATCGAAGGCCTGCCCGAAACCGTTGCCGGGCAGGCGCCTTGGCGAGGATCACCGATCATCGCCCGCAGCGGCAGGGGCGATTCGTGTTGCGCAGCCTCAACTGCGTGGTGGCGACCATCCCGGTGCCAGCAGCCGCCCGCCACTGCCCGCGACCACCACCCGCCCCGGCGTCACCGCGCCGCCCAACCCGACCGCACCGAACCGGAACCTGATCGCCGCGGTCGCCGCCTGCACCGCGGCCAGCACGTCGCGCCATGGGCACCCAGACCCGTCCGGGATCTGCACATCTACTCCAGCGGCCACGGCCACCCGCAAGAACCAATTCCAAATCACCTCGAGCCGATCAGCCGCCCGTCGTAGCCAGCCCCGCACCGTCGCCGCTGGTACGCCCAGGCTCGCGCCGATCCGGCGATGCCCAGCTCCCTCGGCGCGGGAGGTCAACGCGGCCCAAATCCGTTCCGCCGCAT
Source organism: Mycobacterium xenopi (assembly GCF_009936235.1). Classification (NCBI taxonomy): domain Bacteria; kingdom Bacillati; phylum Actinomycetota; class Actinomycetes; order Mycobacteriales; family Mycobacteriaceae; genus Mycobacterium; species Mycobacterium xenopi. Next base: position 2,293,736 of record NZ_AP022314.1, on the reverse strand, counting down.
AAGCTCTGCGCAACAACACGGTCACCGGCAACAACACGTGGGTAACCAAACACGCCCGGCATCGTGCCCGCCGCGGCCGCAGCGGACCGCCCAGTCCCTCGACCCGCCGGACCCGGGCATACCCCCAGCCGCCCAGCACCCCATCCCGGCATGTCGGGCATCCGATCCCACCGCCCGCCAGCCGCGACTCGACGCCGACAACATCAGCCTCTACCGTCACCATCGGTGCCTCCAAGCACTAACAGCGCGGCACCCCGCAAGCCCGCCAAGACTTCAGCGGGGTGTCGCGCACCCACCAGTTCCTCGTCACACTGACGGTGCACACGAACAAGATCAACCCCGCGAACAAGCCGACAACCACATCGGCAAACTCAATGACGAACAAGACCGCCGTGGTCGTCACCCGGAGAGACGGTCAACACCCGGAAACACACCGGTCACACGAAACGAGGTGTGCATCGAACCCGGGATGCTTCATTCTGGCCGAGAAGCCGCGAACTGCCGTACCGAAACCCGTCCGCGGGCCTCTACTGCAGCGGTGTCTGCTGCAACTCTGCGTCGAGTAGTTGACGGGCCATCCAGCGGAGGCAGGGCAAAACCTGCTCGACCTTCTGGACATCCTCCCAGCGGTCTTGGATGAGGATGTCGCTGTCGATGTCGAGGTGGGCGATCGCATTCCGGAGCTTGCCACGGATTGTGTCGCGGACCTGCGTAAACTTTTGGCCGGCGTAAGGCTTTAACGAGTCACGCAACCCGTAGTCATTCTCTTGGCCGATCGTGGTTACATCGGCTGGGACGCACTCGACTTGCGGTGGTTGCCGACCAGCTGCGATTAGGGCAGCACGCCTCTCGCCTTGCATCTTGAATGCACCTTCGATCAGGCGGAATAGTGAAAGGGCTTGCCAGAGTGGTTCGGTCGAGCTGATGCCATCGCGGTATGCCGATAGCAGAATCCGGTGATCTTGATGGCTTGCGCCACCAGTGTCGGCGAATGCCTTTACGGCGCCCAGCATCCGATTAACCCAGAATAGTTGAGTTCCGGTGGCGAGCTCGATGATCTGGAACCCAGATGTCGTGATGGGTGCGTCGTGCAGATATGCCCAGCGGCTCAATGCCGGCGCAATGAGATCGTGGCCGCGGCTTGCCGCGTGCATGAAACTGTCGGCGTCGACCTCAAGCTCGATATCACGTAGCCGGTGCTGTCCGTTCACATTAACGGTCAGTGCGTGCTTATTACCGGCGTCATCATGGCCGTCCATTCGCAGCGTGTGAACATCCGACGCAACCTCTAGCAGACTGTCACCTGCCGCGATCAGCTTGGCGAAGTTAACCTCATCCAGAACGACTGCGCGGCCTGGTATCGCGAGCACGAACGTCAATCGGTATTTACCCGGTGATCCGGCCGGGTCAGGCTCACGACCTCCCGGCAGTATCGGAACCACCGTGTAGTAAACGCCCTGCGTGACATACGGCCGTCCGGCCTGGCCGGGCTGCCCTAGCGCATTTGCACTGGGGCCTGGGAATGCCGCGGGTCGGGAAGCCGGCGGTGTTCGGCGTGGTCTTGTGGGCTTGCGATTTCCTGCCACCGGATTTTCCTGGTTAGGAGTTGGTTACTGTCTGATAACTCGCTGCAGCGACGCGGCGGCCACCACCGTGCCTAAGAATCTCTGGCGATCAGCCGCCTCGCTTCGGCATTGATACCGATGAAGGCGGGATTAGCCGACGCGCTTCAGCGGCGAACTTCGGCACCTGGGTGCCCAGCGCATCGAGGACCTGGTGGGCCGTGAATGGCGGGTTCGTGTAAGCGGCCACGATCCCGAGAAGGGCCGAACGGGTGGCGTCCTCGTAGAGGTCGATCTGGTCGAGCAGGAAGTCGTCCGGGTGACGCACTTCGATGTTGTAGGGCTCGACGGCCTCGGCTGGGAAGTGTGGGAGGTTTGCGGTGACGATTACCTCGGCGCGTTCTCTGACCGCTGCGGCCAGCACGTGGCGGTCCTTTTCGTCGTTGCGCATCGCGCCGACGAGTTCCTGATAGCCCGTGACTTCAGCGTCAATGAAATTGTCCCGCATGGCTTTTAGTCGCTTGTCGGCCTCTTCGGGCGTCTTGTTGAGCTTGTTGATTAGGGTGCGCTGCGTCTCGGCTAGGATGTCCTGCGACCACAGCGGTCGGTAGATGCCTTCGTCGGCGAGCCGCAGCAGAAAATCAACAAGCGGCATGGGAACGAGCACGCAAGCATCCAGCAACACCGGGAACGCCATGCTCGTTTAAACCCTCACCGCGCCTTGAGGATCGCCTTGATCTCGTTCGCCGAGTCTCGGGTTAGCTCGTCAAGCGCCGCGCGCCGGCGGGCCCGCGTCTCCCGCTGATACTGCAGCAGCGCGTCGAGGCTGACCTTGCGGTGCCGCCCTGGCTTCTCGAAAGGGATGCGGCCCTCTTCGAGAAGCTTCACCAGCGTCGGCCTAGAGATGTTCAGTAGGTCGGCTGCCTCCTGAGTGGTGAGCTTGCTCTGGCGCGGCACTAGCGTGATGCCCTTGCCCTGCGAGAGGGCCAGCACGACGTTGTACAGCGCCTCCCGGACAGGATCGGGGAGGGTGATCGGATGGCCGTCGCCGCCGCACACGGAAACCTGGTCCGAGCCCAGCGCCGCCAGCAGCGCCGAGAAGTCCTCGGGCTGTTGAGGTGGTAAAACGGTGCGTTCTTCAAGGATTAGCGTGGCTGCCATACACCCAGGCTAAAACGAAAGAAACGAAAAGTCGAGGAGGCGCGCATGGGTGTGAATTCATGGCGATGGTGCCGCTGTTGCGTATGAGTGAGGCTGTCCAGCCGATACCGCAGTCGATACCGCAGCGCTCCCAGACCCGTCCAGCTCCAGCCAACGCCACAAGCCCTATCGACGCAGCTAGAACCGGTATACCCCGAACGCACCAACGCTAGCCGACGCAGCAAACGCCCGTGTACACCGATTATGAGTCCGCGCGGATAGCCACGACACTCGAATGGCACCGAAGACGTGGGAAGCCGGTGCGTGGTCGAAGCCCGACGGGTCAAGAGTCGCCTGACCGACATCTTGGGCATAGCCCTGCCGAGACGAGAAGGAGGCACTCGTCGTCGCTTGCCCATGACAGCCGAACGTCGCTGTGTTCGATGCCGCAGCCATCGCAATGCGTATCGGCGTCGTACTTTCGGATTCGCTCAAGGTGTAGGGTCATGCACTCGTTGCACACACGGACGCGATCTGGATCCCACCCGAATACAAACATCGGACGCGGTCCCATCTCTGCATGGTGGCAAAGTTCAGGTGTGAAGTCTTCGGCGATACGCCGGGCATACAGCCTGTAGCCAAGATCAGGAGAAAATGGACTAATTACAGAGCGCAGCGCAACCTGCCAGCGATATTCAGCTTCAGCGGTCCGATCCTCCCAGCGGGGGCGGGCTTTTTCATCCAGATGATCGCGAAGGATCGAACGGAAGCCCCGGAAGATCACTTCCCCAGGAACCGCTGTGATTCCCATCGCGTCTCGATCTAAGGGCTTCACCCGTTCGCTCATTGTCAGCCCGGACGACGGATTGATGTAGAAACCCTGGCGCCGATACCACCGAATCGAGTCAACGCGTGTTTCGTCGAGATTTCCATACAGCCCAACATGGCGGCGCGGTAGCCTGCGAACGGTTTCCCGCAGCAATGCTCGTCCGACACCCTGTCCACGATGCTCGAAATCAACCGCCAGAACGTTAATCTTCCACCAGGGCACCTTGCCAAAATCAAACGCGCCAGGGTCTCGCTGCCAAACGATCTGGGTTGAGCTGGCCGGCACTGGGGTACGCCTACCGCCCCGTGGATACAACCGTCCGCATCAACCGCGACTAGCGCCAGACTCTCAGTGGCGCTCCTCCCGGCGCCGAGACGGTCAGCCCACTTGTAACTGGTACCAACGTATTCCGACGTCAATTGAACTAACGCAGGCACCTCGTCGGGACACGCTTCCCGGATTGTGACACCCTTCATAGGCCCCAATTTTCTGGGCGTTGCGCTAAAAAGCAATGCGCAACTCCGATTGACTAGATTCTCGTCCGGCTGATATCGCAACGGCTCGGGCTACCACACGGCAGCCTGCGTGCGATGCATTCAGCGCTTCGACTGGAGAATCACCAACGGCGTCATCTTGTGGGTCGAGGACGACTGGAAGCCGCTTCCTCCCTGAGTTAGCTACCGCTCCGGCCAGCCGCTGCGACTCCGCGCGATTCTTCAGCGGCTTAAATGACGAGTTCAGCGGTGCTTTACGGCTCCGTTTCGGAGCAATGCAGCTGCTGGGCCAACGTTGCCCCATACATGGATTGCCGCTGCGCTGCTGTCACGCTGCTGTCATGTCCCCATCACCACTGCCGTTGTCGGGCTCATAGTTCTCTGCGAAATACAGCACGCGCGGGGCCAGGGGCGTTGTCGGCGGGGCCAAACGACGGCGGGTGAAGCCGGGGCCGGTCTGCAGGAAGTACATACCCTGTCTGCCCTCAAATCGCGCGATCAGCTCTCGTACCGTCGCAGCATCGTTGGCAACATTGGGGTACAACACTTTGTCTAGCTTTTCCTGCAGCGGACCCATGAGCGGCTGGACAGCCTGGATCATGTCCAGCACACTCGGATCGCCATCCAACTCCTGGAGTTCGCGAGGCTTCAGCCACGGCTTGCTTCGGTTCTCACGACCGATGAACTCCAGCATGAACCCTCGGTCCAGGTTGATCGTGACCTCAGGCTCAGCGTGCATACTCACGTTGAAGCTCCACTTGAACGCATCAATATCGCCATGCTGCAGGGCATCACGCAAGGCCTCCAACCAACGGTACGCAAACGAAGTCGTCTTCAGGTCATCGAACAAGGCCTTGACTTCAGCCACCTGTTCACGACCTAACCCATGTGTTTGCCGCACACTGCGGATCGTCTGGTACTCATGGATCTGCAACGCAGCGGTGAACGAGATCAGGGCCGAACGAATCCTGCGCCGACGCTCGTCCATGGCGTCCTGATCCCCTAGCGACACATGTTGGCTCTGAAGTTCGCGCATTACGGCGATCAGTACGTCCAACAATCGGTCGCTCTCATCGGAGATGTGCTGCAGTAGTTCACTGTCGAGCATGCGCCGAATCCGTTCGTGCGCATCTACGTAACGCTGGTGTTCGTCTTCCGTGAAGGAACACAGCTTTGTGAAGATGGCAGCATCGGAGACCGTGCGGTCCCGGCACAGCAGAACCGCTCCGTACGGATCAGCCTGAGCTTCCGCGTCGTCGGCGTCCATCTCTGCGTTCCTAGACTCGTGGTACTTCAGTGATTCACTTACGACTGCACGAGCTGACGCGTTGCGGTCACTGATTTCGTCGACCGAAGGCAGGCCCTCTGCCAGCCACTGCCGCGCCTCGCCGAGGATGCTTGCCAACCCGTCTCGCAGCTGCTGCTCAATGTCACTGCGCGTCAGGCGGTCCCGAACATCAGGCGTGTCAGCCCAGTCAGTGGACACCTTGGTCATCACTTTGGTCAGTACGGCGAACGACTCCGTGACAACCAGCATTGCCGGAGTTGTCGATGGAGGGCTATCGATCATGGCGATGTTCTTCCAAGCGTCACAAGCGCTTTCGCAGAAGTCGCTTGGCGACTCACCTTCCAAGTCTTCTAGCGCTTCGCTGAACGCCTCCAGCCGGCCGATCCACTCTCCCAGCAGGGCGACAGTGCCTTCCTGTTCATCGTTCTCCATGCTCGTTCCTTCCCCATATGGTCACGGCAGTCGTGGCTCCCTCCCCTTGGGTAGCCCAACAGAATCGCACATAGACGCCGTGGGGTCACATAGCGACACGCGGCGAGGCGCGCAGCCTCGAGTCGCCTCTTCCCCATAGGGAGCATCGGCGGGGCACCGCGCCGAGGCGGTTCACGTTGGCGACGTGGAACCGTGTCCGCCGAACCTGACACGACTCCTCGATCACCCGGTGAGCGCACCAATAACCGATGGCGGCCACCATGGATGCCAGTTGCCAGCACACGCCATTCGACCGCCGCAGAAAGCCGGCTGGTCAACGACCCAATTCAAAGACCTCAACCCGTGTCGTAGGTGGGCAAGTCCCCCCTCGGACACGCTTGTCAGGGGCTGTCGACCCCCTCACCGTCGGCACCACCGCAGGTCGGCGGGCGCTGCTGGTGCCGAAATCAACGCCGCCACTTGCTTTTTTCGCCCGAATCCGGATAGCCGGCGCCGCTAAGATCATGCGATGACGTCCTCGGCGCTGCACCGGCCGCAGCACAGGTCGGTGGTAATCACCGGCGCGTCAAGCGGACTCGGCCGGGCAGCGGCCATGCACCTCAACGATCTGGGTTACCGCGTGTTCGCCGGCGTGCGATCGAAATCGATCGCCGAGCAGCTGGCCAACCTGCCTCCGTCGGCCGGTGAATTAATTCCGGTGGTGCTAGACGTGACCGATGCGGCCTCGATCGCCCGCGCTGGCGACTACGTGGAATTGCGCTGCGCTGACACCGGGCTGTGGGCGCTGGTGAACAACGCCGGCATCTGCATCGGCGCGCCGCTGGAATGTGTGCCCATAAACCTGATGCGCACTCAACTCGAAACGAATCTTGTTGGGAGCCTTGCGGTTACACAACGGTTTCTGCCCTTGCTGCGGGCGTCGAAGGGCCGGGTCGTCAACGTCAGTTCTGGTATCGGCACGGTGACACCGCCGTTTTTGGGTGCGTATGCGGCCGCCGAGTTCGCTAAAGAAGGGCTAAGCGATGCGCTGCGCCGTGAATTGCGGCCGCTCGGGGTGCGCGTGTCGATCATCCAACCCGGTGTGGTCGAGACACCAATTTGGCGCAAGCTGCATGCCTGGGCCGAGCAGGCCATCGCGTCGGCACCCGCCGAAATCGCCGCGATTTATCGGAGCCGATTTACCGCCGTTCTAGCCGCCTGCGAAACTCGGGCACACGCTACCAAGACCACGCCGATGCACTACGCCAACGCGGTTGCTGCCGCGGTGGTCGCCAAGCGGCCGAAAACCCGCTACCGGGTGGGCGCGGATTCGCGGACAAGTGCGGTGGCGCGCCGCGTCGCGCCGGATCGACTGATCGATGCGCTGATCGGTTTTGCCATCAAGCTTTCGACGTGAAACCGCCGCACCGGCGCAGACGACGGGGTTCGGTTTGAGCTTCCAGCGCGCAGGGAAGCCGCAGTGCTGGAACCCATGTCCCGGCGTCATCGCAGTCGTAGGCTGGATACCACAGCAGTCGAGAGTGCGGCCAATGAACCGATCGAGTGGCTTTCTTGGGCGAACATCGCGACGCACCTTCCGCGATCGTCGCGAAGCCGGCCGCGTGCTGGCCGAAGAACTCGCCTCCTACCGCGGCCGGGACCGACTGCTGGTATATGGGCTGGCACGGGGCGGCCTGCCGGTCGGCTGGGAGGTCGCTGCCGCGCTGCACGCAGAATTGGACGTGTTTTTAGTCCGCAAACTGGGCGTGCCGCAGTGGAGCGAGCTGGCGATGGGCGCGTTGGCTAGCGGCGGCGGGGTGGTGATGAACGACAACGTGGTCTCTAGCCTGCGCATCAGCGAGGAGCAGGTGCGCGCGGTCATCGAACGCGAATCCGCCGAACTCAAGCGGCGCGAGCAGGCCTATCGTGGCGGGCGGCCGGTTGCCGATCCGCGCGGCAAAACCGTGATCCTCGTCGACGACGGCATTGCCACCGGTGCCAGCATGCTCGCCGCCGTGCGCGCAGTCCGGGCGGCCGGCCCGGAATCGGTGGTGGTCGCAGTCCCGGTTGGCCCGCCGTCGGCATGCCAGCAGCTCGCCGAAGAAGCCGACGACGTGGTGTGCGCGATGATGCCGCCCGCTTTCGAGGCCGTGGGGCAGGTCTACGAGGACTTCCACCAGGTCACCGACGACGAGGTTCGTGAGCTGCTCGCGACCCCGCCGTGGCAGGGCGCCGATACCTAACGGGTGTCGTCGTCCTTGCCGCCTTGGTCGCTGCCGGGGGCGGGATGCTCGCCGGACTCGACGATGTCCTCGTCCGCGACGTCCTCAGGATAGTCGGCGTAGAACCCTTCCTGGCTGCCGCGGTCGGCGGCACCGGCGTCGTGGTCGCTCGGGCCCGTCACGGATTCCGACTCGACGGTCACCGAGACCGGCTCACCGGCGGAGACCCGCGCCTGACGTCGCTGGCGTTCCTGCAGCGCGTCGATGATCAGCAGCACCACGCCCAGCACGCTGGCAGCGATGCACACCCACGCCACCAACGCGTTGCTGGTGACGACCGCGAAAACCAGTGCGGCAAGGCCTATCACCGCAAGCACCAGCGCGATAATCAGCATCGGTCATCCTCCAGCCGACGGGGCGGCGACTGCTACGCCTGTCAACGAGCCACCGCGGGCCATGCAGGCCAGGCCCCTACGCTAGTTAGTACCCCGATTGAACTGGTTGAATCCACCGGCCTCGTTGGTGGCGCTGGAATCAACCGGTGCGGCCGAGCCACGCTGGCCGAGTTCTTCGAGTTGGGATTCCAGGTAGGTCTTCAGCCGGGTGCGGTACTCGCGTTCAAACGTCCGAAGCTGCTCCAGGCGGCCCTCCAGCACGCTGCGCTGCTGGTTGATGGTGCCCATGATTTCGGAATGCTTGCGTTCGGCGTCGGCCTGCAACGCGTCAGCCTTCTCCTGGGCCTGGCGCAGCTGGGCCTCGGAGCGGGTTTGCGCATCGGCCAGCATCGCGTCCGCGCGCTGGCGAGCCTCGGCAATCGTGGCGTCGGCTTCCCGCCGGGCCTCCGCGACAATCTGGTCGGCGTTGGCGCGGGCATCGGCCAGCAGCTTCTCCGCCTCCACTTTGGCCGTGCGGGTCAGCCGGTCGGCGGTGTCCTGCGCCAAACTCAGCACCCTGGCGGCCTTGATGGCTTGGTCCTCGCCGATGTCGACGGGAGCGGCAGGTGCGGGTTCGGGTTCGGGCTCCGGGCGATACAGCGGCATGGCCTCGGTCGGTTGCGCACCGCCACCGGCGCGGGCAGTCGCCAACTCCTGCTCGAGTTCGCTGACCCGTTGGCGCAGATCGGAGTTCTCCTCGATGAGCCGGGTCAGTTCGGCCTCCACTAGGTCGAGGAAGGCGTCGACCTCGTCTTCGTTGTAGCCGCGCTTGCCGATCGGCGGCTTACTGAACGCCACATTGTGGACGTCGGCTGGTGTGAGCGGCATTCTTTGCCCCCTCGACTCTGTACGGTTAAACCGGTCTGGAAAGTGTAGGACGGCGTGGTAGCCGTACCGCAACTGCCGCCCATCCTGTCACACCAGACCCGGCGGTTGCAGATTAGACCGATAATTAAGAACGAATTTCAAATTTTAAGGTTTATCAAATCGCGCCCTTAAAGGCCGGAGAAAACCACGCCGCGAACACTTTTCGACGCAACTCCTATGAGCAGCCACCTCTTACACCGCGGCGCCGAACGCTAGCTGCATACCGATGAACGCGACCAGCAACAGCACCATGATGGACAGGTCGAAGCGGACCGCGCCGATGGTGAGCTGCGGGATCAGCCGGCGCAGCAGCTTTACCGGCGGATCGGTAACCGACATGATGATCTCCAGGATCACCACGGTGGCGCCGCGCGGATGCCAGTCGCGGCTGAACGAGCGGACAAACTCGACAACGACCCGCGCGATCAACAGCAGCCAGAAAACGAACAGCGCGAAACCGAGGATTTCGAAGAACAGCGCCAACGACAGCCCGACCTTACTACTGAGAATGTGACTTCGACGACGTCGCCGCCCGCGACCACGACGACGAGCGCCAGCCTACCGAGTCCCGACGCCGGAACACACCGCCGTGGCCGTCTTTTCGACGCCGACAGGCCTCGCCGCTACTGGTAGGCGTAGAACCCGGTCTCGGCGATTCGCCGGCGCTCCTCCGGCGAAACCTCGACGTCGGCGGGTGAGAGCAAAAACACCTTGGTGGCGACCTTGTCGAACGATCCCCGCAGCCCGAACGCCAAACCGGCGGCGAAGTCGACCAGCCGCTTGGCTTCGGCGTTGTCCAGCGACACCAGGTCGATGATCACCGGGGTGCCGTCGCGGAAGCGCTCGCCGATGGTGCGGGCCTCGGTGTAATCCTTGGGCCGCAGCGTGGTGATCTTCGAAAGCGGGCTGCCCTCGTCGAACATCATCGCCATCCGGCGCGGATCCATCGCCAGCGCGCCTCGGGTCGAGCCCCGCAGCAGCCCGAAGCGCGGGCGCGCCAACTCGGTACGGTCGTATTCGCGGGCCCGGAACCGGTGGTCGTCGGCGTAGCCGCCGCGGTAGCCGCCCGGCGGGTAGTCGTCGGGCTCGGCGCGCGGGCCGTCATAGTCACGGCCGTCATAGCGGCTGTATCCGTCGTCGAACCGGTGCCGCGAGTAGCCGCCGCGGGTCGGGGCCCGGTCGTCGTCGTAGTACTCGTCCTCGTAGTCCTCCATCGGCGCCATACCGAAGTAGGCCTTGACCTTGTGCAGTGTGCTCATCGCGGGACCCCTTCTGGATGCGGTGTCTGTGATGAAGGTGTGACGACAGTGACTACTCAGGGTGACCGTAGCGGTCGCGGACCCAATAACGCTGTACCGACACGCACACAGGTCGAACCATGTCTTATCGCTGCTTCCAGGTCGTTCGACATCCCCGCGGACAGCCCGACCGCGCTCGGGTGCGACCGGCGCACCCGCTGGTGCTCCGACTGCAGGCGTTCGAAGGCCACATCCGGATCCCAGTCCAGCGGCGGGATCGCCATCAATCCGACCAGCTCCAGATTTTCCGCGGCCGCCACCCGGGCGCAGACCTCGTCCACCGCGTCGGGCGTCGAGACATCGACGCCACCGCGTGCCACGTCGCCGTCGAGACTGATCTGGACGTAGACCCGCAGCGGGTCTCGGCGACGACCTTCGGCGCGGGCCGCGCCTACGGCGCGGTCGAGCGCGGTCGCCACCCGCACGCTGCTGACGGAGTGGACGGTGTGCGCCCAGCGCGCCAGCGACCGCGCCTTGTTGCGTTGGACTTGGCCGACCATGTGCCAGCGCACCGGCGGTGACCCCGGGCCCAATAATCGGGCGACTTCACGAACCTTCGCCGACGCTTCCTGGTCGCGGGATTCGCCTATCGACGTACAACCCAGCCGCGACAAAATCACCACATCGGTTGCTGGAAAAAATTTCGTAATTGGCAAAAGTTCAATTTCGTCGACTTTGCGCCCGGCCGCCTCGGCGGCTGCCGCCAATCGGGATTGCACCGTTGCTAGGGCTTGGGCCAATCGCGATTCGCGGTCATCTCGGGCCTCCGCGCCCCACCCGACATCGGCCATGGCGATCATTCCATCCACACCAGTGAGGCCATCCGCCCCGTCGGCGCGTCCCGGCGGTGGCTGAACAAGCTCGGGTCCTCCACCGTGCAGCGCGGATCGATGTCGATGGCAGTGACTCCCAATTCGCTTAGCTGACAAGCGATTCCAGCCCGAAGATCGAGCCCGGCAGTGCCTGTCGACGTCGTGGTACGGCTGCCCGGGAGTGCCGCCTCGACCTCGTCGGCCATCGCCGCGGGCACTTCGTAGTTGCGCCCACTGACCGCGGGGCCGAGCAGCGCCGAGACGTCGTCGGCGTGGGCGCCGAGGGCCAGCATCACCTCCAGCGTCCGCGCCACCACTCCCCGCTGGGCACCGACGCGGCCGGCGTGAACTGCGGCGACGACCCCGGTCCGCGCGTCGGCCATCAGCACCGGCACGCAGTCGGCGGTCACCACGGCCAGCGCCAGCCGCGGCGTGGCGGTGACCAACGCGTCGGTGGCGTCGACCGGGCCGTCGCGCGGCCCGTCGACCACCTCGACGTGATCGCCGTGGATCTGATTCATCCACACCACCCGGTTTGCGCCGAGCCCGATCGCCGCGGCCAGCCTAGCCCGGTTGGCCGCCACTGCCGCGGGGTCGTCTCCGACGTGATCGCCGAGGTTGAACGTGTCGAAGGGCGGCGCCGAGACGCCGCCTGCCCGGGTGGTGATCACTCGCCGGATGCGATACCCGCCCACCTGCCCAGTATCAGCGCCGCATAAACGGCGGCACGTCGACGTCCTCGTCGTCGTCCTCGCCGCCGATGTTGATCGCGGTGCCGTTGGTGGGCAGCGGCACGCTGACGGCGTCGGCCGGCTCGAACAGCGTCGAGGTGACCTTGCCTGCCTTGCCCGGTGCGATGTTCTGGCCCTGGCCAGCGCTGCTGATCGGCTTGCGCCCGGGAGAGTTGGCGGCGAAGCCGGCCGCGATCACAGTGACCCGCACCTCGTCGCCCAGCGAGTCGTCGATGACCGTGCCGAAGATGATGTTGGCGTCCTGGTGGGCGGCGTCCTGCACCAGCGAGGCCGCCTCGTTGATCTCGAACAGGCCCAGGTCGCTGCCGCCGGCGATCGACATCAGCACGCCTTGCGCGCCTTCCATGGACGCCTCCAGCAGCGGCGAGTTGATCGCGATCTCGGCGGCCTTGAGCGCGCGGCCCTCGCCGCGGGCCGAGCCGATACCCATCAGCGCGGTGCCGGCACCGGACATGATGCCCTTGACGTCGGCGAAGTCGACGTTGATCAGGCCCGGCGTGGTGATCAAGTCGGTGATGCCCTGCACGCCGTTGAGCAGCACCTCGTCGGCACTGCGGAAGGCGTCCATCAGCGACACCGCGGCGTCGCCCATCTGCAGCAGACGGTCGTTGGGGATCACGATCAGCGTGTCGCAGCTTTCCCGCAACGCGGCGATGCCGGCCTCGGCCTGCTGGCTGCGCCGCTTGCCCTCGAACGAGAACGGCCGGGTGACCACCCCGACCGTCAACGCACCGAGCTTGCGGGCGATGCTGGCCACGACGGGCGCCCCACCGGTTCCGGTGCCACCGCCCTCACCCGCGGTGACGAACACCATGTCGGCGCCGCGCAGCAGCTCTTCGATCTCGTCCTTGGCGTCCTCGGCGGCCTTGCGGCCCACCTCCGGGTCGGCGCCTGCGCCAAGGCCGCGGGTGGAGTCGCGACCGACGTCGAGCTTGACATCGGCGTCGCTCATCAGCAGCGCCTGCGCGTCGGTGTTGATCGCGATGAACTCCACACCCTTCAGGCCCTGCTCGATCATCCGGTTGACGGCGTTGACGCCGCCGCCGCCGATACCCACGACTTTGATGACGGCCAGGTAGTTATGCGGGGGGGTCATCATTTGAAGTCTTCCTCCCTGGTGGGCTTGGCCTGGTGGTGAAACACTTGGCGACCCTCGGCGAGTCGGAAAACCCTCAACCTCAACCTAAGGCTTAGAGTTATGTCAAGTAGTTCCACGCACACAGAACGGTATGGCCGCGGCGCGTGCTAGCGATGCAGGCGCGCCGACGTGTTGCGGTGAATTTCGGCCATTTTTCGCGGCCCTGGGCGCGACGAGCCGCGCTATTTGACCGTCGGTAGATCCGGGCTGGACACGTCGTAGGTGCGCCCGGGCTGGGTCAACAGCGCGGCCAGTTTCTCGGCCTTCTCCTCCGTGCGGTCGGTGGTTCCCCAGATCACCGTCCGCCCGTCGACCAGGGTGAGCGTGATGGAGGCGACCGAGGGAGCCGCGACCCGTCCCACCTGGCCGGCGACTTCGGGGCGCAGCGCGGTCAGCACCGCCAAAGCGGCTTTGGTGGCCGGATCCGTCGGGCCGGGATTGTCCACGTCGATGTAGGGCAGTGACGACGGCGGCGGGGCGGTCGCGAAGTCGACTCCGTCACGGTCGAAGAGGTGCGGGCCGTCGGGAAAGTCCTTGACCACCACGGGAATTCGCTCGACGATGGTGATTCGCAACGTTGACGGGTACTGGCGCTGTACCCGCGCGCTGGCTACCCGCCGGATGGTGGCCACCCGGTCGGCGACCTGGTCGGTGTCGATCTGCAGCAAAGGTGTGCCGGGACGCACCTTCGCCGCGTCGAGCACCTCCTCGCGCGTGACCGCGCCGGTTCCGGTGACGACGATGCTGCGCGCCGACATCACCGGCGTGAAGTAGAGGATCAGCCCGAGCGCGAAGGTCACCCCCGCCAGCAGCACCGTCGCCAGCAGCGTCTTCAAACCGCGAACGGCGCCTCGGGGAAGCGGTTTGGTCTCGCCGGCAGCTCGTCCAAGCGCCCTGCGCTTGGCCTCCCGGCGGGCCTCTTCGATAGCCCTGGCCCGCGCTTCGGCGGCGCGCCGTTCGGCCCGCTCCCGGCGCGCCCGCCGCCGCGGGCCCTCGAAGCGCACTTCCGCCGAGTCGACAGTTTCGCCCTCCGGGGTGGCCATCGGCTCGGTCACCGCCTCGGCCGCCGGCCCGCCCGTCGGCTCGCTCACCATCGCTCCCCCGCCCGACCGGGCACGGTTCGGTTGGCCCGCACCCGCAGGGCGGTGACGATTTCCGGCGCCAGCATGGTCACGTCGCCGGCACCCATCGTGACGACCACGTCGCCGGGCCGGGCCGCCGCGGCCACCGCCTCGGCGACAGCGGAGAAGTCCGGCATGTAGTGCACCGGCACGCTGACGTGCTCGGCGACGCTCGCGCCGCTCACGCCTGCCAACGGTTGCTCCCGCGCCCCGTAGACGTCGAGCACGAAGACCTCGTCGGCAGCATCAAGAGCATGACCGAACTCGGCGGCGAAAGTCTTTGTCCGCGAATACAAATGGGGCTGAAACACCACCACCGCACGTCCACCGCCGCTTTGCTCCAGCAACGTGCGGACCGCTGCCAGTGTCGCGCTGATCTCCGTCGGATGGTGGGCGTAGTCGTCGAAAACCCGCACCGACCCCGCGGTGCCGACCAACTCGAACCGGCGACGCACGCCTTCGAAACCGGCCAGCCCGTCAAGCACCGCTTCGGCCGGGGCGCCGATTTCGATCGCGGCCAAGAATGCGCCCAACGCGTTGAGCGCCATATGCCGGCCCGGCACCGCCAGCCGCATCGCCCACGGGTTGGGGTCGCCGGCCAGCTGAAAGGTCGCCACCCCGCCGGTACCCTGCTGCTCCCACGACAGCAGCGTGCCGGTCAGCTCGCCGGCCGGGGTGCTGCCGTAGCGCAGCACCCGAATACCCAGGGCCGCAGTGCGTTCCGCCAACGCCGCCGCACCCGGATCGTCGGTGCAGACCACCAGCGCTCCGCCAGGGGCGAGCCGTTCCACGAAGGAATCAAACACCGCGGCATAAGCTTCGGCGCTGCCGAAGAAGTCCAAATGATCGGACTCGATGTTGGTAACCACCGCGACGTCGGGACTGTATTCCAAAAGCGAGCCGTCACTTTCGTCGGCCTCGGCGACGAAATAGTCGCCGCTGCCGTGGTGGGCGTTGGTTCCGGCCTCACCCAGCTCGCCTCCCACCGCAAAGGACGGATCAAACCCGCAGTGTTGCAGCGCCACGATGAGCATGGACGTCGTCGTCGTCTTGCCGTGCGTGCCGGTGACCATCAGGGTGGTGCGCCCGGCCATCAACTTGGCCAACACCGTCGGACGCAGCACCACCGGGATGCCGCGGCGGCGGGCCTCGACGAGTTCGGGATTGGTCTTCGGGATCGCGGCGTGGGTGGTGATGACCGCTGTCGGCCCGCCGGGCAGCAGATCCAGGGCAGACGTGTCGTGGCCGATCCGGATCACCGCGCCCCGGGCGCGCAGCGCACGCACGCCGCGCGACTCCTTGGCGTCAGAGCCCGATACCATTCCGCCGCGGTCCAGCAAAATGCGGGCAATGCCCGACATGCCCGCTCCCCCAATGCCAACCATGTGCACCCGGCGCAGCTCGGGTGGCAGCGAGATGTCGCTCATCGTCGCCCCGTGCCCGCAGGCCGACGCTCACGCGACCGGCGCGCGCCTCGCGCCACATCGACGGCGGCCCGAGCCACCTGATGCGCCGCATCGCGGTGCCCGGCGCGCGCCGCGGCCGCCGTCATCGCCGCCAGCCGCGCGGGGTCGTTAAGCAGCCCAGCCACCTGGTCGGCCACGAAGCGTGGCGTCAAATCGGCGTCGGCGACCAGCATCCCGCCGCTGGCGTTGACCACCGGCAGCGCGTTGAGCCGCTGTTCGCCGTTGCCGATGGGCAGCGGGACGTAGACGGCGGGCAACCCGACGGCCGAGACTTCGGCGACCGTCATCGCCCCGGACCGGCAGATCGCTAAATCGGCCGCGGCATAAGCCAATTCCATGCGGTCCAGGTAGGGCACCGCCACGTAGGGCGGGTCCCCCGGCTCGGGCGTGCGAAGCTCGACGGTGTTCTTGGGCCCGTAGGCGTGCAGCACGGCCACACCGGCGGCGGCCAGGTCGGCGGCCGCCCCCGCAACCGCCCGGTTGATCGACGCCGCGCCTTGCGACCCGCCGAACACCAGCAGCACCCGGGCGTCTTCGGCGAAACCGAAGTGGGCCCGCGCGGCCGACCGCAACGCCGCGCGGTCCAGCCCGGTAATCGCCGACCGGACCGGCACGCCGACCACCTCGGCGCCGCGTAGCCCGCAATCCGGCACGGCCGACAGCACCCGCTGCGCGAGCGGAGCCCCGACCCGATTGGCCAGCCCGGCGCTGGCGTTGGCCTCGTGGATCACCACTGGCACGCGCCGTCGACCAGCCAGCGCGCCGCGGGCGGCCAGATACGCCGGCAGCGCGACGTATCCACCGAACCCGATCACGACGTCGGCGTCCACCTCGTCGAGCACCGCCCGGGTCTGCCGGACGGCCCGCACTACCCGGGTCGGCAGCCCGGCCAGGTCGGCGCTGAGCTTACGCGGCAGCGGAACGGGGGTTATCAGTTCGAGCCGGTAGCCCCGCTCGGGCACCAGCCTGGTCTCCAGCCCGCGCGGTGTGCCCAGTGCGGTGATCCGCACCCGCGGATCGAGCGCCGTCAGCGCGTCGGCGACGGCCATGGCGGGCTCGACGTGACCGGCCGTGCCGCCACCGGCGAGGACGACCGACAGCGGGGCATGTTCGCCTGGCCGAGTGACCGAGTCGTTCAATAATGCTGACCTTCCAGTGCACGAGTCCGCCCGTTGCGTGGCTGACGCTGCCCGGTGTGGCGCTGACGCCCTCCATGATGCCCCGAGTGGCGGGCCGGCCGATGGGTCGTGCGGGGTTTTGCCGATCGCGCCGCCCGCGGTGTCGCGGGTGCGCGGTCGGGCTTGCGTTGCCGCGTGACCGGTTGCGCTCGAGAGCGCAGCCGGTCACGCAGCGCCTCCACCGGGCTCGGTGTATACGGTTCGGGCAGCGGCAGCCGCAACAGCCGGTTCATCCGGTCGTCGCGTCCGGCGCGCAGCGCCGCCACCGCCTCCGGTTCGTGGCGAGCCGCGTTGGCCATCACTCCGATCATGAGAAGTGTTGTCGCCGTTGATGTTCCACCAGCTGAGATGAGCGGCAGCTGCAGGCCGGTAATCGGCAGCAGGCCGATGACGTAGCCGACATTGATGAACACCTGCCCGATCACCCACATCGTGGTGGTGGCGGTCAGCAGCCGCAGGAACGGGTCGGTCGACCGGCGGGCGATGCGCATCCCGGTGTAGGCGAACAGACCGAACAACGCCAGCAGCGCGAACGCGCCGACAAAGCCCAGCTCTTCGCCGATGATCGCGAAAATGAAGTCGTTGTGGGCGTTGGGCAAGTAGTTCCATTTCGCGGTGCCCTGACCGAGACCGTGACCGAAGATGCCGCCGTTGGCCAGCGCGAACTTTGCCTGGCGGGCCTGGTAGCCGGTGTCCTGCGGATCCTGTCCGGGGTTGAGCCACGAGCGCACGCGGTCGGAGCGGTAGCCTTCGGAAACCGCCAGGATCGCCCCGGAGACGATGACCGCGAACAGCGAACTCACAAACACTCGCAGCGGCAGGCCCGCATACCACAGCAGGGCCAGCAGAATGATGCCCAACGACACGGTCTGGCCGAGGTCGGGCTGGGCCACGATCAGCGCCAATGCGATCACGGCGGCCGGCACCAGGGGAATGAGCATCTCCCGCAACGACGCTCGCTCCATGCGCCGGGCGGCCAGCAGATGCGCGCCCCAGATGGCGAAGGCGATCTTGGTCAGCTCCGAGGGCTGCATCGAAAAGCCCGCGACCACGAACCAGCCGCGAGAGCCGTTGGCATAGTGGCCAATTCCGGGGACGAGCACCAGCACCAGCAACACGATGGTCAACGCGAAACCGGAGAACGCGGCACGCCGCATGAACCGCACCGGCACCCGCAGGGCCAGGTAGCACGCCACCAGCCCGATCAGCGTCCACAACACTTGCCGGCCGAAAATGACCCACGCCGAGCCGTCGTCGTCATAGGAACGCACCCCGGATGCCGACAGCACCATGATCAAACCCAACGTGGTCAGCAGCGCGGCAATGGAGACGATCAGGTGAAACGATGTCATGGGCCGGCCCAGCCAGGCGCCCACTCGGCTGCATGGCCCGCCGACCGCTCTAATCACGGCGCGCGGCTTGCTGCCTGACCCGGTCTGCTGCTCGGCCTCGGCCGGCGCCGAGTCGCTCGCCTGTGCCGACTTGTTGCCACGGCGCCGCAGCCTGGCCAGCACGCTGCTCACCACCGCCTACCGGGTTAGGGCGCGCACAGCGGCAGCGAACGCCTCACCGCGGTCGGCGTAGTCGGTGAACTGGTCGAACGACGCACCCGCAGGCGCCAGCAGCACAGTGTCGCCGGGCTTGGCCATTTCCCGCGCGGCCGCCACGGCGGCGGTCATCACCCGGGCGCCGACGCTTGCGCCGGAAGCTGCAGCGCCGGCTGTCACACAGGCCACAGGAGTCTCATCAGTCGCATGCACATCAGCATCCTCGCCTGTCACAACGTGTACGACGGGGACATCGGGCGCGTGTCGTGATAACGCCTCGGCAAACTCGGTGCGGTCACGGCCGATCAAAACCGCTCCGACCAGCCGGTTTGCGATCCTGGCGACGGTCGTGTCGACCGCGGCACCCTTGAGCAGACCACCGGCGACCCACACCACCCGCGGATAGGCCAACGCCGAGGCCTCGGCCGCGTGCGGGTTGGTGGCCTTGGAGTCGTCGACGTAGCGGACGCCGTCGACGACGGCGACCACCTCGGCGCGGTGCCGCCAGCGCGAAATGACGCCAGCGCGCCGGCGATCGCCGGCCCCGGCACCCCGACGCAGCGGGCCAGCGCCGCAGCGCCCAGCGCGTCAAGCAACCCCACCGGCCCGGGCACCGGTATCGCGGTGACCGGCGCCAGCGCCAGGTCGTCGGCGAACGCCCGGTCGACGAGCTGCCCGCCGCGCACTCCGAGCTCGCCGGCTGCCGGTTCGCCCAGCCGGAAGCCGACCCGCACGGACGCGCCCGCGGTGTCCAGTAGCGCCGCTGCGCGCTCGTCGTCGAGCCCGGCTACCGCCACCCGGCCATTCAGTACGCGCGCCTTCGCGGCGGTGTAGGCGGCCATGCTGCCGTGCCAGTCGAGGTGGTCTTCAGCGATGTTCAGCACGACGCCGGCCTCAGGTCGCAGCGACGGCGCCCAGTGCAGCTGGAAACTGGACAGTTCCACGGCCAGCAGGTCGGCGGGCTCGGCCAGCGCGTCCAGCAGCGGGTTACCGATGTTGCCGCATAACCGGGCGTTGAGGCCGGCGGTGGTGAGCATGGCGTGCAGCATCGAGGTGGTGGTGGTCTTGCCGTTGGTGCCGGTGACCACCAGCCACCGACGCGCCGGCCCGTAGCGGCCGCAGCTGTCGAGCCGCCAGGCCAGCTCCACGTCACCCCAGATCGGCACGCCGGCCTCGGCGGCGGCGACCAGCACGGGCGCGGTCGGCCTAAAGCCTGGGCTGGTCACGACGAGCGCATAGTCGCCGACGTGCCGTGCGGCCGCGGACGGGCTCGTGGTGGCTATCCCGGCATCGGCGTGGCGCTGCAGCGCGGCCGGATCGTCGTCGCACAGGGTCGGCCTGACACCCAGCGGGGCCAGCGCCGCAAGCACCGAACGGCCCGTCACACCGGCGCCGGCGACCAGCACCGCCGCATCCGGTGCGAGCGCGTCCAGGCCAGCCTCGTGCCCCATGTCAGTCGCCGATCGCGGCCAACCACTCGCTGTAGAACAGGGCCACACCCAAACCACAGCTGATCGCGGTCAGCAACCAAAACCGGATGATCACCGTGGTTTCGGCCCAGCCGACGAGCTCGAAGTGATGGTGGAACGGCGCCATCCGGAACACCCGGCGACCGGTGGTGCGGAAGGCCAGTATTTGCAGCACGACCGAGGTGATCTCGGCCACGAACAGCGAACCGAGCACGATGGCGAGGATCTCGGTGCGGCTGGTCACCGAGATGCCCGCGAGAATTCCGCCCAACGCCAGCGATCCGGTGTCGCCCATGAAGATCTTGGCCGGTGCGGCGTTCCACCACAGAAATCCGATGCAGGCACCCGCGGTGGCCGCCGCGACCAGCGCCAAGTCCAGCGGGTCGCGCACGTTGTAGCAGCCCAGCCCGGGCGCGCTGGCGCAGGCGTTGCGGTACTGCCAGAAGGTGATCAGCACGTAGGCGGCGGCGACCATCGCCATGCAGCCGCCGGCCAGCCCGTCAAGGCCGTCGGTGAAGTTGACCGCGTTCGACCACGCACTGACCATGACCACGCAGAACAGCACGAACAGTGCGGGAACCAGTGTGACAGTAGCGATTTCGCGTACGTAGGACAGGTCGGTGCTGCCCGGTGTCAGGCCATCGCCGTTGCGGAATTGCAGCACCAGTATCCCGAACAGCACCGCCGCGGTGATCTGCCCGACCGTCTTGGCCGTCTTGTTCAGCCCCAGGTTGCGCGCGCGCCGGATCTTGATCAGGTCGTCGACGAAGCCAACCGCGCCCAGCGCGGTGGCCAGCAGCAACACCAGCTGGCCCGACGCCGACGGGGCGGCGCCGTCGAAGGCCAGCCCCGCCGGGTGGCTGCCCAGATAGCCGGTCCAGATGCCGGTCAGGATCGCCACCCCGCCCATCGACGGCGTGCCGCGTTTTGTGCGATGGGTGGGAGGGCCGTCCTCGCGGATCTCGTGGCCGAATCCCTGCCTGGTGAACAGCCTGATCAGCGCCGGGGTCAAAAGGATGGACACCGTCAGCGAAATGCCGACGGCGATGAGGATCTCGATCATCGGCCAACGCCCCGGCCGACGCCGGCTGCGTCCGCGACCAGCGCATCCGCCAGCGCGCCCAGGCCGGCGGCGTTGGACGCCTTGATCAGCACCACGTCCCCCGGCCGCAGTTCGGCCCGCAGCAATGCCAGGGCGGCGTCGGCGTCGGCGACCATGGTGGCCTCCGCCCCCGACGAGCCCTCCATGACCGCGCCGTGGTGCATGGCGCTCATAGACCTCCCCGTTCCGACGACAACGAGACGAGACACATCTAAGCGCACCGCCAACCGCCCGATGCGGTCATGCTCGTTTATCGCGTCGTCGCCGAGTTCGGCCATCTCCCCCAGCACCGCCCAGCTGCGACGCGGCCGGGGTGCCTGATGGGCGATCGAGGCCAGTGCTTGCAATCCGGCGCGCATCGAATCCGGGTTGGCGTTGTAGGCGTCGTCGATGACGGTCACCCCGTCGGCGCGGGTGATCACCTGCATGCGGTGCCGGGACACCGGTCCGGCGTTGGCCAGCGTTTCGGCGACCTGCTCGAGGCTGGCGCCGCACTTAACGGCGACCGCTGCGGCGCACAGCGCATTGCTGACTTGGTGCTCGCCGTGCACGCCGAGGTGGACGTCGACCGCGGAGTCGCCGGCGTGCAGGGTGAACCTTGGCCGGGCCAGCTCGTCGAGGGTGACCGGCCCGGCCCACAAGTCACTGGGGCCGGCGTCGGTGCTTTGGCTTCGGCTGACCCGCACCACCCGGGCCGCGGTTTTGTCGGCCATTGCCGCCACCGCCGGGTCGTCGGCGTTGAGGATCACCACTCCGGCGTCCGGAATAGCTTGCGGCAGTTCGGCTTTGGTTGCCGCGATCGCTTCTCGAGAGCCGAACTCGCCCAGGTGCGCGGTGCCGACGTTGAGCACCACCCCGATCTTGGGCGGCGCGATGGCCGCCAGCGCGGCGATGTTGCCGGGATGGCGGGCCGACAGTTCTAGAACGAGATAGTCGGTGCTGGGCGTGGCCCGCAGCACCGTCCAGGGGTGGCCCAACTCGTTGTTGAACGATCCTGGCGGCGCCACCACTTCGCCGAGGGGTGCCAGCACCGCGGCCAGCAGATCCTTGGTCGAGGTCTTGCCCGACGAGCCGGTGATCCCGATGACGGTGAGCCCCTTGCTAATCAGCTCCGCGGCCACCGCGGCGGCCAGTTTGGCCAGCGCGGATAGCACCGCAGCACCCGAGCCGTCGTGGTCATGCTCGAACACCCCTGCCAGCGCGTCGTGGGTGTGGTGGGGCCGTGGCTTTACCACTATGGCGGGCACTCCGAGCGGCCGGGCAGCCAGCACCGCGGCCGCGCCGGCGGCCACCGCCGAGGCCGCGTAGTCGTGGCCGTCGACGCGCGCCCCGGGCAGCGCCAGAAACAGCCCGCCGGGGGTGACTTTGCGCGAATCGAACTCGACGGTGCCGGTGACTTGCACCTGCGCGGCGGCTTCCGGGGAAATATCGGCCAGCTCCCCGCCGACGATGTCGGCGATCTGCGCCAGGGTCAGCGCTATCACCGGCGCGCCTCCAGCGCGGCGGCGAGCTCAACCCGGTCGTCGAACGGGCGGATGTGTCCGCCGATGTTCTGCCCGGTCTCGTGGCCTTTGCCGGTGACTAGCACCACATCACCGGCGCGGGCCCAGGCGACTGCATGCCTGATCGCCTCGCGCCGGTCGCCGATTTCCACCACGTGTGCGGCGGTGTCTGCCTCGGCCGCCCCGGCCAGGATTTCGCGGCGAATCGAGGCGGGATCCTCGCTGCGCGGATTGTCGTCGGTGACCACGACCAGGTCGGCCAGCTCGGCGGCAATCCTGCCCATCGGTGCCCGCTTGCCGGGGTCGCGGTCGCCGCCGGCGCCAAACACCACCGCCAGCCGCCCGCCGGGGCGCCGCAGCGTAGTCAGCACCGCCTCGAGCGCTCCCGGCTTGTGGGCATAGTCGACCAGCGCCAGGAAATCCTGGCCCCGGTCAATGCGTTCGAGCCGGCCGGGGACCTGAGCCGCCCGCAGGCCAACCGCCGCCTGTTCCGGAGAAACACCGACTCTATCCAAAATAGCCAGTGCCACAAGGCAGTTGGCAACGTTGTAGCCGCCCGGCAGCGGGATGCTAAGCCGGTGGTGCACGCCCGCCGGGTCGACGGCGGTGAATTCTTGTCCCCCGGCACTGGTTGACGTGACGTCCTCGGCGCGCCAGTCCGCGGCCTGGTTTGTCGCGCTGACGGTGATCGCGTCACCGGCCCGGGCCGCCATCGTGCGGCCAGCGTCGTCATCGACGCAGACCACCACTGTGCCTGCGCGCAGCGGTGAGGCGGGGTCGAACAACCGGGCCTTGGCCTCGAAGTAGTCGGCCATGCTGGCGTGAAAGTCGAGGTGATCGCGGGAAAGGTTGGTAAAACCGGCGACCGCGAACCGGATGCCGTCGACGCGCCCCAGCGCCAGCGCGTGGCTGGACACCTCCATGACGACGGTGTCCACGCCGCGTTCGGCCATGACCGCGAGCTGGGCCTGCAAGGCGGGTGCTTCCGGGGTGGTCAATCCGCCGGGTATGTCGCTGCCGTCGATGCGCATCCCGATGGTGCCGACCAGTCCGCTCGCCCGGTCGGCGGCGCGCAGACCGGCTTCGATGAGGTAGGTCGTAGTGGTCTTTCCCGACGTCCCGGTTACGCCGACCACCGAAACCCGTTGGGAGGGATGACCGTAAACCGTGCCGGCCAGTTCGCCGAGCACCTCACGCGGCCTGGGGTGGATGAGGACCGGCACGCCCACGTCGTCACCCATCTCGCTAACCCCGGCGGCGTCGGTGAGCACCGCGGCGGCGCCGCGTTCGACCGCCTCACGGGCATACCGCGCGCCGTGTGTTGTCGCGCCGGACAGCGCCGCGAACAGGTCGCCCGGCTGCGCGTCTTGGGCCCGCAAAGTGATGCCGCTGATACGAAGATCGGGGACCACGCTGCCCTCGGCAGGTACTGCCCCGGCCTGCGCCGCCAGCGTCGTCAGCGGCACGCCGGAGCCGACGCGGGGCCGCAGCACGGAAGGCACCGACATCACCTCCCTCCGCTGCCATCAGACACCACGATTTCAGCCATGACACAGTACCCACGGTGACCGGGTACGAGGCTCGCACGCGTCACACGTACCACCTTGGTTATTTGAATGAAACTTCGTGTACCGATCCCCCGGCCTCCGGACGAACCGACGTTTAGCCACCACGATGCGCTTGGGCTGACCCCATTCGCCAAGGGCGTCCCGAAATGGCCTCGGGCCCGCAGGCGTGCAATGCCCGCCGTTACAAGCGCCTCTACCACCGCTCGGTTGAGCTCCCGTCGTGAAGCTAGTGCGGATGCCCGAGGCGTTGAAAACGGTGGCGACTCTCGCACTGACACACTCATCGATGAAGCTGCCCATCGCCCGACCGTCGTTAGCCGCACCGCCGCGGGCACGCAACGCCAGCACGTCCCCGGTCTCCCCGAGCACCCCGACCAGCGGCGACAGGGCGGTTTGTCCGGTGCGCGAGAATGCGCTGCCTTCTTTGCCTGGCCCCTAGGTCGCGACCCGGGTGGCATCGGGGTCGATGGTGAGCCGATCGCCGTCAGGGGCGGCGCCGCCGCCCAGGCTCGGCGCAGCATCACCCGGTTGACCGCGCCGGCCTTGGCCACCCGGCCCAAATCCGCGCCCGCCAAAAACCGCCACCACGTGGGCACCGACGCCAACGGTTATCCCCGCGCAACGCGGCGGTGGCCGGGCCGGCCACCACCCGATCCCACAAGAAATCCCCATCGGCCAGCAGTACCTCGGTCAGCGCCCGATAACACTGCCCACCGCTATAGCCGCCCGGCCCGATCCCACCCAGCCCCCGCCGATCGGCCTCGGCAATCACGTTGAGCCGATCCAGCAGCGGACCCCACAACGCCACCCCCGCCACCGACTGAAGTACCCCAAGTTTTGTTCCTATTCGGTTGCGAGGGCCGGGGTTGGCTGGCTCGCGGGGTGTGAGGCGCCGGTGAGGGCGGCCTCGTACTCAGCTGGTGGGACATAGCCGAGGGCTTCGTGCAGGGGTTCCTTGTTGTACCAGAACACCCATTCGGCGGTGGCCAGTTCGACGTCGTCGATGCAACGCCACGGTTTGCCGCGGTTGATCAGCTCGGTGTTGTAGGCGGCGTTGACCGCCTCGGCGAGGGCGTTGTCATAACTATCGCCGCGGGAGCCGACCGAGGGGGCGATCCCGAGCTCGCCAAGGCGGTCGGTGTATACCAGCGATAGGTATTGCGATCCGCGGTCGGAATGATGAACCAACTCAGATAGATCTGCGTTGGCCTGCCACAGCATGATTGAAGGCCTGCACAGGTAGGTCCTCGGTGCGCATACTGGCCGCGACCGCCCAGCCGGCAATCTTTCTGCTGCACGCGTCGGTGACGAAGGCCGTGTAGCAGAATCCCTGCCAGGTGCGCACAAAGGTGATGTCGGCGACCAATAACCGGTTCGGGGCGGCCGCCTTGAACTGCCGGTTGACCAGGTCTGCCGGCCGTTGCTCGGTCGGATCAGTGATCGTGGTGAACACTGGCTTGCCGCGCTGCACCCCGCGCAGTCCAGCCTTGCGCATCAGCCGGCGGGTCTGCTCGCGGCCCAGCCGCCAGCCCTGACGCTTCATGGCCTGATGCATCTTGAGCACCCCGTAGCACGAGTAGTTCTTCTCGTGCGCGGTGCGCAGGTCGGCGATCAGCTGCTCGTCGCGGATCTCGCGGTCGCAGGCCGGGCCGGGTCTTGGCCGCCCGATAGCCCCGGGATGTGAGGAATCCAGTGATTGCTGCCCGCAAGACACGGCAGATGAGCTCGACCCCGAACTGATCGCGGTGGGTGTCGATGAAGGCGATCATTTCGCCGCGGGGCGGTCGAGCTCCGCTGCAAAAAAACGCTGATGCAGCCTTGAGAACTTCGTTGGTTATCTCCGGTCTGTTGACTGCTTGTCGTTGATGTAGTCGACACACCCTTTGACGTTCCCGGTGTTTCGTCGTGGACTGGTTATCTTCGGTGTCGATGACGAAGCTGGCCGCGTTTGTGGTTCAGCGGGTTGCGATGCCGTTCGGCGATCCGGAGTCGTGGACCGTGGTGGGTGCCGACGCTGGCGTGGTGGAGCCGGTGGAGGCTTTTCTGGCGCATCTGCATGCGGTGGAGCGATCGCCGAACACAGTTCGCGCGTATGCCCATGACCTGCGGGATTGGTTTGAGTTCTGTTATCGGTCGGGGCTGGTGTGGTCGGGCGTGCGACTCGAGGATGTGGGTCGGTTCGTCGCCTGGCTGCGGCTGGCGTCGGGGGCGAGGAACGAACCCAACGTGGTGGCATTGCCGACATCGGCGTCGGCGGGGTGCTCGGAGGCGACGGTGAACCGGAAACTGTCGGCGGTGTCGGCGTTTTATGAATTCCACCATCGTCATGGTGTGGAGCTGGGCGATCTGCTGGTCACCTGGAAGCGCGGGTCTGGTGGCGGGTCATGGCGGCCGTTGTTGGCGCACTTGGGTTCTCGGCCGGAGCGGGTTCGAAGGATCAGGTTGCGTGCCGACAAACGTCTACCCTCGACGCTTGACGAGCAGCAGGTCGCGACGGTGTTGGGGTCGTGCGAACGGCTGCGGGACCGGATGTTGTTCACGCTGTTGGCCGAGACCGGGCTGCGTGTCGGCGAGGCGTTGGGATTGCGGCACGACGATATCGACGCCGCCTCGTGTCTGGTGTCGGTAGTTGGGCGAGCCAACGCCAACGGGGCACGTGCCAAGTCCGGATCGCGTCAGGTTCCGGTGCCGGGTCGGGTGATTCGCCTCTATTCCGATTACCTGCATGCCGAGTACGGCGACCTGGACAGTGACTATGTGTTCGTCAACCTGTGGGCCGACCCGGTGGGTGCGCCGCTGAGCTACCGCAGCGTCTACGACCTAGTACTGCGAATACGCAAGCGAACCGGAATCACTTTCTCCCCGCACGTGTTTCGTCATACCTACGCCACCAATCTGCTGCGACGCGGGGTTGCAGTGGAGGTGGTGAGCAAGCTGCTCGGGCACGCCTCGATCAGCACCACCGGCGACACCTACTCCCATCTGAGCGTCGAGGATGCGCGTCGGGCGCTGGTCGCCGCAGGGGTTCTCGATGGAAACGATGGTCGGTGATGAGCACAACAGCGGTGAGATCGACCGCAGCCGGCTTGGGCGGACTCGCCGATAGGTTGGCTGCGGCGGTACGACCCGAGTTCCGGGTCGAGGTGCTGGTCCCAGCGGTGGGCGACCCGATCCTGGGGACACCGCCGTGCATCGTCGCAGGCTGCGTGCGATCGAGTCGTTACAACCGGTTGTGCCTGGCTCATCTGCACCGGTGGAGGCAAGCCGGTCGGCCCGAGCCCATGGCGTGGGCCGCGACGGCGGACCCAGAGGTGACCGGGTATCGGCCACTGCATTCCTGCGAGGTGACCGGCTGCCAGTTCGGTCAGCTCCGATATCGGTTGTGCTACCGGCACTCACGACAGTGGGATGCCGCTGGCCGTCCCGAGATGGCGGGGTGGTCACCGCCGGTGGTGACGGCGGCCGCGGTGTGCGCAGTGACTGGGTGCCGGTTATGGGCCGAACTCGATGCCGGATGGTGTCGAGGCCACCACACGCGGTGGCGGATGCGGGGACGCCCCGCGCCCGAGGACTTCATCGCCTACTGCGCCACCTATGGCGAGGACCGTTTCGACTTCCGACCGCTGCCGCCGCGCTTGCAGCTGGAGATCCAGTACGCGGTCCAGTGCCGTGTCGACGCTCAACGGGCCCGCGCCGTACCCAGGGCGATCAAAGCGCTGCTTGACTATCTCGCCGGCGTCGGGGACGTGTCACTGTTGGACCGGCCGCTTGATGCCTGGCTCGACGAGCTGCCGGCCGCGGCGACCAGCACTGCGCGGGCCTTCCTCGGCTTCGCCGTGGACTGCCTGCTCGACCTGCGTGACAGCGGCGGCTGGGATGCCGAATACTGCCGCGACGTATGGCTTTTGCGGCGGCTGTCGATTCCCGGGGCCGGGCACGGTGCTCGGCTCGACTTCACCGGGCTGCAGCCATCGTGGTTGCGGGACCTGGCCAAACGGTGGTGCCGGTGGCGGCTGTCGTGCGGGATCGGGCTCACCCAGGTCCGCCGTGACCTCGTCGCGGTGATGCGGCTGTCGCGGCTGACCCCGCGGCTGGCCTCATCGGGGAGCCCAGCCGCATTGACCCGCCAAAGCCTGGAGGGCTACCTGGCCGCACTGGCTGCCGAGGTTGCCCGGCCCAAGACTCGACGCGGTGACATCGGCGCGGTGACCGGGTTCCTGCGGGCGGTCCGTCAACACGGGTGGGCGACGCTGCCCGCCGACGTCGACCTCTATCCCGACGACTGCCCACGCCCCGAACAACCTACGCTGTCACGGGCCATCCCGGAGTTCGTGATGAACCAGCTTGAAGCCCCGGCCAACCTCGGCCGCGTCGGCGACCCGCGCATCCGACTGCTGATCGAGATCTTGATCGGCGCCGGGCTGCGCATCGGCGATGCCACCCGCCTGGGAATCGACTGCCTCGTCTGCGACCCCGCCGGAGCGACTTATCTGCGCTACCGCAACCACAAGATGCGCCGCGAGGCGATCGTGCCCATCGACGAACAGCTCGCCGCCAAGATCGCCGAACAGCAGCGCCGCACCCGCGCCGCCCACCCCGACACCAATGTGTTGCTCCCACGCACCCATGCCAACCCCGACGGGCGACATCCCATCGGCCCCAACACCTTCGACATGCATCTCAAGCAGTGGCTGACTGCCGTAGCTGTCGTCGACGAACTGGGCCGCCCAGCCAAGGTCACCCCGCACCAGTTCCGCCACACCTACGCCACCCGGCTGATCAACAACGATGTCTCCCAGGAGGTCGTGCGTAGGCTGCTCGACCACACCAGCCACACCATGACCGCACGCTATGCCCACCTGGCCGACACCACCATCCGCACCCAGTGGGAACGCGCCCGCAAGATCGACATCCACGGCCAGCCGGTCCACACCAGCGGCGACGGGCTGCTCGGCGACGCCGAGTGGATGAACCACAACCTGGCCCGCGCGAAAATGGCGCTGCCCAACGGCTATTGCGGACTTCCACTGCAAAAGTCCTGCCCGCACGCCAACGCGTGTCTGACATGCCCGGTGTTCATCACGACACCGGAATTCCTGCCCCAGCACCGTGCTCAACGTCAACAGACCCTGCAGCTGATCACTGCCGCCGAGGCTCGCGGCCAGCAACGCCTCGCCGAGGCCAACCGCACCGTGCTGACCAACCTCAACACCATCATCACCACGCTCGAGACCGACGAGCAGGAACCTGCTGAAGATGCGCGCTGACAACAGCATTCACCTCATTGCAGCGGCCAAACAACGCCACGAGCAGACTCTTGCCAAAGCGATCGCCGCTCTGCATAACCTCGACCAGACCGGAGCACCGATCAGTTTCGCCGCCGTCGCCGAGCACGCCGGCGTATCCCGATCGTGGCTCTACACCCAAACCAATCTCAAAGACGAAATCCACAGAATACGAGCGCTCCGCGAACCAAGATCCCCTGCCAGCCCGCCCCGACAAGAACCAGCCAGCGACGCGTCCCTGCGGAACCGGCTCAGCCTTGCCCACGAACGCATCCGTGAACTCGACGACGAAAACGGCCGCCTACGCGGCCAGATCGCCTACCTCCACGGTCAACTCCGCGCAGCCCGCCTCGGCACATCGAAGACACCGTCCAAGACGCAGACACCCTGACCACACCGCCCTACAGGGGCGTCGACTGAAGATAAACCGTGCTCTGCGTGTTTCGGCAAGTTCCCGCTTAAGTCGGCGGATCTCGGCGTGCTCTTGGCTCGTCGTTCCCGGGCGCTCACCAGCGTCCACCTGAGCCTTGCGCCGCCACCGGCGCAGCGACTCCTCAGAGATGCCGAGTTTGCTCGCCACAGACTTAATCCCTTCAAACTCCGAGATATCTGAGGCCTCCATCGTGGTCTCCAACAAACGCAACGCTCGCTGCCGAAACTCCGGCGAATACTGTCGGGGCATGCTTCCAATCCTCCTATGGGGATCGGAACAAAACCCGGGGCACTTCACCCTTACTGCAAAATCCGGGTTAGGCTTTGACCATGCATCAGTTGCGAGTGGCTGCTGACCAGCTGCTGGCCACTGCTAATGGCTGGCACGGGTTGACTTCGGAGCTACTAACCACTGCCACGCCGTCCGAATTGGGGTTTTCATCTCAAGCCAGCGCAGCGGCGGTTGACGCGGTGCATGCCGGGGTTGCCGCGGCCGCTGAGGCATTTGCCGCACGCACCCAGATCACGGCGGTCAAAACCGCTGCTGCAAGCTTCGCTTACGCCAGCATGGACGCAAATTCCCGAGACCTACTCCGCGCGATAGGCGAGTCGCTGTAGGCGCACCAGTGCTGACTACCGGATTGCCAACACTGTCAACGATCCAGGCGTGGGACGTTGATCACCTCATTGAAGCCGCAGAGTACTGGGACGGCACCGCAGACCGATGGGAAAACGTCTCGCTACAGGTTTGGCAACAATCCCACGGCCTCGACTGGGAAGGCCGAGCGCGCGAAGCCCTGGTTATGCGTACAACCGCCGACAAGACGACAATCCTCGGCAAGGCTGACCAGCTGCGGGAGGCAGCCAAGATTGCCCGCCGTGGTGCGAGTGATATCGACGCCGCCAAAAGGCGCGTTCTGTACGCGGTCGAGGATGCCCACAACGCGGGATTCACTGTAGGGGAAGACCTTTCGGTAACCGACACTCGCACAACCAAGAATCCGGCTCAACTGGCTGCGCGCCAATCGCAAGCTCAGGTGTTAGCAGCCGACATCCGAGCCCGCACAGCCCAATTGGTTGGGCTCGATAACGAAGTCGGTACCAACCTGGTCAAAACAGCAGGCGATGTCGGCGAGACCAACTTTGCCGAGGGCCCAATCTATTACGGGCAGCAACCGATTAATGTCGGCGCTGACCCCCGCAACGGGACCATTCAACTTGCTGGGCATGGGTTCAAGCTCGACGGGGGAACGCCACCGCCGCCCGGGTTTGTCGACCAGTACGAGCAACAGTTGACCTCAGCTGGTCCCAAAACACCGCCACCGCCAATTCCAATGCCGTCATCGGGTCCGCTCCCACCCTTTGTTCCTCAACAGCCTGGACCGATACCGCCTTATTTGCCGCCGGCCAGTTTTGGGCAGTGCGTGGGCGCAGAGGTGAAAGCAAACGTCGGCAAGGAGATGGTCAAAGACGGTTTCGGCTGGTGTTGTGCCAGTGGACCCAGCTGAGGGTGGCGAGTTCTACGTCCTCGACGGTCTTCCACGGTCTGCTTCGAGCCGGCCCGTAGATCAGCTCGGCCTTGTAGTAACCGTTGACTGTCTCCGCGAGAGCGTTATCGAAACTATCTCCAACGGTCCCGATTGACGGGACTGCGCCGATCTCAGCGAGCCGCTCGCCGTAGCGAATGGACGTGAATTGCGACCCGGCATCTGAGTGACATATCAAGTCCTGCAATGTAGTTCCGCGTGACCAACGCGCCATCTCCAACGCGTCGAGAACCATCGAGGTCCGCATGTGCGAAGCCACCCGCCACCCCACGATCATCCGCGAGTGTGCGTCAATGATGAAGCACACGTACGCCACCCCGGCCCAGGTCGGCACGAATGTCAGGTCGGTCACCCAGAGCTGGTTCGGGGCAGCCGCGGCGAAGTTGCGGTGCACCAAGTCCGGGTGCCGCGCCGCGGCTGGGTCAGCTTTGGTGGTCCGCACCCGTTTGCCGCGCCGGACCCCCTCAATGCCTGCGGCCCGCATCAGCCGGGCCACCTGATCGCGACCGACGTCATGACCATCGCGACGAGCCGTTTTCCAGAGTTTGCGGGCCCCATAGACGCAGTAGTTGTCTTTCCAGAGCTGGCACAACGCCGGCCCGAGGACGGCGTCGCGCAGGGCCCGCGCCGATGGGACCCGGGCTTTGGCGTCGTAGTAGGTGCTCAGGGCCACCTGCAAGCCTGCGCTGCGCAGGACCGTGCAGATGGGCTCGACCCCGAACTCCTCGCGATTGTCGTCGATGAAATCGACTATTTCTTGTGTTGGCGGTCGAGCTCCGCCCCGAAGAAACTTGCCGCTCGCTTCAGAATCTCGTTGGCACGCTTGAGTTCTCGGATCTCCTGTTCGAGTTCCTTCACCTTCTTCGACTCCGAGGTCGTCACCCCAGGAGCCAGGCCTTCGTCGATGTCGACCTGACGGACCCAGGTGCGCACCGATTCCACTCCGTAGCCGAGCTGGCGAGCGACCCGCTGCACTGTGCCCTGCTCGGTGCCCAGCTCCGCGCGCAAGGTGCGGACCATCCGCACCGCGGCGGCCTTCTCCTCGGCACTGTATCGACGTGTCGTCGGCTTCCCGGGCGACTGTTCCTTCGGCATACCTGCATCCTCGTTTCCAACTGATAGCCATCGACCGCGGCCGCCGGCCCGGTGCCCTGCTGGTAGCCCATCGGGTCACGTTGCACCACAGCGCGCAGCATGTTGCGTACGGTTTGCGCCGTCTGCGGCGAAACCACCCGAACACCTTGCGGGCGTGGCTCTTCGGTGCGCGTGCCGTCCGGCGCGATGGTCGCCTTGATGATCCGCGGCGGAATCCGCAGCCCGTCATTGGCGATGGTCTGGTACATGCCGGTCATTTGCAGCAGAGTCATCGAAAGACCCTGCCCGATAGGTAGGTTAGAGAACGTGCTGCCCGACCATTGGTCGATCGGAGGCACCAGGCCCGCGCTTTCCCCGGGCAGGCCCACGCCGGTGCGCTGGCCCAGCCCGAACTTCTTGAGCATGTCGTAATAGCGTTCCGGCCCCACGCGCTGGGCCAGCATCAGCGTGCCCACGTTGGACGACTTCCCGAATACACCGGTTGTGGTGTAACGCATCACGCCGTGGTTCCAGGCATCGTGGACGGTGACGCCGCCCATATGGATTGAGCCCGGCACCGACAACACTTCGTCGGGGTTGGTCAGTCCATATTCGATGACCGACGAGGCAGTGACGACCTTGTTCACCGAACCAGGCTCGTACGGTGAAGACACTGCAAGGTTGCCCAGCTGCTTGTCGCCCTGGCGACCGATGTCTTGCGACGGGTCGAAGGTGTTGTCGTTGGCCATGGCCAGCACTTCGCCGGTCTTGGCGTCCAGCACCACCGCCGACACGTTGCGCGCCCCGGACAGATTCTTGGCCTGCTGCACCTGCTGCTGGACATAGAACTGAATGTCGTCGTCGATGGTCAGCTGCACGGTCGACCCGTTGACCGCCTTGTGCCGATTGCGATAGCTGCCCGGGATCACCACGCCGTCAGAGCCGCGGTCGTACGTGACCGACCCGTCGGTTCCGGCCAGCACGGCGTCCAGCGAGTCCTCCAGGCCCAACAGACCGTGACCGTCCCAGTCGATCCCGCCGACGATGTTGGCTGCCAGCGAACCGCCCGGATACTGGCGCAGATCCTGGCGCTCCGCACCGACTTCCGGGAACTTGGCGGTGATCGCGGTGGCGATCGCGGGATCCACGGCGCGAGCCAGGTACACGAATGTCTCGTCGCTCTTTAGCTTCTTGAGCACGGTTGCCTCGTCCGGCTTGTTGTTGAGCCGCAGTGCGACTTCCTTGGCGATATCGCGCAACCGCTGCTGCGGATCGGGTGCGCTGGGGTTCTTCTGTTTGGCTTCGGCGAGCTGTTTGTGGATGCGCCGCGGTTGGAAGGTCAGCGCACGGGCTTCGATGGTGAACGCGAGCTGGTCATTGTTGCGGTCGACGATGCTTCCCCGCACGGCTTTTTCGACGTCGGTGACCTTGAGCTGTCCAGCGGCCTCGGCACGCAGTCCGGCAGCACGCGGCACCTGTAAGTAGAACAGCTGCGCGGCCGCCACGATCAACGCGACGAAGATCACCACGTTGCCGGCCCGGTACCGAAACACGAACGACGCGCCGCGCACGCCGAGGTCCATGGCCTGGCGGGTGCGCCGCCTGCGTGCGGAATGACCCTGTGGGCCAACGCTTGCCGCGACGGTAGCGCCGGCCTTCCCGGGCTTAGCGGATTTGTCGAGCCTCTTGGATTGCTTGGGGTCTTTGCTTTTTCGCGCTCTTGTGGTGCCGCGTTCAGCGCGCCCCGACTGCGACGGGTGCGCTCGCGACCGCACGGCGCGCTTCACCTCGGCGTGCCCGGGGCCGTGACGGTTACCGGGCCGAACTGCTCGCCGGTGGCTGGCGGCGCTGATGGGGGGACCACGGCTGGCGCCAGCGCGGTAGCGGGTGGCGGTCCGGCGGCAAGGGGCACCTCGGCAGCCGGGGCCGGCGTGGCCGGCGCTGCATCGGGCGGGGGCAACGGGCCCGGCCCGGCCACCTGGGGAGCAGGCACACCCGGGGTCGCGCCACTGGGCAAGTGCTGGGTGCCCAACGTCGTTGCACCGTCAGGGGCACGCAACAGCACTTCGGGTCCTGGGGGAACCGGCATCGTCGGCGTGCCGGCGCCCGGCGACAGCCGAACCGGCATCTCCACCGGGTTCACCGGGGGGTTCGGCGGCGGGGGCTTTTCGTCTGGCAGTTTGGTGTTCAACGGTGGCGGTGGAACCCCCTGAGCGGGTTTGGGTGTGCCGACGACTACCCAGTTACCCGACGGATCCTGCACCAGGTGGGCGGTATCCCTGCTCGGGATCATGCCCAAGTTGCGGGCCGCCTCCGCCAACGCGGGCGCGGACTGCGCTTGCAGCACATCACGTTCGAGCGCCTCCTTCTGCTGTTGCAGCACCTGGGTCTTCTGGCGCGCATTGCCCAGCTCGTAGGAGCGCTCGGCGGAGTCGGTGGATAGCCACAGCGTGACACCCAGCCCCACCCCGAGCGAACCGATGACCAGCACGACGAATGGCACCCTGCTGGCCAGCGTGCGGGGACGAAGATCGACGGCTGCCAGCCTGGTCAGCACACGTTCACGCAGTGACGGGCGGACAACCTTGGGCGCCTTAGCCTTTCGGGCTTTAGCACGAGCCTTAGCCTGGCTAGCACTCTTCGGCCGCGCCGACCGCTCAGCGGGCCGCGACGTGGGCGTGGTTTGTGGCCCAGACTGCGGCGCCCGGAGCTCGCGAGTGGGTGCCGACGCTCTGCCTGCATGTCGAACACGACGTGGCGCGGCGTGGTCGGCCGCTCCAGCTTTCTGGTGCGCCTGCATCAATCACGTCTCCTTGCCTGCTGCGGCGGCCGCACTCGCTGCAAGGCCCGCAACCGGACCGGGGCGCTACGTGGATTGCGCTCGGTTTCGTTACGATCGGCACGTTCGGCACCGCGAGTCAGCGACTTGAATTCCGGTGCGTGTCCAGGCAGTTCGATCGGCAGGCCAGCCGGGGTACGGGGCGTGACAGCATGCCTGAACACATCCTTGACAATGCGATCTTCCAGCGACTGGTAGGCCAGCACCACAATGCGACCCTCGACGGTCAGGGCATCCAACGCGGTCGGCAGCGCTCGGCGCAGCGACTCGAGCTCGTCGTTGACGGCGATGCGCAGCGCCTGAAACGTCCGCTTGGCCGGATGCCCGCCCGTGCGCCGAGCCGGCGCCGGAATAGCTTGGTAGAGCAGGT
This sequence comes from Mycobacterium xenopi, assembly GCF_009936235.1. Classification (NCBI taxonomy): domain Bacteria; kingdom Bacillati; phylum Actinomycetota; class Actinomycetes; order Mycobacteriales; family Mycobacteriaceae; genus Mycobacterium; species Mycobacterium xenopi. The sequence goes on along the minus strand of NZ_AP022314.1, from coordinate 2,257,989 downwards.
CAACCAGTTCGCCCGTCCTTGTGAACGGTGTGACGGCCCTGCGGCGGACGATATACGCAGCGATGCGGCGCGCGAACCTCTCCTCGCCGTAGCGGCGCAGCACGTCCGCCAGCGCTGCCTCGTCGTAGGTGTTGACGATGTCGGCGGCCGTCAACGGTGAATCCGGATCCATCCGCATGTCCAGCGGAGCGTCATGTGCGTAAGAGAACCCCCGCTCGGGGCGGTCGAGCTGCATCGACGACACGCCCAGATCGAAGAGGATTCCATCTACTGAACCTGTTGCAGCACAGCCTGTTTCAGTCAGAGCGGTCGCGATACCGTCATACCGGGTGCGCACCAAGCTCACCCGGTCGGCGAATCGCGTCAGCCGGGCCCGGGTGAGGTCCAATGCATTAGGGTCACGATCGAGACCGATCAGCCGCAGCCCGGGAAGGTCGGTGAGGAACCGCTCCGCGTGCCCGCCGGCGCCGATGGTGGCGTCGACCAGGATCGCGCCCGAGCCGTCCGGGTGGTGGCGGGTCAGCGCCGGGGTGAGCAGCGCGACGCATCGCTCAAGCAGGACGGGTACATGACCGAAACCTGCTGGACCGTCGGCCATGACAACACCTCCCCCCGGATGGGCCCGGCGGGCCGCCCCTGCACCGTGGTCCCTGTCCGAGAGCACGAACCTGGCGTTGGGGAAGTACGCCAGGGTCGGTTCGGGCAGAGGCCGCGATGCACGGACATGCGCCTTAGATGATGTCGCCGAGTGCTTCATCGCTGGCCGCGGAGAAGTTCTCTTCGTGGGTCTGCTGGTAGTTCCGCCACGCCTGCGCGTCCCAGATCTCGAGGTAGTCGACCGCCCCGATCACCACGCAATCCTTGGACAGGTTGGCGTAGCGACGATGGTCGGCCGACAGCGTGATCCGGCCCTGCGCATCGGGATGCTGTTCATCGGTGGCCGCCGCGAGATTGCGCAGGAACGCCCTCGCTTCGGGATTGCTTCGCGAGGCCTTGCTGGCCCGCCGAGCCAACTGCTCGAATTCGGCACGGGGGTAGACCGCCAAGCTGTGGTCTTGGCTCTTGGTGACCATCAGCCCTCCTGCCAACGCGTCGCGGAACTTCGCGGGCAGCGTCAGCCGCCCCTTGTCGTCGAGCTTGGGCGTGTAGGTGCCCAAAAACATCAGGCCACCTCCCGCCACGGCGCGAAGCCCCGAGCTTCGTCCCACCCACGACTTCAGCCACCATACCCCACAATCCCCCACTTTGCTCCATTTATCGGGACAAGATTCGAAATTTTCCGGCTTCGATCGGGTAACAGGGCGGGTCGAACGTGGCTCGATGTCCTCGCGTCGACGGGAAATATCGACTTCAGCAGCCGATGTGGCAGCACCGATCCACCAAGTGGGGCATTGTGGGGCATCTACGGCTACTCGCCCCACACTTATCCGGCCGAGGGCATAAAAAATGGGGCAGCCCGGGGCTACCCCGTGAGCATCCCGCGCGTTCCGCGCTACTCGTCAAAGCGACGGCGGAAGCGATCCTCCATGCGGCTGGTGAACGATCCGCCGACACCTTTGGTGCGACGTGACGTGCCGGTCGACCCGGAGCGGTCTCGCCCGCCGGGGAACCGGGGCCCGGTGATGGCATACACCACACCACCGAACATCACGACGAAGCCGAACACGGACAGGATCGGGAAGCTGCCAATCATCGTCGCCTTGAAGGCAACCCCGGAAACCAGCATCCCCAACCCAATGACGAACAGCGCCGCACCCTGCAACCGTCGGCGCGCAGTCGGCGCACGCAACCCCGCGCCGCGAACACTTGAGGCGAACTTCGGGTCCTCGGCATAGAGAGCGCTCTCGATCTGCTCGAGCATCCGCTGCTCATGATCGGAGAGTGGCATTCGTCCCTCCTTGCCGACAGCCGTCACGCATAGCGTGGATGCCCACTTTATCGGAGCAACTAACTCAGATGATACGAGGTGAAACTGCGCCATACCACTGGTTCGCTTGCCGATTGTAGTCTGGCCACGACGCGGGCCTAAAGGCCCGAAGCCGGGGCTGGCCACCGGCTTTAGCCCGACCGCGACGTCGATCCGCATGAAGCGGGGGCCGATAATGAGAATCCAAGCAGCGCACCGGATCAGCGCCCGAGGAGGGGACCGCGAGTTGGCGACGTTCCTCATCGACCTGTCGGCGCATGATATGCAGCGCCGTCTCGGTGACGCCCTGGCTGTATACGTCGACGCGATGCGATACCCGCGCGGCACAGAGAATCAACGCGCCGCGACGTGGCTCGAGCACACTCGTCGACACGGTTGGCAGGCGGTGGCCGCAGTGCAGGCCGAGCATCACGGCGAGCCGCCATCGGCGGCGGAGCTCAGTAATGCGCCGTTGCTCGGAATTGCCTACGGCTACTGCGGCGCGCCCGATCAGTGGTGGCAGCAGCAGGTAGTTCTTGGCTTGCAGCGCGGCGGTTTTCCCCGCCCCGAGATCGCCCGGCTGATGGCGAGCTATTTCGAATTAACCGAACTGCACATTCATCCGCGCGCGCAGGGACGCGGTCTGGGCGAGGCGCTGGCCCGGCGACTGCTCGCCGGGCGCGGCGAAGCCAACGTGCTGCTGTCGACACCGGAAGCCAACGGCGAGACCAACCGGGCGTGGCGGCTGTACCGGCGGCTGGGCTTCACCGACATCATCCGCGGATACCACTTCGCCGGCGATCCGCGACCCTTTGCGATCCTTGGGCGGGCACTGCCGCTTTGATCCCGAACGGGCGGCGACGTCGACGGTCCCGGTACGGCCCGTGCCGACACCCCAGTTCTGGCACGATGACCTGGTGCGCGCCCGCAGCGATAGGCTTTTTCCCGGACAGTTCCGCAACCCTCGACGCCAGCGGCTGCTGGCACTGGCGCTGCTGGCGCTGGTGACACCGACGATCGCCGGATGTGTGCGGATCAAAGCCACGATCACCATCTCTCCCGACGACTTGGTCTCCGGGCAGATCATCGCGGCGACCAAGGCGCGCAACGACAAAGACACCGGACCGCAGCTCGACCCGAACCTGCCGTTTAGCCAGAAAGTGGCGATCACCAAATACGACAAAGACGGCTACGTGGGCTCCGAGGCGGTGTTTTCCGAGTTGACCTTCGCCGAGCTACCGCAGCTGGCGAACATGCACCCCGACGCCGCGGGCGTCAACTTGTCGCTGCGGCGATCCGGCAATCTGGTGATCCTTGAAGGACGGGCAGACCTGACGTCGCTGACCGATCCGGAAGCCGACGTCGAGCTGAGCGTGTCCTTCCCCGGCGCGGTGACCTCCACTAATGGCGAGCGCGTCGACACTGACGTGGTGACATGGAAGCTCAAGCCCGGCGTGGTCAGCACCATGAACGCCCAGGCGCGCTACACCGATCCCAGTACCCGATCGTTCGCCAATGCGGCTGTGTGGCTTGGCATTTCGTCGTTCGTGGTGGCTGGTGTCGTGGCGCTGCTGGCGTGGCAGGCCCGCGACCGTTCACCACGGTTCACCGCGCCGGACGATTACCCCCCGCAATGATCGGTCACGGCTTGGCAGGCGACCAGTAGTCAAGCATCTGTGCGAAGGTTTCGAACGCGGGTGCCGAGACGCCGTAGGTGGCTTCGAGATGGATGCTCAACGGGAAGCCGAGGTCGGCGACACCGTCGATCACACGCTTGTACAGGTCCACCATCAGCTGGCGTTTCTGCGCCGGTTCGCTGCCGGCCAGCGTCTTGACGAATGCCTGTTCCTGCGCGACGGCGGCGTTGCCCGGATCCTGGATCAGCCAGCTGATGAACCCCACCCGGTTTTCCACCTTCGGAACAAAGCCGAACGACAGCAATATCTCGGGCCGGTGATCGGTGTTTTGGGCGAACTCGGTCAAAAAACCCACGATCGCGTCGGAATACAGCAGCTGGGTCTGGGCGAAAGTGGCGCCCCGATCGCACTTGAACGAAAACCGGCCCTGCTCACCCGCCCGGGTGGGAATCAGGATCACGCCGCGGTTAGGCACCAATTCGCGATAAATCGACAACGCATCGGTCGGCGCCACACCCGAGCCCTCGCCGTCGTTCATGGTGCGCGGTACACCGACGAACACGATGCCGTCCATCCCCGAGGCGACCAGATCGGTGAGCCGCTGGCGCAGGGTGGGCTCGTCCATAAAAGCGGTGACCTGGCTGCACAATCCGCGCATTCCCGGCAGCTCCGGTTTGATCAGCGACCAGAAGTCGAGCACGTCAAGCTTCGGTTTCATTTCGACCGGCCGGTCATCCTCCTCAGCGATCAATCCGGGAATCATCACGTGCCCGATGTGGCCGTCGACACCGGCTTCCGCGGATAACTGCGCGACCTTGCGTGCGTCTTCCACCGCCTGCTGGGTGCCGCGGTCCAGGTTTGGTGGTACAAGTTCGAGCGCAACGGTGTTGAAGGTGCTGACCACTCCGACAGCATAGGTGCGAGATAGTGAGCCTGTCGAAGCAACTCCTGTGCTGCCCGGATGCCAGCCGTACGCTCTACCGTGAACACACACATGGCAGAAGGGGGCGTCGCACTGAGCGTCGACGCAGCGGCAACCGTGGAGGTGGCTGATCGGATCACCGAACAGCTGCGCCGGTATCTGCGTGAGCGCCGCAGCGAGGCCGCCTACATCGGGGCCGACTACGACGCCCTGATCGCCCGGTTAGAGGAGTTCGTGCTCAGCGGAGGCAAGCGGCTGCGCCCGGTGTTCGCCTACTGGGGCTGGCGCGCGGTTGCCACCCGGCAAGCCGGCCCGCAAGTGCTGCTGTTGTTCGCGGCGCTGGAACTGCTGCACGCCAGCGCACTGGTGCATGACGACGTGATCGACGGGTCGGCAACCCGCCGCGGCCGACCGACCACTCACATGAATTTCGCGCAGTTGCACCGGGCGCGAAACTGGCGGGGCTCGCCGGACCAATTCGGGACGTCGGCCGCCATCCTGCTCGGGGACCTGGCGCTGGCCTGGGCCGACGACATCGTCGCCGACGCTGATCTACCGCCCGACGCGCATCGTCGGGTCCGGCGCGTGTGGGCCGATATCCGCACCGAACTGCTGGGCGGGCAATACCTCGATATCGTCGCCGAGGCCAGCGCCGCCGAATCGATCGCGTCGGCGATGACAGTCAATACCTACAAGACCGCCGCTTACACCGTGGTGCGCCCCTTGCAGTTAGGGGCGGCCGCGGCCGCGGATCGACCCGATGTGCATTCGGTTTTCCAGCAAGTCGGCACCGACCTCGGGCTGGCGTTTCAGCTGCGCGACGATGTGCTCGGTGTGTTCGGCGACCCGGCGGTCACCGGGAAGCCCTCCGGCGACGACCTGAGGTCGGGCAAACAAACCGTGCTGGTAGCCGAGGCGATGGCGATGGCGGACCGGTCAGATCCGGTGGCCGCCAAATTGTTGCGCTCTTCGATGGGCGCGGAACTGACCGACACACAGGTACGCGAATTGTGCGACGTCATCGACGAGCTCGGGGCGCTGGCCGCGGTGGAACAGCGAATCGACGCGCTGACCCGGCGGGCGTTAGACACCCTGGCCGCCGCGCCGATCCACGCGGTAGCTAAAGCGGGGCTGTCCGAGCTGGCCAAGCTGGCTGCGACCAGGTCGGCGTGAGAACTATGTCTACCCCGACGCCGACACCAACGAGCAGATCGGGCTCTTTTGCAGGCCAACATCTTTCGCGGCTGCGCGAGTTCGCTTCCGCTTCGGAGGCCCGGCCGGCACTGCTGGGTTTCGTGGGTGCTGCCCTGATCACGGCAGGCGGGCTCGGAGCCGGCAGCACGAAGCCGCATGACCCGTTGCTGGAGTCGATGCACATGTCGTGGTTGCGATTCGGGCATGGGCTGGTGCTCTCGTCGATCGTGTTGTGGCTGGGCGTTGGCTTGATGCTGATCGCTTGGCTGTTACTGGGCAGGCGCGTGATCGCCGGAGCGGCAACCGAATACACTCTGGTGGCCACGACCGGGTTTTGGCTTGCGCCGCTGTTGCTGTCGGTGCCTGTGTTCAGCCGCGACACCTACTCTTATCTCGCCCAGGGCGCGTTGCTGCGCGACGGTCTGGACCCCTACGTGGTCGCTCCCGTCGACAACCCGAATCCGTTGCTGGACAACGTTAGTCCGATTTGGACAATCACCACAGCGCCGTACGGTCCGGCATTCATCCTCGTCGCGAAGTTCATCACGATGCTGGTCGGCAATCACGTGATCGCCGGAACCATGCTGTTGCGATTGTGCATGCTGCCCGGACTGGCATTGCTGATTTGGGCCACACCACGCATCGCGCGTCATCTCGGCGCGGATGCGCCTGCAGCGCTGTGGATCTGCGTGCTCAACCCGCTGGTGATCATCCATCTGATGGGTGGCGTACACAACGAGATGCTGATGGTCGGCCTGATGACCGCTGGTATCGCGCTGACCTTCCAGCGCCACCCTGTCGCCGGTATCACCGTGGTGGTGGTCGCCGTCGCGGTCAAGGCGACCGCCGGGATAGCGCTGCCGTTTTTGGTGTGGGTGTGGACACGCCACTTGAGCGAGCGGCGGGGCTGGCGGCCGCCGCGGGCCTTCCTGGCGGCGACCGCGATGTCGGTGCTGATCTTCGTCGCGGTATTTGCGGTGTTGTCGGCCGTGGCCGGGGTGAGCCTGGGATGGCTGAGCGCGCTTGCCGGTTCGGTGAAGATCATCAACTGGCTGACCGTACCCACAGCGGTCGCGAACCTGGTCCACGCGCTCGGCGGATGGTTCTTCCCGGTGAACTTCTATGCCGTGCTGCACGTCACCCGCATTGCCGGGATCGTGATCATCGCGGTGTCGCTGCCGCTGATTTGGTGGCGATTCCGTCACGACGACCGCGAGACGTTGACCGGGATCGCGTGGGCCATGCTGGTGGTGGTGTTGTTCGTGCCGGCCGCGTTGCCGTGGTACTACTCCTGGCCGCTGGCGGTGGCGGCCCCGCTGGCCCAGTCACGGACGGCGATCGCCGCGATCGCGGCGTTCTCGACGTGGATCATGGTGATCTTCAGGCCAGACGGCGCGCACGGCATGTATTCGTGGCTGCATGTGTCGCTGGCGACGACCTGCGCGCTGGTCGCCTGGTGTGCGCTATATCGGGCGCCGCAACGGGACAGCAAGAAGGCCGAAAATCTTAGTACGCCATAGCTTGTGCGCGGCGCACCACTTCGCGGGCCTGGTGGGCGTGCAGCGCGTCGACCGGGCGGGCATTGGGCACCGCGTCGCGCGTTCCGTCGTGGGTGATGGTCAGCGACGGGTCGGGGGTGAACAGCCAGCGCATGATTTCGGTGTCGCGAAAGCCACCGTCGTGCAACACCATCAGCAACCCCGGCAGGCTCTTGACCACCTCGCCGGAGTCGGTGAAAAAGATCCTCGGCACCACCACGTCACCGTGGCGGCGCACCGCGATCAGGTGGCCTTCACGCAGCTGCTGGTGAACCCTGCTGAGGGGCACGCCGAGTAACTCGGCGACCCGGGGCAGATCGTACGTGGGTTCGTCGGGATCGAGAACGTCGTCGCCAGCCGGAATACTGCTCACCGCGTCAAGTCTAGAGCTGATAGCGGCGCGCTGCGGGCACGTTCCACACCGACACCCCGCCGGCACCTACGATGGCCCCGTGGCCGCGGCTATCTCGGGGAATGCGCTGGACAACGCGCTACTCGACGGCCGCTACCGCGTACAGGCCAAGATCGCCAGCGGCGGCACCTCCACGGTGTACCGGGGCCTCGACGAACGTCTGGACCGTCCGGTCGCACTGAAGGTGATGGACGCTCGCTACGCCGGTGATCAGCAGTTCCTGACCCGCTTTCGGCTGGAGGCCCGCGCGGTCGCGCGGCTCAAGCACCCCGGCCTGGTCGCGGTCTACGACCAGGGCCTCGACGCCCGCCACCCCTTCCTCGTGATGGAGCTCATCGAGGGCGGCACACTGCGCGAGCTGCTGGTCGAGCGCGGACCGATGCCGCCGCACGCGGTGGTCGCGGTGCTGCGGCCGGTGCTGGGTGGGCTGGCTGTCGCGCATCGCGCCGGCCTGGTGCATCGTGACGTCAAGCCGGAAAACGTCCTGATTTCCGACGACGGCGAGGTCAAGATCGCCGACTTCGGGTTGGTGCGCGCTGTGGCGGCCGCCAAAATCACCTCGGCCAGCGTCATTCTGGGGACCGCTGCCTACCTCTCCCCCGAGCAGGTCCGCGACGGCGACGCCACGGCGAGCAGCGACGTCTACGCGGTCGGAATCCTGGTTTACGAGATGCTGACCGGCCGCACACCGTTCTCCGGCGATTCGCCACTAGCAGTGGCCTACCAGCGTTTGGATGCCGATGTGCCGCGGCCCAGCACCGCCATCGACGGTGTTCCCCCGCAATTCGACGAGTTGGTAGCACGCGCAACGGCCCGCGACCCCGCTGACCGCTATGCCGACGCTTTGCAGCTGGGCGCGGAGCTGGATGCGATCGCCGCTGAGTTGGCGCTGCCGGAATTCCGGGTACCGGCACCTCGCAACTCCGCGCAACACCGGTCAGCCGCCTTGTACCACAGCCAAATTCAGCAAGAGCAGGTCGGAGGCCACACACGTCAGACTACTCGGAAACTGACTCGCGAAATGCCCGCTGACGAGGATCCCGTTGATTACCAAGCGGTCTCAGGCCAATTCGCCGGAATCGAGCTCAGCGAATTTGCCCTGGCTCGCCAGCACGCTCAGCGGATGGTGCTGGTCTGGCTGGCTATTGTGCTGGCTGTCACCGGGCTGGTCGCCGCGGCGGCGTGGACGATCGGCAGTAATCTGAACGGCCTGCTCTAGGATAGGCCTGACGAGCAGACGCGAAAGCTCCCAAAATAGTTGGTATTTCGGGCCTTTGGCGACCGCTCGTCAGTTGCTCGAGTTGCTAGTCGCGCAACATCTCGGCGACCAGAAATGCCAACTCCAACGATTGCTGAGTATTCAGCCGCGGGTCACATGCGGTCTCGTAACGGCCCGCCAGGTCGGAGTCGGAGATGTCCTGGGCACCGCCCAGGCACTCGGTAACGTCTTCGCCGGTGATCTCGACGTGGATGCCACCCGGGTGGGTGCCCAACGCCCGGTGCACCTCGAAGAAGCCCTGAACCTCGTCGACGATGCGGTCGAAGTGGCGGGTTTTGTAGCCGGTCGACGACTCGTGGGTGTTGCCGTGCATCGGGTCGCATTGCCAAATCACCTGATGACCTGTGGCTTCGACCTTTTCGATGATTGGCGGCAGCAGGTCGCGGACCTTGTTGTTGCCCAGTCGGCTCACCAACGTCAGCCGGCCCGGCTTGTTGTGCGGGTCGAGCCGCTCGACGTATTCGACGGCCAGCTCCGGAGTCATTGTGGGGCCGATCTTGACGCCGATCGGGTTGGCGATCACTTCGGCGAACGCGATATGCGCCCCGTCAAGCTGGCGGGTCCGTTCCCCGACCCAAAGATAGTGCGCCGAAAGGTCATAGAGCTTCGGCTCGCCGTCGGGCTCCCCGGAGAGCCGCAGCATCGCGCGTTCGTAGTCAAGCACCAGCGCCTCATGGCTGGCGTAAATTTCCGCGGTCTGCAGGTTGCGGTCGGCCACGCCGCAGGCGCTCATGAACGCCAACCCGCGGTCAATCTCGGATGCCAGCGCTTCGTACCGTGCACCGGCCGGCGACGTGCGCACGAATTCCCGGTTCCAGTCCAGCACCCGGTTCAGCGACGCCAGCCCCGACGACGTCAACGCCCGCACCAGGTTCATCGCCGCGCTGGCGTTGGCGTAGGCCCGCACCAGCCGCGACGGGTCGTGCTCCCGGGCTGTCGCATCCGGGGCGAACCCGTTGATCATGTCGCCGCGGTAGGACCGCAGACCCAGCGCGTCGACGTCGGCGGAGCGCGGCTTGGCGTATTGGCCCGCGATCCTGGCCACCTTGACCACCGGCATGCTGGCGCCGTAGGTCAGCACGACCGCCATCTGTAGCAGGGTGCGGATATTGCCGCGGATATGCGGTTCGGTGTTGTCGGTGAACGTCTCCGCGCAGTCACCGCCCTGCAGGAAAAAGGCTTCGCCGCGCGCAACCTGGGCGAGCAGCTCTTGGAGCCGCACGATCTCGGACGGCACCGTCACCGGCGGCACGCTTTCCAGGACCGTGCGCATCGCCTTGGCTTGGTCGGCCGGCCAGGTGGGCTGCTGGGCGGCCGGTTTCGCCAATGCAGCGTCCAGCCGGGCCCGCAGCTCCGGCGGCAGCGGCGGCAGCGCCGGCAACTGGTCTATCGGGATGTCGACGGTCCAGTTCATCCGTACATGGTAACTGGGCACGATGGCCGCCCGACCGGCTAACGCGCTCCGGGCCAGGCCCGGTCAGTCGGCGGCGGCTTGCGCGCGGGGGTTGCCCGCCGCAGCGATTAGCCGGAACCGCCGAAGCTGGTCGCGGGCATCGACCAGCGCGTCGTGGGTGTCGGCGGGGCGGCGCGGCATCCGCGGAGACCCGCGGTCTTCCCAGAACTGGCGCAGCTCCCGGGTAAACCGCGGCATCGCCGCCGGCAGCTGCGTCATCGGACCCCACAGCTGACACAGCGCCACGTGGTCGTACGCGCCGACCCAGGCCCACAACTCGATCGGCTCGCCGTCATTGATTCGGAAGAATTTCTCCAGGTCAATGCGGATCTGTGAACGCGAGCGCCACAGCTGCGACGCGGGCGGCGGAAGCTTGGGAAGCACGTGCGTGCGCACCCAGCTGCCTGCGCGGGCGGCGTCAAACTCGGTGGACACGGCGTAGTATTCGCGGCCATCTTCGGCCGCCACCCCGATCGAGATCAGGTCGATGGTGCGGCCGTCCTCGATGAATTCCGTGTCGTAGAAATACCGCACGGCCGGAGCCTAACTGCCGCCACTGTGGGCTGCGACGGCGCGCTGGATGCCGTCGGGCGGCGGCGGCGCGGCGTGGACTTCGCGGTCGAGTTCCGCGTCGACCATCCGCTCGTCGGGAAGCCGCGGCGCACCGGCCACCATGTTCTGCAGCCACAGCTTGGCCCCGATTACGGGCCGGCGCAGGTTGCGCTCCCGCTCCAGCGCCCGCCGCATCTTGTCAAGCTGGGTGTTGTATCGCCAACGGGCCCACGGAGCATGTGGACGAGACAACCGGATCGCCCCGACGACCAGCAGCGCGACGAAGAACATGCCGATCAGGCCCGTCCACACCTTGCCCTTGAGCAACACCACCACGGCCAGCGGCGGTGTGAGCACCAGACCCGCGATAACCGCGGCGTGCATCAGCGGCGAGTGCGTGTCCTGCCAGGCGGCCAGAAAGAACATCAGCGGATGCAAGCCGAGCACCAGCAGTCCGCCCACCGCCACCGCGGCGAACACCGCATCGACCGAGGTGCGGCCGTCTTCTTCCCAGTACACGTCCGACAGATGCAGGATCAATGCGTACTCATCGAGAACCAAGGCCGCACCGATACCGAAAAACGTTGCTGCTAAGGTAATTTCGAGTTGATTCCCGGTGATGGACAACGTTACCAGCGTCACACCGGAGATCATCACCAGCACGACCCCGACGACCACATGGTGGATGTGGACGGACCCGATGTAGAGGTTGCGGGGTTGCCACCATTTGGCGGGCAGCCCAGCATCGGCGCGATGACGGATGTAGCGCACGAAGCTGCGCGTCACGGCGAAAGTCAGGATGAACGCGACAAGGCAGCACAGCAACGGCAAGCGACCGCGGTCGATGATGTCGTGTTGCAACCATTCGAGCACCTAAAAAACGTACGCCCACAGCGCGCCCAGCGCCGCTAACCATGCCGCTTTGGTGCCACCCTCACCGATAGGGTGTTCTCCGACATGAGCGAACAGCGGTCGCCCGACATGGGCGCGGGGCGCGGACGGGCAGCCATCGGGTGGATCGCCGTGTGGTGTGTACTCCCGCTGCTGGTCGTCGCGGCGATGTGCTACGCGGGTTGGGGGCTGCTGGGACACATCCCGTACCGCATCGACATCGACGTCTATCAGATGGGCGCGCGAGCATGGCTGGACAACCGCCCGCTCTACAAAGACGTTTTGTTCCACACCCCCATCGGGCTGAACCTGCCGTTCACCTATCCGCCGCTAGCAGCCATCGTGTTCTGCCCGTTCGCCTGGTTACGGATGCCGGCGGCCAGCGTGGCGATCACCTGCACGACCTTGGTGCTGCTCGTCGTCTCGATCATGATCGTCTTGACCCGCCTGGAGGTGTGGACCTTTTCCCGCCTGCTGCCCGGACCAGCCTGGTGGCGGCGATGGTGGCTGGCGCTGGCCGTGGTGGCGGCCGCGGCGATCTGGCTGGAGCCGATCAAATCGAACTTCGCCTACGGTCAGATCAACGTCGTGCTGATGACGCTGGTGATCGCCGACTGCCTGCCGCGCCGTACCCGCTGGCCGCGCGGCGTGCTGCTGGGATTGGGCATCGCGCTGAAACTCACGCCTGCGGTGTTTCTGCTCTATTTCGCGCTGCGGCGCGACGGACGCGCGACGCTGACGGCGCTGGGCTCTTTTGTGGCGGCGACCCTGGCGGCTTCGTGCTGGCCTGGGCCGACTCCTGGGAGTACTGGACCAACACGGTGCGCAATACCGACCGGATCGGCGCGGCCACGCTGAACACCAACCAGAACATCGCTGGCGCGCTGGCGCGGTCCGGCCTGGGTGAGCGGGAACGATTCGTGCTGTGGGTGTTTGGGTGCCTTCTTGTGCTCGCCGTGACGGTATGGGCGACGCGGCGTGTCTTGCGCGCCGGTGAGCCGGCCCTGGCGGTCATCTGCGTCGCGCTTTTCGGGTTGGTGGTCTCCCCGGTGTCGTGGTCACACCACTGGGTGTGGATACTGCCGGCGATCCTGGTCACCGCGGTGCTGGCCTGGCGCCGGCGCAGTGCGGCTGTTGCTGCGGTCAGTTGTGCCGGGGCGGCCCTGTCGGTGTGGACGCCGATCGACCTCATGCCCAAGCACCACGAAACGACTGCTGCGTGGTGGCGTCAACTACTCGGCGCGTCCTACGTGTGGTGGGCGCTGGCGGCAATTGTCACGGCCGGAATCACCATCACCGCTGCTCGCACCACAGCGGTCGACGCGCCGACCGCAGCCCGCCGGACCGCTGCGTCGGTGGTTGGCTGAATAGTCCGCGGACGTGCCGGATCAGCCGGCCGCAGTTTCCGGAATCCGGGCGGGCGTCTCGCTGTCCGAGCCGGACTCGTCGGCGGTGTGGCCGTTCTTGACGGTGGCCGCGTAGATGTCGACGTATTCCTGACCCGACAGCCGCATCAATTCGTACATCACCTCGTCGGTGACGGCTCGTTCGATGAAGAGGTTGCCAGCCAGCCCTTCGAAACGGGAAAAATCCATCGGCTTGCCAAACCGAACGGTCACCTTGGCGAACCGCCACATCTTGCTGCCGGGCGGGTTCACCTTGTCGGTGCCGATCATCGCCACCGGGATCACCGGAACGCCGGTGTGCAACGCCAGCCGGGCCAGCCCGGTCTTGCCCTTGTACAGCCGACCGTCAGGCGAGCGGGTGCCCTCCGGGTACATGCCAAGTAACTTCCCCTCGTTGAGCAGGCGCTCCGCCGTTTCCAGTGCCGCCTGTGCCGCGTCACCACTGGAACGGTCGATCGGCACCTGCCCAGTGGTGCTGTAAAACCACCGAATAAACCAGCCTTTCAGCCCAGTGCCGGTGAAGTATTCCCGCTTGGCCAGGAAGGTGATCCGACGCCGCACCACCAGCGGCAGGTAGAAGCTGTCCGCGACAGCGAGATGGTTACTGGCTAGGATCGCGGGCCCCGTGCGCGGAACGCTTTCCAGCCCTTCGACTTTCGGTCGACCAAGGAGTGCAAGCAGCGGGCCCATGAAGATGTACTTGAATAGCCAGTACCACATGGACCCTCCCTCGCACCCACACCTGTCGGTGTTCTGCGCCAACTGTACCCACCCAGGGTGGATGCGACCACTAACAGCGGGCGACAGCTATTCCTCGACGGTGACCGGGATGGGCTGGTAGCGACTCGGCGCCGACGCGTCGGCCGCCGCGGTTGCGCCGCCACCGGGCGGCCCCTCCGGGCTCGGCGGCGGCGCGGAGCGGTCCATGTCGTCGATGATGGCGCGGATCACCGCCAGTAGCGCGACGCTGTGGTCAGCTATGACGGTCAGCAAGGGGTGCTGATCACCGGTCACCAGCGCTGCCAGCGCACACACCGGGCACCACACTTGCTGACACTTACCGGTGCCGACTCCGTCGCCCGAGGCGCGCGCGGCTGCTGCGCGCACGGCGGGGTCGATGCCGTCCAGAATGGTCTGCGCCAGTTTGCGCAATTCTGGACCAATGTCGGGATGAACACCGGTCACAAGCGCCGCTCCTCCCCATTCGCATCGCTTAAGCATCGTCACCGGTCATGCTGGCCACACGTCCGGATCGGGCCGAAACCGCACCGTCAGCTCGTTGCCTCGAAGGTGGGCGTCCAACACCGTGCACCGCCGCAACACCGACGCCAACCGGACTCGGCGCCGCATTCCGCCGACACCGATGATCAGGTCGTCGTCAACGCGGCCCAAGGTGAGCGCGCCAGGATCGAGTTGGGGCAACTCTAACCGCAATCGGTACACCGAGTGCAGTCCCGATCCCGATTCGAGGTCCACGGTGGGACGCAACGGCCCAGGCGGCGCCGACCCGTCACGACGCCGGACACTCTCGAGCAACTCGCCCAGCGCCTTGGGGCCAATCGGTTCACCGGGCAGGTGCGGAGCCAGTACCAGCGCCACGTCACCGATAGCGGCGTCGAGCTCGTCGAGGACAGCTTGCTGCTCGCTGATGCGCTCGGCGTACCAGGCGAAAGCGGGATGCTCGGGCAAGTTGCGGTACTCGTACGAATCGTCTTGCACCAAAATCTGGTTCACGATCAACTCACGGACGCGCACACCCATCAGCGACAGTGAGCCGAGTGTGCGGACCGCTTCGGCCGCCACCACACGTTCCGCGGTCAGCACCAGATGCGCACCGACCACGTCACTATCGGTCAGCAGCAAGCTGAGCCGCTCAACGCTGGCGCTGATGCGCTCAAGCAGTTCCACCAGTGCGGCCGAGCGGGTGTCGCCCGCGGTGATCGCAAGCCTGCGATGACGCGGCCAGGCGCGTTCCACGTACAGCCCGAACGCGGAGGGCAGGGTGAGCATGCGTAACGCGTCGGCGGTGGAGGCACAGTCGACCACAATGTGATCCCACTGCCCGGCCGCCGCCAGTTCGCCCACCTCGTGCAGGCCCAGCACTTCCTGGACGCCCGGAAGTGCGGAGAGTTCTTCGGGCGCGATGGTGCCCAATTCCGAGTCCGGAAACCGCCGACCCAGCGCGCCAACCACATCGCGCCAACGGGCCTCCAGCAACGCCAGCGTGTCCAGTGCCAACGCGTCAAGGAAGCGGCCGCCAACGTCGGCGTCATCGGCGAGCACCCGAACCGGCTCGCGCCGACCCGTCGGCGGGACGGCGACGCCCAGCACGTCGCCGAGCGAGTGCGCTTGGTCGGTAGACACGACCAGTACCCGCTGACCGGCGCAGGCGTCCCGCACAGCGGTGGCGGCCGCCAGGGTTGACTTTCCTACCCCACCCTTGCCGACGAAGAGACTGATTCGGGCCAGGGCAGGCGCTGCAGACTCACTCAGCCTCGACTCGTTTCTTCAGGTCCTTCAACGCGGTATCGGTCAGCCTGCGCTCAGCCTTGCGCTTGAGCAAGCCGATCATCGGGACAGCCAAATCGACCGTGAGCTCGTAGGTGACATCAGTGCCAGATCCGTTGGGCGCCAGACGGTATGCGCCGTCGAGCGATTTGAGCAGCGAACTCGACACCAGCGACCAGCGGACCGAGCCGCGGTCTTTGGGCCAGTCGTAGGAGAACACCAGGGTGTCTTTGAGCACGGCCGCATCCATCACGAAACGCGCCACCTTCGGGTAGCCCTCGGCGTCGGTTTCCAGTATTTCGGCCTCTTTGTACTCCGAAACCCACTCGGGATAGGAGCCGATGTCGGCGATGACATCCATCACTGTGCGTGGATCCGCATCGATGTAGATGGTCTGCGTCGTCTTCTCCGCCACCTGATTGCTTCCTTCTCCCGTCAGTGAGCGCGGGCCTCACCTACAGCAGTCCGGCGGGAGACCTTCTGCCCCTTCGGCAGAAACGGTACTCCCGCGACTACGACCGGGCTAAGCCACCGGAGAAACCCCGATGGGCCGGGACCGCTCTACGGCGGCCTTTACTTCAAAGGCCATCTTCTTGCCGGCGACCCGCCTGCGGTGGGTCATACGGGCCAGGTTCATCCGAGCCAATTGCCAGGCAGAGACACCCGAGGGCTCAGCATGCAGGAAATAATGCAGCAACACCCCGTCCAGCGACGGTTCTAGCCAGATCTCCATCGTGCCGCTGAGCGCCCCGGTCACTGCCCATCTGATTCCTTTGTCGCCACGATCCTCAACGACCTCCAGACGCAAGTCAGGCCACCAACGCCGCCAGCTGGCCGGATCGGCGATCGCGCGCCCGACCCGTGCGGCCTCGGCAGCCACAAACGTCTCGTCGGCGACTTGGATGCTGTGCACCATTCCAGCTTCACACAGCAGCGCCGACGCCCACCAGACCTGGGCTGCGCACGCACGGCGTTCCGCGTCGCATGCGGTTGTGCATGTGGCGACCCGCCGCGCCCGGCTCCGCCGCGCTTGCGATCGCCACTAGACCTACAGTGGCGACCCGCCGCGCCCGGCTCCGCCGCGCTTGCGATCGCCACTAGACCTACGGTGGCGACCCGCCGCGCCCGGCTCCGCCGCGCTTGCGATCGCCACTAGACCTACGGTGGCGACCCGCCGCGCCCGGCTCCGCCGCGCTTGCGATCGCCACTAGACCTACGGTGGCGACCCGCCGCGCCCGGCTCCGCCGCGCTTGCGATCGCCACTAGGCTGGGTGGCATCGAACCGGCGTGGCCGGACACGTCATGCGAGGTCAAAGCGAGGTCAAAAGAGTGCGTGAGTTCAGTGTTCCCGCCCCATTTACCGTCGGCGAACACGACAGCATCGTGGCGTCAATCTTTGAACACGAGCGTGACGACCCCGATTACGTAATCTTCCAGCGGCTGGTCGACGGCGCTTGGACAGATGTCACCTGTTCCGCTGTCGCAACCCAAATCCGTTCTGCTGCGAGCGGTTTGATAGCACTAGGAGTGAAGCCTGGCGATCGGGTAGCCATCTTTTCGGCCACCCGCTACGAGTGGGCGATCCTTGATTTCGCGATCCTGTCCGTCGGCGCTGTCACCGTTCCGATCTATGAAACGTCGTCGGCCGAGCAGGTGCGCTGGGTGCTGCAGGACTCCGAGGCAGTGCTGGCCTTCGCGGAAACCGACGCGCACGCAGCGATGGTCACCGAGCTCACCGGACAGCTGCCGGCATTGCGTCGGGTGCTGCACATCGACGGCTCGGGCCGCAAGGCGCTCGACCAACTCGCGGAGGAAGGCGCCTCGGTCGACCCTGATGAAGTTTCCAGTCGGGTCGCGGCGTTGCGCAGCGCCGACCCGGCGACGCTGATCTACACCTCAGGAACTACTGGGCGGCCCAAGGGTTGCCAACTCACCCATTCCAACCTCGTCTATGAGACCCGCGGCGCCAAAGAAGTCCTGCCCACACTGCTGACCAAGGGCGAGCGGCTGCTGGTCTTTTTGCCCCTGGCTCACGTGCTCGCCCGTGCCATCACGATGGCCGCGTTCGTCAATAAGGTCACGGTCGGTTTTACCAGCGACATCAAGAATCTCGTGCCGATGTTCGGGGTGTTCAAACCGACGATCGTGGTCTCGGTGCCGCGGGTCTTCGAGAAGGTGTACAACACCGCTGCACAAAATGCCGCCAACGAAGGCAAGGGACGGATTTTCGACATCGCCGCTCAGACTGCCATCGACTGGAGTGAGGCCCAGGACCGCGGCGGAGCGGGCCTGCTGCTACGGGCCAAACATGCGGTATTCGATCGGCTGGTGTATCACAAGTTGCGTGCGGCGCTGGGCGGCGACTGTCGGGCGTCCATCTCGGGCGGCGCCCCATTGGGCGCCCGGCTGGGCCACTTCTATCGTGGGGTCGGCCTGACGGTCTACGAGGGCTATGGATTGACCGAAACCAGTGCGGCCATCACCGTTAACCGGGTGGGCGACTTGAAGATCGGTACCGTCGGAAAACTGTTGCCCGGCAACAGTATGCGCATCGCCGACGACAACGAGCTGCTGGTTCGCGGCGGCGTCGTGTTCGGCGGCTACTGGCACAACGAGCAAGCCACCGCAGAATCATTCACCGACGGCTGGTTCAAAACCGGCGACCTCGGCGCCGTCGACGAAGACGGCTTTTTGACCATCACCGGCCGCAAGAAGGAGATCATCGTCACCGGGGGCGGTAAGAATGTCGCCCCCGCGATACTTGAGGACCAGTTGCGGGCTCATCCGTTGATCAGCCAGGCGATGGTCGTCGGCGACGCCAGGCCGTTCGTCGGGGCGTTGATCACCATCGACTCTGAGGCGTTCGAGGGCTGGAAACAGCGCAACAGCAAGGCCGCTGACATGTCGGTGGGTGACCTGGCCACCGATCCCGACTTGGTCGCCGAGGTGGACGCGGCAGTCAAACAAGCCAATTTGGCTGTCTCGCATGCCGAGTCGATCCGCAAGTTCCGCATTCTGCCGGTCGACTTCACCGAAGACACCGGTGAGCTGACCCCGACGATGAAGGTCAAACGGAAGGTGGTGACGGAGAAGTTCGCCTCCGACATCGAAGCCATCTACGCCACCTAGATCCGCGAGAAGCGTCAAGGTACCCAAAACTGGTGGCATTTGAGGGCTTTTGCGTCTGCGGCATCATTTAGCCCGCCAACAGCGCGGCCATGCGGGCAGCCAGCGTGTCCCATCGCCAGTTGGCCGTCACCCAGTCCCGCCCGGCAGCGCCCATCACGGCCGCCCGACCCGGATCGGCCAGGAGCCCACCAACCGCATCGGCAACCTTATCCACCGACCGACCGTCGACAATGAGCCCAGTTGTGTTGTGCTGCACCGTCTCCGGCGCTCCACCCGAGCACCCGGCAACCACCGGCACGCCGGTCGCGGACGCTTCCAGGAACACGATGCCCAGCCCTTCGACGTCCAGCCCGGCGCCGCGGGTGCGGCAGGGCATCGCGAACACGTCCGCCATCGCATGATGCGCGGGTAGCTCGGCGCCCGATACTGCGCCGGTGAAGACCACGTGCTCGGTCACCCGGTAGCGCTGGGCCAGACGCCGCAGCGCGGACAGGTAGGGACCGCCGCCGACGATGACCAGCGCCGCGCCGTCGACCCGCCGGCGGATCGACGGCAGCGCCCGGATCAGGACGTCCTGACCCTTGCGCGGGACCAGCCGCGACAGGCATACCACCGTGGGCCGTCGGCCCAGACCGTAGCGGGCCCGCAGTCTGGCACGACTGGCCGGGTCGGGCCGGAACCGGTCGGTGTCCACCCCGGGCGGCAGGTATTCCAGTGCGGCCGTGGGCCCGAACGCCGAGGCGAACCGGGCGCGCGTGTAGCGGCTGACGTACGTGACGACGTCGGTACTGTCGCCGATGCGCCGCAACACCGAGCGGGCCACCGGCAGCATCGACCAGCCCACCTCATGCCCGTGGGTGCTGGCCAGCACCCGAGTCGCCCCGGCCTGCCGAGCCCGATCCGCCAGCAGCGCTAGCGGCGCCGCCGCGCCGAACCACACGGTGTCGATGTCGTGCTCGGCGATCAGCCGGCGCATGCGGGTATCGACGGCCGGTCCGGGCAGCATCAACGTGCCCGGATGACGCACCACCCGATAGCCGGTCGCCCCTGCGTCGAAGGCGTCGGCGCCTTTCCACTGGGGCGCATACACCGTCACCGCGTGCGACCCGGTGCCGACGATCCTGCGCACGAGCTCCTCCAGGTAGGACTGAATGCCGCCACGCCGCGGCGGAAAATCGTTGGTCACCAGCAAGACCCGGGCCACCGGGAAAGGCTAGCCGGTAAGCCACCGCTGCCAGCGCGCAAGCAGGTCGGCGGGGTCACCGCGCAGCACCGTGCGCATCGCGGCGACGGCGTCGACATGTCCAGCGCCGCCGGCAGCGACATAGAGCCGACGCAGCGTCGCCGCCCCATATGCGTCGGCCACGAAGCGGGTGAACCACCACGCCCTGTCATAGGCCAGCGAGCGCTGTGGCCCGGGTGCGTCGAGGTCGGCGTCCGACGGCAACGTCGTGGCCAGTGCCGCAGCCCCCGCCGCCGACGTCGGTGGCCGCGCAACGAAGTCGGCCACCCCCTCGGTGAGCCAGCGCGGCGCGTCAAGCGCCGTGTCGGCGCGCGCCGCGTAGTGGAAAAGCTCGTGGCGCAATACGATTCGCAACGCCGCGTCGCTCATCGCGGCGGCGCCGGGCGCGAACACGATGCGCTGGCCGACCGCGACCCGGTGATCGGGGTCAACCCGGTCGGCAACGGTGACCGCCGCGATATCAGCCCATTGCGACCCGGTCCCGGCGCCGGCTGCGGCGACAAACTCCCGCTGCGAACCGGTTGCCACGACGGTGATTTCACGCGTCCACTGCTTTCCCCAAAACGCCTCCACGGCGTCGACGGCCGCGCCGATGCCAGCCGCGACGCGGCTCAAAAGCCGGTCGGTGTTCGAACCGCCACGGGCGACGAGTCGCACCGTGCGCTCGCCCGCGACGACGAGCGTCGAGACGGTGTCCCCGGCTGTGGCGGACGCCGGGTGGTCGCGGGGGGTGGCCACCACCGTTGCCGACAGGCTCAGTTCGACGACAAGTGCGCTCGCCAGTAACGCCGGCTGCCACCGGTGGCGAAACGACCAGGCCAGAGCGCTCAGGATTTTCAGTAGCGGCGCGCGTTGTAGATGGGGCCGGACGAGGTCATGGGGACCACCCGTACCGGCTGGCCATAGGTCGACGAATGGACCATCAGGCCGTCGCCGATGTATATGCCGGCATGGGACGCGTCGGAGTAGAAGGTCAGCACGTCACCGGGCTGCAGGTCCGACAGCGCGACCGGCTGCCCGCCGTGCGCCAGTGCCTGGCTGGAGTGCGGCAGCGGGATGCCGGCCTGCTGGAACGCCCACATCACCAGGCCGGAGCAGTCGAACCCGCCGGGCGCGGCGCCACCCCACGCGTAGGGCTGGCCGACCTGGGTGAGGGCCGCCTGCACCGCGATCGCCGCCGCGCCCTCGCCGGAACCGCCCGGCGGTAACGCGTCGGGCACGCCTGCTCCGGCTGCCCCGCCGGCCGGCGAACCACCCGGTGCCAATGCCTGCGGTGCGGTGGCGGCGGCCAATGCCGTCGGCGGCGGGGCCGGCCCGGGATCGGCCAGCGCGGCGCGCTGCCCCGGGGTCAGCGACTGATACTGCGACTTGACGACGGCGATCTGCAGCTGCAGCCGACTCTGCTTGGATTGCAGGCTGGCCCGCACCGCGGCGGCCTGCTCGGCGGCGGTCTTGGCGTCGGCCGCCGATTTGGCCGATGCCTGTTCGGCCTTAGCGGCAGCCTCTCCGGCCGCCCGATAGCTCGCCATCTGGGTCGCCATCTCGGTCGATATCACCCGCTGCACGGCCAGCTTGCTGATCAGCTGCTGCGGCGACTCGGCGGTCAGGATGGCCTCCATGCCGTCGGTGCGACCACCCATATACATCGCGGCAGCAAACTTGTTGACAGACGCCTGAAAGGTTGCCAGTCGTGCCTTCGCAGCCTCCAGGTCGGCCTGAGCGTCGGCGTGCTTTTTCTCGGCAGCGCGCTGCGCAGCCAGCTTTTCGTTCAGGTCGAGCTGGGCGCTGTGCATGGCCTCAGTGGTCTGCTCGGCCTGGCGCGACAGTTCATTGAGCTTCGCTAGCGCGTCATCTGAAGGGTCAGCCAGCACATTAGCGGAGAGAGCACCGGAGAGGGCGACGAAGCCGGCTATCACGCCGACGGCGGAGCGCTTGATACCGCATGTACCCCAGCGTCTACCGTCGAGCCCCGACCCCAAAATTTCGCATCCTTTAACCCGTCGACGAGAACGTCGAGTCTGCTTTAGGTCTCAGACAGGTTACGAAATGGTATAGGCATTGGCCAACAACGGAACATTAAGAAATCAGCAAGATTTCGGACCCTCGTCGCGGCGGCCCCCGAAGTCCCGCTGAACCGGCACCAACCGCAGCCTGGGTGCCAGGCCGGCGTCGGCGAGCACCTCCAACGCGGCGCGCTCGTCGGCGAGCAGCGTTTCCGGCACACCCAACAACACGCTGACGACGCAGTCGCGGCATCCGCGGCCGCGGACCGCGCACGCGTCGCAGTCGATGACGACCGGTCCGGACTGTTCCGGTGGCGCGCTGGTTATGTGGCTGATTCTGCTGGTTTGGGCCATGACAGTCGGTCCTTTCGAGTCTGTGCGCCCGCGGCTACCTGCACGCTAAACGCGGGCACCGACATTTCTTGGTGACGAGCGGGCCGCGGTGGCGGCGGTGCCGGCGCGGGAACCGGTAAACGTCGGTGCCGGTGCCTAACGTGCGCAACTGTGGGTGCCACGCAGCTGAGCTTCGCCGAGCTGGATCCGGCCGCCGAGGTGCCGTTGCGCGAGACAACGTTCGTCGTGGTCGACCTGGAGACCACGGGGGGACGTGCGACCGGTGCCGCGGAGACAGCGGCCGACGCGATCACCGAGATCGGAGCGGTGAAGGTCCGCGGTGGCGCGGTGCTGGGCGAGTTCGCCACGCTGGTCGACCCGCAGCGCGACATCCCGCCGCAGATCGTGCGGCTCACCGGCATCACCACGGCCATGGTGTGCGACGCGCCCACGATCGGCGCGGTGCTGCCGATGTTTTTCGACTTCGCCCGCGGCGCGGTGCTGGTGGCCCACAATGCCCGCTTCGACCTGGCGTTCCTGCGTGCCGCCGCCGAGCGCTTACACATCCCCTGGCCGCGGCCGCCGGTGCTGTGCACGGTGGGGCTGGCGCGCCGGGTGCTCAGCCGCGAGGAAGCACCCAGCGTGCAGCTTGCCGCGCTGGCGCGGCTGTTCGCCGTCGCCAGCCAGCCCACGCACCGCGCCCTCGCCGACGCCCGCGCCACCGTCGAGGTGTTGCATGCGCTGCTCGAGCGGGTCGGCAACCAGGGTGTGCACACCTACGCCGACCTGCGCGCGTATCTGCCCGGCCTCACCCCGGCTCAACGCAGCAAACGCACCCTCGCCGAGGATTTGCCGCACCGGCCCGGGGTCTACCTGTTTCGGGCACCTTCCGGCGAGGTCCTCTACGTTGGCACGGCAATCGACTTGCGCCGCAGGGTGATTCAGTACTTCAACGGCGCGGACCGGCGTGCACGGACCAGGGAGCTGGTCGCGCTGGCCGGCCGCATCGACCATGTCGAGTGCGCGCACGCGCTGGAAGCCGGCGTGCGTGAGCTGCGGCTGCTGGCCGCGCATGCCCCGCCCTACAACCGCCGCTCACGGTTCCCGCACCGCTGGTGGTGGGTGGTATTGACCGACGAGGCGTTCCCGCGGCTGTCGGTGGTGCGGGCCCCCGCGACGACCGCGCGGTGGGCCCGTTTCGGTCCCGCGCCGACGCCGCCGACACCGCCGCCCTGCTGGCACGGTTCACCGGGATCCGCACCTGCACCCGCCGCCTCGCGCGCTCCGCGCGGCACGGACCGGCCTGCCCGCGGCGTGAGGTGTCGCCGTGCCCGGCCGGCCGCGACATCACTGCCGAGCAGTACGCCCCGGCGGCCCGTCGCGCCGCCGACCTGATCGACGGCTCGGACAACAGCGCGCTGGCCGCGGCCGTCGAACAGGTCGCCGCACTGGCCGAGCGGCGTCGCTACGAAAGCGCCGCGAGGCTGCGCGACCGCACCGCCACCGCGATCGACGCACTGTGGCGCGGCCAGCGCCTGCGGGCGCTGGCCGCGCTGCCGGAGCTGGTGGCCGCCGCGCCCGACGGGCGCGGCGGCTGGCAGCTCGCCGTGATCCGCCATGGCCAACTCGCTGCGGCGGGCTGCGCTGCCCGCGGGGTGCCGCCGATGCCGGTCGTCGAGGCCATCCGGGCCGGCGCCCAGGCGATCGTGCCGACCGCTGCACCGTTGGGCGGCGCGCTGGTCGAGGAAACGGCACTGATAGCGCGCTGGCTGGCGGCACCGGGCGTGCGCGTCGTGTGCTGCCACGGCGCCGACGACGCGGCGGGCTGGGCCTCGCCGCTGCGGTCGGCCGGACCGTGGGCGGCGTGGGCGGCGGCCGCCCGCTCGGCGCGGGCGGCGGCCGAACAGGCCGTAAACGACTGGCAGTCAAACGGTTTGACTGAACCGCACCCACCGCGCGAGAAGCTGTTCGGCCGCGCCGCTGTCGATCGCCGCGGCGGCGCGGGCCAGCCCGTCCTCCCACGCCGGCAGCCATTCGGCGCGGCTGGATAGCCCGGCGTGGGCGACGATCGCGCCGGCGGCATTGAGTACGACGGCGTCGCGCACCGGCCCTTGGGCCCCGGCCAGCACCGAACGCGCCTCGGCCGCGTTCGCTGCCGCGTCGCCGCCCAGCAAGTCCCCCAACTCGGCACGGGCGAACCCGAAGCCGGCCGGATCGAACGTCAACTTGTCCACGGTGCCCGCTTGAACCCGCCAGATGGTGCTGGTCGTGGTGGTGGTCAACTCGTCGAGCCCGTCATCGCCGTGCACCACCAACACGCTGGAGCGGCGAGCGGCGAACACCGTCGCCATCACCTCGGCCAGATCCGCGAACGCGCAGCCGATCAGACCCGCCCGCGGCTGACCCGGATTCGTCAGCGGCCCAAGCAGATTGAACACCGTCGGCACCCCGACCTCGCGTCTCACCGCCGAGGCGTACCGGTACGACGGGTGAAACGTCGGCGCGAAGCAGAACCCGATACCGACGTCGGCTACACTGCGCGCCACCTCGTCGGGACCCAGATCGATGCGCACCCCGAGCGCCTCCAGCGTGTCGGCGCCGCCGGCCAGCGACGACGCCGCCCGGTTGCCGTGTTTGACCACCGGCACGCCGGCGGCCGCCACCACGATCGCCGCCATCGTCGACAGGTTGACGGTGCTGACCCCGTCACCGCCGGTACCGACCACGTCGACCGCGTCGGCGCCGACACCGGCCGGCAGCCGGCGCGCGTGGCGCAGCATGACGTCGGCCAGCTCGCCCACCTCGGCGGGGGTCGGCAGCTTCATCGTCAGCGCCACCCCGAAAGCCGCGATCTGCGCGGGGGTCGCGGCGCCGGTCATGATCTGTTCCATCGCCCAGGCGGCCTGGCCGCGGGTGAGGTCGTGCCCGACGGTCAACCGGCCCAGCACCTGCGGCCATGACGAACCGCCTGGCTCACCGGATGGCGGCGGTTGATGTGACACGGCCACGCGCCGATCGTCCCACGAACGGCGCTTGTCGCCGAACGGCCAGCGCGACCCGCCCGGTCAAATGCCGCCCCGGGTGGAGATCATCAACTACAAAGCGTCATACTTGCGGATGTGACCAGCGCTGTGGGGACCTCGGGAACTGCGATCACTTCGCGTGTGCATTCGCTGAACCGGCCCAACATGGTTAGCGTCGGCACCATTGTCTGGCTCTCCAGCGAGCTGATGTTCTTTGCCGGGCTGTTCGCGATGTATTTCACCGCGCGAGCCCAGGCCGGCGGCAACTGGCCGCCTCACCCCACCCACCTGAACCTCTACCAGGCGGTGCCGGTCACCCTGGTGCTGATCGCGTCGTCGTTCACCTGCCAGATGGGCGTATTCGCCGCCGAGCGCGGCGACGTGTTCGGCCTGCGCCGCTGGTATGTGGTCACGTTCTTGATGGGTCTGTTCTTCGTGCTCGGCCAGGGCTACGAGTACTACCACCTGAGCAGTCACGGCACCACGATCCCGGGCAGCGCCTACGGCAGCGTGTTCTACCTGGCCACCGGCTTCCACGGATTGCACGTGATCGGCGGGCTGATCGCCTTCATCTTCCTGCTCGCCCGCACCGCGATGAGCAAGTTCACGCCCGCGCAGGCCACCGCCGGGATCGTCGTTTCCTATTACTGGCATTTCGTCGACATCGTGTGGATCGCGCTGTTCACCACGATCTACTTCATCCGATGAGCAGGCGCCCGACGAACAGGAGTGCTCGGTTGAAAACAAACCGCTCACGGCGACGTCTTCGCCGCCGCTTGTCAGGCGGGCTGCTGCTGGTGGCAGCGTTGGCGCTGGCCGGCGGGCTGGCCGCGGTTTTGACACCCAAACCGCAGGTGGCGGTCGCCGACGAGTCCTCGTCGGCGCTTTTGCGCACGGGTAAGCAGCTATTCGACACGTCGTGTGTGACCTGCCACGGCGCCAACCTGCAGGGCGTGCCCGGTCGCGGGCCCAGCTTGATCGGCGTCGGTGAGGCAGCCGTGTACTTCCAGGTCTCCACCGGCCGGATGCCCGCCGTGCGTGGTGAAGCCCAGGCGCCACGCAAAGACCCGATCTTCGACGAGGCGCAGATCGAGGCGCTGGGCGCCTATGTGCAAGCCAACGGTGGCGGCCCCACCCTGGTACGCGAGCCGGACGGAAGCCTCGCTCAAAAATCATTGCGCGGCAAGGATTTAGGCCGTGGCGGTGATCTGTTTCGGCTGAACTGCGCGTCGTGCCACAACTTCACCGGCAAGGGCGGGGCACTGTCGTCGGGTAAGTACGCGCCCGACTTGGGGCCGGCCAACGAGCAGCAAATCCTTGCCGCGATGCTGTCCGGGCCGCAGAACATGCCGAAGTTCTCCGACCGGCAGCTGTCGCTCGACGCGAAGAAAGACATCATCGCCTACGTCAAGACCGTCACCGAAGAGCGCCAGCCCGGCGGCTACGGTCTGGGCGGCTTCGGTCCTGCCCCCGAGGGCATGGCGATGTGGATCATCGGGATGGTCGCCGTCATCGGCGTAGCACTGTGGATTGGGGCGCGATCATGACCGACATCGGAGATCAGGCCCGCACCGACGCGGACCGGCACCAAGAGCCCGACGAGGCGGCTCTGGCGGCGATGTCGCGCGAAGAACTCGTCGCGCTGGGCGGCCGGTTGGACGGCGTGGAAACCGTTTACAAGCAACCACGCTGGCCGGTGCAGGGCACCCGGGCCGAAAAACGCGCGGAACGCCAAGTGGCACTGTGGCTTTTGGCGGGCGGTTTCTTCGGCCTGGCGCTGCTGCTGGTGTTTTTGTTTTGGCCCTGGGAGTACAAGCCCAAGGAAGCCAGCGGCAGCTTCCTCTACTCGCTGACCACGCCGCTTTACGGTCTGACGTTCGGGCTTTCCATCATGTCGATCGCGGTCGGCGCGGTGCTGTTTCAGAAAAAGTTCATCCCCGAAGAGATTTCGATTCAGGAGCGCCACGACAACCGCTCCCCCGAAATCCACCGCAAGACGGTGGCGGCCAACCTGACCGATGCGCTCGAAAGCTCAACGCTGCGACGCCGCAAGATGATTGGGCTCTCACTGGGCATCGGTCTTGGCGCGTTCGGGGTGGGCACGCTGGTGGCGTTTGTCGGCGGTCTCATCAAAAACCCGTGGAAACCGGTGGTGCAGACCGCGCAAGGCAAGAAGGCGGTGCTGTGGACGTCGGGCTGGACTCCCCGATATCCGGGTGAAACGATCTACCTGGCCCGCGCCACCGGCCGACACGCCGGCCCGCCGTTTGTCAAGATGCGCCCGGAAGACATTGACGCCGGCGGCATGGAAACGGTCTTTCCGTGGCGGGAATCCGACGGTGACGGCACCACCCCGGAATCACACGAAAAGCTGTTGGCCATCACGATGGGCGTCCGCAATCCGGTGATGCTCATCCGCATCCGGCCAACTGACATGCCCAAGGTCGTCAAGCGCAAGGGCCAGGAGAGCTTCAACTTCGGCGAGTTTTTCGCGTTCACCAAGGTGTGCTCGCATTTGGGTTGCCCCTCTTCGCTTTACGAGCAGCAGTCCTATCGCATCCTGTGCCCGTGCCACCAGTCGCAGTTCAACGCGCTGGAGTACGCCAAACCCATATTCGGTCCGGCTGCGCGCGCACTGGCGCAGCTGCCCATCACTATCGACACCAACGGGTATTTCGTCGCCAACGGCGATTTCATCGAGCCCGTGGGACCGGCCTTCTGGGAGCGCACAACATGAGCCCGAAACTCGATATCGGCCGCATCCTGGCCCGGCAAGCCGACGACATCGACACGCGTTATCACCCGTCGGCGGCGCTGCGCCGCCAGCTCAACAAGGTGTTCCCGACACACTGGTCGTTTCTGCTCGGCGAGATCGCGCTGTATTCCTTCATCGTGTTGCTGATCACCGGCGTCTATCTGACGTTGTTCTTCGACCCGTCGATGACAGAAGTCACCTACAACGGTGTCTACCAACCGTTGCGCGGGGTGGCGATGTCACGGGCCTACGAATCGGCGCTCGACATCTCCTTCGAAGTCCGCGGCGGGCTGTTCGTCCGCCAGATCCACCACTGGGCGGCGCTGATGTTCGCCGCGGCGATCATGGTGCACCTGGCCCGCATCTTCTTCACCGGCGCGTTTCGCCGGCCCCGCGAGACGAACTGGATCATCGGCTCGCTGCTGTTGATCTTGGCCATGTTCGAGGGTTACTTCGGCTATTCGCTGCCCGACGACCTGCTCTCCGGTATCGGGCTGCGCGCGGCGCTGTCGTCGATCACCCTGGGCATGCCGGTGATCGGAACCTGGTTGCACTGGGCGCTGATGGGCGGTGACTTCCCGGGCGACATCCTGATTCCGCGGCTCTACGCCATTCATATCCTGCTCTTCCCGGGCATCATCCTGGCGCTGATCGCACTACACCTGGCGTTGGTGTGGTTCCAGAAGCACACCCAGTTCCCCGGGCCTGGCCGCACCGAAGACAACGTCGTGGGCGTGCGGGTGATGCCGGTGTTCGCGGTCAAGTCCGGGGCGTTCTTCGCGCTGGTGACCGCGGTCCTCGGCCTGATGGGAGGGCTGTTGCAGATCAACCCGATCTGGAACCTAGGCCCCTACAAGCCATCTCAGGTGTCGGCGGGTTCGCAGCCCGACTTTTACATGATGTGGACCGAAGGCCTGGCCCGCATCTGGCCGCCGTGGGAGTTCTACTTCTGGCACCACACCATCCCGGCCCCGGTGTGGGTGGCGCTGATCATGGGCCTGATTTTCGTGCTGCTGATCATCTACCCGTTCCTGGAGAAGCGGTTCAGCGGCGACTACGCGCACCACAACCTGTTGCAGCGGCCCCGCGATGTCCCGGTGCGCACCTCGGTGGGGGCGATGGCGATCGCGTTCTACATGGTGCTCACGCTGAGCGCGATGAACGACATCATCGCGTGGAAGTTCCACATCTCACTGAACGCGACGACATGGATCGGTCGCATCGGCATGGTGGTGTTGCCGCCGGTCGTCTACTTCGTCACCTACCGGTGGTGCCTCGGGCTGCAGCGCAGCGACCGGGCGGTGCTCGAACACGGCATCGAGACCGGCATCATCAAGCGGTTGCCGCACGGCGCCTACATCGAGTTGCACCAGCCGCTGGGTCCGGTCGACGAGCACGGCCACCCGATCCCGCTGGAATACCAGGGCGCACCGGTGCCCAACAAGATGAACAAACTCGGGTCGGCGGGGTCGCCGGGGTCAGGCAGCTTCTTGTTCGCCGACCCGCCGTCGGAAGACGCGGCACTGCGCGAGGCGGCCCACGCCGCCGAGCAGCGAGCGCTCACCGCGCTGCGGGAGCGCCAAGAGGGCGGCAACGGTTCCCCCAACGGCGAACGCGGGGGTCAGCACTAGCCCGATGCGGGCCCGGCGACGGTCGGGCCGCCCCGCGCACTCGTCACACCCTGGTGAGTCACACCCTGGTGAGGAGTCGACGCAGTCGTCGCACACGTTGCCAGGAGATTAGCGGCAGAGTCGCCGTGACGATTCCGGCGATGCCGTAGGCCGTCCAGGACGGGCCGTAGCGACCGATGGCCATCAGATACGTCGCTGCCGCGACCGCGATCAGGGCCACGCCCATCGTGGCCGCCAAAGCGAGCGTGCCGCGTAACCAGATCCGGTCCATCTCCGCACCCGACACGCCCGCCGCAGCCAACGAGGTGAGCCGCTCGGTGCGCGCCTCCTCGGCGATGGTTCGCGGCGCGACGTAGCCCGGCCTGCCCGGGCGCCGGACCGCTTCCCGAACCCGAGGGCCCGTGGTCGGCCGACCGGCCGGATGGACGTAGCCGGTGCGACGGGCTCGCAGCAACGCCGGGATCGCGGCCACGATCACCAGCGCGGACACGATGATGACGGCGTAGAGCACCGCCGGGGTGTGCTGGCTGGCTGTTCGCTGGAAACCCCGACCCAGGTCGACCAACGCGACCACCGCGGCCACGCTCACGCCGACCACCGCCAACCACACCGCGACGCATACGCCGAGCAGAATTCGGTCGGTGGTGACCGGTGAGACGGTGCCCCAGCGTTGCCGGTCCCCGGGATCGTCGACGCCCATCAGCAACTCGTCTGCGGCGCGTCGCTGTTGTTGGCCGACAGCACGGTTCCGTCGCTGGTGGTGATCGAGCAGTTGAGCTTGCTCAGCCGCAGCAGGCTAGACGCCTCCACCGAGCCGACCTCCGACTGCGAGATCGGTGTGAGGGTCAGCGTCCACGGGATGTAGACGTTGCGCTGAGTGCGCCGCTGCCCGGACGCGTCGATGTAGGTCACGGTGATGATGTCGAAGGGCGCCTTGGTGCCGGTCACCGAATAGGTGACCTGCCGCGGGCCGGCCGGTGTCGTGGTTGGCGGTGGGGCACCGGCCGAGGGTGCCGCTGGCGGCGCCGAAGTCGCTGGCGGCGGTGGTGCCTCAGCCGCCGGCGGCGGGGGCGGCGGGGGCGGCGGCGGCGCGGTGGTCGTCACCGTCACCGTTTCCCTGGGCGGCGGCGGGGGCGGCAGTGCGGGCGGCGGGGTGGTGGCGATGATCTCGTCCTGCATCGGCGGGGTCGACGTCGGCGCCGTGCTCGGGGTGGCCAGCTTGGTGGTGCCAGTGCGGGCAAACAGCAGTGACACCGAGACCACCAGGGCGATCGCGGCCACGATCGCGGCGACACCGACCACCCACGGCCAGCGGGGAGGGCGGCCCTGGTCTTGCGCGGCCGGCTCGTCGTAGCTGTCGTAGTCGTAGAGCCCCAGGTCGACCGGCACATAGGGGCCGCTGGTGAAGTGCTCAGACTCGGGCGCCGAGTACGCCTGCGAATAGAATTCGGTCGCGCTGGTCTGCTCGGAATCGTCCTCCTGCCCCCCGTCCTCGGCGTCGGGCCCGCTGTCGGCGTCGAGTTCCTCGCTGGGCGCGCGGCCGGGGTCCAGTTCGTCAGATTCCGGTCCAGGGGGATTCGGCCCACTCATGTTTGCCTGTCCTGTTCGACTACATCACCAACGCGCGCGGCACTGTGGCTGCGCGCGCTCAAACATTTTCCATTGTGCTTCGGCAGCAACCCTACCCAACCCGGCTGGGCGGGACGGCCATGGCGAATCGGCCGCAGTGCGACTGGTGCCCTGATTGTGACCTTTTGGCCACGTCAATCAGTGTTTCTCGGGGCCGAGGTAGTACTCGAAGACCAGTCCGGCCGCCGAGCTGAGCACGAACGCCACCCCGGCAACGATCAACCATGGCAACCATAGGGCGATGCCGACCGCGGCCACCGAGCCCGACAAGGCGACCAGCACCGGCCACCAGCTGTGCGGGCTGAAGAAGCCCAGTTCGCCTGCCCCGTCGCTGATCTCAGCGCCTTCGTAATCCTCGGGACGGGTGTCGAGCCGACGGGCGACGAACCGGAAGAAGGTGGCCACGATCAACGCCATGCCGCCGGTCAGCGCCAGCGCGGTGGTGCCGGCCCACTCGACGCCGCCGGTGGCGAACAGCTGGGTCAACACGCCGTAGAGCACAGCGGTGACGATGAAAAACGCGGCGACGAACTCGAACAGCCTGGCTTCGATGTGCATGGGTGTGTCCTACTTACTCGCTTGCGGTGCCAATTCCCCGCGGCGGGTGTCGAAGGGGTGCGTGGTAACCGCGGTGGGTGGCTGGTTGATCGCCTGCAGCGCCTCGGCGTTCGTCTTCCCTTCGCGGCGCTTCTCAAGATAGAACTTGAAGTCGTTGGGCTGCACCACCCGGACTTCGAAGTTCATCATCGAGTGGTAGGTACCGCACATCTCGGCGCAGCGGCCCACAAACGCACCGGTTTTCGTAATCTCGGCGACCTGGAATCGGTTCACCGAATTGTTGGCCGCAGGATTGGGCATCACGTCACGCTTGAACAAGAACTCTGGCACCCAAAACGCATGTACCACATCGGCTGAAGCCAATTGAAACTCGATGCGCTTGCCGGCCGGCAACACCAGCACCGGGATCTCGGTGCTGGTGCCTAACGTCTCGACCTTGTCGAAGTTGAGGTAGGTGCGGTCTTCGGTGTTGAGCCCACGGATCGGGCCGACCAGTTCCTCGCCGTGCTTGTCTTTTCCTTCCGGCTTGGACACCATCGCCTGCTTGCGGGCCGGGTCGGCGCCGTCGTACACGTACGTGCCGTCCTTGAAGCGGACCTTCTGGTAGCCGAACTTCCAGTTCCACTGGAACGACGTGACGTCGACGACGACCTCCGGATCGGATGCCAGGTGAATCATCTTCTCCTGGACCACCACCGTGAAATAGAACAGCACCGAGATGATCAGGAACGGTATGACGGTCAGCACCAGCTCAAGCGGCAAGTTGTAGCCGAACTGGCGGGGCAGGTCGGTGTCGGTCTTCTTCTTGCGGTGAAACGCGGACGCCCAAAAGATCAGGCCCCACACGATCACGCCGACAACCAGCGAGGCGATCACCGCGCCGATCCACAGTTGCCGGTTGACGTCGGCTTCCGGGGTGATGCCCCGCGGCCAGCCCAGGGCCAGAGCTTCTGACCAGCTGCATCCGCTGAGGCTCACGGCCAGCGCGCTCAGCGTGCTGGCCAGCACCAGCAGGCGACCCCCGCGGGCCAGCGCCGGGCGAACGCCGCCAAAGCCACGCACACGACGGGGCCCGCAAGGTGTCACGTTTGCGCCTCCTGTGTCACAAGCTGGGCCAGCAGCGCTGGGCTGACCCGCCGCAGCAGTCGAATACTACGCAGCGTAGACCACGCATCGAAACCAAGCCGAGCTACCCGGGCCTTCTGGCCAGCGGCGTCAGCCAGGCACGACGCCGACGGCCGTCGCGTTGCGGCATACTGGGGCGCCGTGTGTGGACTGCTGGCGTTCGTGGGTGCCGCTGCCCACGACGCTGCCGACGCCGTGGCCGACGCGTCGCAGTTGATGCGCCATCGCGGTCCCGACGAGCCCGGCACCTGGGCCGACGACAATGTCGTGTTCGGGTTCAACCGGCTGTCCATCATCGACATCGCGCACTCACATCAGCCGCTGCGGTGGGGGCCACCCGAAACGCCGGACCGGTATGTGCTGGTGTTCAACGGAGAGATCTACAACTACCTGGAGCTACGCTCCGAACTCGCCGCCAGCCACGGCGCCGTATTTGCCACCGACGGTGACGGTGAAGCCATCATCGCCGCCTACCACCACTGGGGTGTGGACGCGCTGGCCCGGTTGCGGGGTATGTTCGCGTTCGCCCTCTGGGACACTGTCGCTGGCGAATTGTTCTGCGCCCGTGATCCTTTCGGCATCAAACCGCTGTTCATCGCGGCCGGAAGCGGTGGCATCGCGGTGGCTAGCGAGAAGAAGTGCCTGCTGGAGCTTGCGTCGCTGATCGGATTCGACACCGGCATCGACCAGCGGGCCGTGCAGCACTACACGGTCCTGCAGTACGTGCCCGAACCCGAGACCTTGACCCGCGGGGTGCGCCGCCTGGAATCCGGCTGCTACGCCCGCATCCGTCCCGGCGACCGCGAACCGGACGTCGTCCGCTATTTCGTGCCGCGATTTGCCGCCGAACCCATTACCCGCGACACCGAGCGGGCCCGCTACGACGAGATCACCGCGGTCCTGGAGGACTCGGTCGCCAAGCACATGCGCGCCGATGTCACCGTCGGCGCGTTCCTGTCGGGCGGCATCGATTCCACGGCGATCGCCGCACTGGCCATCCGCCACAATCCGCGGCTGATCACCTTCACCACCGGGTTCGAGCGTGAGGGCTTCTCCGAGATCGACGTCGCGGTGGCGTCTGCCGAAGCGATCGGCGCGCGACACGTCGCCAAGGTGGTCAGTCCTGGCGAGTTCGTCGCCGCATTACCCGAGATCGTCTGGTATCTCGACGAACCGGTCGCCGACCCCGCGCTGGTACCGCTGTTCTTCGTCGCCCGCGAGGCCCGCAAACACGTCAAAGTGGTGCTCTCCGGCGAGGGCGCCGACGAGTTGTTCGGCGGGTACACGATCTACCGGGAACCGTTGTCGCTCAAGCCTTTCGAATATCTGCCCGCACGGCTGCGGCGCTCGATGGGCAAGGTGTCCAAACCGCTGCCGGAGGGCATGCGCGGCAAGAGCTTGCTGCACCGCGGATCGTTGACGCTCGAGGAGCGCTACTACGGCAACGCCCGCAGCTTCTCCGACGCGCAGCTGCAAGCCGTGCTGCCCGGTTTCCGTCCCGAGTGGACGCACACCGACGTGACGGCGCCGGTGTACGCGCACTCCGTGGGCTGGGATCCGGTGGCGCGCATGCAGCACATCGATTTGTTCACCTGGCTCCGGGGCGACATCTTGGTCAAGGCCGACAAGATGACGATGGCCAACTCGTTGGAGCTGCGGGTGCCTTTTTTGGACCCTGAGGTATTCGCGGTGGCTTCCCGCTTGCCGGTGGAGGCCAAGATCACCCGCACCACCACCAAATATGCGTTGCGACGCGCGCTGCAGCCGATCGTGCCGGCCCATGTGCTCAACCGGCCGAAGCTGGGTTTTCCCGTGCCGATCCGGCATTGGCTGCGCGCCGGGGAGCTGCTGGAGTGGGCCTACGACCTGGTGAACTCGTCGCAGGCCGGCCAACTGATCGACATCGGTGCCGTGCGCCGCATGCTCGACGAACACCGCTGCGGCACAAGCGATCACAGTCGCCGCCTGTGGACGGTGCTGATCTTCATGCTGTGGCATGCGATCTTCGTCGAGCACACGGTGGTGCCGCAGATCAAAGAACCGCACTACCCGGTGCAGCTCTAACCGCGAGCAGACGCAGAATCGCACCACACGGGCCTTGCCCGTGCGATTCTGCGTCTGCTCGCGCCACCTAAGTGAGCGCGGCGGCGATCTCTCGGGCCGCCGCGTCGCCGTAGGCGTCGGCCAACCGTGCCACGGCGACCTCGCGGTCCCACTCCCATTCCTGCGTGCCGGTGGACTCCAGCACCAGCACAGCGACCAGCGAGCCCAACTGCGCCGAACGTTCCAGGCCCAACCCGGCGCTTCGGCCGGTGAGGAACCCGGCCCGGAACGCATCACCGACCCCGGTCGGGTCGACCTGCCTGGTTTCCGGTACCACGTCGACGTGGATCACCGTGCCGTCGGGGTCGACCAGGTCCACCCCCTTGGCGCCGAGTGTGGTGACCCGCAACCCGACCTGCGCCATCACGTCGGCTTCCGACCAGCCGGTCTTGGACAGCAGCAGGTCCCATTCGTAGTCGTTGGTGAACAGGTAGGTGGCGCCGTTGATCAGCCTACGGATCTCCTCGCCGGTCAGCCGTGCCAGCTGCTGGGACGGGTCGGCAGCGAATGCCAGCCCGAGCTTGCGGCACTCCTCGGTGTGCAAGAACATCGCTTCCGGGTCGTTGGCGCCGATGATGACCAACTCAGGCGTGCCGATCGCGGCCACCACGTCGGCTAGCGAGATCTCGCGCGCCTGCGACATGGCCCCCGGGTAGAACGACGCGATCTGGGCCATCTCGAGGTCGGTGGTGCAGACAAACCGCGCGGTGTGTGCCGTCGTCGATATCAGCACGTGGTCGCAGTTGACGCCGTGGGCTTCCAGCCAGTCGCGGTAGTCGGCGAAGTCCGCGCCGGCCGCACCGATCAGCGCGACGTCGCCGCCGAGCACACCGATGGCGTAGGCCATGTTTCCGCCCACCCCGCCGCGGTGGATCACCAGGTCGTCGACCAGAAAGCTCAGCGACACTTTCTGGAGATGCTCGGCCAGCAGCTGCTCGGAAAACCGGCCCGGAAACCGCATCAAATGGTCGGTTGCAATCGAACCGGTCACCGCGATCGTCACGAAAACTCCACCCTTCGTTCGTAAGCTCGTCTAGCTAAGCTTACTTAGGCTAGCCGCCGCCTTGGGGTCCCGGCCAGTGACCGGTCGTGCGCTAGCCTGCCAAAGGGACTCACCGGAACCCGAACGCTGCGGGCGGCGCTTGCCGTCCCCGTCACGACGGTAGGAGCATCGATGGCCGGTCCGAACCATGGCGTCGGCGCCGACGGACCGCCTCACACCGAACCCCACCCCAGTCAGCCGATTCCCCGGCAACCGGCCTACGCCGGACCGTCAGCCGCCTACCCAGGCGGGTTGCCACCGCCGGTGCCGTACCCGAAGCGCCGCCGCCGGCGCCTCATCGTCGGCGCGGTGGCGGCGCTGGCGCTGATCGCCGCGATGACGGCCGCGATCGTGTATGGGACACGCGAGCAGCGCTCCGCCACCACCGTCGCCTTGTCCGATGCGACCGCCAAGACGGCGATCCAGGGGTATCTGGACGCGCTGGAAAACCGTGACATCGAAACCATCGCCCGCAACACCCTGTGCGGCATCTACGACGCGGTGCGGGACCGCCGCTCCGACCAGGCTCTGGCCAAGCTCAGCAGCGACGCGTTCCGCAAGCAGTTCGCGTCGGCTCAGGTCATTTCGATCGACAAGATCGTGTACTGGTCGAATTACCAGGCCCAGGTGCTGTTCACCATGCGGGTGCGGCCCGCGACCGGCGGACCCCCGCGCGACCAGGTGCAAGGCTTGGCGCAGTTGTTGTTCCAGCACGGCCAGGTGCTGGTGTGCTCGTATGTGTTGCGGACCGCCGGCACCTATTAGCCGGTCGACGGCTTTAGTTGAACGAGTCGCCGCACGCGCACGAACCAGTGGCGTTGGGGTTGTCGATCGTGAAGCCCTGTTTCTCGATGGTGTCGACGAAGTCGATCGAGGCGCCTTGCAGGTACGGGGCGCTCATCCGGTCCACGGTCAAGGTGACGCCACCGAACTCCGCGGTCAGGTCGCCGTCGAGGGTGCGGTCATCGAAGAACAGGTTGTAGCGCAGGCCCGCGCAGCCGCCCGGCTGAACCGCGATCCGCAGCGCCAGGTCGTCGCGTCCTTCCTGGTCCAGCAGTGACTTCGCCTTGGCGGCGGCGGCCTCGGTCAAGATCACGCCGTGGGTCTTGGCGCTCGACTCGCCCTGAACAGTCATTGCTTCTCCCTGTATGCACTAATCGCCCGATGGGCCGCTCGGGCCTGATGCCCGCTGCAGCCCGCTTAATCAAAGGTACCTTGTTGCGGCGCTATTCCCGAGTCGTGCCGCGGCTGCGCTGGCCAGGCCCATGAGCTGATTGGCCGCGTCGGCCAAAGCCAGCCGCACCGAACCCGCGTAATCGGCCATGGCCAACGCGCCCAAAATGCCCGCTGAGCGCAGTGCGTCACCGTCCACGCAGACCTGGCCGGCCAGCACCAGCAGCGGCACTTTTCTGGCGCGCGCGGCGGCGGCCAGCGCACCGATCACCTTGCCGTGCAGCGACTGCTCGTCGAACCGGCCCTCCCCGGTGATAACCAGGTCGGCGGCGGCGATGTCGTCGGCCAGATGGGTGTGCTCGGCGATGATGGCCGCACCGGATTCCCGCCGTCCGCCCAGCGCGAGCAGGGCGGCACCGATGCCGCCCGCAGCGCCTGCACCGGATTCGGCGCTGACCGGCCGGCCGGCGGCCGCGTCGAGTTGGCCAGCCCACTCCGCGAGGCGCTGGTCGAGTGCCGCCACGGTTGCCGGGTCGGCACCCTTCTGCGGCCCGAACACCCGCGCAGCACCCCACGGCCCCAACAACGGGTGGTCGACGTCGGTTGCGGCGATCAACTCGACATCCGCCAGCAGGCGCCTCCCCGCGGCCAGCCCGCCGAGTTCCTCGACGAGCCCGCGCCCGCCGTCGGTGCTGGCGCTGCCGCCAAGCCCGACCACGATCCGCGTCGCGCCGGCATCCAGAGCCGCCACGATGAGCTGGCCGACTCCCCTGCTGTGGGCCGACCACGCGGTCTGCGGGGTGGGCGGGCCGCCGAGCAGCGCCAGCCCGCACGCCTGCGCGCTTTCGAGGTAGGCGGTGGTTGTTGCGGCATCGAACACCCAGGCGGCATCGACGTGGGCGTCCAGCGGACCACGCACCCGCACCCGGCGCAGCTCCCCCACCCGGTCG
Source organism: Mycobacterium xenopi (assembly GCF_009936235.1). Lineage (NCBI taxonomy): Bacteria > Bacillati > Actinomycetota > Actinomycetes > Mycobacteriales > Mycobacteriaceae > Mycobacterium > Mycobacterium xenopi. Next base: position 2,219,594 of record NZ_AP022314.1, on the reverse strand, counting down.
GCCAGCACGTCGGCGAAGCCCGGGCCGCCGTCGGATTGCGGTGCGATGGTGACGTGATCGGCGGGACGGATCCGGCTCCACCCAGTGGCGATGGCCGCGGCGGCCTGCACGGCGGTCAGGGTGTCGCCGTAGCAGTCGGGGGCGATTAGTAGCCGCAAGGGCGGCACGTCGGTTTCGGCAGGCGCGCCGCCCCGGAAGCCGGCCCCGGAGCGACTCATTCAGCAAGCGTATGGCCGGGCGCGCGGCGGCGCATGACGGCCGATCCGGCTCAGTCCGGCTCAACAGTTCAGGCACCCGCGAAGTAACCTGGCCACTGTGAAGCTGGGCCGTAAGAAAGACAACGGTGCCACACCGGCCGACGCCGAGTCGGCGGTGGCCAGCGATGTCGCACCCCCGACGCCCGGCCGGTCCCGGACCACCGCACCCAAGGGACGGCCCACGCCCAAACGCGACACCGCGCGTCGGCGCGGCCCGGTCGCGCCCGCCCCGTTGACCGCCGCGGAAGCCCGAGCCCGCCGCAAAGCGTTGGCCGGCCCGAAGCTCAGCCGCGAGGAACGCCGGGCGGACAAGGCGGCGCGGCGGGCTCAGATGGTAGAGCGGCGGGAACGGATGATGGCCGGTGAGGAAGCGTATCTGCTGCCCCGCGACCGGGGTCCGGTGCGCCGATTCGTCCGCGACGTGGTGGATGCCCGCCGCAACGCGCTGGGCTTGTTCATGCCGGCCACCCTGGGCCTGCTGTTCATCATGCTCGCCGTCCCGCAGCTGCAGGTCTACATGTCGCCGGCGATGATGGTCCTGGTCGTGATCATGGCGATCGACGGGATCCTGTTGGGCCGCAAGGTTGCCAAGCGCGTCGACGAGAAGTTCCCGGACAATACCGAAAGCCGCTGGAAGCTCGGCTGGTACGCCTTTGGCCGGGCCTCGCAGCTGCGCCGGATGCGAGCACCCCGGCCTCAGGTCACCCACGGCAGCCGTGTTGTCTAGCAGTCCTCGGAAAGCGCGCTGACCTACCGTGCGGACCCTCGTGCTCGGCGGAATCAGGTCCGGCAAGTCCCGGTGGGCCGAGGCCGCCATCGCCGAGTCCGTGCCGCCCGACCAACCCGTGCGCTACTTGGCTACCGGCGGGGCCGGGGACGGCGACGAGGACTGGTCGCGCCGGGTAGCCGAGCACCGCAGCCGTCGACCCGCGCACTGGTCGACCGTCGAAACCGATGACATCGCAACGCATTTGCGCCAGTCGCCGGACATTCCGACGCTAGTCGACGATATCGGCGGCTGGCTCACCGCCACATTGGATCGCGAGCGTGCGTGGAACGCCGGATCAGTGGTGGTCGACGTTGAGGAAGTTGTCGCCGCGGTGCGCGTGTTCCGTGCGCCGCTGGTGCTGGTCACCTCGGAGGTCGGATTGAGCCTGGTGCCCACCACCGCATCCGGCCGCCGCTTCGTGGACGAGCTGGGTGCGCTCAACCAGCGGCTGGCCGCGCTGTGCGACCGGGTGGTGTTGCTGGTAGCCGGCCAGCCGGTGCCGATCAAGGTGGCGCCGCGATGACGTTCCCGGCGGTGCCGTCCCCGGACGCCGAGGCCGCCGCGGCCGCGCGGGCCCGGCAGGACACCCTGACCAAGCCGCCCGGCTCCCTGGGCCGCCTGGAAGACCTGTCGGTGTGGCTAGCGTCCTGCCAAAGTCGTTGTCCGCCAGAGCAATTCGAGCATGCGCGGGTGGTAGTGTTCGCTGGCGACCACGGTGTCTCAAAATGCGGCGTCTCGGCATACCCGCCCCAGGTGACCGCCCAGATGGTCGCCAACATCGATGCGGGCGGCGCGGCGATCAACGCGGTGGCGCAGATCGCCGGCGCGAGTGTGCGAGTCGCCGACCTGGCTGTCGACGCTGACCCGCTGTCGGAACGGATCGGCGCCCACAAGGTGCGCCGTGGCAGCGGCAACATCGCGGTGCAGGACGCGCTTTCCGACCAGGAGACCGCGGCGGCAATCGAGGCAGGACGCCGAATCGCCGACGAAGAGGTCGACGCCGGGGCCGATCTGCTCATCGCCGGTGACATGGGCATTGGAAATACCACTCCGGCAACGGTTTTGGTGGCTGCCCTGACCGACGCCGAGCCGGTTGCGGTGGTCGGCTACGGGACGGGAATCGACGACGCCGGTTGGGCGCGCAAAACGGCGGCGGTGCGTGATGCGCTGTTTCGGGCTCGGGCGGTCCTGGCCGACCCGATGGGGTTGCTGCGGTGTTGCGGTGGCGCGGATCTCGCGGCCATCGCCGGGTTTTGCGCGCAGGCCGCGGTGCGGCGCACACCGTTGTTGCTCGACGGGCTGGCGGTGACGGCCGCGGCTTTGGTGGCCGAGCGCCTGGCACCGGGTGCGCGGTTGTGGTGGCAGGCCGGTCACCGCTCCGCCGAACCGGCTCACGCGTTAGCCCTGGCGCAGCTCGGCCTGGACCCAATCCTGGACCTGCGGATGCGGCTCGGCGAGGGCACCGGCGCGGCGGTTGCGCTGCCGGTGCTGCGGGCCGCGGTGGCGGCGCTGTCGTCGATGGCCACGTTCTCCGCGGCCGGTGTAGCCACCGCCGCCGATGCTGTCGAAGGGATCTCGTGATTCGTTCTCTGGCAACGGCTTTCGCGTTTGAGACGGTCTTGCCCGGCGTGGGTGGGCGACCATTGGGCCGCGGTGCCATGACTGCGCTACCGGTGGTCGGCGCGGTGCTGGGCCTGCTGGCTGCGGCGGTGACCTGGGTTGGCTCGCTGGCGTTCGGTTCCGCCAGCCCGCTACCCGGGTTTCTCGCGGTGACCTGCCTGATGGCGGTGACGCGAGGTCTGCACATCGACGGCGTCGCCGACACCGCTGATGGGCTGGGCTGCTATGGGCCTGCGCCGCGGGCGCTTGAGGTGATGCGTGACGGGTCCACCGGGCCGTTCGGGGTGGCCGCCGTCGTGTTGGTGATTGCGCTGCAGGGCCTTGCCTTTTCGGTGTTGAGCCCGGCCGCGATCGTGGTCGCGGTTTGCGCCGGTCGGGTTGCCGCCGTGCTGGCCTGCCGCCGATCGGTGCCCGCTGCCGATGGCAGTACCCTGGGAGCCTCGGTCGCGGGAACCCAGCCGGCCGCGGCGGTGACGGCGTGGGTCGCGGTGCTGGTGGTGGCATCGCTGTGGGCAGGTTCGGCGCCTTGGCAGGGACCGGTCGCGGTGGTGGCCGCGCTGCTCTGTGGTGCCGGGCTGGTGGCGCACTGTGTGCACCGTTTCGGCGGAATCACCGGCGACGTCCTGGGCGCCGCGATCGAAGCGACTACCACGCTGACCGCGGTGCTGCTGGCCGCGGTTTAGGTCCGGCTAGCCAAGGCGTGCCATCCAGCCGTGAGTATCGGCGAAGGTGCCGCGCTGGATTCCGGTCAGCGTGTCGCGCAACGCCATCGTGACCTCGCCGGGTTCGCCGTCGGCGACGGTGAATTCAACGTCGCCGTATTTCACGTGCGATATCGGGGTGATAACGGCGGCTGTGCCGCAGGCGAACACCTCGGTGATCTCGCCGGCGGCGGTCTTCTTCTGCCACTCGTCGATGTCGATTTTGCGTTCCTCGACCGCGATGCCGGCATCGGTAGCCAACTGCAGCAACGAATCTCGCGTTATGCCGGGCAGCAATGAGCCGGACAACTCGGGGGTGACCAGTCGCGCCGACGCGCCGCTGCCGAACACGAAGAAGATGTTCATCCCGCCCATCTCTTCGATGTAGCGGCGTTCGACGGCGTCGAGCCACACCACTTGGTCGCAACCTTTTTCGGCGGCTTGCGCCTGAGCCACCAGCGAGGCCGCATAGTTGCCACCGAACTTGGCCGCACCGGTGCCGCCCGGGGCGGCCCGCACATACTCGGTGGACACCCATACGGTGACCGGCCTGATACCGTGCTTGAAGTAGGCGCCTGCGGGAGAGGCGATCACCAGGTAGCGGTACTGCTTGGCCGGGCGAACCCCCAGTCCGGGCTCGGTGGCGAAGATGAACGGCCGCAGATACAGCGACTCCTCGCCGCCCGCGGAGGGCACCCAGGCATGGTCGACGGCGATCAACTGCCGCAAGGACTCGACGAACAGCTCCTCGGGCAATTCCGGGATCGCAAGCCGTCGCGCCGAGGACCGCATGCGGGCGGCGTTGGCCTGTGCGCGAAACGATACGATCGACCCGTCGGCCCACCGGTAGGCCTTCAGCCCTTCGAAGACTCCCTGCGCGTAATGCAGGACGATCGCCGACGGATCGAGTTCGATCGGACCGTACGGGATTACCCGTGCATCATGCCAACCCTGGCCGTCGGCGTAGTCGATCGACACCATATGGTCGGTGTGGTATTTGCCGAAACCCGGATCGGCCAAAATCGATTCGCGTACCTCGTCGGGCGTCGGGTTTGCGGTGGGCAAAACCGTGAACTCGAGGAGGCCGCTGGTCATCCTGCGATTGTATCCATGCGCGTCTACCGGGTTTTCGGTTCGACGAACGGCGGGCGCACCACCTCGCATTCGAGGGCGCGGCCCCGGACGTCGACGGTGACGTGCTGACCGTCCTCGACCCTGGCCTCGGTGTCGATCAGCGCCAAGGCGATGCCCGTTTTCAATGTCGGAGAGAACGTCCCGGACGTGGTCACCCCGATTTTGGTGTCCCCGTCGAACACCGCCAAGTCTGGCCGCAGCACCCCGCGGTCGACCGCGCGCAGCCCGCGCAGCAGCCGCCGTGGACCCGCCGCTTTCTCGGCCAGCAACGCGTCGCGCCCGAAAAACGCCTCCTTCGTCCAGCCGATCGCCCAGCCGCACCGGGCCTGCAACGGCGAGATGTCGGCCGACAGTTCATGGCCGTGCAGCGGGTAGCCCATCTCGGTGCGCAGTGTGTCGCGGGCGCCCAGCCCGGCTGGCTGCCCGCCCGCGGCGGTGACGGCCGTGAGCAGTGCATCGAACAGCACCCCGGCCGATTCCCAGGGTGGCATCAACTCGTAGCCATGTTCACCGGTGTAGCCGCTGCGGCAGACCCGCACCGGGACGCCGGAAAACGACGCGTCGGCGTATGCCATGTAGTCCATGCGGGTCGGCAACCCCAGTTCCTCGAGCACGTCAGACGAGCGGGGGCCCTGGACCGCCAACACCGCGTAGCAGCGATGCTCGTTGGTGATCCTCACCCCGCCAGGCGCGGCTGCCTGCAGCACGGTGACCACCGCGCCGGTGTTGGCGGCGTTGGGCACGAGGAAGATCTCGTCGTCGGAGATGTAGTAGGCGATCAAGTCGTCGATGACGCCGCCGGATTCGTTGCAGCACAACGTGTATTGCGCTTTGCCTGGCCGGATGCGGGCCAGGTCGTTGGTGAGCGCGGAGTTGACGAACCGCGCGGCGCCGGGGCCACGCACCGACACCTTACCCAGATGGCTGACGTCGAACAGGCCGACGGCGTTGCGAGTCGCGTTGTGCTCGCTGACCGTGCCGGCATATGACAGCGGCATCAGCCAACCGCTGAACTCGGCGAAGTTTGCGCCGAGCTCGCGGTGGCGGTCTTCTAGCGGTCCATGCTCGGTCACGAGTCTCGACCCTAATGCGGCGCGCGGCTGGCACACTTCACAAGGTGGCCGATTCCTTGGATTTGGACGCGCTGGAGGCCGCAGGAATCGCCAACGCGCGCGAGCGGGTGCCGCTGATCGCATACCTGGCAGGTCTGGGCTTTACCGCCGACGAAATGGTCGAGGCCGAGCGCCGCGGCCGCTTGTTCGGGCTTGCCGGCGACGTCTTGCTGTGGTCGGGTCCCCCGACCTACAGCCTGCGCACCGCCGCCGACGCGCTCGGGGTGCCGGTCCACGACGTCGAACACGCCTGGGCCATGCTGGGGTTGACCGTGGCCGACCTCGATACGGCTGCGTTGAGCCAGGCGGATGTCGACGGGCTGGCGACCTGGCTGGCTCTGCGGGCGCGGCTGGGCAACGATGCCGCCGACGGCTTCATGCGGGTCCTCGGCGCGACGGTCGCCCGGCTGGCTGAGGCCGAATCGTCGATGATTCGGGCCGGCCAACCCGACCTGTGGCTTGGCCATTCGCACGATGAGCTGGCCACCGCAAAGGCCTACCGAGAGGCCACGGAGTTTGTCCCTCGCATGGGCACACTGATCGACGCGGTGCACCGCCACCATCTGGTGAGCACCCGAACGTTCATCGAGGGCCTGCTAGCGGGCCGGTCCGCGGGCCTGGTTTGCGGCGTCGGATTTGCCGACCTGTCGGGCTTTACCGCGCTGACCCAGATGCTTACGCCCGCGGAGTTATCGGCGATGCTCACCGAGTTCGGCGCCGCCGTCACCGACGTCGTTCACGCCGACGGCGGGCGGGTGGTGAAGTTCATTGGCGACGCCGTCATGTGGGTGAGTTCGACGCCGGAGCAGCTGGCCAGGGCGGCGCTCGACCTCGTCGACCATCCGCGGGCCCGTGAAGTCGGGTTGCGAGTGCGCGCCGGGCTTGGCTACGGCGAGATCTTGGCCATCAGCGGCGACTATTTCGGCAACCCCGTCAACCTGGCCGCCCGCCTGGTCGCCGCCGCATCACCTGGGCAGGTTCTTGCTGCCGCCGAGGTTCGCGACGCCCTACCCGACTGGCCCGCAGCCGTCCAACAACCGTTGCAGCTCAAGGGTTTCGACGCCCCTGTGACAGCCTATGACCTGCACTCGTAGCCCGGGTGATTAGGGTGGTTGCCCGTGAGCACACGAGCCGGTTACCAACCCCCTACCGTCACCGTCGCCTCGTCGCTGCCCAGCCGCGGCGTTGGCAAAGCCGTGTTGATCGTTCCGGTCGTCTCGACCGGTGACGAGGACGAGCCGGGTGCCGCCGCCGTCGTCGCCGCCGAACCGTTTCTGGGCCACGACGCCGTCGCCGAGATCGAGAACGGGCTGCGGGCGTTGGGCGCCAAGGGCGGCGCCGAGCAGACCAACCGGCTGGTGGTACCCTCGTTGCCGGTGGGCAGCGTGCTCACGGTGGGGCTGGGCAAATCCCGCGACGAGTGGCCGACCGACCTGATTCGCCGCGCCGCCGGGGCGGCCGCCCGAGCGCTGAACGGGGCCGAAGCGGCGATCACCACGCTATCGGAGCTCGACGTTGCCGCCACGGTCGAAGGGCTGATCCTGGGCGGGTACCGGTTTACCGAGTTCCGCAGCGCCAAGACCGCGCCCAAAGATCCCGGGCTGCGCAGGATCACGGCGTTATCCACCGGCAAGGGCGCCAGGGCCGACAGCGTGCACGCAACGGCCGTCGCGACCGCGGTCGCCACCGCCCGCGACCTGGTCAACACCCCGCCCAGCCACCTGTATCCGGACGAATTCGCCAGACGCGCAAAGGAGTTGGGCGAATCCGCCGGGCTGGAAGTCGAGGTGCTCGACGAGAAGGCGCTGCAGAAAGCCGGCTATGGCGGGGTGATCGGCGTCGGCAAGGGCTCGTCGCGACCGCCACGACTGGTGCGGCTCGTCCACCGCGGCTCGCTGCTGGCCAGAAATCCAAAGCGGCCCAAAAGGGTTGCGTTGGTCGGCAAAGGAATCACCTTCGATACCGGCGGCATATCGATCAAACCGGCGGCGAACATGCACTACATGACCTCCGACATGGGTGGTGCCGCGGCGGTGATCGCCACCGTGACACTGGCTGCCCAACTGAAATTACCGATCGACGTGATCGCCACCGTGCCGATGGCCGAGAACATGCCCTCGGGGACCGCACAACGTCCCGGCGACGTGTTGACGCACTACGGCGGAACGAAGGTCGAGGTCCTCAACACCGACGCCGAGGGCCGGCTCATCCTGGCCGACGCCATCGTGCGAGCATGTGAGGACAACCCCGACTACCTGCTCGAGACGTCGACCCTGACCGGCGCCCAGGCGCTGGCGCTGGGTACCCGCACCCCCGGAGTTATGGGCAGCGACGAGTTCCGCGACCGGGTGGCGGCAATTTCGCAGCGGGTGGGCGAAAACGGCTGGCCGATGCCGCTGCCCGACGAACTCAAGGACGACCTGAAGTCGACGGTGGCCGACTTGGCCAACGTCAGCGGGCAGCGCTTCGCCGGGATGCTGGTCGCCGGGGTCTATCTCCGTGAATTCGTCGCCGAAGGGGTGGACTGGGCACACATTGACGTCGCCACGCCCGCATACAACACCGGCAGCCCGTGGGGCTACACCCCCAAGGGCGGTACCGGCGTGCCGACCCGCACCATGATCGCCGTGCTGGAAGACATCGCCGCCAACGGCTAGCCGTCGAACCCAGCGGGTCAGGTTAGCAACAAGCACGAACGGCGCTCGTGGGTGCGTACTGTTCACCGCCCGTTCGCCGGCAGCCACCTCGTGCAGCGTCCCACCGAGGTGGACGGTTGCGGCATGCGCGCACTCGTCGGCACGCCACGGGATGGGGCCATCCAACAGGTAATCCACTTTGCAAACGCCCGGACCATACCGGTAGCTCGCGTAATAGCGCCGGTACCAGCGCGCCAGACTCTCGCCAAGTATCGCCGACACCTGCGTTGGTGACACGTCCAACAAAAGCACCCAGTGGGCGGGCACGTCGGAGAGCCGCCGAACCCAATGGCCGAGCCGAATTTCACCGCCAAGATGGCGAAAATACGCCACGAGTGCGTCGGCGATCTTTTGCGAACCGCCTCGAGGCATCGGCCAGCCAGTCCGGTGAGCACTGGCGGCAAAGATGAGCCCGACGGCCGCGGTGCCGACGCGACCCAGTGGCATGAACGAGTGCGCGGCCATTCCGGCCAGCAGGGCGGGCGCCCGCCGATCGGTGAAGCGGCGCTGGGCGAGGCCGGCGATCGAGGCGATCCCGACCCGGCCAAACTTGGCGACGGTCAGCGGATGCTTGGGCGGAAAAGGGTCACGGATGCTGTCGAAGAGCTCGATGCCATTGGCTACCAAGGGGTTTAGCAGGCCCTCGTAGGCGGCTTGGTCACGGCCCATCGAAGCGGCCGTCTGGCCGACGTCACGGTAGAGCGCGACGGCGCTGCCGTCATCGAGGGGGTGGGCAGCCTCGATGGGCGCAAATATCCACTCCAGCCCGTAATCTCGCAGTGGCCACCGCCGAAACGCCGGTGACGCCGTCGCCAGCGGGTGGATCGCTGAGCAGATGTCGTGGACGGATTCGTCACCGGTGACGTGGCCGGACCGGGTGGCGCCGCCTGGGGTGTCCGAACCTTCCAGGACGAGAACACGGCGGCCCGCTTCAGCCAACCTCACTGCGGCAGCGAGCCCGTTTGGCCCGAATCCGACGACCACGGCATCGAAGCGACCGTCGGTCATGTCACGTGACCTGGGACGGGTCGAGGCGCTCGGACCTCTATCATCTCCACCCGGCAACCATCCCGGACGTCGTGGAGTCGCGTCATGATCTGTGCTGCGCCGAACGGCCCGAGTCCCGCGCGCAGCACCAGCTCGCGTGGCGGGGTGGAGCTTTCCTCTTCGGTCTGATCGTTGATCACCAACGGCCAAGCCCCGATCGAGTGTCGGATCACCGAGCCGGGTGCGGGCCAGTTCGAGTCGACCGCACGGGTGCGGCTGTTGCCGATCACCCATTCGGTACAGAGGTCCAACCGTTGGCCAGCACGTCCCAGACCTGCTGGCGGGATGCTCGGATGTCCCGCGTCGCGGAGAGCTCTCGTGTGCCAGACATCGCCGCAATCCTTTCGTATCGGACGGATTCCCCGGGATACCCCCCGATCCTGTCGATGATGCGCGACCGGGCGGGCAACGCATCGGGCGAAAACCGTTTCGTCGCGGGTCGCATTGGCTAACCTCGCACTACTTCAACATCGTGGGAAGGGGCGCGAGCGTGACGGTGCGACGGTTGATCCTGTTGGTGGGCGCGGTGCTCCTGGTGGCCGGAGTCATCGGACTGTTGGTGCCGGTGTCGGTTTCGCAGGAGGGCGGCGGATCCATCGGATGCGGCAATGCAATAGCGTCGAACCTGCAAGAAGCGAAGGACAAGACTCCCCCGGACATACCGATCGTCAGCCAGCTTGTCCCGCACCGCAATTACGTGGCCGAATGCAACTCGGAGCTGTCGGGCCGGCGCTCGTGGTCGATCCCGCTGACGGTGATCGGGGCCATCACCGTCGTCGGTGCGCTGTTCGTCCGAAGGCCCGGCACCGCGGTCGTCGGCGACGTTTGACCGCGGGCTACAGCAGACGACCGCGCGCGGTGCTGCGCAGCACCTGCGGCGTTATCCGGGACAGGCCGTAGAGCAGGTACGCCTCCGGGGTGACCGGGCGGATCGCCTTGCGCTTCTTGACCGCGGACACAATCGCGTCGGCCACCTTGTCCGGCCCGTAATGCCGCAGCGAAAACAACCTTTCCAGCTGGTTTCGACGGCCTTCGATCTGCTCGGCCGCCCGCGAGGGCGCGTCGAATCGGGTGGTGTGCACGATGTTGGTGTCGATGAGACCCGGGCAGATCGTGGTCAGCCCCACCCCCGCCGCGTCGAGTTCGGCGCGCAGGCAATCGGAGAACATGTACACCGCGGCCTTGGACGTGCAGTAGGCGCTCAGCGACTGTAGGGGCGCCCACGCGGCCATCGAGGCGACATTGACGATGTGTCCGCCGGTGCCGCGCGCGACCAGCCGCGGGGCGAACGCGCGGCACCCGTTGACCACGCCACCGAAATTGACGTCGAGCACCCGGTCGAACTGCTCGGGCGGGGTGTCCAGGAAGCGACCGGCCTGGCCGATGCCGGCGTTGTTGACGACGATGTCGGGCACGCCGTGCTCGGCGCAGAGCTGTTCGGCGAACGCCTCGACGGCCTCGGCGTCGGCGACGTCAAGGGAATACGGGTGCGCGACGCCGCCTTGGGCGGCGATTTGCGCGGCGGTGTCCTTGGCCGCCGTCTCGTCGATGTCGCTGACCACGACCTCGGCACCCTCGCGCGCGAACGCTAGCGCGGTTGCGCGGCCGATGCCGCTGCCTGCCCCGGTCACGGCTACCAGCATGTCGCCGAAGCACTTTCGGCTGCGCCGGACCTCAGCGCGCAGCAGCGCACGGCTGGGCGGTTTGCCGTCGAGATAGTCGACGAGCTCATGCACCGCGCTCGCCAGCACCTGCGGGTGCGACATCGGTGACCAGTGGCCCGCCTTGATGTCGCGCCGCCACAGCCGCGGGACCCAACGGGCGGTGGCGTCGTACCCGTAAGGCCGCACGTACGGGTCTTCGGTGTTGACGATGAGTTGAACCGGCACGGCGACGTAGTGGTCTCGCCGCGCACCGGCGAACGACCGAAAGTAGTTGGCGCGGTAGGTCTTTACCGAATATGCCGCATCCCGGGCAAGACTTGGCGAGTGGTGGACCTGCTCGCCGGGAATACCCTCGACCAGTCGGCGTCGAATTGCCTTGCTGGACAAGGCCAGTCGAACAATAAGCGGTGCCAATAGCGGTATCGAGAAGACCGCCATGTAGCTCAGCCGCAATGCCTGGCTGAGCGCTCTGACGAAGGCTCGCGGGTGGTACGGGCGGCGCAGACCGCTGAAGATGTAGTCGACGAGGTGGTGCTGGCTGGGGCCGGACAGCGAAGTGAACGAGGCGACCCGGTCGCGGGCGTCGGGGCGGCGCAGGTACTCCCAGACCCCGACCGATCCCCAGTCGTGGGCCAGCGCGTGCACCGGCCTGTCGGGGCTGCAGGCGTCGATCACCGCGGCGAAGTCGTCGGCGAAACGCGCCATCGTGTAAGCCGAGGCGGGTTTGGGTGCCGCCGACGCGCCGACGCCGCGGTTGTCGTAGCGGATCACTCGGAATCGGTCGGCAAGCAGCGGAACGACTCCGTCCCACAGCACATGGGAGTCGGGCCAGCCGTGGACCAGCACCACGGTCGGCCCGTCGCGGTTGCCTTCCTCGTAGACGGCGATGCGGATACCGTCGGCGCTGTCGACGAAGCGCTGCGCTGGTTGTTGCATTGCCGGCATAGGACCTCCGCCCGTAACTGCCAGTAGCGAATACCGTTGGTTGCAAGCACCTTGGTCCGGGCGGCCCAACGGTGTCAAGCCGCGTTGCGCCCTGGCTGAATGCCGACGGCACCGCAGTGACAGGATGGTTTCGACATCAGTTGGGTGCCACCACCGGTAGACGACGGTGTGGTAAGCCGGAGGTCGAGCCACGCCGACCGCCCGATCGATCGAGGAGTCAACAAAGATGGCCTTCTCCGTCCAGATGCCGGCACTCGGTGAGAGCGTCACCGAGGGGACGGTCACCCGCTGGCTCAAGCAGGAAGGCGACACGGTCGAAGTCGACGAGCCTCTGTTGGAGGTTTCCACCGACAAGGTCGACACCGAGATCCCGTCACCGGCCGCCGGTGTGCTGACCAAGATCATTGCCCACGAGGACGAGACGGTCGAAGTAGGCGGGGAACTGGCAATCATCGGTGACACCGCCGAAGCAGACGGCGGGCAGCCCTCGGCTGAGGCGCCGCCGTCGGCCGAGGCGTCGACCGAGCCGGAAACAGCGGCCAAGCCCGAACCCGCGCCGCCGACCGCCACGGCCCCCGCCGGCGACGGCGGCCAAGGCGCTACCACGCCGGTGTTGATGCCCGAGCTCGGCGAGTCGGTGACCGAAGGAACCGTGACCCGCTGGCTGAAGAAGGTCGGCGATTCGGTGCAGGTCGACGAGCCGCTGGTGGAGGTGTCCACCGACAAGGTCGACACCGAAATCCCGTCGCCGGTGGCCGGCACACTGGTCAGTATCACCGCCGAGGAGGACACCACGGTCCCGGTCGGTGGCGAGCTGGCCAAGATCGGCACCGCCGCCGCGCCCCCGGCTGAGCCCCAAGCCCCGCCGTCCCCGCAGCCCGAACCGGCTGTGCAGCCCACACCGCCGACCACGGCGCAGCCGGCGCCGACCCTGCGGGCCCAGCCCTCACCCGAGCCTCAGCCCACCGCCGAGCCGGCAGCGACGCCCGCGAGGGCCGCAACACCGTATGTCACGCCGCTGGTGCGAAAACTCGCCGCCGACAACAACATCGACCTGACCCAGGTGAAGGGCACCGGGGTGGGTGGGCGTATCCGCAAGCAGGACGTGCTTGCCGCGGTCCAACAGCGGGAAGAGGCGAAGAAGGCGCCAGCAGCCGCCGCGGCCGCACCCGCCGCGGCGCGACCCGCCGCTGCGCCCAGCCCGGCACCCGCGCTGGCACATCTACGCGGCACCACCCAAAAAGCCAGCCGCATCCGCCAGATCACCGCCGCCAAAACCCGCGAATCCCTGCTCGCCACAGCGCAACTCACGCAGACCCACGAGGTTGACATGACCAAGATCGTGGCGCTGCGGGCGCGGGCCAAGGCCGCTTTCGCCGAGCGCGAAGGCGTCAACCTGACCTACCTGCCGTTCATCGCGCGGGCAGTGATCGACGCGCTCAAGATTCACCCCAACATCAACGCCAGCTACAACGAGGAGACCAAGGAGATCACCTACTACGACGCCGAGCACCTCGGGTTCGCCGTCGACACCGAGCAAGGACTGTTGTCGCCGGTGATCCACAACGCCGGCGATCTGTCCCTGGCCGGGTTGGCACGCGCGATCGCCGACATTGCCGCGCGGGCCCGCTCGGGTGATCTCAAGCCCGATGAGCTGTCCGGGGGCACGTTCACGATCACCAACATCGGCAGCCAGGGCGCGCTTCACGACACGCCGATCCTGGTCCCGCCTCAGGCCGCCATGCTCGGCACCGGCGCAATCGTCAAACGGCCGCGGGTGGTCGTCGACGAAAACGGCAACGAGTCGATCGGGATCCGCTCCATCTGCTATCTGCCGCTGACCTACGACCACCGGCTGATCGACGGCGCCGACGCAGGACGATTCTTGACCACGGTCAAGCATCGGCTCGAAGAAGCCGCGTTCGAGGCCGACCTAGGGCTCTAGGAAAGGCGCCGTGGCCAAGGCCGTCATCGCGATCGCCGGCTCGTCGGGCCTGATCGGCTCGGCGCTGGTGGCCGCGTTGCGCGCCGCCGATCACCGGGTGGTGCGCATCGTCCGTCGTACCCCGGCGAACAGCGGTGAAGTGCACTGGAACCCCGAAAGCGGCGAATTCGATGCCAGCGCGTTAAACGGGGTCGACGCCGTCGTCAACCTGTGCGGCATCAACATTGGGCAGCGTCGCTGGTCCGGCGCCTTCAAGCAAAACCTGCGCGACAGCCGCATCACACCGACCGAAGTGCTGGCCGCCGCGGTCGCCGAGGCCGGCGTAGGCGTGCTGGTCAATGCCAGCGCGGTCGGCTATTACGGCAACACCAAGGACCGTCAAGTCGACGAAACCGCCTCAGCCGGAAGCGGTTTCCTAGCTCAGCTGTGCCAAGACTGGGAGGCCGCGACGGCAGCTGCACAGCAAGTCGGCGCCCGTGTCGTTTTGGCCCGCACCGGGCTGGTGCTGGCCCCGTCGGGCGGGGGTGTTGGGGCGGATGCGCCCGCTGTTCTCGCTGGGCCTGGGCGCCCGCCTGGGCAACGGCCGCCAGTACATCTCCTGGATCAGCCTCGAAGACGAGGTCCGGGCGTTGCAGTTTGCGATCTCGCACGACGGGCTGTCCGGGCCGGTGAACCTGACCGGACCCGCACCCGTCACCAACGCCGAATTCACCGCGGCGTTGGGCCGCGCGGTCCGCCGGCCCACCCCGCTGGTTTTGCCGGGGTTCGCGGTGCGCGCCGTGCTCGGCGAGCTCGCCGACGAACTGCTGTGCGGCCAGCGCGCCATCCCCGCCGTTTTGGAACGCGCCGGTTTCCGGTTCCACCACAACACGATTGGTGAGGCGCTGAGCTACGCCACCGCCCGGCCCGCCGTGGCCTAGTGCGGTCCCGGGTAGCCTGACCGTGTGATTTCCATCCGGTCGAGCCCGGCTCCGGTGGACGTCCGCCAGCTGGGCACTGTCGACTACCTCGCCGCCTGGCAGCTGCAACGAGACCTGGCCGACACCAGGCTGGCCGGCGGAACCGACACACTGCTGCTGTTAGAACACCCCCTCGGTGTACACCGCGGGCCCGGCGCACGCTGCCGCACGAGCGCCCGGGCCCGACGGCGCAAGGCGTGCCCGTGATCGACACCGACCGCGGCGGCAAGATCACCTGGCATGGCCCCGGGCAACTCGTGGGCTATCCGATCATCAGGCTGGCCGAACCGCTCGATGTGCTCAATTACGTTCGGCGCCTTGAAGAATCGCTGATCAAAGTGTGCACCGACCTAGGCCTGGAGGTGGGCCGGGTGGACGGCCGATCCGGAGTATGGGTGCCCGCCGGCGGCGGTCGGCCCGCCCGCAAGGTCGCCGCGATCGGCGTGCGGGTATCGCGGGCGACGACGCTGCACGGATTTGCGCTCAACTGCGACTGTGACTTGAGCGCATTCGCCAGGATCGTGCCATGCGGGATCGCCGATGCCGGGGTGACGTCGATAACGGAAGAACTTGGCCGACGGGTCGGTGTCGAGGACGTGCGTTCGGCGGTGGCCGACGCGGTGTGCGACGCGCTCGACGGTGCGCTGCCCGTCAGCCGTCCACCCGGGCCGGCCCGCGTAGCATCGGCACCGTGACCGTTGCGCCCGAAGGCAGAAAACTACTGCGCCTGGAGGTACGCAACGCGCGGACCCCGATCGAACGCAAGCCGCCGTGGATCAAGACCCGGGCCCGGATGGGACCGGCCTACGCCGAACTGAAGGGCCTGGTTCGGCGTGAAGGCCTGCACACCGTGTGCGAGGAGGCCGGCTGCCCCAACATCTACGAATGCTGGGAAGACCGCGAGGCCACCTTTTTGATCGGCGGCGAGGTGTGCACTCGTCGCTGTGACTTCTGCCAGATCGACACCGGCAAGCCCGCGCCGCTCGACCGCGACGAGCCGCGACGGGTCGCTGAGAGTGTGCAGGCGATGGGTCTGCGCTATTCCACCGTCACCGGTGTGGCACGCGACGATCTGCCCGATGGCGGGGCGTGGCTCTACGCCGAGACGGTGCGCGCGATCAAGCGGCTCAACCCCTCCACCGGTGTCGAGCTGCTGATCCCCGATTTCAGCGGCGAACCGGCCCGGCTTGAGCAGGTTTTCGCTGCTCGCCCAGAAGTGTTGGCGCACAACGTCGAAACCGTGCCGCGTATCTTCAAACGGATTCGCCCGGCGTTTACCTATCAGCGCAGCCTCGACGTGCTCACCGCTGCCCGCGACTTCGGCTTGGTCACCAAGAGCAACCTCATCCTGGGCCTGGGCGAGACACCCGAGGAGGTGCGCACCGCCCTGGCCGATCTGCGTGGGGCGGGTTGCGACATCGTCACCATCACCCAATATCTGCGCCCGTCGGTGCGCCACCACCCGGTGCAGCGCTGGGTTAGGCCTGAGGAGTTCGCCGAGTACTCGCACCATGCCGAACAGCTGGGGTTCGCCGGCGTGCTGGCGGGGCCGCTGGTGCGCTCGTCGTATCGGGCCGGCCGCCTCTACCAGCAGGCCATCGCGCGGCGACGGACCGCAGCGCCGCGCTGAGCAGGTTTCCGTATCCTTGGGGATCATGGCAAAATCCCGCAATTCCGCGGCGAGCAAGGCCGCCAGGGCCGAAGCCAAGGCCGCCCGCAAGGCCGCCGCCAGGGAGCGCCGGCGTCAGCTATGGCAGGCGTTCACCATCCAGCGCAAGGAAGACAAGCGGCTGCTGCCCTACATGATCAGCGCGTTCGTGCTGATCGTCGGCGCGTCGGTGGCGGCCGGAGTGGCGGCCGGCGGGTTCAGCACGCTGATGATGAGCGTGCTCGGCGTGGTGCTGGGCGCGCTGGTGGCGTTCATCATCTTCGGGCGGCGCGCCCAGCGGTCGGTGTACCGCAAGGCGGAAGGCCAAACCGGTGCCGCGGCGTGGGTGTTGGAAAACCTGCGCGGCAAGTGGCGCGTGACCCCGGGCGTGGCCGCCACCGGTCACTTCGACGCGGTACACCGGGTGATCGGCCGCCCCGGCGTCATCCTGGTCGGCGAAGGTTCACCGGCCCGCGTCAAGCCGCTGCTGGCCCAGGAGAAAAAGCGCACCGCGCGACTCGTGGGTGACGTGCCGATCTACGACATCGTCGTCGGCAACGGCGACGGCGAGGTCCCGCTGGCCCGGCTGGAGCGTCATCTCGCCCGGCTGCCGGCGAATATCACCGGGAAACAACTGGACTCGTTGGAGTCGCGGCTTAGCGCTCTCGGGTCGCGAGCCGGCGCGGCAGCCATGCCGAAGGGGCCGATGCCGACCGCCGGCAAGCTGCGTGGCGTCCAGCGCACCGTGCGCCGCCGATAGCCTTTCTGCCTGGTTGCCGCGCTTACCGCCGCACCACCGCGGTGCCCGTCACCCGGTCCTGCAGCCCGCGGCCGTCGGCGTCGGTGAACAACGGGGGCACCACCAGCGCGATCAGCATGCCACGCACCACGGCGCGGCCCAGCCCGACATGGGAGCGCCCGTCGAGAGCCACCACCGCCAGCCCCAGCGCGAGCTGCCCCGGTGTGAAACCGAAGAGTCGCACCGCCGCCGCGCCTATCACGAACCAAATCAGCAACACCGCGGTCGACAGCGACGACAAGGTGACCCAGCCCAGCGTCATCGCCAGTGCCGCCAGGCCGTAAGCGATCAGCCAATCGACCAGCAACGCCGCCAACCGCCGGCCCATGCGGGCCAGCGAACCCGGGCCGCCTTCGGGCAAGCCCAGCGACTGACCGGGATAGCGCGGCCGCCGGCCGTCGGCGTTCACCGGACCGGACAGCCACGACGAGATGCTGCGGGCCATGCGCCCACAATACGGTCGGGCTACCCGCCGTAAGGCCAGGCTGCGCGGGCGCGTAACGTCAGCGCAACATGGGGTTGACTCTTGGGCAACATCGCATCCATAGCGTTCGGTCGGGCCACCAGTGCAAGGGCCAGGGCCAGTAAAGGAGAGCGCTTCAATGACCGCATTAGACTCGCAGCCCGCAGTAAAGGAGAGCGCTTCGGTGTCGGAAAAGACGGCCGACGACATCATCAAGCTCATCAAGGACGAGAAGATCGAGTTCGTCGACGTCCGGTTCTGCGACGTGCCCGGGATCATGCAGCACTTCACGATCCCGGCTTCGGCGTGCGACCACAGCGTTTTCACCGACGGGCTGGCCTTCGACGGTTCGTCGATCCGCGGGTTCCAGTCGATCCACGAGTCGGACATGTACCTGCTGCCTGACCCCGACACCGCGATCATCGACCCGTTCCGCGAGGCCAAGACGCTCAACCTGAACTTCTTCGTGCACGACCCTTTCACTCGTGAGCCCTACTCGCGCGACCCCCGCAATGTGGCCCGCAAAGCGGAGAACTATCTGATCAGCACCGGCATCGCCGACACCGCCTACTTCGGCCCGGAAGCCGAGTTCTACATCTTCGACTCGGTGTCCTTCGATTCGCGGATCAACGGTTCCTTCTACGAGGTCGACGCCATCTCCGGCTGGTGGAACACCGGTGTGGCCACCGAAGCCGACGGCAGCCCCAACCGCGGCTACAAGGTCCGGCCCAAGGGCGGGTACTTCCCGGTGGCGCCAAACGACCAGTACGTCGATTTGCGCGACAAGATGCTGACCAACCTGATCAACGCCGGGTTCACGTTGGAAAAGGGCCACCACGAAGTGGGCAGCGGCGGTCAGGCCGAGATCAACTACAAATTCAACACGCTGCTGCACGCGGCCGACCAGCTGCAGCTGTACAAGTACATCATCAAGAACACCGCGTGGCAGAACGGCAAGACCGTCACCTTCATGCCCAAACCACTGTTCGGCGACAACGGATCCGGCATGCACGTCCACCAGTCGTTGTGGAAGGAAGGCGAACCGCTGTTCTACGACGAGGTGGGCTACGCCGGGCTATCCGACACCGCCCGCCACTACATCGGCGGCATTCTGCACCATGCGCCTTCGCTGCTGGCGTTCACCAACCCGACCGTCAACTCCTACAAGCGGCTGGTGCCCGGCTTCGAGGCCCCGATCAACCTGGTGTACAGCCAGCGCAACCGCTCGGCGTGTGTGCGGATCCCGATCACCGGCACCAACCCCAAGGCCAAGCGGCTGGAGTTCCGTTGTCCGGACTCGTCGGGCAACCCGTACTTGGCGTTTTCGGCGATGCTGATGGCCGGCCTGGACGGAATCAAGAAGAAGATCGAGCCGCAGGCACCGGTCGACAAGGACCTCTACGAGCTCCCGCCGGAAGAGGCCGCGAACATTCCGCAAGCGCCGACGTCGCTGGCCGCGGTGATCGACCGGCTTGAGGCCGACCACGAATACCTCACCGAGGGCGGCGTTTTCACGTCCGACCTGATCGAGACGTGGATCACCTACAAACGCGAAAACGAGATCGAGCCGGTCAACGTCCGGCCGCACCCCTACGAATTCGCGCTGTACTTCGACGTGTAAGCCAGCTGACGCGCTGCGCCTGGCGGCCTGCCGCCGACACCCCTCACGGGTGGGTGACGAGATACGTCTCGTTGTCCAGGTCGGCGGTGAGTTCCTCGACATCGAAGGGCCGGTCGAGTCGTGCATGCAAGGCTTTCGGGTCGACTAGCAGACTGATCTCGGCGGTCTGGCGGGCGAACAGTCGTCCGACGAAGGGATAGATTCGGCGCATGATCGCCCGTTCTGCGCGGGTGCAGCGCGATGCGCAGTAGCCGACGTGGCCGATTTCGTCGGTGAGGATCTCGCTGTAGAGCAGATCGATTCGCCGGGCGACCTCGGGCTCGTCGGCGAAGAGCTCGATGCCGATGCGGCGCAGTTCGTCGAACATGATGCAGCCCGCCATCTCCGCGGCACCGACGAAGCTGAAGCGAAGCCGCTCAGGCAAGAACACGCCTGTCTTGACGAACTGCCGGATCACAAACGGCGGCGGGACCACTTGGAATGTCAGGTCGAACATGTCAAGCACGTACGCCAGCAGCCGGGTGTGGTAGTGCTCTTCAAGTTCGAGGTAGACGTTCTCGGGCGGCAGACTCTCATCACTGTTGCGCCCGTAGGTTTCCCCGAGTCCGACCCCGAACCGCTCCGCCTGATTCAGTTTCGCGGTCGCCAGCAGGAACAGCATTTTCTTGTCCAGACCCGGTTCGGGGCGCCGGCGGCGCAGGTTGCGAAGGAAAGCCGAACGGTCGGCGGGATGGGCTGATCGCAACGGGTTCGCCTCAAGCTCATGAAAGAACCGTTCGCGATTCGTTAACCGCCGATTGAGTAGATCGGCTTCACCGTCGCGCCGGGCCAAAAAATCTCGATACCCGTCGATGCCCGAAGGTTTCATCGTTTCTCCATTCCGTCGACAATCGTTGTCACATAACGACTTAACAGCGCGAAATCGTGTGCTCCCGTGGCCAAGAGCGCGAACAGTCCAGTCAGGAAGAACATCGCGAGTTCCTCAGCGTCAGCGTCCGAAGAGACCTGCCCGGCCTCTTGTGCCCGGCTGATCACGGTTACGAGAAACTCCCCCACGGGGTGTTGCGCCAACTTGTCGTCGGCCGGATGCGTCGCCGAGAAATGCAACCCCAGCATGTCCCGGAAAACGACCGACCCTAACCGGCGTTCGGCGTCGAGCACGTGATGCACAAGCCGTAACAGGATTGACCGCAGATCGCCCGTAGCGTCGCGAAGTTCACCGATGATGCGGGTCTCCTCGTTGCGCTCGAGCTCGATGAGGACGTGTTCTTTCGTCGGGAAGTGGAAATAGAACGTGCCTCTCACCACGCCCGCTGCCGCGGCGATGGCACTGACATCAGCTTCGCCGACTCCGCGCCGGGCTATCTCGGCCAACGCGGCGTCAAAAAGGCGTGCCCGGGTTTCGAGCCGTCGAATTTCGCGGACGCCCCGCGGGGATCTAGCCGCCGCCGATGCGCGTGCTGACGCCATACAGGGACCCTACGGCATTTCATTGACTACTGTCAATGACAGTCGTCAACAAAGATGTCTGGTGCGCCGGTGCCGTACCTCGGCATGCAGAGATGTGTAGCCGTATCGTCATCGCATGACGACGCGCAACCTCGAGGCCAGGCTCAACCCGTACTCGCCGGTGGCCGTGGCGCTGTTCCGGGTGGTGTTCGGGCTGCTGTTTTTATGCCACGGCCTGTCGAAGCTGATCGGCTGGCCGGTGGGGCCCACCGTCCCGGTCGGCGAGTGGCCGTTCTACTACGCGGGCTGGATCGAAACCGTCACCGCCGGGCTGATCATCGTCGGCCTGTTGACCCGGCTCGCTGCCTTCGTGGCGTGCGGGGAGATGGCGTACGCGTACTTCAGCCAGCACTTCCCGCATGGGTTCTGGCCGATCGTCAACCAGGGTGAGCTAGCGGTGCTGTACTGCTTCGGATTTCTGCTGCTGGTGTTCGTCGGCGCGGGAGCCTACGCGCTGGACACCCGCCGCCGCACCGGCCGCCGATGACCTCGACAACGGGAGGACACCTCAGCGCATTTCGGGCTGCGCCTGGCCAGCCCGGGGCTGCTTGTGCCGCGGTCGCGGCAGCGGTAGCAGCATCGGCACGCGACGGCGATAGTCGCGGTATTGTGCGCCCAGCGCCGCAACCAGATCGCGTTCCTCGAATTGCACGGCGATCAGGATGTACACGGTACTGGCCGCCGCGAAAAATAAGTGCCCGGCCGTCATCGTCGGGATCGCCCAAAGGGCGATGATGAAGCCGAGCATCAGCGGGTGGCGCACCACCCGATACAGCAGCGGTGAGCGAAAACCGATGTCGGTGTACGGTTCACCACGCCACGCCAGATACACCTGCCGCAGGCCGAAGAGGTCGAAGTGACTGACCATGAACGTTGACGCAAACACGATCAGCCAACCGACCCAAAACACCGCCCACACCGCAGACCGGGCGGCGGGCGACCGCACGTCCCAAATCTGGGCGGGCATCGAGCGCCACTGCCAATACAGCAATAGCAGCGCCAGACTCGCCAGCAGCACGTAAGTGCTTCGCTCCACCGGCGGCGGCACGAACCGCGTCCACCACCGTTTGAACGCCGGCCGGGCCATCACGCTGTGCTGGACGGCGAACAGGCCCAGCAGCAGCGAGTTCACCACCACTGCCTGGCCGACGGGAGCCGTCACGGCGTGGTCAACAGTGCGCGGGACGACGATGCCACCAACGAACCCAATGGCATACAGGAAGGACACAATGAACATCAGGTAGCTAACCACCCCATAGCTGATCGCCAATGTGCGATTGACCTTCGTCATGTCCCTGCGCCTCCTCACCCGCCCCTGCCTCGTCCACTATTCCGTTCCCCTACCGGAGCGGAATAGGGTATCCGCCTACTCGAACGTTTCGTGACGACCTCATCGTTCACCCCGGCCAAGCGTCCGCACATGAGGCGTTTGCCTCAATTCCCCTGCGGTACCGGCGGGGCGACGAGTCCGTGCTGCATCGCGTACAGGCTGGCACCGATCCGGTTTGACACCCCGATCTTGGCGTAGATCCGCTCGACATGGTTGCGTGCGGTTTTTTCGCTGATCACCAGTGCCGCTGCGATTTCCTTGTTGGATGCCCCACGCGCAACAAGGCGGAGCACTTCGGCTTCGCGGGCAGTCAATCCGCCCGGCCGCGGACTGGGTTGCTCGGCACGCCGCCGGCTGCGTGCAGGACGGCGTCGACAGCGACCCCATCAAGGCGGCCGGCTTGGACGTCTTGGCGCAGGCGGTGTTCCGCCGCTTCGGGGGACAGCTCGGCACGATATGGCCGCGGTTCGCACGCGGCCTGGTAGCGCACCGCGGCGGCCAGCAGACGATCCGGCAGACCCAGCGCGGCTCCGGCAAGCCCACGCGGATAGCCCGAACCGTCCACGCGCTCATGGTGATTACCGGCGACCTGCGCGACCCGCTCCAAGCCGCGGACCTGACGCAGAATCCGCACGGTGAAGTACGAGTGCAGGCGCACCCGCTCGAATTCACTTGGGGTCAATTGGCGTGGCGCGGACCAGATCTGGTTCGACACCCCGATTCGGCCGAGGTCGTGGACGTATCCGGCGTGGCGGGTCAGGGCCACCGTGGAAGGATCAAGGTTCATCACCGCGGCCGCGTCCGCGACCAGGCGGGCCACCGCTTGTGAATGTCCAAGGGTGAAGGGGCATTTCAGGTCGACAAAGTCTCCCAGTGCGGCCAGAAGCGCGTCCAGCGAATGGGCGTCGAGCCGTTGCTGGCGATCAGGTGCCTCCCGCAACGCCGTCGCCCAGACGTCTCCGGTGGGCGGCCCCGCCAACAACTCGTGGGGCTTTTCTAGGAACGCGTCGACGATGTGTGGGTCGAACTGACCGCCCCGACGACGGCGGACCATGGCGACGGCGCCGTCGATGCCGAAGGCACGGTGGTGAATCTCGGCCATGTCGGCAAGCTGAGCGATCCGCATCGGCAGCGGAATGTCTTCGCCCCGAACGCCGTTGGGTAGTCCACCGCCGTCATAGCGCTCGAACGCAAACGCCAGTGCGGCCTGCACGTCCGCACCTAAGCCGATGCGCTGCGCCAGCAGCGTCGCCGACGCACAGTGCGACCGCACCAGCCGGGCCAGCTGGCCGTGCGCGTTGGCGAACAGTGCTGTCATCACCGCCAGCCTGCGGATCAATGGTTCACCGCGGGCCACATTGCTGACCAGGAACCGCAAATACGGCAAGCCCGCCCAGTCAACCAATGCGGACTCGCGGCGCACAGCGATATCGTCTCCGAACCACCGCGCGTATTCGTGCGAGTCGGCGTGACAGCCGATCCACATCACCAGGTTCGTGTAGTAGGTGCAGTCACGCTGGTCCCGGCTGAGCCCCAGCCGATCGGCGATCCTGGTGCCGATCAGTGCCGCGCGAAGCATGTGCTCGCTGGGTTGACCCAGGCCGAGATCGATCGCCACCGACAGCGCGGCGAGCACCTCGGCGCGACTGGGCAGCACCGGCCCGCGCAGGTCTACACCGTCAGGCTCATAGACCACCATTCGATTCTTGCCTAAAAGTGGTTGCGCCGACGTACTTGTTGAATTTCGCCGCTGATGCCGCAGCCGACAACCGCCGCAGGTGTCGTGGGTGGGTCCCCGCGGACTAGGGCGTCACAGAATTTCGGCGAGGTGATCTGCCGACGCGGTAGCCGGCGGGGAAGGACATCTCGATCACTCGGAGCTGGTGATTGGCTTTCGACTCGAGCTCCAACACGATGCAGCTGTCACTGACCGCCTTGGACTCCAGAACGGTGTAGTGCTGACCGCCACCGTTGACGTCGGTGATCGGGTCACCTGAGCGCAGTGCCTCGACGGGCACCAGTTCGGGGGTTGCGTGTGACTCCACCCGGGCAACGTTAGGGCAACCGGGCCAGCGACGGGAGGGCTTTCACCGAAAGCGCCGTCGGCTAGGGATCGTCGTCTTCGTCGTCCCCCTCTCGCAGCAGTTTCTCGGGGTGGTGGAACAGGTTGGTCCGCGGTTGACCCCGGTCGAGGTGCGGTGGTGGAATCCATTCGGTCTCGCCGTCTTTGCGTTTGCGGGTTTGCCAGCCAACGGGTTTGACGATCGGGTGATGCCCGCCGCAACCCAATGTCAGGTCGTTGACGTCGGTGACGCGCGACTTGGCGTATTCGGTCACATGATGAACCTCGCAGTAGTAGCCGGCCACATCGCAACCAGGATGCGAACACCCGCGATCCTTGGCGTACAACACGATTCGCTGGCCGGGCGAGGCCAGGCGTTTGGTGTGATAGAGCGCCAGGGCACGACCCTTGTCGAAAATTGCCAGATAGTGGTTGGCGTGGCGGGCCAGACGGATCACGTCTGTCATCGGCAGCAGCGTGCCGCCACCGGTGAGCCCCTTGCCCGCGCCGGCCTCTAACTCGGCCAGCGTCGTGGACACGATGATGGTGGCGGGCAGCCCGTTGTGCAGACCCAGCGCGCCGCTGGCCAGCAGCGCGCGCAGCCCGGCGTGCAGCCCATCGTGGTTACGCTGCGCGGCGCTGCGCGTGTCGTGCCGCACGGCGTCTTCGCTGGGGGTGCCGTCCACGACGGGTTTTTCGTCATAGGGGTTGGCCATGCCCGGCGCGGCCAGTTTGGCCAACACCGCCTCCACCGTGGCGCGCATCGCCGGGGTGAGCCAGCCGCGAATCGGGCTCATGCCGTCGATGTCTTGCTTGCCCAAGGTCAGGCCACGGCGCCGGGCGCGGTCCTCGTCACTGAACTGCCCGTCGGGGTTGAGGCAGTCGGCAAGCTTATCGGCCAGCTTGGCCAGCTGATCAGGACGAAACTGCTCGCCCAACCGGGCCAGCTTGGCTTCAGCTCGCTCGCGCGTGGTCGCGTCGATCCAACATGGCAGCTGCTCGAAGAACCGCCGGATGACCGCGACGTGGCCAGCGCCGAGCTTCCCGGCCCGCTGCCCGGCCGCGGTGGCAACCAGCCGCGGTGGCAGCGGTTCACCAGTCAAAGCCTGCCGTTCGCCGAGGTCCTCGGCTTCGCGGATGCGGCGGGTGGCCTCGCTGCGGGTGATGCGCAGCCGGTCGGCCAACGCGTGCGACAGCTTTCCGCCCAGCTCGACGGGCGTCGCCTGCTGCCGTACCCCGTTGATCAAGGCGTGACCGGCCACCGGCAGCCGGCGAGCCACCCTTTCCAGCCGCTCCAACACCAGCAACCGCTCCGGTGTGGTCAGCGCGTCGAACCGCAACGCGGCCAGCTCGTCGACTGCGGATTCCAGCCGGTCCAGCACCGCGACGGTCACGTCGCGCCTCGAAAGCATGTTCGAATCATATCGGCGACGTCCGACGTCGATCCCTTCACAAGCCCCCGGCTGTGGATGAACGCCAGGTTGTCAGCCGTCGAGTGCTAAGTCTTTGCGGAAGCGTCGCATCCCGTCGACCTTTTCGGTCAGGGTGGCATCGGGTCCGGCGTAGAACATCCACGGCATCGTCAAGATCCCGGTGATACCGGCTTCCTCGGCACGCTGATAGTCGGCGATCGTGAATGCGTCGGTCAACGGTGTCAAGATAGTGAAATCATCGAGTGACAAGCCATTTTCGGCTCGCAATGCGCGAAGCCTGCGCGCCGCCTCGATAGCGCGATCGGTCTTGATCAGGTCGCCAATCCAGCCGTCGTTGCGGGCGGCACGGCGAAACGCGACCTCGCTGAGCCCCCCGACATAAACGGGTATCCGCGGCGGCGTGGGCTCCATCTCCAGCCTCGGCGTTTGATAAAACTCGCCGCGAAACTCTGTCCAGCCGGGCTGCCACAGTGCGCGCATCAACTCGAGCATTTCGTCGGTGCGTTTACCGCGCGCGTCGAATCGCTGCTCCATCAGCGCGAACTCCTCCTCGCACCAGCCGACACCGATGCCGAGCTCGACCCGGCCGCCCGCCAAAACAGCAGCAGTACCAATGGCTTTGGCCGCCAGGTAGGGGTTGCGAATGGCCGGGATGTAAACGGTGGTGACGAACCGAAGCCGCGTGGTCACCTGGGCCAGCGCGCCGATCAACACCCATGGATCTGGCCACTCGGTGAAGAACTGCCACCGCCGCTGCCCGTCTTTGGTGTAGGGGTAAGGAGTGGCCAGTGCCTCCAAATTGACGACGTGGTCGGGGATCCCGACGCCGTCGTAACCGAGCTCGTCGGCGGCCCTGGCGACTTCGACAATCTCGTGGGTGTTCAGGAACGCCGTGCTGATGTAGTACTTCATCGCATATCCCGTGCCCAACCCGGCATCACGAAAATCCCTTCGGCTTCTGCCGTAGTCCCGGTGCGGTCCGAAATCGAGCCGCGCACAAACGTTTTGACGCCTTCGGTGCGCTCGATTTCGGCTTCGGCGCGCAGCTCGCCCAGGGGAGTGCCGCGCAGGTATTTCACCGAGATGGTCCCGGTGAACAGCGGTTTGGTCAGCCCCTCGCTGGCGGCCTCGCCCAGAATGTGGTCCAGCACCAGGGCGCAGACACCGCCGTGCACCAACCCGGGCGGGCCCTCGTAGGCGGTGCCCAGGCTGAACTCACTCCAGCAGCGTCCGCCATCATGGTGGATGATCAGCGGCGGGGCGATCGGGTTGCGCATGCCGATCACCGCGTTACCCCACACCAGCGGGCGCCCATCGACGACGTACCGCACCGTCGACGTCGGGCTGAGCTGACTGGCGCGCAACTTCTGGGTCACCGCTTCGATGGCGATGCGCGCGTCTTCGATGGTGTCAGCGTCGACGTCGGTCAGGATGGTGGCGTCGATCAGATCTCGTACGGCGTCGGTCAACGGGCCGTACAAACCCGCCAGCCGATCATGCTCGTCGGCGCTGATCGTCTCGTACGCGATATCCACCGGACAGCCTCCTGCCTCAACTTCCGAATACCTTGCGCACGACCGATTTCGCGCGCCGCGTGATCCGCAGATAGTTATCTAGGAACTCGTTACCGTTACCATTGCGCCACCCGGCCGCGGTCGCGACGGCGTTGAGCTGCCGGCCCGGCCCGGGCAGCTGGTCGGTTGGCTTGCCGCGCACCAAGACCAGTGCGTTGCGAGCCCGGGTCGCGGTAAGCCAGGCCTGGCGCAGCAACTCCACATCTGACTCAACGAGCAGTTGAGCAGCGGCGATCGCATCCAGGGCGTCCAGCGTCGAAGTGGTTTGCAGCGCCGGGACGCCGTGGGCATGCTGCATTTGCAGCAGCTGCACGGTCCATTCGATGTCGGCCAGCCCTCCCCGGCCGAGCTTGGTGTGCCGGTTGGGATCTGCGCCGCGCGGCAACCGTTCGGCATCGACCCGGGCTTTGATACGGCGAATCTCGCGCGCCGTCTCAGCCGACACGCCGCCGGGCGGATAGCGGATCTTGTCGGCCATCAGCACGAAACGCCGGCCCAGATCCGGATCGCCGGCGACTGCGCGCGCCCGCAACAGCGCCTGCAGCTCCCACGGCTGCGCCCACTGCTCGTAGTAGGCGCTGTAGGAGGCCAGCGTGCGCACCAGCGGACCGTTGCGGCCCTCCGGTCGCAAATCGATGTCGAGGTCAAGCGGCGGGTCGACGCTGGGGGTACCCAGCAGCGCCCGGACCTGCTCGGCGATCGATGCCGACCAGCGCACCGCAGCCGCGTCGTCGGCGCCGCCGACCGGCTCGCAGACGAACATCACGTCGGCGTCCGAGCCGTAACCCAGCTCGCCGCCGCCGAGGCGGCCCATCCCGATGACCGCGAGGGTGGCCGGTGCGTTGCCGTCGTCATTAGCCCGAATCACCGCGTCCAGCGCGGCCTGCAGTACCGCTATCCACACCGACGTCAGCGCCCGGCACACGTCGGTGACCTCGAGCATCCCCAACAGGTCGGCGGAGGCGATGCGGGCCAGTTCGCGCCGGCGCAAGCTGCGGGCGGCGGCGATCGCGCGCACTGGGTCGGGGTGCCGGCTCGCCGAGGCGATCAACGCAGGGCCCACGGTTCCGGGCTCGACGTCGAGCAGCTTGGGACCCGACGGGCCGTCGCCGTATTGCTGGATGACCTCCGGCGCCCGCATCAACAGCTCCGGAACGTATTGCGATGTGCCCAACACCTGCATCAGCCGCTTGGCCACCGCGGGCTCGTCGCGCAGCGTGGACAGATACCATCGCTGCCCGGCCATCGCCTCGCTGAGCCTGCGGTAGGCCAGCAGCCCGCCGTCCGGATTGGGAGTGGTTGACAACCAG
Source organism: Mycobacterium xenopi (assembly GCF_009936235.1). Lineage (NCBI taxonomy): Bacteria > Bacillati > Actinomycetota > Actinomycetes > Mycobacteriales > Mycobacteriaceae > Mycobacterium > Mycobacterium xenopi. The sequence continues at coordinate 2,190,996 of NZ_AP022314.1, read as the reverse complement.
TCCAGCAGCCTGGGCAACAGCACCGACTGGACCCGGCCGCGACGGCCGCTCTGGTTCGTCAGCGCGGCAAGGTGACTCAACGCGCTCTGCGGCCCCTCGTAGCCGAGCGCGGCCAGCTGGCGTTCGGCAGCATCGGGTGTCATCGCGCGCAGGTGCAATCCGGCCGGGCTGACCGATTCCAGCAGCGGCTGGTAAAAAAGCTTGGCGTGCAGCCGTGACACCCGGATGTTGTGCCGCCGCAACTCTTCGCGCAGCACGCCGAGTGCGTCGTGGCGAGCGTCGGGGCGGATGCGCGCCGCGCGGGCCAGCCAGCGAAGCGCCTCGTCGTCGTCGGGCGGCGGCAGCAGGTGCGTACGTTTGAGACGCTGCAGCTGCAGCCGGTGCTCGAGCAGCCGCAAAAACTCGTAGGACGCGGTCAGGTTCGCGGCGTCGTCGCGGGCAATGTAGCCGCCGGCCCCCAGCGCCGCCAGCGCATCCACGGTGGACGCCACATGCAGTGACTCGTCGGTGCGCCCGTGCACCAGCTGCAGCAGTTGCACCGCGAACTCCACGTCACGCAATCCCCCACTGCCGAGCTTGATTTCGCGGCTTCGCACGGCGGCAGGCACCATCTGTTCGACCCGGCGCCGCATGGCCTGCACCTCCGAGACGAAGTCCTCCCGCTCGGAGGCCCGCCAGATCATCGGACTCATCGCGGCCATGTAGCGCTCGCCGAGCTCGCGATCGCCGGCAGCCGGCCTGGCCTTGAGCAGCGCCTGGAATTCCCAGGTCTTTGCCCACCGCTGGTAGTAGGCGATATGTGACTCGACGGTGCGGACCAGTTCGCCGTGGCGGCCCTCGGGCCGCAGCCCGGCATCCACTTCGAAAAACGCTTCGGACGCCACCCGCATCATTTCCCGGGCGACGCGGGTGCTGACCGCGTCGGCGTACTCGGCGACGAAGATGACGTCGACGTCGCTGACGTAATTCAGTTCGCGCGCACCGCATTTGCCCATCGCGATGACGGCCAGCCGCGGCGGTGGATCGGTGCCGCACACTGTTTTTTCCGCGACCGCCAGCGCCGCGGCCAGCGCGGCATCCGCGAGGTCGGCCAAATGGGCACCGACTGCGGTGAATGGCAGCACCGGCTCGTCTTCAACGATCGGAGCCAAGTCGAGTGCGGCCAGCACTAGCAGCTGGTCGCGGTAAAGCGTGCGGAGCGCCGGTATGGCTGCAGCACTTGGTTTTTCAGCAACACTGTCGAGGAAGGTCCGGCGCAGCTCATCAGCGGACGGCAGTGTCAGGTTGCCGCCCAGCAGCCGCCACGAACGCGGGTGCGCGACCAGATGATCCCCAAGTGCCAACGACGTACCAAGCACCGCAAACAGCCGGGCCCGCAGGCTGCGGTCACTGCGCAGCGCCGCATCAAGCTCGTTCCATCCGGCCTCAGGAGTCTCGGCGAGCCGGATAAGAGCGTGCAGGGCGGCGTCGGCGTCCGGTGCCCGAGACAGCGACCACAACAGCTCGACGTGCGCCTCGGTGTCCCAGCCCAGTTGTGCCAAGTAAGCACTCGCACGTGGGTCGACTAATCCCAGCCGACCCGCGCTGGGCACTCGCGGACGGTGCGTGGCGGGTCTCGTCACGACGACGACGGTAGCGCAGCCGCGCTACAGCGACAGATAGGTCTTGAGCTCGTAAGGGGTGACGTGACTGCGGTAGTTCGCCCACTCGGTGCGCTTGTTGCGCAGGAAGAAGTCAAAAACGTGCTCCCCCAACGCTTCTGCGACAAGCTCGGAGTTTTCCATCTGATGCAGCGCACTGTCGAGGCTCGACGGCAGCTCGCGGTAGCCCATCGCCCGGCGCTCCTCGGGCGTTAGATCCCACACGTTGTCCTCGGCCTGCGGGCCCAGCGCGTAGTGCTTTTCCACCCCGCGCAGCCCGGCGGCCAGCAGTACAGCGAAGGTCAGGTACGGGTTGCACGCCGAGTCGGGGCTGCGGACCTCGATGCGCCGCGAGGAGGTCTTCCGCGGGCTGTACATGGGAACCCGCACCAGCGCCGAGCGGTTGGCGGCACCCCACGACGCCGCGGTCGGTGCCTCGCCGCCTGTCACCAGCCGCTTGTAGGAGTTCACCCACTGGTTGGTGACGGCGCTGATCTCACAAGCGTGCTCGAGGATGCCGGCGATGAAGGACTTGGCCACATCGGACAGCTGCAGCGGGTCGTCGGGGCTGTGGAAGGCGTTGACTTCGCCTTCGAACAAGCTCATGTGGGTGTGCATCGCCGAGCCGGGGTATTGCGCGAATGGCTTCGGCATGAACGTCGCCCGCGCGCCTTCTTCGAGCGCGACTTCCTTGATGACGTAGCGGAAGGTCATCACGTTGTCGGCCATCGACAGCGCGTCGGCATAGCGCAGGTCGATTTCCTGCTGGCCGGGTGCGCCTTCGTGGTGGGTGAATTCCACCGAGATGCCCATGGATTCCAGCGCGTCGATCGCCCGGCGTCGGAAGTTGGATGCCGAGTCGTGCACCGCTTGGTCGAAATAGCCGGCGTTGTCGATCGGAACGGGCGGCGACCCGTCGTCGGGACCGGGCCGCAGCAAAAAGAACTCGATCTCGGGATGCACATAGCAGGAAAACCCGAGTTCGTTGGCTTTGCCCAGCTGGCGGCGCAGCACGTGCCTCGGGTCGGCCCAGGACGGCGACCCGTCGGGCATCTTGATGTCACAGAACATGCGCGCCGAATGGTGGTGGCCGGAGCTGGTGGTCCACGGCAGGATCTGGAACGTCGACGGGTCGGGGTGTGCGACGGTGTCGGACTCCGAGACCCGGGCGAAGCCCTCGATGGAGGATCCGTCGAAGCCGATGCCCTCTTCGAAGGCGCCCTCGAGTTCGGCCGGCGCGATCGCCACCGACTTGAGGAATCCGAGCACATCGGTGAACCACAACCGGACGAAACGAATGTCTCGTTCCTCCAGCGTGCGAAGCACGAATTCCTTTTGCCGATCCATGTCCCGAACAGTATGCACTGGCTGTTAAGTCTGTGTTACTGCTGCCACGCTAGCAGCGAAAGTTATTCGGCGGTGACACCTGGTCGACCAAGTAGCGAACCACCGCTGCGTCGACGCATTTGTCGCCGTTGAACACTGCGGTGTGCTGAGTCCCGTCATAGGTGATCAGTGGGGCGCGCAGTTGACGCGCCAGCTCGACGCCGGCCCGGTAGGGGGTGGCGGGGTCGTGGGTGGTGGAGACGACGACGACCTTTCCCGGGCCCGCAGACTCGGCCCGGTGCGGCGCCGACGTCGGCGGGACCCGCCACAATGCGCATAAATCACGCGGCGCGAAACCGGTGAACCGGCCGTAGCTCAAAAACGGCGCCGCTTGCCGGATCTGCCGGTCGGCGGCCACCCAGGCCGCCGCGTCGGTGGGCGTCGGCGCGTCCACGCAGCGCACCGCGTTGAAGGCGTCCTGGGCGTTGTCGTAATGACCCTCGGCGTCGCGGCCGTCGTAGTCGTCGGCGAGGCGCAACAGGTCACCGGGGTCGGTACCGCGTTGCAGCCCCAACAGCCCGCTGGTCAGGTACTTCCAGTACTGCGGGGTGTAGAGCGCATTGATGGTCCCGGTCGTCGCGTCGGCGTAGCCGAGCCCGCGGGGATCCGACGTCTTGGCTGGCTTGTCGGCAAGCGGATCGACCAGTGCGTGATAGCGGTTGACCCACTGGGCGGGGTCGGTGCCCAGCGGGCAGTCGGCCGAGCGTGCGCAATCGGCGGCGTAGTCGTTGAACGCGACCTGGAATCCGGCCATCTGGTCGATGTTTTGCTGGACGGGTCCCACGCTGGGGTCGATGGCGCCGTCGAGCACCATGGCCCGCACGTGGTCGCCGAACCGCTCGAGGTAGGCGGTGCCCAACTGGGTGCCGTAGCTGAACCCGAGGTAGTTGATCTGCTCGTCGCCCAGCGCCCGGCGCACCACGTCCATATCGCGGGCAACGGAGGCGGTACCGATGTTGTGCAGGAAGGTCGGTCCCATCCGGTCGAGGCAGCGCTGGGCCAGCTGCTGATAGACCTGTTCGATGTGAGCCACGCCGGTGGGGCTGTAGTCGACCATCGGGTCGCGCCGGTAGGCGTCGAACTCCGCGTCGGTGCGGCAGCGCAGCTCCGGCGTCGAATGACCGACGCCGCGCGGATCGAACCCGACGAGGTCGAAATGCCGAGTGATCTCGCTGCCGGCCAGCGCCGCACCCATGGCCGCGACGCTGTCGACCGCCGACGCCCCGGGCCCTCCCGGATTGACCACTAGCGAGCCAAGCCGCCGACCGGTCGCGGGAATCCGGATCATCGCGAGGTGGGCCTGGGCCCCGCCCGGGTTGTCGTAGTCGACGGGCACCATCACCGTGGTGCAGCGCGCGCCGGGGATGTCGGTGGTGTCGCGGACAAACCGGTCGCAGCTGCTCCATTGCACCGCCGCGGGCTGGGGCGCCGCGGTCCCGGGAGCCTGGCGGCGCCGGATTCCGGGGTGGCGCTGGCCGGTGATCCGACCGCCACCGCAAGCCCGAACGAAAGCAGCGCTGAGCCCAGTTGTCTCATGCGCCCCATGGCTCTCATCGTCGCATGGGGTCCTCAGTTGCAGTGACGGCCAAACGATTACACGTTGATCACGTCTTCAGCACTTCGCGCCCGCGGGCGGCACTCTGCCATCAATCAGGTACGCGGTCGCGTAGTCATCGATGCAGCGGTTGCCTTGAAAGACCACGGTGTGCTGGGTTCCGTCGAAGGTGAGCAGCGCGCCTTTCAGTTGTTTGGCCAGGTCAACGCCAGCCTGGTACGGGGTCGCCGGGTCGTGGGTGGTCGATACCACCAGCGTGGGCGCCAGCCCCGGCGCGGAGATGACGTGCGGTTTGCTGGTCGGCGGGACCGGCCAGAACGCGCACGCGGTCAATGGCGCGTCGCCGGTGAACTTGCCGTAGCTCATAAACGGCGCGATCTGGCGCGAGCGGCGATCTTCCTCGATAACCTTGGCGCGGTCCTTGACCGGCGGCTGGTCGACGCAATTGATCGCGACCCGGGCGTCGTTGGCGTTGGTGTAGTGGCCGTGCGAATCGCGCCGCATGTACATGTCGGCCAGGGCGAGCAAGGTGTCGCCGCGGTGATCGGTCAGCTCGGTCAGGCCCTCGGTCAAGTGATGCCACAGTGTGGGGGTGTAGAGGGCCATGATCGTGCCCACGATGGCGTCGCTGTAGCTCAGCCCACGCGGATCAGCGGTGTGCGCGGGCCTGCCGATGAGGGGGTTGGCCGGATCGACCAACGGATCGACCAGACTGTGGTAGACGTCGACCGACTTGGCCGGATCGGTGCCCAGCGGACACGCCGGGGATTTCGCGCAGTCGGCAGCGAAGTCGTCGAACGCATCCTGAAACCCCTTGGCTTGGCGCAAATCTTGCTCGATCGGGTCGGCGTTGGGGTCCACGGCACCGTCGAGGATCATCGCCCGGACGTTCTTGGGGTAGGCCTCTGCGTAGGCTGAGCCGATCCGGGTTCCATATGAGTAGCCCAGGAAGGTCAGTTTTTCGTCGCCGACCGCCTTGCGGATAGCGTCCAAATCGCGGGCGACGTTAACGGTCCCGGCGTTCGCCAGGAACTCTTTGCCCATTTTGTCGACGCAGCGACCGACGAACTCCTTGGTCTCGCCTTCAATATGCGCCACACCCTTGGGGCTGTAGTCGACTTGCGGTTCGGCGCGCAGCCGGTCGTTTTCAGCGTCGGAGTTGCACCAGATCGCCGGCCGCGACGACGCCACTCCGCGAGGGTCGAAGCCCACTAGGTCGAACCGCTCGCGGACCCGCGGCGGCAGCGCCTGCACCAACCCGACGGCGGCCTCGATGCCCGATTCGCCGGGCCCACCGGGGTTGACGATCAACGAGCCGATCTTGGCGCCGGTCGCCGGGAAGCGAATCATCGCCAGCGTCGCGGTGCCGCCGTCGCGGCGCCGATAGTCGACGGGTACCGCGATCTTGCCGCACTGGGCGCCGGGAGGAACCTTCACCGCCGAGCCGCCGCGGAAATGGCACGCGCCCCACTGCAGCGGCTGGCCCAGCTTGGGGCCGGCCTGTACCGGCCGCCCGGAAACCATCCGCGTGCAGCCGCCGACCAGCACCATCGCGGTGATCACGATCGAGATCAGCGTGGTGCGCGTGATCTTGTCGCAGCGAGGCAGGCCCATGACCAACCATGCTGCCATGCGACGACCGCAGGCTCCGGTTAGCCCGCGCGCCGTGGCCGCTACCGGCTCGCCAGGAGCAGCTCTTCCATTGCCACCGCGAAGTCGTCTGCCAGGTTCCATAAGTCCGGCAGTAGTTCGGGGCAGGAGATGATCCCGACGTCGAGCTTGCCGTTCAGCGACATCACGGTGATGTTCAGGCCCGAGCCGTGGAACACCGGTCCCAGCGGGTACATCGCTTTGACCTCGCAGCCGAGCATGTACAGGGGATTCTGCGGTCCGGGCACATTCGAGATCACCAGGTTGTGCACCGGGCGGCTTCTGGTCAGCCGGGTCCGGGCATAGGCCCGCATCGCCAGACCGAACACCGCGGGCGCCGCAAATTGCGACCAATCCTGCAACAGCGTGGCGCTTATGGCCGAACTATGTTGTTTAGCAACAGAATTCGCCTCAGCTATGGCCTTTAACCGCTCGGCAGGGTCGGCGATCTGGGTCTCCAGACGGGAAAACATCCCGGAAATCTGGTTGCGGCCAGGCCGATCAGACTTGCCGTGCACCGAAACCGGCACCATTGCAACCAATGACGAGTCGGGCAGTTCACCCCGGTCGAGCAAGAATTGGCGCAGCACACCGGAAACCAGCGCCATCACCACGTCGTTCACCTTGACGTTGAAGTGGTTCTTGATGGTTTTGATGTCCTCGAGATCTAGCTGCGCATAAGCAATGTTGCGCCTGCCGGTGACGGGGGCGTTGAACGCGGTCGGCGGCGCGGCGAACGGAGGCGCCATCGCCAAACCGGCGCGCGCCCGCGCCAACGTCTCCACCATCGACGACACCGTGTTGGGCAACACATTCATCAAATGCATTGGGCGCGAAGCGAACTTCGCCAGCCCGCTCAGCGCGATCTGGATATGGTTGGCGTCGCCGACCCCGTCGACCGGATCCGGTGCGGGAGCGTCGGCTTCGGTGCTACACAGCTGCGACATCAAATTCGCACCGGTCATGCCGTCCACGCAGGCATGGTGCACCTTGGTCATCACCGCCAGCCGGCCGTCTTCCCGGGGATTGGTGCCCGCCACACCCTCGATGACCCACATCTCCCACAGCGGGCGGCTGCGGTCCAGCGGCAGTGAGGCGATATGACCGCAGATCTCGGCCAGTTCGGCTCGACCCCCCGGCGGCGGCAGCCCGATGCGGTGCAGGTGCCGACTGACGTCGAAGTTCTTGTCGTCCACCCAGACCGGATGATCAAGATTCAACGGGCTATCGGCGATCTTTTCGCGAAACTGAGGCATCGCCTTGATGCGCAGCGCCAAGTTGTCGCGGAAACGGTCGAAGGTGTAGCCGCCCGGCATCGTGGACGTGTCCAAGTCCAGGATCGAGCAGACATGCAATGGCTGCGACGCGGTCTCTAGATACAAAAAGCTGGCGTCGAGTCCGCTGAGCCGTTGCATTGGTAGTCAGGGGCGCGGTGTCTGCAAGGCAGACCCGTTTCCCCATCCCCCTTTCAATCCGTGCGTGCGGTTTTCCCGCACACGGCTTACCGATGATCTTCTAGACATGGTTACGCAGCCTTCGGGTAACGGATGGTGCCACGAAGTCGATACAGGCCGTGCCCGTTGAACCACGGCTCAGTCCACTGATCAGCTTGCCCAGCACGAAGGTTGCGGCCCCGCTTCTTAACCATCAAGCGGAACAACCGCCGCCACACGTACCGGTCGATCTGGGTGAACTTGTCGGCGGCGTTGCCGGTGCGAAAGTAATTTCCCCAGCCGCGCAAGATCGGAGTCAGCTCCGCGATGATGACGCGGATGTCTGTCCCGGCGCGGTTGCGGCCGGTGCGGTCGCGGACCTTCTCCCGCAGCCGCTTCATCGCCCGCTGTGACGGCCAACGGTGCAGGTAGTAGCGCACGATGCGCCGTTGTTCCCACAGCCGCCCCGACATGCGAGCTCGGAAGTGACAGCCCAGAAAATCCAGCCCCTCCCGACCCTCCCGTAGGTCGACTACCTTCGTTTTGTCCGGATGCAGCCGCAACCCCAATGACGCCAAGATTTCTCCCACCGCCGCCAAGGCGTGCTCGGCTTGTGCCGCGTTGCGACACAGCACCACACCGTCATCGGCGTAGCGCACCAACTCACCCACCCCACGGGCAGATAACTCAGTGTCGAGCACGTGCAGGTAGATGTTGGCCAGTAGCGGCGAGATCACCCCGCCCTGCGGTGTGCCTGCGACCGTCCGCTCCAACACACCTTCGACCATCACTCCTGCCTGCAGCCACAAGCGCAGCAGTTTGAGCACCCGCCGATCCGAAACCCGTTTACTGACCTGAGCCAGTAGCCGGTCGTGGTCGATTTCGCCGAAGAAATTGGCGATATCGAACTCGACCACAAACTGATAGCCCTCGATGAACCCGGTCCGCAAGCGTTCCTTAGCCATCGTCGCCGACCGCCTCGGCCGAAACCCATACGAGCACGACAAGAAATCCGCCTCGAAAATCGGTTCCAACACGATCTTGGCCGCCGCCTGGGCCACCCGGTCTCGCACCGTGGGTATCCCCAACGGCCGCTTACCGCCCTGTGGTTTGGGGATCTCCACCCGGCGCGCTGGCGCCGGACGGTAACGACCCGTGCGAAGGTCACCGCGCAACTCACGCAACATGCGGTCCACGCCGTAGTCCTCCACCGCGGCCACGGTGATGCGATCCACCCCGGCCGCGCCCTTGTTCTTGCACACGCGAAACCACGCCTCCCACAGGACGTCACCCCTGTAGATACGGTCAAACAGGGCGTGGAAACGCCGACCCTCAGACTGCTTGGCCGCAGCCCATAGCGCCCGTTGCAGTTGTCGCACTTTCACTCCCGACGGGCTCAACGGCTCGTCATCGGCTACGGCAAGCAATGGCTTGCCGGGGTTATTGGACCGGAGCGATCCGGTCATGCCCTCACACTTACCCGCTTCGCGCACGTGATCAAAGCAGGGGCCCTTCCCTCCCGACGCGTTATGCTGCACGCCGATCAGCGGTACTATGACCCCCTCGGACTCCCGCTGTGCTCCAAGGACTTTCACCATCGGCTTATACCCTTGGTCTCTTGCCCGACGCGGGCGTGCGCAGACGGGTCTCTCCAGTTCCGAACCAGACTGTGTGCACGTGCCATCTCCCCTACCCCGAGGAGACCCGACGAGCTGACCCCGGACCGGGACTCGCCGGACGTGGCCTTCACCGTGACATGAGCGGCTCGGCTCTCCTGTTGTGAATCTGACGAGGCTGCAGAGTTCGCGATGCTGCTACGGCCCGTGCACTTGCTCCCTCCAAAGAGGCTCTTGACACCCCGCTTAGCCCGTCGCCTCTCAGCGACGAACCGGGGCCTGCTACCCGGCGCTCCGGTGCTTACCGGGACGGGACTTCCACCCGCTAGCCTGATCCAGCTTTCTGGACGCACCATGCGCAGATGGTATGTCCGCGCCGCCGCGGCGGCGCCGGAATCGCTTAACGACTGCGGGTGTGACAAAGTCCACTGCACCTGCTGTAGGTGTTGGCTGCGGCAGATGGCAGACTGGCACTGTCCAACGAACCCGGGGACCCAGCGGGGCCACGAGGATCGAACCGACCAACACCCAAGGACAACGATGTCTGAGCACACCGTTTACGGGGCGGCGTCGAACGCCACCCCTGCGCCGCGAACCAAGACCCGCGTCCACCACCTGCAGAAGATGAAGGCCGACGGCCACAAGTGGGCGATGCTGACCGCCTACGACTACTCGACGGCCCGGATTTTCGACGACGCCGGCATACCGGTGCTGCTGGTTGGTGATTCGGCCGCCAATGTGGTCTACGGCTACGACACGACCGTGCCGATCTCGGTCGACGAGCTCATCCCGCTGGTTCGCGGCGTGGTGCGGGGCGCGCCGCACGCGCTCGTCGTCGCCGACCTGCCATTCGGTAGCTACGAGCCAGGACCCGCTGCAGCGCTGGCCACGGCCACCCGCTTCATGAAAGAGGGCGGCGCGCACGCGGTCAAGCTCGAGGGAGGTGAACGGGTCACCCAGCAGATCGCTGCCCTGACAGCCGCCGGGATTCCGGTGATGGCGCACATCGGGTTTACCCCGCAAAGCGTCAACAGCCTGGGCGGATTTCGGGTGCAGGGCCGCGGCGACGCCGCGGAGCAGACCATCGCCGACGCGATCGCCGTCGCCGAAGCCGGGGCGTTTTCCGTTGTGATGGAGATGGTTCCCGCCGAGTTGGCTACCCAGATCACCGGGAAGCTGACCATCCCGACCATCGGCATCGGGGCCGGTCCGAACTGTGACGCCCAGGTGCTGGTCTGGCAGGACATGGCCGGGCTCACCGGCGGCAAAACTGCCCGCTTTGTCAAGCGTTTCGGCGATGTCGCGGGCGAATTACGCCGTGCCGCAATGCAATACGCCCAAGAGGTAGCTAGCGGGACTTTCCCCGCCGACGAGCACAGTTTCTGACAGTACGCGCGAGCAGCCGCAAAATCCCCCTAACACGGACCGTTTCGGGGGATTTTGCGTCTGCTCGCGCCTACATAGTGCGGTGTGGCAGGCTGGACCCGTATCCACCGTTGCGGCGACGCTGTGCCGGAGGCAGCCATGCCCGTCGAGGCTCCAGACACCTCACGTCATATGGAAATGGAGCGCAAGTTCGACGTGGTCGACTCGACGGTGCCGCCGTCGTTCGACGGCATCGCCGCGGTCACCCGGGTAGAGAAGTTACCCGCACAGACGCTGGAGGCGGTGTACTTCGACACCCCCGGTCATGACCTGGCGTTCAAGGGGGTCACGCTGCGCCGGCGCACGGGTGGGACGGACGACGGTTGGCATCTGAAGTTGCCCGCCGGCCCGGATTGCCGCACCGAGGTCCGCGCTCCGTTGGCGGCCCGAGACGGCGACGACGAGGTCCCCGAGGAGTTGGTCGACGTGGTGCGCGCGATCGTGCGCGACCGCCCGCTGGCTCCGGTCGCGCGGATCACCACCGTCCGCCAGGTGCGCGTGATGTATGGCGCCGACGACGCTGTGCTGGCCGAGTTTTGCGACGACCAGGTCACGGCCTGGTCGGAGGGGTCCGGCGGCGGCGAGCCTACCGAGCAGCGATGGCGTGAGTGGGAATTGGAGCTCCGCAACACCGACACCGCCGGTGTCGAGCTGCTGGAGCGGCTGAGCAACCGGCTGTTCGACGCCGGGGCGGTGCCGGCCCGGCACGGATCCAAGCTGGCGCGGGTGCTCGCGGTGTCCCGGGACGGCGAGCGGGAACCTCCCGCCGACCCAGTGCAGCAGGCGCTGGCCGAGCAGGTCGACAATCTGCTGGTGTGGGATCGCGCCGTGCGCGCCAACACCGAGGACGCCGTCCATCAGATGCGGGTGACCATCCGCAAAATTCGAAGCCTGCTTCAGGCCGCGCAGGACTCGTTCGGCCTGTCCGACAACACCTGGATCCTCGACGAACTTCGGGAGCTAGCCGCGGTGCTGGGCGCGGCCCGTGACGCCGAGGTCCTCGCCCAGCGTTACCAGCAAGCACTCGACCACCTGCCGCCGGAGCTGGTGCGCGGACGTGTGCGAGAGCGTCTTGTCGACGAGGCCCGGCGCCGCTATGAGACTGGGCTGCAGCGATCGTTGACGGCACTGCACTCGCAGCGATACTTCCGGCTGCTCGACGCGCTGGACGCGGTGGTCGCGAAACCACCGGCGGCTTCACCCGAACAGGCGCCGGTGACCATCGACGCCGCCTACCAGCGGGTACGCAAGGCCGCTAAGGCCGCGGCCAAGGCCACCGAAGCCGAACGCAACGACGCGTTGCACCGAATCCGCAAGAGGGCCAAGCGACTTCGCTATATGGCGGCGGCGATGGACGCGACGAAGGTCGCAGAGCAGGCGAAGGCCATCCAAACCTTGCTCGGCGATCACCAGGACAGCGTGGTCAGCCGGCAGCATCTGATTCAGCAGGCCGACGCCGCGCACGCCGCCGGCGAAGACACCTTCACCTACGGTTTGCTGTACCAGCAAGAGGCCGACTTGGCCGAAAACTGCCGCCGCCAGCTGGAACCCGCACTGCGAAAGCTCGACAAAGCCTTGCGCAACATGCGGCGCTAGGCCGGGGTGGTGGTCCCGACAGGGGCGGACGAGTTGGCCTGTAAGCCGGATTCTGTTCCCCGCCACCGCGAATAGCGGCAGCGGGGCGGCGACCATCCATCTGGACACACCGTCACCGGGTGCCTCAAGCGGCCTACCCGCAGGCTCGGGCGAGCAACCCTCAAGCGCCTGCGCGACCGCACCGGGTGCGGTCTTCTTGGCCTTGCTTCGGGTGGGGTTTGCCTAGCCATCCCGGTCACCCGGGATGCTGGTGCGCTCTTACCGCACCGTTTCACCCTTACCACCGCGAAGGTGGCGGTCTGTTTTCTGTGGCACTTTCCCGCGGGTCACCCCGGGTTGCTGTTAGCAACCACCCTGCTCTGTGAAGTCCGGACTTTCCTCGACTCGCCTGGTCCTGCGGACCAGGGAGAGCCGCGGCCGCCCGGCCAACTCGTCCGCGACCTTCCACCGTACTCGGCGTGCGCTGCCGGGACCAGCCGTGACAGTCAACCCTCGCCCAGCCGCAGGCATTCCGCGATCGGCCCAGCTGTGGGTTTAGGTTGTCGGTAACAACCGTGACCAGAGCACACGAGGACGGTGTCCGGCGATGCCCTCCACCCGGTGGCACACGCGCGTCGACTCCGCCGACTGGGAAGCGATCGCCGCACACGTCAACGACTATGGCGGCGCGCTGCTCCCCCGCCTGCTTACCCGCGCTGAGGCGGCTCGGCTGCGCACGCTCTACGCCCACGACAAGCTGTTCCGCGCCACCGTCGACATGGGGCGCCACCGCTACGGCGCCGGGGAATATCGGTACTTCCGCGAGCCGTATCCCGAGCCGATCGCGTGCCTGAAAGAGGCGCTGTATCCGCGGCTGCTGCCGATAGCCCGGGATTGGTGGGGCAAGCTCGGCCGGGGCAACCCGTGGCCGGACAGCCTCGCTGACTGGTTGAACACCTGCCACGCTGCAGGTCAGACCAGGCCGACCGCCCTGCTGCTGAAGTATCGCACCGGCGACTGGAACGCTTTGCACCGAGACCTCTACGGCGAGTTGGTGTTTCCCCTTCAAGTGGTGATCAATCTCAGCGACCCGGACACCGACTACACCGGCGGCGAGTTCCTGCTCGTCGAGCAGCGGCCGCGGGCGCAGTCCCGCGGCACCGCAACACAGCTGCCGCAGGGACACGGCTACGTGTTCACCACCAGAGACCGGCCGGTGCGGTCGGCGCGAGGCTGGTCGGCGGCACCAGTGCGCCACGGTGTCTCGGTCGTTCGCTCCGGCGAGCGGTATGCGCTGGGGCTGATCTTTCACGACGCGGCCTGAAAAAGCGAGCAACAGTTGCTCATACTGTTGCCCATCAGTCGGATAGGTGCCAGGCTGACACCATGACCTCAGAACGTAACGCGCAGGACTACGTCGACCAGACCATGATGGGGGTCGCGGAACCACAGCCGATGTACAAGGCACTGCGCGAGTCCGCCCCGGTATTCCGCTCACCACAGGCGGTGGTGCTCAGCCGGCTCTCCGACATCGAGATGGCGCTCAAGCACACCGAGCTGTTCTCGTCGAACATGGACGCGGTCGATCTGGGTAACCTGCGGCCGCTGATCCCGCTGCAGATCGATCCACCTGAGCATGCGAAGTACCGGCGGATCCTTGATCCGCTGTTCACCCCGCGCGAGATGGCCCGGCGGGAACCGGAAGTCACCAAGCTGGTGAACGAGATGATCGACGGCTTCGCCGATCGCGGCGAGTGCGACTTTCACGCCGAGTTCGCGGTGCCGCTGCCGTGTACGGTATTTCTCCAGCTGCTCGGGCTGCCGCTGGAGGACTTGGACAAATTCTTGGCATGGAAGGACGGTGTGATCCGCCCCGAGGGGGTGCGGGGCTACGAAAAGCACGGGCAGGCGGCCGCACCCGCGGCCCGGCAGATCTACGACTACTTCGAGCGGGCCATCGACGACCACATCGCCCATCCGCGTGACGACGTGCTGTCAGCGCTGATCGCCGCGGACGTGGAGGGTCAACCGCTGTCGCGTGAGGAGCTTCTCGACATCTGCTTCTTGTTCCTCATCGCGGGGCTCGACACCGTCACTGATTCGCTCGACTGCTTTTTCGTCTACCTGGCGCGCCATCCCGAGCAGCGCCGGCTGCTCGTCGAGCAGCCCGACATCCTGCCCAGCGCCATTGAAGAGCTATTGCGTTGGGAGACACCGGTGCCGGGGGTTGCTCGGGTCGCCATGCAGGACGTCGAAGTCGGCGGATGCCCGATCAGCAAGGGCGAGCGGGTCAGCCCGTTGCTCGGCGCGGCCAACACCGACCCGGCCGAGTTCCCCGACCCCGAGGTCGTCGACTTCCGGCGTAACCCGAACCGGCACCGTGCGTTCGGCGCGGGCCCGCACCGCTGCCTCGGGTCGCATCTGGCCCGCATGGAGCTTCGGGTGGCTTTGCACGAGTTCCACCGCCGCATCCCCGATTACGAGATCCCGCCCGGGACCGAGCTCAAATACACCCGAGGACTGCGATCGGTGGAGGCGCTGCCGCTGACCTTCCCCGTCGGCACACCATGAAACGCGCCGGCGACGATGCAGAGCGAAGCGATGAGGAGGAGCGGCGCCAATGGTGCGCGCCGGCGACGATGCAGAGCGAAGCGATGAGGAGGAGCGGCGGCAATGGTGAAAGTGATCGTCGATCCGGATCGCTGTACAGGACATGGACGCTGCTACAGCTTGGCGCCTGAGGTCTTCGACGCCGACGAGTGCGGGCATTCCGTCGTGCGCGTTGCCGACGTGTCGGGCCCGCTTGAGGAGCAGGCCGCCAATGCTGAACAGAACTGCCCGGAGCAAGCGATCACGCTGTCTCGCTGAAACACACCACGCTGCGTGCGCCGCGACCCGCGGCCATGTCGGTAAACGCGGCTTCGACGTCGTCGATGCCGATGCGCCGCGTTACCAGCGCCTCCAGGTCGAGTCGGCCGCGCAACGCAAGCTCGACAAGGACCGGAATGTCGCGGGCCGGATCGCTTGCCCCATAGACGCTGCCGCGGATCGTCTTGCCGTCGGCCATCAGCGACAGCGCGGAAAACGTCACCGCCTCCTCGATGTCGGCCGCACCGACGATCGTCACCGTGCCGCCGCGGCGGGTGGCGTCGTACGCGGCGCGGATGGTGACCGGCTTGCCCACCACCTCGATCGCATGATCCACCCCGATGCCCCCGGTGAGATCCCGGACCGCGCTGACCACGTCGACCTCGGCCGCGTCGATGGCATCGGTGGCGCCGTTGACCGTCGCGGCGGGAAGCTGTCCTGCCGCTCGGTCCGCGGCGATGATTCGTGCCGCACCGGCCATCCGTGCGCCTTGGATCGCAGCCAAACCGACTCCGCCGCAACCGATTACAAGAACGCTCTGGCCCGGGCGGACGGCCGCGCTGCGTATCACCGCTCCGACCCCGGTAGTGACCCCGCACGCCAGCAACGCGGCGTGGTCCAGCGGCAGCGACCGATCGATCGGCACCACCGCGGCGGCCGGCACCAGCGTGTGTTCGGCCAGGGTCGCCGCGCCCATCGACGGCCACACCGGGCCGGCCGCACTCTCGGCGTACGGCTCGCCGAACGCGTGGGCGATGCCTTGCGGGCACAGGTGGGCCTCGCCGCGCAGGCAGTACGGGCAGGAGCGACACGGCACGTTCCAGGTGAGCACCACGTGGTCACCGGGGGCCACTGCGGTGACATCATCGCCGATCTCGGTGACGACGCCTGCGCCCTCGTGCCCGAGGGTGCAGGGCAGCAGCGCCGGCATGCCGCCATCGCGCACCGACAAATCCGTATGGCAGACGCCGCTCGCGGCCACCTGCACCCGCACCTCTCGACGCCCGACCGGCCGCAACGTGATCTCCTCGACCGCACTCGGCTGGCCGGCCGCCCGCAGCACGACCGCCTTCACGGCAGGCCATCTGAGATCCGCGTCACAGTGACTTACCATGGCGTGACCGCTGGACCAGGTCAAGCGGGGTTGCCGCCAGGTCGCGCCGGGGAAGGGAGACACCCATGACCACGTCGGCGAAAGCACCCGCGCAAGCCGCGGCGGTGCTCACCATCGGCGGCCGGCCGCAGGAAGGCGGCGCGGGCACTTACCTCGTGCACAATCCAGCGCGACCCGCCGAGACCGTGGGCCAAGCTCCCGCCGCCGATCACGCCCAGCTCGACGCCTCGGTGCAGGCGGCGCGCCGAGCGGCGCCCGCGTGGCGGGCACGCGATGTCGGCGACCGGGTCGCTGCCGTGATCGCTGCGGCGACCACAGCGTCCGAACAGCTCACCGCGCAGGACACCGCGCGGCTCTACACGCGCGAGCATGGCAAGGTGCTGTCGGAGGCTGGCTCGGAAATCGCCATGGCGCCGGCCGTCGCATCAATCCTGGCAGCCATGGCGGAAACGGCGCTCGCACCCGAGCAGGTCGACCCGGCGTCGAGATATCCGCGGTTGCACCGCGAGCCCTACGGCGTTGCCGCCCTTGTGCTTCCGTTCAATTGGCCGCTGGCCGTGTCGATGACCAAGTTGACGTCGGCGCTGACCGCGGGCAACACCGCGGTGGTCAAGGTGCCACCGACATGCCCGCTGGCCGCGCTGCAGTTCGGCGCGGCGTTCGCCGCCGCGCTGCCGCCCGGGGTGGTGAACATGCTGGCTGGGCCCGGGCACGAGCTGGGCCAGGCGCTGGTCAGCCACCCGGGCATCGACGTCGTCTCGCTGACCGGCGGAGTCGCCACCGGCCGCGCGGTCATGGCGGCCGCCGCGCAACGGCTCACGCCGGTGCTGCTCGAGCTCGGCGGCAACGACCCCGCGATCATCGCGCCCGATCTCGACATCACCGACCAGCTGGTCGACCAGCTGGTGACCGCGACCTACACCACCTGCGGCCAGGTGTGCATGGCCATCAAACGGCTCTACGCCCCCAAGCGGCGCGTCGGTGAGCTGGCCGACGCGGTGCTGGCCCGGTGCGACCGCGAGGTGGTCGGCGACGGCTTGGCCGACGAGACCACTCTGGGCCCGTTGCACACCGCGGCCGGACGGAATCGGGTTGACGCCCTAGTCGCCGACGCCAAGGCCCACGGGGCGACAGTGCGCACCGCCGGCCGGATCCGCGACGCCGACGCCGGTGCCGGGGGCTACTTCGTGCTGCCGACCGTGGTCACCGATTTACCACCCGACTCGGCGCTGGCCACCGAGGAGCAGTTCGGTCCGGTATTGCCGATCTTCGGCTACGACAACATCGACGAGGCGGTGGCCGCAGCTAACGCCACCGAGTTCGGGTTGACCGCGTCGGTGTGGTCGGCTGACGAGGCGCTGGCCGACCGTGTCGCCGAGCAGCTGGTCGCCGGCACGGTCAGCATCAACTGTCACGGGATGGCGGCGCAGGATCCGCGGCTGCCATTCGGCGGCGCGCGCCAGTCGGGCCTCGGCCGAGAGCTCGGGGTCGAGGGCATCCGGGCCTTTACCCAGCCGCGGGTGTTCGTGCGCCAACCGGTGCCCCGGTAGTCGATCCGGTATCAGACCGCAGATGAACCCTGTATGAGCCATCTATACTCATTGCATGAGTAAGCGACTGCAGGTTCTCCTCGACGAGGAAGAGTGGGAACAGCTGCAGAAGATTGCACGCCGGCACCGAACGACCGTCTCCGAGTGGGTCCGTCGCACGTTGCGCGAAGCACAGGGGCGCGAGCCGGGCAGCGACCTCACCGCCAAACTGCGCGCTGTTCGGACCGCGGCGCGCCATGAGTACCCGACCGCCGACATTGCCCAGATGCTCGAGGAGGTCGAGCGCGGATACACGGCGACTTCTTAACTGCGACCGTGATCCTCGTCGACTCGAACGTGCCCATGTACCTAGTGGGTGCCTCTCACCCGCACAAGCTGGATGCGCAACGTCTGCTGGAATCGGCACTGTCCACCGCCGAACGGCTGGTGACCGACGCCGAGGTACTGCAGGAAATCTGTCATCGGTATGTAGCAATCAACAGGCGTGACGCGATCCAGCCCGCGTTCGATGCGATCCTCGGCGTGGTGGACGATGTGCTGCCGATCGGGCGCACCGAGGCAGAAGAGGCAAAGGACACGCTGTTGCGCTACCAACGCTTGTCCGCGCGGGATGCGCTGCATATCGCTGTGATGAACCGCCACAACATCGCTCAGTTGATGAGCTTCGACCGCGGCTTCGACGTCTACCCGGGAATCAAGCGACTGTCCTGACCGACCGAGGAATAGTCAGAGCCCGATGATGACGATGCCGACGCCTACCACGATGGACACCGCGAGAGACACCAAGAGAAAACTGACGAACCTTTCCTTTGCCGAAGAGGCGCGGGTTCTTCAGCGCCGGAACGGCGAACCCGGTGAGCAGGCCGAGCAAAAACAAGACCAGGCCAAGCGTGAACAGCACTGTCTGCATGGTCGAACCCTATGCGCAGCTGCGGGTCGTGGATTTCCGCCTCAGGCTATAGCTGCTGCCACACCGATTGTGTTCTCGGTCGGCGGGCAGACCCCCGGCACTGACCGCGTGACGGCCGCGGGCGTTCGTGCGCCAACCGGTGCCCCGGTAGTCGATCCGGTAGTCAATTCGGTAGTTGATCCGGTATTGACTTACAGCGGAAACCGACGATAGTCATCAGGTATGGCGTTGCTGCCAGACCCCGCTCCCCGGAAGCGTCAGCACGTCGTGATCTCTGTCGACGACCACGTCATCGAGCCACCCGACATGTTCGATGGCCGACTGCCGGCCGCGCTGGCCGAGCGGGCCCCGAAGGTCGTCGAAACCGGCGACGGGCGCCAGGTCTGGCGCTACGAGGACGGCGAATACCCCAATGTGGGGCTCAATGCGGTGGTCGGTCGGCCGCCCGAGGAATGGAGCATGGAGCCCGCCCGGTTCGACGAGATGCGGCGCGGTTGTTGGGACATCAAGGCCCGCATCGCCGACATGGACTTGGCAGGCATTTGGGCGTCGCTGAACTTCCCGTCGCTGATCGCCGGGTTCTCCGGCACGGTGTTCTGGAAGAGCAAGGACCCCGAGCTGGGGCTGGCGGTGCTGCGGGCGTGGAACGACTGGCATCTGGAGGTCTGGGCCGGCAGCTTCCCGGAGCGGATCATCCCGCTGCAGCTGCCGTGGCTGGCCGACCCGCAGCTGGCCGCCGACGAGGTGCGCCGCAACGCTGAGCGCGGCTTCAAGGCGGTCAGCTTCCCGGAGCTGCCGGCCCAGTGCGGACTGCCGAGCCTGCACACCGGCGTGTGGGATCCGTTCTTCGCCGCCTGCGAGGAGACCGACACCGTGGTGTGCCTGCACACCGGGTCGGCGCAGTGGGCGCCGATTCCCGCGCCGGACACCCCATTCGAGACCATCACCACGTTGTTTCCGGTCAACGGTTTGGTGGCCTGCGCGGACATGCTGTGGTCCGGTGTGCCGGTGCGCTTCCCACGGCTGAACATCACCCTGGCCGAGGGCGGGCTGGGCTGGGCGGCCATGCTCGCCGACCGGGCCGATTACGTGCTCGCCCATTCGGCGTCGGGACGCGATGCCGGGTCCTGGAAAAGTGATCTGTTGCCCAGCGAGGTGCTGCACCGCAACTTCTGGTTCTGCTCGATCGACGATCCGCACGCTTTCGGGGCGCTGGATGCGATTGGGGCCGACCGCATTCTGGTCGAAAGCGACTATCCGCACGCCGACTCTACGTGGCCGGACACCCAACAGGTGGTGGCGCGCAACGTCGCGGGCTTGTCCGCCGAGGACGCCGCGCGGATCACGCACCGCAACGCCGCCGAGCTTTTCCGCCACCCGTTGCCGGATATCGGCTGGCTCAAGGAGGGGCCATGCTAGACCTGCTAGTCCGTGACGCCAACATCGTCGACGGCACCGGGGCACCAGCTCGCCGCGGTGCGGTCGGTGTTAAAGACGGGCGCATCGCCGCCGTCGGCGACATCGATGAGCTGGCCTCGAAAACTGTTGATGCGCAAGGTTTGACCCTTGCACCGGGATTTGTCGACCTGCACACCCACTACGACGCGCAGCTGTTTTGGGACCCGACCGCCAGCCCGTCGGTGCAGCACGGTGTCACCACGGTCTTCGGTGGCAATTGCGGGTTTACGCTGGCACCCGCGGCGGCCGGTCAACAGGATTACCTGACCCGGATGCTGGCGAGGGTGGAAGGCATGCCGCTGGATGCATTGCGGGCCGGGCTGGACTGGCAGTGGTCCTCGTTCGGTGACTGGCTCAAACGGCTCGAGGGCCATACCGCCGTCAATGCCGGGTTTCTGGTTGGGCATTCGGCGCTGCGGCTCGCGGTGATGGGCGACGACGCAGTCGGCGGACAGGCCAGCGACGAACAGATCGAACGCATGGTGAAGTTGCTCGAAGATGCGCTAGCCGATGGGGCGCTGGGGTTTTCGACGTCGCAGTCGCACACCCACAACGACGGCGCCGGCCAGCCCGTGCCGTCGCGTGCCGCATCCCGCGACGAGCTGGTGGCCCTGGCCGCCGGTGTGCGCGGTCATCCAGGCACCACGCTCGAAGCGATCGTCCCTGGTTGCCTGTCCGGCTTCACCGACGACGAGATCGCGCTGCTCACCGAAATGTCGCTGGCCGCCGACAGGCCGCTGAACTGGAACGTGCTGGGGGTGTCGGCGGCGAACCCCGCTGGGCACAAGGGGCAACTGCGGGCCTCCGAGGTCGCCGCGCAGCGCGGCGGGCGGGTGGTGGCGCTCACCTTGCCGCACACCATGAAGATTCGGCTGTCGTTCTTGACCGGCTTTGTGCTCGACGGGTTTCCGGGCTGGCGCGAGACCATGCATCTGCCGGTGCCCGAGCGGCTCAAGGCGCTCGCCGATCCGCAGGTGCGCCGCCGCCTCAACGAGGGTGCCCAGTCGGAGGAGGCCGGCGTGCTGCGGGGACTGTCGCAGTGGGAGCGGCTGATCGTCGTCGAGACGTTCGCACCCGAAAACGTTGACGCCACTGGGCGTTCCGTGGGTGAGGTCGCTGCGGCACGCGGTGCTGAGCCGTTCGACACGTTGTGTGACATCGTGGTTGCCGACGAACTGCGCACCGGGCTGAGCCCGCCGTCGACCGGCGACGACTCCGCTGACTGGCGGGCACGCGCCGAGGTGTGGCGTCACCCCCACGCGGTCATCGGCGGCTCGGATGCCGGTGCCCACCTCGACATGATGTGCGGTGCGATCTATACCACGTCGCTGCTCGGGCGTGGCGTGCGCGACTACCAGGTGGTGACGCTTGAGGAAGCGGTGCGGCTGATCACCGATGTGCCCGCCCGGCTCTACGGGCTGCGCCACCGGGGCCGGATCAGCCCGGGCTGGCACGCCGATTTGGTGCTGTTCGACCCGGCGACCGTCGACCACGGGCCCGAGCGCACCCGCTACGACCTGCCTGCCGGGGCGCCCCGTTTGGTCGCCGACGCCCAGGGCATCAGCTCGGTGTGGGTCGGCGGCGTCGAGGTCTGTCGCGACGGCGCGGCCACCGGCGCGATGCCGGGTACGGTGCTGCGGTCGGGGCGTGACACCGACACGGTGACGGCGTCGTGAACCCGGCCGTCGACGAATTCGACCCGGCCGAACTGCAGGGCGGGCTGCTCATGCAGGTGGAGAACGTGCACGAGCGGCTGCGCGAAGCGCGGACGAAACATCGTGTGATGGTGGGCAATCCGTTTACCGAGACGGCCAGCCACACCCTGGGGGTGGCGGGGGTGACGGTGCTCGGCTACGACGAATGCCAGGCGGTGCTCACCAACCCCGACAGGTTCTCCTCGTCGATCTATGAGCAGATCATGGGCCCGGTGATGGGGCGCACCCTGCTGGAACTGGAGGGCGCCGAGCACCGCGCCAGCCGCGCCCTGGTGTCGCCGTCGTTTCGTACCACGCTGCTGGAGCGGTGGCGCAGCGAACTGGTGGAGGTGGTGGTCGACGAGCTCATCGACCGGTTCGCGCCGCGCGGGCGCGCCGAGTTGGTGCGCGAGTTCACCTTCGCGTTTCCGGTCCAGGTCATCGCCCGAATCATGGGCTTACCGCGCGCGGATTACCCGCGCTTTCAACGGCTCTCGATCGAGCTGCTCAACGTGGTTTACGACTGGGATCGCGGTATCGCCGCCTCGGCGGCGTTGAAGGAGTACTTTGCGACGGTGCTTGCCGAGCGGCGCCGCGACCCACAAGACGACCTGATCAGCACGCTGGCGCAGAGCGAGATCGACGGCGCCCGCTTGACCGACGACGAGATCTTCGCGTTCCTGCTGCTGATTCTGCCGGCCGGCGTGGAGACGACGTATCGGGCTTCCGGCAACCTGCTGACCGCGCTGCTGTGTGAGCCCGCGCTGCTCGACGCGGTGCGCGCCGACCGTGTCCTGGTGCGCGGTGCCCTCGAAGAAGCATTGCGCTGGGAGCCGCCGATCACCTCGGTCATGCGGGTGGCGGCCCGCGACTGCGTGCTCGACGGCGTGGAGATCCCCGCGGGCACCAACGTCAACGTCAGCGTCGCCGCCGCCAACCGGGACCCGGCGCGCTACCCGGACCCGGACCGTTTCGACCCGACCCGAAAAAACATCGCGCACTTGACATTCGGCGGGGGGCCGCACTTGTGCCTGGGCATGCATCTGGCGCGGATGGAAGCCAGCGTGGCGATCAACGCGCTACTGGACCGGTTGCCGGATCTGCGGCTAGACCCGAACGCACCGAAGCCGCGGGTCGTCGGGGTGGCGTTCCGGTCGCCGGTCGCGCTGCCGGTGAAGTTCACCCCTGCCCCATGAGAGCCGCGGACGTCGGCCCGTCACAAATACTCCGTCTGGTTCACCAGCCGCACCGAGGATGCCCCGTCGGGGTAGAACTCGGCGATGCTCAGCGACGCCAGGTCGAGGTGCAAGCGGTACAACACGCCGGGCCCGGCGTCCAGCGCGATCCGCAACAGCATCTTGATCGGCGTCACGTGCGACACCACCAGCACCGTCGTGCCGGTGTGCCCGGCGATGATCCGGTCGCGCGCCCGCAGCACTCGCTGGTGCACCTGGTCGAAGCTTTCCCCGCCGGGTGGTGTGGTGCTGGTGTCGCGGAGCCAGCGGCGATGCAGTTCCGGGTCGCGTTCGGCGGCCTCGGCGAAGGTCAGTCCCTCCCAGCCGCCGAAGTCGGTTTCGATCAGGTCGTCGTCGACGCCCACGTCCAGACCCAGCGCTTTGGCCGCCACCGTCGCGGTGTCGTGGCAGCGTTGCAGCGGTGACGTCACCACGGCGCTGATCCCGCCCCGCTGCGCCAGGTAACGTGCCGCAGCGTCGGCCTGCCGCCAGCCCAGGTCGGTCAGCGCCGGGTCACCGCGCCCCGAGTAGCGCCGGTGCACCGAGAACTCGGTCTGCCCGTGGCGCAACAGCAACAGTCTGGTGGGGGCGCCGCGCGCACCGGTCCAGCCGGGCGGGGTTGGGATGCCGCCCGCCGGCGCTGTTTCGCGTGCCTCGGTCATGGGCCGCACCGCAGCGGTTTCGGCCTCGGCGGCGGCGTCCATCGCCTCGTTGGCCAACCGGTCGGCGTGCGAGTTGCGCTCGCGGGGGACCCACGCATAGCTGATCCGGTCGAACTTCGACGCCAGCGCCTTGGCCCGCTTGTACAGTTCGACGATGTCGGGATGCTTGACCTGCCAGCGCCCCGACATCTGCTCGACCACCAGCTTGGAATCCATCAGCACCGTGACGTCGGTGGCGCCGACTTTCGCTGCCTCGTCCAAACCGGCGATCAGGCCCCGGTATTCGGCGACGTTGTTGGTGGCCCGGCCGATGGCCTGCTTGCTTTCGGCCAGCACCGTCGAGTGGTCGGCGTTCCAGACCACCGTCCCGTAGCCCGCCGGCCCCGGGTTGCCCCGCGAGCCGCCGTCGGCCTCCACGATGACCTTCACTGATTGAAGTCCTTGACCCGCAGCAAGATTGCACCGCATTCGGGACAACGCGTCACGTCGTCGTCAGCGGCGGCCGAAATCCGTGCCAGCTCGCCACGGTCGATCTCGATCCGGCAGGCGCCGCAGCGGCGGCCCTGCAACGGCCCGGCGCCGGCGCCGCGGGCCGCGCGCTGTCGCTCGTAGAGGGCAACGAGGTCAGCATCCAGTGCCGCGGTCAGCTCGTCGCGCCGCGACGTGCGTTGCTGGCGGATCCGGTCAAGCTCGGCAACCGCGGTGTCGAGGGCCTGCTGGGCGCGCGCCAGTTCGGCCTGCAGCGCGTCGATCGCCGCCAGCTCTGTGGTCTGCTGGGCCTGCAGTTCCTCGCGGCGCTGCATCACCTCCAACAGCGAATCTTCCAGGCTGGCCCGGCGGCGTTGCAGGGTCTCCAGCTCGTGCTGCAGCTCCGAGAGCTGCTTGGCGTCCGTCGCTCCCGACGCCAGCAGCGACCGGTCGCGGTCCTCGCGCTGCCGCACCGCCTCGATCTCGGACTCATATCGCGACACCTGAGCGTCGAGGTCCTCCAACGCAATTCGAACGGCCGCCAGCCGATCATTGGCCGCGTTGTGATCGGCCTGCACCCGCTCGTATTCCTGCCGTTCCGGCAGGTGCTCGGCCCGGTACGCGATCCGTGACAACTCGGCATCCAACTCCGACAGCTCGAGCAACGAACGCTGTTGTGCCACTGCGGCTTTCATTGCTGGCCTCCCCCGGTTTCTGTCTCAAGGTTCCACGGGTCGGTGCAGACGGTGCACACCCGCACCGGCAGCGACTCGCCGAAGCGCGATCGCAGGATGTCGGCGGCCTGGTTGCACCACGGGAATTCGCTGGCCCAGTGCGCGACGTCGACCAGGGCCACGTCGGAGGCCCGGCGATGCTCGTCGGCAGGATGGTGACGAAGGTCGGCAGTGACGTAGGCCTGCACATCGGCCGCTGCCGCGGCGCCCAGCAGCGAGTCCCCGGCCCCGCCGCACACCGCGACCCGCGACACCGGCAGCTCGGGATCCCCGGCTGCGCGCACCCCCCACGACGTCGCTGGCAGTGCGTCGCGCACACGAGACACGAACGCGCGCAGCGGTTCCGGTTGGGGCAGTGCGCCAACGCGGCCTAGCCCGGTGTCGGTGGGCGGCGGGGCCAGCGCGAAGATGTCGAACGCGGGCTCCTCGTAGGGGTGGGCCGAGCGCATCGCCGAGAGCACGTCGGCCCGCAGCCGTGTGGGTGCGACGACTTCGACCCGGTCCTCGGCCACCCGTTCGACGGTGCCGATGCTCCCGATGGTCGGCGATGCTCCGTCGTGCGCCAGGAACTGCCCGGTGCCGGTGACACTCCAGCTGCAGCACGAGTAGTCGCCGATGCGGCCGGCACCCACGGCGAACACCGCCGCCCGCACCGCCTCGGCGTTCTCGGGCGGCACGTAGATAACCCACTTGTCTTGATCGGCTCTGCCCGCCAGCGGCTCCAGCACGCCCTCCACGGTCAGGCCGAGCGCCTGCGCGAGCGCGTCGGAGACCCCGGCGACGCCGAGTCGGCGTTGGTGTGCGCGGTGAACAGCGACCGCCCGGTGCGGATCAGGCGATGAATCAGCGCGCCCTTGGGTGTGCTGGCGGCGACGGTGTCCACGCCGCGCAACAGCAGCGGATGATGCGCCAGCAGCAGGCCACGCTCGGGCACCGCGTCGACTACCGCCGCGGTCGCGTCGATCGCGATCGTCACCGATTCGACGGGCTCGCTGGGATCGCCACACACCAGCCCGACCGAATCCCACGGTTGGGCCAGCTGCGGCGGGTAGGCCTGGTCGAACAGGTCGATCACATCGCGCAGCTTCACGGTCATCGCCGCACCCCGGTCGCAGTGAGCTGGGCGATCGCGTCCACCAGTACCGGCCACTCCGGTCGCACCGTCGCGCGCAGGTACCGACCATCGAGCCCGACGAACGTGTCGCAGCGCCGTACCGCTATGTGCTTGCACTGCAGGTGCTTTCGCAACAGCTCGGCACCTGAGGTGCTGAACAACACGAACGGCGCCCGCCCGTTGACCACGTCGACGCCCACTGATTCCAGGGCGGTGGCCATCTGGGCGCGCAACTCCGCCAACCGCAGCGCACCCGCCTCGGCCTCGGCCACGGCCTCCGGCGCGCAGCACGCTGCGATGGCCGCCAGCTGCAGGGTGCCCACCGGCCAGTGGGCGCGCCGCGCGGTCAGCCGGGCCAGCACCTCCGGGGGCCCGAGCGCGTAACCCACCCGCAACCCGGCCAGCGACCAGGTCTTGGTGAGGCTGCGCAACACCAGCACATCCGGCAGCGCAACACCGGCCAGCGACTCGGGCTCGCCGGGAACCGAGTCGGCGAATGCCTCGTCGACCACGACGATCCGGCCCGGCCGGCGCAGCGCGAGGATCTGCTCGCGGGGATGTAGCACCGAGGTGGGGTTGGTGGGGTTGCCCACGACCACCAGGTCGGCGTCGTCGGGAACCCTCGCGTCGGCCAGGCGGAAGGGCGGCGGCAGCACCACATGGTGCACAGGCAGGCCGGCCGCGGTCAGTGCCGCATCCGGTTCGGTGAACGACGGCGCGATCAGCGCCACCCGGGTCGGGCGCAGGTTGTCCAACAACGCGAAACCTTCGGCCGCGCCGCCAGCAGCGCCACCTCGGCGGGGGCGCGGCGTGACGGGCGGCCACCGCATCGGCCGCGGCGGCCTCATCGCTGCGACTGGGGTAGCGGGCCAGATCGGCCAGCCGGCCCGCTAGCCGCTGCACCAGCCAGGCGGGCGGTTGCCGATGGCGGACATTGACGGCGAAATCGAGCATGCCCGGCGCCGCAGCCTGATCACCGTGATACCGCGCCGCCGTCAATCGGCCCGGGTCCAGACGCATCACAGGGTCAAACAGTAGTCGGCGGCGCGGCGGCGTTCCGGAGCGTGGCACGCAGGACGGCGAGCGCATCAACGACAATGAGAACGTGACGCACCCCGTGTCCGCTCGGGTTGACCGCCCGCAGCTGGTGATCTTCGACCTTGACGGCACCCTCACCGATTCCGCGGGCGGTATCGTGTCCAGCTTCTGCCATGCGCTGCGCCAGGTCGGGGCCCCCGTTCCCGACGGCGACCTGGCCGCCCGGATCGTCGGCCCGCCCATGCATCACACGCTGGCATCGTTGGGGCTGGGCCAACACACCGACGCCGCGATCGCTGCCTACCGCGCCGACTACAGCACCCGCGGATGGGTCAACAGCAGGGTTTTCGCCGGCATCGAGCCGCTGCTGGCCGACTTGCGCGCCGCGGGCGTGCGGCTGGCCGTGGCCACCTCCAAGGCCGAGCCGACCGCGCGACGCATCCTGGCCCACGTGGGGATCGCCGAGCATTTCGATGTTGTGGCCGGGGCCAGCGTCGACGGGTCTCGCAGCAGCAAGACCGACGTGCTGGCTTATGCCCTGGCCCAGCTGCAGCCGTTGCCCAAGCGGGTGGTCATGGTCGGCGACCGCTGGCATGACGTGGAAGGCGCTGCCGCCCACGGCATCGACACGGTGGTCGTCGGGTGGGGATACGGGCAGGCCGACTTCGCCGAGGACCGCGCGCCGGGCGCGACGCACGTCGCGACCGTCGCCGAGCTGCGGAGGGCGTTAGGTGTCTGATCCCCGCCTGCATATCACGTTCGTTTGCACCGGCAATATCTGCCGTTCGCCGATGGCCGAGAAGATGTTTGCCCACCAGATCGGCCAGCGCGGCCTGCACGACGCCGTGCGGGTAACCAGTGCGGGCACCGGCAATTGGCACGTGGGCAAGTGCGTCGACGAGCGCGCCGCCAGGGTGCTGCGCGCACACGGTTACCCGACCGACCACTGCGCCGCCCAGGTCGATGCCGACCACCTGGCTGCCGACTTGCTGGTAGCGCTTGGCCGCAACCATGCCCGGCTCTTGCAGCAATGGGGAGTCGACGCCGCCCGGATACGGATGCTGCGATCCTTCGATCCCCGTTCGGGCGGGTACGCGCTCGACGTCGACGACCCCTACTACGGCGATCATCACGACTTCGAAGAGGTCTTCGCCGTCATCGAAGCCGCGCTGCCGGGCCTGCACCAGTGGGTTGACGAGCGGCTCGCGCAGAACGGGCATCGTTGATGCGACGCTTCGCGTTCCTCCTGCGGCCGGGATGGCTGGCCCTGGCGCTGGTGGTGATCGCGTTCACCTACCTGTGCTTTACCGTGCTGGCGCCGTGGCAACTGGGCAAGAACGCTAAGACCTCCCGAGAGAACAGCCAGATCGAGCATTCGCTGAACACTGCGCCGGTTCCGTTGAAAGACCTTCTTCCACAGCAGGATTCGTCAGCACCCGATGCGCAGTGGCGTCGAGTGACGGCCACCGGACATTACCTGCCCGAGGTGCAGGTGCTGGCCCGGCTGCGAGTGGTCGACGGTGATCCGGCGTTCGAGGTATTGGCGCCGTTCGTCGTTGACGGCGGACCCACCGTGCTGGTCGACCGCGGTTACGTGCGTCCCGAGCAGGGCTCGCAGGTGCCGCCGATACCCCCGCCGCCCAGGGGCACGGTGACCATCACCGCGCGGCTGCGCAACTCCGAAGCGAGCGCACAAGGTAAAGAGCCGTTCTTCAAAGACGGTGTCCAGCAAGTGTATTCAATTAACACTGCTCAAATCGCGGCGCTCACCGGGGTCCGGTTGGCCGGGTCGTATCTGCAGCTGGTCGAGAACCAGCCGGGCGGGCTCGGGGTGATCGGCGTGCCACGCCTCGATGCCGGGCCGTTTCTGTCGTATGGGATCCAGTGGATCATGTTCGGCGTCCTCGCGCCGATCGGACTCGGTTATTTCGTGTTTTCTGAGGTCCGCGCCCGCAGGGCGGACCGGAAAACCCCAACCGGCGCCACCGCGGCGCCGATGACCGTCGAGGAGAAACTCACCGACCGTTACGGCCGGCGACGCTGAATCCGATTGCGGCGCATACCGCCGCCGCGGCAGCTGACACCGTCTGCACCAGCCGCGAAAGCAGCACCGCGCGGCGCAGATCGGCCCCCGACGGCGTCGGCCCCTCCCCCAACGTCGGCCGGATCTGCAGTTGATAGCCGTAGTGCGTGGGACCGCCCAGCCGCACGCCCAGCGCCCCGGCGAACGCCGCCTCCACGACCCCCGCATTGGGGCTGGGATGTCGCGGGGCGTCACGACGCCAGGCCCGCAGCGCGCCGGACGGTGAGCCGCCTACGGCGGGCGCGCACACCACTGTCAGCGCAGCGGTGGCCCTAGCGCCGAGATAATTGACGGCATCGTCCAATCGTGCTGCGGCCCAACCGAATCGGGAATAGCGCGGCGAGCGATGCCCAATCATGGAGTCCAGTGTGTTGATGCTGCGATACGTCAACACCGCGGGCATTCCACCGATCGCCGCCCAGAGCAGCGGTGCCACGTGAGCGTCGGAGGTGTTCTCGGCCACGGATTCCACCGCCGCACGGGTCAGCCCGGCTGCGTCGAGGCGGGCTGGGTCACGCCCGCACAGCGACGGCAGCAGGGCGCGCGCGGCTTCGATGTCGTCGCGGCGGACCAGTTCTGCCATCGCCTCGGCCGTGCGAATCAGCGAGGTCCCGCCAAGCGCTACCCAGGTGGCGGTGGCGGTGGCGGCTATGGACCACCGCGGGCCCCGGCGCTCTGCCGCTCGCTGCAGCGTCGTCCCCAGCACGCCGACCGCGCCGACCAGGACGCCGACATGAACAGCGCCGGCAATCCTGTTGTCCCGGTAGGTGATCCGCTCCAACAGCGCGGCCACGCCGCCGAAACCGGCGACGGGATGACCGCGTTTCGGGTCACTCAGCAGCAGATCGGCCAGGTAGCCGAGCGCGACCCCGGCCAGCCGGGCCCGGCGGATCAATATCCGCATCCCGGCAGGGTCTCATACCCGCTGCCGCGCGACCCGGGAGGTGGGTGTGGCCGCCGATGAGCCGGGTCCGTATTGGATCTGGATGCTCAACGTGGCGAAGCCATGGGTGGGGACAGGCGCACCGTTTGCCGATCAGCCGAACACGACGAGCAAAACCATGGCGATCATGCAAAGCACCGCCATCCAAAACCAGGGCTCCAAAAAGACGCGTTCGCGGGTCTCGTCCGTCTTGGTGCGACGCGAAGTCGAACGTTCGGGCGTCAGTTGTGAAGTCATACTAACTACTGTTGCGGATTTGCCCGCGGCCGTAAATGTGTTCCTCACCTCACCGCACCGGTTTTGCGGCGCAGATCACATTGCCCAGCGCACACTGGATCCAACCGTTGACCGGTGGCAGAAAGGCCGATTCATGAGCATCCCGGCGGTTAACCACGTCGCGATCACGGTGCGCGCCATCAAGGTCAGTGGCCCCTGGTACCGCGCGCTATTCGGCGCCGACCCGGTGCTCGACGAACGCACCGACGCCGGATTCCGGCACCTGGTGTGGCGCCTCGACAGCGGCACGCTGTTCGGTATCCATCAACATGACCGGCCGGCGCCCGACGAGAAGTTCAGCGAGTTTCGCGTCGGCCTGGACCATGTCGGCTTCGGCTGCCGCGACCGCGCCGAGCTCGAGCAGTGGGCGAGGCGGCTGGGCCAGCTCGGTATCGAGCACGGCGGCATCGTCGACGCGCACTATGGCTCGGGGCTCAGTTTTCGCGACCCGGACGGGATCGCTTTGGAGTTCTTCGCGCCGCCCGGGTAAATCCCCAAGCGGCACAACGCGTCAGCGAATCGTCGCGAAGAACGCGCGCACGTCGTCGACAAATAGCTCCGGCTGCTCGAAAGCGGCGAAATGTCCGCCGCGCGGCATGGTCGTCCAATGCGTGATGTGGTAGTTCGGTTCACACCAGCTGCGCGGTGCGCGCAGCACCTCCTTGGGGAAAGCGGCGACACCGGTCGGCAGTTCGACACGGCCCGCAGATCCGAAGCTTTTGAAGCTCTCCCAGTACAACCGGGCTGACGAGGCACCGGTGCCGGTCGCCCAGTAAATCATCACGTTGTCGAGCAGCTCGTCGCGGCTGAGGACGTTTTCCGGGTGGCCATCACAGTCCATCCAATCCCAGAACTTCTCGACGATCCAGGCCATCTGCCCCACCGGGGAGTCGACCAGACCGTAGCCCAACGTCTGCGGCCGGGTGGACTGCTGCTTGGAATAACCTGTGCCCCAACGCCGGTGGTGCGCCAGAGCGGCCAGCGCCTGCTGTTCTTCGTCGGTGGGATTGCTGATGCCTCCGGCCGGCGGCCAACCGATCGGCATGTTCAGATGAATCGCGGCGCAGTGGCCACGGTTGCGTCCTATCTGTGTGGTGACGGCCGCACCCCAGTCGCCGCCCTGCGCGCCGTAACGCTCGTAGCCCAGGCGCAGCATGAGCGTTTCCCAGGCCTGCGCGATCTTTTCGACGCCCCACCCGGTGCGGGTCGGCTTGCCGGAGAATCCGTAGCCGGGAAGCGACGGGCAGATCACGTGGAACGCGTCGTCCGCGCGCCCGCCGTGTGCTGTCGGATTGGTCAACGGCTCGATCACCTTGTGGAACTCCACGATCGAGCCCGGCCAGCCGTGGGTGATCAACAGCGGGAACGCGTCGCGGTGCGGGGATCGCTGGTGGATGAAATGAATGTCCAGGCCGTCGATTTCGGTGATGAATTGGTCGAAGCGGTTGAGCGCGGCCTCCCGAGACCGCCAGTCGTATCCGTCGGCCCAGTAACCGGCCAGGTCGCGGGTGTAGCCCAGCGGCATGCCCTGGCTCCAGTCGTCCACGCATTCGGCTTCGGGCCAGCGGGTACGCGCCAGTCGCAAGCGCAGGTCGGCGAGAACGTCGTCGGAAATGTCGATGCGGTACGGCCTTACCTCGGTCATGGCCTTCCATCTTGGCCGATCCCGGTTTTTACTCCGCAGCGGCTCAGCGGATGCAAGGATTGCGACATGAGCGAACGCCACGTCGCTCATCTGCTTGCGGTCGCGGTGTTGGGCCTTCCCGCGACGCTCTGGCACGCGCTGCTGGCGCCAGCGTCCGCTGCTCCCTGCCCCGACGTGGAGGTTACGTTCGCGCGGGCCACCACCGAGCCTCCGGGTGTCGGCGTGGTCGGAAAGCAGTTTGTCGATTCGCTGCGCTCGCAGGTCGGTGGGAGGTCCGTCGCGGTGTACCCGGTCAACTACCCCGCCACCTACGATTACGCCCCCTCGGCGAACGCCGGGGCCAACGATGCCAGCGCTCACGTTCGGGCCACGGCCGCGAACTGTCCCAACACCAAGATCGTGCTCGGTGGATACTCCCAGGGCGCGTTGGTGATCGACCTGATCACCATCGCCCAAGCACCGGTTGCGGGTTTCGTCCCCGATTCGCTGCCGCAGGACACGGCTGATCACGTCGCTGCGGTCGCCACCTTCGGAAATCCCTCAGACAGGTATCTGGGGGCGCCGATTAGCGCGATCAGCCCGTGGTATGGGGCCAAGGCCATTGACTTGTGCGCGGACGGAGATCCGATTTGCTCGCCGGGGCCTCTTGCGCCACCGTCACAAGAGGAATTGTTTTCCCCGGCACACCTGTCCTACGCGCATTCCGGAATGCCCGGCCAGGCGGCGGCTTTCGTGGCGGGCCGCCTCTAGCGCAACAACACCGGTGGGCGCGGACGGGATCGAACCGCCGACCGCTGGTGTGTAAAACCAGTGCTCTACCACTGAGCTACGCGCCCCGCCCCGCGCACGCTACACGCCCGGGTCGCGGCCTTTCAAAACAGCGGATATCCCGTGGCGGTCATGCCTTCAGCGCCGCCAGCGCCTCGGTCCACACCCGCTGATCGCGGGCTTCCCCCGGCTGCTTCATCTCGGCGAACCGGATCACCCCCGAACGGTCGACCACGAATGTGCCGCGGTTGGGGAATCCGGCGTCCTCGTTGAACACCCCATAGGCCTGGCTGACCGCGCCGTGCGGCCAGAAGTCTGAGAGCACCGGAAACAGAAAGCCGTTCTCGACGGCCCACACTTTGTGGGTCGGCGGCGGGCCCACCGAAATGGTCAACGTTGCACTGTCGTCGTTCTCGAACTCGGGCAGGTGATCGCGCAGCTGGTCGAGCTCGCCCTGACATATCCCGGTGAACGCCAGCGGGAAGAACACCAGCAGCACGTTCTTGACGCCGCGGTAGTCGCTGAGGGTCACGGGCTGCTGATTCTGGTCGCGCAGCGTGAAATCCGGTGCGGTGGCTCCGACCGGCAGCATCAGCGTCGCCCTGCCCGCGATTTCGGCTGCACCAGTCGGCTGGCGCTCCAGTCACCCAAATTGACCGACGAGGTCGGCATCAGGCCCGCCGTCGGCGCCGACTCGGCGATTTCGGCGGGCAACACGTGTCCGGGCCGGCCGGTCTTGGGGGTGAGCACCCAGATCACCCCGTCCTCGGCAAGTGATGCGATCGCGTCCATCAGGGTGTCCACCAGATCGCCGTCGCCCTCGCGCCACCACAGCAACACGACGTCGACGACCTCGTCGGTGTCTTCGTCGAGCAACTCGCTACCGCACGCGTCCTCCACGTCGGCGCGGATGTTGTCGTCGGTGTCCTCGTCCCACCCCCACTCTTGGACAACCTGCCCTCGCTGAATACCCAGTTTGCGGGCGTAGTTCGGGGCGTCATCCGCCGCGACCACCGTGGAACCTCCTTCAACTCCTCAGCGCGTCGTGCGATGCGCATATCGTCGCACAGCAGGGCAGCGCCCCACACCGGTGACTCAAAACGAAGCCAGGCAGAGTTTCAACGCCTTGGTTTTGGTGTCGTTGAGTTGATCGACCCGGCGGTTGAACTCCCCGGTCGGGGCGTGACTGGCGATGGCGTTGGCCACGCCGCGGGCCGCGTCGACGTAACCGTTGAGTCCGTCGCGCAGCTCCTGCGACAGCGCGGCGCTCAGGCTGGCCGCCACCGTGTCGGCAGTGTTGTTGAGCGCATCAATGGCCGGGCCTTCGGTCGGTGCCGTGTCGCGGCCCTGATTGAACGCCCCGACAAACGCATTCACCTTGTCGATGGCGTCCTTGCTGGTGGTGGCGAGCGACTCGCACGCGGCACGCACCGCCTTGGTGGTCAGCGATTGTTGCCGCTGGGACTCGCGGATGCGGGAGGTCGCCGACGACGCCGAGACCGACGCCGACACCGACGCCCGGTAGGCCGGAGCGACGGCGGTGTCGGCGGTCGGGGTGCCCTCGGTGATGCTGGTACACCCGACGATGCCCATCACGAGCGCGGCAAGGCTCCCCAACAGCAGCGCGCCCAGTCGCGCTCGGCGCGCAACCCGCCCGCCCGCTGCCGTGCCCATGTATCCGCGCGGCATGCGGGCATGCCTTCCGATCAGCACGCTCCGTGACGTTACCGGTTCGCTGTTCGCGCTGAACTGGCCCGCTGGATTGCGGCCGTGCGTGCCGGGCCGACCCGGGTGCGGCACGATGGAGGTTGACAACAGCATTCCCGCGGCCGAACCCGTGAGAAGCTGCCCAACCGCCAAACAAGGAGTAGCGCGTTGACGACCGAGTTTGTGCGCCATGACCTGGCCGAAAACTCAAGCGGCACAAGCGAACCCGGCCGTGTTCGGGTGATACGCGAAGGTGTGGCGTCCTATCTGCCTGACATCGACCCGGAAGAAACCTCGGAGTGGTTGGAGTCGTTCGACGCGATGCTGGCCCGCTCAGGGCCGTCGCGGGCGCGCTACCTGATCTTGCGGCTACTGGAACGTGCCGGCGAGCAGCGGGTGGCTATTCCCGCGCTGACGTCCACCGACTATGTCAACACCATCCCAACTGAGTTGGAGCCATGGTTCCCCGGCGACGAGGAGGTCGAGCGCCGCTACCGCAGGTGGATCAGGTGGAACGCCGCGGTCATGGTGCACCGTGCGCAGCGGCCTGGGGTCTCGGTGGGCGGCCACATCTCGACCTACGCGTCCTCGGCGACGCTCTACGAGGTCGGTTTCAACCACTTCTTCCGCGGTAAGTCGCATCCGGGCGGCGGCGACCAGGTGTTCATCCAGGGTCACGCTTCCCCCGGCGTCTATGCGCGCGCCTTCTTGGAGGGACGGCTGACCGCCGAGCAGCTCGACGGGTTCCGCCAGGAACACAGCCACCCCGGCGGTGGGCTGCCGTCGTACCCGCACCCGCGGCTGATGCCCGACTTCTGGGAGTTCCCCACCGTATCGATGGGCCTGGGCCCGATGAACGCCATCTATCAGGCCCGCTTTAATCACTACCTGCACGACCGGGGCATCAAAGACACTTCCGACCAACACGTGTGGTGTTTTTTGGGCGACGGCGAGATGGACGAACCCGAAAGCCGGGGACTCGCCCATGTTGCGGCGCTGGAGGGACTGGACAACCTGACCTTCGTAATCAACTGCAACCTGCAGCGTCTCGACGGTCCGGTGCGCGGTAACGGCAAGATCATCCAGGAGCTGGAGTCGTTCTTCCGGGGGGCGGGCTGGAACGTCATCAAGGTGATCTGGGGACGCGAATGGGACGCGCTGCTGCACGCCGACCGGGACGGCGCGTTGGTCAACCTGATGAACATCACCCCCGACGGTGACTATCAGACGTACAAGGCCAACGACGGCGCGTACGTCCGCGAGCACTTCTTCGGCCGTGACCCCCGCACAAAGGAGTTGGTAAAAGACCTTTCTGATCAAGAGATCTGGAATCTCAAGCGGGGCGGTCACGACTACCGCAAGGTGTATGCGGCCTACCGCGCCGCCGTCGAGCACAAGGGCCAGCCGACCGTGATCCTGGCCAAAACGATCAAGGGCTATGCGCTCGGTAAGCACTTCGAGGGCCGCAACGCTACGCACCAGATGAAGAAGCTGACGCTGGAAGACCTCAAGGAATTCCGTGACACCCAGCGGATCCCGATCTCGGACGCGCAGCTGGAAGAGGACCCGTACCTGCCCCCGTACTATCACCCCGGCCCCGAGGCCCCGGAGATCCGTTACATGCTCGATCGGCGCCGGGCCCTCGGCGGGTTCTTGCCCGAACGGCGGACTAAGTCCAAAGCGCTGACGCTGCCGGGCCGCGACACGTACAAGTCGCTGAAGAAAGGCTCGGGCAGCCAAGAGGTGGCCACCACCATGGCGACCGTGCGTACCTTCCGGGAAGTTTTGCGGGACAAGGAGATTGGCCCTCGCATCGTACCGATTATTCCCGACGAGGCGCGCACGTTCGGCATGGACTCGTGGTTTCCCAACCTCAAGATCTACAACCGCCTCGGCCAGCTGTACACCTCGGTCGACGCCGATCTGATGTTGGCGTACAAGGAAAGCCAAACGGGGCAGATCCTGCACGAGGGCATCAACGAAGCCGGAGCCGTCGCCAGCTTCACCGCTGCCGGCACGTCGTATTCGACACACAACGAGCCGATGGTCCCGGTCTACATCTTCTATTCGATGTTCGGCTTCCAACGCACCGGCGACGGATTGTGGGCTGCGGGCGATCAGATGGCGCGCGGATTCCTATTGGGCGCCACTGCCGGACGCACCACGCTCACCGGCGAAGGTCTACAGCACGCCGACGGCCACTCGCTGTTGCTGGCCAGCACCAACCCGGCGGTGGTCTCCTACGATCCGGCGTTCGCCTACGAGATCGCCTACATCGTCGAAAGCGGGCTGGCCCGCATGTACGGCGAAAACCCGGAAAACGTGTTCTTCTACATCACGGTCTACAACGAGCCGTACGTACAGCCACCCGAGCCGGAGAACTTCGATCCCGAGGGTCTGCTGCGCGGTATCTACCGGTATCGCAAAGCCAGCGAGCAGCGCACCAGCACCGCGCAGATTTTGGCCTCGGGGGTGGCCATGCCGTCGGCGCTGAAAGCCGCCGACATGCTGGCCGCCGAGTGGGATGTCGCCGCCGACGTGTGGTCGGTGACCAGTTGGAGCGAGCTCAACCGCGAAGGCGTGGCCATCGAAACCGAACAGCTGCGCCACCCGGAGCGTCCCGCGCGGGTGCCCTACGTGACGCGGGTGCTGGCCGACTCCAGCGGACCGGTGATCGCTGTCTCGGATTGGATGCGGGCGGTTCCCGAGCAGATTCGGCCCTGGGTGCCGCGCACGTACGTCACGCTGGGCACCGACGGGTTCGGTTTTTCCGACACCCGGCCCGCCGCGCGGCGTTACTTCAACACCGACGCGGAATCACAGGTGGTCGCGGTGTTGGAGGCACTGGCCCAGGACGGGGAGATCGACCCGTCGGTGGCCGTGGCGGCGGCACGGCAATACAAGATCGCCGACGTCCAGGCCGCGGCGGGGCAAACCTCGGATCCCGGCCCCGGCACCTAGGACGCCTCGCCGCCCTTGGCGAAAACATCCACAAATGTGGCGTACGTTTTAGGGATGCCCGACAAACAGTTCGCCACTTTGCCGCGCTCGACGCTTGAGCTGCTCGACAGCGTGCCCGACTCGTTGTTGCGGCGACTCAAGCAGTACTCCGGCCGGTTGGCCAACGAAGCCGTGTCGGCCATGCAGGAGCGGCTCCCGTTCTTCGCGGAGCTCGAAGCGTCGCAGCGGGCCAGCGTCGCGCTGGTGGTCCAGACCGCGGTGGCCAACTTCGTCGAATGGATGCAAGACCCGCGCAGCAACGTCAGCTATACCGCGCAGGCTTTCGAATTGGTCCCGCAGGATCTGACCCGCCGGATCGCTTTACGCCACTCGGTCGACATGGTGCGGGTCACCATGGAGTTCTTCGAAGAAGTCGTGCCGATGCTGGCCCATTCCGAAGAGCAGCTGACCGCGCTCATGGTGGGCATCCTGAAGTACAGCCGCGACTTGGCCTTCACCGCCGCCACGGCCTACGCCGACGCCGCCGAAGCCCGCGGAACCTGGGACAGCAGGATGGAGGCCAGCGTCGTGGACGCGGTGGTGCGCGGCGATACCGGGCCCGAGCTGCTGTCCCGGGCGGCCGCGCTGAACTGGGACACGACCGCTCCGGCGACGGTGGTGGTGGGCACCCCCGCACCTGGACCCGACGGCTCGAAGGACAGCCGAAAGGCCAGCCAGGAAGTCCGGGATGTGGCTACCCGCCACGGCCGCGCAGCCCTCACCGACGTGCACGGCACCTGGCTGGTGGCGATCGTGTCCGGCCACTTGTCACCCACCGAGAAGTTTCTAGGCGCGCTGCTGGCCGCGTTTTCTGACGGGCCGGTGGTGATCGGGCCGACGGCGCCCACGCTCACCGCGGCCTACCACAGCGCCAGCGAGGCGATCTCGGGGATGAACGCCGTCGCGGGCTGGCGCGGGGCGCCGCGACCGGTGCTGGCCCGGGAGCTGCTGCCGGAACGGGCTCTGATGGGTGATGCGTCAGCACTGGCGGCTTTGCACACCGACGTGATGCGGCCGCTGGCTGAGGCCGGGCCGACGCTCACCGAGACGCTCGACGCCTATCTCGACTGTGGCGGGGCGATCGAGGCCTGCGCCCGAAAGTTGTTCGTTCATCCAAACACGGTCCGCTACCGACTCAAGCGCATCGCCGAATTCACCGGGCGCGATCCGACCGATCCGCGCGACGCCTACGTCCTTCGGGTGGCGTCCACGGTGGGGCATCTGGCCTACCAGATGCATCACGCCAGCATCGGAAACCCCGCTGCGATCCCGCCCCCGGCGGCCACGGTCACGTCGTCGGATGAGGACCGTGGAGCCTGAGAGATCGCGGCGCGATATCAAACAAGTCGCATCCAAGGCGGTTTTGTGGGGACTACACAAAAACCTAAGACAAGGTTCATAATCTGTTACACCACGCAAAACCGTCTTCACAGTGTTCTCTTAGACACGTGCTTGCATTGCTCGCGCCCGGACAGGGCTCGCAGACACCGGGAATGCTTTCACCGTGGCTGGAACTGCCGGGCGCCGCGGAGCAGATCGCGGCGTGGTCGGCGGCCAGCGGTCTGGACCTCGCCCGGCTGGGCACCACCGCATCGGCGGAGGAAATCACCGACACCGCGGTCACCCAGCCCCTGGTCGTGGCGGCCACCCTGCTGGCCTACCGAGAGCTCGTCAGGCGTGGCGCATTCGCCGACGCCGAGTTGCTCGTCGCCGGCCACTCGGTCGGGGAAATCGCGGCGTACGCGATCGCCGGTGTCATCTCCGCCGACGACGCCGTTTCGCTGGCCGCCACCCGGGGTGCCGAGATGGCCAAAGCGTGTGCGCTCGAGCCGACCGGGATGTCCGCGGTGCTCGGCGGCGACGAAGCTGCGGTGCTCGCCCACCTCGAGCAGCTCGATCTGGTCCCGGCCAACCGCAACGGCGCGGGTCAGATCGTCGCAGCGGGCCGGCTGACCGCGCTGGACAAGCTCGCCGAGGACCCGCCCGCCAAGGCGCGGGTACGTCCGCTGGGCGTGGCCGGGGCGTTCCACACCGAGTTCATGGCGTCCGCCCTGGAAGGCTACGCGGCGGCCGCGGCCAAGGTCGCCACTTCCGAGCCCACCGCCACGCTGCTGTCGAACTCCGACGGGCAGCCGGTATCCTCAGCTGAGTCGGCGATCGAGAAGCTGGTCGCCCAGCTGACGCGGCCGGTGCGCTGGGATTTATGCATCGAGACCCTGCGTCAGCGCAATGTCACGGCGGTCGTAGAGTTTCCGCCCGCGGGCACTCTGGCCGGCATTGCCAAGCGCGAACTTCGGGGTATTCCGACGTATGCCGTCAAGTCCCCCGAAGACCTCGAAGGGTTGACGCAGTTGTAATTCGTACTAGGCGGTGCCGCAAGGCAGTTGCCGTACGACCAACCCGCACCACAATCGAATATCGCTGATTCGCTACGCATTTGAGATTCGCCACGCACGAACACCGTCAAGTAACGAGCTCCTACCGCACAAACGTCAACCAGCAGTACCACAACACATTACGAAGGGAAGCCACTGTGCCTGTCACTCAGGAAGAAATCATCGCCGGCCTCGCCGAGATCATCGAAGAGGTCACCGGCATCGAGCCCTCCGAGGTCACCCCGGAGAAGTCGTTCGTCGACGACCTGGACATCGACTCGCTGTCGATGGTCGAGATCGCCGTGCAGACCGAGGACAAGTACGGGGTGAAGATCCCCGACGAGGACCTCGCCGGGCTGCGCACCGTCGGCGACGTCGTCGAATACATCCAGAAGCTCGAGGAAGAAAACCCCGAGGCGGCCGAGGCGATCCGCGCCAAGATCGAGGCGGAAAACCCCGAGAAGGTCCAAGCCGTCCGGGCCCGGATTGCGGAAGCCCAAGCGGACAAGTGACCAAGCCTTCCACTGCTAACGGCGGTTTCCCCAGCGTTGTGGTCACCGCCGTCACAGCGACAACGTCGATCGCGGCGGACATCGAAAGCACGTGGAAGGGTTTACTGGCCGGCGAAAGCGGCATCCACGTTCTCGAAGACGAGTTCGTCACGAAGT
This sequence comes from Mycobacterium xenopi, assembly GCF_009936235.1. Classification (NCBI taxonomy): domain Bacteria; kingdom Bacillati; phylum Actinomycetota; class Actinomycetes; order Mycobacteriales; family Mycobacteriaceae; genus Mycobacterium; species Mycobacterium xenopi. The sequence goes on along the minus strand of NZ_AP022314.1, from coordinate 2,150,406 downwards.
GGGATCTGCCGGTCAAGATCGGCGGCCATCTGAAGGATCCGATCGACGCCCACATGGGCCGGCTGGACTTGCGGCGCATGTCGTATGTCCAGCGGATGGCCAAGCTGCTGGCCGGTCAGCTCTGGGAGGCCGCCGGCACCCCGGAGGTCGATCCGGACCGGTTCTCGGTGGTCATCGGCACCGGCCTGGGCGGCGCCGAGCGAATCGTCGAAAGCTACGACCTGATGAATGAGGGCGGGCCCCGCAAGGTGTCTCCCCTGGCGGTTCAGATGATCATGCCCAACGGCTCGGCGGCGACCGTCGGCCTGCAGCTGGGGGCCCGCGCCGGGGTGATGGCCCCGGTGTCGGCGTGCTCATCGGGTTCGGAAGCCATCGCCCATGCGTGGCGGCAGATCATCCTGGGCGACGCCGACATCGCGGTCTGCGGCGGTGTCGAAGGCGGCATCGAGGCGCTGCCCATCGCGGCGTTCTCCATGATGCGGGCCATGTCGACCCGCAACGACGACCCGGAAGGCGCATCCCGACCGTTCGACAAGGACCGGGACGGGTTCGTCTTCGGTGAAGCCGGGGCGCTCATGGTCATCGAAACCGAAGAGCACGCCAAGGCCCGCGGCGCTAAGCCGCTGGCCCGCTTGATGGGGGCCGGTATCACCTCCGATGCCTTCCACATGGTCGCGCCGGCGCCCGACGGGGTCCGTGCAGGCAAGGCGATGGTGCGGGCCATGGAGCTGGCGGGCTTGTCGCCCAAGGACATTGACCACGTCAACGCCCACGCGACGGCAACCCCGATCGGCGACACCGCCGAAGCCAACGCGATCCGCGTCGCCCAATGCGAACACGCTGCGGTCTATGCCCCCAAGGGGGCGCTGGGCCACTCCATCGGCGCGGTCGGTGCGCTGGAGTCGGTGCTCACGGTGCTCACCCTGCGGGACGGCGTTATCCCGCCCACGCTGAACTACGAGACACCCGATCCCGAGATCGATCTCGACATCGTGGCCGGAGAACCCCGCTACGGCAACTACCAGTACGCGATCAACAACTCGTTCGGCTTCGGCGGGCACAACGTAGCGCTCGCCTTCGGGCGGTACTGAAAGTCACGACGTCCGACACCGACGCGGGCCGCCGACGACCCGAGGAGATGCCGGACAGTAGAAAGGAAGCTTCGCGACACCCATGACAGAGCTGGTTACGGGGAAAGCCTTCCCCCATGTGGTAGTCACCGGCATTGCCATGACGACCGCCCTGGCATCGGACGCCGAGACCACGTGGAAGTTGTTGCTAGACGGACAAAGTGGGATCCGTAAACTCGACGACCCGTTCGTGGAGGAGTTCGACCTCCCGGTCCGCATCGGCGGGCATCTACTCGAGGAATTCGACACCCAGCTGACGCGGGTCGAGAACCGCCGGCTGTCATACCTGGGCAAGATGTCCACGGTGCTGGGCCGGCGGGTGTGGGACAACGCCGGCGCGCCCGAGGTCGACACCAACCGGTTGGCGGTGTCGATCGGCACCGGCATGGGCTCCACCGAAGAGTTGGTGTTCGGTTACGACGACATGCGGGTGCGGGGCCTGAAGGCGGTTTCACCGCTGGCGGTGCAGATGTACATGCCCAACGCCGCGGCCGCGGCGGTGGGGCTGGACCGGCACGCCAAAGCCGGGGTGATGACTCCGGTCTCGGCGTGCTCGTCCGGATCGGAGGCCATTGCGCGGGCCTGGCAGCAGATCGTGCTCGGCGAAGCCGACATCGCGATCTGCGGTGGGGTCGAGACGAAGATCGAAGCGGTGCCGATCGCCGGGTTCGCGCAGATGCGCATCGTGTTGTCGACGAACAACGACGATCCGGCGGGCGCCTGCCGCCCGTTCGACAAGGACCGCGACGGGTTCGTGTTCGGTGAAGCGGGCGCGTTGCTGGTGATCGAAACCGAGGAACACGCCAAGGCCCGCGGCGCCAACATCCTGGCTCGGTTGATGGGCGCGGCCGTCACCTCCGACGGCTATCACATCGTGGCGCCGGATCCCAACGGCGAACGCGCCGGGCATGCGATGACCCGGGCGATCCAGCTCGCCGACCTCACTCCCGGCGACATCGACCACGTCAACGCCCACGCCACCGGCACCTCGGTCGGCGACGTGGCCGAGGGCAAAGCCATCAACAACGCGCTTGGCCCCCATGGCGGAAACGCCGCGGTCTACGCCCCCAAGTCGGCGCTGGGCCATTCGGTCGGTGCGGTCGGCGCGGTGGAGTCGATCCTGACCGTGCTCGCGTTGCGGGACCAGATCATCCCGCCCACACTGAACCTGGTCAATCTCGACCCGGAGATCGACCTCGACGTGGTGGCGGGCAAGCCGCGGCCGGGCAGCTACAACTACGCGATCAACAACTCGTTCGGATTCGGCGGGCACAACGTCGCAATCGCGTTTGGTCGTTACTGAGCCGAACACCAATCGAGGAGGAGACCTGCGATGACGATCATGGCCCCCGACGCGGTTGGCGAATCACTTGATCCACGCGATCCGCTGCTGCGGCTGTCGACGTTCTTCGACGACGACAGCGTGGAACTGCTGCACGAGCGGGACCGCTCGGGGGTGCTGGCCGCCGCGGGCACCGTCAACGGCGTGCGGACCATCGCGTTTTGCACCGACGGCACCGTGATGGGCGGGGCCATGGGCGTGGAGGGCTGCGCGCACATCGTCGACGCCTACGACACCGCCGTCGAGGAGCAGTGCCCGATCGTCGGTATCTGGCACTCCGGCGGGGCCCGGCTTGCCGAGGGCGTACGTGCCCTGCACGCGGTCGGGTTGGTGTTCGAGGCGATGATCCGCGCGTCCGGCTACGTCCCGCAGATCTCGGTAGTCGTCGGCTTCGCCGCCGGCGGTGCCGCGTACGGCCCGGCGCTGACCGACGTGATCGTGATGGCCCCGGACAGCCGGATCTTCGTCACCGGACCCGATGTGGTGCGCAGCGTCACCGGCGAGGACGTCGACATGGCGTCGCTCGGCGGGCCGACGACCCACCACAAGAAGTCGGGGGTGTGTCACATCGTCGCCGACGACGAACTCGACGCTTACGCACGCGGCCGGCGCCTGGTCGGATTGTTCTGCCAGCAAGGGCATTTCGACCGCAGCAAGGCCGAGGCCGGCGACATCGATCTGCATGCGCTGCTGCCGGAATCGCCTCGGCGCGCCTATGACGTGCACCCCATCGTGCACGGGCTGCTCGACGAGGGCACGTTCGAGGAGTTCCAATCCAAGTGGGCGCCGTCGATGGTGATAGGGCTGGGTCGGCTCTCCGGACGCACCGTGGGTGTGCTGGCCAACAACCCGCTGCGCTTGGGCGGTTGCCTGAACTCTGAAAGCGCCGAGAAGGCAGCGCGGTTCGTGCGGCTCTGTGATGCGTTCGGGATTCCGCTGATCTGTGTGGTCGACGTGCCGGGATATCTGCCCGGTGTCGGCGAGGAGTGGGGCGGCGTGGTGCGCCGCGGCGCCAAACTGTTGCACGCGTTCGGCGAGTGCACGGTCCCGCGGGTCACGCTGGTGACCCGAAAGATCTACGGCGGGGCCTACATTGCGATGAACTCCCGCTCGCTGGGCGCCACCAAGGTGTTTGCTTGGCCCGACGCCGAGGTCGCGGTGATGGGCGCCAAGGCGGCGGTCGGGATTCTGCACCGCAAGAAACTGGCGGCGGCGCCTGAACACGAGCGCGAGGCCTTGCACGACGCGCTGGCCGCCGAGCATGAGCGCATCGCCGGTGGCGTCGACAGTGCGATCGACATCGGTGTCGTCGACGAGAAGATCGACCCGGCGCACACCCGCAGCAAGCTGACCCAGGCGCTGGCCGAGGCGCCGGCGCGCCGCGGTCGGCATAAGAACATCCCGCTGTAAGCACGAGCAGACGCAAAAGACACCGAAAACTTTTGTTTTCAGGGGCTTTTGCGTCTTGGGTCACGTCTTTGTCTCCAGCGGGGGGATGGTGGTTGTGCCCGCCTATCAGCGATTCTCGCTCCTAGCGTTGACATGAAATGTCGTCGAATGTGCGGTTTCGTACGCGACACGCCGACACAGGCGTATAGAACCGCACAATCCCGGTGGCTATGTCGGCGCGTGCGCCTATCTCACCCGCAAAATCAGAACAACACGATTCGCTCGTAGGCGGGCGAATAGTGTGCCTCTACTCTGGCAGGTACATAAGTGGCAGGTGTGACCCAGCCCTAGCGCGTGGTGTGGCCGCCGTTGGCGAAGGTGGGCTTAGAAGAACTCGGTGTCCGTCGGCGCGGGCGCCACACTGTTGGCTGAAACCATCCGGGTTGCAAGTTGTTTCGCTGCGGCGCGTGCGGGAGGGCCAGCTTGGAACCGCAGTACCGGGTCAGCCGTGTCCAAGGATGCCAACCCGAAGTGGCGCCGGGTGACTGGGTCGGCAGCATGGCAAAGCCCGTGAGCCGTCTTGGGTGTGCGGCGATCGCCTCAGCCAGCCAGTCGTTGACTTCTCGGCTTACGGCAACGGCCAATTCGGCGTCCGCATCCGAGAGGATCTGCACACCGGGCTGCACGTGGGTGAGCACCTGCATGTCGATTCCCGCCGCGTCCATGAGACGAATGCGCCCGGCTCCCACGTCGCTGAGCCGGGCGTTCACAGCCTTGTATCTCTGGTGCAACCACTCCGGATACAAGTCCCATACCGGCGGATGAAGAAACGCCTCTTCCAGCGCGTTCCTTACGATACGGGCGTTGCGGTCACCGCTGAGCCAGTGGCTTGGTCGCCGTGACGGCGTGCGTGCGGATCAGCGGCAGGCCCCACCAACCACGCCACCCCAAGTCTCGACGCTCGACGTTTTCCATGCCGCATTGCCGTAATCGGCGGGCGTACAGACGCGTGAAGCCGATGTCGGCGATCACCAGGCGACCGCCCGGCCGCAGCACGCGGACCGCTTCATCGATCGCAGCCAGCCGCGCCTTGTTGCCAGGCAAGTTGTGGATCGCCAGGCTGCTGACGACCACATCGAAGGACGCGTCCGGGAACTGCAGGTCGGTCATGTCGCGAGTGTGCAGCTGAACGCGGTCGGCCACGCCTTCTGCCTCGGCGTTGGCCAGCGTGGCCGCCATGCAGTTGCCAGTCTGGTCCTCCCGCCAAATGTCCACTCCCACAGTGCTTCCCCGCGGCACCAACTTCGCCGCCGCCAACAGCACCGCCCCACGCCCGCAGCCAAGGTCGAGCACGCGTTCGTCGCCCCTTAAATTCAAGTCGGTGAGCAGGCGCGCCCATACCTCGAATTTTCCGCGCCGGCTGAACCGCATGATGCCCGCGCCGGCGGCACTCAACACGACGGCCACCACGGCCGCCGCCACTCCAGCGAGGACACGCCCGTCCACCAGCCACCTGACCGCCAAAACCGCTGCGCTGAGGCACAACAGCGCATAGATCGTGAACACCACCGGTGCGGGAATCAGCCGGTAATCGCCGTCGACTCCATATCGTCCCCGGGGGTGCGCAAGGTCAGCAGCCAGCTCGGTCATCGTGATCGCCTCCGTATGCCGTGGCCCGGTAGTCGCGGGCAAGTCGGTCGAATATCGGGATCGCTTTGTTCGCAGCGCGTTTCAGTCGCTGCTTGTCCGGTGCGTCGGCCGGCTCGAAGGCGCGGCGCACGGTGTCGGCGAGCTGATCGGCCTTCTGTTCCAGGCTCAACCGGATGCTCGGCGGCAGAAACGGTTCGGCGGCGAAGAAGCCGAACACGATGTTGGGCAAGGTGTAGTCGAGGTCGGTGGGGCGCAGTTCCGCACGCAGCATGCCCTCGGCGGCAAGCACACTCAGATAATCTCGATTGACGCCGAGCTTGGTTTCCTCCAGCCGCCGATGGTTCGCCGAGGCGAGGAACGTGTCGAGGGTGTCGGCGTCGCGGGTATAGAGCGCCCGAAGCACGGGACGGCGCATCGCTTCGACGAACAGCCGCCGCAGGTAACGGTGCAGCGCCACTTCGGCGGGGTCGTTTCGCAGCGCATCGACGACCGCGTCCGTCATCCCCGCCGCCTCACGAGCGCTGACCGCGTGGAAGAGCTCCTCACGAGACCGCCAGTGCAGGTAGACGGTTCCCTTGCCGACCCCCGCACGGCGAGCCAGCTCATCGATGGTCACCCGCCGATAGCCCCAGCGCAGCAGCAGGTCACGTGCGGTATCGAGGATCCGGTCGGCCCGCTGCACGCGATCGACCCGAGAACGCTCCACCATCGCCCGCCCTCCGGTCCGATATATGCTGACCAAAATACCATATTGGTCAATAGTCAGCAACCTTCACGGGTCGAAAAGTGCTTACCGCCGGGCGAGGATAGCCGTAATCGCTTGGTGAAGCTCCTCTTTCGGGTCAGGTGGAAGCCTGTCTGCGCGCCAGGCGACGAAATCATCGGGGCGCACCAACAACGCACCGGCGCGCGTAAGTCCGGTGACGGCTGCCCAGGTGCCGTCGACGTCGACTCCGGTTCCGATGCGCTGCACGCTGATCGGTACACCCCTCGACGCGGAGACTGCGGCGTCAGACCATGCGGCACCGTCATCTCCGATGAACAGAGTGAACCCAGAACCGACCAGGTCCAGGGTGGAAACTCGCTTGCCATCGCGGTACACCCAGGCATGCGGCACCCGCGTACCGGGTTGTCCGCGCAGTTCCTCAACCAGCGACACGTCGTCCCCGTTCGCCGGGGCAGGTTCGTCGGAAACAACCGCAGCAGAGCGGTATTGGTAGCCGATGAGGAGCGCGAACATCGGCGCTTCCTCGTCCGGCGGCAACTGCGGCCGGTTGTCGTCCAACCGCAGGAAGGCAAGTGCCGGACCGGTGAGGGACTGACGAGCGTTGAAGCGACCGACCGGATGGCGCTCGGTGTGATAAGTACTCAGCAGCTCCGGCCCGGCCACGCCGTTCAAGACGGCGGCGAGCTTCCACGCTAGGTTGTCTGCGCTCTGGATGGCAGTGTTGGCTCCCCCGGCCTTGAACGGTGGCATGGTGTGGGCGGCGTCACCGACCAGAAAGACTCGGCGGCATTGGAATTGGTCGGCTACGCGCTCGTACGGCTGCCACGTGGCGACGTCGACGATCTCCAGGTCGATCTGCTCGCCGATTGCCTTGGTGAGTATCTCCGCGCACCGCTGCCTAGTGAACTGCTCGGCAGTTTCACCTTTGTCGGGGAAGTAGGTGGTGATGAATATGCCGAAGTCGCCCTCGACCACCAGGAATATGCCGTCCGCGTCAGCGTTTTTGACTTGAACGCCGTCCCCGTCGCCTAACTGCGGCACGAACTTTCGCCAAGGCGCCTTAAAGTAGATGAAGACGACGAAGATCGGTACCGCGCCGTACCCCGACGTGGTAATGGCAAGCGAGTCCCGCACCGGGCTGTGCACGCCGTCGGCGGCGACGAGATAGTCTGCTCGTATCGTTTCGGTCGCGCCCGAATCGCGTTCGCGCACAACGGCTGCCACGCCCTCATCGTCCTGCTCGAACGACGGCAATTCCGTCCCGTAGCGGACTTCGTTGCCATGCTGGCGAGTTTCGCGCACCAGCATCGGCTCCAGTCGGCTCTGGGGTAGATACTGCGCCGACGGCTCGGGGCTCAGTCCGTCGAAGGGGGCGAAAATGGCGTCGATGTCCATGCCCGGTTCTTCTTCGGCGCTGTTGAGCATCGGCTTGACGACGAGGTCCGAAACATGCTCCGCGACGGCATGCATCTCGTCACCGAGCCCCAAACGCCGCAGGATCTCCAGGCTGCGGAAGCTCAAGTTGCGAGCTTTCGGGTAAATGAAGATCTCTCGCCGCTTTTCCACTAGCAGCGAGCGAACGCCATGTTTGGCCAGTAACGCCGAGGTGGCCAGCCCCCCGGCGCCGGCGCCGACGATAAGTACAGGAACCCGCGTGACCTCCGGCATCGCTCACCTCGCCTGTAGAAAGTGATAGTTACTATCATATAGTAGCAGCTATCGAATTCTGGCCGGCTAGCCCAAGGCGGCCACGAACTCCTTGGCGACGCCGACAACCCGCGCACGATCACCGGGAACCAGGCCGATCCGAGTGCGGCGATCGACAATGTCCTCGACGGTCAGCGCACCTTCGTGGGTGACCGCGTATTCGAACTCCGCGCGCGTCACGTCGATGCCGTCGGCCACCGGATCGGTGGGACGCTCGCAGGTCGCGGCGGCGAGGACGCTGGGCGCCTCTGCTCCGTAGCGCGCGACCAACGACGCCGGCAGTCCACTAACCGGCCGGGCCGTCGATCCCGGGTTGGCGGGCGCACCGACCAGCGGCAGGTTGCGGGTCCGGCAGGTGCCGGCGGCCAGGCCGCGCGACCGGACCGCGCGATCGAGCACATCCTGGGCCATGTACCGGTATTCGGTGAGCTTGCCGCCGATCACGCTGATGACGCCGGAAGGCGACTCGACGATCGCGTGCTCGCGCGAGACGTCGGCGGTGCGACCCCCGCCGGTGTCGACCAGCGGCCGCAGTCCGGCATAGGAGCCGATCACCTCCGAGGGCTCCAGCGCGCTGCCCAGCGCGGTGTTGACCGTGGCGAGCAAAAAGTCGATCTCTTCCGAAGTCGGTTGTGGCACATCGGGAATCGGACCGGGTGCGTCTTCGTCGGTGAGCCCTAGATACACGCGGCCCAGTTGCTCGGGCATGGCGAACACGAAGCGGTTGAGCTCGCCCGGTATCGGAATGGTCAGTGCCGCAGTGGGGTTGCCGAAGGAGCGGGCGTCGAAGACCAGGTGGGTGCCGCGGCTAGGCCGCAACCGCAGTGACTCGTCGATCTCGCCCGCCCACACGCCGGCGGCGTTGATGACCGCACGCGCGGAGACGTCGAAGGATCCGCCGGTGCGCTGGTCGGTCAACCGCACCGACGTGCCGGTGGCCTGCGATGCGGCCACGTAGGTCAGAATCCGGGCCCCATACTGCGCCGCGGTCCGCGCGACCGCGGTGACCAGCCGTGCGTCGTCGATAAGCTGTCCGTCGTAGGCCAGCAGGCCACCGTCGAGCCCGTCGCGCCGCACAGCGGGAGCCAGATCGACGGCGGCCTGTGCGGAGATTCGGCGCGAGCGCGGCAGGATCGAGCCCGGCGTGCCCGCCAGTTTGCGCAGCGCATCGCCGGCCAGAAAGCCGGCACGCACTAGCGTACGCTCGGCGCGTCCCATCGTCGGCAGCAGCGGCACCAGCTGGGGCATCGCCCGAACGAGGTGAGGTGCGTTGCGCGTCATCAAGATTCCGCGTTCGACCGCACTGCGCCGGGCGATTCCGACATCACCGCTCGCCAGGTAGCGCAGGCCCCCGTGCACGAGCTTGGAACTCCACCGGCTGGTGCCGAACGCCAAATCATGTTTTTCGACCAGCGCCACCCGCAGGCCCCGTGACGCGGCATCCAACGCGATGCCGGTTCCGGTGATGCCGCCACCGATCACCATGACGTCCACCGGGGCGCCGTCGGCGAGCGCCTGCAGGTCGGCGGTGCGGCGGGCCGCGGTCAACGCGACGGGCATCGGGACAGGTATCCGTTGAGCGCGTGGGCCAGTTCGGTGCTTAGCGCGTCGGCGTCCAGGATCGGCCGCACGATGCGTGCGGACTGGATGGTCGACTGCGTGATCAGCAACACCATCGCTGCGAGCCGACGCGGATCACCCGAGCGGACGCTGCCGTGGCGCTGTGCGGCGCGCAGTTCGTCGGCCAAGACGTCGATGAGCAGTCGCTGGCTGGTGCCCAGCCGCTCGGTGATGTAGACCATCGCCAGCTCGGAGCGCAGCACGGCCATGACGAGCTTGTCGCGCCGTAACCGTTCGGCCACTGTCACGATCCGCTCGACCAGGGCCTCGCGGCCTTCGCCGCGTGCGGGAACGTCGCGTGCCGCGCCGGTGATGTGGCGGGTCATTAACGCGGCCAGGATGGACCGCGTGTCGGGCCAGCGACGGTAGACCGTCGGCCGGCTCACCCCGGCCCGGCGCGCGATCTCGGCCAGGGTCACCCGCTCCACCCCGAAATCGCGCACGCAGCTGGCCGCGGCCCGCAGTATCCGGTCACCGGTTTCCGCCGGCGCATTACTGATTGACAGCATATGTAATACTGTAACGCATGGCCGAGGAGCTCCTGCCGCCCATGAAATGGAACGCGTGGGGCGATCCGGCGGCAGCCAAACCGCTATCGGAAAGTATCCGGTCGCTGCTGAAACAGGCGCTGGGCGTGCAGGATTCGGATGTGGCCGAGCTCGACGCAGACCAGGTCCGGCTGTCTTCGAGCGCGCTGGGGCAGGCTGATTACGACGCGCTGGCGGCCATCGTCGGCCCGGATTTCTGCCGGGTCGGTGACCGTGACCGGCTGCTGCACGCCGGCGGCAAGTCCACGCTGGATCTGCTGCGGCGCAAGGACACCGGTGTGCAGGAGGCTCCCGACGCGGTGCTGCTGCCCGGCGACGAGGACGACGTCGCGGCCATCCTGCGACATTGCTCGCAGCGCGGCATCGCCGTCGTCCCGTTCGGCGGCGGCACCAGCGTGGTGGGTGGGCTCGACCCGATCCGCGGCCGGTTCGACGCGGTGGTGTCGCTGGATCTGCGGCGGTTCAACCGGTTGCACGCGCTCGACGCGATGTCTGGCGTGGCCGAGCTCGGTGCCGGGGTCACCGGCCCTCAGGCCGAAAGCCTGCTCGGCGAGCATGGGTTTTCGCTGGGGCATTTTCCGCAGAGCTTCGAGTTCGCCACCATCGGCGGCTTCGCGGCGACCCGCTCGTCGGGTCAGGATTCGGCGGGCTACGGGCGCTTCGACGACATGGTTCGGGGGCTGCGGGTCATCACTCCGGCGGGCGCGCTGGAGCTGGGCCGGGCCCCGGCGTCGGCGGCCGGGCCGGACCTGCGCGAGCTAATGATCGGCTCGGAAGGCGTGTTCGGTGTCATCACCCGGGTGCGGCTGCGGGTACACCGGATACCTGAGGCCACCATCTATGAGGCATGGTCGTTTCCCGACTTCGCCACCGGAACCGCCGCGCTGCGCGCCGTCAGCCAAACCGGCACCGGACCGACCGTCATCCGGCTTTCCGACGAGGCCGAGACAGGGGTCAACCTCGCCACCACTGAGGCGATCGGACAACAGCAGATCACCGGCGGCTGCCTGGCGATCACGGTGTTCGAGGGCACCACGGCCCACGCCGAGAGCAGACACGCCGAGACGCGGACGCTACTGGAAGCGCACGGCGGCACGTCGCTGGGCGAAGAGCCGGCGCAGGCCTGGCAGCGTGGCCGGTTCAGCGCGCCCTACCTGCGCGATTCGCTGCTGGCCGCGGGCGCGCTGTGTGAGACCTTGGAGACCGCCACCGACTGGTCCAACATCACCGCGCTGAAGGCCGCCGTCACCGATGCGCTGACCGGCGCGCTAGCCGCATCCGGCACACCCGCGCTTGTGCTGTGCCACATTTCGCATGTGTATCCCACCGGCGCATCGCTGTATTTCACGGTCGTTGCCGGGCAGCGTGGCAATCCGATCGAGCAGTGGCGTGTCGCCAAGGTTGCCGCCTGCGACGCGATCATGCGGACCGGCGGCACCATCACCCACCACCACGCCGTCGGCGCAGATCACCGGCCGTGGTTACGTGACGAGATCGGCGAACTGGGCGTGCAGATCTTGCGGGCCGTCAAGTCCACGCTCGATCCGGCCGGAATCCTCAACCCCGGCAAGCTGATTCCGTGACCGGACCGGTGCGCCACCGCGAGATCGGACGAGTAACCCTGCTGACCAATCCCGCGTCGGGGCGTGGACACGCGCCGCACGCCGCCCACCAAGCCAGTGCCCGCTTGCAAAAGCGCGGCGTCGACGTTGTCGAAATCATCGGAACCGACGCCACACACGCCCGACGCCTGCTCGATGCGGCCCTCGGGCGCGGCACTGACGCCGTGGTGGTCGCCGGCGGCGACGGGGTGATCGGCCTGGCGCTACAGGCGTTGGCGGGCAATGACATTCCGCTGGGCATTGTGCCAGCCGGAACTGGCAACGACCACGCCCGCGAATACGGAATCCCCAAGGATCCGGCGGGTGCCGCGGACGTCGTCGCCGACGGCTGGACGGAAACCGTTGACCTGGGCCAGATCCGCGACCACGCGGGCGCCGCCACCTGGTTCGGCACGGTCGCGGCAGCGGGCTTCGATTCACTGGTCACCGACCGGGCCAACCGGATGCGCTGGCCGCGCGGACGGATGCGCTACAACCTGGCGATGCTTGCCGAGCTGTCGCGGCTGCGGCTGCTGCCGTTTCGGCTGGTGCTCGACGGCCAGCGCGAGATCGTCACCGACCTCACGCTGGCGGCGTTCGGCAATACCCGCAGCTACGGCGGCGGCATGCGCATCTGCCCCGACGCCGACCACGCCGACGGCCTGCTCGATATCACGATGGTGCACTCGGCGTCGCGAAGCCGGTTGGTCCGCTTGTTTCCCACCGTGTTCAAAGGAACCCATGTCGAGTTGGACGAGGTGAGCACGGCGCGCGCTCGCTCCGTTGACGTGGAGTCGCCCGGTATCAATGCCTACGCCGACGGCGAGTACGTGTGTGCGCTGCCGGCGCGGATCTCCGCGATGCCCGCCGCGCTGCGGGTGCTCCGGCCGGTTGGTCAGCCGACGGAGACCTAGCCCACTCCCCGGCTCAGCCAGGCCACTTCGCCAGCGTCGCCGCCCTCGCGGTACACCTCGAGGGCCTCGTCCCATGCCGTGCCCAACGCCGAATCCAGCTCGGCCGCAAGGGCGTCCGCGCCCGAGGCCATCATGGCCCGTAGTCGCATTTCGCCCACCATGATGTCGCCGTTGGCGCTGGTCGTCCCGCTCCACAGTCCTAGTTGCGGGGTATGGCTGAACCGCTGACCGTCGACGCCGGGACTGGGGTCCTCGGTGACCTCGAAGCGCAACACCGACCACGAGCGCAGCGCGTTGGCCAACCGGGCGCCGGTGCCCACCGGGCCAACCCAGTTGGTGACCGCCCGCAGCTGTCCGGGCATGGCCGGCTGCGGAGTCCATTTCAGGTTCGCGGGGGCGCCCAGAGTCGACGACAACGCCCATTCGACGTGCGGGCACACCGCTGCCGGTGAGGCGTGGATGTACACCACGCCAGTGGTCGCGTCGGCGAATTGGTTCGACGCACGCATCTGCTGCTCCTTCGGCTCCACGAGGGACGTCTTCCCCAACGACCTGGTGAACCCGATGAGCAGCCCGGGATAAAGTTGTGCTTTGCGTGTCTATTGTGCCTCGTGATACCCCTGTTGCGCTAGTGGGCGCGGTGTTCAGAAATCACCGCGTCGGAAAGCGCCGGCCACACCGGCAGCGCCCAGTCGCCGAAATCGCGGTCGGTGAGCACGACAAGGGCCAGGTCAGCGTCGGGATCGGCCCAGATAAAGCTGCCGGACTGCCCGAAATGGCCGTAGGTTCGCGCCGAGTTGGATGCACCGGTCCAGTGCGGCGACTTGGCGTCGCGAATCTCGAAACCCAGGCCCCAGTCGTTGGGCCGCTGCACGCCATATCCCGGCAGCACCCCGTCGAGGCCGGGGAACTGCACGCTGGTGGCCTCGGCGTGCATCTGCGCCGAGACGACCGCCGGGCGCAGCAGATCGGCCGCGAACTCGGTCAGGTCGGCGACGGTCGAGGTAGCGCCGAACCCGGCGGCCCACGTGCCACCGTCCAGCCGGCTGGCGGTCATCTGCAGCGGCTCGAACACCGCCTCGGTGAGGTACTGCCCGAATTCGATGCCCGATGCCCGCTCCACCGTCTCGGCGAGCACGGTGAAACCGTGATTGGAGTACACCCGACGGGTGCCAGGGCGGGCCAGAATGTGGTCGGAGTGCATCGCCAGCCCCGACGCGTGCGCCAACAGGTGGCGGACCGTGGAGCCGGGCGGCCCGGCCGGGGTGTCCAGCTCGACGACCCCTTCCTCGATGGCCACGTGCACGGCCCGGGCTACCAACGGTTTGGTCACCGACGCCAGCGCGAACTCCCGGTCGACGTCGCCGTGACTGGCCAACACCCCAGAGGGCCCGATGACCGCGGCGGCGGCGGTGGCGACCGGCCAGTCGTCTAGCGCGTCGAGTGCAGCCATCGCGGCAGAGCGTAACGCCCACCGCCTCAGAACCAGCGGGCAGGCAGACGATGCAGCGGCGTTAGGTTAGAGCCCATGAGTCAGACAGTGCGGGGCGTGGTTTCAGGCAAAAAAGGCGATCCGGTCGAGTTGGTGGACGTCGTCATTCCCGACCCCGGCCGGGGTGAGGTGGTGGTCGACGTGATCGCGTGCGGGGTGTGCCACACCGATTTGACCTACCGGGAAGGCGGCATCACCGCCGACTACCCGTTTCTGCTCGGCCATGAAGCCGCCGGCACCGTCGAATCGATCGGGCCGGACGTGACCGCGGTGCAACCCGGCGACTTCGTAATCTTGAACTGGCGCGCGGTCTGCGGGCAGTGCCGGGCGTGTAAACGCGGCAGGCCGCATTTGTGCTTCGACACCTTCAACGCCGACCAGAAAATGACGCTCACCGACGGCACCGAGTTGACACCGGCGCTGGGAATCGGGGCGTTCGCCGACAAAACCCTGGTGCACCAAGGGCAATGCACCAAGGTCGATCCCGCGGCCGACCCGGCGGTGGCCGGTCTGCTGGGCTGCGGGGTCATGGCTGGTCTCGGCGCGGCGATCAACACCGGCGGGGTGACCCGCGACGACACCGTCGCGGTGATCGGCTGTGGGGGTGTGGGCGACGCCGCGATCGCGGGCGCAGCCTTGGTCGGGGCCCGGCGCATCATCGCGGTGGACACCGACAACACCAAACTCGAGTGGGCGCGCGGCTTCGGCGCCACCCACACCGTCAACGCGCGGGAGTCCGATGTCGTCAGGGCCATTCAGGATCTCACCGACGGATTCGGCGCCAACGTGGTGATCGACGCCGTCGGTCGGCCGGAGACCTGGGAGCAAGCCTTCTACGCCCGTGATCTCGCGGGAACCGTGGTGCTGGTTGGCGTTCCAACACCGCAGATGCGCATCGACATGCCGCTGTTGGACTTCTTCTCCCACGGCGGGGCGCTGAAGTCGTCGTGGTACGGCGACTGCCTGCCCGAACGCGACTTTCCCACCCTGATCGACCTGTATCTGCAGGGCCGGTTGCCGCTGGAGAAGTTCGTCTCCGAGCGCATCGGGCTCGGAGACGTCGAGGAGGCGTTCCACAGGATGCACGCTGGCAAGGTGCTGCGCTCGGTGGTGATGCTGTGACGATCGAGCGTGTGGTTACCCACGGCACCTTCGAACTCGACGGCGGCAGTTGGGAAGTCGACAACAACATCTGGATCGTCGGCGACGACTCCGACGTGGTGGTGTTCGACGCCGCGCACGTTGCCGAGCCGATCGTCCAGGCTGTCGGCGGCCGCAATGTGGTCGCGGTGGTATGCACGCACGGTCACAACGACCATGTGACGGTGGCCCCGGAGCTGGGCAAGGCGCTCGACGCCCCGGTGCTGCTGCATCCCGCCGACGAGGTGCTGTGGCGGATGACCCATCCGGACAAGGACTTTCGCGCGGTGGCCGATGCAGACACCGTCAGCGTCGCCGGGACGCAGCTGCACGCGTTGCACACCCCGGGCCACTCGCCCGGATCGGTTTGCTGGTACGCCCCGGAGCTGGGAGCGGTGTTCAGCGGCGACACCCTGTTCCAGGGCGGACCCGGTGCGACGGGCCGCTCGTTCTCCGACTTCCCGACCATCCTGCAGTCGATCTCGAGCCGGCTCGGCACGCTGCCTGCCGACACGGTCGTCTACACCGGCCACGGCGACACCACCACCGTCGGCGATGAGATCGTCCACTACGACGAATGGGTGGCCCGCGGTCACTAGGTCCTTCGCCGCAAGCGCGCGCACACTGGCTAGGCCAGGGTGCTGGTGCACACACGCGCCCACTCGTGGCAAGTTGGAGGGTCAGCGGCCGTCGAGGATCCGGCGTTTCTCGGCCTCGAACTCTGCTTCAGTCAACGCGCCTGAATCCCGCAGCGCCGCCAACGTTTTCAGCTGTTCGACGCGCACGCCCTTTTCGCCGGGGGTATATGCGGCGTCCGGCCCCGATTGCTGGGTCGGCACCGGCTGTGGCCGGCGCCGAATCCGTGCCGACCACCACAGCGCGCAAATCAGGTTCAGCAGACCCAGCCCGAACAACACGGCGAAGACCCACACCAATGAGCCATAAGAGCTACGGTGCCCGAATGCTAGTCGCGGGCTGATGAACCCGCCGACCTGCCCACTGGTTTTGATGGTGTAGGTGCCCTCTGCGGGAACGCGCGCCAACCAGACCCGGCGGTGGGCGTCGTTGTTGATTGTCGTTGTGCTGCCGTAGCTTTCGGTCACCACCGGGTCGGCGGCGCCGGCCGGCGGGATGATGGTCATTCCCAGCCGCGGTACCGGCAGACCGCCGCTGGCACTGCCGAGGATCTGGGTGTGGAAGCTGACGGTGACCTCACCGGCCGGCAGCTGCAGGTTGCCCGTTCCCGGGACGGGCACCTCGCCGTACGCGTTGTACCTGTCCAGCACGAACACGTTGACTAGCAGCGTGGCGATGAACGCGACGCCTCCCACCACCATCGCCACAACGGACATAACCACCGCGAGCCTCGTCGCGGCTTTGGCGCCGGTCACCGCCGCAGTCTGTCACACCGGGCCGCCGCTGCGCTGGCCGACGGGCACGCCAGAACGTTACGGTGCAGGGAACACCGGATACAGGAGCGCGCCATGGCAGCCAACCTCGAAGTCACCGTGCCGGATCTGTCCGGAAAGCGCGCAGTCGTCACCGGCTCCAACAGCGGCCTCGGCTTCGGCCTGGCTCGCCGGCTGGCAGCGGCGGGCGCCGAGGTCGTCATGGCGGTCCGCAACCGCGCCAAGGGCGAGGCGGCGGTCGCCGAGATCCGCGCGACGGTCCCCGACGCCAAGCTAACGATCAGAAACCTCGACCTGTCGTCGCTGACTAGCGTCGCGGCGCTGGCCGAGCAGCTCAACGCCGAGGGTCGCCCGATCGACATCTTGATCAACAACGCCGGTGTGATGACACCGCCGGAACGCGACACCACCGCCGACGGGTTCGAATTGCAGTTCGGCAGCAACCATCTCGGGCATTTCGCGCTCACCGGGCATCTCCTGCCGGTGCTGCGTGCCACGGGCACCGCTCGGGTCGTCTCGTTGAGCAGCATCGCTGCCCGCCGCGGCCGCATCCACTTCGACGACTTGCAGTTCGAGAAGTCCTACGCCCCGATGCAGGCCTACGGGCAGTCGAAGCTGGCGGTGTTGATGTTCGCCCGCGAACTGGATCGCCGCAGCCGCGAGGCCGGCTGGGGCATCGTGTCCAATGCCGCGCACCCGGGCTTGACCAAAACCAACCTGCAGATCAGCGGGCCGTCGCATGGCCGGTCGACGCCGTCGGTGATGGAACGGCTGTACAAGCTGTCGTGGCGGCTGACCCCGTTTATCTGGCAAGAAGTCGACGAGGGGATCCTGCCCGTGCTCTACGCGGCAGTCGCTCCGCAGGCCGAGGGCGGCGCCTTCTATGGACCGCGCGGCTGCTATGAAGCGTTCGGCGGCGGCGTGACGGCGGCCAAAGTGCCCGCGCAGGCCCGCAGCGACGCGGACTGCCGGCGGCTGTGGGAGATCTCCGAGCAGCTCACCGGCGTCAGCTATTCGAAGCCGAACTAAGCTCCGCGACAGCGGTATCGCCGAGCCGCCACCGCCTTTCGATCCGTTTTGCTGCCTCCCGCCAGCGGGTAGTCGTCAACCAGCCCGAACTCAGGAGGGAGGACCGTCATGGTCGAGCAGGAAAGCGAACAGGGCAAGCCCGTCGAGCTGTCCGAGGAAGGCAAGGAGGAAGTCCACCGGATGGCGTCAGCCTACCGAGACAAACCGACGACGGTGATGCCCGGCACGGACCGAACCATCACGGGCACAGCGATCAACGAGTGGCTTGACGACGACGGCAACCCGAAATTCGGTGATCCTCAGGAGCACCCGTTCGCAGAAGACCCCGCTGGCGAAGACAACCGCGACGACGCTAGGCAAGCGGCCGATAGCCCCGAAGACTTGCCCGCCGAGCAGCGCGAGCCGCCGGACTAGCCGGGCGGCCCACCGGGGCCGGGCTGCGGCAACCGCGGAATGCCCGGGATTCTCGGGAACGGCGGACCGACCGGCGCTGGAGCCGACGTCGTCGTGGTCGTGGTTGTGGCCGTGGAGCTCTGAGTCGTCGTGGTGGGCTCGGTGGTCGTCGACTGCGTGGACGGCGGCGTGGTCGTCGATTCCGTTGACGGCGAAGGCTGGCTCGTCGACGGTGTCTCGGTCACCGTCGTGGTCTGAACACTCGGGCTTTCGGTCGCGGGAGCGGAGGTTTCGCTTGGCGCCGGCGTCGTGCTCACGCTGGGCAGCGGCGGGGCGGGCGTGCCGCCACCGGCAGCGTGTCGCAACGCGAGGACTATCACCGCCCCCACTGCCAGCACCACCAGGATCGCGCCGGTGATCAGCACGGCCTCCCGGCGATACCACGGGATCGCGGGCCGGGTGGCCTCACGCGGGCGTTCCTCGTGCTCGACCCCCGCCTGAGCGTGGTCAAACGCCGCACTGTCTTGCGGCGCCGGGTACTCGCCGGTGCGGATCGGCATGATGCCCGAATCGTCGTCGGCCTCCGACCAGGCCAGTGCCGGGGCGCCGCTCGACTCCGGGACGGCGTCGGAGAGCACCGTCGCCTCGGCGAAGGGGTCCACCGCCGCGGCGGCGGTCGGGGCCAGCGCGGTTCGGCTGTCGCCGGCCGGGCCACGCGCTGCCCGCAGTGCCGCCCCGATCGCCGCCGCTAGATGCGGCCGCGGTGCGGTGACCACCGGGACCCGCAGCTGTTCGGGCAGCGTCGTGGTGACCGCCGGGATATTAGCCCCGCCGCCCACCAACGCAACCGCCGTCACATCAGCTAAGCGAATTTGATTGCGCTGCAAGGTTTCCTGGACTACAGCCACAAATCCGTCCAGTGGCTGGCGGATCAGCTCCTCGAGTTCGGTCCGGGTGAGCCCGATGTCACCGCTAAATCCCGGCAGTTCCGCCGACAGCGTGGTCAGCGTGCTCGACGACAGCTGTTCCTTGGCGTTTCGGCATTGGGCCCGCAGCCGGGCCAGCGAGCCGATCGCCGCGGTGCCACCGGTGTCGAACGAACCGGCCGCCGACAGGTCGGCGACGACGTGATTGAGCAGGGCCTGGTCGGTCCGGTCGCCGGAGAAGTCGGTGTAGCGGATCGTGGCGGCGACGGGCTGGTAGCCGGCGGCGGCGTCGGCCAGGGTCAGGCTGGTGCCGCTGCCCCCGAAGTCGCACACCGCGATGATCCCGCGGGCCGGCAGACCAGGGTTGGCCTGCAGCGCGACCAGCGCAGCCAGCGCGTCGGGGGCCAGCGCCACCGGCTGGGGGCCGCGCGACCACTCGGCGACCCGGCTCAGCGCGCCGCGCAGTGCCTCCACCGCGGACGCCGCCCAGTGCGCCGGATAGCTGACGGCCACCGCCTCCGGCAGCGCGCGCCCACCGGTCGCGGCGTAGGCAAGTGCCCGCAGCGCCTCGGCGACCAGCGTCTCACCGCGATGCGTCGTGCCGTCGGCTGCCACGATCCCGGCCGGGTCGCCGACCCGGTCGACGAAGTCGGTGATCACCAGGCCGGGCTCGGTGAGGTTCGGGTTCTCCGCGGGCACACCCACTTCGGGCGAACGTCCCTGATACAGGGTCAGCACCGGCTTGCGGGTCACGGCACGCTCGGCGGTCACCGCCGCCAGATTGGTGGCGCCGATCGACAGGCCCACCGCCGGGCGTTCTCCGTTTGCCATGTCGTCCTATCCAGTCGTGGCCGGTCGCGGGCGTGCGGGCGCACACCGGCCACCAATGTATCGGCAGGCCTCCTCGCCGGCGCGCAGGCGCGGCTCAGCGGATGGTGCCGGCGCCGGCGATCAGCGGAAGATCCAGCGCGGTGACCCAACCCGGCGGCAAGTCGTTGACCGCGGGGACCGCGTTGAGCGCCCGCATCCCGGTGGCCAGGCAGCCAGCGGTGGCAGCGTCACGTCCTGAGCCGTCGGTGAACCGGAACGCGGTTTCGCTGAAGATACTTGGCGTTCCGTCGATTTCGACTTGGTAGACGTCGTCCTGGTTGCCCCTCGGCCAGTCGGGTGCGGCATCGTGACCGATACGGTTGACGTGCTCAAGTTGGATGCGTGTCTTGCCCTGGTAGATGCCGTTGATGGTGAACCGGACCGCCGCTACCTGTCCCGGTTTGATGACACCCTTCGCCGTCTTGCGCTCGGTGGGAGTCACCCACGTGTCCCAGGTGGTGGTGATCTCATCGAGCATGATGCCGGCGGCGTGAGCGATCATCGGGACCGTGGCGCCCCAGGCGAAGATCAGCACGTCGGGGTTTTGCAGCACCGGCTGGAATTCGGGTTCGCGGCCGATGCCCATCTCGTTTTCGTAGTCGCCGGTGTAGTTGGTGTAATCGAGCAGCTCGGAAGCTTTGACTTTGCGTACTTCCGAGCACACGCCCATCAGCGTCATCGGCAACAGGTCGTTGGCGAAACCAGGGTCGATGCCGGTGGTGAAACACGACGACTCGCCCAGCTCGCACGCCTCGGTGATCGGCTGGATCCAGCTGGGCGGGTTCAAGTGCATGGTCGGCCACACCCAGGGCGTCATCGCGGTCGAGCATACGTCGATGCCCGCCCGCAGGAACCGGGTCATCAGCGCGATGTTGTCTTCGGCATGCGCCGCGGTCGGGCCGTAGTGCACCAACGCGTCGGGCTTGAGTGCGATCAGCGCGTCGACGTCGTCGGTGGCGGTGATGCCGATCGGTTGGGCTAGCCCGCAGATGTCGCCGACGTCGCGACCCACCTTGGCGGGGTTGCTGACGCCGACGCCGACGAGTTCGAACAGCGGGTGCTTGACGATTTCGGCGATCACCAGCTTGCCGACGAAGCCGGTACCCCACACCACGACGCGTTTGGACATCAGCCGCCTTTCGTGTCGCCACCTGCGATCACCCTAAGCGGGCGGCCCAGGCGACGGGCCGAAGGCAACGCGAACGTCATCCGCGACAGCATCCTGTCGCGCAACGTCACGGTGTGCGCGACGATGGCCGAAACGTGTGCGGCGATCACAGTCATCAGGGCGTAGGCGAGGATCGAATGGCACTGCCGCAGTAGCCAAAACAGCCGAGCGTCACACGGTGCGATGCGGGGAAGGCGCACGGATCCCAGCACGACGACCGGTGCGCCGCCGGCGGACAGCATCGCCCAGCCAAGTAGCGGCTGGGTCACCAGCAGCGCATACAGCATTAGTTCGGAAGCCATGGCAAGCTTGCGTTCCAGCGTGCCGACCGTGCTCGGCAGCGCCGGCGGGGGTCGATGCGTCAGTCGATTGACGATACGCACCAACATGACCGCGAATATGGTTACGCCGAGCGTCTTGTGGATGACGACCAGCCGGGCGTAGTCAGTGACCGAATTGACCATGACGAACCCGACGAACAACGCGCTGAATACCAATGCGGCCGTCAGCCAATGCAGGGTTCTGGTTAGCGGGCTGTATCGACGCGGTTCGGGTGCGGTCATGGCGGCACCGGTCCACCTCAACCGCCGGTGGGTTCGCGGCGGTTTCCCCGGCTCGGCGCCGGTAGGACGCGGCGTAGACCGCCGACCGCGCACTTAACAGCGGGTCATCGGACGGTTCGATGCCGTCCGGCAGGATCAGCGGGTCGAAGTTGATATCGCGTGCATTGCCGCGGTGTTCGGTCTGCGCCGAAGTCAGCGTCAGCACCCCGGCGTCCACAGCACGGCGATCGGCCGGCCACGGCAGCGTCGGGTCGCGGACCGGATCAGAAACGGCGCCGACCGTGAGCATCAATCGCCAGCGCAGCGGCGCCGACCGCAGCTGGCGGACCAACGCGTCGAACAGGGCATTGTGTCCCGGCGCCGGCGGCAGCGCCGGTTGCATGGGAAGCAGCGCCCACCGTACTGGTGTGCGCAGGTTCGACTCGTTGACGAAGTAGAACGCATGCAGGCCGTGATAGGTGCTGTCGGCAAAACCCCGGGTTGGCGGATGCTGCTTGACGATCTTCATGGCACGCCTGGTTTCCGGATGGGCCGCCAAAAACCGTGACATTGCCGCCGGATCGGGTTTGCCGGTGCCGGTTTTGACGGCGGAGGCCATCAACCGGTCGTAGCAGCCCTGTGGCGAATTGTCGAGGAACACAGGCAGGTTCAGCATGGCTGTGCGCCATTGCTGCGCGCCGGGAAAACCGAAGGCCAGTCCGAGCCCGCGCGCGGCCGTCGGCGCATCCGCGGTCTGAGGGTCCCCTCCGCTCAGCGAGAATCGACCGATCACCGGGGTTCGCCCGGGCCTAAACACCGCCGCCTTGGACAATTCGCTGCCGTTGCCGTTGCCGTCGAAGTGGCCGGTTACGGCGACACCCTTGGCGTGGTTGGGGCGGATCCCGGGATGTCGGCCAAACACCGTGGCGAAGCCGTCGATAAACACCGGGGCCAACCCGGTTGTTCGCGTACAGCAGCGCGCCGAGGTCGGCCAACAGGAAGGCGCCGACCACGGCACCGCCGCGCAGCAGATTTCGGCGGTGCAGAAGTACCGACCTCCAACCGAGCGGCCGGTTAGGTGGTGGTGTCATCTGGTGGCTCCCTCGACGGTCGACGGCGGCGACATCCCTACCGATGAACGGGGGCTGGGCCGCAGCGGTTCACCGTCAAACCAGTGGCGGTGGTGCCTTTCATCGCTTGATCATGTTGAGTTCGGCCAACATTCGGATTGCTGCAGGAAAGCCAGCTGGTTTCGTTTGCGAAAACACGCAGACACCGGGCCGCGACGTGCCACCATGGAACACCACTATGACCAGTCAACCGTCATCACAGCAGCTCCGAAGCACACGCCGGTCGGGGGCGCCGCTCCTGTTCGGGATCACCATCGCGTTCGCGGCCGCCGCCGCGGTCGGTGGTGCACCAGTCGGCGCTGCAGTGGCCGATCGTCCGCTTCTGCCGCCGAGCAGCGAGACAATCCGCTACCAAGTCAATGGCAGTCCGGGCGTGGCCGCCTACCTCAACTACGCGATCGACTACACCCAGCAGTATCAAACGAATGTGCCCTTGCCCTGGACCAAGGAGTTCACCGTACCGCCCGGCCAGGTCTATGTTCTCAGCGCACAAAGCAGTGGGACAGGTTCGATCACCTGCACAATTTCGATCGACGGCAAAGTGGTGAGCAACATGACGTCGACCGGAACACCCGCAAGGGCTGCCTGCTCGCACTGACGGCGCTGTGACGTCAGACGGGCGAGGCGGCGCTCGGCATCGCATCGGCTGGGTGCCCGGTTTCCCGGCGAAACAAAATTTCCCGGCCCGCTTTTTGTGCATACTCTCAGCGCATGAGTGAGTGCGTCGGTGCCGCTTCCTACAGGCAGCTCGCGGCATACCGCAAATGTGTCGACCGGATCAGGGCAACCTGGCCGGGGTTCGCCGCCCGTCGGCGCGAGCGACTCCAGCAGGGCTTGTTCGGTGCGCCTGCTGAGAAAATTGCGGAGAACATTCTTGAGGATTTGTTCACTACGGTCCTGGACTGGTCGTTGGCAGATGTCAATCTTCAAGTCGGGCGAGCAGATGTGGTTTTGTCCGCGCTCGGGATTAAGCGGCTTGTCCTCGAGGTAAAGCGGCCCGGTTCGTTGACCTGGCGGCGAGCGGCGGTGGACGCCGCATTGGATCAGGCGCGCCGCTATGCAGCCAGCCAGCGGGTCGGAGCAGTCGCAGTCAGTGACGCCACAATGCTGTATGCAGCCGATGTCGGCGAAGGCGGACTGCGTGACCGTGTTCTGGTTGCGCTTGACACCGATCGCGCTCCCGAAGCGCTTTGGTGGATCTCGGTCCACGGCATTTATCGCCCATGCTCGTTCGTGGCGGCAAATCTTGATGCGGTATCGCTTAGCGCAAATGCCGGTATGAACATTGCAGCTGGCGACGGGTTGTGCCATCCGAAATATGCGCTCGGTATGCAGTGCTTCGCCTATGTCGGTGCCGCTGACAACACGCGCACCTGGAAGCTGCCGTACCGCCTAGCTGACGGCGCTCCTGACCCCAAGCGGCTGCCGAAGGCGATCCAATGCATCTTGAGCAACTATCGCGGTGCCAGGGTTGACATCCCGCGGACCGCTGTCGCCGAAGTGCTTGTGCGACTGGGAATCGCAGCGGCTGAGCTTCGAAAGATGCCGTGCCAAAACTCGGCGACGGCTGACGCATACATCGAAGCGCACCAGGCTCTGGAACAACTAGATCGGTTGTCCGACGTCCGTTGCTGCGACGGGTCAACTGCGTAAACCGGTGCCGCAGCGACATGGCGATTGGGTCTTCAAGTCAGGCAGGTGTCCGTCTAGGCTCGCGACGAGCAACCCTCAACGAGGGAGGGACCGCGCATGGGTATCGCGACCCGCGTCAACGGCACTGCGCCGCCCGAGGTGCCGTTGGCCGACATCGACCTGGGTTCGTGGGATTTCTGGGCCGGCGATGACGATTTCCGCGATGGGGCATTTGCGACGCTGCGGCGCGAGGCGCCGATCTCGTTTTGGGGCGAATCTGTGCAGCCGGGGTTCCCAGTCGGCGCTGGACACTGGGCACTGACCAAATACGACGACGTCTTCTACGCCAGCCGGCACCCAGAGATCTTCAGCTCACATCCCAATATCACGATCGCCGATCAGCCGGTCGAGGTCGCCGAGTACTTCGGTTCGATGATCGCACTCGATGATCCGCGACACCAGCGGCTGCGGTCGATCGTGAGCCGCGCCTTCACCCCTAAAGTGGTGGCTCGCACGGAGGCGTCGGTGCGAGATAGAGCGCAGCGGCTGGTCGCAGAGATGATCGCCCGGCACCCCGATGGCAAGGGTGAGCTCGTCACCGAACTTTCGGGTCCACTGCCGTTGCAGGTGATCTGCGACATGATGGGAATTCCCGAGGACGACCATGAGCGGGTCTTCCACTGGACCAACGTGATCCTCGGTTTCGGCGACCCCGACTTGGGCACCGATTTCGAGAAATTCACCAAGGTCTCATTGGAGATCGGGGGCTATGCCACCGCGCTGGCCGAAGACCGGCGGGTCAACCCCCGCGACGACCTGACAACCGCGCTGGTGCAGGCCGAAGTCGACGGTGATCGGTTGTCCTCAGCCGAGATCGCCTCATTCTTCATCCTGCTGGTGGTGGCCGGTAACGAGACAACACGCAACGCGATCAGCCACGGGGTGCTGGCGCTGACCCACTACCCCGAGCAGCGGGACAAGTGGTGGGCCAACTTCGAAAGTTTGACCCATTCAGCAGTCGAAGAGATCGTGCGGTGGGCTTCGCCGGTGGTCTACATGCGCCGCACCCTCACTCAGGACATCGAGCGCAGAGGTGTACGGATGGCAGCCGGCGACAAGGTCACCATGTGGTATTGCTCGGCCAACCGCGACGAAGACAGATTCGCCGACCCGTGGACATTCGACGTGGCCCGTAACCCGAACCCGCACGTCGGATTCGGCGGTGGCGGCGCGCATTTCTGCCTGGGCGCCAATCTGGCTCGCCGTGAGATCAGCGTCGTATTCGACGAACTGCACCGCGAGATCCCCGACCTCGTCGCGGCGGGAGAGCCTGCCCGGCTGCTCTCACCGTTCATCCACGGCGTCAAATCACTTCCCATCACCTGGACACCCCCGAGCGATGTACGCGTGGTTCAGAGTTAGGGGGTGAAGCCGGGTTGTACCTGTGGGTGTGTCCTTGTCCGACAAGAACATCCGGTCCCTCGGCTAGGCCGTGGTGGTAGCAGGCATGTGCATTGCGAGGCCGACAGCGGCAAACTCGACGGAAGTAGCTGCGGCGGTGAATGTTTGCGCATCGGTGGCCTGCACGATTGGTCACATGTGGCGAACGCGATTCCCGTGGTGCGCCCCGATATGTCAGCATTAGTTGCGTGCATCCCCGCGTTGTCGCTCGATTGCTTGCTGTTGCCGTGGTATCGACATGGGCGCTACCGGGCGCCTTGATACCCATCGCATCCGCACAGTCCTGCCCTGATGTCGAAGTGGTGTTCGCCCGCGGTACCGGCGAACCCCCCGGCCCGGGACCGACCGGACAGGCATTCGTCGACTCACTGCGGCCACGCCTCGGCGGTCGGTCGATGGATGTGTACCCGGTGAACTATCCGGCCAGCGACCAGTGGGATACCGGGATCGACGGCATCAGAGACGCGGGAGCCCACGTCCAGTCCACAGCGACGAACTGCCCGAAGACCAAGATGGTGCTGGGCGGTTTTTCTCAGGGCGCGGCTGTGATGGGGTTCGTCACCTCGCCGGCCGTGCCGGATGGCGTGGATCCCGCGACCGTGCCCAAGCCGCTGCAACCGGAGGTGGCCGACCACGTCGCAGCAGTCGTGCTGTTCGGAACACCGAATGCCCGGGCCATGAACTTCCTCGGCGAGCCGCCGGTCGTCATCGGGCCGGCATATCAGGCCAAGACCATCAAGGTCTGCGCACCCGAGGACCCGATTTGCTCGGACGGGTTGAATTTCGCCGCCCACAACACGTATGCCAACGACGGAACGATGATCGACAAGGGTGCAGCCTTCGCCGCGAGCCGCCTTGGCCCACCACCCGGCACTACCCCGCCGCCCCCGCCAGCGCCGCCACCGGCCCCGCCGCCCCGGCCGAAGGCGAGTAGCGCCGGCGGTCCGCAATGCGGATCGGCTGCGGTCACATCAGAATGCGACTGTCGGCGTCAACAACCGCGGCTATCGCATCTGCACGTGCGGCCCGAGAACCGCGCGGCAATAAGCGGATTGATCTCCAGGCCGGCGACCGCCCAGGCGACCCGCGGCCCGCAGCCCGGTCACCCACGGTCACCTGCTTGCTGCGGCGCGAAACGGTCGGCCAACCCGGCGTCCGCACGTCGCTGAATTGCGCGCCAGTAACATTCGTGCCCGACAGAACTGAGCCTCCCCCGCCGCTGTGAGGCGCCGAAACGCCTGCGACGGTGAATGCCCACGCGCTAGGGTGCTGGCAAGTTGCTGACAGGTTGCTGTGGGAGGGCTCGTTGCAGGGAACTTCGTTCGGGAAGTACCGGCTGATCGAGTTGCTCGGCCGCGGCGGCATGGGCGAGGTGTGGCGTGCCTACGACACCGTGATCGACCGGATCGTCGCGATCAAGATCTTGCCTCCCGAGATCTCCCAGGACGAGGTTTTCCAGCAACGGTTCCGCCGCGAAGCTCACGCAGCCACCCGGCTAAGCAGCCCGCACGTCATACCGATTCACACCCACGGCGAGATAAACGGGCACTTGTTCGTCGACATGCGGCTGATCGAGGGCCGCGACCTGCAAACCATTCTCGAGGCCGGGCCACCGCTGCAACCAGCCAGGGCGGTGCACATCATCGAGCAGGTGGCCAAGGCGCTGCATGCCGCGCACAAGGTGGGCTTGGTGCACCGTGACGTCAAGCCTTCGAATATTTTGGTCGACGAAGACGACTTCGCGTACTTGATCGATTTCGGAATCGCCCGTGCCACTGGCGAATTGGCGTTGACTACGGCCGGAGGTGTGATCGGCACCTTTCACTACATGGCCCCGGAACGGTTTAGCACCGGCCAAGTCGACGCTCGCTCGGATATCTATGCGTTGGCCTGTGTGTTATACGAGTGCCTGACTGCGCAGCATCCGTTCCCCGGTGACAGCATGGAGCGACAGCTCACCGCGCACCTGATGAGCCCTCCGCCGCAGCCGTCGATCACCAACCCCGCGGTGCCGGCGGGCTTGGACATGGTCATTGCCAAGGGCATGGCCAAAAATCCCGCCGAACGCTACGGGACCGCTGTGGATCTGGCGCGCGCGGCCCGCGACGCCCTGGCCGCACCGGCTGCACACCCCCGCGGGTCTTTTCGTGCCCCGCCGGCAACCGTCCGCCAGACGCCGCGACCGCAGCGGGCGAGAATGATCTCGGTTCCGGGGCGAAAGCCCTCGGCTGGGCGGCTGCCCGCGGTGACGCAGCCGCCGCCGCGGCCGTGGTGGCGCCGGAAGGGCGTCGTGATCTCGGCCGCCGCCCTGCTCGCCGTCGCGGTGACTGTCGGTCTGGTCACCATGCGTCATCCGCGTCAAGAATCCCCCCAATCCGACCAAACGACACTGCCTTTCACCGGCCTGAGCAATCCCGATGGTGTGACGGTGGATAACGGCGGCACGGTGTATGTGGCCGACACGTTGAACAATCGGATCCTGTCACTGCCCGCGGGTTCAACCGCGCCCGCGGTGCTGCCGTTCAACGGCCTGAAAAATCCGACCGGGGTGACCGCCGACAACAGCGGCACCGTCTACGTCACCGACTCCGGCAACAAGCGGGTGGTGGTACTTCCGGCGGGTTCCACGTCGCAAACCGAGCTACCGTTTAGCGACCTGGGCAATCCGACCGGTGTCACGGTGGACAGCAGCCGCACGGTCTACGTCACCGATACCACTAAAAACCGCGTGGTGGCCCTCCCGGCCGGGTCCAACAGGCAAAGCGAGCTGCCGTTCGCCGGCCTCAACAATCCGACCGGCGTAGTGGTGAACGGCAGCGGAACCGTTTACGTGGCCGATGGCGGCAACGATCGTGTCCTGGCGTTGCCGCAGGGTTCCACCATGCAAACCGTGCTGCCGTTCGACGGTCTCAGCGAACCCGGCGGTGTGACGGTGGACGGCCAGGGCGCGGTGTATGTCACCGACAGCGCCAACAATCGTGCGCTCAAACTCCCGGTCGGGTCGACCACACAAGTCAAACTGCCCTTCGTCGGCCTGGACTACCCGTGGGGGTTGGCGGTCGACAACATCGGCACCGTCTACGTCGCCGGGCACAACAACGAGGTGGTGACGCTGCGGCAAACGTCGCATTAAGGACGCGCCGGCAACACCGAAAGCCAGGAATCCGAGAGCAATTCGATCAGCTGCCCATCCGGATCGCGGATCATCGCCGATTGCTCGGACACGGTCTCGGCGACCACCGTTCCGCCGAAGCCGTCGACCGTCTGCAATACCGCGCCGAGATCGGACACCGATAACGATAGATGCGTCAGCCCGACGTGGTCCATGCCACGTGGTGGCCCGGCACGCACTTCACGTCGCGAATAGTCAAGGAGTTCCAACACAAAACCGTCGCGAACCAGGTAGGTGGCATGCAGTCCAAGCGGCTTGTCCAACTGCAGAAGCCGGTCGGTGCCGTCGTCGGGGGGTTCGGCTTCCCACCAGAACTGAAAGCCGAGCAGGCCCTCGTAGAATCGGCGCGACCGCTGGCGATCAGCGACGCATAATCCTACATGGTTGAAAACCGTTCGGTGACTGGTCATTTCAGCCTTCCATAACGGGTGAGTGTTGACGATTGGCGGTTTTCGACCAGCACGGTGGCGCGCTCCAGGCATCCACCGATACCTTCCTCGGCGACCCAGGATTGCACGCAGAGGACCATGCCTTCCTCGAGCATGGCCGCGCTTCCGCGGCCCAGACCGACCAGCGGTGGCTCGGCGCCGAGCCCCAGCCCGTGGGCCAGCGGCAGCGGCGAGTCACGGTTGCCGGCGTCCTGCCACGCCCGATACAGATCGGCGCCGGTGTTGCCCGCACGACACGCGGCCAGCAGCGCATCCATGCCGCGGGCGCACCGACTGGCCAGCTTTCCGCTGCCGGGCGGCGCGGACTCGCCGACCGGCCGCGTGCGGGCCAAACCAGCCTCGTATCCGGCATACAACGCACCCGGTGCGAGCACCACCAGTTCGCCCTGCCCGACCGGACGATCGGATACCAGATGGCGGTACCGCACCGGGCCGCTGGCAGGCGTGGCAAAGCACACGCTTTCCGACGGCGGGTACGGTGCTCCCAGGCGTGACACTCGCTCGTAGTAGACGCCGAGCAGTTCACGCTCGGTGATGCCCGGCGCCAAAACCTCGTCCATGGCCGTCAGCGCCGCCTCCGCGATCGCCGACGCGACTTGCAGGCAAGTGATCTCGTCGGGCGTCTTGGTCCGCCGAGCCGCTGCCATCACCGGCGCCGCGTCGACCAGCTCGGCGGCGGTGACAAGTTGCGAAACCAGGCCAGCGATCATTGGGGTCAGCCCGTCGGTGCCCACCCGCCGTGCCTGGCGCAGACCGGGAATAGCGGCTAGCGCCTCCATCAGATTGACCGGGTTCCAGCTCATCCCGTACAGCTGGTCGCGCCCGATCTCCGGCGGAACACCCTCGTCCCATGTCGAAAGCACATGCACCCGTGCGGTTTCGGCGACCACCACAGCCAACGGAGCGAACGGAAGTACTCCGAAACGGCCGAGCAAGCGGGCACCGGACACGTATCGCACATTGCCGACGCTGCCCAGCAGCAACGCATCGATATGATGAGTCTCCATGCCGGAGAACACCTTTGCTCGCCGCTGCGCCCGCAGCCGAGCGAAATTGACCCGGGCATCGTCCTCCAAACCCATCGCTCCGATGAGCACGCCGCGGTCACGGGGCACCGGGCTCATGCGCCAAGCCCGTACGGGTCGTAGACCGAGTCGCTCAGCTTTATCCAGCCGGTATCAGTAACCGCGACAATGTCTTCCGCGCGATATCCCGCCGCGCCGTCGTCCCAGATGACCGGCTCGAGAACCACCACCATTCCGGGTTGCATGGTGAGCTGCTCATCGAATTGCTCGCCGAAATCGGTACCTATAAGCGGCATTTCGGCGCTTTCGGTACCGACGCCATGAGCCAGGTAGAAATGCTTGATCCAGGGCCGGACGCCGTCGTTGGCTTCGGCGGCGGCGTTGCACAGCTGCAGCGCCGAAACGCCGGGCTTGAGAAGGTCCAACACGGAGTCGACTACGACTCGCCAGCGACGAAACTGGTTGTGTTGGCGATCGCTTGGCTTTGCGCCGACGACCCAAGTCCGGCCGTAGTCGGAGGCGTAGCCATGCCAGGTGATCCCGGCATCGACCCAGATGACGTCGCCGTCGCGCAGGAACCGATCGGTGGTCACGGTCGGGTAAGCGAGATCGCCGTGCAGGGTCCAGGGCCCACACTCGCGGGTCGGCGCCATCACCTGCCAGATCGGGTCGATTCCGCCTGCGGATGCACCGAGCTCGAAGGCCCGGCGCAGAAACGTTGCGCTTAAATCGATTTGCCGCACGCCCGGACGCAGGATTCGCAGCGCGTCGACCATGGCCAGCTCGTTGAGGTGCTGGGCATAGCGGATGCAGGCCACCTCGTCCGGTGTCTTGACGACCTTGGCCGTAGCGATCACGTCGGCCGCGTCGACCCAGTCGAAGCCGTGCACACCACGGCGCATCGCGTGGGTTTGGTGGTCGATTCCGATCCGCGCACCGAACCCGAAATGCTCGCCGAGCGCCTCGGCGAGTTGGTCGACACCGTCGTCGAGATCCGGGAACAGCGGGCCGTGCAGGTGATCGTCGGGCAGGTCGGCCGGCACCCCGTCGTCGTAGCAGGTGTAAAGGTGCGGTGCCGCGTCGCCGGTGACCGCCACCGCCACCGCGCGAAAAAGCGCTGCCCGGTCACCGTCTTCAGCGGGCAGGGCGGCACCCGTGGCATAGGTGACCGAGCTCGACCCGAGCAGCACCACACCGTCGAGGTCGCGTGCCGTGAGCTCGTGCTGCAACCGCTGCCAGCGCTGCGCCCGCATGCGGGCAAGATCCGGCTGATCCGGAATCGCCCGGCCGCCGATCGTCGCTTCGGCCGGCCGACCGGTACTGTCGCTCCCGGAGCCCACGACTTCTCCTGTGTACGTCGAAACGCTTAAAATCGCAAAGATAGCGTAATAGACTTCAAAGCTTAGCCACCTCGCATCCCACGAAGTGGGTGTTTCGCCGGTTTTCTTGCGCTGGAGGACTTTTCGATGGCCGCCCGTCCTGACATCGGTGCCGAGGTGGTCGTCGATTTCGATCATCACTCCGACGAGTTCAACCTCAACGAACTGCAGATCAACGCCGAGCTGCGGCGCCGGTGTCCGGTAGCGTGGAACGAAAACTACGGCGGATTCTGGTTCGTCACCAGCTACGAGGCGGTCGCACAGATCGCCCGGGACGGCGACACATTCGCCCACAAGTACGAGCCCAACGCCGCCGACGGCGTCGATTACCAGGGCGAGATGGGGGTGCCGCGTCCCGAGGGCCAGCCGGCGCTCGGCATCGGCGAGGTCGACGGCCCCTACCACCAGGCGCTACGGCGCGCGCTTGCCCCGTTCTTCTCGCCCGGTGCCGTCGAGCGGATGCGACCGTTCATGCGGCAATCGGCGCACTGGTTTCTCGACCAGCGCGTCGGGGACGGGCAGATGGACTTGGTGCTCGACTACGCCAGCCCGGTGCCGGCCATCCTGACCATGAGGTTGATGGGTCTGCCCTACGACAACTGGCGGCTCTACGCCAACCTGTTTCACTCCGTCATGGCCGTGAGCCAAGACAGCGCCGAATACGCCGCCGCCATCGCCGACGTCCCCGCAATGATGGACGGCCTGCTGAAGTTCGCGGCGGACCGGCGGGCCGACCCGCGCGACGACCTGACCAGCTTCCTGGTTCGGTTCGAATTCGACGGCAAGCGCCTCGACGACGCCCAGGTGCTCGACATTCTCTGGAACCTCATCGGCGGCGGTGTCGACACCACCACATCGCTGACCGCACTGAGCCTGCTGCATCTAGGCACTCATCCCGATTTGCGCCGACAGCTCATCGACCGCCCGGACCTCTACCGCACGGCAGTGGACGAGTTCTTGCGCTACTTTTCGGTGAATCAGCAACTGAGCCGGACGGTGACGCGCGACGTCGTCCTTGGCGGGCAACGGCTTCGACGCAACGACCGCGTCATCATCAGCTGGTTGGCCGCCAACCACGACGAGCACGAGTTCGACCGGCCTGACGAGATTGTGCTGGACCGTTCGCCCAATCGCCATGTCGCCTTCGGCCTCGGTCCGCACCGCTGCATCGGATCGCATCTGGCGCGCGTCATGTTCGAGGTGATGGTCAAGGCGGTGCTCGAGCGCATCCCGGACTATCAGGTCGATCCCGGCGGGGTCCAGGAATACCTCGGCAACCCGAGCATGACCGGGCTGGGCAAGCTGCCGGTCACCTTTACCCCCGCAGCCTCGCGGGACACGCCGCGCCCTTGGTAATCGCTGCGACGGGGCTGCCGCCGGTGCGCCCGCCGCGTACCGGATGATGTGCTGGTGTTTGCGCTTGTCGTAATCGTCGCGCTGGTTGCCACCGTCATCGTGGGGACGGTCTTGGGCAAGCGTTATCGCGTCGGTCCGCCGGTGTTGCTGATCTTGCTGGGCGCACTGCTGGGTCTGATCCCGCGGTTCGGTGGGATTCACCTCCACGGGGAAATAGTGCTGCTGCTGTTCCTGCCCGCGATCCTGTACTGGGAGAGCATGAATACCAGCTTCCGCGAGATCCGCGCGAACATGCGGGTGATCGTGCTGATCAGTGTGGGGCTGGTAATTGCCACCGCGGTCGCGGTGTCGTGGACGGCACGCGCGATGGGAATGGAGTCGCACGCTGCGGCGGTGCTGGGTGCCGTGCTCTCACCCACCGATGCTGCCGCCGTGGCGGGCCTGGCCAAACGGTTACCGCGCCGGCCCCTGACGGTGCTGCGCGCCGAGAGCATCATCAACGACGGGACCGCGCTTGTTTTGTTCGCCGTGACCGTCGCGGTCGCGACCGGCAGCCCCGCGATCGGCCCCACCGCCCTCATCGGCCGCTTTGTCGGCTCCTACCTCGGCGGTATCGCCGCCGGGTTGCTGGTCGGACTGGCGGTCACCCTGCTGCGCCGCCGACTCGACGCGCCGCTGGAGGAGGGCGCGCTGAGCATCTTTACTCCGTTCGCGGCGTACCTGCTGGCTGAAACAATGCACTGCAGCGGCGTGGTCGCGGTGCTGGTGGCCGCCCTGGTGCTCAGTTATGTCGGGCCGCGGGTGATCCGGGCTCGTTCGCGTCTGCAGTCCTTCGCCTTCTGGGACATGTCGACTTTTCTGATCAACGGCTCGCTGTGGGTGTTCGTCGGGGTCCAGATCCCGGGAGCGGTGCGCGGGATTTCGAACCTCGACGGCGGGCTTCGCCACGCCGCGGTGCTGGCGCTGGCGGTGACCGCCGTCGTCGTCGCGACCCGGGTCGCGTGGATGGAAATCACCACGCTGTTGATCCGCGCCATAGACCGGCGCGCGGTACAGCGCGCCCGGCGCGTCGACTGGCGCCAACGCGCCGTGTCGAGCTGGGCGGGCTTCCGCGGCGCGGTGTCGCTGGCCGCGGCGCTGGCTGTCCCGCTGACCACACGCAGCGGCGCTGCGTTTCCCGACCGCAACCTGATCATCTTCGTCGTGTCCGCGGTGATCCTGGTGACCGTCCTGGTGCAGGGCAGCACACTGCCCCTCGTCGTGCGATGGGCCCGGATGCCCGAAGACGTTGCGCACGCAAACGAATTGCAGCTGGCCCGCGGCCGCAGCGCCGAGGCAGCACTGGACGCGTTGCCGCGGGTGGCCGACGAAGTCGGCGTCAGCCCGCAGCTGCTGAGCCGGCTGCAGAAGGAATACGAAGAACACGCCGCACTCGTCACGGCCAATCCCGACGGCCCGGCGAACAAGGCCGCCGAGCAGCACGACCTGGTTCGGCGGGTGCGCCTGGGTGTGCTCGAGCACCGGCGCCGCGCCGTCACCGAGCTGCGCGACCAAAACCGCATCGACGACATCGTCCTGCGCGAGCTGCAATCGGAGATGGATCTCGAGGAGGTGCAGCTTCTTGACACTGTCGACACCGAGTGACCGCGCGTAAGCGTTTGGCGCACAGTCTAATTCATGCGTATTGCCTAACCATGTCGGCGGATGGCTTAGGCGACGGCGATTTCAAAGCCCAAACACCAATGCAGCCGTATGAGTTCGGTTATAGTTGCCCGGCAATGAGGACTTCACTGGTGGCAATCGCAGCACTCACCACGGCGGGGATGCTGGTGGGAGCGTCGGCGGTGGGCTGCGGCAGCCGTTCACAGTCCAAGGCGCCCCCGTCGAGACCGGTCACCTCGAGCACCGCTACCCCGACCCCGGCGAAAGGACAACCGACCGACTACTCCAGGCTTCTGATCCGCGCCGCAGACATCAATGCGCCCGTGACGTTCAAGGCCAGCCCGCCGATTCAGAACCCGAATGGCAAACCCGGTGCGGCGACCACGTTCACCGACGACGACGGCAGCCACGTCATCCACGACACCATCGAGATCCTGCCGGATCCCGCCGCGGCGGCCGGCGCGCTCAACGCGGCCAAGGCCACGCCCCCGGGTCCCATTACCGGAACCCCGGTCAAAGCAAACGTCGGCACCGGCGGCGTCACGATCTCAGGAGACTTGCCGGATAAGTCCAAAGGGGTGACGGTGTTGCTGTTCACCGAGGGCAAGGCGTTCGTCACGCTCGAATTCGACGGGCCTACCGGCGTGCCCGCGCCGCCGGAGTTCGTCACCGACGTGGGGCAAAAACAGGACGCCTCGATCAAGAAAGGCCTTCCCGCCTAGCCCGTCCATCGCGCACCCGGCGCGGTGGATACTGGGGTCGATGCCTGAACGCAACGTGCTCGGCGGCCCGCTGGAACCCTGCGGCACCGATCCGCTCACCGGCTTCTACCGCGACGGCTGCTGCTCCACCGGACCGGAAGACCTTGGCCTGCATACGATCTGCGCTGTGGTGACTGCCGAGTTCCTGCAACACCAGCGCTCGATCGGCAACGACCTGGTGACGCCGCGGCCCGAGTACCGGTTTCCGGGCCTCACACCCGGTGACCGCTGGTGCGTCACTGCCAGGAACTGGCTGCTGGCCTATCACGACGGCTGCGCCGCACCGGTGGTGCTGGCTTGCACCCACGAGCGCACCCTCGACGTGGTGCCCTTGGAGGCACTGCGTGAGCATGCCGTCGACGTGCCCGACGACCTGGGCGGACTGTAGGGCGGCCTAGCCCAAAAGCACACTGCCGCAGTCAAACTCACAGGCCAATTGGTCGTCGATCTCCGATCAGGCGGCGACGGCCGTTGGGTCGCAGTAATCGCCGGGTGTCGATCTGTTGTTTTCGGTTTGGACTGCCGGGATCTGCGCTAAATACGGGGTCAGAACCGGGCGGTTCTAGCCGAGTGGTGACGACCGCCTTCGACGCGAGCCGCGGTGGTTTTGGCGACCACTGAGGCTGTGCCGTGTAGCAGACAATGACGGCCCGTCCCGGTGTGGATCGGCAGCCGAGTTTTGTCAGACCCGGTTGCAATGATGCAGTTATGTCCTCGACCGCATCGCCTGCGGTGGCGCTGAGTCCTGCCGAGCGTCTTGAGGTGTTGTTCGAGGAGTTGGCGGAGTTGGCCGGTCAGCGCAACGCCATTGATGGGCGCATTGTGCAGATCGTCGCCGAGCTGGATCGCGACGAGCTGTGCGGCGCGACCGGTGCGCGCTCGGTGGCGGCGCTGGTGGCCTGGAAGTTGGGCGCCTCGTCGGCCACTGCCCACACCATCGCCGCGGTGGCGCGCCGGCTAGAAGAGTTTCCCCGCTGCGCGGCGGGCCTGGTCGAGGGTCGGCTGTCGCTGGATCAGGTCGGGGTGATCGCCGCGGGGGCCGCTGCGGGCTCTGACGAGCACTATGCGCAGTTGGCGGCGGTGGCCACGGTCAACCAGTTGCGCACCGCGGTGCGGCTCGAACCGCGACCCCAACCCGAGTCTCGGCCCGAACCGCAGCGGCCAGCGCCGCGTTCGATCACCAAGACCAGCGATGAGCGGTCCAGTTGTTGGCGGATCAGACTGCCTCATGCTGAGGCGGCGACGTTCGACGCCGCGCTGGCCTCTCACCTCGATGCGCTGATCGCCGAGTGGAAACACGACCACGGCGAGCGCGGGTCAGAGAATTGTCCCCCGCTGCCCAGCACGATCGATGCGTTCATGCGGCTGGTCGAGTCCGGCTGGGACGCCGAAGCGACACGGCGCCCGCACGGGGCGCGCACCACGGTGGTGGTGCATCTCGACATCGCCCAGCGCGCCGCGGCGCTGCATCTGGGTCCACTGCTATCTGAGGCCGACCGGAAATATTTGACCTGTGATGCCACCTGCGAAGTGTGGTTTCAACGCCACGGGCAGCCCCTCGGCGCCGGGCGCGCCACCCGGGTCGTCGGCCGGCGGCTGCGCCGCGCCCTCGAGCACCGCCACCCCACGTGCGCGGTTCCCGGCTGTGGGGCCACCCGCGGGCTGCACGCCCACCACATCGTCCACTGGGAAGACGGCGGCGCCACCGAATTGGCCAACCTGGTGCTGGTCTGCCCGTACCACCATCGGCTACACCACCGCGGGGTGATCACCATCACCGGACCCGTCAACGCTCTCGTCGTCACCGACAGCACCGGCCGACGGCTGCGCGCCGGATCGCTGGCCCGACCACCCAACCGTCCCCCGCCCGCCGTCCCACCCTGCCCAGGGCCCACCGGCGAACGCGCCAACTGGTGGTGGTACCAACCCTTCCAACCACAACCCCCACCCACCAACAACTAAGCCGCCCACTTCACCGGGTCGTCTACCGGCAGCAAGGCCGTCAGGTTTCGAGTTTCTCCGCGCAAGCCGCAAGGATCGCAAGGAAACTCGAGCGCAGCAGGGGGCGGGTGACCGCCTCCATGAACTTGCCCCCAGTGCGAAGCGGATGGGTGTAGTTGGTCAGCCAGTCGACGTGTGTGCCGGCCTCGGACGGAGTAAAGGTCAGGGTGCCGCCTTCGTGGTTGAACGGCGGCAACGAGCGGACGATGAGATAGGAGTAAGTGCGGGGCCTGTCGTAGGCCGTGATCTCTTCACGGAACCAGGTGCCGACCCCGACCACTTCGCGCAGCGCCCCCACTGCTGGCCCCGACGCACCTTGCGCCCAGCCAGCCTTGAGGACCAACGGAGCGGCCGTAAGACTGGCCGGGTCCGTCAGCCAGTCGAACACCTTCTCGGCAGGCGCGGCAATCGTCCGCTCGACATGCAGCTCGACCATGAATCTCCTTAGGACCGGCCGGAATCCGAAAACGCCGGGCCGTTAGCTGGCGCGCCTCTCGCGACGACAACCGGCATCGACGTCGAAGCATCGGTGCGCAGAATCGTATCCACGACCTCGACGAGGTCCTTGACCGGCATCAGCTTCCCGGGCATGCATCCGCGCGACACCCAAAGCGGGTAGGCCTGTTTGGCAAGCCCGGGATCCCACCCGACCGTCATTCCCGTCGCCGCGTCGCCCTCACCGCCCGCGCACTCGCCAACGATCAGGCAGGTGAAACCGATGCCAGGGTGTTCGGCTCGCCATGCCTCGACGAGCCTCTCCAAAGCTGCCTTGCTGACGCCGTACGCACCAAGCCCCGGCCACGGCGGGCCGAATGTGCCTGCGTCAGAAGAGAGATAGACCGCCTTGCCCGCCGAGGCCGTCAAGTGCGGCACCGCCGCGGCCGTCGCCAGCGCCGCGCCTATGACGTTGGTGTCGAAGACGTGCCGCCACGTTCCGGCATCGGTATCGACCAACCGGACCAGCGGCCCGACGGCGGGCGTGTAAATGAGATGGTCGATGCCGCCCAGCGCGTCAGCTGCAGCACCGACGGCCGATCGGCACGAGGCCTCATCGGTGACATCGCATTCGAGGGCGACCGCGCCGGGCCCGGCCTCCTTGGCCGCAGCTTCGATACGCTCCCGGCGCCGGGCAAGCAGCGCGACACGAGCGCCGCGCTGGGCGAGCCCGACCCCGATGCATCGTCCGAGCCCACTGGAAGCTCCGATCACCACAGTCCGTGACATCTTGACCCTTTCTTGTAACGAGCCCGCTGCAGCCACAGCGTATCGGCCACCGGGTGGGCTCTCGCGTCGGGCGCGTTGCCGACCCCAGTACGGTGGGTCACATGAAGTATCTGGACGTCGACGGCATCGGGAAGGTCAGCCGCATCGGGCTGGGCACTTGGCAGTTCGGCTCGCTTGAGTGGGGCTACGGTGATCGCTACGCCTCCGGCGCGGCTCGTGACATTGTTCGGCGCGCCCTCGATCTGGGGGTCACGCTGTTCGACACCGCCGAGATCTACGGCTTGGGTAAGAGCGAGCGAATTCTCGGCGAGGCACTCGGGGACCGGCGCGCCGAGGTCGTGGTGGCCAGCAAGATCATGCCGATCGCGCCGTTTCCCGCCGTGGTCAAGCAACGCGAGCGGGCAAGTGCGCGGCGCCTGCGGCTGGACCGCATCCCGCTCTACCAGATCCACCAGCCCAACCCGGTCTTCCCCGATTCGGTGATCATGCCGGGGATGCGCGACTTGCTCGACAGCGGTGCCATCGGCGCAGCCGGGGTTTCGAACTATTCGTTGTCCCGTTGGCAGAAGGCCGACGCTGCGCTCGGGCGCCCGGTTATCAGCAACCAGGTGCATTTTTCGCTCGCGCATCCTGCGGCACTCGACGACCTCGTTCCGTTCGCGCAGCGCGAGAACCGCATCGTGATCGCGTATAGCCCGTTGGCGCAGGGACTATTGGGCGGCAATTATGGCGTCGACAACCGGCCCGGTGGTGTGCGTGCGATCAACCCGCTCTTCGGCACCGAGAACCTGCGCCGGATCGAGCCACTGCTGCAGACGCTGCGCGATGTCGCCAGTGCGGTCGACGCCAAGCCGGCACAGGTGGCGCTGGCGTGGCTGATCAGCTTGCCCGGCGTCGTCGCGATTCCGGGAGCGTCCAGTGTCGAGCAGCTCGAGTTCAACGTAGCCGCCGCTGATATCGAGCTGAGCGCGGATGCACGTGACGCTCTCACCGACGCGGCTCGCGCGTTCCGTCCGGTGCCGACGAGGCGTTTTCTCACCGACATGGTCCGGGAAAGACTTGGGCGTCGCTGATCTGTCAAGCCGACGACGTCGGCGGGAGCGCTTTGTCTTTTGAAAAGAGGCGAATTCTTGGCTGGCTGTGCAGTGCACGCCGAAATATGCGGCGACAGCCACTCATTCGGCCATGGTGTTAATTTGCGCGACAGGACTCGTCTCGATCTGGCAACGGTTGCCATACTGTTGAGCCTGATTACGCAGTTTGAGAACGAGGCGTTCAGTGAATCAGAGGAATGTGTCCGACTACCAGTTCGCTGGGCCGAACGGGCGCTCGCCCGTCTGGCAGCCTGACACAACAGCCGTCGACCCGGCCGCACCGTCCTTTCACGCCGCGCCCGACCGGTTCACGGTGTGGCAGTTGGCGCGCCGTGCTCATCCTGTGGCTTGGACGCGCTCGGCCACCAACGGCGAATTCTGGTCGGTCACGACACACGGCTTCGCGCGCGAAGTGCTGCAAAATCCTCGACAATTCGTATCGGGTTCTGGAATGCGGCTGGGCGCCAATACCCGTGCGGTTGCGTTGGCGTCGGGAAAGATGCTGGTGGTAACCGATGGTGCCAATCACCGCAGGCTGCGTGCCGCACACACGGCCTGGCTGTCGAGCTCGGCGATCGATGGGATGCGCTCCGATATCGAAGACGACATCGGATCGCTGCTCGCCGATCTGATCGCCGACGGTGGATCTTTCGACGCCGTCAAGGATCTCGGCGCCGTCATCGCCCGCCAAGTGCTTGCCAGGGTGCTAGGGATTCCACACGCGAACTGGGGCGAACTGGCCAGGTTGACCGATTCTGCCTATGCCACCAATGTCGCGCAGGACGCCGCCGAAGCACACGGCGAGTTGCTGATGTACCTCAATGACCTGCTGCAGCAGCGCCGCAGGACACCACAGAACGACTTTGTGACCGCGCTGTCGCAGACCACCGTCGACGGTCGTCCGCTGACCGACGACGAGATTTTGCTGAATCTCGACGGCATGCTCACCGGTGGACTTGAAACAACTCCGCTGGCGGTGTCCGGTGCCCTGGTGGCCTTCGGCCAGGACCCGCCGTGCTGGCAGCGGCTGCGCGCGCACCCGGAGCTGTTGAACTCCGCTGTTGAAGAAATCCTGCGGTGGACTTCACCGCCCGGACACGTGCTGCGCACCGCGACGGCCGACATGTCACTCGGCGAGGCCAGGATTCGGTCGGGCGACCGGGTCGTCGTGTGGATACCGTCGGCCAACCGTGACGAGGCGGTCTTCCCTGACGGGGAGCGTTTCGTGTTGGACCGCAAGCCAAATCCACATCTGTCGTTCGGCGGCGGGCCGCACTACTGCGTCGGCGCGGTGCTGGCCCGCCTCGAGTTGCGTTGTCTGTTAACGGTTTTGACGCGCCTTGTTTCTTCCATCGCGGTGACGGGCCGACAGTCACTTCGCCAGTCGAACTTCCTGCATGGCCACGAGGTCGCCGAAGTGACCATCGCCCCGGCTGGCCGGGCGTAAGCGGAAGGGTTTTAGTCGTCGCACCGTGCGGCAGCGCCGGGTGGGTCTTCGGCAAGCAGTGAGTGTTTGAGTTGGTCGCCGTACCTGGCGAGCGATTCGGCGGTCAGCATTTCTTGATGCGTACAGTCGACCGGGTGTACGGCAATGTGACCGGCGACGTAACGGCGCCAGCTTTGCCGAAGAGACACATTGCGCTCGCTGTCGTTGCGCGCAGCGGAGAACACCACCATGTCGCCGTCGAACACCCCGGGTTCATGCGCCCGATACAGGGCCATGTTGCTATTAGTGTTTTGCACAATCTGGTTCAGAAGCTGTCTGTATCGAGGAAACTCCGCTTCCCCGCGTTCGCGGACTAATTGTTCTACCCGCTCATAGGTGAGCAGCTCTTCGTCGTCCGGAATGTCCATGCGATAGAACCGCAAGACCTCTTTCAGAATGTCTTTCTCGCCGACGGCGTGATCCGGTAGTGGAACGTTGCTGTCGGTCGGTTGGGCGTCGAGGACGACGAGACGTCCAACTGCGCATCCGCGCCGTCGAAGCTCGACCGCGATCTCGTGGGCGACGACGCCGCCGAAAGACCAGCCGAGAAGGTTGTAGGGCCCGGTGGGATGGATTCGTTGGATTCGGTCGGCATAGTTCTTCGCCATCTCCCGAATTGACGCGGGCTCACCTTCGCCGCCCTGCGGGGTGCGCTGAATTCCAATGATCGGGCAGTCCAGGTAATGACCAAGCACCTGATATGGCCAACTCACGCCGCTCCCAGGATGAATACAGAAGAGTGGAACGCCGGTGCCGGTTTTCAGGGTCTGAACCGGCAGCACTTCCGGTAGCGAAGTAGCGCCGGTGTGCAGTCGCTGACTCAGACTCCTCACCGTGGGCGCCTCGAAGAGCGTAGCTACCGACAGATCCGCCCCGAGGCTGGTGTTGATCGCCGCGATGAGGCGCATCGCGGAGATGCTGTCGCCGCCGAGGTCGAAGAAGGAGTCGTCGACGCCGACCCGCTCGTGGCCGAGGACCTGGGCGTAGATGCGGCCAGGATCTCCTCCATGGCGGTGGTCGGAGCGCGGTAGTGGCCGGCGAGGTATTCGGGGGCGGGCAGGGCGCGTTTGTCGAGTTTGCCGTTGACCGTCACCGGCAGCGCATCGAGCACCACCACCGCGGCCGGGACCATGTAGGCCGGCAGCCGCTCGGCGAGCTTCTCACGCACCTGGGCGGGGTCGGCGCTGCCGGTCAGGTAGCCGACCAGGCGTTTGTGGCCGGGGTGGTCTTCGCGGGCGATCACCGCCGCCTGCTCCACCCCTCCAATTGGCTGAGCGCTGCCTGGATTTCGCCGAGTTCGATGCGATAGCCGCGAATCTTGACCTGCTCGTCGGCCCGGCCTCGATACTCCAGCTGCCCGTCGGCACGCCAGCACACCAGATCCCCAGTGCGATACATGCGTGCCCCCGATCCGCCGAACGGGCAGGCCACAAACCGCGATGCGGTCAACCCCGCCCGCCGCCAATACCCGCACCCCACCCCGGCGCCCGCGACATACAACTCGCCCACCACCCCGGGCGACACCGGGCGCAACCACCCGTCCAGCACGAACAGCGCCGCCCCCGACACCGGTGAACCGATCGGCGGCGCACCGGATCCCGGGGTCAGCGGCGCACTCTTGGACGCCCACATCGTGGTCTCGGTCGGGCCGTACACATTGACCATCACCCGCCCGGGCGCCCACCGGTCCACCACCTCGGCCGGGCACGCCTCGGCGCCGATCACCAACGCCGCATCCACCCCCTGTGGCGTCAAAGCCGTTACCGCAGAAGGGGTTTGGGTCAACACGCTGACCTGTTCACCCACCAGCAGGGCGTGAAAGTCCTCCGGGGAGCGCGTCACCGAGTCCGGCACCACCACCAGCCGCCCGCCATGCAGCAACGCACCCCAGATCTCCCACACCGAAAAATCGAACGCATAGGAGTGACACTGCGTCCACACCTGCCCCACCCGCAGCTCCACACCGGCCGCCAGCGAGTCGAACAGCTGGGTGACATTGCGCTGGGTGACCGCCACCCCCTTAGGAACCCCGGTAGTACCCGAGGTGTAGATGATGTGG
This sequence comes from Mycobacterium xenopi, assembly GCF_009936235.1. Classification (NCBI taxonomy): domain Bacteria; kingdom Bacillati; phylum Actinomycetota; class Actinomycetes; order Mycobacteriales; family Mycobacteriaceae; genus Mycobacterium; species Mycobacterium xenopi. The sequence goes on along the minus strand of NZ_AP022314.1, from coordinate 2,106,918 downwards.
GCGATCTCGTCGGGCGGCGGTGTCGGAAGCGCCGTGCTGGGCTGGGCACCAATCGCCGGGTCATCTGCCTCGACGACGACCACACCGTGCCCGTCGAACCGATCGGCCAATTCGGCGGTGGTGATCGCGGCGACCGGGGCGGCGTCGGCGAGCATGAAATCGGTCCGCGCCCGCGGATGCGCCGGGTCGATGGGCAGATACGCCGCCCCGGTCTTCAGCACCGCCAAGATTGCGATCACGGCCTGGGCTGAACGCTCCATCAGCAGCGCCACACACTGACCCGGACCCGCGCCGCGGTCGGCCAACAAGTGCGCCAACCGGTTGGCGGCCTCGTCCAGCTCTCGGTACGTCATTGAGCGGCCGTCGCAGGTCAGCGCCACCGCATCCGGGCTGCGCTCGACTTGGGCGGCGAACAACGCGGGAATCGACTCGCCGGTGACCGACGCCTCGGTCAACACCACCCGGTTGCCCCACCCATCCAGCCGGGCATGCTCGGGCTCATCGAGCAGATCCACCGCCGAGAGCCGCCGGGTGGGCTCGGCGGTCATCGCTGTCAGCACCCGCTGCAACCGCGCGATGAGCGTCTGGATGCTGTCGGCGTCGAACACATCGGTGTCGTATTCGACGCGAAGCCCCAACTCGTTGCCGGGCATGGCTTGGATCGTCAGCGGGTAATGGGTGGATTCGCGAACGGCGAATTCGGTAATGGCCAGCTGGTGGTCGCCCAGCGGCGCCGCGGGGTCGATCGGGTAGTTCTCGTACACGAACAGCGTGTCGAACAGTCGCTCGTGGCCCGTGAGTCGGTGAATGTCGTTGAGCGCCAGATGCTGGTGCTCGACTGTGTGGTTGTGCGTGGTTTGCAGCTGGGCCAGCAGCTCCGCGGTGGTGGTTGCCGGGGTGAGGCGCGCCCGCACCGGCACGGTGTTGATGAACAGGCCCACCATTGCGTCCGCCCCGGCCATCTCGGCCGGTCGGCCCGAGACCGTCGTGCCGAAGGCGATGTCGTGCTGGCCGGTCAGCCACATCAGCAGCTGCGCGAAGGCGCCCTGCAGCACGACGTTGACGGTCGTGTGCGACGAGCGGGCCAGCTCGGTGACCGCGCGGGCGGTGGCGGCGGGCAGGCGGACCGATTCAACGCCCCGCGACCCGAGCCGCAACCGGCCGGGCGGGGCCACCAGGGTCGGGGTGTCGAAGCCGGCGAGCACGTCGCGCCACGCCGCCGCGGCGGCATCGCGGTCTCGCTCGGCCAACCAGGTGACAAAGCTGCGGTACGACACCGGCGCGGGCAGTTGCTGCCGGTGATAGCTGACGAAGATGTCGCGCAGCAGGGTCGGCAGCGACCAGCCGTCGATCACGATGTGGTGGTTGGTCAGCACGAAGCGGTGCCGGTCGTCGCCGGTACGGATCAGAGCGGCCCGGAATGCCGGCGGGTGGGCGAGGTCGCAGACCGCGGCGCGTTCGCCGGCGCAAAGTTGCCCGATCAGGTCGTCGACGTCGCCGGTGTCGAGCTCGACGTATCGCCAAGGCGCTACCGGGTCGGCCGGGATGATCTGCACCGGCTCGTCGAATTGGTCGCAGAAGCGGGCCGCGAGGTGGGGGTGCCGGTTGACCACGGTCTGCACCGCTTCGCGCAGGCGGTCGGGATCGAGGGGGCCCGTCACGGTGATGTCCAGTTGCACCGCATACAGGTCACCGAGATCGCCGGGACCCTGCGCGGTGCGGGTGTGGAAGAGCAGCCCCTGCTGCAAGGGGGTCAGCGGCAGCACGTCGGCGACCCGGTACTGCTGACACAGCTCGTCGATCTGCTGCTGGGTGAGCCGGGCAGGGGCGACGTCCGACGGGGTCAACCCGCCGCCGCCGCGGCGGACATGCGCGCAGATGCCGCGCAGAGCCTCGAACCACAACCTGCTCAGCCGGCTGACCTGTGCGCGGTCCATCGCCGAGGGCGCCCACATCCAATCGGCGTGCAACTGCGGGCCGGTGCCGGTGTCGACGGTGACCGCATTGACGTCCACGGTGTGCGCCAACGGCATCGGAAAACGAGCGTTGCTGCTCTCGGTGAACAGAGCGTCCGTGCCCGTCCGCCACAACTCGGCCGAGACCTCCGCGGCCGGAGCCCCCATCCGCCCGAAGTAGTTGAAGCCGATCACCGGTTCGAATCCATTGAGCTCGACGTCGGGGTTCAAATAACGCAACAGTCCGTAAGTCAGGCCGTCGGGCAGGGCCCGAAGCTGCTCTTTGGCATCTTTGATCACCGCCCCCAAGATCGGCTCGCCGGCGGCGACCTGCGCCCAGCCCAGCGCCGCAAACGTCAACGCGACCGGGTACTTGATGGTGAACCACCCCACCGTGCGGGATAGGTCGATATCGGGGGCCAGTTCCTCGTGGCGGCCGTGGCCTTCCACGTCGATGACGATCGGAACGTCGTCGACGTCCAAGAACTGCGCCCAGGCCAAACCGAACGCGATCAGCAGGATGTCGTGCACCGCAGCGTGAAACGCGGAGGGCACCTCACCCAGCAACATCCGCGTGGTCTCGGCGTCCAGGCCGACCGACAAGTGGCCAGCGCTGGCGTATGTGTCCACCTCGGGGCGCACCGCCGACAGCGGGGCCGGGGTCGCCGTCACCTGCTTCCACGCGCCTGCCTGTTCCACGACCTCCGCATGGTGCGCGCGCTCGGCCAGCAGGGCCGCCCACCGGGCAAACGACGTCCCGCCCGTCGGCAGGGATATTGCTTGGCCACTGTGACGCTGGGCCCAGGCGATGTTGAGATCCTCCACCAGGATCCGCCACGACACGGCGTCGACGGCCAGATGGTGAATGACGAGCGCCAGCTCGCCGGTGTCGGCGGCCCACACCGCGCGCACCATTGTCCCGGCGGCCGGGTCCAACTGCGAGCGCGCCTGTGCCAGCGCCTCATCGGACAACACGGGCAGCGTGTCGAGGCAGGCGCGGGCGTCCACTGCGCCGGCTTCCGGCACCGTCAGCGACCATTCCCCGCCGCCGTGGCCTTCGGCACGCAGTCGCAGCATCGCGTGCCGGTCCAGCAGCGCCTGCAACAGCACCACCACGTCGGCTTCGGTTACTCCGGCCGGGGCCTGCAGCACCATCGTTTGGTTGAACTGCTCCACCGGGCCGTTCACGCCGACAAGCCACCGCATGATCGGGGTGGCTACCACCTCGCCGACGCCGTCGTCGACCAGTTCGGTCTGGCCGGTGGCCACAGCGGCCACGCGGGCCAGCCGCGCCACCGTCTGCTCGACGAACACGTCCCGCGGCCGACACAGCAGGCCGGCCGCCCGCGCGTGGGCCACCACCTGCATCGCCAAAATGCTGTCCCCGCCCAGGTCGAAGAATGAGTCGTCGACCCCGACACGGTCGAGCCCGAGCACCTGGGCGTAGATCCCGGCCAGGATCTCTTCCACCGCGCCGGTCGGGGCGCGATACTCGCCGGCGGTGTATTCGGGTGCTGGCAGGGCTCGTTTGTCGAGTTTGCCGTTCACGGTCAGCGGCAGCGCCTCCAACGCCACCACGGCCGACGGAACCATGTAGTCCGGCAGCCTCAGCGCCAGCTTCTCGCGCAGCCCGGTGGGGTCTGCGGCGCCGGTGATGTAGCCGACGAGGCGTTTGTCGCCGGGACGGTCCTCACGGGCGATCACCACCGCCTGCTCCACCCCGTCCAATTCGCTTAGTGCCGACTGGATTTCGCCGAGTTCGATGCGATACCCGCGGATCTTGACCTGCTCGTCGGCGCGCCCCAGATATTCCAGCTGACCGTCGCCGCGCCAGCGCACCAAATCGCCGGTGCGATACATCCGCAACCCCGCCGGCCCGAACGGGCAGGCCACGAACCGCGACGCCGTCAACGAGGCCCGTCGCACGTATCCGTGTGCCAGCCCCGCGCCCGCCACGTACAACTCGCCGACCACGCCTGGTGGCACCGGGCGCAGCGAGCCGTCCAGCACGAACAGCGCCGCACCGGCCACCGGCGAGCCGATCGGCGGTGCCCCCGAGCCGGGGGTCAGCGGCGCGCTGATCGCGACACACATCGTTGTTTCGGTCGGGCCGTAGGCGTTGACCATCAGCCTCCCGGCTGCCCATCGATCGACGACGTCGGCCGGGCAAGCCTCCCCGGCCAGCACCACCGCCACCGATTCCAACCCGTCCGGCGAGAGCATCCGCACCGCTGAGGGGGTCGTGGTGAGCACCTCGACCTGTTCGGCGACAAGGAGGTTGTGCAGGTCGTCCGGTGACTGCGCTGTCGCCGTCGGCACCACCACCAGTCGGCCGCCGCGCAGCAGGGCGCCGAAGATCTCCCACACCGACACGTCGAAGGCCAAAGAGTGAGAGTGGCTCCATACACCCGGGCGCGGCAGGCCCGCATCCAATGAATCCAGCAGCTGGGTGATGCTGCGGTGCGTGACCGCCACGCCCTTGGGAACTCCGGTGGTGCCCGAGGTGTAGATGAGGTAAGCGACGTCGTCTGGGGCGTGGGCAGGCAGGGGGGTGTCCGGGTAGTCCTGAATTCGGGGGTCGTCGACGTCGATGACCACGACGGCGTGCCCGTCCAACCGGCCGGCCAGGCCCGCGGTGGTGATTGCCGCCACGGCGGCGGCGTCGGTGAGCATGAACTCGATCCGGGTCGCCGGGATTGCCGGGTCGATCGGCAGGTATGCCGCCCCGGTTTTGAGCACCGCCAGCATCGCCACCACCGCGTCGGCGGAACGAGGCAACAGCAGCGCTACACATGCACCCGGTGCCACGCCATGATGAATCAGATTGTGCGCCAACCGGTTTGCTGCGGCGTCGAGCTCGCGATAGCTCGTCGAGCGGCCGTCGCACCTGATCGCCACCGCGTCCGGGATGCGGGCAACCTGAGCGGCGAACCTTGCTGGCACCGACACCGCCGCGCTGACCGGCTGGCTCAACACCGCGCGGTGACCGAGTAGATCCAGGCGGGCTTGCTCGTCGGCATCGAGCACGTCCACCGCCGAGAGTCGCCTGGTGGGGTCGGCGGTCATCGCCGCCAGCACCCGCCGCAATCGCTCGACCAGGATCTCGATGGTTTCGGCGTCGAACACGTCGGTGCGGAACTCCACTGCCCCGAAAATGCCGGCGGGCTCGCCCGCCTCGCCCCAGCGTTCGCCCAACGACAAGGTCAGGTCCATTTGCGCGGTCCGGGTGTCAACCGGTAGCGGGGTGACCGCCACGTCTCCCAGGGCCTGCCCGGCGGACTGCTGATCGCCGCGTCCGGCGAAGTTCTGCCAGGCCAACATCACTTGCACCAGCGGATGATGCGCCAGCGATCGAGTCGGGTTCAGCCGCTCGACCAACACCTCGAAGGGCACGTCTTGATGCTCGAAAGCCTCCAGGCTGCGTGCCCGCACCCGGTCCAACAGTTCGGCCATGCTGGGATCTCCGCCGATGTCGACCCGTAGCACCAAGGTGTTGACGAAAAAGCCCACCAGCTCATCCAGTGCAGGGTCTTTTCGCCCGGCGATCGGGAACCCGACCGCCACATCAGGGCTGGCGCTCAGCTTGGACAGCAGCGCCGCGAGGGCGGTCTCGATCACCATGAAGCTGGTCGCGTTGTGCTCGCGGGCCACCCTCGTAATCTGCTGCTGCATCTCGGCCGGCCATTCCACCGCGACGCTGGCGCCGCGGTGATCGGCAACCCGCGGGTAGGGCCGGTCGGTGGGCAGTTGCAGCCGCTCGGGCATCCCGGCCAGGGCCTGCTCCCAGTAAGCGAGTTGCGCGGCGATGGGGCTGTCGGTGTCGGCCAGCTCACCCAGCTGCGTGCGCTGCCACAGGGTGTAGTCGGCGTATTGCACCGGCAACTCCGGCCAGTCGGGTACCTGTCCGGCACACCGACTGGCGTAGGCCGCTCCCAGGTCACGCACCAGTGGGGTGATCGACCAGCCGTCGGCGGCAATGTGGTGCACGACCACCACCAGCACGTGGTCGTCGTCAGCGATGCGGAAAAGCCTTGCCCGCAAAGGAATCTCGGTGGCCAGGTCGAACGTGTAACGCGCCGCGGTGTTGACGGCATCGCTGAGCCGGCGCGGCGACCATTGGGTGGCATCGAGAATCTGCCAGCCGAAATCGGCATGCTCGGCGGGCACCACCAGCTGCTGGGGTATGCCCTCGGCCGCAGGGAATTTCGTGCGCAGGCTCTCGTGGCGGCCGACCACATCGGCCAGCGCTTGGGCCAACGCCTCGGCGTCAAGCGGCCCGCGCAGCTGCAACGCCGCCGCCATGTTGTACACCGGTGAGGGCCCTTGCAATTGGTCGAGGACCCACAACCGCTGCTGGGCGAACGACAGTGGGACCACCGCCGGCCGCTCCACCGGTGCCAACGGCTGGAGCCGCCCGCGTTCCCCCGATCCGGGAAGCCAATCCCGCCACTGTGGGCGTCTCGAACACGGCGCGCACCGTCAGGCCCGCATCCAGACCGGTGTTGACGGCGGCGATCAGCCGCATCGCCGAGATGCTGTCGCCGCCGCGGTCGAAGAAGGAGTCGTCGGCCCCGACCCGCTCGTGTCCGAGCACTTGGGCGTAGATGCCGGCCAGGATCTCCTCGACGGCGTTGGCCGGGGCGCGATAGGCGCCGACGGTGTATTCGGGTGCGGGCAGGGCCCGTTTGTCGAGTTTGCCGTTGACCGTGAGTGGCATCGCCGCCAAGGCCACCACCGCGGCCGGGATCATGTACGCCGGTAGCAGCCCGGCCAGCTGATCGCGCACGGTGGCCGGGTCGGCGTTGCCGGTGATGTAGCCGACCAGGCGTTTGTCGCCAGGGCGATCCTCGCGGACGATCACCACCGCCTGCTCCACTCCATCCAATCCGCTTAGTGCTGCTTGGATTTCGCCGAGTTCGATGCGGTAGCCGCGAATCTTGACCTGCTCGTCGGCGCGGCCCCGATACTGCAGCTGCCCGTCGGGGCCCCACGACACCAGGTCTCCGGTGCGATACATCCGCAACCCCGGCCCACCGAACGGGCAGGCCACAAACCGCGACGCGGTCAACGCTGCCCGCCGCCAATACCCACAACTCACCCCGGCGCCGGCGACATGCAGCTCGCCCACCACGCCGGGGGCACCGGACGCAGCCAGCCGTCCAGCACGAACAACGCCGCGCCGGGAACCGGCGAGCCGATCGGCACCGCCCCTGTCCCGGGTGCCAGCGGCGCACTGACCGACGCGTACACCGTGGTTTCGGTTGGGCCGTAGGCGTTGATCATCACGCGACCGGGCGCCCACCGATCCGCCACCTCGGCCGTGCAGGCCTCGCCAGCCACCACCAACGCTGCCGACTCCAAGCCATCGGATGGCAAAACCATTGCGGCAGAAGGCGTTTGGTTCAGCACGGTAACGTGTTCGGCGGCCAGCAGCCGGTGGAAGTCTTCCGCTGAGGCCCCCACCGCTTCGGGCACCACCACCAGGCGCCCGCCGTGCAGCAGCGCCCCGAAGATCTCCCACACCGACACGTCGAAGGCGAACGAATGCCACTGGGACCACACACCCGGGCGCGGCAAGCCCGGGTCCAACGACGTCAACAGTTGGGTGACGTTGTGGTGGGTGACCGCCACACCCTTGGGCACCCCGGTGGTGCCCGAGGTGTAGATCAGGTAAGCGACGTCGTCGGGGGACGGCGCCGGTAGCGCGGTGCTGGGCTGGGCCGCGATTCGGGGGTCATCGACGTCGACCACGAGCAGGTGGTGTCGGTCGAGGCGGCTGGCCAGCTGAGCGGTGGTGAGGGCAGCGACGGGGTTGGCGTCGTCGACCATGAAGTCGATGCGCGCCGGTGGATGCCCGGGGTCGATGGGTAGGTAGGCGGCCCCGGTTTTGAGCACCGCCAGGATCGCCGTGACCGCGTGTGCCGACCGCGACAGCAGCAGGGCCACAAACTCGCCGGGGCCGGCGCCATGCGCGGCCAGCAAGTGCGCCAACCGGTTTGCGGCCTGATCAAGCTGGCGGTAGGTCATTGAGCGCTGCCCGTCGCTGAGCGCCACCGCATGCGGGGTGCGCTCCACTTGCGCGGCGAACAACTCCGGAATCGACGCCGGCGTAAACGCGGAGCCGGTCAGCACCATGCGGTTCCCGACTTCGTCTAGCCGGGCGTGCTCGGTGGCATCGAGTACGTCGATCGACGCCAGCGGCCGGGTGGGCTCGGCGGTCATCGCCGTTAGTAGCCGCGCGAACCGCTCGAGGAGTGTTTCGATGTGGTCGGCACCGAACACGTCGGCGTCATATTCGATGCGAAGGCCTAGTTGGGCGCCGGGCAGGGCCACCACCGTCAGCGGGTAGTGGGTGGATTCCTCGATGCTCACCCGCGTGACCACCGGCTGGTGGTCACCGCCCAGCGCGACAGCATCGACGGGATAGTTTTCGTAGGCGAACAGCGTGTCGAACAGCTGGTCGTGCCCGGTGAGCCGGTGGATTTCAGGCAGCCCCAGATGCTGGTGCTCCAGGGTCTGGTTGTGGGCGGTTTGCAGCTGGTCGAGCAACTCGGCGGTAGTGGTCGTCGCGGCGAGGCGCGCCCGCGCCGGCACCGTGTTGATGAGCAGGCCCACCATCGATTCGGCGCCGACCACGTCAGCGGGCCGACCCGAGACCGCGATACCGAAGGCGACATCCTGCTGGCCGGTCAACCACATCAGCAGCTGCGCGAAGGCGCCCTGCAGCACGGTGTTGACGGTGGTGTGATGCGACCGGGCCAGCTCGCTGACCGCGCGGGTCGTCTGCGCGGGCAGCCGCGCCGATCTAACGCCGCGGCTGCCTTGCCCCAACCGGTTGGGCGGGGCCACCAGAGTCGGGGTGTCGAAACCGGCCAGCACCTGGCGCCATGCGGCGCGGGCGGCCTCGAGGTCACGCTCTGCCAACCAGGCAACGAACCGGCGATACGATCCAGCCGCGGGCAATCGCTGGCCCTGATAGCTGGCGAAAATCTCCCCCAACAGAATCGGCAGTGACCAGCCGTCGAGCACGATGTGGTGATTGGTCAACACCAGCCGGTGCTGATCTGCTGCGATGCGGATCAACGCCACCCGCAACCCCGGCTCACGGGCAAGGTCGCTGACCGCGACGTGTTCGGCGGCGCACACCCGCTGGATCTGCGCCTCGACGTCGCGCTCAGCATCAGGGCCGGCACTGAGGTCGACGTAGCTCCAGGGCGCCACCGGGGCGGCGGGGATGATTTGCACCGGTTCCTCGAAGTGGTCGCAGAACCAGGCCACCAGGTTGGGATGCCGGTCGACCACGGTTTGCACCGCTTGGTGCAGCCGGTCGGGATCAAGCTCACCGCTCAACGTGAGCTGCATCTGCACCGCATACACGTCGTCGCCGCCCTGCACGGTGCCGGCGTGGAAGAGCAGTCCCCGCTGCAAGGGCGTCAGCGGCAGCACGTCGGCGATCGCGTAGTGCCGCTGAAGCTCGTCGATTTGCGGCTGGGTGAGCCGGGCCGGGGCAATGTCGGAGGGGGTCAGCCCGCCGCCGCCGGCTCGCACGTGCGCGCAGATTCCGGCCAGAGCCTGCAACCACAACCGGCTCAACCGGTCGACCGCGGCGCGATCGAAGGACGACGGTGCCCACATCCAGTCGGCGTACAGCTGCGCGCCGCTGTCGGTGTCGACGATGCCGGCGTTCAGCTCGACGGTGTGGACTAGCGGCATGGGGATCGCCGCGGCCGCATCCAGCGACACGCCGTCGCGGGACAACCGCCACGACTCATCGGATGCCTCGGCCGCCACGCCCAGGCGCCCCAGGTAGTTGAACCCGATCGGCGGATCCGACCCGGCCAACTCCACGTCGGGGTTCAAATAGCGCAGCGCGCCATAGCTCAGCGGGTGCGGCAAGGCTCGAAGCTGTTCTTTGGCGTCTTTGATCAGCGCCCCCAGCGCCGCCTCGCCTGCGGCTACCTGCGCCCACGACAGCCCACCGACTGCCAGCGACACCGGGTGTTTGGTCGTGAACCACCCGACCGTGCGCGACAAATCGATGTCGGGGGCGAGTTCCTCGTGGCGGCCGTGGCCCTCGACGTCGATACCGACCGGCACGGCCCCGTTGCCCACGAACTCCGCCACCGCCAAGGCCAAGGCGATCAGCAAGAGCTCGTGCACCCCGGCATGAAACGCCGTGGACGCCTCGGCCAACAGCAGCCCGGTGGTGTCGGAATCCAGCCACGCCGACAGGTGCCCGGCGGTGGCGAACGTGTCGAGCTCGGGCCGCACCGCGGGCAGCACAGCCGGTGCGGTCGCCAGCTGCTTCCACGAGTCGGCCTGGTTGACGACGTCGGGGCGATGCGCATACTCGGTCAGCAGCGACGCCCACCTCGCATACGACGTTCCGGTCGCGGGCAGGGTGGTCGGCTGCCCACTGCGGTGTTGGAACCAGGCGGTGTTGAGGTCCTCCAGCAGGATCCGCCATGACACCGCGTCGACGACCAGGTGGTGAATGACCAGCACCAGCTGGCCGGCGTCGGCCGCCCACAATGCGCTGAGCATCATTCCGGCGGCCGGGTTCAACCGCGACCGCGCCGCGATCAGCGCGTCATCGGATAACACGTCCACGGTGTGCAGGCAGGCCCGCGCATCCAGCGACCCCGGCTCGGGGACCGTCAACGACCAGTCTCCGGCGTGGGGGTCGTCGGCGTGTGCCCGCAGCATGGCGTGGCGGTCCAGCAGGGCCTGCAGCAGCGCAGCCACGTCGGCCTCGGTCGCCCCGGCGGGGGCCTGCACGAGCATGGTTTGGTTGAACTGGTCGACCGGACCGTCCACGCCGGCCAGCCAGCGCATGATCGGGGTCGGGGCCACCTCGCCCACTCCCTCGTCGACAAGGTCGGTGTGTCCGGTGGCCGGCGCGGTGACGCGGGCAAGCCGGGCCACGGTCTGCTCGACGAACACGTCCCGCGGCCGGCACGTGAGGCCTGCGGCGCGTGCCCGCGCCACCACCTGCATCGACGAAATGCTGTCGCCGCCCAAGTCGAAGAACGACTCGTCGACCCCGACTCGCTCCAGCCCGAGCACGTCGGCGTAGATCCCGGCGAGGGTCTCCTCGATAGCGTTGCCCGGGGCGCGATACTCGGCCCCGCCGTACTCGGGTGCGGGCAGGGCCCGTTTGTCGAGTTTGCCGTTGGGCGTCAACGGCAGCTCTGACAACCCCACCACCGCCGCGGGAATCATGTAGGCCGGCAGTCGCTCGGCCAACCGCTCGCGTGTCCGGCTCGGGTCGGCGCTGCCCGTGACATAGCCCACCAGGCGGTTGTCGCCGGGACGGTCCTCGCGGGCGATCACCACCGCCTGCTCCACCCCGTCCAATTCGCTTAGTGCCGACTGGATTTCGCCGAGTTCGATGCGATACCCGCGGATCTTGACCTGCTCGTCGGCGCGGCCCAGGTAGTCCAGCTGCCCATCGGCGCGCCAGCGCACCAGATCGCCGGTGCGATACATCCGCAACCCCGCCGGCCCGAACGGGCAGGCCACAAACCGCGACGCCGTCAACCCCGACCGTTTCACATACCCGTGGCCGACACCGTGACCGGCCACGTACAACTCGCCCACCACACCGGCCGGTACCGGACGCAACGAGCCGTCGAGCACAAACAACGCCGCACCCGCCACCGGCGACCCGATCGGCGGCGCGCCCGAACCCGCCGCCAGCGGCGCGCTGATCGCCACGCACATGGTCGTTTCGGTTGGGCCGTACGCATTGACCATCACCCGGTCGATGGCCCAGCGGTCCACCACCTCGCTCGGGCACGCCTCCCCGGCCGTGACCACCGCCACCGATTCCAGCCCCTCAGGCGAGAGGATCGCCACCGCCGACGGGGTGGCGGTGAGCACCTCGACGCGTTCGTTGACCAGCACGTCGTGGACGTCGTCCGGGGAGCGAGTCACCGACTCCGGGATCACCACCAGCCGGCCACCCCGCAACAGGGCGCCGAAGATCTCCCACACCGACACGTCGAACGCCAACGAATGCCAGTGGCTCCACACCCCCGGGCACGGCAGGTCCGCGTCCAACGAACCCAACAACGCGGTCACGCTGCGGTGCGCGATGGCCACGCTCTTGGGCGCCCCCGTGGTGCCGGAGGTGTAGATGAGGTAGGCGACGTCGTCCGGGTCTGGCAGCGGCAACGCAGTGCTGGGTTGACGGTCCACCGCGGGGTCGTTCGCGTCGATCACCACCGCGTCATGCCCGGCTAAGCGCCCGGCCAGGTCAGTGGTGGTGATCACGGCCACCGGCGCGGCGTCGGCGAGGATGAACTCGATCCGCGCCGTCGGCAGCGCGGGTTCGATCGGCAGGTATGCGGCCCCGGTTTTCAGCACCGCCACGATCGCCACCACGGCTTCAGCCGACCGCGGCATCAGCAGCGCCACGCACGTGCCGGGGCGAGCGCCGTGGCCGGCCAGCAGATGCGCCAACCGGTTGGCGGCCTGGTCAACTTCCAGGTAGCTCCACGACCGCTCGCCGCACCTCAGCGCCACTGCCTCCGGGTTGCGAGTGACCTGGGCGGCGAACACCTCCGGAACCGACGCCGGCGTGGGGTCGGGCCGGCCCAACACCGCTCGGTTACCGAGCACGTCCAGCCGGGCATGCTCGGCGTCGTCCAGCAAATCCACCGACGACAGCCGCCGGGTTGGATCGGCGGTCAGCGCCGTCAACACCCGCCGGAACCGCTCGATCAGCGCCTCGACGCTGGCGGCGTCGAACACATCGGTGCGAAACTCCACCGCCCCGCCAATCCCGGCAGGCTCACCCGTCTCGCTCCAGCGCTCGGCCAGCGAAAACGTCATATCCATCCGGGCGGTCTGGGTGTTGACGGGCAGCGGCGCGGCCTCGAGGTCGCCCAGGGTCAGCCCCGCGGCGGGGTCCTGCCAGGGCAGGTTCTGCCAGGCCAACGCCACCTGCACCAGCGGGTGATGAGTCAAGGACCGGGACGGGTTGAGCCGTTCCACCAGCGCCTCGAACGGCACATCCTGGTGTTCGTAGCCGGCCACGCTGCGCGACCGAACCTGGGCCAGCAGCTCAGCCGCGCTTGGGTCGCCGGCCAGGTCGACACGCAGCACCAAGGTGTTGACGAAGAGCCCCACCAGGCCCTCCAGCGCGGGGTCGCGCCGCCCCGCGATGGGGAAACCCACCGCCACATCGGTGCTGGCGCTCAGCTTCGACAACAGCACCGCCAGCCCCGCCGCGAGCACCATGAAACTGGTCGCGTTGTGCTCACGCGCCAGGCGCGCCACTCGCTGCTGCAGGTCGGCCGGCCAGTCGATCGCCACCGCGGCGCCACGCTGATCAGCCACCGGCGGATAAGGCCGATCGGTGGGCAGCTGCAGGCGCTCGGGCAGGCCGGCTAGCGCCTGTTCCCAGTATCCGAGTTGCGCGGCGATGGGGCTGTCGCTGTCGTCGAGGTCGCCGAGCTGGGCGCGCTGCCACAGCGTGTAATCGGCGTATTGCACCGGCAGCTGATCCCAGTCGGGCGCCCGCCCGGCACGCCGGCTGGTGTAGGCCTCGCCCAGGTCACGTACCAGCGGGGTGATCGACCAGCCGTCGGCGGCGATATGGTGCACCACCACCACCAACACGTGCTCGTCGTCGCTAACGCGGAAAAGCTGTGCGCGCAAGGGGATTTCGGCGGACAAATCGAATGTGTAGCGTGCTGCCGAGTTGACGGCCTCGTCCAGCCGGCTTGCCGGCCAGCCGGTGGCATCGATGAGCTGCCAACCGAAATCGGGCGGCTCGTCGGCCGGCAGCACCGCCTGCTGGGCGACGCCGTCCGGTGCGGGAAACAGGGTGCGCAGGCTCTCGTGGCGAGCCACTACATCGGCCAAAGCCCGGCCCAGCGCGTCGGCGTCAAGCCGCCCGCGCAGCCGCAGCGCTGCCGCCAGGTTGTACACCGGTGACGGCCCCTGCAGTTGATCCAGGAACCACAACCGCTGCTGGGCAAACGACAACGGCACCACCGCCGGCCGCTGCATCGCCACCAGCCGCGGCAACCGGCCCACACCCACGCTCACTCGCGACGCCAATTGGGCGACGGTGGGCGCCTCGAACACCGTGCGCACCGAAACGTCGGCATCCACGCTGCTGTTGACGGCGGCGATCAGCCGCATCGCCGAGATGCTGTCCCCGCCGAGGTCGAAGAACGAGTCGTCGACCCCGACCCGTTCCAGCCCCAGGATCTGGGCGTAGATGCCGGCCAGGATCTCCTCGACGGCGTTGGTCGGCGCCCGATACTTGTCGGCGGTGTATTCGGGGGCGGGCAGCGCGCGGGTGTCCAGTTTGCCGTTGACGGTCAGCGGCAAGGCGTCCAACACCACGACCGCGGCGGGGATCATGTAGCCGGGCAGCCGCCGGGCCAGCTGGGCGCGAAGCTCGGCGGGGTCGGCCGCGCCGGTGAAGTAGCCGACCAGACGTTTGTCGCCGGGGCGGTCCTCGCGGGCGATCACCGCAGCCTGCTCGACCCCGTCCAGCGTGCTCAACGCCGCCTGGACTTCGCCGAGTTCGATGCGATAGCCGCGGATCTTGACTTGCTCGTCGGCGCGGCCCAGATAATCCAGCTGCCCGTCGCCGCGCCAGCGCACCAGATCGCCGCTGCGATACATCCGCGACCCTGCGCCACCGAACGGGCAGGCCACGAACCGCGACCCGGTCAAAGCGGCCCGCCGCCAATAGCCGATGCCAAGCCCGGCGCCGGCCACATACAACTCCCCCACCACACCCGGCGGCACCGGGCGCAGCCAGTGATCCAGGACGAACAACGCCGCCCTCGGCACCGGCGAGCCGATCGGCGGTGCCCCAGCGCCGGGCTCCAGCGGCGCACTGATCGCCACGCACATGGTGGTCTCGGTGGGCCCGTATGCGTTGAGCATCACCCGGCCCGTCGCCCACCGATCCACCACCTCCGCCGGGCAGGCCTCTCCGGCCACCACCAGCGCCAGCGAGCCCAGCCCCTCCTCCGGCAATACTGCTGCGGCCGAAGGGGTTTCGGTGAGCACGCCGACCTGTTCGCCGACCAGCAGGTCGTGGAAGTCTTGGGGGCTGCGCGCCACCGGTTCCGGTACCACCACCAGCCGCCCACCACGTAGCAGCGCGCCGAACATCTCCCACACCGACACGTCGAAGGCCAGCGAATGACCGTGCGCCCACACCCCGGCTGGCAGATACTCGTCAAGCGACGCCACCAAGCCGGTCGCGTTGCGGTGCGTGACGGCCACCCCTTTGGGCACGCCGGTGGTTCCGGAGGTGTAGATCAGGTAGGCGACGTCGTCGGGGTCCGGCGCCGGCAAGCCCGTGCCGGGGTAGGCCTGGGTGCGGGGGTCGTCCGCGTCGATGACCGGCACGTCAAACCCGTCCAGCCGGTCGGCCAGCGGGGCGATGGTGAGCACGGCCACCGGGGCGGCGTCGGCGAGCAGGAACTCGATCCGCGCGCGCGGGTGCGCGGCGTCGATGGGCACATACGCGGCCCCGGTTTTGAGGATCGCCAGGATCGCGGTCACCGCCTCGGCCGAGCGCTGCATCAGCAGCCCCACGCACTGGCCCGGGCCCGCACCATGAGCGGCCAGCAGATGCGCCAGCCGGTTGGCCGAGCCTTCGAGCTCGCGATAAGTCATGGACCGGCCGTCGCACCTGACCGCCACGGCCTCCGGGGCCCGGGCGACCTGCGCGGCGAACAGTTCCGGGATCGACACCGCCGGGCCCGCCGGCGTGGTCAGCACCGCGCGGTTGCCCCACTGCTGCAGGCAGGCGTGCTCGTCGGCGTCGACCACATCAATGCCTGACAGCCGCTGCTCCGGTTCGGCGGTCATCGCCGCCACCACGCGCGCCAACCGGTCGATCAGCGCCTCGACGTTGACCGGGTCGAACACGTCGGTGCGAAACTCCACGCCTCCGCCGATGCCGGCCGGCTCGCCCGTCTCGGTCCACCGTTCGGCCAGGTTGAACACCAAATCCATGCGGGCCGACCGGCTCTCCACCGGCAGCGGCACGACCTCGAGGTCACCCAGGGTCAGCCCGGGAGAGTCCTGCCAGGGAAGGTTCTGCCAGGCCAACATGACCTGCACCAGCGGGTGATGGGTCAGGCTTCGGGCGGGGTTGAGCCGCTCCACGAGCGCCTCGAAGGGCACGTCCTGATGCTCGTAGGCGGCCAGGCTGCGCCGGCGCACCTGATCCAGGAGTTCAGCAACGCTGGGGTCGCCGGCCAGATCCACTCGTAGCACCAACGTGTTGACGAAAAATCCCACCAGCTCGTCGAGGGCGGGGTCGCGGCGCCCGGCGATGGGGAACCCGATCGCCACATCGGTGCCGGCGCTCAGCTTCGACAACAACACCGCCAGCGCGGCCTGGATGACCATGAAGCTGGTCGCGTTGTGCTCGCGGGCTAACCGGGTGATCTGCTGCTGCATTTCGGCCGGCCAGTCGACGGCCACCGTGGCGCCGCGCTGATCGGCCACCGCCGGATACGGCCGATCGGTGGGCAAATCCAGGTGCTCGGGCAGTCCCGCCAAGGCCTGCTCCCAGTAGGCGAGCTGGGCGGCGATGGGGCTGTCGCGGTCATCGAGGTCACCGAGATGCTGGCGCTGCCACAGCGTGTAGTCGGCGTATTGCACCGGCAGCGGATCCCAGTCGGGAGCCCGCCCGGCACGCCTGCTGGCATACGCCACCCCCAGATCACGCACCAGCGGGGTGAGCGACCAGCCATCGGCGGCGATATGGTGCACCACCACCACCAACACGTGCTCCTCGTCTGCGACGCGGAAAATCCTTGCTCGCAAAGGGATTTCAGAGTCCAGGTTGAACGGATAACGCGCTACCGCGCCGATCTCCTCTTCCAGCTGGCTCGCCGACCAGCCGCTGGCCTCAACAACATGCCACCCGAAATCGGCTCGCTCGCTTGGGATCACCAGCTGCTGGGGCGTTCCTTCGACGGTGGGGAATACGGTGCGCAGGCTTTCGTGGCGGGCCAGCACATCGCCTAGCGCCGCACCCAACGCCGCAACGTCAAGTCCACCCGTCAACCGCAGCGCAGCCGCGATGTTGTGAACCGGTGACGGCCCTTGCAGCTGGTCGATAAACCACACGCGCTGCTGGGCAAACGACAATGGCACCACCGCGGGCCGCTCGACCGCCATCAACCGCGGCAGCCGACTGGCGCCCGCACCGATGCGGGAAGCCAACTGCGCCACCGTCGGCGACTCGAACACGGCGCGCACCGAAAGTTCGGCGTTCACGCTGGCGTTGAGCGCGGCAATCACCCTCATCGCCGACAGGGAATCGCCACCGAGGTCGGTGAACGACTCGTCGACCCCGACCCGCTCCAGCCCGAACACCTGCGCGTAGATGCCGGCGACGATCTCCTCGACGGCGTTGCCCGGGGCCCGATACCCGCCGGCGACGTGGTCCGGGGCGGGCAGGGCGCGGGTGTCAAGCTTGCCGTTGGGTGTCAACGGCAGCTGCGGTAACGGCACCACCGCCGCCGGGATCATGTACTCGGGCAGCTGCTCGGCCAGCGTGCTGCGCACCTGGGCCGGTTCTGCGGTGCCGGTGATGTACGCGATCAGACGTTTGTCGCCGGGGCGGTCCTCGCGCGCGAGCACCGCCGCCTGCTCCACCCCGTTCAGCCCGGCCAGAGCGGCCTGGATTTCGCCGAGTTCGATGCGATACCCGCGGATCTTGACCTGCTCGTCGGCGCGGCCTTGATATTGCAGCTGCCCGTCAGCACGCCAACACACCAGATCCCCGGTGCGATACATGCGCGCGCCGGGCCGCCCGAATGGGCACGCCACGAACCGGGAGGCCGTCAACGCGTTCCGGCGCACATAGCCGTATGCCAGTCCGCCGCCGGCCACGTACAACTCGCCCACCACCCCGGGCGGCACCGGGCGCAGCCAGCGGTCCAGCACGAATAGTGCGGCGCCACCCACCGGCGAGCCGATCGGCGGGGCCCCCGAACCCGGGGCCAGTGGGGCGCTGACCGCCACGCACATCGTGGTTTCGGTCGGCCCGTAGGCGTTGACCATCACCCGCCCCGGCGCCCACCGATCCACCACCTCAGCCGGGCACGCCTCCCCGGCCACCACCAACGCGAGCGACTCCAACCCCTCAGGCGAGAGCAGCGCCACCGCGGACGGTGTTTCGGTGAGCACACCCACCCGCTCACTGGCCAGCACGCCGTGCAAATCTTGCGGTGAGCGCGCCACCGACTCCGGGATCACCACCAGCCGCCCGCCACGTAGCAGGGCGCCAAAGATCTCCCACACCGAGACGTCGAACGCCAGCGAATGGCAGTGGCTCCACACCCCGGCCGGCAGGTGCGTATCGAGCGACGCCAACAGTTGGGTCACGCTTCGGTGAGTGACGGCCACGCCCTTGGGGAGCCCGGTGGTGCCGGAGGTGTAGATCAGGTACGCGACGTCAGAAGGGGCCGGTGCGGGTAAAGCGGTGCAGGGGTAGGCCTGGATGCGTGGGTCGTCGACGTCGATGACCACCAGGTCACTAGGCGGCAGCCGGTCGACCAAGTCTGCAGTGGTGATCACTGCCACCGGTGCGGCGTCGGCGAGCATGAACCCGATGCGGTCGGCCGGCAGCGCCGGGTCGATCGGCAGGTAAGCCGCACCGGTCTTGAGCACCGCCAGGATCGCCGCCACCGCCTCGGCGGACCGGGACAACAGCAGCGCCACGCACGCTTCTGGGCTCGCCCGGTTACCTGCCAGCAGGTGCGCCAGCCGGTTTGCCCGCTCATCGAGCTCGCGATAAGTCCACCCGCGTTCGCCGCACATCAGCGCCACCGCCTCCGGGGTGCGCTGCGCTTGCGCGGCGAAGACCTCCGGGATCGACACCGCGGGGGTTCCGGCGCGGTCAGCGCCGCGCGGTTGCCCCACTGCCGAAGCAGGGCATGTTCACGGCCATCCAGCACATCGATCGACGCCAGTCGCTGCGCCGGCTCCCCGGTGAGCGCCGTCAATACCCGTTCGAAGCGCTCGATTAGTGTCTGGATGCTGGCTGCGTCGAAAACGTCGGTGCGGAATTCGACCCCACCGCCGATCCCGGCCGGCTCACCCGTCTCGCTCCACCGTTCGGCCAGGTTGAACACCAAGTCCATCCGGGCGGTCCGGGTATCGACCGACATCGGCGTAACCTGCAGATCACCCACGTGCAGCCCGGCCGCGGGGTCGCTGCCTTGCCCGGGAAGGTTTTGTAAGGCCAGCACCACTTGGATGAGGGGGTGATGGGCCAGGCTTCGGGTGGGGTTGAGCCGATCGACGAGCACCTCGAAGGGCACGTCCTGGTGTTCGTAGGCGGCCAGGCAGCGGGAGCGCACCTGGGCCAGCAAGTCAGCGAAGCTGGGATCACCCGTCAAATCCACCCGCAAGACCAGGGTGTTGACGAATATCCCGACCAGCTCATCGAGGGCCGGGTCGCGCCGCCCGGCGATGGGAAACCCGACCGCCACTTCCGTGCTCGCGCTGAGCTTGGACAGCAGCACCGCCAAAGCGGCCTGCATCACCATGAAGCTGGTCGCGTTGTGCTCGCGGGCAGCGCGGGCCACCCGCAGTTGCACCTCGGCGGGCCAGTTGATCGCCATACTGGCGCCGCGGTGATCGGCGACCGGCGGGTAGGGCCGGTCGGTGGGCAGATCAACACGCTCCGGAAGCCCGGCCAGCGCCTGCTCCCAATAGGCCAGCTGCGCGGCGATCGGGCTATCGCTGTCGTCCAGATCGCCGAACTGCTCACGCTGCCACAGCGTGTAATCGGCGTACTGCACCGCCAACTGGGGCCAATCGGGGTCCCGCCCCGTGCACCGGCTGGCGTAGGCCTCACCGAGGTCACGCACCAGCGGCCTGAGCGACCAACCGTCGACGGCGATGTGGTGCACCACTACCAGCAGGACGTGTTCGTCGTCGGCGAGGCGGAAAAGCCTTGCCCACAAAGGGATCTCGGTGGCCAGATCGAACGTGTAACGCGCCGCGGACCCGAGGGCCTCATCCAGCTGGCTCGCCGGCCAGTCGCCGGCATCGACGACATGCCACCCGAAATCAGCCCGCTCAGGCGGTACTATTAGCTGCTGAGGTGTTCCGTCGAGGGTGGGGAACACCGTACGCAGGCTCTCGTGGCGGCCTACCACATCGGCCAGCGCTTGGGCCAACGCGGCGGCAACAAGCGGCCCGCGCAACTGCAACGCCAGCGCCATGTTGTACACCGGTGAGGGCCCCTGGAACTGGTCCAGGAACCACAGCCGCTGCTGAGCAAACGACAACGGCAGCACCGCCGGTCGCTCCACCGGTGCCAACCGGGGCAACCGACTGCCGCCACCGATCTGGGCCGCCAGTTGGGCGACGGTGGGCGCCTCGAACACCGCGCGCACCGAAACATCGGCATCCAGGCTGGTGTTGATCGCCGCGATGAGGCGCATCGCGGAGATGCTGTCGCCGCCGAGGTCGAAGAAGGAGTCGTCGACGCCGACCCGCTCGTGGCCGAGGACCTGGGCGTAGATGCCGGCCAGGATCTCCTCCATGGCGGTGGTCGGAGCGCGGTAGTGGCCGGCGAGGTATTCGGGGGCGGGCAGGGCGCGTTTGTCGAGTTTGCCGTTGACCGTCACCGGCAGCGCATCGAGCACCACCACCGCGGCCGGGACCATGTAGGCCGGCAGCCGCTCGGCGAGCTTCTCACGCACCTGGGCGGGGTCGGCGCTGCCGGTCAGGTAGCCGACCAGGCGTTTGTGGCCGGGGTGGTCTTCGCGGGCGATCACCGCCGCCTGCTCCACCCCCTCCAATTGGCTGAGCGCTGCCTGGATTTCGCCGAGTTCGATGCGATAGCCGCGAATCTTGACCTGCTCGTCGGCCCGGCCTCGATACTCCAGCTGCCCGTCGGCACGCCAGCACACCAGATCCCCAGTGCGATACATGCGTGCCCCCGATCCGCCGAACGGGCAGGCCACAAACCGCGATGCGGTCAACCCCGCCCGCCGCCAATACCCGCACCCCACCCCGGCGCCCGCGACATACAACTCGCCCACCACCCCGGGCGACACCGGGCGCAACCACCCGTCCAGCACGAACAGCGCCGCCCCCGACACCGGCGAGCCGATCGGCACCGTGCCCGCCCCCGCAACCAGCGGCGCACTCACCGCCGCATACACCGTGGTCTCGGTCGGGCCGTAGCCGTTGACCATCACCCGCCCGGGCGCCCACCGGTCCACCACCTCGGCCGGGCACGCCTCGCCCGCCACCATCAACGCCGCTGCATCAAGCCCCTGGGGGGACAACATCGCTGCGGCAGAAGGGGTTTGACTTAAGACGGTGACGTGGTCAGCCACTAGCAGGTCGTGGAAAACCGTTGGGGAACGCGTCACCGAGTCCGGCACCACCACCAGCCGCCCGCCGTGCAGCAGCGCACCCCAGATCTCCCACACCGAGTAGTCGAACGCCAAGGAATGGCACTGCGTCCACACCTGCCCGGGTGCCAGTTCCAGGCCCACCTGTCGTGAGTCGAACAGCCGGACGACGTTGCGGTGGGTGACGGCCACTCCCTTGGGGGTGCCCGTGGTGCCCGACGTGTAGATGATGTGGGCGATATCGTCCGGGTCCGGCGCCAGTGGTGGTGTGCTGGGCTGAAACTCGACGGCGGGGTCGTCGACATCGATGACAGGCAGCGCGAACCCGTCGAACCGATCGGCCAGTTCGGCGGTGGTGATCGCGACGATCGGCTCGGCGTCGGCGAGCATGAAATCGGTCCGCGCCCGCGGATGCGCCGGGTCGATGGGCAGATACGCCGCCCCGGTCTTCAGCACCGCCAAGATTGCGATCACGGCCTGGGCTGAACGCTCCATCAGCAGCGCGACGCACTTGCCGGGGCCGGCGCCATGAGCGCCCAGCAGGTGCGCCAACCGGTTGGCGGCCTCGTCCAGCTCTCGGTACGTCATTGAGCGGCCGTCGCAGGTCAGCGCCACCGCCTCCGGGCTGCGCTCGACTTGGGCGGCGAACAACGCGGGAACCGACTCGCCGGTGACCGACGCCTCGGTCAACACCACCCGGTTGCCCCACCCATCCAACCGGGCATGCTCGGGCTCATCGAGCAGATCCACCGCCGAGAGCCGCCGGGCCGGATCCGACGTCATCGCGATCAGCAGCCGCGCGAAACGCTCGATCAGCACTTCGATGCCGTCGGCGTCGAACACATCGGTGTCGTATTCGACGCGAAGCCCCAGCTGATGGCCCGGCATTGCCACCACCGTCAGCGGGTAATGGGTGGATTCGCGGAAATGGATATCTGCGACGGCCAGTCCGCTGTCGCCGGCCAGCGCAGCAGCGTCCACCGGGTAGTTCTCGTAGGCGAACAGGGTGTCGAACAGCTGGTCGTGCCCGGTGAGCCGCTGAATCTCGGACAGCGCCAGATGCTGATATTCCAGGGTCTGATTGTGGGCGCACCGCAGCTGCTCCAGCAGCTCGGCGGTGGTGGTTTCCGCGGTTAGGCGCGCCCGCACCGGCACCGTGTTGATGAAAAGGCCCACCATTGAGTCCGCCCCGACCAGGTCGGCGGGCCGACCCGAGACTGTCGTGCCGAACACCACGTCATGCTGGCCGGTCAACCAGCACAACAGCTGCGCGTAAGCGGCTTGCAGCACGGTGTTGACGGTCGTGTGCGCGCGACGGGCCAGTTCGCTAACCGCGCTGGTGGTATCGGTCGGCAGCCGCACCGATCGAGCGTCGCGCCCGCCTGGCCCGCGCCGGCGCGCCGGGCACAGCAACGTGGGTGCCTCGAGACCGTCAAGCACCGTGCCCCAGACGGCGCGGGCAGCCTCAGGGTCGCGATCGGCCAGCCAGCGCATGTACCGGCGATACGGCCCGGGCGCGGCCAGCGGCTGGCCGTGATAGCTGGCGAATATTTCACCGAGCAGGATCGGCAGCGACCAGCCATCCACCACGATGTGGTGCATGGTCAGCACCAGTCGGTGCCGACCCGGGCGGCGTGGATCAATGCCGCCCGAAACGCCGGCTGGTCCAGGTCGGCGACTGCGGCGCGTTCGGCCGCGCATAGCCGCTGGATCTGCTGGTCGGGGTCGTCACCGTCGCCGCCAAGCTGGATTGCGCGCCACGGCGCGACGGGGTCGGCGAGGATGATCTGCACCGGCTCGTCGTATCGGCTGCAGAATCGGGCCACCAGGTGCGGGTACCGGGTGATGACCGTGTGCACCGCCTCGCGCAGGCGCTGCCGATCGACGGCGCCGCTCAGCTCGATATCGACTTGGACTGCATACAGGTCGTCGCCGTCGCGGGCGGCCTGAGCGTGGAAGAGCAGCCCCTGCTGCAGGGGAGTCAACGGCAAGATATCGGCGATCGCGTAGTGACGCTGCAGCTCGTCGATGTCGGACTGGCTGAGCCGGGCCGGTGCGACATCGGAGGGGCTCAGCCCGCGGCCGCCGGCTCGCACGTAAGCGCAGATACCGGCCAGGGCCTCACACCACAACCGGCCCAACCGGTCCACCGCCGTGTGATCGAGCGCCGAGCGGGCCCACCTCCAGTCGCCGTGTAACTGAGGGCCGACGTCGGTGTCGACGGTGACGGCGTTGAGTTCGACGCAATGCGGCAGCGGCATGGGGATCGCGGCGGCCGCGGCGCTGATCGCCGAACTGTCCGGGCTTAGCCGCCACGCCTGCTCGGCGGTGTCGGCGGTGTCGGCGGTCTCCGCGGCGGAAAGCCGACCCAGGTAGTTGAACCCGATCGTCGGGCCCGATCCCGGTAACTCCACCTCCGGGTTCAGGTAGCGCAGCAAGCCGTAAGTCAGCGGGTGCGGCAGCGAGCGAAGCTGCTCTTTGGCGTCGTTGAACACTGCGCCCAGCGCGGCCTCACCCGCCTGCACCTGCCGCCACGACAGCCCGGCGAGCGTCAACGCCACCGGGTGCGTGGTGGTAAACCAGCCGACGGTGCGCGACAGGTCGATGTCGGGGGCCAGTTCGTCGTGGCGGCCGTGGCCTTCCACGTCGATGACGATCGGCGCATCGGTGCCGACGAGTTCCGCGCAGGCCAGTCCCAGCGCGATCACAAGGATCTCGTGGACGCCAGCGTGCACCGCAGCGGGCACCTCTGCCAGCACCATGCGTGTGGTGTCGACATCCAGCGCCACCGACACATGTCCCGCCGTGGCGTAGGTATCCACTGCCGGCTGCGGCGCCGGTAGCGCCGCCGGGATCGCCGCCACCTGCCGCCACGTCTCGGCTTGGTCCACGACTTCGGGGCGGCGGGCATGCGCGCTAAGTAGTGAAGCCCACCGGGCAAACGACGTGCTGGCCGCCGGCAGCTGCAACGGCTGTCCGGCCTGGTATTGCGCCCAGGCGGTGTTGAGGTCCTCCAACAAAATTCGCCACGACACCGCGTCGATGGCCAGGTGGTGAACCAGCACCACCAGCTGGCGGCGATCGGCCACCCATAGCGCGCCGAGCATTATGCCGGCGGCCGGGCTCAGCCGCCCGCGCGCCCGGATCAGCGCCTCATCAGAAAACGTCTGCACCGTGTGCAGGCAGGCGCGGGCATCCACCGCACCGGGCTCGGGCACCATCAGCGACCATTCCCCGCGGCCGTGGTCTTCGACGCGCAGCCGCAGCATGGCGTGCCGGTCCAGCAACGCCTGCAACAGCACCACGACGTCGGCTTCGCTTACTCCGTCCGGGGCCTGCAGCACCATCGTTTGGTTGAACTGCTCCACCGGACCGTCCACGCCGGTCAGCCAGCACATGATCGGGGTCAGGGCCACCTCGCCCACGCCTTCGTCGACCGGGGCGACCTCACCGCCGGCCATGCGGACCACTTCGGCGAGCCCGGCTACGGTCTGCTCGACGAACACGTCACGCGGCCGGCACAGCAGGCCCGCGGCCCGCGCCCGGGCCACCACCTGCATCGCCAAAATGCTGTCGCCGCCCAGGTCGAAAAACGAGTCGTCGACGCCGACGCGCTGCACACCGAGCACGTCGGCGTAGATGCGGGCCAGCATCTCCTCGACGGCGTCAGTGGGCGCGCGATACCGGCCGGCGGCGTAGTCGGGTGCGGGCAGGGCCCGTTTGTCGAGTTTGCCGTTGGGCGTCAGCGGCAGCGCGTCCAACACCACCACCGCCGTAGGCACCATGTAGGCCGGCAGCCGCTGGGCCAGTGCGGCGCGGACCCGGGCTGGCTCGGCGTTGCCCGTGACATAGCCCACCAGGCGTTTGTCGCCGGGGCGGTCCTCGCGGGCGATCACCACCGCCTGCTCCACCCCATCCAATTCGCTTATGGCTGACTGGATTTCGCCGAGTTCGATGCGATACCCGCGGATCTTGACCTGCTCGTCGGCGCGGCCCAGGTAGTCCAGCTGCCCATCGGCGCGCCAGCGCACCAAATCGCCGGTGCGATACATCCGCAACCCCGCCGGCCCGAAGGGGCAGGCCACAAACCGCGACGCCGTCAACCCCGCTCGTCGCACATAGCCATAGCCCAGCCCGGCGCCAGCCACATACAGCTCCCCGACCACCCCGGCCGGCACCGGGCACAGCCAGCCGTCGAGCACAAACAACGCCGCACCCGCCACCGGCGACCCGATCGGCGGGACCCCCGACCCCGCCGCCAGCGGCGCGCTGATCGCCACGCACATGGTCGTTTCGGTTGGGCCGTACGCATTGACCATCACCCGGTCGATGGCCCAGCGGTCCACCACCTCGGCCGGGCAGGCCTCACCGGCCACCACCAGCGCTGTCGACTCCAACCCGTCGGCCGGCAGCACTGCCACCGCCGACGGGGTCTGGGTCAGCACGTTGACATGTTCCGCAGCCAGCACATCGTGGAAGTCTTGCGGCGAGCGCGCGACCGACTCGGGCACGACCACAAGCCGTCCCCCGCGCAGCAGCGCGCCGAATATCTCCCACACCGACACATCGAAGGCCAGTGAATGACTGTGGGCCCACACACCAGGGGCCGGCAGCCCTGCATCCAATGACCCCAGTAACTGAGTGACGTTGCGGTGGGTGATCGCCACACCCTTGGGCACCCCGGTGGTGCCGGAGGTGTAGATGAGGTAGGCGATGTCGTCCGGGCCCGGCCCAGCCAAGACGGTGGCGGGCTGGCGATCACTGCAAGCATCGTCGACGTCGACGACGAGCAGGTCGTGGCCGTCCAGCCGCCCAGCCAGCCCAGCGGTGGTGATCACCACCACCGGGGCGGCGTCGGCGAGCATGAAGTCAATACGCGCCGCAGGAAGCCCCCCATCGATCGGCAGATAGGCGGCCCCGGTCTTCAACACCGCCAGCATCGCCACCACGGCCTCAGCGGAGCGTTCCATCAGCAACCCCACGCATTCGCCGGGGCCGGCGCCGTGCTGAGCCAACAGGTTTGCCAGCCGGTTTGCGGCCTCGTCGAGCTGGCGATAGGTCCACGACCGCTCACCACACACCACCGCCACCGCCTGCGGGGCACGCTGCACGTGTTCGGCGAAAAGCCGTGGAACCGATACCCCGCTCGCCGAAGGCTGGGTCAGCGCCGCCCGGTTGCCGACCTCGTCCAGGCGGGCGTGCTCGGCCGCATCGACCACGTCAATCGTCGAGAGCCGCCGGGTGGGCTCGGTGGTCACCGCCGCTAACACCGACCGCACCCGGTTGATCAGCGCCTCGATGGTGGCGGCGTCGAAAACGTCGGTGCGAAACTCCGCCGCGCCGTAGATCCCGGCCGGCTCTCCCGCATCGCCGTACCGTTCGGCCAACGAAATCGTCAAGTCCATCCGCGCGGTCCGGGTGTCGACCGGCCACGGAGACACCTGCAGGTCACCCAAACTCAGCCCGGCCACCGAATCTTGCCAAGGCAGGTTTTGCCATGCCAACGCCACCTGC
Organism: Mycobacterium xenopi; assembly: GCF_009936235.1. Taxonomy (NCBI): domain Bacteria; kingdom Bacillati; phylum Actinomycetota; class Actinomycetes; order Mycobacteriales; family Mycobacteriaceae; genus Mycobacterium; species Mycobacterium xenopi. Next base: position 2,080,076 of record NZ_AP022314.1, on the reverse strand, counting down.
ACCAGCGGGTGATGGCTCAGGGATCGCGGCGGGTTGAGCCGCTCCACCAGCACCTCGAAGGGCACATCCTGATGCTCGAAGGCTTCCAAAGTGTTTGCGCGCACCCGCGCTAACAGCTCACCGACACTGGGATCGCCACCCACGTCGATCCGCAGGACCATGGTGTTGACGAAAAACCCGACCAGCTCGTCCAGTGCGGGGTGACGCCGGCCTGCGACCGGGAACCCCACCGCGACCTCACTGCTGGCGCACAGCTTCGACAACAACACCGCCAGGGCGGCCTGGACCACCATGAAGCTGGTCGCGTTGTGCTCGCGGGCCACCCGCGTGATCTGCTGTTGCAGCTCGGCCGCCACTGGACGGCCACACTGGCCCCGCGCTGATCGGCCACCGCCGGGTAGGGCCGATCGGTGGGCAGCTCAAGACGCTCCGGCAGCCCGGCCAGGGCCTGCTCCCAATAGGCGAGCTGGCCGGCGATCGGGCTGTGCGGATCGTCCAGTTCACCCAGCTGCCGTCGCTGCCACAGCGTGTAATCGGCGTACTGCACCGCCAACGGCGCCCAGCTAGGCGCGCGCCCCGCACACCGGCTGGCATACGCCGCCCCCAAATCACGCACCAACGGGGTGATCGACCAGCCGTCGGCGGCGATATGATGCAGCACCACCACCAGCACGTGCTCGTCGTCGCTAGCGCGGAACAGTGTTGCGCGCAAAGGGATTTCAGTTTCCAAATCGAACGCGTAACGCGCCACCACGTCGATGGCCTCGCCCAACCGGCTGGCCGACCAGCCGGCGGCATTCACCACCTGCCACCCGAAATCGGCTCGGTCACCGGGAATCACCAGCTGCTGGGCGACGCCTTCAGGGGCGGGGAAAAGAGTGCGCAAGCTCTCGTGGCGGCCGATCACATCGGCGAGCGCCGCCCCCAACGCCGCGACATCAAGACGCCCACCAAGGCGCAACGCCGCCGCCAAGTTGTACACCGGTGACGGCCCCTGCAGCTGATCCAGAACCCACAACCGCTGCTGGGCAAACGACAACGGCACCACCGCCGGTCGCTCGACCGCCACCAACGGCTCGAGGCGACCGGCGTCCCCGCCGAGATGAGAAGCCAGCTGGGCCACCGTGGGCGCCTCGAACACTGCCCGCACCGACAGACCCGCATCCAAGCTGGTGTTGATCGCCGCGATCAGCCGCATCGCCGACAGCGAATCCCCACCCAAATCGAAGAACGAATCATCGACGCCAACCCGGTCCACACCCAGCACCTGGGCGTAAATACCGGCCAAAATTTCCTCAACCACACTGCCGGGGGCGCGGTAGCCGCCAGCGGTGTAATCCGGTGCGGGCAGGGCGCGGCGGTCCAGTTTGCCGTTGGGGGTCAACGGCAACGCATCGAGCACCACCACCGCCGCCGGGACCATATAGGCTGGCAGCCGCTCGCGCAGCGCAGCGCGGATGTCGACCGGGTCGGCGGTGCCGGTGACATACCCGACCAGGCGCTTGTCGCCGGGGCGGTCCTCGCGGGCGATCACCGCCGCCTGCTCCACCCCAGCGAACCCGGCCAGGGCCGCCTGCACCTCACCGAGCTCGATGCGGTAGCCGCGGATCTTGACCTGCTCGTCGGCGCGCCCCGCATAGCGCAACTGCCCGTCGGCGCCCCAACGCACCAGATCCCCGGTGCGGTACATCCGCGTCCCAGCGCCGCCGAACGGGCAGGCCACAAACCGCGACGCCGTCAGCGCGGATCGGCGCCAATATCCGCACGCCACCCCGCGACCAGCCACGTACAACTCGCCCACCACGCCGGCCGGCACCGGGCGCAACCAGCTATCCAGCACAAACAACGCCGCCCCCGGCACCGGCGAGCCGATCGGCGGTGTCCCTGAACCCGCGGCCAACGGCGCGCTGAATGACGCGTACCACGTTTCGGTCTCGCCGTAGGCGTTGAGCATCACCCGTCCGGGCGCCCACCGATCCACCACCTCGGCCGGGCACGCTTCCCCGGCCACCACCAGCGCCGTCGATTCCAAGCCCTTCGTCGACAGCACCCCGACTACCGAAGGCGTCTGGTTTAAGACGTCGACCTGTTCTGCGACCAGCAAGGCACGGAACTCTTCCGGGGAGCGCACCACCGCGGGAGGCACTACCACCAGCCGACCCCCGTGCAGCAGTGCCCCGAAGATTTCCCACACCGAGACGTCGAAGGCCAACGAGTGGCTGTGCGCCCACACACCCGGTCGCGGCAGCCCGGCGTCCAGCGTCTGCAACATCTGGGTGACGTGCTGGTGCGTGATGGCCACACCCTTGGGCACTCCGGTGGTGCCCGAGGTGTAGATCAGGTAAGCGATGTCGTCAGGAGCCGGCACCGGCAGCGGCGTGGCGGGCTGGCTGCCGATAGTCGGGTCGTTGACGTCGATGACCGGCACGTCAAACCCGGTTAGCCGGTCGGCCAGGTCACTCGTGGTGATAATCGCCGTCGGCGCAACGTCATCGAGCATGAACCCGATGCGCGCCTGCGGGTGTGCCGGGTCGATCGGCAGATAGAACGCCCCGGTCTTGAGCACCGCCAAAATCGATACGACCGCCCCGGCGGAGCGTTCCGCCAGCAGCGCCACGCACCCGCCCGGGCGCACACCGTGTGCGGCCAACAAGTGGGCCAGGCGGTTCGCGGCCTCGTCGACCTGGCGATAGGTCCACGACTGCTCCCCACTGGTCAGCGCCGCCGCCTCCGGGCTGCGGGCCACCTGCTCGGCAAACAACACCGGAATCGACACCGGCGGAGGCGCCGGTTGTGTCAGCGCCGCCCAGTTGCCGACATCACCCAGCCGGGCGTGCTCGCGTTCATCGAGCACATCCACCGACGACACCGATCGCCCCGGATCAGCGGTCATCGCCACCAACACCCGCTCCAACCGGTCGATCAGCGCCTCGATGCTGGCGGTGTCGAACACATCGGTGCGGAACTCCACCGCCCCGGAAATCCCGGCCGGCTCGCCGGCGTCATTCCAGCGTTCGGCCAGCAGAAACACCAGATCCATGCGGGCGGTGCGGGTGTCCACCGGCATGACGGTGACCTCGAGGTCACCCAAGGCCAGTCCGGCGGCCGGGTCGCTGGTATAACCGGGGAAGTTCTGCCAGGCCAACATGACCTGGACCAACGGGTTACGAGTCAGGCTGCGGGCGGGGTTGAGCCGCTCGACAAGCACCTCAAAGGGCACATCTTGATGTTCGAAAGCAGCCAAACTGCGCTGACGCACCCGATCCAGCAATTCGGCGACACTGGGATTGCCGCCCAGGTCGACCCGCAGCACCAACGTGTTGACGAAAAACCCGACCAAGTCGTCCAGCACCGGGTCCCGCCGCCCAGCGATCGGAACCCCCACCGCCACCTCGGAGCTGACGCTGAGCTTCGCCAAAAGCATTGCCAGCGCGGCCTGAACCACCATGAAGCTGCTCGCATGGTGCTCGCGGGCCACCCGCGCAATCCGTTGCTGCAACTCCGCCGGCCAGTTGACCGCCACACTGGTCCCTCGGTAGTCGGCCACCGGCGGGTAAGGCCGATCGGTCGGCAGCTCCAGATGCTCGGGTACACCGTCCAGGGCATCCAGCCAGTAAGCCAATTGGGCGGCGATCGGGCTGTCGCTGTCGTCGAGATCGCCTAGCAGCGCACGCTGCCACAGCGTGTAATCGACGTACTGCACTGCCAGCGGGGCCCATCCAGGGGTCTGCCCGGCGCACCGATCGGCGTAGGCCATGCTCAGGTCGGCGGCCAGCGGCCGCAGCGACCAGCCGTCAGCGGCAATATGGTGCACCACCACCACCAGGACGTGCTCGTCACTGGTGAGGCGGAAAAGCGTTGCCCGAAGCGGAATCTCAGCGTCCAGGTCGAACGTGCGGCGCGCCGCTGCGCCGATTGCCTCGGTCAGCTGGCTGGCCGACCAAGCACTGGCATCGACGACGTCCCACCCGAAGTCGGCACGCTCAGCAGACAGGACCACCTGCCGGGGTGTCCCCTCCACCGCGGGGAACAGGGTGCGCAGGCTCTCATGGCGGTCCACCACGTCGGCAAGTGCCTGGCCTAGTGCATCGGCATCAAGACGCCCGCCGAGGCGCAACGCCGCCGCGATGTTGTACACCGGTGAAGGCCCCTGCAACTTGTCGAGGAACCACAACCGCTGCTGGGCAAACGACAGCGGCACCTCCGCCGGTCGCGCGCCGGCCACCAACCGCGGCAGCCGGCCGCCGTCCCCGTCGATGAGAGTCGCTAACTGGGCCACGGTGGGCGCCTCGAACACCGCGCGCACCGAAAGGCCAGCGTCCAGGCCGGTGTTGACCGCCGCGACCAGCCGCATCGCCGAAATGCTGTCGCCGCCCAGTTCGAAAAACGAGTCGTCGATCCCGACCCGCTCCACACCAAGCACCTGGGCGTAGATGCCGGCCAGGATCTCCTCGACAGGGCTGGTCGGAGGCCGATACCCGCCACCGGTGTACTCGGGTGCAGGTAGCGCGCGGGTATCGAGTTTGCCGTTGACTGTCAGGGGCAGCGCTTCGAGCACCACCACCGCGGCCGGCACCATGTACGTCGGCAGCCGCTCGGCCAACCGGGCGCGCACCATCACGGGATCGGCGCAGCCGGTGACATAGCCGACCAGACGTTTATCCCCGGGACGGTCCTCGCGAGCGATCACCGCCGCCTGCTCCACCCCGTCGCAGCGGGCCAGGGCCGCGCGCACCTCACCGAGTTCGATGCGATAGCCGCGGATCTTGACCTGCTCATCGGCGCGGCCCAGATAGTCGAGTTGCCCATCGGCGCGCCAGCGCACGAGATCCCCGGTGCGATACATCCGTGACCCCGGTGGCCCGAACGGACAGGCCACGAACCGCGACCCGGTCAATCCGGGCCGGCCCACATAACCGACCCCCACGCCGGTGCCGGCCACATACAACTCCCCCACGACCCCTACCGGCACCCGGTGCAACCAACCATCCAGCACAAACAACGCCGCCCCGGGCACGGGCAAACCGATCGGTGGCGGCCCCGACCCCGGCGCCAGTGGCGCGCTGATCGACGCATACACCGTGGTCTCGGTCGGCCCGTAGGCGTTGACCATCACCCGACCCCGCGCCCAGCGATCCACCACCTCGCCCGGGCAGGGTTCGGCGGCGATCACCAAGGCCGCCGAATCCAACCCCTCAGGCGACAGCACGCCTACGGCCGACGGAGTTTGGCTCAAGACACTGACATGCTCATCGACCAGCAGGTCGTGGAAATCCTCCGGTGAGCGCGTCACCGACTCGGGCACCACGACCAGCCGGGCCACCGTGCAACAGCGCAGCCCAGATCTCCCAGACCGAGTAGTCGAACGCATAGGAATGGCACTGCGTCCACACCTGGCCCGGGCCCAGCTCCAGGCCAACTTCTAGCCCGTCGAACAGCCGGGTCACGTTGTGGTGGGTGACGGCAACCCCCCTTGGGCGTCCCGGTGGTGCCAGAGGTGTAGATGATGTGGGCGATGTCGTCGGGGGCGGGCCCGAGAAGCTCCGTGCTGGATTGGGTATCGACGGCGGGGTCGTTGACGTCGAGGACCGGCACGGCAAACTCGTCCAGCCGATCACGGAGCCGGCCGGTGGTAAGCACCGCGATCGGCGCGGCGTCCGCGAGCATGAACCCGATCCGCGCCGCCGGCAGCGCCGGGTCGATCGGCAAATAGGCCGCGCCGGTTTTCAGCACGGCCAAAATCGCCACGATCGCCTCGGCGGACCGGGAAAAAAGTAGCGCGACGCAGCCACCCGGGCCGGCCCCACGGCCAGCCAGCAAATGCGCGACCCGGTTGGCTGCCTCATCGAGCTCGCGATAGGTCCAGGAGCATTCACCGCATACCAGCGCCACCGCGTCCGGCGTGCGGTCCACCTGCGCGGCAAACAACACCGGGATCGACGCCGGTGCGGGCCCGGCCGCAGCCAAGGCCGCCCGGTTACCGAGCTCATCCAATCGGGCATGCTCGGGACCGGCGAGCAGATCCACCGACGACAACGGCCGGCCGGGATCGACCGTCATTGCGGTCAATACCCGCTGTAACCGCTCTGCTAAATCGGAGACGTCAAAATCCGAAAGAGGTCCCCCGGTGCCCGCCGCGCTGAGATAAAGCTGGTCACCGGCCCTGATGATGACGAGCCCAAATTGGTCCACGATGCCGGGATGGGTCACCGTCCCCCACCCCGCAGCGCCGGCGAAATCTGCTAAGCGTGTAGTCGGAATGAAATTAAGCACGGTCCGATTCGCAGGTTGCCCGGGCCCGCGGGGCCGTGCCTTGTTCTCAAGAGCGTGTACTGGGAACCGCTGATGCTGCAACGCTTCGCGTATTCGCGTGTCGACGTGTTCACAAAACTCAGCAACTGCAGACTCCGGTGCAGCTTTCAATACCAGGGGTACAAAGCCGGAAACCATCCCCGGCACCGTTTGTGCTTCCGGGCGCACGCGCCGGCTTACCGCGAAATCGAAAACCACCTCCGACCCCTCGCCGTCGCACCCGCGTGACAACAGCGCGCACGCCGCGGTAATCACCGAAGCCCGGCGCACCCCCAGCGTCTGCGACAACCGGCGCGCCTCGTCAACGACAAAAGGATCCAATTGAACCGGCCCAGAAGACTCATACCCATCGTGTTCCGCCGCGGCGCGCGCCAACCGATAACGCGATTCGCTTTCCGGCGGAATATTCTTGGTCCAATAGGCTTGATCCTCCAGATAATCGGTGGACGCTTCGTAAGCTGCCTCGTATTCAATGAGATCACCCAGCGAGCCAAAGAAACTTGGTGGGATAGAAGCGCCAGCGGCAAGTGCTGAATAGACGGCGGCGATACGATGGCAAATAAGACCAATACCGATCCCATCTATCACGATATGGTGGCAACACACGAAAAAATAGGATTCATCGACGCTCGTCTGCAGCAACGCAAATTTAAACAGCGGGCCAGTAAGCGGCATCGGCGCACGTTGCATCGATGAAGCCAGCCGATGCGCTTCCCGCACAGGATCATGTGAGCCGGTGAGATCGTAGTAGGCAAGCTCGACGTCCGGATAGTCAAGGGGCTTTTGGAAGACCTGGCCGTCCACCTGGAAAAAGGCAGCTCTAAGCGGTTCCGCTTCGTGAACTACTTGACGGATCGCCGACTTAAGCAAATCCGGCTCGAGCGCACTTTCGATGCGCCCCAGCATGCCCAATTGCCACTTCGCGCCAAAGCGACCAGTTTCTTCCGCAAGCCATATATCGAGTTGTCCCCGCGTCAGCGGAAACATGCGATCAGCAACCCCCATTGCGTTCCTCCGGGAACCTCCGAACCGAAGTGCTCCCATCAGTCATGTCGGCGCCAACCCTCAGAAAGCTGGTCGGCGAGATTACCTCCGGTTTCGGAATATCAGTGAAAATCGAAACAACGAACCGTTTCTTATCCGAACGCACCCCAAAAATGCACCGGGGCCGCAATTGAGCGCGATGGCACGTCGGCCGACTCGCTAAATTTTTGTCTATGACACCGACTGTCCTGCGCAGCAGGTGGTCGGCACGCAAGGCCGTGTGCATGCGTCTTGTCATGTTCCCGAAGTGCGCGCTCGCCGTAGCGGGATCGGGTCGTGGTCGCGATCGAGGGGGAGTTCGACGATCGAGGCGACAAGGTCGCGGTCATCTTGCTCCAGGCCATGCGCGAGAGTACGAGCGGCCAGCCAACGATCCCGATCGTCGCGATCCTGGGACAGCTTGAAACGCCCGACCATCTCGTCGATGTCGATCTCGAAACCGACGAGGAATGGAAAGAGCCGCTCATCGCTTGCCGCTTCCCGAGTCAGCCGGAAGCCGCCCGGCGACGGGTCGGCCGCCGCCGCAATGCCGCGCAGGCCGTCGACGACGGCGTCCTTGTCCCGCAAGATCCGCGCACGCCCCCGGACCTCCACGGTGATGGAATTCCATGTGGGCAGTTGGTTTGACTGGTGTGGAGGGATGTATCCGTTTGGACCGTGAAACAACGCGAGCACCGGGCGCCCGTCGAGAAGTTCGGCGTGTGGATTGGCCAGGTCCATGTGACCGAAGAGCACCCCGTGTGACCCCCGCGATGTGTCGAGGGTGAGGGGCAGCTGTGTGACCACAGGCTCATCGGTTGCTCGAGCGGAGATCAGGGTGGCGAATCGATACCGTTCGATGACGGCGCGCAAACGATCAGGATCGGTCTCCAGATATCGCTTAGGGGGATAGTCGCCTACCGGTCGCTGGCGAACGGTCACCGCATCGCGGTGGCGGCTGGCGGCAATCTCTTGTGCAATCGCTTGCGCCCGAAACGGCAGCAGTGAAAGCAACGTGTCGCCGATCCCGAACGACGCCTCGCCGTACCCCTGCAGGAAAAGCCCGGCTGTCAGCGCCGGCCCGGTATTGACCCGGCAGCTGCGCGACAGCGAGATCTCACCGGACTCGTCGCGCAGGACGTGCGGCAAAACCTCCCGGAAAATCTCGGCGTCTAGCACACGGTCGTAACCGGTTGCTAGGACTGCGCCGTCGAAGTCGAACTCGTGAGACTCGCCGCTGAACCGGTCCTCGAACCTGGCCACGACACGACCATCAATCTCTTCGACTCGCGACAGCCGCGACTCACCGTGCAGGAACAACCGGCGACATCCCCGCACCTCATCGAGGTAGGCGATCTGGTACAGCTTCTGCAGCACATCGGCGTCGACGACGCCGTAATTTGTTAGCCGTAGTTCGTTGCGCAGGGCGGCCCGCTTCGCGGGCGGATAGTCGTAGAATTCCGCTGCTTTGACCGAGAAAAAGTGTTCATTGATGAACGGCGAATGATCGGTGGCCCGGAGTGTATGGTCCGATATGAATAAATGAGTGGTCGCTCTGCGGTAATGGCTTAGCAGATACTCGGCAATTTCTGCTGCGCTTTGACCGTTTCCAACAACCGCGAAGCGATAAGCTTTATCTGGTTCATTGAAACGGTTAGGGAAATTAGGCAGAAATGCGCTTGAGTGCACCACCGCCGATGTATTCCGGGCACCGAGAAGGCGGGGCACACCGCCGCCGCCATAAACGACGTTAGGAGACGAAAAGCAGGTTTCAACACCGGTGCTTTCGTCACGTACGTAAACCCTGAGCCGGGCGAACCGATCCGCTGGGGAGGGCGAGTCGCGGAGGGGTACCACCGCGGTGACGACGGCGCCGTAACGGACCCGGTCGGCGAAGGACTCGGCGACCCATTTGAGGTAGTCGTTGTACTCGAGGCGGGTGGGGCGAAATTCGTTGATGTTGACGAACTGTTCAAGCCGTCCTCTGGCTTTGGCGTACTGAAGGAATGTGTATCGGCTTGCTGGATTCCGCAGTGTCGCAAGGTCTTTCAGAAACGATATCTGCATTCTTGCGCCCTCGAGCATCATTCCCGGATGCCACTGGAAGCTTTGGCTGCGTTCGAGAAACAGCCCCCGCCAGTTCGGGATGAGTTCCTCGGCTGCTACCGCTAACGCAAGGTTCGAAGGCCCGAAACCGATGCCGATGAAGTCGAGGTCTGAATCGTCCTCACCGGGTAACACAGATGTCATTCGGTCCTCCCGATGTCTTTCTCGCGCCATCTCTGTCGCAGGCTCTTCGGCGCTACACCGGTCTAATTACGTTCAACTGTTGTTCAAAAAACAGAACGTACGGCGTCACCTGCCAGCATTGAGAACACCAGAAACAGCCTGAGCCGCAACTATCAGGCAGGTTGTGCCGCACCAAAATACCTATAGCACACGCGCGCCCGGCTGATTACGGACCCATGCCTTTCAAGTTCGTTCGCCTCCCCCCCTAATTTGTCGCGTGTCCGATAAAACACGAATGAATCGGTGCCTGAGTCTAAAGCGACCCGCTCGACGAATTCAACGCTACCCACCCCTTCGGTTGTGATTCCCGTGAAGTAGGGTTGCCAAACGCCCGACGGTGCGTTGATGCGTCGTTTGCTTCGCCGCGCGAGCGGGTCGACACTCCCAGGACAGCCCGGGGTACAGCTGCATCCATCGTGTTGCTTGGGACTTCGTGCCCCGGCGGGATACGACTGGGTTGGGCACCAACCTCGGATCTCGGTCGGGGCGCGGTCCGTCCGCCCGCGCCACCAACAACGACGCGCGCAGTATGGATCTGTCATGTACGCATCACGGCAAGGGCCGGGCGGGCCAAGCCCAGTGACGTGGTGTAAGAGTTCGTTCGATCGCGTGACCCTTCGGGTGGCAGTCTAGGCGGTCAGGGCTGGGGTGGTGTTGGTTTGCTGTCCGGCGGGCTCGTCGGTGCTGGTCAGTGCTGTGCGGGCGCGGGTGAGCACGTCAAGGCCCAGGTAGCGTCGTCCTTCGATCCATTCGTCGTGTTGTTCGGCCAGCACGGCACCGACGAGGCGGATGATCGAGGCCCGGTCGGGGAAGATGCCCACGACGTCGGTCCTGCGCCTGATTTCTTTGTTGAGCCGTTCCTGGGGATTGTTGCTCCAGATTTGGCGCCAGATCTGTTTGGGAAAAGCGGTGAACGCCAACAGATCCGGGCGGGCTGCGTCGAGGTGTTCGGCCACTCTGGGGAGCTTGTCCGACAATGCGTCGAGGACTCGATCGTATTGGGCAACAACCGATTCGGCGTCGGGCTGGTCGAAGATGCAGTGCAGCAGAGTGCGCACCCACGGCCAGGAGGACTTCGGGGTGGCCGCCATCAGGTTGTTCGCGTAATGGGTGCGGCAGCGCTGCCAGGCCGCTCCGGGCAAGGTGGCCCCGATCGCGGCGACCAGGCCGGGGTGGGCGTCGCTGGTGACCAGCGCCACCCCGGACAGGCCGCGGGCGACCAGGTCGCGGAAGAACGCCAGCCAGCCTGCCCCGTCCTCGGCGGAGCTGACCTGCACACCCAGGATCTCGCGGTAGCCCTCGGCGTTGACGCCGGTGGCAATCAGGGTGTGCACGCCCACGACGCGGCCCGCCTCGCGGACTTTGAGCACCAGGGCATCAGCGGCGACGAACGTGTACGGGCGGCGTCAAGCGGGCGGGTGCGAAACGCCTCAACCTGCTCATCGAGTTCTTTGGCCATGATCGACACCTGCGACTTGAAAAGCCTCGTCACACCCAGTGTTTCAACGAGGCGTTCCATCCGCCGGGTGGACACTCCCAGCAGATAGCAGGTGGCCACCACGCTGGTCAACGCCCGCTCAGCGCGTTTGCGTCGCTCCAATAGCCAGTCCGGGAAATAGCTGCCCTGACGCAGCTTGGGAATGGCCACATCGATGGTGCCGGCGCGGGTGTCGAAATCACGATGCCGGTAGCCGTTGCGACTGTTGGACCGCTCATCGCTGCGCTGGCGGTAGCCGGCCCCGCAGATGGCGTCGGCTTCCGCGCCCATCAAGGCGTGGATGAACACCGACAGCAGCCCTCGCAGCAAGTCCGGGCTGGCCTCGGCGAGTTGGTCGGCCAACAGCTGCTCGGCGTCGATAAGGTGTGGTGAGGTCATCGCGTTGCTCTCCTTCGGTTGACTTTGCTGATCGTTCGAAGGATCACGCGATGACCGCCCTCTACCGCGCTACGACACGCCCACCGGCCCTACCGGCTCATACACCACGCCCCTGGACGCAACTGCCGGGCGTTGGTTCGATTCGACCTTAGGACGTGCCCATCGACTGTCTGCGCTGCTCGCCTGTCTGACGTGGGGCGGGCGGGACTCGAACCCGCGACCAACGGATTATGAGTCCGCGGCTCTAACCAACTGAGCTACCGCCCCCAGTGCTAACTAGCTAGACTGTTGTGACTTTTAGCAATCTCACCTGTCGAGGGGTACCGCAGTGATACCGCAGTACGTTTGATTGCTTTGCTTAACGCCGCAGCAACGCCCGCGAGGTCGTCATCGAACAAGTGACCGTACAGGTCCAGCGTCATCGCGGCGGAAGCATGGCCTAGTAGCCTTTGCACGACTTTGACATTACCGCCCGACGATATGGCCAGGGACGCCGTGGTGTGGCGTAGGCCGTGAGGCACCAGCCCCTCTATGGCAACCGCTGCGCAGCCCTTGTCAAAAGCCCGGCGGTACTCCTCGATCGGCAGGTATCCGCCGCGGTGACTTGGGAACACCAACGCATCCGGCTTGTCCGGTAGTTCTCTCTTGAGCCGCTGCCATACGGGCTCGGGGATCGGAACATGCCGAGTCCGGTTTGTCTTGGTCGTTGTTTCCACGATGCCGCTGTCGGTCACATAAGTCGCCGACGCTCTCACGGTCAGCTCCCGATCCCCCACATGCTTACGTCGCAACGCTGCCGCTTCCCCAAAACGCAGGCCGCAGTACCCGAGGACAAGTGTCAGGGTCTCAAAACGTTCGGTCGCCCTGGCGACCTGTGGTTCCCCCGGTTTCTCGGAGACTTCCGTACCAGGTTTGATCATGCAAGCCTGGAGAAAGGAAGTTCGCGGTGGCAGCGCACAGGAAGTACCCCGTCGAGCTGCGTGAACGCGCGGTGCGGCCGTATCGGGAATCTGATCCCAAGCCGGTGATCGCGCAGCTGGCTCGCCAGCTCAACGTGCATCCGGAGGCATTGCGGAACTGGATCCGCCAGGACGAGGCTGACCGGGGTGAGCGTGACGATCGGCCGACGACAGAGATGATCGCGGAGAACCGTCGGTTGCGCGCGGAGAACAAGGAGCTGCGCCGAGTCAACGAGGTGTTGCGGGCGGCGAGCGCTTATTTCGCCCAGGAGATCGGCCCGACCCGGAGGCTGTCATGAATTTCATTGGTGCTCATGGCTTCTCGGTCGATCTCGTATTGCGGGTCCTGGGAATTGCGCCGTCGACGTATTATGGCTGGCGCAAGGCGCGCAGGCAGCCGTCGCGGCGGGCTCGCGAGGATGCTGAGCTGTTGCGGTTGGTCGATGAGATCCGCGGCGAGAGCGAGTTCGCCGCCACCTATGGATCGCCGCGGGTGTGGCTGGAACTGCGCAACCGTGGCATCCGGGTCGGCCGCAAACGCGTCGAGCGGATCATGCGCGAAAACGGACGTCAGGGCGCCTACCTGCGTCGAGGCTGGAAGCATAGGGTCGACCCGGCAAAACCCCAAGCACACCGCCGCGCCGGATTTGCTCGGCCGCGACTTCACCGCCACCGCACCCAACCAGAAGTGGGTCGCCGATCTGACCCGCATCCTCACCCTGGAAGGCGTGCTGTGGCTAGCCAGCGTGCGGGATGCGTTTTCCAACAAGGTCGTCGGCTGGGACAGCGGCCCGCGTGCGACCACCGAGCTGGTGTGCTCGGCGCTGGACTACGCGCTGTGGTCACGCGACATCCGCGACGGGCAGCTCATCCACCACAGCGACAAGGGCTGCCAGTACACCTCGGTCAGGTTCACCCAGCGCCTGCTGGATGCTGGCATCGCCCCCTCCACCGGAGGCGTCGGGGACAGCTTCGATAATGCCCTCGCCGAGAACCTGTGGTCGACCATCAAGGTCGAGTTAATCTACTGGCCGGCAACCACTTTTGCTACACGAGCCCAAGCGCAGGCGGCGTTGTTCCGCTATATCGACGGATGGTATAACCCGCGACGCATTCAAGCCGGGCTTGGCGGGCTCTCACCGGATCGCTACGAGGCCGCCTGGCAGGCCACCCAAGGCCCTGCTGACGCCTCCGTGGGGACCTTGCCACGCTCAGCGTGACGTCTCGCCCCCGGCCGGGTGTGGGCCGCGCCGGCTACGGGCGTGCCCCTCCCGCGTCAAGGACGCTGCGCGCCGCTACGCGATGGCCTTCGGCCACCCTTGACCCGTGAGCCTCTGCACGCCCTGTGGGCAGGTCAAAGGGCCAAGTCGAGGACCTGCCCGGTCTGGGCGCCCACACCCAGCCTCCGAGCCACCCCCTTCAACCAGAAGGGTTGCCAATCTCCAGATAGACTTGCCGAATCCCAGATAGACAAGTCTCCGGGAAACCGCGGGAAGTCCGGTGAACCTGACCGAGGTGTACTGGCAGCCCTTGTCGCTGTGGTGGATGAGCTGCCCGTCGCGGATGTCGCGTGACCACAGCGCGTAGTCCAGCGCCGAGCACACCAGCTCGGTGGTCGCACGCGGGCCGCTGTCCCAGCCGACGACCTTGTTGGAAAACGCATCCCGCACGCTGGCTAGCCACAGCACGCCTTCCAGGGTGAGGATGCGGGTCAGATCGGCGACCCACTTCTGGTTGGGTGCGGTGGCGGTGAAGTCGCGGCCGAGCAAATCCGGCGCGGCGGTGTGCTTGGGGTTTTGCCGGGTCGACCCGTGCTTCCAGCCTCGACGCAGGTAGGCGCCCTGACGTCCGTTTTCGCGCATGATCCGCTCGACGCGTTTGCGGCCGACCCGGATGCCACGGTTGCGCAGTTCCAGCCACACCCGCGGCGATCCATAGGTGGCGGCGAACTCGCTCTCGCCGCGGATCTCATCGACCAACCGCAACAGCTCAGCATCCTCGCGAGCCCGCCGCGACGGCTGCCTGCGCGCCTTGCGCCAGCCATAATACGTCGACGGCGCAATTCCCAGGACCCGCAATACGAGATCGACCGAGAAGCCATGAGCACCAATGAAATTCATGACAGCCTCCGGGTCGGGCCGATCTCCTGGGCGAAATAAGCGCTCGCCGCCCGCAACACCTCGTTGACTCGGCGCAGCTCCTTGTTCTCCGCGCGCAACCGACGGTTCTCCGCGATCATCTCTGTCGTCGGCCGATCGTCACGCTCACCCCGGTCAGCCTCGTCCTGGCGGATCCAGTTCCGCAATGCCTCCGGATGTGGCAGGTCCCCGATAGTCGGTCCACCTGGTTTTGGAGCCAGGTTGTGATTGATACCGATTTCAGTTGATCTCGCAGGCCACGGGGTGATGGGTGTGGCTGCATTGGGCAGCGTACTCGACCGGAGTGAGGTAGCTCAGCGCCGAGTGACGGTGTCGATGATTGTGTTCGTGCTTGAAGTCGTCGATGACGACGCGAGCCTCAAGCAGGTTGGTCCAATGGTTGCGGTTGAGGCACTCCCTTCGTAGTCGGTTGTTAAACGATTCGATGTAGCCGTTCTCCCACGGCGCCCCGGGCGGGATGTAAGTCATCCCCACCTTCCCGGCGCAAAACGATTGCAGCGCTTGGGAAATGAGTTCCGGACCGTTGTCCATCCGCAGCACCATCGGCGGGCCGCCGCCGCGGTGAAACACTTCTCCAAGTCCTCGATCAGCCGCTCGGCGGTGATCGAGCGTTCCACGATATTCAGTAGCGATTCGCGGGTGTGCTCGTCGATCATCGACGCGATCTTGACGGCCTTGCCGTCGATGGTGGAGTCAAACTGGAAATCGATCGCCCACACCACTTTCGGCGCATCGGCAGCCACCTCAGCCGGCCACGACGACTGACCTGTCCGCTTGCGCGGGCTGTGCACCCGCCGCTGCAGGCCTTCCTCCTTCCACAGCCGGTGGACCTTCTTTTTGTTCACCTCCCGGTGCTCGTCGTGGCGCAGTGCGGCCCACGCGCGACGAAACCCATGGCACGGGTGCTTAGCAGCGTAGTCACGCAGCCATTGGCGCAGCTCGGCGTCAGGGTCAGCAGGGGTCTGGGCGAGCGGGCTGCGCCGATAAGTGGAGCGGGCCAGCCCGACCGCTTTGCACGCCAGCCGCTCCGACACGCCCAGAATTTCTTTGAGCATGTCCACGGCGCGGCGCTTGGCGTCCGGGTTCAGAATTTTCCCTTGGCCACCTCCCGCAAAGCATCCTTCTGCAGCTCAGCCTCAGCCAGCAGCCGCTTCAAGCGGGTGTTTTGCTCCCGCAGCTCTTTGAGTTCTTTGGCCGCCTCCAGATCCATCCCGCCGTAGGCGCGCCGCCAGTTGTACAGCGTCGCCGCTGACACCTCCAGCTCGGCGGCGATCTCTTCGTTGGTCTTGCCCGCCGCGGCGAGTTCGTCAGCGCGGCGCAGCTTACGCACCACATCCTCAGCGGAATATTTCTTCCGGCCAGCCATGTGATTCATCGTCCCTTCCAGCCCCACTTCGGGGCCACAGGACTCTAAAACAAGGCGGACTCATTCACCGGGGACACGCCAGATGCACGTTGAGCTGGCGAGCCAGCTGCGCGATCACCGGCTTGGGATCAGATTCCCGATACAGCCGCACCGCGCGTTCACGCAGCTCGACGGGGTACTTCCTGTGCGCTGCCACCGCGAACTTCCTTTCTCCAGGCTTGCATGATCAAACCTGGTCCGGAAGTCTCCGAGAAACCGGGGGAACCACAGGTGTCGGCAACGAAAGTGAATCCGCTGCAACTACGCGGCCCTACTTCATCCGCACGATTAGCTGCGGTCGGCCGCTCTGCGTCGACCCGGACGGGTCTCAGGCTCACTGCCCACCGCCCGGCTGCCGATGTGGGATTCGGCGCGCAGTCGTTCGACCATATGCGGGTAGTGCAGTTCGAAGGCCGGGCGTTCGGAGCGAATGCGGGGCAGTTCGGTGAAGTTGTGTCGCGGTGGCGGGCAGCTGGTGGCCCACTCCAGCGAGTTGCCGTATCCCCAGGGGTCATCGACGGTGACCGGTTCGCCGTAGCGCCAGCTTTTGAACACATTCCACACGAACGGCAGCATCGACGCGCCCAAGATGAAGGATCCGACGGTGGACACGATGTTGAGCGTGGTGAACCCGTCGGTGGGAAGGTAGTCGGCGTAGCGGCGCGGCATGCCAGCGTTGCCCAACCAGTGCTGCACCAAAAACGTGGTGTTGAATCCGATGAACGTCAACCAGAAGTGCAACTTGCCCAGCCGCTCATCGAGCAGCCGGCCGGTCATCTTGGGAAACCAGAAGTAGGTGCCGGCGAAGGTGGCAAACACGATCGTGCCGAACAGCGTGTAGTGGAAGTGGGCCACCACGAAATAGGAGTCGTGGACGTGGAAATCCAGCGGTGGGCTGGCCAGCAGCACTCCGGTCAGCCCGCCCAGCAGAAAGGTCACCAGAAAGCCGACGGCAAACAGCATCGGGGTCTCAAACGTCAGCTGCCCCTTCCACATGGTGCCGGCCCAGTTGAAGAACTTGAGCCCGGTGGGGATCGCGATCAGATACGACGTGAACGAAAAAAACGGCAGCAGCACCGCGCCGGTGGCGAACATGTGATGGGCCCACACCGTCATCGATAGCCCCGCGATAGCGAGGGTGGCATAAACCAGGGTGGTGTAGCCGAAGACCGGTTTGCGGCTGAACACCGGGAGGATCTCAGTGACGATCCCGAAGAACGGCAGCGCCACGATGTAGACCTCGGGGTGGCCGAAGAACCAGAACAGGTGCTGCCACAGGATCGGGCCGCCGTTGGCCGGGTCGTAGATGTGGGCGCCCAGGTGCCGGTCGTAGGCCAGTGCGAACAGGGCGGCGGTCAGGGTCGGGAAGGCCAGCAGTACCAGGATCGAGGTCACCAGGATGTTCCACGTGAAGATCGGCATGCGAAACATCGTCATTCCAGGCGCGCGCATGCACACCACGGTGGTGATCATGTTGACGCCACCCAAGATGGTGCCCAGACCGGCGACGATCAAACCCATGATCCACAGATCCCCACCGGCTCCCGGGCTGTGCACGGCGTTGGACAGCGGGGTGTAGGCGGTCCAGCCGAAATCGGCGGCCCCGCCCGGGGTGATGAAGCCCGCGAGGACGATCAGGGCGCCGAACAAAAACAGCCAGTAGGAGAAGGCGTTCAGCCGCGGAAAGGCGACGTCGGGTGCGCCGATTTGCAGCGGCAGCACCAGGTTGGCGAACCCGAACACGATCGGGGTGGCATACAGCAGCAGCATGATCGTGCCGTGCATGGTGAACAGCTGGTTGTACTGCTCATTCGACAAGAACTGCAGGCCGGGCGCCGCCAGCTCGGTGCGCATCAACAGCGCCATTAACCCACCCGCGAAAAACAGCGCGTAGCAGGTGACGACGTACATAATGCCGATCATCTTGTGATCGGTAGTGGTGATCAGCTTGTAGACCAGTGTGCCCTTCTGGCCCATCCGGGCCGGAAACGGGCGGCGCGCTTGAAATGGCAAGACAGACGGCGCTTCAGCAGTCATGGCATGTTCCCGCTGGATGTTCCCGAGGCTGGATATCCTCAAACGTGCGGCCGCTGGCTCGGGAGTTCACGAGTGCGATTCTCGCAACGGCCGGAACCCCTGCACCGCCGCCAAGCCGCAGAGGTGTCGTATCCCCGTGTGCCGGCTGCTGCATGCCTTACCTAATCGATGACGTGGACCGGCACACGGCTGCCGCTTGTGCGCACCACTGCGGATCGTTGTTGTGGAATGGCGTTGGCATGTGTTCTTTGAGCTCCGCTAGATTCATCGCGTCACCAATCAACGTCGCGTAGGCCTCGGCGATGCTGTTGATGCGCTCCTGCGGCTCGGTGTTTGCGGCAACGAGATGCGCGTTGCGTTCCTGGGTTTGGTGGAGTTTGGCGGTCAGCGCCATCTGTTTTTGATCATCGCGGCGTGAATGTAGTGGGTGTTTTCCGCGATCAGCCACTGAGCCAGCTTGATCACAGCATGTTTGGTGTCGTCGCTTTCAACGGCGATTGTCATTTGATTTGCTCCTTCTTTTCTTACCGGACGGAATACCCAGTGTCGCTGCCTTTTGCGATGTGATCACCGCCGTTCGGCGCGACGGCTGAGCGGTACCTTGCGCCGGATACTGGCGATTGCGGCCAGTTCACGCTCCGCGTCGGTATCGACTTTGGCGTGCACGATGTCAGGGTGGTCGTGGGCAGACCGTCCGAAGACTGGCGCGAAGGCCCGGCAAGGGCCACACCACTGCGCCCAGAAGTCGACGATTACCATCGAGTTCTCCAGGATCGTCGATTCGAAATCCGCCCGGCTGACGTTTTCGACGGTCATGGCAATCCTTTCGGTCTTGGCGGTGGCGATGACTCGGCCTCTGGCCAGTCAGAGATCGTCGGGCGAAGGCCTCGACTCGCAGCGGCGAAGCGTTCCGCGGATCGCTGCGGCTACGTGGTGCTCATTGACGCGATCCCGTCGTAGTGGCGGCGGCGTCGGCGAATTCGCAGAACGCGTCGTATGCCCGAGCACCGTAGATGGTGGCTGGCCCGCCGTGCATGAAGATGCTGACGCCGATGGCTTCGGCGGCTTCTTCTTTAGAGGCTCCGGCACGGGCGGCAGCCTGGGCGTGCGAGGCGATGCAGCCGTCGCAACCGGCTACCACCCCGATCGCCACGGCGATGAGCTCTTTGACTTTCTTGTCCAGGGCGCCCGAGGTAAGCGCGGCGCTGCTCATCTCGGCGAATCCCCGGTAGACATCGGGGATCATCTTGCGCAGGGCGCGATGCTGCGGGTTGAGGTCGTCGAGCACGGCGTGGTAGTGGTCGCGTTCGTCCATGACAGCTACAATACCAATACCCGTAGCGGTATTCCACGGCGAGTTGTGACCTGGCTCCAACATACCCCTGGGGGTAAGATCGGCTCGGCTTGGATGCGGAGGAAACGATGATTGGCGACGAGGACAGCATCACCGCGGTGCTCAACAGGTCGCGGCGCGCCCAGGGTCACGCATCCAGCCTTTCCCGCAATAATGTCGTCGCAAATTCCCCGCAAAATGTTGCTCACTGTGCACGCCCCACAGATTTCGAACGGCGGGATCGCCAACCTAATTAGATGGTCTTTGGGGCTTGGTGGTTGCCGTATCTGCATCCTCACCCTGCAGCAGAGAGCGCACCAGCCGACGCGGCCCGTAGGGCCGAAGCGTGTTGCTGGCCGGGCGTGGTCGCACTCGTTGGGGCCACCAGAACCAGCGTCCGAGCAGCGCTGCGATAGACGGCGTCATGAACGAGCGGACGACCAGGGTGTCGAACAGCAGGCCGAGGCCGATCGTGCTGCCGGCCTGGCCGATTGAGCGTAGATCACTGGCGACCATGGACATCATGGTGAAGGCGAACACCAGGCCCGCCGCGGTGACGACCTGGCCCGTTTCGCCCACCGAGCGGATGATGCCCGTCTTGAGTCCGGCGCCGATCTCCACCTGGAATCGCGACACCAGCAGCAAGTTGTAGTCCGAGCCGACCGCGAGCAGGATGATCAACCCGAACACCGGCGCGATCCAGTTCAGCTCCAGCCCGAAAAGGTATTGCCAGACCAACACCGAGAGCCCGAAGGCGGCGCCCAGCGAGATCAGCACCGTGCCGAC
This sequence comes from Mycobacterium xenopi, assembly GCF_009936235.1. Taxonomy (NCBI): domain Bacteria; kingdom Bacillati; phylum Actinomycetota; class Actinomycetes; order Mycobacteriales; family Mycobacteriaceae; genus Mycobacterium; species Mycobacterium xenopi. The sequence goes on along the minus strand of NZ_AP022314.1, from coordinate 2,059,897 downwards.
GATCACCAGCGAGGCGACCAGCGCCCGGGTGATCATCACCATGACAACGAATATCAGGGTCAGCGCGGCGATTCCTACGATCAGCAGGTCGTAGTGTGAGCCCGATTGGATATCGCGGTAGATGGCCGCCGTCCCGGTGAGGTAGAACTTGGCGTCGGTCAGGTTGGTGCCCTTCACCGCTTGATGCGCCGCGGCAAGTTCCGGCATGACCGCGGAAATGCCCGGCGGGGTTGCCGGGTCGGTGTCGTGGGTGATGATCAAACGCGCGGCCTTGCCGTCCGGCGACACGAATAGTTTCAGACCGCGCTGGAAGTCGGGATTGTCGAACGCCTCCGGCGGCAGGTAGAAGTAGTCGCCACTCTTGGAGGCGTCGAAGGCTTCACCCATCGCGCTGGCAGTGTCGGTCATCTTCGACATTTGCGTGAGCAGACCCGAGAAGCTGCTGTGCATGGTCAGCAGGCTGTCGCGCATGGAACTCGCGACGGCGATGATCGGCGGGAACTGTTGGCGCATCTGCGGCAGTACCGCGTCGATGTTGTCCACGTCTTTCAGCAGCGCCTTCATGTCGTCGCTGAACTTGTCGACGCCGTCGATCGCCTCGAACACCGACCTCGACGCCCAGCAGGCCGGAATGTTGTAGCAGTGCGGCTCCCAGTAGAGATAGCTGCGGAACGGTCTGGCGAAGTCATCGAAATCCGCCAGGTGGTCTCGCGTTTCGTCGAGCATGGCCTTCATTTCGTTCATGTCGCCGAGCATGTGGTGGGTGGTGTTGCTCATCTGGCCCACCAGGTCGTACATACGCTGCATCGATCCGATCATGGCACCGAGGTCGTCGCTCATTTTGAGCATGTCGTCCATCCGATCTCGCATGAACTGGAGATTCTCCCGTATCGGAATCGATTGCGCACTGATTTGGAACGGTATCGACGTGTGCTCGATGGGCCCGCCCAATGGCCGGGTGATGCTTTGCACCATCGCGATTCCCGGTGACCGAAAGACATCTTTGGCAAGCCGGTCCAAGATGATCATGTCGCCACTGTTGCGCATGTCGTGATCACTTTCGATCATGAGGATGTCGGGATTCATTGTGGCGGCGCTGAAATGGCGCTCTGCGGCCGCATACCCGACGTTAGAGGGCATGTTACGGGGTATATAGAAGCGGTCGTCGTAGCTAACCCTCATGCCCGGCATGATCAGGATGCCGACAACGGCGATGGCTAACGAGGCCGCAAATACCGGCCCCGGCCAGCGGACGGCGGCGGTGCCGACACGCCGCCAGCCGCGGGTCTTGGTCATCCGCTTCGGGTCCAGCAGACCGAACCGGCTGGCCACCACTACAAGTGCCGGTGCCGCAGTCAACGCGCCCGCGATCACCACGAGCAGTCCCAGCGCAGACGGGATACCCAATGCTTTGAAATACGACAGCCGCGCCAGGTACAAGCAAAAAGTCGCCCCGGCGATCGTCAGGCCTGAGCCCAGGATGACGTGATAGGTGCCGCGAAACATCGTGTAATAGGCCGTTTCCCGGTCTTCGCCGGCTTGCCGGGCCTCGTGGTAACGGCCTACTAGGAATATCGCGTAATCGGTTCCGGCCGCGATCGCCAGCGACGAGAGCATGGCAACGACAAATGTCGAAAATCCCAGCAAATCGTAATTGCCGAGGACGGCGACAAGCCCTCTGGCCGTCCCCATCTCGAAACCGACCATGACCAGAATCAGCAGGACCGTGCTGATGGAGCGATAAGTGATAAACAGCATGATCATGATGACCACGCCTGTTACGCCCATCATTTTGAACATGCTTCTGTCGGCACCCTCGTTCATGTCGGTGGTCAGCGGGGCCGGGCCGGTGACATACACCTTGAGCCCCTTGGGAGGAGCCGAGTCGGCGACGATTTCGCGGACCGCTTTCACAGACTCATTTCCCAGGGTGCTGCCCTGGTCGCCAGCCAGGTTGAGGAAGACATAGGCGGCCTTGCCGTCTCGGCTCTCGACACCGGCGGCGGTGAGTGGATCGCCCCACACGTTTTGGACATGCTGGACGTGCTTAGGGTCGGCCTGCAGCTTTTTCACCAGGCCGTCGTAATAGCGGTGTGCCTCCGCTCCGAGTTTTTTGTCGCTTTCCAGAACAACCATCGCGATGCTGTCGGAATCGGACTCGTGAAACTTCGCACCGATGCGCCGCGCGGCGATCTCTGAGGGGGCATCTTTCGGCGACGCAGTCACCGCATGGTTTCTCGCGACCGACTCGATCGGTGGCACCAGCACGTTCACGGCGACCGTCAAAAGCAACCACGCCAGGATGATCGGCACCGCGAACGCCCGCACTCCCCGCATGAACCTGGGACGCGCGTTCCCGTCGCCGCTCATGCGGCCTTCACCAGGCAGGAGGTCTGGGCGTGGTGCCCGGCCGAGGATTGCTCGTCTTTAACCTCACCGTTCACCGTGATGCGGCACCCGATGGTGTCGCTGGTGCCCTGCGCCACCACGTTGGCGATCACCGCCGGAATCGTCGTCGTGATCGTGTAGGTCCAGGGCAGGTTGGTGAAGTCCGCCTGTTCCGGCTGGGCAATCTCGTTCAAATAGCTCACGCTTCCCGTGGTGGCGCTGGGCCCGTAAACCTCGTATGTCACCCGCTTGATATGGGAAGGCACCAGCGGTTCCGCGCTGCTGCCGGTCGCCGAAAAAATCTTGTCGGAGCCGAAGACACCGCGAAGCCGGTCGACGGCGACAGTACTGAGGGCAACTGCCACCACGACGACGAGCGGCACCCAAGCTCGCTTGAGAATGCTGAAAATCGAAGCACCCCTTCGCTCGTGGCCTGGACCTGGGCGGTGTGAATCGGGCGCGAGGGGCAACCTCAGGCCAAAGACAGGAACAGTTTTTCGAGTTCTTTTTCGGTGAGCGTCGAGCTGAGGCTACTGTCGGTTCTGGTGATGCACTCCCGCATCCCGGAGGCGACGATCTTGAAACCGGCGCGGTCGAGCGCACGGGACACGGCGGCCAGTTGCGTGACCACATCTCTGCAGTCACGGCCCGCTTCGATCATCGCGATGACCCCGGAGAGTTGGCCTTGCGCGCGCCGTAGCCGCTTGAGTACCAGATCCATTGCGTCGGTATCGGCGGTAGCCATGATTGGTCCTTCTTTCTACTGGAGTGGACTATCGCCGCCACCACGGGCGGCCTTTCGCTTCCGGGTGGCCCTCACACCACTGGGCGGGCGGTATCTGGGCCTTCACTTCGGCGATGTGCCGACCGCAGCCCGACCACGTCACCAAACCGCAGGTGCGGCACCGAACGGCATGGCACATCAGCGGCTCCCCATACCGGCCGTCGATGGCGGGCCCTGGTAGGGGCGTTGCAACACGGCGAATGCGGGCGTCGACACCGCTGTCAGCACGGCGTCAAGCAGCGCGATGCCGGCGTCCCGGGTGGGCAGAGCCGTCAGCACCGGCCCGAAAAATCCCCTGCCGTCGACGGCGATGATCGGGCTGCCGCCGCTGCCGCCGAGCGCGTCCTGACTGCGTTGATGCGCCGCGCGCACGATGTCATCCCACGCCGGGTCGTCGAGCGCGTCCACCAATGCTGGACTGCAACTCGTCGCGGCGAGCGCCTCTTTGACCGAGCTGTCGGCCACGTCCCCGGCCCCGTTGTACACCACGGCGCCCAGCGACTCGTAGAGATCGCCGAATGCCCCGGGCCCGCCTTCGTCTGTCGCGGCGGCGAGCACCCGGCCCACCCGACGCGACCACTCAAGTTTGGCACGCTGTGCCGGCTCCACGTCGCGACCATCGTTAAGTACCGCCAGGCTCATTTGCCGCAGTGCGACACTGCGTCCGGTGGCGGCGGCCGCATCCAGCAACCAACGCGACGTCACCCAGGAAAACGGGCATACCGGGTCGACGTAGAGGTCGATCGAGGTCACCGCAGGTCCTCGGCGAGTGTGCTGATTGCGGCCTGTAGTTGCCGTGTCGCTTGGTCGGCGACCGGCGATAAAGCCACATCGCCGACGACCTGCACCATCAAATCGGGGTTCATCGCCTCGATGTGCACGGTTGCCGGGTTCTCCGCATCTTCTCGGACCACGACATTGCACGGCAACAGCAGTCCGACCTGCTTGTGCGCCGACAAGGCCCGGTGCGCCAGTGTCGGGTTGCACGCACCGAGAATCAGATAACGCTCCATCGACTCTCCCAGCTTCTCCTTGAGAGTCGCTTGCACGTCAATCTCGGTCAGCACTCCGAAGCCATTGTCCTTCAGAACTTCCCGAGTCCTTGAGACAACTTTGTCGAAGTCGCCTGTGTCGATCGATGTGCTTATGGCAATGGACATGGGTTTCCCTCTCCTGGTAGCGGTTGCATGCAGATCAACAGCAAAAGACATAGCGACGCCCGGCCGATGCTCAACCCGCGAGCTGCACATACTGGTGCAGCGGTCCTCGACGGACCGGCGCGCACGGACCGTCCCCACCTGCCGGGTCACTGCCACCTCCTCAGCCGATATGAACAGACGAAGTATAACCGATACCCGGCCGGGTATATAAACTAGGCGGCATGGGCAGCGTTTTCACTCACTGCGTTGGCGGCCGTTGAAACCGGCGTGCCTTTTGCGTGGCCGGCCGAGGCCCGGCACTACTGGCGATATATACCCATACCGGCAGAGGATGGCGTGAGTCACATCATCCTGTCGCCTGTCTCGACGAGCGTCCAATGGCACGAGTCGTGATCCTCGGCACCGGCATCGCGGGCCATCAAACGGCCCTGCACCTACGCCGATGGCTGCCCCGCAAACACGAAATCATCGTCGTCTCGCCCAACGCCGATTGGAACTGAACCCCGTCGAACATCTGGGTCGGTGTCGGCCGGATGGAAGCGAAGAAGGTGCTGATCCCGCTCAAGCCTATCTATCAGCGCAAGGGCATCGTCTTCCACCAGGCGCTGGCTACCGCGATCCGCCCCGAAGGCACTGGCGAGCAGTCGTCGCCGTCGGTGGACTTCACCTACACCGACGAGCAACCCCGTGGCGAGACCGGCAGCCTCACCTACGACTATCTGATCAACGCCACCGGCCCACAGCTGAACTTTGCGGCAACGCCAGGCCTGGGGCCTGACGGGCACTCATACTCGGTGTGCACCGCCGGGCACGCCGTCGAGGCGGCCAAGGCGCTCGACCAAGTCATCGCCAAACTGAAGTCCGGCGAGAAGCACCGCCTCGTGGTCGGCGTCGGACACGGCACCTGCACCTGCGATTTCGGCGTCGGCGGGATGCAGTTCGAAGATCAGGGTTTCCTGCAGTCCAGCCCGATGTGGAGCGAATCGCTGTTCCGCGAGCGCGGCGTGAAGGCGATTACGCAGGCCGCGGTGCACGAGGTGATGGACGGCAAGCTGCGCTACGAGCAACTCGACGGCCAAGAACGTGACCTGGATTTCGACTTCGCGATGCTGCTGCAGCCGTTTCGGGGCGCCAATCTCACCGCCTACGACAAGGACGGCAACGACATCACGTCCACCCTGTTCGCCCCGTCGGGCTTTCTCAAGGTCGACGCCGACTATTCGGGCAAGCCGTACGACGAGTGGTCCGCCGAGGACTGGCCGCACACCTACGAGTCGCCCGCCTATCCCAATATCTTCGCGCCGGGCATCGCGTTCGCGCCGCCGACCCGATCTGCAAACCACGCAAGAGCGCCAACGGGACGGTAATTACGCCCAGCCCGCCGCGCACCGGGATGCCGTCGGGCATCATGGCCAAGACGGTTGCCGAGACGATCCGCGACCGCATCAAAAACCCCGAAGCGACCACCCACAGGGCCTCGATGGCGACCATGGGCGCTGCGTGCGTCGCCTCGGCCGGCACCGGTTTACGCCAGGGCTCGGCCGCCGCGATGACGATGTTCCCAGTGGTGCCCGACCCGGTGAAGTACCCGCAGACCGGCCGCGACATCGCCGGCACGTTCGGCGAGCTCGGCCTGGCCGGCCACTGGATCAAGGTGATGCTGCACCACCTGTTCATCTACAAGGCCAAGGCCAAGCCGTTGTGGTGGCTGATCCCGGAATGATCCCAGAGTGAAAGGCACCCCATGGACGACGACGGCATCTACTCGGAGGTGGATCTCCGGACCGCCGAATGCATCGCTGACGCCCCGCTACCTACCCAAGCGACGCTGCGGATGCGTCAGAACCTTCTCATCCAGTTCTGGCGTTTCGTCCGCATCAATCTGAAAATGGTGCGGATCATCTTCCGCGGGCACGGCTGACCCGCGACCGGCTTGCCAGGCAGCTGTCGCCGACCTCAATGCATTGCACCGGCGACATTCACGTCGGCTCCGTGCCGAGCTATCACAGCCCACCGAACCACCGCAAACCCGGCAGTTCGCGTCCGAAAGTTGGTGTAAAAGCAACCGGCCGGTTCGCGGCTTCGCCGTCAGCATACGGGCTAGGAACTCAGGCGGCAGGCCCGCCGCCCACAGTTGCTCCTCATGGGGTGTCGAGGATAACGGGGCGGGTTTCTGTTCAGCGGGCTCCAGATGCTTTGGCAGCCTCAGGGCACCGACGCTGCCTCAGGGCACCGACACTGCAGTGCCGAGAGATGTTCAGCTGTAGAGGGTTCGGGCGGCTTCGGTCAGTACGTTAAACGCGGCGTCGAGGCGGTCTTGGCGGCGCCGGTTGGGTTCGTGGTTGGCTTCGGCGGCCACGAATCCGATCAGTTCCTCCAGGTCGTCTGCACTGGTCAGCAAGGCAGCGCCGTCGGGGTGGGCGCGCATGCCAAAGACCAGTCGCTCACAGTCGGGGTCGAGCGACGTCAGCTCGCGTAACGCGGCGGCGGTCTCGTCGCTGACGATGACCTCGTCCACGTCGCTGGCAACGCTGAGCCGGCGGCGGCGCAGGTCGTATGGGGAGTCTGCCCAGTTGCTGATCACCCCCTCGTCCTCACAGACGCTGCACCACCATCGGATGGGCGCGGACGCCTCGGCCCCCACGATGGCAATGGTCATCCGTCCGGGGCAGCGCTTGTGGGCCGGTCGGCGCCGACACGGCAATGCCGACACCCACGGATCACCGACCTCGCCGGCGGTACCCGCCCGGACAATGTCGCCCAAATGCTGCGCGAGGCGCCGCGCGGGACCCGAAGCGTCGTGCGGCATGTCGAGGAAGTGACCCAGATCAGCAACCAACACGTCGCCACACTGTACCGGCGCACCGCCAACCGTTCTTTCCTACCGATCGCCGGTGGCTCTGCCTACGATCATGACTCGTGATGCTGCGATGCACCGCCAAGGTGTTGACGCTGCTGCGGGTGTCTGAGCCGGCCATTGGCCAAGCCAGCCAGCAGGACTTCTACGCCCACTTGGTCTGGATCGACCGACGCAAATGCCTGCTGGTGACCCACGCCGGCACCTTGTTCTCGGTGTTCATGCCGAACGTCACCGCTGCCGGGTTGCGACCGATCGGCCCGCCTGTCGTCTCGGCGATCCAGGCCGCGCTGCAAGCCGAACACCTGCCCGTCGACACGCTCGGCGAACTCGATCCCCAGCAGGTGGCCGTGGCCAAGACCGCCGACCGCCGCATCCTCGGAACCATCAACGATTTGGCGTTCACCGCCGAACACGTCATAGCCGCTGCTGGCGGATTGGCCCGCTGCGACATCGGCGCGCTGCACCACGGCCTGCATCGCACCATCAACAGCATCACCGGCTACATTCCACCGATCGACCTGGTCACCGCCAACCATCAAGGCCAGCGGTAACAGCTGCCCTCCTGCCTGGAGACGTAGCGGCGTCGCGACCGAGGTCGCTACGCGGTGGCTGAGATGGGACCGGCCTGGTCGATGTCGCCACTGGTGGCGGAGGGCGACGGCCGCAGTTCACGGGGTGGGTCGAGCAGTGACCGGCGTAGGTCTTGTAGCAGCCGGGTGCCGACCGGTGTCATGGTCAGACCGCGCCAGCCGGCCGAGGCGCGATCAAGCACGGCCCAAACCAGGCTGATGGCGCTGGTTTCGCCGGGGAATCGGCCGATGACCTTGGTGCGCCGCTTGGTCTCCCCAAAGGATCGTTCAATGAAATTCGAATGTCGAACGCGCCCATGGTGTTCGACCGGGAACCGCAGATAGGCTGTCAGCCCTGCTTTGTCGGTAAGCAGGATCCGCATGGCCGCCGGGTAGAGGTCGGCGTACTTGGCGGCGAACGCCTCGATCCGGTTGTCGACGATCTCAACCAGCTGGGGTCCCGCTTCGATGCCGAGGTCGGTGGTGTCGAAAATCGTCCAGTAGCCGTCGCGGACCTCGGCTTGCATCCCGGTGGGAATCTTGGCGAGCACGTTTCGGAGCCGATGAATAAGACACCTCTGGCGCAACGCTTTTGGGTAGATTTGTTCGATGGCGGCGATCAGGCCCTTGGCGCCGTCAGAGACCACCAGCAGCGGAGTACCAAGGCCGCGTTCGCGCAGATCGGTCAGGAAATCGGCCCACGCGTCGGTGGACTCGCCGGTCCCAGGTGACAATCCGACGAACACCGGTTTGCCCTCGGTGGTGATGCCCCAGGCAGCCAACACCGGCTCGGCCGGCGACCCAGGATGCATCCGAAAGAACGAGGCATCCAAAAACAGGTAGTCCAGCACGATCTCGTCGAGTCGGCGGCGCGCCCACGCCTGATACTCGGCTCGGATCGCCTTGCAGACTTCCGAGACCGTCGACTTTGAGATCGCGGCCTGATCGCCGAGCGCTTCGGCAAGGGTGGCCTCGACATCCCGCACGGACAGGCCGCGCACGAACGCCGCGATCACCAGCGTCTCCAGGGCGTTGGTTTTCGTCACGTGCTTGCCGAACAACCGCGACGCGAACGCTGCGGTGGTACCGCGTAGCTTCGGCCGCTCCAACTTCACCGGCCCGGCGGTGGTTTTGACCGTCACCGGCCGATACCCGTTACGTGAGCCGCCGTTAGCGTCGGGACAGGCGGCGGCGCGTTGGTAGCGTTGGTGGCCGAGGAACTCGGTGACCTCGGCCTCCAGGGCCGCCTGCATCAACAGTTGAGCGCCCAGGCGGGCGACTTCTTCGAGGATTTCCGGCAGCTCCCGATCTTCGGAAAACAGGGAGTCGATTTTGGTGCGGATACGGTCAGTGGCAGATACTCGAACTGGCACGGGCGTTGCTCCTTCTTCGCAGACTTGCAGGTCGTGAACCGGAACCTACGCCCGTGCTCCCTATTTACACCGGATTCCGGACACGACCACCCGGCACTTGCACTTGCCTAGCGAGGGAGTGGTTTGGTGATGCGAGTAGCCCATTTCGGTGAGGTTGAAGAAGAGGGCAATGGTGCCGTTGCTGCGCATAGAGGCCGCGGACCAGCCAATACCGCAGTTGGTACCGCAGCGCTCCCAGACCCATCCAGCTCCGGCCAACGCGACAAGCTCTATCAGCGCAGCTGGAAGCTGGTTAGCCCGCCCGCACCAACGCTAGCCGACGCAGCAAACGCCCAGGTACACCGATTATGAGTCCGCGGCTCTAACCAACTGAGCTACCGCCCCTGGACCGAACTCCGCAAAATGGGTACACGTCCAAGCAGTGACGCCGTGCCGGTAGCGGATTCTAGCCGTGGCGTTGTCGCAGGGCATAGGCTGAGACCAGCCAAGGTCAGGTACGCATCCGGTGGGGAGGTCTGTGATGAGGCGGTTTGTTCGTCGTCCAGCCCTCGTTTTCGCAGCCGTGGTGATGTCGATGGCCGCGCTCGCCGTGGCCATGCCAGGAGTCGGCTCGGCTCAATGCGACCGCAATTGGTCGCGCAACGTGTGGACCGGCGAGTGCAAGCCGCCGCCGCCGGTGCCAGCTTGGTACCAAGCCCCGCCACCGTACGCGCCGCCATTCGCGCCGCCAGACGTGCCGCCGCCACCTCCCCAGTCGCAGTGGACACCTCCAGTCGGATGGGATCCCGGTCATCAGGCATGGGGCATTTGGGAAGGCCCGGTCTGGATACCTCAATGACCGCCTGATCTGTTGGCACCCGACGCAACAGTCACCTGCTGCGCGAACGATCTTGCTGCCCAGGGATATTGGCGCTGCACCGATTGCGGTGATCGCCGCCGAATAGCTGCCGCGCCCCTACGGTCCTAATCTTTCCTGCTCCGGGACACTGGTTGACACCGCCGCATACGCTCGCGCCAGCTCCTCGACGACCGCCTCGGTCAACGTGTGGGCGTGCTCATGTTTGTCCAGCAGAGCGATGATGGCTCCAAACAGGGCCTCGGCGGCCTCGTGCTGCGCTTGCTTGGCTGACATAGTTTCTCGCGGTACCGGCCTTCCGTGCATATCGAGGGGTCACAGCGTGCAACCCGCGGGCACCAATCCTCGCACGGCGCACACCACCCCGCACGGCGTCAACTGAACACCGTCTGGCCCATGGCATCGATCAGATACCGCTCGGTGCCGTGCTCGACCCGTGGGGCATCGGCGCCCAGCGCGACGGCAATCTTGTTGCTGGCATTCCGCATAACGTCGAAGGTCAACTCGACGGATTCGGCTTCGGAATAGTGGCTACGCACCTCGGCGGCGACTTTCGCGCTGATATGGCTCGGCGACCAGATAAGTTCATCGGTATAGCGCAGCGCCACCTTCTGGCGATCGGTTAGTAGCCGAGAGTTCTCGAAGTGTTCGATTTCGCCATACAGCGATTCCGACCCGCCGGCGTCCAATGCCGTCGTCTCGCGCAGCGATTTGCAAAGCCTGCAGTTGTGCTGCGCCGCACCACGCAGCCGAACCACCTCGGAGGTCAGCGGGTCGAGTGCGCGCATCCGCGCCACCGCAGGCAAAAACCGATTCAATACCGCGTCGCCCGGATCGGTGCAATGATCCCATGCCCTGACGCCACCCAACCACTCCACGTACTCGTGGCCGACGTCGAGCGCTTCCAACCCGGCCCGCACCCTGGGCACGAAGTCAGCGATATAGGTCTGTACGACAACCCCAAAAGCCTTGTCTGCCAGGGCAAACCATAGCTGTGACCGGTGTTGGTCGCCGATCCCGGAGACGTCGATGCTGAACTGCTCGGCGAAAGACGCGATCACAGCTTCGGCATCCGACTCTGGCTCGCTCACCGCCACCGCGGCGGGCAACGGCGGCAACGACAACGCCTGTCCGCACACCCGGCGGACCAGGGCCGTCACCCGGCCGTCGCCCGGTGAGAGCGACACCAACCGTGTCAGCTCGTCGCGCACGTTCATCGGAGCATTATTGCGCCTGGCTCACCGACGACATGTGAAAGTCCGGTATCCGCAGCGACGGCATCGCCGCCCGGGTGGCCCAATCGCCCCACTCCCGCGGCAGCGTCACCTCGCTGACACCGGCCTGGGTGGCCCGGCGCAACAAGTCGAGCGGGCTCTCGTTGAACCGGAAGTTGTTGACCGCGGCCGTCACCGCCCCGTCCTCGACCAGGTAAACGCCGTCGCGGGTCAGGCCGGTCAACAGCAGCGTGGTGGGGTCGACCTCGCGGATGTACCACAGCGTCGTCAACAACAGTCCGCGCTCGGTGCTGGCGACCATTTCGTCCAGCGCGGCGCTGCCGCCGGTCATCAGCAGGTTGTCGGCTGCCACCGCGACGGGCGCGCCGAACTCCGCGGCGGCGGCCCGCGGGTAGGCCAGCGCGTTGATCACTCCGTCCCGGATCCAATCCACTTGCTCGATATCCATCCCGTTGTCGAACACCGACACCGTCTCGGACGAGGCGCTGGTCGCGACGAACGGCGAACAGGCCAGCCCGGGCGCCAACGGATCGGAGTACAGCGTCAACGGCAGATCGGTCAGCCGCTCCCCCACCCGAGTGCCGCCGCCGGGCGCCGAAAACGCTGTCCGGCCTTCCTGCGCCCCCCGGCCGCTCATCGTCCAGGCCAGGTAGATCATCATGTCGGCCACCGTCGACGGAGGCATGATCGTCTCGTAACGACCGGCGGGCAACTCGACGGTTCGCGCTGCCCAGGCCAGTCGGGTGGAAAGTTGCTCGAGCAACAAATCCGTTGGCACATCGGCGAAATCGGGCGTGCCGACACCTGCCCACGCGCTGGCCGTGTCACGTTTGGCATTGATCTCCACCGAGCCGGTCGGCTGGGTATGGCGCCGCCGCAACCCAGCCGAGGACGCCAGCAACGTCGTCTCCACCACATGATGGGCAAACCCGTACAGCTGGTCGGCGCCGCGAAACCCGCGGCTCAACGAGTCCGCGACGCCGGCGAACACCTCGGCCCCGGTGCCCGGCACCGGAGCATCCCAATCGTCCGGCGCACCGCTACCGGTGAGCAGGGGCGCGGCGTCGCGCGCTCTCGGCGCGGAGCGAGCAGCCTCCACCGACGCCGCCACCAGCGGGGGAATCACCGACGGGTCGACCTCCGTCGATCGTAGCGAGCCGACCTGCGCGCTATCCCCGTCGCGCAGAATGGAAATCACTGTGGTGCCGCGGCTGGTCGACACCCCGTTGGTGGTCATCGAGTTGTTCGCCCAACGCAGTGACGCCTCGGTGCGGTCGGTGACCAAGACGATGGTCTCGTCGGCGCGGGCGGCTTCCAGCACGAGATCGACAACCCGGGACGCGTGAATCATCGGCCGGTCTCGGTGCGGGTGTTGAGCACGTTGACACCGCGGAACAGCGCCGACGGGCAGCCGTGGCTGACCGCTGCCACCTGGCCGGGTTGCGCCTTGCCGCAGTTGAAGGCGCCGCCTAATCGCCAGGTCGACGGCCCGCCAACGGCTTCCATGGAGTTCCAGAAGTCGGTGGTGGTGGCCTGGTAGGCGACGTCACGCAGCTGGCCGTCGAGGCGGCCGCCACGGATCCGGAAGAACCGCTGACCGGTGAACTGGAAGTTGTAGCGCTGCATGTCAATTGACCATGATTTGTCGCCGACGATATAGATGCCGTCGTCGACTCGGCCGATCAGGTCATCGGTGCTGAGGTCCTCGACACCGGGCTGCAGGGACACGTTGGCCATCCGCTGGATCGGAACATGGTGCGGCGAATCGGCATACGAGCAGCCGTTGGACCGGGGCTGCCCGAGCCGCCGGGCGAACACCCGGTCGAGCTGATAGCCGACGAAGATCCCGTCGCGCACCAGATCCCAGCTCTGCGCGGCCACGCCTTCGTCGTCGTAACCGACACTGGCCAAGCCGAATTCGACGGTGCGGTCGGCGGTCACGTTCATCACCGACGAACCATACCGCAGCTTGCCCAGCTTGTCCGGTGTGGCGAACGAGGTGCCCGCGTAAGCGGATTCGTAACCGATGGCGCGATCGTATTCGGTGGCGTGACCGATCGACTCATGGATGGTCAGCCACAGGTTGGTCGGGTCGATCACCAAATCGCTCGGCCCCGGTGTCACGCTGGGCGCCTTGACCTTTTCGGCCAGCAACGACGGTATCTGCGCGAGCTCGTCGCTCCAGTTCCACACCTCGTCGCCGGCCACCACCTCCCAGCCGCGGGCGGTCGGCGGGGCCAGTGTGCGCATGGTGTCGAAGCCGCCCGTTGCCGTGTCGACCGTCACCGCCTCCAGGACGGGCATCACCCGCACCCGCTGCTGGGTGATCGACGACCCGAAGGTGTCGGCGTAGAACGTCTGTTCCTTGACCGCGCTTAGCGCGGCCGACACATGGTCGATCCCGTCGGCGGCAAGCAGCCGGCCGGAGTAGTCTTGCAGCACGGTGATCTTGTCGGCCGCGGACACGGTGAACGGATCGATCTGGTAGCTCGACACCCAGGTCGCGTCGGCATACACCGGCTCCGGTGCCAGCTCCACCCGCTCGGCGTTCAGCGCGGCCAACGTGGTGGCAACCTGCACAGCCCGCCGCGCGGTGTCGGCTGCGACGTCCGGCACCAGCTCCGCGTGCGAGGCGAAGCCCCAGGTGCCATCGACGATAACCCGGACCGCTAAGCCGATCTCGCGGTTGACGACAGCGGTCTCCAATTCGCCATCGCGCAGCCGGATGAGCTCGGTCATGATGCGGTGTACCCGCAGGTCGGCATGGCTGGCGCCGGCGGCTGCGGCCGTCGACAGCGCAGCGTCGGCCAACGCGTGGCGCGGCAGTTGCACAAAGTCGGCATCGATAGCAGGTGTCACGACTCCACGGTAACGACCGGCTTTAATACCTTCATGGCCAACGCGCGACGCTCGACCGCGCTGGGTTACGCGCTGCTCGCCCCGAGCCTGTTCGCGGTGGTCGCGTTCTTGCTGCTGCCGATCATGGTCGTGGTCTGGCTCAGCCTGCACCGCTGGGACCTGCTGGGTCCGATCGAGTATGTCGGACTGGACAATTGGCGTTCGGTGCTCACCGATCGGGTCTTCGGCAACTCGCTGCTGGTGACGTTGGCGTTCGTGGCGATCGTGGTGCCCACGCAGACGGTGCTCGGGCTGGCGGCCGCCTGGGCGCTGACCCGCGGGTTGCCCGGCAGCGGGGTGTTTCGCACGGTCTACGCGCTGCCGTGGATATGTGCTCCGCTGGCGATAGCGGTGTTGTGGCGATGGATCCTGGCACCCACCGACGGCGCGCTCAGCGCCATGTTGGGGCGTCGCATCGAGTGGCTCACCGACCCCGGACTGGCCCTGCCGGTGGTGTCGGCGGTGGTGGTGTGGACCAACGTCGGCTACGTCGCGTTGTTCTTCGTGGCGGGCATTCTGGCCATCCCCGCTGATCTCTACGCCGCGGCCCGCACCGACGGTGCGACCGCATGGCAGCGATTCCGCCGCATCACGTTGCCGATGCTGCGACCGACCATGTCCTTCGTGCTGATTACCGGAATAGTCAGCGCTGCACAGGTTTTCGACACCGTCTATGCCCTGACCCGAGGCGGCCCACGAGGACACACCGATCTGGTGGCCATGCGTATCTACGCCGAGGCGTTCGGGTCGGCGGCGATTGGCCGCGCCGCGGTCATGGCCGTGGTGTTGTTCGTCGTCCTGGTTGGCGTAACGGTCGTTCAGCATCTCTATTTCAGGCGACGGATCAGCTATGACCTCACTTAGAGCTGCCCTGCTTTACCTAGCTATGACGGTCGGCGGCCTAATCACGCTGGCCCCGTTCGGGCTTGGGTTGCTGACATCGTTCACGTCCGCACACCAGTTCGCGACCGGCGGGCCGCTGACGTGGCCGCGACCTGTCACCCTGGCCAACTACGTCCACCTGGGTGGCGCCGGGTTCGGCCGCGCGTTGGCCGTCACTGCGCTGATGACGATGCTCATTCTGCTTGGCCAATTGAGCTTTTCGGTGTTGGCAGCCTACGCGTTCGCGAGGCTGCGGTTTCCGGGCCGGGATGCGTTGTTCTGGATCTATGTTGCGACGTTGATGGTGCCGGCCACGGTGACGGTGGTTCCGTTATATCTGATGATGGCTCAGCTCGGGCTGCGCAACACGTTCTGGGCGTTGGTGTTGCCGTTTGTGTTCGGTTCACCGTACGCGATTTTCTTGCTGCGGGAGCACTTTCGAGCCATTCCTGACGATTTGGTCAACGCCGCCCGCCTTGACGGCGCCAACACCCTGGACGTGATCGTCCATGTGGTGACGCCGGCCAGCCGACCGGTGCTGGTGACCCTCGCACTCATAACCGTCGTGTCGCAGTGGAATAACTTCATGTGGCCGTTGGTGATCACCAGCGGGGCGAAGTGGCGCGTGCTGACCGTGGCCACGGCCGCGCTGCAATCCCAGTACAACGCCCAGTGGACGCTGGTGATGGCAGCTACCACGGTCGCGATCGTGCCGCTGATTGTGCTATTCGTGGTGTTCCAGCGCCGCATTGCGCGGTCGATCGTCGTTACGGGGCTGAAGTGACTTGGCGGCCAAGGTTTTCCACGCTGGTGGCGACGGCAGTGGTGGTGCTGGCTGTGTTGCTCGCTGCGACGGCGGTGCTGTTGGGTCGGTGGTTTGAGCCTCGTGGGAACAAAACCGTTGTTACGGTGCGGCTATGGGACGATCAGGTGGCAGAAGCGTACCGGCAGTCATTTGCGGCGTTCACCCGCTCGCATCCCGCTATCGAGGTGCGCGTCAATTTGGTCGCCTATTCGACGTACTTCGAGACGCTGCGCACCGATGTGGCCGGCGGCAGCGCTGACGACATCTTCTGGTTGTCCAACGCCTATCTCGCCGGGTATGCCGACAGCGGACGCCTGATGAAGATCCAGCCCGTGCCCGACTGGGAGCCCTCGGTGGTCGAGCAGTTCACCCGAGGCGGCGTGCTGTGGGGGGTACCCCAGCTGACCGACGCGGGGATCGCGGTGTACTACAACGCCGATCTACTGGCCGCCGCCGGAATCGAGCCCGCGACCGTGAGTTCGCTGCGGTGGAGCCCCGACAGCCGCGACACCCTGCGCCCCGTGCTGGCTCAACTCACCGTCGACGCCGACGGACGCACCGCGGCCACACCGGGTTTCGACGCTCGGCGGGTACGGCAGTGGGGATACAACGCGGCCAACGACCCGCAAGGCATCTACCTCAACTACATCGGATCGGCCGGTGGGGTGTTCCAGGACGGCGATCGCTTCGCGTTTGACAACCCCGCAGCAGTGGCCGCGTTCCGCTACCTGGTCGGGCTGATCAACTCCGACCACGTCGCCCCGCCGGCCTCCGCTACCAACGACAACGGAGATTTCTCTCGCAATCAATTCCTCGCCGGCAAGATGGCGCTGTTTCAGTCCGGGACCTACAACCTCGCTGTGGTGGCTGAGCATGCCCGCTTCCACTGGGGCATCGCGATGCTGCCGGCTGGCCCCAAGGGTCGGGTCAGCGTCACGAATGGTATTGCGGCGGCGGGCAATTCCGCGTCGAAACACCCCGAGGCGGTGCGTCAGGTGTTGGCCTGGATGGGCAGCAGGCAAGGCAACACGTACCTGGGGCAGCGCGGTAGCGCGGTGCCCGCGGTGCGCTCGGCTCAGCGGGTGTATTTCGGCTACTGGGCCGCCCATGGGGTCGACGTCACACCGTTCTTTGCCGTGCTGAACGGCCCACGTATCGCGGCACCGGGCGGGGCCGGGTTCCCGGCCGGCTATCAAGCTCTCAAACCTTACTTCGACGAAATGTTTTTGGGCCGAAGCGACATCGTGGCGACCGTACGCCAGGCGCAAGCCGCGGCTAACGCCGCGGCACGTCGCTAGCGCGGTTGTTGTCCACAGTTGGGAGTTCGTCCACAGGGCGGGCCGTGCGCGCGGCTTGGTGTCAGTGCGCGCCGATACCATTCGAACATGTCTTCGATTAGTCTGGAAGCGATCGAGGTGCGCCTGGACGCACTCCACGAGGCGGTATCTGGGCTGGTCGGGCTGTCGTTCGACGGGCTGACAACTCGCCAGCGGTTTCAGCTGCTGGAGCGGTTAGAGCGAGAAACGCGGCGCTTGCCGGTGCCGCGTCACGAGTTGGTCAACGGGATCCGCCAGGAGGCCATCCCGGCCGAGATCGGCGGCAAAGTCTCGCATGCGCTGGCTGATCGGCTCCGGATCAGTCGCGCCGAGGCGGCGCGGTGGATTCATGAAGCCGAAGACCTCGGGCAGCGTCGCGCGCTGACCGGCGAACCCTTGCAGCCTCGGCTGGCTGCCGTCGCCGCCGGGCAACGCGCCGGCACGATCGGCGCTGCCCACGTGGCGGTCATCCGCACGTTCCTGCACCACCTGCCATGCTGGGTCGACGAGCCCACCCGCGAGCAGGCCGAAGCGCATTTGGCGAAGCTCGCCGCCCAGTTTCGCCCGGAGCAGGTGGCAAAGCTCGCCGACAAGCTGGCCGATTGCCTAAATCCCGACGGCAACTTCAGCGACGAGGATCGCGCTCGACGCCGCGGGCTCACGCTGGGCAAGCAGGACGTCGACGGCATGTCACCGGTGCGCGGCTGGGTGACCCCGGCCGTGCGGGCCAGCCTCGAGGCCGTTTTGGCCCGCTGGGCCGCGCCTGGCATGTGCAACCCCCATGGTGTCGGCGCGCCGGTGGTCGACGGCACGCCCTCGCAAGAAGCCATCGACTCCGACACCCGCTGCGCGGGTCAACGAAACCACGACGCGCTCGCTGCGGTGCTGCGCGCCATGCTCGCCTCGGGACAACTGGGCCAACACAACGGATTGCCGACCAGCATCATCGTGACCACCACGTTGCGGGAGCTGCAGACCGCATGCGGGCGAGGCCTCACCGGCGGCGGTTCGCTGCTGCCGATGAGCGAGGTCATCCGGCTGGCGCAGCATGCTCACCACTACCTAGCCATCTTCGACAAGGGCCGGGCATTGGCGCTGTATCACACCAAGCGGATTGCTTCGCCGGCTCAACGAATAGTGCTGTACGCCAAGGACCGTGGGTGCACGGCGCCAGGTTGCGATGTGCCCGCCTACCTGACCGAGGTGCACCATGTCACAGCGTGGGCGAAGACCAAAACCACCCACATCGACGATTTGACCCTCGCCTGCGGGCCCAACCACAAGCTCGTAGCACCGGGGGGATGGCAAACCCGTAAACGCGCTGACGGTCGCACCGAATGGATTCCACCACCAGATCTGGACTACGGACAACCCCGCGTCAACATGTTCCATCATCCCGAAGAGTTGCTGCGCGACGACGACCCGTGACGGCGTCGGATGCTGTCCGCAGCTAGGCGCCCAACAGCAACTCGGCTGCCAATGCGGCGCCGCACACCACCGCAGCGATCGAAAGGGCAACCCAGTCAGCCCGCTTTGGCCGCGACGGAGCCGCCGAAATCTGGCCGGTGCCACCGCGGGCGGTGATCGCATCACCCATTTCGTCGGCGCGTCGCAACGTCACGGCGATCGCGGTGGAGGTCAGGTCGATCAGCTCCAACGCTCGGCGCCTACGCCGGGCTCTGCGGCTGCGCGGAATTTGCTTGGGGCACAGGCGCCGAGCGGCGTAGAGCACCCGGAATTCGTCGATCAGCATCGGGAAAGCGCGTAGCGCGAGCGCCAATGTGACCGCCCACTCGTCGACCGGGATCCGCAGCAGTCGCAGCGGAGCGCCCAAAGTTGCTACTGCGGGCGCTATTTCAGCCACGTTGGTGGTCCAAGACACCATCGCGCCCAGCCCGAGCAACACAACCGACAGGGAGGTAATCCGCAGGAAATTCAGCAGCCCGCCCAGCCCGACCGAGACCGCTCCCACCTGGATGACTGGGCTCCCGCCCGCCAGCGCCGCGGTGATACCGCCGAACGCGATCAGGATCCACAGCCACAGCGGCACCGACGGCAGCACCCCGCGCGGGATGTGCGCAATCCTGGCCGCCAGCAAGACCGTAGCCGCCACAAAACCGATCGACACCCACCCCGGATAGAACGTCAGCAGCACCGAAATGGCGAACACCACAAGAAGTTTGGTACCGGCCCACAGTTCATGAACGGGTGAGCTGCCGGGCACGGGGCGCAGCAGCACCACCGGCCGGGTGGGGCGGCGAGTGGTGCGTTGAGCTGACGTGGCCGCAGTCATGGCAGACCTCGGGCTGCGGCGGACACCGGTTCGAGCACACCGTCGCGCAAGTGCAAGGTGCGTGGGCACAACTGCTCGAGTCCGGTGAAGTCATGGGAGATGACCACCACCGTCAAATCCCGGTCGTGGCGCAAATCTTCAAGCAGCCGCAGCAGACCACGCTGGGTGGCGGCGTCCAGCCCGGCCAGCGGTTCGTCGAGGATCAAGGCCCGGGGCGAGCGTGCCAGGAGCCCGGCCAGCACGAGTCGGCGCATCTGGCCCCCGCTGAGCTGGTCGATACGCCGCTTCGCCAGCGAGGCGTCCAACCCGACAGCGCCCAGCGCAGCGATTACGCGGTCGTGGTCGTGCGGCGAAAACCCCGCTGCCGAGGCCACTTCCAAGTCGACACGGCTGCGCATCAGCTGCAGGCGGGCAGCTTGGAACGACAACGCCACCGCGCCGACCTGCTCATGGGTGGGACGCCCGTCGAGTAGGCATGTGCCGGTGGTCGGAATCGTCAGTCCGGCCATGATCCAGGCCAGCGTGGACTTACCCGAGCCGTTGCCGCCGTGGATCAGGACGCCCTCACCCTGGTGCACCGCAAAGCTGACGTCGCGCAGCGCGGTCTTAGCCCACGGTGTGCCGCTGCTGTATTCGTGGCCGACGCCGCGCAATTCGAGTACCGGCTCCGCGTCGTCACCGACCGGGGCTATTGCCAGCGGCGCTGCCGTGGTTTCGACCATGTCGGTGTTGTCCGGGGTATCGCTGAGGTTGATCACCCGGTCGGCCGACGCGGCTTCGTTGTTGTAGTGGGTGATGTGCACCAGCGCGGTGCGGTGCCGTTTGGTCAGCCCGGAAAGAATGCCCAGCAGGGCGTCGCGGCCCCGATGGTCGACCATACTGGTGACTTCGTCGGCGATAAGTAGCGCGGGCTCGCGTGCCAGCGCCGCCGCCAACGCCAGCCGCTGCAGCTCACCCCCCGACAAGCTTCCGGTGTCACGCTCAGCCAACCCGTCGAGGCCGACCTCGCTCAACAGCTGGCTCACGTCGGTCGTCGCGCCGGCCGGCAGCCCCCACACCACGTCGTCGGCGACACGGCTGCCGAGCACCTGACTTTCCGGGTGCTGCATGACCACGGCGGTGCCGCCGATCCGACCCAGACCCACCGCGCCGGGTCGCTCTACCGTGCCCGAGGTGGGTTCCCGGCCCGCCAAGATCAGCATCAGCGTGGTTTTCCCCGAGCCGTTGGCGCCGGTGACCGCGATGTGTTCGCCGACCCCTACCTGCAAGCTGACCGGGGGCAAGGCGTCGTGGTCGGTGCCCGGGTAGCGGAAGCGCACGCACTCCAGCCGCACCGGCACCGGCGCGACCGGAGCGCTGTCGGCCGAGGCATCCAGCTTGTGCACATCGGGGATGCCCCGCATCCGGTCCAGCACCCGCGACAGCGCCCACCAGCCGACCAGCGACACGATGATGACGGTCACGACGGCATTGCCGAGCACCAGCCACGGCCAGTAATGCAGCACGACAGCCAGAAATCGCCGCAGACGGTCTGCGGCTACCTCAAGACCCAGCCGCGCCAGCACCGATGCGATGCCGTCGATGTTTGCGGTGACCGTGTCGAAGAGCAGATGACGCAGCCGAGCCAGCGCACCCAGAGCCACGATCATCGCGGCGCCGAAGGCTGCACCGGCGACCACCGAGGCGGCGATCACGGTCGGGGTGCCGCGATGCCGGCGTTTGACGATGCCGGTCAGGCCCCCGACATAGGCGCTATTGACGACCGTCATGAAACCGCCCATGCCGGCGATCAAGAACGCGATCATGCCGGCGGCGACGGCCGCGGCGATCAGCACCCGCAGGCGGTAGCGGTAGGCGAGCAGCCCCATGGGCACTGTGCCCAACAGCGCCAACGCAGCCCCGAACGGGAGAACCACCGCGATGATCGCGGTTGCCGCGCACAACGCCGCCATCACCGAGGCCTGCGCCAATTCGGCGGCCCGCAGTGCACGAGCCCGCGTTTGGGGCGCGGCACCCCGGACGGTCGACTCCATTGCACCGATTCTGCCAGGCAACGACGGTGTCGCACGTGCCACAGCGGTCGCGCGGCGATCAGCATCACGATTGTTCTACATAGCAAAGCTATGCAATCATGGGGTATGTCTACCTCGGGCACCGCTAACGGTGCCGCACTGGGCAATGGCGCGAGCACCGAAGCCGACTCCAGGCTGGGAGCGGAGCTTCTGGCTGTCGTTGCCCGGCTCAATCGGCTGGCCACCCAACGCATCCAGCTTCCCTTGCCGGTGGCGCAGGCCCGGCTGCTGGCGACCATCGAGGCCCACGGCGAAGCGCGCATCTGTGACCTGGCCGCCATGGACCACTGCTCACAGCCCACGATGACCACACAGGTGCGACGGCTAGAAGACGCCGGTCTGGTTAGTCGCACGGTCGATCCACGAGACGCGCGGGCCGTGCGGATCCGCATCACTCCTGCGGGTGTGCGCGCTCTCAACCGCGTCCGGGCCGATCGCGCGTCTGCGATCGAGCCGCAGCTGGCTCGTCTCGAGCCCGCGGATCGGCGGGTATTGACCGAGGCCGTGGCGGTGTTGCGCCGGCTTCTCGACGACGCCTCGTCGCCGCCTCAGCCCACGGCTACCCGGTAGCGGCACGCTGGCGCCCGGCTGCGCGGCGCTATTCGATAGATAATCGTGGCGACGGGTAGACAACCATCGATCGGCCCCGACGGGTGATGAAAGGTGGCGGCCCATGCGGACCGAGGCGTTCGCTTCCCCGTTGACCGTGTGGGTTGGATCCACAAGCCACACATTCCTGCCGGGCCGCGACATCACGGTCGGTCACGACAGCCGGTCTGATCTCCGCCTCGACGACGGTGGTGGCAGGTGGATCGCGCCGGTGCACCTCGTATTGCGGTTCACCGGCGAACAGTGGGTGGCAATCGACCAGAGCCGACACGGCATCTACATCGACGGCGTGCGGGTGCCGATAGTCAACATTCGCGACGGCCAGACCATCGCGGTCGGTGATCCGCAATACGGGCCTCGGCTGCTGTTCCGCCTGGGCGCCGCGGCAACCGCCCCCGGACCGCCCGGCCCCATGCGGCCAGCACCCCCCGCGAGGCCCGGCCAGCCAGCGCCGCGGACACCGCCTCCACCGCAACCCCCCACGCAGGCAAGCTGGCGCCCCCCGCCTGTGCCGTTCGGCCAAGCCGCCGGCCCGATGCGGCCTGCTCCTCCGCCGCAGCGGATGCCCCGTCGACCGCGCGGCCAGCCGCCGTCCCAGACGCCGACGCAGCCGGTCTGGGTCTCGCCACCGCAGGCCGCAGCGCCACCCCCAGCACCGCCCCACGGTCCGCCCCCGGCGCCGCCTCGAGAAACGACGCCGCGGCCGAGGCCGCCTTCGGAGCTGCCCACTCGACCGGTGCCGGCGCCGGACCTGGCCCAGCGGCCCTCGCCGCCGCCGGCGACTCAGACGCCGCCAGCCGTCGAGATCTCGCCGCCCGCTGCCGACATCTCGCCGCCCCGGGCCGCGGCCCGGCCACACGAGGAAGTGGCCACCACCCGGTTGCCAGCCGGCGACAAGGTGCCCGACGAAACGCCGGTGTCACGTCAGCCAGCCGGCGCCAGGGAACTTCTGGCCTACCACGTGGGGCTGGCCGGCGACGGGCGCCCGGTGCTTGACGACGTGTCGTTCACGGCTATCGGCGGCACGCTGACCGCCGTTGTCGGGCCGACCAGTGCGGCTCCGGCCGCACTGGTCGGCATTGTCGCCGGGGCGGTGCAACCCACCGTCGGCCAGGTCAGGTTGGACGGCCACGACGTGCACGCCGAGTACATGCGCCCGTACATCGGGATCGTGCCGCAAGGCGATGTCCTCCATTCCCAACTCACCGTCGAACAAGCCGTGGGCTATGCCGCCGAGCTGCGGCTACCGCCCGGCACCCCCGCCGACGTGCGCAGGCAGCTGGTGAACCAGGTGCTCGGCGAACTGGGGCTGCTCTCGCAGCGCACGGTCCAGGTGGGCAACCTCTCCGACGGGCAACGCCGACGCGCAACGCTGGCGCTGGAATTGCTGACCCGGCCGCCACTGCTGGTCCTCGACGAACCGACCGCGGGACTCGACTCGGCCGAGGAACGTCAGATGATGACGCGGCTGCGGGAACTCGCCGACGCCGGCCAGATCGTGGTGCTGGCGACGACGTCGTCGCGTCACCTGGACCTGTGCGACCAGGTGGTGGTGCTTACCTCGGCCGGTACGACGGCGTTCGCCGGTCCGCCGGACGAGATCGACGCGGCGATGGGCACCGCTGACTGGTCGCAGATCCTGCGGCGGGTCAGCACCGATCCGCATGGTGCCCACGACGCTTTCCTGCAGCGCCAACACGGCGCTCCGGCGGCCCCAGCTGCGGCGGCGCCGCTGGGCCGTCCCGCCCGGGTGGGCCTGGCACGTCAGATCGCCGTGGCTGCCCGGCGCCAGGCGTGGCTAGTCTTCGGTGATCAGCGCTACGCCATCTTCCTGACCATCCTGCCGCTGTTGTTCGCGGCGCTGGCCCTGGTCACGCCGGGCAACACCGGGCTGGGAACCACCGACCCGTACGGCAACGGCCCCGACGAGCCTGTCGAGCTTCTGACGCTGCTGACCCTGGCGGCGGTCTGCATTGGCACGGCGCTGTCGATCCGCGACCTGGTCAGCGAGGACAGCATCTTCCGCCGCGAGCAATATCTGGGGTTGTCGACGTCGGCGTATCTGGGCGCCAAAATCCTGGTGTTCGGCCTGCTCGCGGCCGTGCAAACCGCGTTCGTCACCACCGTCGTCGTGCTCGGCAAGGGCGCGCCGGCACGCGGGGCCGCCGTGCTGGGCAGCGGCACCGTCGAGTTGTATGTGACCGTCGCGACCACGGCTATTGTCTCGGTGATCGTGGGCCTGGTGCTGTCGGCGGTGGCACGGTACAAGCAGCTGCTCTTGCCGATTGTCGTGCTGGTCGTGCTGCTCTCGCTGGTGTTCTCCGGCGGCATGTTCCCGCTGGCCGCCAGGGATGGTTTCGAGCAGGTCTCCTGGCTGTTCCCGTCCCGGTGGGGGTTCGCGGCCCAGGCTTCCACCATCGACCTGCAATCGATCGATCTGCTGGCCGAGCACGACGCGCTTTGGGGCCACTCGGCCGGGCAGTGGCTGTTCGACATGGCGATGCTGTTCGTCTTCGCGGTGGTAGGCACGGGCCTGCTGTGGTGGTGGCTTCGGCCGCCGAGCCGGCCGCGACAGGTCGAGGCCGCGGGTCGGTAACGACGCGCGGTTCGCCGAATATAGTGTGGCCGGAGAATTCGGGGCGGGGGATTGCATGTGGGGGTGTTGATGGAGCGCGACGCGCAAACGGCCGGCGACAATCGCGACGGCGAGCTGGCGGTGGATTCCCGGGTACGCATATACCCGGGAACCGACCGCGAGGATCGCGGGGTTGTCGTGGAAGATTTCGGTGAATCGGCGGGACAAGCCGTCGACATCGGCAGCCAGCACATCGCCGATCCGGCCAGGCGGTGGGCTGTCCTGCTCGACGACGGGCAGCTGGTCTTCGTCGACAGTGACCAACTGGTCGCCGAATAGCTGGCCCCACGACAGCGTGGCCTGGGGCCGCTCGCCAATCCCTCTGCCGGACAAGGCTAGCCGCACGGTGTAGAAGCATGTCAGAGGGGGTTGGGCGATCTTCGCTAATCCAAGGCAAACGCAATTGCGGCGAAGCTTGGTCTGAGAAGACCATGCTCGAGCAGTCGACGGGTTAACGTCGGGTATGGCCTCGAATCCGGTCACGACTGCTGAACATTTGCGCAACGCGCTGGACGGGCGTTGGCGCGGCGCAAAAAACCAGATGCGGGCCCGGCTCGCCGACGAGATCTTCCGGCCGCACTACACGCCCAACACCGTCATCGCGCGCACCAAGGTGGCCGAACAGATGAAGATCATGGCGGCCGCGGGAGCCGCCGAAAGCGCCTTCAGAAAAGAGCACGGCGGCACTGGGGATCTCGGAGCAGCGATCACCGCGATCGAGATGCTGGCGATGTCGGATTTGTCGCTAATGGTCAAAGCCGGGGTGCAGTGGGGTCTGTTCGGCGGGGCCGTGGAAAACCTGGGCACCGAACGCCACCACCAGGCGTATGTGAAGAAGATCATCAACCTGGAGCTCCGCGGTTGTTTCGCGATGACCGAGACCGGCCACGGCAGCGATGTGCAGTCGCTGGAGACGACGGCCACCTACGACGCCGCGACCCAGGAGTTCGTCATCGACTCCCCCACCCCGACCGCACGTAAGGACTACATCGGCGGAGCAGCCGAAACCGCTACCGTCGCAGCGGTATTCGCGCAACTGATCACCGAACACGACGGCGCTCCGGTCAACCACGGGGTGCACTGCTTCCTGGTTCCGATCCGAGATGCCGAGGGCAACGACCTACCCGGTGTGACGACCTCGGACTGCGACTACAAGGGCGGCCTGCCCGGCGTGGACAACGGCCGCATCGTGTTCGACCAGGTTCGCATCCCGCGGGAGAACCTGCTGAACCGTTACGGAGACGTCGCCCCCGACGGAACCTACAGCTCGCCGATCGAAAACCCCAACCGCAGGTTTTTCACCATGCTCGACACCCTGGTCCGCGGCCGCATCACCGTCGGTGGCAGCGCGGCCGCCGCCGCTCGCGTCGCGCTGGACATCGCGACCCGATACGCGTTGCAGCGCAAGCAGTTCAGCGCACCCGACGACGACAGCGAAGTGCTGATCATGGACTATCTGGTGCACCAGCGGCGACTGCTGCCACTGATCGCCAAATCGTATGCGCTGCAGTTCGCGCAGAACGAGCTGGTCGCCAAATGCCACGACATCCAGACCGCCGACGAACCCGACGCCGAGGAGCAGCGCGAACTGGCGTCACGTGCGGCCGGGCTGAAAGCCGCCAACACCTGGCACGCCACCCGGGCCATCCAGGAGGCCCGCGAAGCGTGCGGCGGTGCAGGCTACATGGCCGAGAACCGGCTGATTGCGTTGCGCGGCGACACCGACGTGTTCACCACGTTCGAAGGCGACAACCACGTGCTGACCCAGTTGGTGGCCAAGGAACTGCTGACCGCCTACGCCGACGACATCCGCAGCATGAGTCCCGTCGAATGGGTACGCTTCGCCGCCAACACCGTCGGCACCCGGGTGCTGAAACGCACTGCGGCCGAAGCGATTATTCAAACCATCGTCGACGCCCGGCAGGACAGCGAGGAAGAGGGCAGCCTGTTCAACCGCGGCACTCAGGTCAAGATGTTCGAAGACCGCGAAGAATACCTGCTGTCGTCGGTTGCGCGTCGGCTGCAGGCCAAGTCCAACGAAATGTCGGCGTTCGATGCGTTCAACGCCGTGCAGGATCACGTGCTACACGCTGCCAGTGCGCACGTCGACCGGGTGGTGCTGGAAGCGTTCGTCGCCGGCATTGACTCGTGCGAGGATGACGAAGCCCGCCAAAAAGCTCCCCGGAAGGACTCGAACCTTCAACCCTTCGATTACCAAGTGCCGCAAAGGGATTCGGCTGCATGATGGGTAGTATTCGTGCGGTCGGGCAAGTGGCCGACGGGCTGAGAGTCGATGCGACGACGGCACTCGCAGCAAACAGTGCCCGGTCATTGTTCGACGGCGCATCTATATCCTTCGCGGGTGGACGCAGAAGCTCTTTGGCTTCCCCTCTCGAAGGGACTTGCCCATATCCCGCGCCCGTATTGCCAGCGCGATCTTTTCCTGCCACGTCGGGTCGGCCCCCCTGGGCTCTTGGATAACAGTTCGGTTTCGGTCGGACATTGCCATCTGCCTGGCCCGATGGCGGCGATGAGGGCTATAAGACATGCTTATAATTACACAAACCTGTAATCTACCGATTATTGACCCGCGACGGTTGGCGGTGAGATATGACATACGGCGTGAGAACCCTGCACCCGTTGTCGTTTCCGCTGCCGTCGGCGTGGGACACCGCGATCAGCGACTGGGTCGTCTGGCTGGCCGCATCCGGTGCCTCACCGGCCACCCGGCGGCTGCGCCGGGCACACCTGCGCTACACCGCCCGTATCCTCGGCGTGCCGACACCCGGCGACGTGAACACCGCCCAGTTGATCGAGGTGATCGGCGCCGAGGGGCGCAGCCTCGAATACCGGCGCAGCCTGCGCTCCAGCCTGGTCGTGTTCTACGGCTGGGCGCTCACCAGCGGCCTCGTCGAGTCCAATCCCGTATCGGGGTTGCCGAAAATCAGAGCAGCCAGCGCGCACCCAAAGCCGGCCACCGACGACGTGTGGGAATACCTACAACAGCACGCCGATGAGCGCACGCTGCTCATGGCCAGGCTGGCGTGTGAAGCCGGTCTGCGCCGCGCCGAAGTCGCCAAGGTGCACTCGGAGGATCTGCTCTCCGGCGTCGACGGCCCCGAACTGATCGTGCACGGCAAAGGCGGCAAGCAGCGGATCGTGCCGATCACGCCGTCGCTGGCAGCGGCGATCCGCGCCGCCGCGCCACGCGATAGCGGATACCTATTTCCCGGACAAATCGACGGCCACATCAGCCCCGACCGGGTAGGACACCTGGTATCGCGGGCGATGCCGCCCGGCTGGTCGATGCACAAGCTGCGGCACCGTTACGCGACCCGCGGCTACGCGGGCACGGGCAACCTGCGCGCAGTGCAGGAAGCGCTCGGCCATGCGTCAGTAGCGACCACGCAACGCTACACCGCTGTGTCGGCGCGCGAAATCCGCGCCGTCGCCGAAGCCGCCGCACACAGGGTGGCCTTGTAATGACAACCACCCTGTTTCGTCACGTGACACTAGCCTGGGTCGCGGCGCTGGTTGCCGTATGCCCGGCAGCCTGCACCTCAACGACCACCGCACCGCCCGCCACGGTCACGGTAACGAAGCCGACTACCAGCAGCTCGGCGACGGGCGGCGGCCCAGGTGGAAATTCCCGACATCATCAACCAGAACGCCGAGATCGCGCGTGAACAGCTCGATGCATCATCAGTCCGCTAAACGGCGTTTCTGGCTATCTCGCCGTGTCTCGCAAACCGGCGCTGACCTGCCTAAACTTACTCACGCCGTCTCACGGCGAATCTTGGTTTCTCGCACGAGTTGTCACAACTCTGGACACAATTTCCGATCCGCGCACCAGAGCCGGTCGCCCGGCCGCAGTGCGGGCCCGGCCGCTTCGGCCGAGCCACGGATGAACGAACGTCCGGTTCGGCGAACGGCTTGTCGGAGACAGACTTACACTCTCGTCAACCACAGTCCACGACAGGAGGCCCGATGAGCCAACCCGTGCCGCCGCCCGGCTGGTACCCCGACCCCTACGACTCGTCGAAGCAGCGCTACTTCGACGGCAAGCAGTGGGTCGACCTGCCGCACCCACCCCCGGCAGCGGCGCAGCCGTCAATCGTCATCAACAACAACGTCGGCGCCGCCGCGCCGCCCGTAGTGGTCACAAGCGGGCCCAACCACGCCCTGCACCTGATCCTGACCATCCTCACATGCGGCACGTGGCTGCCGATATGGCTGATCATCGCGATCGTGGGCCATCGGCGGGTACAGGTAGGCGGCAACTCCGGCGGCTCGGCGACTGCGATGGTCGTCGGCGCCGTGGTCGGCGGCCTATTCCTAATCGGCCTGGCGTCCGCCCACTTCGCGGCTTTTGTCGTGCTGGCCGCCCTGGTCGGCTTAGCATTCCTCGGCTACTGGGCTTATCAGCGCAGTGTCGATCGCCGCGCCGAGCAGGCCAGGATCGCGGCCCGCGCCGACGCCGAACACCAGGCGTTGATGCGCGGCAACCCGGCAGGAACCTACGGCCTGTATCCACCTGTGCCGCCGCCGGATCCAAACCCAGGCCAACCCACGTGACCGACCAACAAGACGTCGACGACATCGAGTCGACCGCTATCGACACCGCGGCGACGGCAATCGTCGCGGACGCCAACGAGACCGAGGCCGTCCCACTGGCGTGGTCGGACGGCGACGATCCGCCGGAGGTTTCGGAGTACCGACCGCCGTCGCGGCTGACTTCACGTTTGCTGTGGGTGGCGATGGTCGCCGTCGTGATCGGCGGTGGGTCGGCGATCTATTACACAATCCACAGGGACAGTCAGCGCACGCAGGAAGGGATCCGGCAGCCGCAAGCCGCCCCGCCACCCCCGGCGAAGCCATTACTGAACGGCACCTACCGAATCGACTACGACTGGGAACGCACAACAGCCCGCAACAACAAACGCCAAGGCGGCGGGGTCGTCCACTGGGATCACACCGGCATGCCTGCCAGCACCTGGCTAGCATTTCGGTCAGCGTGCACCGAAATGGACTGCATCGCCACCGGAATTCGGCTCGACAATCAAAACCACGAGAAAGCGGCGACACCCGAAGTTAGAGGAGTATTGCGTCTCGTCAACGGCGTCTGGCAAGACATGACACCCACTCAGGTGCAAGCACAGGCCACCTATACCGATGACGGATCGGCCGCATGCACGGCGTGGCAGTCAGTGCGCTTTAACCTTGAGCCGCGTCCCGACGGCACATTCCGCGGAGACAGGATTCAATCGACTGACACCAACGAATGCGGGAACCAAGGCGACACTATCGTCACCCCGATCACGGCGACGCGGGTCGGGGGGTGTGCCACCAGGAGTGCTGGACAATGCCGAGCGGTCCTCAGCGCCAGCCTCTTCATCACCGGCGCCGTCGTCGATCGTAACCGTCACGGCCACACCACAACCTGCACCGCAGGCTGCGCCAGCACCGTGGCAGGCGGCACCAGATCCCGACCTACTTTTCCTCAACTTAGTGTCACAGATACCCGTGACCATTACAGATTCCGCGGTCCTCACCGCCAGTGGCCGTTCTATCTGCGGTGACCTGCAACACGGCATGACTCCGGCCCAGGTCGCCGCCGCCAACGTGGGCAATAACGGCATGACCTTCGCGCAGACTTCCGCGATCGTTAATGCGGCAATTACCGCCTTCTGCCCCCAATACGCTGGCTGAACATGAAAAGAGCCCCGGCTGTCTCGGAGCCGCAGAACGCATTGCGGCTCGACGAAACAGCCGGGGCTGGTCTTTCGAGGGCTCTCAACGTCCGTGATGGTGGGCGGTTTGGCCCTTACACCACGCGGAGGCGACTGCTTTCTGGGCGGAACGGGTTGTCGCTGGGATCGGCGTAGCCGGCGATCTTTGCAGCCTCGTCATCGGTGAAGCCCCGAGTTCGCAACGCGTTTCCGATGTGGACCTGCAGGGCAGGGCTTCTCAGACACGATGAATTCAATGTCTGGCTCGTTGGTCTTCCAACCGCGCGCGTTCATCATCTTGTAGAACTTGGTGCGAGATTCAGGGGTGACAAGATGCATGCGGTAGGCGTGTTCCAACAGCGCCTGCATCGAAACTCCCCACTCCCGCTTGAGATCACGCAACTTGCCGAGATCAAGTCGGCGTAGTTCGTGGCGGATCTCGTCGGCGGGCATGAGGAATTCGGCTGCGAAGCGATTGGCCTCGTCTTCCATCTGATCGGTAGGCCCGTTGGAATGCAGAACCAAATGGCCGAGCTCATGGGCCTTCGTCAGTCGTTTACGGTCCGGCGCTGCGTTGGCGTTGATGAGGATGATCGGATGGTCATCGACCCATTGTGATAGTCCGTCGATGCGCTGGGTGCCGAAATCTTCCTCGAAGACGAGGCAGCCTGCGGCTTCCATCCATCGTGTCAGGTTGACGACTGGGCCCATGGGCATACGCCATAAAGCGCGGTGCCGCGCTGGGCGATAGTCGTGCGCTTTACCGACGACAGTAACCTCACCGCCGACGACAGTAACCTCACCGCCGACGACAGTGACGGCGCCGCCGACGGTGAACTCGTCGAGCGAGGTTGCACAGTGGCTCATGGGCGTGCCGATCGGTGCAGCGCGTAGGCGCGGTGGACGTGGCTGTCGCGTTGTTCGATCTGCTCAGCGGTCAGGCGCTCCCCGTGCAGGGTCTGGTGCAGGTGCGGGCCGAACGCGGCCCGGCAGCCGCCGCAGGCATCGCCCCATCCGGTGACCGGTGTTTCGCAGCCGGGGAGCACGCAGACGGGCAACGACAACTGGACGGTCACGATGCGACCCCCAGTGATTCAGCGACGACGCCCACCAGATCACGCGCCGCGGGAGGTGTGACAGCGTTGCCAGCCTGCCGAACCTGTTCGCGGCGGTTGCCGAGGATGCGGTAGTCGCCGGGAAAGTCCATCGCCGCGGCGATCTCGCGGGGCTCAAGCATGCGGAACAGGACGTCATTGAGGTCGATCGTTAGCTGTTCTGCGGTGAGCAGCGATTGGTGTCCGGTCGTGGTGACGGTCCGGATCGGCTCTCGCACAGGGGTTGTCATCTGGCCTTGGTCGCCGCGCGCGGTGTTGTTCCGCATCAGAAGCGCATGGCGCTCGACCGCGGTGACGGTGGCCAGCGCGTCGCTCGCCGGGCGTGTTCCGCCGTTGCCGTAGTAGGTGGTGACGAGGCCGTGGTGGTTGCCGTTCGCGACGACCGTGCAGAGCGGGTCGGTGACGGGCCGGTGTTTCGATCCGCCGCCGCGCAGCTCGGCGATGAAGGGCGTCATCGCGATGCCGTCGTTCTCGCGGGTGGTGCGTGCCGGCTGGTCGACGGGTGCGGCCTGCTTGCCGTCGCGGCCTTCGACAGGCACCAGCAGCGGCGCCCAGTAGCGTTCGATGCCGGCGCGGATTCGCGCGAGGGTCTTCTCGGCGAGTGGCCGGTCGCGATCGCCGATCCGCTGGCCCAGGAGCGCCCAGTCGATGATCTCGGCGGCCGGGCGGTAGTGCGGCTCGACGATCTGGTGGCATCCCAATGTCGGGCAGGTGTAGATGTACTGCTGGCGGTAGCGGCCCCACGGTGACCGCTCCGCGCGTTTGAAGACCTGGCGGGCGCGGACGTCGCCGTGCACCGGGCACACCGCGGCCGGCGCGGTGACGCGCTCAATCTCCGGCCGCTGGTTGCCTTTCCGCCAGAACACCACGTACATGCGGTCCCGCGACTGCGGGGCGCCGGGCCCGAACGCCTGCGCGTGCATCGAGTTCAAGAACACCACGTGGTGGTCGTAGCCGAGGCTGTCCATCGCCATCAGCCACGCCCGGAACGGCTCCCAATGCCAGGCGTCGACCACGTTCTCGACGATCACCGCCTGATACCGGTGGGCTTCCGCGAACCGGGGGGACGTCCCACATGGTGGCGCGGGACCGTTCGGCCGCCGCGTCGGGCAGAACCTCGCCGAACAGATCCGGTTGCGCGTCGGCGCGCTTGCGGCCCCGGGCCACGCTGTGGTTCGTGCACTCAGGGCTGGCCCACAGCAGGTCGGTGCGCGGGAAGCGCCGCGGATCGACCGCCGACAGGTCGGCGCATAGATGGTCCGCGTCGGGATGGTTTGTATTGTGGGTCTCGACCGCCAAATCCCAATGGTTGGAAGCGATTCGGACTGCCACGCCGGGCACAGCAATCGCGCCCGTAGACGAGCCGCCGGCGCCGCAGAATAGGTCTGTCAGGGTTAGCGTCATGATGCCCGCCGTTCGATCCATTCATCGGCTTCGCTGGCGCGCAGGTCGAACAGGTCGGCTAGGTCGGGTTCTTGGCGCATGATGAGTCGGGCGTAATAGGCGCGGTGGTTGTTGTTGAGCTTGTAGTCGGGGTCGTTGGTGGCGAGTGCGATTTCCCAGCGGGCCCGCTCGAAAAGGGTTGCGATGCCGAGCTTGTGGCGGCCGGTGCTAGCTACCCATTCGCGGGCGAGCCGCACGAGCGTGGCGTACACGTTGGGGTTTTCGTTGTGGAACTCTTCGAACCGTTCGGGCATGGTTTGCGCGAACTTGAGTGCGAGCTGGTCGGTCACGCCGAGGATGCCGGCCAGCTTGGCCAGTGTGTCCTCGTCCGGGTCGCGATGGCGGCTGTGCGGTTTTAGATCGCATCATAGTACGCCTGCCAGCTCGTCGGGTGGTGGCGGCAACTGCTCACCGGGCCACCGCTGGTTGAACCAGGCCACGATCTGCCGCAGGTACCGCACAGCCGCCTTGTACAGTGTCTCCGCCGAGCTGGCACGCTGCTCGGCCGCGAGGGCGCGCTGCTCGGCGGCCTCCAGCCGGGTCTCGGTTGCCGCCGACCGTGTCTCCACGGCAGCCAACCGGGTTTGCAGACTGTCGGCGAACGCCTTCCAGTCCGCAGACACCACTTGCCGGGCGTGTGCCTCAGCGTCAGCGACAGCGGCTTCGGCTTGCCGCAGCCCGGCGCGGTGGCCTAGCAGATGCCCAACCACCACACCCACACAGGCCAGCACCGGGGATGCGATCGCGCCGATGAGTGCGCTCATTTCCGCAGCCGACAAAACTTTCTATCCTCCTGTTCGTGCGGAACCGTCTTGTAGCCATGTGCTGTCGCATTGGCAATGGCGGGTGAATGTCCACCAGCTGCCGCCGGCCGGGTGGCGGCCAACGTCGGCCACCGTCACCGCGTGCACCGCCGACAGCCCGCATTCCGGGCACACCACCTGCCCGGTGAGCCGGTAGGCAACCTGCACCGGCTCGCCTGAGAACACCCGCCCGGCCGAAAACCGCACCCGCAACAGCAAATCTTTGGCCCGCAGACTGTTTGGGAAGTGCAGCTTGTCGCCGAGCATCAAATCGTCTACTGGGGACAGCCACCAGTCCTCGTCGCGGATCGGCAGCCGCCACAATTTGCCGGCACGCTCAAGCCAGCCAGCGGCCACCACTTTGCCTTGCGCGAGCGCGGTGTGAATGTCACTCACCGCTGGCGGTACTGGTTTTCTGCCCGGCGATCTTGTAGGAGACGATTGATGTCAGCACTGAGATGAGCGCCGCGCCGGCCCCGATCGACAGAGTGTCAACCCAGTTGACGTGCAGCACGTCGACGGCGTTGCCCCCCGAACACACCCAGGATGGCGTGGGCGAAATTCTGTACCGCCGCCAGGCCAGCGGATTTGAACCAGGTGAAATCCATTTTCGTTGTTCTCCTTTCCTGCAGCGTGTTTCGTTGCTGTTGGTTATGCCGCGGGTGCGGCGGTGGTGAGCTGTTGGCGCATCCAGTCGATGCCGCCACCGATGTCGTATGGTGCGTAGTGCGGGTTGGGCTGGTCGGCCAGGAATGTCACGCCGCTGATGATGGCCATGACGATGCCGATGATTTCCGTCCACGGGGTTTCGAACAGGTCACCGATCTGCGCGGCAATCGAGTACGGGTTGGAAATCCAATCATTCATCACCGCTTGGTAGACAGCGGCTTTGATCTGGCTGGGCTTGTCGTCGCCGTTCTCGGCGAAAATGTCGCCCTCCCGGTACACGTCCATCCAGTTGTCCGGTTTCGGTGGGTAACCGGGCAGCCCGAACCGCCGATACGGGTCCAGGCCATGAGTGCCGGTCTTGGTGACCCACGAGCGGGCCCACGGCGCGATGCTGTCGGTCTGCCGGCACGGGTTTCCGTACGCGAGCACACCGCGCAGGTCGGGTAGCCGCCAGTGCAACGGCTTGCCCGGGGCCAGGTAGTCGAAGTAGAAGTAGGAGCCGATGATGGCGCCCTGGCTGAAAACTCCCAGCGCCCACGGTGTGCTGGCGGGGAACGGCACACCGTTGTCCATCACGGTCGCCCCGACAAGGCGTGCCAGCTCTTTGATCCCGCTGTCGTTGTCGAACGGCAACGCGGCGTTGTTGTAGCCGATCGGCTGGTGGTGACACACACCTTCGGACTCGAGCTGGGTGGCGGTGTCGGCGACCGGCCCGGCGAACATGTTCGACATGTGGCCTTCGACGGTGAACATGATCGGCAGGGTCGGCGCCGGCGGCGGGAAGCTCCCCAGCCGGGTACGCACCGCGAGGGTGGCCACCGCGAAACCCTGCCGGTCGCGGATGACGGCCAACCCGGCGCGGTTGCAGAACTCCTCGACCGCGCCCGCCACCTGTTCGTCATAGCGGGGTTGGGCGACAATGCCGCGGGCACGCGCCCACGCGTATTTGTCGTGCAGCTTGGATGTCAGCAACTCGATGGCATGCCAGTTCGGTGCGCTGCGTGGCAGGTTGGGGTCGTCGACATCGCCGACTCCGAACCCGATCCAGCGGCCGTTGCTGTCGACGGCCATCACGCACCCACCTTTCGCATGAGGGCCGCCAGCCCGGCGCGCAAAGTGCGCCGCAATCCTTGCGCGTTGCGGCCTAAATCCCCGTCGACGCCCCACGAGTCGAAACCGGGGCCGAGCTGGTCGTAGATGTAGCGGGTCTTGTCAAGCAGCTCGTGCTGTTCGTCCGGTGTGAGCGCGTCCAACGCTGTTCCTCCTGTCTCGGGTTGATCGGTCGACGGCTGATCCTGTTGTGTGCCCGCATATTTGGCCACCGCGGCAGCGAACACGTCCTTGGGGAAGTTAGGTCCGACATCGGTGTGGGTGCCCCACCCAATCACGTCGGTGACGTAGCGGTGGTCGGAGATGCCGGCACCGTGGATGGGATACTCGCCCCCGAAACCGAGGATTGTGGTGGGAATGCCGTACTTTCGGCAGTCCTGCACCGCGAGGTAAGCGGCAACGTCGATGGCGCGACCGGCTTTCGTCAGCCATTCGTCGCGGCTCCAATTCACGCTGGACCCGGCGAAACACAAGTTGATTGACCGGTTGTTGGCGTCACCGACAGACCAGGAGGCCAAATCGGTGTCGACAACATCGCAGACGGTGACACCGTCGTCGTGCGGGTAGCCGGTGCTGATCGTGTAGTGGTAGGAGACTTGCGAGGCGGGATCAGCCAAATACCTGGCTAGCGAGTCGGCGTTGCCGTCGCCTTCCTGTGTGTGCAAAAAGGAAAAGGTCCACCTTGGTGGACCCTCTGGGCTGGTTGTTCGGT
The DNA here is from genome assembly GCF_009936235.1 of Mycobacterium xenopi. Lineage (NCBI taxonomy): Bacteria > Bacillati > Actinomycetota > Actinomycetes > Mycobacteriales > Mycobacteriaceae > Mycobacterium > Mycobacterium xenopi. Next base: position 2,023,581 of record NZ_AP022314.1, on the reverse strand, counting down.
GACCAGATCGGATACTCGTTGAAATCCGGCCTGTCAGGCATGGTGCCTCCCGGTGGTGGTGGTTGTGGCGGTGCGGGGTTGGCCAGTGCGCGGTGCAGCACGTCCCATGCCTCATCCCAGTGCTGGGCGTATCGGTCCGGGTACGCGCTTTGCTGGACCTGCTGGGCGAACTGGCCGGCCAGGACAGGGTTGTTGGCGGCCTGCCACCAGTTGTCAGTTAGCCGGGCCAGGAACGTGTCGGCAGCCCGTGACAGGGTCATCATGTCTTCGGTGCTGCCCCACCAGGGTTCGCCGTTCGGGCCGGGCTGCTGCTGAAAATAGCCCATCGACCGGCCATCGTCTGATGTCGAATCGTGCGGATACTTGGTGGAATCAGGCCAGTTGGTCGGGTTGGCGGGACACCACCATTGCCCGTTGGCTCCGACCTCGGTGGCGATGGTCATCAAAGCAATCACCGTTGCCAGCTCGTCGAGCCCGCGTGCCAGTGAAACCTGGTGTACCTGCCACGCGATTTGCTCTTTAGTGAGCAGCGGCTGGGGCGCAAACCATGTGAAGCTCATGCGGTCTCCGGTAGGAACGTGCCGGTCAACGTGCCGGTGAAGGTGCCTGAGATGGCCTGGCCGGCTAGCGGCGGGGACGGCTGCGGGGCAACCGCCGCGACGGGCGCGCACACGTCTCCTTGGGCTGCCAGCAGCTTCTCGAAGTCGGCGAACGTCATGTAGAAGCGGCCTTTGTCGCCCCACCCGTCGGACCACGAGTTGAGGAACGTCAGCACTTCGGCGGTGTAGTCGATGCCCAGCGCAAGGTATTCGTGGCCGCCTTCAACCTGGCCGGTTGGTTTGACGAACCCTTTGCTGTCCGGGTCGAACATGTCGGCGGTCCAATCCGTGCCGACGATCACGGGCTGGATTTGCAGCGCGGCGCAGAAGTGGTCGAAGCCGAAAGCGTGCCGGTAGCTTGACAGGTAGCCGAGCTGCTTGCCCGCTTTGCACACCGCTAGACCGCTGGACCCTGTGTCGTCGGGTGGATAGGTTCCGGGCACGTTATCCAGCCTGGTGGCTAGCTTGTACAGTTCGAGGGCGTCGTTTTCGGTGAGGTAGCCGTTGGGCCCGGCACGCGGCAAAGTAGTCGGTGTTGATGCAGTCGGCGAGCGCGTTTCCTGTGCATGAGCCGATCTGGCCTTGGTCGAGGATGGGTCCGTGATGTCCCCACAGCACCGAAACCTGTTTGGGCGCGGTAGGTGCGGGAAAGTTGCGTGAACGAGGGTCATGTTCGACATGGCGGCCAAGTCGGTACATCGTCGTCGCCTTTCAGGTTCGTTTGGGGTGGTTGAAGATTCGGTGGGTGAAACCGGTGAGCTTGTGCCGCAGCCACGCGCGCAGCGGATAGCGCAGCGCGACATGGTCTGCTGCGGGGCAGCCGCACACAATGCAGCGGGCTTCGGGTATCACGAGTAGTGCCTGGCGTTGTGGAACGGTCCTGCTTGGTCGAGTGGTACTTCGGCGACGGGCTGGCCGGGTTTGGATGCGTGGATGACCATGCCGTCACCGCTGTAGATGGCGGCGTGTGTTGCGTTGGGATAGAACGTCACAATGTCGCCAGGGGCTAGTTCGTCGCGGGTGATCGGCTGTCCGCCGACCGCCAGCGCCTCGCTGGAGTGCGGCAGCTGCACGCCGATCTGGGCGTACGCCCACACGACCAGCCCGGAGCAGTCGAACGCGTCCGGGCCGGCCGCGCCCCAGCGGTAGGGGCTTCCGATGCGTGTGCGCGCCGCTGGCACGACCGAGGGGTCGGCGTGCGCGGGCGCAACAGAAAGCGCGGCGGCCAGGAGCACCGCCGCGCCGAACGCGGTTTTCACGAGACCGGGCTAGGGGCCTTTGGGTAGGTCGATCGTCGCCGACGTGATCGACACTGTTGATCCCGCGGTGATGGCGGTCGTGTTCAGGACCATATCGGCGTTCGAAGTATCGACGCTGCCTTGGCACTTCACAGTTTCCCCGGCCGAGTCAAGGATGCGGAAGAACGTCGCCGTCCCGGTCGCCGCCGCGCTCGGGTCTGGAGAGATGGAGCCGAACGTGGCCCTGGCCGCGCTGCCGGTGTCGGAGAATCCCGATATCGGCGTTGCCGCACAGGTCAGTTGGGCTAGCTGTGTGTTGCCGCTCAGTGAGGCGTCTGCGTTGGCCGGCGGGGGTCCGCTGTAGATGCGGATTTTCGGCGACGCGCCCAGCGCTTCCGCGAGGCCGGTGCCGTTGAGCATCCCTTGCGCGACAGCGCTTGTCAGGGAGAACGCTTTTGGCATATCGGTGATCCTTTTCTATTCGGCGCCGGGGACGCGGACTTGGGGCTGTGCTGGGCCGCCGATGTTCTGCGGCTCGAAGCGATGCAAAAGCCATGTCTCGACACGCCATTGGTCCTCGAGCATGTTGGCGGCGCGGAAGACGTCGACTGCCTCGACGAGCTGCTGCACCGTCATGCTGGGGAAGGCTGCGAACTCGGCCGAGTGGTTGGCAACGTATTCGTCGGCGAGCTGGCGCGCCGTCTGTTCGTCGCGGCCGCCGCCGGTGTCGGGGTCCATCGCGTCACGGATGGCTTCCAGTTCGGTGTTCATTGTGCGAGATTCCTTTCCTGTTAGACCCATTCGACGAGCGTGTAGCCGTCGCCGCCGGCACCAAATGGACCGTTTTGGCCCGCGCCGCCGCCGCCGCCGCCGCCGTACAGACCGCCTTTTGCGCCAGCGCCGCCATTACCGCCGCCGCCGCCGCCGCCAGCACCGCCGTTGCCGGGCGCGGCGTCTGCCGGCGAGAAACCGTCGCGGTGGGCGGTCGTTGTGCCGCCAGCACCACCCGTGACGGTGCTGGAATCGCCGCCCTTGCCGCCCGTGGTGCCGCTGCTTGCGGTGCCGCCGCCACCGCCCGCCCCGGCGTTGTTGGGGTTGTTCACACCTGGCGAGCCGGGGTTGCTGTTGGGGCTGCCGTTGCCGCCGGTGGTGCCATCCGCGCCGGTGACACCCGAGATGCCGGTCGCAGACCAGCTACCGCCAGCTTGAGAGAAGGCGTTGGGATACTGGCCGCCTTGTGCGGTCAACGCGACTGAGCCAGAGGTGAACATGGAATCGCCGCCAGATGTCCTTGCAGTGGTGGCCCCGAGGCCGCGGGTTACCGAGTAGGTGGAGCCGAGAGACGCGGCCGGGATGAACACCCGGTTCAGACGCCCACCGCCGGGGCCGCCCTGCTGACCGGCAGTGACGTTGGCTTGATTGCCAGATGCGCCGCCGCCGATCAGCGTCACCCAGCAGCCAGAACAACCAAATGGCACAGGCTGATTCGTGCGGTTGATGTTCTCTTCGGCGAACGGCGTGAATGCCACCACGACGTTCCCGGCAAGTGTGGCGATCGCCTGCCGCAGCGCTGCGGCGAACCCACCCGCCTGCGCCTGCGCACCAGCCAGTGCGGCACTTGCTTGCTTGAGCGCCGCCGCCGCGGCCCCCTGCTGAATCTGCGCGCCGGACATCGCCGCCGTGGCGGCCAACCGCAACGCGGTAGCGATAGAACCTTGGGGCCCTGGAGCACCCGCCAGTGCGGCCGATACAGGTCGCGCAGTGACGGCGAGCGATCCGCTCGGTGCCATTGCGCCGGAAAACGCAGCGGCCACGCGTTGGGGCTGCGCGGCGATGGTGCCTGCTGGTTGCATCTGCCCCGAAAGGCTTGCTGCGACAGGCTTCGTCGCCGCCGCGACTGTGGCCTTGGTGGTGGCGTCACCAACGAACGCGGCTGTCGCTGAGCGCAGTCTCGCCGAAATCTGCGAAATCCGCACCGCCCGCCAGAAGATACCGCCAGGCTGCCGCAGCGCCGGGCCGCTCGGCGACCAAAACGTCACTGCTGCCTCGCAGTTACGAATGCTTCACCGCGACCGCCCGCACCAGAGGTGATCGAGAACGGGACCGCGCCGCCGCCGCCACCGCCCGGGGGTGCACCATCGAAATTGGCGGCCACCACGCCGCCGCCGTAGTAGGGTCGGCCGGCGAAGGTGAAATCCCCAGCCCCCGACGAACCAGACGCGGTTGTCCCCGTGCCGCCTGGGCAGCGCAGCAGCTCCGTACCATCCGGCAGCCGGAACACCGTGTCTTCGCCGGGATTACCGGGCTGGAAGTAGCCGTTGACACTTCGCCCGCCAGCACCGAAGTGAATAAGCACCTGCGAGTTGACCGGAATGTCGCTGCCGTACACCACCGTTCGACCCCGCCACTTGCCGGGCTCGCCGGCATCCGCCGCCCATGGGGTGCCGTATTCGCCTTGCCCGCTGTGGCCGCCGCCGATCCCGACCAAGTCGACGAGCATTCCCGGCTGCAGCCACGGCGGCGGTGTCCACACATCGTCGCCGCCGGCGCTGCTGCTCGAAGTGTTGGCGAAGCGCTTCTGCTCCGGCGCGTGATACTCGAACGGGACCGCGTTGATCGAGAAGTTGATGTACGGAATGTTGGGCCCGTAGGTGATCTGCGAATCATTAAGCGTCGCAGGGCTTATACCGCCCGTCCCAGCTATGGAGCGGGTGGCGGCGCAGCTCGGCGGGTACGCCACCGGATGGTTCGGCACCGCTGATTGTTTGAAACCAACGTTGAGGGTGCCTGCCCCGGCGTTGACGATCTCCAGGTGGATCAGATCGCTGGCATCCACCGATGGCTGCTGCCCGTCGGGGATCGTCACGATCACCCAACCGGCGGTGGCTCCGGTCGGCACCTGCGAGTAGATGTTGGGGCTGTTCCACAGCAGAGTTTTCGCGCCGGTCGACTCGTCGGTGACCCGGTAGATGTTGCACACCACGTTGGTCAGGCCAGAGCCGTTGGCCAGGAACTCGAGCGAGCCCTTCACCGCCGACTCGGCGACGCGCAGCACCCCGATAATCGACGTGCCGGCCGCTACCGGCGTTGTTGGAGTCGACGCGCTGTGCGGCAGATCAGACAGGTGGAACGTGGCCTCAGATGTCTTGTCGAGACCGATGTTGGCCCGGCTTGTTCGTTCGGATGCCCAGCGTTTGGAGGGCCTGGATTGCGTTGTCGATGGCCAACTGTGCGTTCTGCGCCGTCTGCTGCGCCAGCCCGAACAGCAGCGGCGGCGTCACACCAGAAAGAGGGTCGAGTTTGAATGCGCTGCCCAGCCCGTCGAACGTTCTGGTCAGCGTCGTCAGCAGATTCTCAAGACCCTGGAAACCTTCGATGCTCGTGGCGAGCAACTGGTCGATGTTCTCCACGTTGCCCAGCAGTCCAGCGTCGATGCGCTTGGGCAATTGCAGCACTGGCGCTTTGAATCGCACGGTACCTGCGGCGACCGACGGTTTGACTTCGAACAGCATGCGCGCGAATCTCGCCCCGGCCGGAATGTCGAACTGGTTCGAAAGCGCTTGGAAGCCGCTGCTGTTGGCAGCTGGATTGGTGACGAGGTTGGGTGACGAACCGTCCTGCATGGTCTGGCCTGGCACTGTGGCGATGAAATCGTCGTTGATGTCGTAGACGTTGATGAACACCCCGAGCGCGGGCCCGGACGCGGTCACGCTCTGCCACTGTGCCGACACCCCAGCGGTGAGCTTCTGCCCCGGCGCGACCTGGAACGGCACACCCAACAACTGGCGCAGCGTCCCGTCGCCTACCGTCTCGATAGCGCCCTGTGTGGCGTTCCACGACCACAGCCCCATGCCGTCGATGGTGTCGGCGTTGAACGGCGGCGCCACATTGTCGCTCGCGCCCGGCGCCAGGTTGCCGAACAGATGCGCCGGCAGATCGGTCAGGCTGGTCAGCGCGCCGGCGGGTGACAGAATGCTGGAGAGGAACTGGTTAGCAGCGGCGAGCAGGTTGAAGTTCGGGTCCAGGAAGTTGACGTTCGCCAGGAACTTGCGGATGTTCAGGAAGAACGTGCCGAGATCGTTTTCGTCGCCGTCCTCCTGGCCGGTGATCAGTTCGACGAGGTCGCTCAGGATGGGGATCTTGCGGGCCCACTCGCTGAGGTCGGACAGGTCGCCGTTCACGACGCCGGTGATCGCCTCGACGATGTCGCTCAGGATCGGAACTCCCTGCGCCCACTGTCGAAGTTGCTCGAACGCGGCGCCGCGGTCGCCAGGGATGAAAACCCCGACGACGGCTTGCACAACCTTCGCCAGGAATTGCTCGACAAGCTGGCCGCCGATCTCGAGCAGTTGCTGCTGGGTGAAGGGCCGTGTCCATTCTGTGCCGGTCTGGCGTGCGTGGACAGCGTCGGTCGGTGGGACCGAAAGAGCCCAGTCAGGTGGCTGCTCGGTCATGGAATGGGCTGCGTCTCAACGCTGCACAGCGTGGTTGCCGCGGATGCTGTGTAACTGTCGGAGCCGGACTGCTGCTCGGTGCGCAGGTAGATGTTGGCTGGCGTGCCGGCAGGGATCCAGTCGTATGCGTCCGCGCTGCCCGCCGGTGGCCCGGGCGTCAGTTGGAGACGCTCCTTGGCGCCGCCGATTCCGAAGCAGCGAGCGACGATGTTGCCGTTCGTCTCCCCGTTCAGCCGTGCCACCAGGTCGACTGCGACGTTGGGGCCGGTTGGTGTGACGATTGTTTGCGCGTGAACACGTACCCGCCGGTCCCAGCCGCGCGCCGGGATCGGCACCACGGTCAGGGTTGAGGTCGGGTTGCCCTGGCCGACGTTGTTGATGGTGGTGGGAAAGTAGCGCTCAGCGACCCTCTCGAAGGTGTACTCGAATCCGTCGACGTCAGCGTTGACCTTGATGAGCTTGCCGGCCGCTTTGGTGCCGCCGATGCTGTCCAGGTCGATGTGGGTTGTGCCGTCTTGACCAGGTTCGCCCTTGTGTAGCGCGAGTTTCAGCTTGTACACACCCGGTGTGGTGTCGGTCGGGGGGGTGTGATCGTGGTGAACGACGCAGAGTCCGGCGTGGGGTCGTCCCATGCGAGCGCGGTGAAGTCGATCGCCTCATCGATCTCGGCATGCACACCGGGATCGCCTTTCTCGATCGGCGGCACACCTACCGCTATGCCGCCCTGCGGCCGCAGGATCAGCATCGAAACACCGGTCGACGGATCGACCGGAATCAGGATCTGTCCGTCGAACTGGTAGTACTGCCCGTCAGCAGTCTTGGGCCACGTCATAGGTTGTTGTCTCCTAGCCAGATTGCGGTGCCAGGGTTAGCACGTTGATCGCCTCAAAGATGGCGGTGATGAACCGCTGGTGTTTCGCCAACGGGGCTTCGCCGCGTTTGCCGTCGCCGAGCTGCACCGTCACTTCACGCACATCGGGGGTGATGCGCCACATGATGTTTTCGATGTAGTCGGTGAGCATCTTGCGCCGCCCCATGTACACCAGTGACATGAGACCGCCGCGGAAGATGTCGCGCCCCCAACGCATACTGGTCGCCGTTGCGGAACGTGACGATCGCCGTTGTGTATCCGCGACTGTCCCACAGCGCGTTGATGAACGCGAACACCGTCTCAACGTTGTAGGGGGCGCTGGCGGTGGCGTGGAAGACCTCGATCGCGGGGTGGTACGGGCCGACCTCGGCGCGGCGGGTGTAATGCTCGATGAGCTGAAATGCGAGGAAGGCGTTGTTGAGGAATCCCGCCAGCAGATCGCTTGGGACGCCCGTTAGTCCAACCACGATCATGATCGAGTCGATAATCCACGCCGTGGTGGCGTTGATTAAATCGTTGAGCCACTTGGGGCTTCGCCCACCGATGATGTGTTGCCAGCCCTTGGGCGTGTGGTCGCTGATCTTGCACGACAGGATGGAGCTGTCCTCGCCCGGGTCGGGCGCCACCAGGATCGCGTAGGGCGGTACAAAATGGAGGCCAAGCGCCGGGGCGGTGAACATTTCGAGGTTGTCGCTGGGTGCGTATTCGCCGCGCGGATTGAGGATCGGGTCCATCGTCCGGCCGAGCAGTGAGCCTTCGAGGTCCACCACGGTTCGCAGCACCGAGTCCAGCACCGTCTTGGTGGGGCCTTCGATCTGGGATCGGTCCTTGACCGTCACCACGTAGGTGGGTTGGTCGAGCGCCATGAACGGGATAGTGCGTGTCCAGACGTCGGGCTGCGGGTCGCCCGGGAACCACAGGTCGACGCTGACATCGACTCCGTACGCGGGTGTTATGTCCTTGATAACGGTGCCGCAGGATTCCATCCGCACCAGGCGCGCCGCCAACGGGCTGGTGTCCAGGAAGGGGTTGGTGCGCACCACGTAGACCGGGGTTTTGAGCATCTGGAAGATGTTGGCGTTGGACTGCAACAGGGTGCCGAACCAAGCGCGGATATCGGGGTTCAGCGACAGCGCGTTGTTCACGAACTCCCACAGGCCGGATTGGATTCGCAGCGCGCATTCGGAGATCATGGATTCGATCACTGTGCACAGCGCCCAGATGTAGACGGCGTGGGAGAATGGCTGGGCCTGTATGGGCAGGTACCACGACGGCCAGATGACCAGGTAGTTGAGGATGTCCCAGATGCTCAAAAGGTTGGCGGTGCCGGTCCATTCACCGTTTTCGAACTCGTAGTCAAAGCTGTCGACGTAGAACGCCCACCGCAGGCCCGGCGGTCTCCACGGTGACACCGACGAGGGTGGTTCGACACTGCTGGAACACGCCGATAAGGTGGCTGTCGCCTTTGATTTTCAGCTTCGCTGAGCCGACATTGTTGCGGGGGTCGGTGCCCGAGGCTTCCATGAGCTCGCCGCCGATCTCCCCGACCGGCCGCCACAGCTGGTCGTAGACGGTGAAGCGAAAGTCGGTGTCCGGCTGGGATTTCGCTTCGGCTAGTTCACGCGCGGTGCCGGCTATCCGGTACGGGTCGCCGGATTGCAGCGCGGACTGCCAGCGGGTCAGCTCCGCAGTAGTCACTGCCGATCCTCATCGCCGGCGGGTAGTTTCGCGCCGCAGTCGTAGCAGCGGCGAGCCCATGCGACCGTGCGCGGTCCGGACTCGAACAGCCCGTAGAGCGCGACCTCGTAGCCGCTGGGCAGCATGCATTTTGGGCACCATAAACCGGTCCTGGGTGTTCCGGGCTCCAGGACGATGATGGCGGCCATCAGATCGGGTATCTCCGTAACGGTGTGCCGGAGGCGATGATTTTGGAGTCGGCGTTGCCGTCGTCGATCGCGACCTTCACGAAGTAGGGCTTCGCCGGGTTGCCGGGCGACTTGGGCGGGATCGCCGCCCGATTCGAGAACCTGCCCTTGAGGAGGCTGTACATGTTGCCCTGCGGTGGTTTGATCCCGAACAGGCTGTTGATGGTTTGCAGCAGCGGGGGGATGTTGTTGGCGAACGCGAACGATTCGAACTTGACGAGCGCCTGCTGAAAACTGTTGAGCTGCTGCGGTGTCGGCGGCACAACGGTGAGGTCTTGCACCTGTGCGCCGCGTTTGCGTGGGTCGGTGCGCAAGAACACTACCTGGTTGGGCAGCAGCGGCCCGAATTCGACGTACTCGTCGCTGCCGGGGCCGTCGTAGATGCGAAAAATGCCTGGGCCGAACAGTGTGTAGTCGTCGTACATCGGCTGATCTCCGATGTTGGTGCGCGCCAGGAACCCCGATTGGCTGACGGTGTTGTTGTCGCCGGCGTTGAACCGCCGCACCCATGCGGGGCTCTTTTGGTTGCCGAACTCGGCCGCGCCGGCAGCCATGCCGAACCCGACGCCGCGGTGATCCGCGCCCAGCGCCGATCCGGCACCAGTCTCCTTGTGCGACAGGATTGGTAGCCCGTTGCGCAGGATGCGGAACATGCGCGGGTCACCTTCGACACCGCAGACCAGGCTGAACTTCTCGCCGAAGATCGGCGGGATGATCATCAACCGCTCGAACAGAACGGTTTTGACGTAGTTGTTGAACCGCGCGAGCTCCACCCAGCCGAAGAATCCCTGCAAGCCGATGCGCGCGCGGATACCGTCACCGGCCCAGGTGCCGTCGGGGTTGCGGTTCATCCGCCCCCACAGGTCGTTGAAACAGCCGCCCTGGAAGGTGATTTCGGGGATGGAGCCGAGCTCGATTTCGATGACCTGGTTGTCGGTGTCGGTGTCGAAGCCGGCGTAGGGCCCGTTGACGACCTCGCGCTCGTCAGTGCCGGACTCGGCCCACACAGCCTGCCCGCCGCGGCTGGTGCAGTATCCGGCGCCAGGGCCGCTGTACCGCTGCGGCCAGTCGGGGCCGAGATCCTGCGTGCTGGTGTGGTCGACGTCGAAGTCGTCACTCATCGAGTCGTAGGCGAACCGGAATGTCGCAGTGTCGTCGTAGGAGCGCCAAAAGCCGCTGTCGGCGCGCAGCCGCAACGTCAGCTCCTGCCGGTCGAGCTGCGCCCCCCTCAACGGGTCGGGGGGCGCGCCTTTGAACCAGCGAATCGGAGCCCACCAGTAGCCCAGATCGTGAGTGAGCCAGGAGAATTCGGATTGCTGCTTGGCGTCGATCGAGGCGATAAGGTCGCGCACTACCTGGCGGGTGTGTTTCGGGTCGCGGCCCCGGCACATCACCTTCGCCTCCACCTCGATCGGGTCGTAGAGTGCGTCGAGCTGGGTGATGCCGTCCTCGGTGGCGCCCTTTTGGTCGACGTGCCGCCACGGCGGGATCAGCCCCTTGAGGTCGACGAGGTGAACCGCCTCAGGCGCGCTGTAGCGGTCGGGGATCGACAGCCCGCCCATCAGGTCGAAGTCAATCGACCCGTCATAGGCGCGTAGTCGCACCAGGGGGTGATCGCCCTTGATGAGCTGATACCAGCCGTGCGGAGTGACTTGGTTGGCGGGATAGCGGACAGCGGCGCTCACAGCATGACCCCTTGGTACATGTTGCTGAGGTGGAACGTCAGGTCGCGGCCCGGCGGCGGCTTCGGTGGCGTTGTTGTTGTTGTAGGTGATGTTGATCGGGCCCGGCGGGTTACCGCTGCCCTGGTGTGGCTGCCCGTCGCCCGGGTTTTGCTGCGGCAGCGGCTGCGCCTGCTGCGGGGCCTTGTTGCTTGGCATGCTGGACTGGCCGGCAGTGTTGGGCAGCTGGGGGCGCGCTCCAGCTATCCCGCCAACGATGCGGGTAATCCAGTTGTTTTGTGCCAGTTGCGATCCCGCAGTCGGCAGAAACGTCTCCATCAGCCCTTGGACGCCGATGCCGGCGACCTGACCGGCGTATGCGATGGCTCGGTTGATTTCCTGGATGCCGATCTGCGCGGCGATGCCCGCACCGGGTGCGAGCATGTTCAGTCCGCTGGCTGCTGTTTGTATTGCTGCCATCGGCATGCCGCCGAGGCCGCCGAAGCCGCCACCGCCAGGGCCCGCGGCGGGTGCGACACCGCCGATCTGCGTGGGGCCTGCCGCTGGTCCTCCTGCGTCTGCTGGGACGCCAGGCCCGGGAAGTCCGCCGACGCCCATACCTGGAACCGTCATGCCACCGCCACCACCCAGTGGTGCGGGGCCCATTGCGGATGGGCCGCCGAGCCCTGCGAGTAGGCCACCGAAGCCACCGGCGGCCGCGAACAGGCTGCCCGGCTGAGATGCCGCGATACCGATCAAGCCGCCGCCGCTGGGGTTTCCAGCCGCTGCGGACACCGCGCCCAGCGCGCCGAGCACAGGCGCGAACGCCAGGTTGGCGAAGAACTTGGTCAAGTTCTCCGCCAGACCAGGCAGCCCCTTCGACAGCCCGAAGTCCTGGTCGATCGGAGCACCGATCTGGCCGGGGAACGACGACGTCGCGCCGCCACCACCGGAGCGGTATTTGCCTTGCCGAGCCTCGGCGAGGTCGGCTCGCGCGTCCTGGGCGTCCTGGCGGGCGTTGGCGAGTTCGTCTCGCAGCCGCATCCGCTCAGACTCTTTCGCGTCGGCCTTCAGCTCTCGCTGCTGCTGCTCGAGCTCGGCGACGCGTTGATCGGCGCGCGCGACCCGCTGCTCGGCCTCACGTACTCGCTTCGGGTCTGGTGGCTCGAAGTAGCCGCCAGCGCCGCCTGTGCCGTACCCGTACATGGAGCCGGGAAGGTGGTAGTGCTCCTCGAACTGTGGATCAGTAGCCCCCGCGGCGCCGGCACCGATCAGTGGGCCGCCGTGCGAGCCGCCGGATTCGACGTTGTAGCCCATCAGCGTGCCGGCCATGTGGCCGCCGCCCGGTCCGCCGTGATGGACGCCGATGTTGAACGGCGATGATGGGTCGTAGCCCGGCAGGAAACCGAGCTTGGTGAAGTCGGACTCTGTGGTGAAGAAGCGTTGGCCATCCGGCAGTCCGTGCCCCGTGAGGATGCCGTAGATGGCAGACATGAACCCGGAGCAGTCGTACATGGTCGGCCCGGCGGCCGGCCCGTATGGTGCTCTGCCGGAGACGGATTGGGCGAATTGCAGCGCGGTCATGATGTTGTCCGGTGTCACCACATAGGTGCCGGGTTCGCTGGGCCAGCCGCGGATGCCGCCCTCGTCGAATACGCCGAGCAGACGACCTGTTTCCGCCCAGATTTTGATGGATCGCTGCCCGCCGTTTAGGGGGATGAATGCCTCGCCGCCGGTGGACGGTTCGGCCCACTGCACCAGGCCGGCGCCGGACACTGGCGGCTGCAGCAGCGCATGCCTGGGGAGCTTGCCGTCTGCGAACGAGGCGACAGAGTCGTAGACGTCGAAGATGCCGCCGAGAGCGCGCCTCGGCGGCGCGGGCGGCATCAGGAGATCCTGCAAGTTCTTAGGCGGCGCGGTAGGTGCCGGCGGGGCACCAGGAATGCCGGCCATTTGCGCGGTGATCTGGATCGACTTCGGCGCGGCTGCGAGGAATTGTTGGATCTGTTTGGTGGCGGCCTCAGTGTTGACGTTCAACGGGATGGTGGCCGGCTGGTCGCCTTGCTGGCGGCGCCACGCCTCGGCCTTAAGGGTAGCCTCCTCTGTGAGGGGAATGATTTTGACGGTGCCGTCCGGTAAGTTCTCTAGCGCATACTGCGTCGAGTCTATGTTGGCTCTGACTTCCGCTGTATTGTCTTTCAGGACAATCGTTTTGCCATCGGGAAGCAGCTTGATGTTGTCGCCCAAGTCTCGCGCGAACCTTGCTGCTTGGCTGGCTCGATCACCCATCACGTCGATCTGGTGCGCCAAAGTCGGCATTGTGTGAGTGCCGAACTCGACTAGTTCTTTACCAGCAGTTCGGATTGAGCGGCCGAATTCGCCGAACCGGCCGGGAAGATGACTCATCGCGGAGCCGACAGCGCGCAGGAAAATACCAGCCTCATGGGCTACTTCACCGAATGCCTCCACGGCAATGCGCGCGAAATCGGTGAAGAACCCGATGATTTCAGGCTTGTGGCTGTCGATCCAGGCGCTGATGCTGTCGAGGCCCTCGACGAGCTTGTTGCCGAAGCTCTGCGCGCCGCCGCTGCTGAACAGCTCCGACAGCGACAATTTGATGCTGTCGATGCTGTTCTTGACTTTCTCGACGATGCCGGGCATGCCCTGCATCATCGCGGCACCCATTTGCTGGGCTTGGCCGCCGCGGGCGAATTCGGCCATCACCTGGTCGAACATTTTCAGGCCCGCGTCTTTGGCGATCATGGCTCCGCGGATCGCGTCGGTGCCGAACAGCTGGGCCACATCAGCCTGGAATTGATCCGGCCGCATCCGCGCCCCCGCTGCACCGAGCTGCTGTATGAGGTTGCGCATCCCGATGAAGTTGCCTTGCGTATCAGTTAGTTGCAGGCCGAGATCCGCGATAGCTTCTTGTGATTCGCTGCTCGGGTTCGCCAGATGGGTGAGCAGCGTCTTGAAAGAGGTGCCGGCGTCGCTGCCGACAACACCCGCTTTGGCGAACATGCCCAACGTGGCGAGCGTGTCTTCGATGGAGATGCCGAATCCGTGCGCGACGGTGCCCGCCTGCTGCAGCGCGAGGGCGAAGTCGGGGATCTCGCCTGGCGCTGCCTGCTGCACCGCTGTCAATAGGTCCGCGACGCGGTCTGCCTGGCTGGGGTCGAGGTTGAACGCTTGCAGCACCGAAGCCTGGGATTGAGCCGCCTCAGTGGGGGATATCCCGGCTGCGGTGGATAGCAGCAGGGTGCCGCGCACCGACTTCAGCACATCCTGCTGCCCGAGGCCGCCTTTGGAAAGTTCCAGCATCGCGTCGAGCGCATCTTTGGCCGACACACCGGGCAGGGTGAGATCGTTACCTAAAGCCTTTGCGACGGACCTGAATCGATCCATGTCAGCGGCTGAGGCCCGCGTCACACCTTGCAGCTTGTTTGCAACCCTGTCGAAGTCCAGGCCGGTTTCGAATACGTCTTTCATCGCGCCGACCGCGGTGCGGGCGACATCAGTCACAGCCTGAACGAAGTTGCCTGCCACGATGGCGGCGATCGCGCCGCCGATGAACGCCTTGCCGCCCGCGGATCCGATGCTGTGGAGCTGGCCGACCAGTCCACTGCTTTGCGAAGCGAACCCGGAGATTAAGCCCTTGGCGTTGCTTTCGAAGCCGCGCCCTGCGCGCTGTTGCGCTTCTTGCAGCTGGCGATAGGCTTGCGTAGCCTCCCGGGCCGCGCGAGCCTGCTCGCGGTTGGAGCGTGCCAAACCCTCGGCTGTGCGCACGATCTGGGTGTTCGTGCGCGCCAGCCGGTCACGTGCAGTCGCCAAATCCCGTTCAGCGTCGAGCGCGGTCTTACTGTCGCGGCCCTCCTGCTCGCGGGCGTTCGATAGTCGTTTCTCAGCTGCCTCAACCTCTTTGGCCTGATCTTTGGCCTTGTCACGTAGCCGCTGCAGCTCTGTCTCAGCGGTTTTCGCTTTGCCGGACGCGTCGGCGACCTTGTCGTAGGCGGTTTGGTACTGGCGGGCCGCGTCTTCGATGTCCTTCGACCCGGCTGAGAATCCCTTGCCGAACGCGTCTGCAGCCTTCTTGCCAGCGGTAGCGAACGTAGCCTCCACCTCGTTGGCGGCCCGCTTGAACGATGCGGCGTCGGGCCGCGCCTGCACGTCAATCGTTATCGGCACGGCTCCACCACCTTTCGTTCATTCCCAGCCCATCTGGGCCGCCAAATCGTTCTGGAAGTTTTCCGACGCAGCCTCTTCCTCGGCCTGTTGGTCGGCGAGCGCGCGCCGCTCAACCGGGTCGATGAAGACCTTCGGTGTGTACTCGTTTTCGCTTCCGACATAGTGGCTGGCCCGGTATAGTGCGAGCTCTTTGTGGATTTCGGCGAGGATCTGCATGAACTCGGGCCATTTGCCTTCGCGCAGCGCGGTTTTGTACGGGCCGTTCTCGGGTGCGTGGCGCAGCAGCACCAGCAGCCGTCGGCTCGACATGATTCCGCGATGCCAGTCGAGGATGTCGTGGCCGCGGTCAGCGAGGTCGGCTTCAATCTCGGTCGGGTGCTGGCGCCACACCAGGATCGCCGGCACCACTTTTCGGGTCGGCGCTTAGCCGCCGATCCATCTCGATCTTCTGCTTGCCCCAGATGACTTCGATCTCGTTGAAGTTGATGCCGCCGGCATTGGCCCGCGCCGCGCCTTCTTTGCCCCACAGCACGATTGCGAGTCGTTCGCCCCAGGTGGTCGGAATGCGCTTGCCGTTCTTGCGGTGCGGGTAGACCAGTGCGCCCTTGGCGATCACTCGGCCGTCCGGGTCGACAATGTCGGGTTCGCGGTCGTATTCCCGCATCTCGTCCTGTAGATCGTCCCAGCGTTTCTGCTGCTCGTTGTCCAACAGATCCTTGTGTGGGATCTCGAATACCTCGCCTTCGGGGTGCTCGGGTGTGGGCTTGGCTCGGCGGAACTCGCTGCGCAGAAAGCTGTATCGGCCTTCGCTGGCCTGCTCGCGGGCGTCGGCGGCGTTAACGACGTGGCGGTGCTTGATCTCGTCGGGAATTTCCGGCATGGGGCTGTTCCTTTCGGGCTGTCAGAAAGATTGGGTGGGCTGTGGCGGGCTGTGACTCACCAGGCGGGCGACAGCCCGGCACCCGCCTGGTGAGGGCTAGCAGGGTTACGGTGTGACCGGGTTGATGGCGAAGGTGCCGCCCGTCAGGCCGGAGCCGTCGCCGGTCAGCGGCCCATACTGGGCGCCTGGCGTGGTCACCGTGTACGGGCCGCCCGCAGAGCCGGTCACTGTCCAGTCGGATGCGCTGAACCCGTCGTCGAGCGCGACCAACGCGGATTTCACCGCTGTGCTTGTCGCGTTGTAGGCGATCGGCGCTGTGGTGTTTCCGCCGAACGACAACACGAAGTCGCCTGCAGTCGGTGTGCCGAGCGTGACGATGAACTGCGACACCGGCGACCCGTATTGCGCAGCCCATCCGGCGCCACCAACCCAGGTGTGCTTGATGACCGGCCGGTACTCACCGTCGACCATCGCCATGAAGAAGCCGTCCGGCAGCGGCGTGTACTCCATCTCGGCGGCTTCGGAGTCCTTCTTGTCCATCTTGGATTCGCCGAGCTTGGTCAGTTTGCAAAACGCATAGCCGTCGACCTTGTAGACAGGCAGGCCGTTTTTGCGGTACTCGCGCACTAGGAGCACTTGGCGGCCTGGGTTGTCGGCGTCAATCGGCCGGCTCCAGCCCG
Organism: Mycobacterium xenopi; assembly: GCF_009936235.1. Taxonomy (NCBI): domain Bacteria; kingdom Bacillati; phylum Actinomycetota; class Actinomycetes; order Mycobacteriales; family Mycobacteriaceae; genus Mycobacterium; species Mycobacterium xenopi. The sequence continues at coordinate 2,007,088 of NZ_AP022314.1, read as the reverse complement.
CGTTGGGCAGGCCGGGCAGTTCGACGAGCACGTCGCCGTTGTCGGCGTTGAGGCGCAGATTGTTGCGCAAACGCCGCATCAGCGGCTTGGCCGTCTCCACGCCGGTGAAGCTGAACGGTTCACCTTCTTCCACAACGTCGCTGTCGAACGGGAAGTTCGACTGCAGGATCATGAAGTCGTCGTTCTTGATGTTCGGCTTGGTGTTGGGGCCGTCGCCTTCCTTGAACGCGCCGACGAGGTGGAATCCCTCGTTCGGGCTGGTGTTGGGCACCCAGAAACCGTTGACGAGCTTGAACGCGAACAGATCGGCTCGCCACTTGCCGTCCTGGGCGAACGGCGACCACCGCGTGGAGCCGTCGGGGTTGTGGGGGCTGATGTCGGTGGCGGCGCCGCGGGCGTCGCGGATCAACGCCTGAACGAGCTTGCCGCGCTCCAGGCCCCGGCTGTCGAGCGAACTGAGTCCGGCGCCGCTCCAGGTTGTGCCGGTTGCGGGTTGCGTCATCTTGGGACGTTCCTTTCGCGAAAGGGGAAGTACCGGAAGGCAATCCGGCGGTTACAGGGGTTGGGCTGTGATGCGGCGTTTGCTGGCCGCGGCGCGCATTACAGCGCGACGTATGAGAGGCCGATGCGGTATCGGCCCACTTTCCGCAGGATCTGGATGTTGTCGTAGTCGACCCAGATTGGTTTCTGCACAACATCCATGTAGTCGAGGTTGGCCAGCCTGCCGTCGCTCAGCACGACATCGGTGTCCGGGTAGCGGGCCAGGTAAAGCATGCGGCGATGAGTTTTGTCGGCTTCCTGGGCTGCCAGGTCTTCCGCGTTGTCGATGGTGGCGTCGCACAGCGTGTGCACTGACACCACAGCGGTGTCTTCGCCGCAATACGGGTCGTCGGCTCCCATTACCTGGTTGACGAGCCTGAACGGCAGCGGGTCGTCGACTCGGCGCCTGGACGCGCTGCGGGCCAGTGGTTGCAGCCACGCGATGACGAATTCTTCTGCATCGGTGGCCCCTTCGTCGAGCAGTTCGATGGTCACCGATGATCACCGTCGTCGAGTGTTCCGCCGAACTGCTCAGCCGTCTTCTGCATCGGCGCAAATTCGGGTGTTGGGGTATTGGGCCCGAACCGCGAGTGTGTACCCGCGGGGTCGCTGCCGGTCCCGTATTCGATGAAATGTGACGTCCAATGGGTGGCACCAACTTGGCCCTTGCCGCCGCGTGCTTGCTTTGTGACTTTGATGCCGGCCGCGTAGGCTCCGTGATCGATGGGTGCGTTGTTTCGCGCTGCGGGAACGAATTCGTTCTCCATGAACGCGTTGAGCTGCGCGTCGACCTCAGCGGATGCGGCGATTGCGGCTTCGATCTCTGCGTCGGATACACCAAACCGGTCGAAACCGTAGGACATGTCTAGCCTGCCTGCTTTTGGCACATGATCGTCACGTGGTGGATAGCTCCGGACAGGTCTGGGTGCGGTTTGGGGTCGCCCATGATCTCGTAGGTTTCGCCGTCCACCTGCAGTTGTCCTGATGCTTTGGCTGCCAGCGCAGCCGGCACGGGCGGTGCGGTGCACTTCCAGATCTCGGTGGCGATGTCGGTGTTGACCCCGACGACTTCCTTAACGCTGAGCGGCCGAAACAGACATCCGGCGACAGGAACCTCCGTTGAAGTCTGGGGCTTCATGCCCAGCCGGTTCGGGTTTCCCGAGTCGGTGAGAGTCACGAAGGTGACTGTTTGCCCGCCAAAGCTCATGCCAGCGGCACCAATCTGTAGGGGTCGAGCAGGGTGTGGTTGAGCATGTCGAACAGCTGCGGGTTTTGCCCGATGGTGAGCACCCACCGGTAGGACACGTCGTCGACGGTTTTCTCGACCAGTGGGCCGCTGTTGCCGACGACCGCCCCGGGCATCGCGGACATGCGGTCGACCAGTTCGAGCACGGCGGCCTGCCAGTCTGCGGCGTCTTCAAATCCGTGGGTCATGGTCACGGTGATCGCGCCGAGGTCGCTCGACCAGCAGCCGCCGGACTTCTTGCGCACGAACCCCAGCGGGGACCATTGCAGCCCGGAGAGGTCGAGCGTCACGTCGTCCTCGATCACCGAGGTCAGCTCAACGAGATGCAGTGTGGGCAGCGAGAGTCGCCGGCCGCCGGGCCCGTCGAGTGTCAGTTCCTCGGATTTGACTGGTGTGACACGCCAGCCGCAGTAGCGGCGACAGGTCGCCAGCGCGGCATTGAGTAGCCGCTTGGTCTCGTCGTCGTCCTTGTTGAGGCGTCCCTTGGTGTAGAGCTGGACGTCCTCGGTGGTGAGCTCGCCGTCGGTGTCAGGCATCGCCTTCCGCGCTCGGCTCGTCTCTTTCTGGCTCGCTGGCAGGCTTGCGCCGGCCGCGGGTAGTGCTCACCGAGCGGCGCGCGCCGGGCTCGGCAGTTGCGTCCTCGATGGATGCCGTCCGGGCGGCCGCCACCTCGACGGGCTCGAACAATCCAGCGCGGCCTTTCACGCATGGGTCGCTGGTATCGAACAGGTCGCCAGCGCGGACGGTTCGCGGCACACCGTTGTTCCAGTAGGTAAACGGCTTGGTAGCCCTGACAATTGCCATATTCGTTCCTTCGCGGTCGCACCGAGTCCCCAACGCGGTTGGATCTCCGCGTTGGGGACTCGGTGGATACTGGACCTGCCTATGCCGCAGTGGCGACGTTGAGAAGCCTGAACGCTCCTGGATACGTCACGTCGGCGCCGACACGGTAGTAGGCGTACCAGCCGCGTTGGCCGGTCGGCCGGCGGTTCGCCCCGAACAGGTGCGGGATGAACTCGACGGACATGCCAACTCGATCAGCGATGACGTAGTGGCTGAAGTCGCCGAACAACAGAACGTAGTTGTTCTCGGTGGCGGCGGGGTTGACCGCACCGTCCATCGCCTCGGCCTCGCCGAGCGAGCGACCCAGCAGCTGCATCGGCCGATCGTTGCCGATCTGCGTCCACAGCGCGGCACCGCCGTACTGGTCGAACGCCCGGATCTGGTTGTAGATCAGGTTGTTCGCCAGCCAGGACGCGTTTGAGCGGAACCGCGCGGGCAATGCCCCGTAGACGGCGTAGACGTCATCGATCGTGAACTGCTCGCCGCCAGCCGTGACGACCGACCCCGTCGCGGCGGACACGGCCGTGATTACGCCCTTGGGCTGGCCCGAACCAGAGCCGGTGATGAACGCTTCAGCTTCGAGTGTGTCTCGGCCGAAGGCGAGCAGCCGCCCCACTTCCTGTGCGACGTTGGCCTCGTCTTCGAGCGCCTCGATCGAGATGGGCACGAACCCGGCCGCCTTGTGGACCGGGATGCTCGGCTGGTCGAAGGTCGGCGAGTCGTCCGACACCTCCGTAGCCTCGCCGTCCCACGACCACTGCACCGCACCAGCGCTCACCCCGTGCCACACGTCACCTGTGGCGACGACCTGGCGGGCAAACTGCCTGATGTCGTTGCGCGATCCGTCCGAGGTGATGATCACGGTCGGGTCGAGCTGGAACGGCACCAAGTAGCCGCCGGCGTTGTCGGTCAGCGACATGGCGCGAACCTCATCGAGCGCCCGGGCCTCTTCGGGAGTGAGCAGGTGCTGATGGGTGCGCGCCATCTTCGCCCACGCCCGCAGATAGACCGGCGACGACGTTGCCAAGCACTGGCGGGCCAGGCTGGAGTTCTTGTCGTCGAACCGCTCAATGATGCTGGTGGCCGCCTCGCGGATCTTGTCGTTGGCGCCGGGCATCTTCTCGATGGCCGACAACGCCCGGGACCGCAGCTCGGTCGCCACCTCGTCCACCGGCCGGCCGTAGGTGCGGACCTCACTCAAATCCCACGGATTGCGGAACCTGTGGTCCTCGATGCTGTCCGGCTCGAGGATCGCGTCACGGTCGTAGTCGTCCCGCGACCGCGACGGCGAACCCGCCTCGACCCGCAGGCGCCGCGACGGCACCTGGCCGGCCGCGGTGCGGATGGCGGCGAGCTCGGCGGCGCGCTCCAAGCGCTTGCGGTGCTCGTCGACCTCGCGGAATTCGGCGGTCAGCTCACGGAACTCGCGGTCCTCGTCCTCGTTGAGCTGGTCGAGCTCGCCGAGCTCTTCCATGCGGGCGTGGATCTCTTCCAGCCGCTTGACCGACTGGCTGTGGGTGAGGGTCGGCGCCTTGCGCGTCTCCTCGGTCTGCTGCTCTGTCACAGCGATTTCCCTTCCGTTTTGATGGTCAGCAACACGTCGCGCATGTTCCGCAACACCAGATCGACGGGGCGGGAACCGCGCGGTTTCGACGGGTGCTCACCTACGAGCCGTGATTGGCTGGTGGTTCGCTGCGCGTCGCCGGAGTCAGCCGGGCGCTCACCTGCGGACGGGCGCTCACCTGCCGGCCTGTCGCCAGTGGTTCGCTGCGCGTCGGCGGATTGCTGCGCGTCATCATCCGTAGATTGCGCCGCGTCCACCATGAACACGGCGCGTGCAAGCAGCTTGCGCTGCTCGGGGTCGTCGAGGCGGCCCAGGTCGATAACCTGCGACCGGACGGCGACCGAAGTATCTGCGTAGGCCCGGCCACACCACCGGCCCCATCTCGGGAACCTTCAGCTCCTTGAGCGTGCGCACCAGAAGCTGATCGTCGGGCACGTCCTCATACCAGGTGCGCTCCAGCTCCTCCATGAGCTGTTTTTCGTCGCGGATCGGCTTACCGTCGGCGGTTTCCCACGACTCACGCACCACCGAGAACCGGAATGACATGCCGTTGATGGCCCGGGCCGCGATCGCGTCACGCACCGGCATCATCAGCCAGTTGTCGAAGATCCGGCCGACGATATGAGCTCCGCCTTCGGGTGCAAGCTCTGGATCGACTTCCTCTGCGACCGAGCGCAGCTCGGCGATCGGCAGCGACCCGATCAACGGGTGGCGGCCGTGGTCGAACTGGATCTTCGGCGGCGTCTCCCGAAACGACCGCTTCATGCTGCCGGGCGCGATCCGCTCGCGGAAGCGGCCCTCCCACGAGTCGATGATGGTGTCGCGGTTGAAGACCGCACCGTAGCCATCGAGGGTGAATCCGTCGTCCGGCTCGCCATCGGTGGCCGAGCGCAGGGCGAACGGCGCCTCACGCCGCACCCCGGCCATCGGTGGCCGGATTTCGCGGCGCATCTCAGTTGACCGTGGCGCCATTGAGTGAACCTCCTTGGAGCTGGCCTGCGTCCGCGGGCGCGGAATTCTGGCCCGGCTGCTGTAACTGCACGCTGTACATGCCCGAATGCACCAGCAGGCGCAGATCGTTGGCTTCGACCGCGGCGACAACGGAATCCGGCTCGTAGCCGGCGGTGATGTAGGAGTTGATCGTGGCGGCCTTGGTTGCTGCGATGTCGGCGGCGTCCTTCTCGTCCTCGCGCAGGAACGGAACATCCGAGGCGTCGTACCAAAGCCGGGTGTCGGGGCCCTGGCTGGGCAGGATCGGTTGCAGCGAGCCAGCCAAGTTCTGCCACAGCGGATGCGCGGTGCCGTCCGCGAGACGCCGACGCGCCTGCCCGTAGTTGCTGTACGTGGCGGCCGCCAACCCCTCGGACAGTCCGACGATCACAGGTGGGACACCGGCCGCCGCGGCGATGCGTGTCTCGCCGCCGCCCCGCACGGTTTTGAAGTCGATCTGCCGCAGGTTCGCACCCACCACGGTGGCGTCGGCGCCGGGATACAGATGCAGTGTCTTGTAAGCGTTTTCGACGCCCCCGAACTCGTCTTTCATCTCCTGGGCGAACTTTTTGATCTTGTCGATAGTCGCCCCAGCGTCGTGCTTGATCACCATGTTCGGTGTGGCGCCGTGGTCGAAGAACTTCCGCTGGTGGCGGGTCATGGCCTGGTCGGCTTGGATCTCGCGCAGGATCGGCGTCAGCCACGACATGCCGCGGAAGTTGGCGAGCGGATCCGGTATCGGGCAGAAGTGCACAACCTCGTCGGGCAGCAGGGCGACCGGGTCGTTGTTCGAGCCGGGGCCGCCCTCGGTGTACAGGTAGCCGACCTTGCGCCAGCCGATTTGGCCGCGCCCGTCGCGCATCTGGCGTTCTTCAACCGCGATGTGAACCCAATCCGGGCGCAGCCGCACGATCTCGTCGCCCTGCCGGGTCAGGTAGGCGTTGCCGGCGAGGTCGGCGTCTTGGATCATCCGCACCAGCAGGTCTTGCGTCGTGCCGTTGGGCCACGGCCGCTCCAGGATCCGCAGATCTGGAGTTCCGAAAGTGTCAGAGGGTTTGCCGTTGCGCAGACGCTGGTAGGTGAACCGGACGCTGGAGAACACCAGTTGCCGGACCAGCATGCAGGCGAACACCACGCCGTTGGCTGCGTAGGCGTGTGAGGCTAGCCCGACGAACGTGTTTGGTGCCATCTCGGTCTGCTGGCCGACCAGGGTCTGGTTGATGCCGCTGCTGGTCAGCCCGTAGCCGTAGGACAGCCCGTTGTAGGTGAAGTCTGCCCAAAGTTGCGCGTAGTCGTCGATAGTTGAGATCCGGTCGCGCCGCCCGCCTTTGAGCCGGTCAAGCAGGTTCACGGCCGTCGCCTACCGTGCTGCCTGCTGGCTGGGTCGTACAACAGCACCACGAAGGCCTGCCCGAATGCTCCCGCGGTGATCAGCGCCCACGCTGGGCCGGTCAGCATCGCCACACCCGCCACGATCAGGCCCGGCCGCCAAGCTCGCTGCGAGAATTGCCTGTTTGGCAGTCACATCAACATTCCCCAAACCTCAGTCTCTTGCGGCTGGTTGGCGATCGCCCGGGATAGGGCCATGATCAGCGCAACCACACCGTCGATCTTGTCGCCTGCGTTCACCTTGTCCGGCTTCACATTTCCTGCGGGGTCCATCGCGACCGCGAAGTTGTCCACCATCCACCGAAGCAGCGGGTTGCCGCCATGGCGGATCACCGGGTTTTCCGGTGTACCGGTGAGGATGAGCCGCTGCAGATCCTTGGTCGGCGCGCTCATCGACGCAAATCCTTGACCCATGGTGATCATCGGCGCCCCGTCAGCCATCAGGTCGTTGACGAGTTGCTGTGCGTTCCACCGGTCATAGGCGATCTCTTGGACCAGGAACTCGTCACGGTCGCGGTTGATTTGCTCTTCGATGAAGTCGTAATCGGTGACATTGCCTGGCGTGGTGGCCAGCCAGCCCTGCTTCACCCACACCGACGCCGCGCCCGCGGTGCGGCTGTCCAGATTTTCAATCGAATCCTCCGGCGCCCAGCAGCGCAGCAACACATCGAAGCAACCCGCTTCATCGGGGAACACCCACGCCAGCGCCGTCAAATCGCTCGTGGAGCCGAGGTCGAGGCCGCCGAAACATCTGCGGCCTTTCAGCCGCGACATATCGACGATGCTCGCGTTGTTATCCCACGCGCCCAGGTCCAGGAACCTGGTTTGCTGCTTGGTGCGGATCCCCAGGTGCAGCCGAAGAAACGAAGCCAGCTCAGCCGGAGAGTCCTTCGCCTTGTTCGCCGCGGTCTGCATGAACCGCTTCGTCGGGCTGATCCCATAGCCGGGGTTGGCTTTCTTCCACGTCGATTCTGCGAATGGGTCATCACCCGGCTCGGCAGCGAACACCACACCGTAGGTGGTGGGATCTTTGAGCACACCGCGGGCCAGCTTCTCGATGCGGGTTCGCTTCTCGTCGTACGGTGTGTGCCGGCGGCCCGCGTCTGCGGTGGTGATGAACAGGATCAACGGCTGAATCCGGCTGCCGGTGCCGGTCTCGATCGCCTCAATCAGATCATTCGTCTTGTGCAGGTGCACCTCGTCGATGATGCCGCCGTGCAGGTCGCGGCCGTGCTGGGCATCGCCGACGTTAGCCACCGGCTCGAAAACACTGCCCGATGCCTTGTGGATGATCTTCGACTGAAACGCGTCGAAGTGTTTCGTCAAAGCAGGTGATCCGCGTACCGTCTGCTTCATCGGATCGAACGCGAACTTCGCCTGATCCTTGTTTGTCGCCGCGCACACCACCTGGGCGCCCGGCTCATTGTCGGCACCGGTCAGATAAAGCGCGGTGCCGCTGGCGGTCTGCGTCTTGCCGTTTTTCCGCGGCAGCTCAACCCAGGCGGTTGTGATGATCCGCGCATACTCGCCAGAGTCCCTCGACTTGGCCACCCAGCCGAAAACCGGCGCCAGATAATAGGCGACCTGCCAGCAATCCGGCTCAAACGGCTGCCCAGCAAAACGGCCCTTGGTGTGGCGCAGCCGCCGAAACGACGCGATCACATGATCCACCCGACCCGGATCGAATACCGCGCCCCGCACATTGCGCGGCTCCGGTGTTTTGATCAGAGGCGGGCACGTCGGCGGCCTGTATCCGCGTGACTCCAGATACCAGGCGACCTCGGGGCTCAGCTTCAGCCTTTCGAGATCGGCATCGGCCCAGCCGCGGCGCCTAACCGGCTTCTTGGCCGCCCGCGAACGGGTCGCTCTCGCTGTCATCGCCAGCAGGCTTCTTGCCAAGGTTCAGCTCAGCCGCCGGCGTCAACCCGAAATCCTGCGCAAACCGCAGTAAATCGCGGCTCGCCTGCTGAGCGGCGGTCACAGCCGGATGAAGCGCCACTCGGCCACTGCGCTTATTCGTGACCGTCATCCCCTCGGCCTGATACGTCTGAACCGCCGACACGAACCGCGACCACGCCACGCAATACGCGACGAACACCTCGCGATCTTCCGGCTTCAACAAGTCGAGTCGATCCAGCGCCGGGGCCACCCGCTGCCAGAGATTTCTCGCCTCATCATCGAGCCACTCGGGCGGGTCCGGCGCCCCACGCTCGAAGTTCGGAACCTGCGGAATCGGCCGGCCCATGCTGTCCTTGCCGTTCCCACGACCCTTTAACACCTTCAACGGCACCGGATCAGGCGCCGGACCCCGCCTACCCACGGCAACCAGCCCCATCCAATTTCGCGACAAAACCGATGCCCGCGAACAGATCACTAGGGCGGCGGTCGTGGCGGCCGGAGCGGCCACGATCTCGACCTACCCCCCTCTGACCTGCGGTTTCGCTCGGGGTTTGGCGTGTGTTCGTCGGCATGCCTCACCTCGCCCTGGTCTTGCCGCGCAATGCGTCGGCTGTGGTCTTTTCGATGTCGTGTGGCCTGCAGAGGGCTTGCAGGTTGGTCCAGGCGTATCGTGGCCCGCCTTCTGCGAGAGGCACGATGTGGTCCACCCGTTCGGCTGGTCGTCTGCAGCCGGGCCACTCACATACGGGGTTGGCTGCGAGTTTGGCTGCGCGCAGCTTGGCCATGCGCGCATCATCGTGCGGGTGTGTGCTGCCTTCCCAGGCAGGTCGGCATGCGCATGGCCTACCGGGCGCGGCGGGTTTGCGGCAGCGAGAGCAGACGCGTGGTGGTGCAACTGGCATCAGGTGGCGGTGGTGACTGAGAGATCCCAGCCGTCGGGCCGGGTGTGCACGTTGGCGTGTAGGTCTCGGTTGGTCATGGCTGCGTCGGCGATGGTGAGCATGAGTGCCCGCATCCACGGTGCTGGTTTGGTGTTGGCTTTGAGTTGTTCGGTGAGCAGGGTGGGCGGGTTGGTGGTCCACTCGCCCAGGTCGCCGTTCATCGCTACGTTGCCGTCGATGGTGATGCGCAGATGTGCCATCAGCGCGTCTCGTGTGGGCAGTCGGCGCCGCGCTTGGCCAAGCCCTGCAGCAGCGCTTTGCCGTCGGTGATGACCTGGTCGGTCTTGTCGACCGTCAGGTGGATGAGCGGCTTGCTGCGTGTGGTGTCGCAGCGGCAGTGCACGGAGATGATCCTGGTGCCGTCGGGGGCGTCGGCGGCTTGGGTGCGTAGCTGCTCGAGTTCGGTGCTGGGGATGATGGCGAAGCCTTCAGTTTCGAGCAGGTACACGATGGCTTCGCCGATCAGCTTCGGTACGTCGTGGCTGGGCAGGCCGGCTTGTGCGGCGAACTGCTTCGCCATCTCAGGCGGGATGCCGGTGGAGCGTAGGCCGGGCAGCGGGATGAGCTTGGCCGGCTGATTGGCGTTGGGGTCGCCGGGATGGAGCAGGCCTTCGGGGAGTCGTTGGGCGATCAATCCCGCGACAGCGGCGTTGGGCATGGGAAGCTCCCAGGTGTTGGGCTGTGGTCGCGCGAGGCCGGTTCAACGTCTAGGCGTGAGAAACGCCACCCGGTCTTGGAGACACGTGTGGCGTGGAGCTGACTATAGCGCATTGACCGGCGGTCTTACAAGCGTGTGATTTCAGGGTGTCATCGCGGCGGCCATGGTGCGCGGCCGATGGTCGCAGCAGCCGATATTGCCGCTGACCGATACGGAAACACATATCAAAGCGGTGACCGTGAAATCTCCCACGGACGAACAGGAAAGCTACCGCCACTGCTCGTCGTGGCGATATGCCCCGGTTTGCATACCTCACGACGTGATGACCACGCCGGGCACTTCCTGGCAGGCACGGGCGACCACGTGGCGCCACCACCGCGCCGGCAAATGTGCCGTATCTGGCCGGGCAGCATGCATGTCCTCGTCGCGCCTGTACACGTATACAGCGGGGTCGCGCGCCGCGTTGAGCACGTCGACCAGCTCGTCGACCGCTTTTGCGGTCATCGCCTCGATCTGTTCGACTTCGACGCGGATGCGTTCGGGTATGCGGTCGCGGCCGGCCTCCCACGACCGGATGGTCCTGGGGTTGACATCGAGCATTCGCGCCAGAGACTCGATCGTCAGCCCCAGGTATTCGCGGACCGTCTGCAGTTCGCCGCCGTCCATCCGTCCGGACCGTCCGGATCAGCCGTCGACCCAGATGATGCGGGCCAGCACCTGCAGATCCCGCTGTGGGTGGTCGTAGCCGGCGAGCTGTTGTAGGCCCCGCAGCTCTCGTGACCGCTGGTCAGAACCTGGTTTGATGACCTGGCCCCAGATCGGCGAGTTCGGGTCCGCCGACTGGCGGGCCTGCGCGCTGCGTCCATACTCGCGCCGGACGATGCTGTCCACGCTGCGGCCGGTGTAGGTGCCGTGGTCGGTCTTGACGGTGGTCATGTCTTTCTTTCCCTTTCGGCTCGGTCTGGGGCCTTTCCCCCTGACCCTGACACCCATCACTCTACACCCTAAAACAGGGTGCAGTCAAGGGTTTCGGCGGGATTTCCGCTCCGCGACCGTCAACGTGGCATCAGCGGCCGCCACCGAGTCGTCCAGGATGACCAGGCCGCCCGCACGCGCTTCGCTGAGGAATATCTGATCAGGCGATATCCTCTTCGACACGGACGTAGGCTCCTTCCTTCAGACTTGCTCGTCTTCGACGGAACCTACGTCCGAACTCTTTTACACCGCCGGAAGGACACGACCTTGGGCAGCTGCTCAAAGCGCACGTTCAGGTAGTCGGTGACGTCAAGCGACGAGATCGCCCTGCTCTGGTATGCCTCCAGGACCGAACTGACATAGCCGTGCCCGAGGTCGCGCGCCTTGACAACGTAATAGGACGGACCGCCTTCGCGTTCTTTGCGTTTCTGCTTCTCCTAATCGGTTGGTAGGGATGGGTTAGCGGTCGGAGGACCAGGATCTGTTCCTGACGAGGTCTGCCGCCGGGTGACGCCTGGTGTCTCCCGTCGTTCGACGACTTGCGAGAGAACGGCGCGCCTGGCGGTAGATCACGCGCCGTGATGGGTGAGATTCCGTTGCCCGAGCCCGCTGCGGGGTTGACTTCCCGAATATTGTTCCCGAGCCTTGAGCTCTTCGAAAGAACGAGGTCTTGCGGTGGGCTGGAGTCATGGACGGCTACTGAGATGACGGACCGTCGAGTCCTGCGATTAGGGCGCCGCACAACTCCCCCGGGGACAACAGAATCACCGATTTCAGGAGGGATGCCTTGGCGCTGTTTTGTGGAATTGATTGGGCTACTGATCACCACGATGTCGCGGTCGTCGATGACGACGGGCGTGTGGTGTTTGATACCAAGCACTGTTCGGAGGTTTTCGGCTGCCACGTCCGAGCCGTCGGACACCTTGAAAGCTAAAGGGCGGTACCGACTCTGGCAGGGTCGCTGGCGCGACCTCTTGAAGCTCAAGATAGACCTCCCGCTGAGAAACCGCCCGCCGGAATTCACCTTCGAGTGCTGGCGACCATGTCGACGTCTTCTGAGCCTGCAATCCGACGAAAGTCGCGCAAGGCGTCAAATTCCTTCGGTGGTTCAGGAAGTAATAGAACCGCCAACGGGCGCTTGTATGTCTTTGCGATCTTGCGCAATTGCTTTATCGTGGGTTGGAGCGATCCGTCTTCCCATTTGCTCACCGTCATTTCACTGGTGCCCAGGCGTTTAGCCGCCAGTGAGATATCATGAAAGCCGGCGCTCTTGCGCGCCCACTGCAAAACCAGAGGTTCTACTGGTATGCGTTCCATAGAATGACTTTCATGATTGATCGCGGTAAAGCTTGCTTTCCTGCGATGAATTATACAGGTTTAACGAACGCATTTGAAGCGTACACTCTGTTTGTGATGAATAGACACAGTCAGAGAACAAATTACAACGTTAGCACTCTTGACGCACAAGATTTCCATGTCGTGGCGGGCGCGGATTTCCTGCGCGAGCGAGCTGTCGGCGTCCATCATCAGTCTCATGCTGCTCGTTTATTCCAGCACGCCGGGCGGCAGGTCGTAGCCGAGCACCTTGGCGAGGAGCATGAATCGCTCCGGTCCCCACACGGTGCGGCAGTGCTGGCACACGCAGCCTTGGGTGGTGATTTGCAGTGCTGGCTGGCGGACGAGGTCGCCGGCGTTGTCGCGGCGGTAGACGGTTTTTTTTCCGCATGCCGGGCAGGCTGCGGGCAGGTGTTTGACGTGGGTGTTGGCGAGCAGGCTGGTGATGCGTTCGACCCACTTTTTGAGCGTGTTGGTTTTGTGGTGGATGTCGGCCCCGTCGTGGGGCCGCCATTTTCGGCTCTGTATGGCCCGTAGACGAAAGATTGTCACCGGGGTGGATAGTTCGGTTGGGTCGCGTGGGTTTTGCGGCCAGGAGGGCTCCCAGCGGGCTATTGTGGTGTCGATTTCACGCAGGAGGTCGAGGGCGTCGATCCAGGCCGGGGGTTGGGAGGCTGGGACTCCTGTGCGGTCGCGTTTGGAGCCGGGGACGGCGTCGCGCAGCTGCTCGTAGAGGGGATCGAGCCACACGATTCCAGTGCCGGTGTGCTGTGGTTTGGGGTCGATGAGAGCGCTGATGGCGTATTCGAGCTGGCGGCGCGCGGCGGGGAGGTTGGTGTCCTCGGCTGCCGGTTTGGGTTTGCGTGCGGCGCTCGCTGGTCGACTCCTTCGGTGAGTGCTGCTTGTCATTTGGTCACGGCTAGGTCGAGGCCACCGGCACCTGAGAAAAGCGACCCGATTCTCATCATGGTGCTGCGAATCCTCATGCGAGGTTTTGGCCGGTGATGAGTGCCGCCACAACTGGCGTTTGTGAGTTTTTTGCGGTGCGTGTCATGCTGCGCTGTCATTGGCGTGCTCCTGGTTGGCGGCTTGTTTGAGCAGGTTTTCCCACTCGTCTTGGCTGGCTGGGGTGGCGTGGTTGCGCAGCGCTGTCCAGTAGGCGTCAATGCGTTGCCGGGCTGTCCAGTGCGGTGGATAGTCGGCAGTTTCGGCCGCAGGCGGCGCGGGCGGCGGTTCGTCGCTTGTGTTGTCGCGGCGTAACGCGCGGGCGATCGCCGACAGGTCCGCTGGCTGGAGCATCCGGTTGCGGGGTTCGCGGTGGTATTCGCTGACTGCGGCCAGCAGGTCTTCGCGTTGCACGGCTGGTGCGTACCGGTTGAAGTGCTCGACCCACGCGGCGATGAGCATTTGCGAGGTGCGTGGTGTGTGGGATGTGTCGTATGCGGCGGCTTTGGTGAGTGCGTCGAGCACGTCTTCGGCGGTGATCATGGCAGCTCCTGTTGCTGTCGTAGCTGTCGCAGCTGGCGTTTGAATTTTTCGTTTTCGGCTGCGCGGAGGTCTGCTCCTTGCAGCTGGTGGCCGTTGGCGGCTGGGGCGGCGCGGGATCGTTTGACGATGTCGCCTAGCACGGTCGGCAGGAACTCCGCTTTCATGCAGTCGGCGCGGTGGTCCCATTCGTGCAATGCCTCGCGGATGAGTGCGTCGGGGTGGCCTTCGCGCGCCAGTTTGATGACTTGGACGGCGAGCCGGTCGATCGTTGTTCGGGGGTAGCCGGTGCCGAGCGTTGTGCGCACGACGGTCCTTGCGGCGTCGGTTGGCTTGGGTGGTGTTGGCCGGCTGGGATTGTCGATGAACTTGGGAGCGGAGTTGAGCACTTCGGCGTCGACGGCGTCTTGCGGTTCGGGTGGCCAGGGTTCGTCGTTTTCGCGCGCGGTCGTCGTCTGTTCCCCTGTTCCCCTGTTCCCCTGTTCCCCTGTTCCAGCGCCGGGAGTTCCGTCACTGAGCGGCGGAATCTCCGCGGAATTCCTCGGAGATTCCGCGTCTGGCCGTTGAGCTGCGGAAATAGCCGCATTCGCGGCTTCGATGAGAGCCTCGTCCGGTTTGGCGCGCTTCTCGGTACGCTGATGCTTTTCCCACTCAGGAATGACGAAATATCGGCGCCCGGCGTGCTCGAAATACACCACTCCGTAAGCTCTCGAAACTTCCGAGAGAATCCTCGGATAATCCGACACTGGTATCTCGTCGTTGGGAAACGCGAACCCGATCAGCCGAACCGGGGTCGCATCGCCGATGCCGTAGTCGTCGGCCCAGTTCCACATGGCGATGTACAGCAGCCGCGTCCGCAGGTCGGCTGCTGCGGTGTCGGGCGAATCCCAAAACGCCGGTTTGATCGTGCGAATACGCGGCATTAGGCGCTCTCCTCCTTGGGTTGGGGTCAGGTTCGATGCGACCACCGAACGCGGCCTCGACGGCGAGGTCTAGGCCGCCGGCCCCGCTGAACAACGAGCCGATGTCGCCCCCACCCGGTAGTGGTGGACGATTCTTCCGGGCAGCGGACCGCCGTCGATGATGCTGTTGCAGTCCTCGCCAACGTTCGCGCCGCACATCCCGCATTTGCGGGACAGGGCATCCTGCACGGCCGCGTTGTCGCGGCCGGTCCAGAATGGGTTTCGTTCGGTGGCGCGCCGGCTCATTCCAGCTCGCTTTCCCGTTTAACCAGCTGCTCCTCAGCAGCAATCGCCGCGGTGTTGAGGATCTCTGTCACCCGGTCACTGAGATTGCCTCGTTTGCGAAGGTCGTTGAGCGTGTGGACGACCTCGCGTAGTTCCTCGTCGGTGAGATCGTCGCGGTGTTCAAGGTCACGCCCGGTTAGGTGGCGCAGCACAATCAGCTGGTCTTCGCGATCATTGCAGTCCACCTCGTGTAGTAGCGCGAACATGCGGTTCAGCCATTTGCGGCGGTGCGACTCGGCGGCTTTCGACGCAGGCTGTTCGGCGTCGCCACTAACGTCAGCGAACGATCGGCCCGTGTGTGGTGTTTCGTTGGCGGGTTCACGCTGCTCATCCAAAGCAGGCAGCCCAGCCACCTCGAACGCTCGGCGAAGCGCATGCGCCTCAGCGGCTTTCAGCGCCATCTCAGGCGCGTAACGGTCGTTGCCGCCGTTAGCCGGGTAGCGGCCGGGATAGGTGAACGGGTGGCTCATGTCTTTGCGCCACACCGACACTCGTGCCACCCACTCGCCGCGCTCACCGTCGAGAACGGGTTCTTGCTCGACAACGATACCGTCGAGCTGGCCGGAACGGTGCGCCACGTGCAGCAACCCGTCGCGGGTGATGTACACCCCGGATCGGGGAATCACGACAACGTGTTTGAGCAGCGGGTCGAACCCGTAGTGCCGGCACACCGCGACCGCGGCCCGATCCTCCGGTTTGGCCGGATTCAGCCCCAGGTAGCGGATCAAATCAGTGTCCCGTTCGTCGAACGCGCCCATACGCGTCGGTGTTTTCGAGACGATCGGCTGGTAACCGCTCACTGCGACTCCTTTCCCTGATGACGAAATACCCACTGCGGCAACGCAACCGGAACGATTTCACTGTCAGCTGCGTAACCGGGCCATTCATCCCAGTCCCGGCAGGCCCGGAATACGTCGATGGCCTCCCGCATGCGCCGGTAGCCGAGCTGGTAGGCGTCAGCGTCAAGCTCTACAACGGACACAAGATGCGGTGGTGTTTTCTCGACCAGCACGAACAGGAACACCGGGTTCGGGTCGAGCTCAAGCAGGCGCGCCACCGTGACATACCACGCCATTTGCACGTGGTAGCCGAGATGGTTTGCGGTGCGGCCGAATTCGCGCGGGTCAGCGGATTGACAGGTTTTCAGGTCCACAAGCCACAACCTGCCGTCGCGTTGGGTCATCCAATCCGGTCGGGCGCGCAGCCGCACACCCGTCGCCGGGTCGCGCACCCACATCGACATTTCCGGCTCGCCAGCATCGAACAGCTCGGCTGCGAGCCGGTGATGGATTTTGACAGCGTCACGCATGTCGACCGCAGCGTCATAGTCGGCGCGCAGGATGGGGACGCGACCTGTTTCCCGGGCCTTGTCGCGGCATTCCCGAGCATGCTTGCTACGCCAATCCTCGGCGTCAACAACCTCTATCTCGTCCCCGCAGCCGAGCACCAGCGTGTGCACAAGAGTCCCGATGTCAAAGTGGGTCGCCGGCTCGCGTGGGTGATCAAGCTGCCACGCGTATTTCGCGGGCGCGGACAGCAGCAGCCGCGCCCCGGACGCGGACAGGCTGTCACGATCACTCTGATAGTCACTGGTGGGGATGCCCGCATAAACCCCGTCCTCAAGCGGGATCGGACTGTTTTCGCTATACAGTTGGCATGCGTCCACATACAGCAGTTCGCGTTCCCCGGCCGGCCGCACGCCCACAAGCCGCTCAGACGGCTCAACCACCACGCCGTGCCGCTTGCACGCTGGCGTGTGCCACCACGAAACCTTGTCACCAGCCGCGAACATCACAACGCTCTGCTCCGAAACGCTTGATGGTCAATAGATTTCGGTGCGCCCTTGTGGCGCAATCGACGACGTTCCCGCTCGGATAGGCCGCCCCAAATCCCGTACCGCTCGTGGTTGGCTAGCGCGTATTCGAGGCATTGGACCCTCACTTCGCACGCGGAGCACACTTTTTTCGCCTCCCGTGCACGTGCCGCGTTTGCTTTGTCGGGGAAGAACGTTTCTGCGTCGACTTGTGCGCACAGGGCGAGCTCCTGCCATTGCTCGTTGGTTTGGAGGCGTGGCGGCCGGTGGCTGGCCTCTGGCCGGTTTCGGAGAGCGCTCACAATGTCACCGCCTCAACGACGTTCGTGGTCATATGTCTATGCCACGTGCGGGCAGGGATACCACCGGATGCCATGCCCGCCCAGGTTTTCGCCACACACACGCCGTCACCCGGTCGTGACGGGCACGGGCCGTCGTGATCGTCCAGTTCGACTCGCGGCGTTTCATTTCCGGGGAACGGCCAGCGGAAACCGTTGCGGGTCCGCAAATCCGGGTGAACCGATTTCAATCCCCACGAGTCGTAGCCGTCGGGCAGCGTGTATTCGGGTGCGATGACATCGGCTAACAAGTCACGGTAGGTCACTTCGGGGCGTCCTGTCTCTTGGGATGGTGTGCGGGTACGTTCGCCGCAGGCATGGCTGCGGTTTCTTCGTTGGCGGACACCGCCTCACGTTGGCTGGCGACCAGCCGCGACTGCGGCGCGTAGACGGCGACATACCGGCGCAACAACGCGAGATGCCTTGGGCAGTGATCGATTACCGCCATCGCCACGATCCGGCCCGCATCGTACGGGCCGAAACCGGAATCCTCCTCAACGGCCCTGAACACACCGGACAAACCCGCCAACGACGGGTAGCTGTCCAACGTGGAGCAGATCGGGCCAGCGGAGATTTCCGCATAGTTCGATACCGGGTCGGCGTGCGCGGGACTGGCGAAAGCGATTGCGGCACCGATGATCACGCTGGCCAGCATCAGCCATGCGAGTGGCATGACGGTGTTCCGGATCATGCACCGGCCTCCAAGATGTACTGGCGCAGCCTCGAACCTGTCATGGTTCAGACTCCGATCTTGTCGAGTGCGGAATTGATTGCGTCGGGGTTGAGTTCAGCGGGTTGGTCGAGTCCCTGGATTTGCCGCCAGTAGGCGATGGCGTGGCCGGCGAAGTCGACGATGGCCGCGCTCTCGGCCGCGCTCTCGGCCGCGCTCCAGGCCGCGCTCCTGGCCGCGCTCCAGGCCGCGCTCTCGGCCGCGCTCACGGCCTCCCATGCGAACGGAATCACACTGGCCGCCGAATCCCGGTGCAACTCGGCGATCCGCTTCACAGCAGCGACGCCATCGCCTTTCGCGAAGCGCACGACTCCCCATTCCGGGTTGTCGAGAACCTCCGCGATCCACAACGCATAACCGGCGTCAGGCATATCCGCGGTTCCGACTGTCTGCCAACCCAAATCCAGCACGAGCACACTGTTCTCAGGTGACAGCATCCCGTCGTCGTCGGCTAGTTCGTCGTTGCACATCTGGACCAGCGCGGCCAGCGGGCGCGCCGAGCACTGCGGGTAGTCGGTGATCTGGGTGTCGCCGTTGATGTAGCTGATGACGTTCATGGCGCAGCCTTTGCCGCTGCCGGGTTGGTGCGAGCCTTTCGCAAGGCGCAGCGGATGCGTGATGCGGTCGAGGTCGATCATCGGTCAGTTTCCTTCCTGTGTTGCGGCGGTATCGTTTTCGACTTCTGCGAGCGTGGCGGCGTTGAGGATTTCGCGGATCTTGTCGTCCGTGCTGATCTTGTTTCCGGCGTCGTCGTAGCATTCACCGGTCCACCATTGATCCAGCGTGTCAATGAGTTTCGAGGCTTCGGCGACGGTGAGCTGAGAGCTGGTGGAGACAGTCGAAGCCGAGAATCGAGCTTGTGCGCGCGGTCAGGTCTCTCACGCCAGCGCCTCCCCCCGGCAGATCAACGTCACCACTGCGGCCAGCCGATCGCCTCGCGGCAGATCGTTCAGCGCGTAGAACACGCGGTCGGCCATCTCCTCAAGCAGCGCGATGTCACCATCGTGCGCCGGGTACGCGACACCCGCTGGTTGCGGCATCACCGGCAAACCAGCCCACTTTTTCGCGTGCTCGACCAGTTTCGTGAACTTGCGTGCTACCATTCCTAGCGACCTCCTTTCATTCCTTTCTTCTCTGTGACCGGCCGGCCCGCGCTCAGTAGTGCGGGTCGGTTGCGTTTCGGCTCGCGGCACGAAGATGGTCGGAGAGCGCCCGGCAGTAATACGGCGCTTCACAGTCGGGGTGCCGCGACCATTCGTCCAGCTGGATCGCCGCGGCACGCAACACCTTCGGATTGCCGAAGCGCGGCGGTGACGACGGTTGCCGTGGTTGGTGGTCCCCCGCCGCGGCGAGGGACACGTCAGCCGCGGCAGGGGAAGACGCGCGCCGCAACCCGAGCGCGACACCCTCGGCAACAGCCTGGGCGAAACGGATCGGGTAGCAGCCGTATTCGGTGAGCAAGTCGCACGGCAACCGCAACCAGTCGTTGAACCTCACGCCGCCTCCTTTGCGCGTTCGGCTGTGATCCGCGCTCCCCGTTTGCAGCGTTTGCACTTGCCGTGCCGCGCCAGCCGGCATTTGTCACCACCGCATCGCCGCCACTGCGAGATCAGCGAGTCGAGGACATTCACCGCGCCACCTGCCCCCTCAGTTGCTTTGACGCGTGTTTGCGCTGCTGTTTGCGCGCGAACACCTGAAACTCGGCGGTGTCGGCAAACCCGAACACTGCGGCCAGGATTCGGCACTCAGCCGCGTTGAGCGCCAGCGAATCAACATCCACCGCCGGTTTCATGCCGACCTGCGCAGCCACTCGAAACCAACAAGGCAAGCCACCGCGCTCACCGCCGCCAGCGCGGCAGTTAGCAGATCGGCGATCACTGGACCACCCCGACTCGGCTGGTGTAGTCAGACAGCAGCCGCTGCAACCCCTTCGGCGTCACTCGGGGTTGCGGAGGGTCGAGCACGAGCACGCCGGTTTTCGGGTGGTAGTGCGACTGCGGGAGCACAGACATATATCCGGCGTCGATGGCGGATTGCATGACGCGGTAGCGGCCGTCGCCGACAGCGCGTCTGATCCAGCCGCGGCGGTCCAGCTCGGCGAACAGGCGCCGCTCCCCGAGCTTGATGCCGGCCCGCGTCAACGACTGGGCGGCGTCACGCACCGATAAGTCGCCTTCGGCGTCGAGCAGCTTGTCAGCAACCTCGGCCTTGGGCTCGAGTTCGGCTATGCGCTTGTCGGCCGCGGCGAGCATCTTCTGCGCCTCGATCACCGCATGGGCCAGCAGCTCGGGGCCTTCGAGTGCAGGTGCAGGTGATGTCGAGTAGGAGCCGGTGCGGCGGATAGCGGGTAGCACCTCGCTGGTGATCCACCGCCGGAACGCGACCGCCTCGGGCTTGTCGGAGCGGATCACGACCTCGTACATGCCCGGCTCATTGACGACGGTCGTCTGCTGCGTCCGGCCGAGACTGTCGGAGATGGGGTGCGTCTGGCGCACCTCATCGTCAAGCCGCGACGCAAGGCGGCTGACATCGACAATCTCTAGGACACGCGCGAGGTCGGCGAGGACGAACCACGGCTCGCCGTCGACGAGCACGACGCGGACCTGGTGGTCGGCGTACGCGAAAAGCTCCACCGCGCTCATGCGCTGATCCCGACTATCTCGAGGGCTGCGTCGATATCCCGCTGGTAAATGCGGTAGCTACGGCCACCAGGGAGCCGAATCGCACGCAGTTTGCCGGCTTTGATCCAACGCTGAACAGTTCGTGAGCTGGTGTTCAACTGCGCTGCGACTTGCGCCACTGTGAGGGTGGGATTCGTTGCTTTGTCATCATGAATATGGCAATCGGCCATGCGCTAAAAGGTATGGCCGATTGCCATAAGATGTCAATCACGACACACCAATTGTCGCTAACGTCGCTTATGGCGTATGGTGGCGACTATGACAGGTGCAACAAATCAGGCCGCCGACCATATGAGACAGTGCAACGAGCTCATTGGAGAGCGCGTTCATGCGCTGATGTGGCGTAGTCGGCGCACCCAAAAGCAGCTCGGCGCAATCCTCGGCGTGGACCAAGGCTCAATCTCGAATCGCTTGCGCGGCAAGACCAACTGGACTGCTGTGGAAATTGCCGTGGTAGCCCGATGGCTAGGCGTGCCGGTCGCCGATCTAATACCGGAGGTTGACGTTGACGACCCTAGCGGACCCCAGCCGGTCGCTCCCCGGAAGGACTCGAACCTTCAACCCTTCGGTTAACAGCCGAACGCTCTGCCAGTTGAGCTACAGGGGACTGCCCGATCCGCGCGGATCGGGGGATGACTCTAACTTACTGAGCCACTGTCGCCCAACCAGACGGATCGGGCCCGCCCCGATAGGGCAGGATGGAATGCAATCGCACCGTCGTCGGGAGGACCGCTTTGATCCGGTATGCCGTCGTGCTGGGACTGGGCTACGTGCTGGGCGCAAAGGCCGGTCGGCGCCGCTACGAGCAGATCGTCGGCACCTACCGCGCCATCACCGGCAGCCCCGCGGTCAAGTCGATGATCGAAGCGGGGCGGCGCAAGATCGCCAACCGGGTCTCCCCCGACGCCGGGATGGTGACGCTGACCGAGATAGACGACACCACCAGCGTCGTCGAGCCGCAGCAGCGCGGTAGCGCGACCTAAGCGCTCAAGTCGTCGCCACTGGCCTGCTCGAGCAGGCTGCGCCGGTAGGCCTCCATCGCCACCAGGTCTCCGAACAGGGCGTGGTATTCGTCGCCTTGCTCGACCGGCGACATGCGCTGCAGTTTCGACTTGACTTCGGCGATTTGCCGACCGATCCACACCTCCTGCAAGCGGGCGAGCACCCCGCCGATATAGCGCGGCAGCTTGTCGTCGTCGTCGACACGGATCGCCTCCACGCCCAGTTCGCTGACCAGCCCGGCCACCACGGCCGATGTGGCGTGCCGGCGAACCGCATCGATCCACTCGGCACCCGTGACGCCGCAGCCGGTGCCGCCTGCGGCGTCGATGGCCGCGCGGACGGCCGCGTAGCCGGCGTGGGTGAAGCTCTCCACCGGCAGCGCATCGAACACCGGGCCGGCCAGCGCCGGATATTGCAGCGCCGACTTGAGCGCCTCACGCTGCGGCCACAACGTCGGATCCCGCGGATCGGGACGAAGGGCGGCCTGCTCAGCCACGCCGGTCTCGGTCGGCGCCGAAGCCGGACGGCGCGGTCGGCGGCGCTGCTTCGCCTCATCACGCACCCGGCCGACGACCTGGGCGACGTCGTCCCAACCGACCCAGCCGGCGAGTTGGCGCGCGTACTCGTCGCGCAGTGTGGGGTCCTTGATCTGGGCGACCATCGGCACACAACGGCGCAACGCACCCACGCGGCCCTCAGCACTGTCCAGGTCGAATTCGGCCAGTGCTGAGCGAATCGCGAACTCGAACAACGGGGTTCGCCGCGCCACCAAATCTCGCAGCGCGCCGTCACCGTGCGCCAACCGAAGGTCGCAGGGGTCCATGCCGTCGCCGGCCACCGCGATAAACGACTGGCCCGCCAGGTGTTGCTCGCCCGCAAACGCCTTCAGCGCCGCCGCCCGGCCCGCCTCGTCGCCGTCGAACACGTAGATAAGTTCGCCTCGAAAGAAGTTGTCGTCCATCATCAATCGGCGAAGCATCGCCATGTGCTCGTCACCGAACGCGGTGCCGCATGACGCGACCGCGGTGGTGACTCCGGCCAGATGCATCGCCATCACATCGGTGTAGCCCTCGACCACGACAGCCTGATGGCACTTGGCGATATCGCGCTTGGCCAGGTCGATCCCGAACAACGCCGACGACTTTTTGTACAGCAAAGTCTCCGGGGTGTTGACGTATTTGGCTTCCATCGGGTCGTCGTCGAACAACCTGCGGGCGCCAAACCCGATCACCTCGCCCGCCGTGCTGCGGATCGGCCACAGCAATCGCCGGTGGAACCGGTCGATGGGGCCGCGACGCCCTTGCCGCGACAGTCCCGCGGCTTCCAGCTCCTTGAAGTCAAAGCCCTTGCGCAGCAAGTGCTTTGTCAGCGAGTCCCACCCCGCGGGCGCGAACCCACACCCGAAGCGGTGGGCGGCGTCGCCGTCGAAGTTGCGCTCCTCCAGGTACTGGCGGGCCGGGGCGGCCTCCTCGGACTCCAGGGCCTCGGCGTAGAACGCTGCAGCCGCGGCGTTGGCGGCGACGAGTCGGCTGCGGGTGCCGCGATCGCGCTGGACGCGGGTCGCCGCGCCGGTGTAGGTGATCGTGTAGCCGATCCGGTCGGCCAGCAGTTCGACGGCCTCGACAAAGCTGACGTGCTCGATTTTCTGGACGAATGCATAGACGTCGCCGCCCTCCCCGCAGCCGAAGCAGTGGAAATGCCCGTGATTGGGCCGCACATGAAACGACGGCGACTTTTCGTCGTGGAACGGGCACAGGCCCTTCAGCGAGTCGGCGCCGGCACGTCGCAGCTGGACGTAGTCGCCGACGACCTCGTCGATGCGGACACGGTCGCGAATGGCGGCGATATCGCGATCGGAGATACGCCCGGCCATCGGCTTAGTGTAGAGCGGCCGCGCGCCATGATCGCGGCCCTGCCGACTACGGTCGATCCATGACCAAGACCACCACCTTGCTGACCGTGCCCGTCGCCTCGCTGGTTGCATGCAGCCCCAACCAGCACCCCAGCAGTGAACCCGGCACCACTCCGCCCGTGCACACCGCGTCGGCGGCGACTTCGCCCACCAGCGCGGCACCCGGCACCGAAACGCTTACCGCGCAAATGAAAACGGCCGACGGCCGGCCCGTCGCCACCGCGAGCTTCGATTTCGCCAACGGGTACGCCACCGTCACCGTGAAAACGGTCGCCACGGAAATCCTGACGCCGGGTTTCCACATGATGCACATCCACTCGGTGGGCAAGTGCGAGCCCAACTCCGTGGCACCGGGAGGGGGGCCGGCCGGCGATTTCTTTTCCGCCGGCGAGCACTATCAGGCGCCCGGGCATACCGGGGAACCGGCCAGCGGGGATCTGCCTGCGCTACAGGTGCGCAAGGACGGCGCGGCGCTGCTGGTGACCACCAGCGACGCGTTTACCAAAGACGACCTGTTGGCGGGCAACAAGACCGCGCTCGTGCTGCACGGCGCCGAGCACTCCCCGGACGCCGAAAAGCGGATGGCGTGCGGGGTGATCGGCGCCGGATAAGCCTCGCCGGCCCGACGGCGCCGCGGTTCAGCGACGGCTACGGCGCCTCGATGCGCTCCAATCGTCCTTCGGTGTAGGACGCGATCTGGTCGACGATGACCCGCAGCCGGGCGCGGTCGTCGGCGGCGGTGTTGAACGCCGGGACGAAGATCGGGTCCAGGGTCCGCGGCGCGCCGCCAACAGCCACTGCGCCACCCGGTGGATGCGTTCGCGCTGGCGGGCCTGCCTGTCCAGGTGCCGCGGATCGGACATGATGAACTGCAGCGCCAGCGTTTTCAACACCGCCACTTCGGCGCGCACCAGGTCGGGCACGTGCAGGTCGGCCGCATACCGCGCGAGCGGCCCGGGTCCGGCGGCCGCGCGGGTCGCGGCGATCGCCGCGGAGACGAACCGGCCCACCAGCTCGCTGGTCAGCCGCTTGAGCGCAACCGACGCCGCCAGCGTGGCGTCATACTTACCGACCGCAGCAACGACCGGCAGCCCGGACAGCCGCTGCGCAGCGGCCACCAAGTCGTCGGCGCTTAGCCGCGGATACGCGGTCTCACCCAACTCGGCCAGCGCAGCCGCGGCGTCGTCGTCGGCGAGCACACGAAGGTCGATGCGGCCGGAGATGACGCCGTCTTCGACGTCGTGCACCGAATATGCGACGTCGTCGGCCCAGTCCATCACCTGGGCTTCCAGGCAGGCCCGCTCGGCCGGTGCACCGTCGCGCACCCAGGCCGCGGGGTCGCGGTCGTCGTCGTAAAAACCGAACTTGCCGCGGCTTTGGGTGCGCGTCCACGGATATTTGGTGACCGCGTCCAACGCGGCCCGAGTCAGGTTCAGCCCAGCGCTACGGCCTTGAGTGTCAAGAACTTTGGGCTCCAAGCTGGTGAGGATCCGGAAGTTTTGCGCATTGCCCTCGAAGCCCCCGCAGTCGGCCGCGACCTCGTCGAGCGCCTGCTCGCCGTTGTGGCCGTAGGGCGGATGGCCGATGTCGTGGGCCAACCCGGCCAGGTCGACGAGGTCGGCATCACATCCCAGTCCGATCGCCATCCCGCGGCCGATCTGCGCCACTTCCAGCGAATGGGTCAGCCGAGTGCGCGGGGTGTCGCTTTCCCGCGGCCCGACGACCTGGGTCTTGTCGGCCAGCCGGCGCAGCGCGGCACTGTGCAATACCCGGGCCCGGTCGCGGGCGAAGTCGCTACGGTGCTGGTCTTGCGTGCCCAGCAGCCCCGCGGTCTTCGGCGCCTCGGCCACCCGCCGCTGGCGGTCGAAATCGTCGTAGGGATCCCGCTGATTCATCGAACGACAGTCTGCCAGGGCCGACCGCCGTCGCCCGGCTACATTGGCGAGCATGCGCATCGCTCGCCTGTTCGCCGTGATTCTGGTGACGTTGGCTGGCGCGCTACTGCTCGGCCCGGCAGCCGCCGCGCAACCGCCATTCCGGTTGTCCGACTACGTCACCGACGACGCCGGCGCACTGACCGGCGCGGACCGTAGCGCCGTCGAGGCCGCGGTGGACAAGCTCTACTCCGATCGCCACATCCGGCTGTGGGTGGTCTACGTCGACACCTTCTCCGGGCAGGCCGCGGTGAGCTGGGCGCAGAGCACCCGTCGCGCCAGCGACCTCGGCGACTACGACGCGTTGCTGGCCGTGGCCACCGCCGACCGCGCGTATGCCTTCCTCGTGCCGCCGACGGTGAAGAACTTGGACTCGAGCCGAATCGACGACCTGCGGCGCACCCAGATCGAACCCGCGCTGCATCGCGGCGACTGGAGCGGCGCTGCGGTGGCCGCGGCCACCGGGCTCGACCAAACATCCGGGTGGTCGCCATGGGCGCCGCTGGTGATCGCGTTGGGCGTCATCGCGGTCGCGATGCTGGCGCTGGTGGTGGTGATGCGCTACCGGCGCCGGCGACGCCGCGCGGCCGCGTTGGCCGCGGCGCGGCGGGCCGACCCAACCGATCCCGATGCGCTTGCCGCGTTGCCGCTGGATGTGCTCGACGATCTGTCGCGGTCGATGGTGGTCGAGGTCGACAACGCGGTGCGCACCAGCGCCAACGAATTGGCCCTGGCCGTCGACGAGTTCGGCCAGGAGCGCACTGAACCGTTCACTCGTGCGGTGAACAACGCCAAAGCCGCACTGACCCAAGCGTTCAACGTCCGCCAGCAACTCGACGACGCGATACCCGAGACGCCCGCGCAGCGGCGCGAGCTGCTGACCAATGTGATCGTGTCGGCGGCGCAGGCTGACCGGGAACTGGAATCGCAGCGACAGGCGTTCGAGCAGTTGCGCGACTTGGTGATCAACGCGCCGGCCCGCCTCGACGGATTGACCCGGCAGGTCGTCGAGCTCACCGCCCGCATCGGCCCAGCAGAACAGCGGCTGGCCGAGTTGCATGGCGAATTCGACGCTGCTGCACTGACTTCGGTGTCAGGCAACGTCGACGCAGCTAAAGAGCGACTGGCCTTCGGCGAGCAAAACATCAGCCGGGCGCGCCAACTGGCGGCGCAGGCGGTCAGTGGACAGCAGAGTGCCCTGGTCGATGCGGTACGAGCTGCGGAATCGGCTCTGGCCCAGGCCCGTTCGCTGCTCGACGCCATCGACAACGCGTCACACGACATCCGTCGCGCCGCCGAACAGCTGCCGTCCGTCATCGCTGACATTCAAACAGGGATCGCCCAGGCCAACGCCTACCTGCAGAAAGCCGACGGCGCGCACACCGCTGAGCTGGCGACGGTGCGTGACGCCGCGGTCAAGGCCGTCGATGCCGCCCGCACCAGCGGCACCACCGATCCCCTGGGCGCGTTCACCCAATTGACCAAGGCCGACGCCGACCTGGACCGGCTGCTGGCCGTCGTCGCCGAGGAGCGGGCCAGCGCCGAGCGCCTCAACCGCGCCTTGGAGCAGGCGTTGTTCACCGCGCAGGCACGGGTGCGCGCCGTCTCCGACTACATCGACACCCGCCGCGGCAGCATCGGCCCGCAAGCGCGTACCCGGCTAGCGGAGGCGAACCGGCAATTGCAGGCAGCACACGACAAACGGTGCACCGATGTCAACGAGGCGATCGCCCACGCCAACGCCGCCGCGACACTGGCGGACCAGGCCCAATCGCTGGCCAACGCCGACGTCGAGTCCGCCCAGCAGGCCTACGCCGGCCGCTACAGCGGCGGCAGCGACTTGGGCGCGATGATGGGTGGGATCATCATCGGCGACCTGCTGGGCGGCGCGATGCGCGGCGGTTTCGGCGGTTTCGGCGGCGGCTGGGGCGGCTGGGGTGGCGGCTGGGACGGCGGTTGGAGCCCCACCTCGTTCGGCGGTTCGTCGGGGCCCTCCGACGACGGGTTCATGGGCGGCGGCGGACGATTCTGAGCTGCCGCGACCGCTAACAGGCCCGCAGCCGCGGCGCCAGGTAGTCGGCGACCGCGTCGATCGCGATGCGGTCCTGCGTCATGGCGTCACGCTCGCGCACGGTGACCGCGTGGTCCTCGAGCGTCTCGAAGTCCACCGTCACGCAAAACGGCGTGCCGATCTCGTCTTGGCGCCGGTAGCGCCGTCCGATCGCGCCGGCGTCATCGAATTCGACGTTCCAGCACTTGCGCAACTCTGCGGCCAGGTCGCGGGCCTTGGGGCTCAGGTCGGCGTGCCGTGACAGCGGCAACACCGCGGCCTTGACGGGCGCCAACCGGGGATCGAGCCGCAGCACCGTGCGTTTGTCCATCCCCCCCTTCGCGTTGGGCGCCAGGTCTTCGCTGTAGGCGTCGATCAAAAACGCCATGAACGACCGGCTCAGACCGCCCGCCGGCTCGATCACGTACGGGATGTAACGCGTGTCGGTGACGTTGTCGTAGTACGACAGGTCGACGCCGGAATGCTTTGAGTGCGTGGCCAAGTCGAAGTCGGTGCGGTTTGCGATACCCTCCAGCTCCCCCCACGGATTGCCGGCGAAGCCGAACTTGTACTCGATGTCGATGGTGCGCGCCGAATAGTGCGACAGCTTGTCTTTCGGGTGTTCCCACAACCGAAGGTTGTCCGGATTGATGCCGAGATCGATGTACCACTGCCGCCGGTTGTCGACCCAGTAGTCGAACCATTCCGGCGCGGTGGACGGTTCGACGAAAAACTCCATCTCCATCTGCTCGAACTCGCGGGTGCGGAAGATGAAGTTGCCGGGCGTGATCTCGTTGCGAAAACTCTTGCCGGTCTGAGCGATTCCGAACGGCGGCTTCTTGCGCGCAGTGGTGACCACGTTGGCGAAGTTGATGAAGATGCCCTGTGCGGTTTCCGGGCGCAGGTAGTGCAGGCCCTCTTCGCTTTCGATCGGCCCGAGATAGGTCTTGAGCATCATGTTGAACTCGCGCGGCTCGGTCCACTGGCCGGGCTCGCCGGTGTCGGGGTCGCGGATGTCGGCCAGGCCGTTCGGCGGCGGATGACCATGCTTGGCCTCGTAGGCCTCGATGAGATGGTCGGCGCGGTAGCGCTTGTGGGTGATCAGCGACTCGACCAACGGGTCGTGGAACACGTCGACATGGCCGGAAGCCACCCACACCTCGCGGGGCAGAATGATCGAGGAATCCAGACCGACGACGTCGTCGCGGCTGGTGACCATCGAGCGCCACCATTGTCGCTTGATGTTCTCCTTGAGCTCCACGCCCAGGGGGCCGTAGTCCCACGCTGACTTGACCCCGCCGTAGATTTCGCCGCACGGATACACCAGACCGCGCCGTTTGGCGAGGTTGACCACGGTGTCGATGACGGACGCCACGGGCTGGTGTACTCCTGTCTCGGGTGGGGAGGAACGCGGACGGTGGTGAGCCGCGAGCACCAGTCATCGTAGCGACCGCCGCGCGCGGCCTTTGACATGCATCAATATGCATGTGACAGTGGAAAGCGAACCGACAACGGTTCCCAACATCGCTGGACTGCTTGAAAGTGATATCCCATGTCCCGCTCGACGTCACCGGTCGCCGACGGCGCCTCCATGCCGGCGCCCGCGCTGGTGGGCGAGCACGAGCGGGAGTTCTCGGCATGCCCCGCCCCGCCGCCGCGGGAAATCCTCGAGGCCACCGGTGAGCTGCTGCGCGCCTTGGCCGCACCGGTGCGCATCGCCATCGTGTTGCAGCTGCGCGAGTCGCAGCGCTGTGTGCACGAACTGGTCGACGCACTCGGCGTACCACAACCGCTGGTGAGCCAGCATCTGAAAATCCTGAAGGCGGCGGGCGTGGTCGCCGGTGAACGGTCGGGCCGCGAAGTCCTCTATCGACTGGTCGACCATCACCTGGCCCACATCGTCATCGACGCGGTCGCGCACGCCGGCGAGGAACGGCGGCTATGAACCCCGGTGTTCGCTCCACCCGGCAGCGGGCCGCGATCGCGACGTTGCTGGAAACCCTCGACGACTTCCGCTCCGCCCAGGAACTGCACGACGAATTGCGCCGCCGCGGCGAAAACATCGGCCTCACCACCGTCTATCGCACGCTGCAGTCCATGGCGGCGGCGGGATTGCTCGACACCCTGCGCAGCGACACCGGTGAATCGGTCTACCGCCGCTGCTCGACCGACCATCATCACCACCTGGTGTGCCGCAACTGCGGCTCCACCGTCGAGGTGGGCGACCGCGTAGTGGAGACCTGGGCCGCCGAAGTCGCTGCTGCACACGGCTTTTCCGATCCAAGCCACACCATCGAGATCTTCGGCACGTGCTCGCAGTGCGCGAATTAACGGGTTAGCGCGCGCCGTATCTCGGCGCCGGTGTCGAGCACCATCAGGATCAGGGTGCGCAACGCGTCGTCGGTCAGGCCCGCGCCGGGGAAGTTGTAGCGCAACATCACATCGGCGGTCTTACCGGAGTTGCGTTTGGCGGACGTGTCACTGACCTTTTCCACCACCGTCAGCGAACCCAACTGGACGCCCTGCGCGTGCTCGGCCACCCTGTCGCGAATCTTCTTGCTCAACGGAAGATCCCACGCCAAAACCTGAGTCAGCGACACCAGGTCGAGATCCTCGACGATGGTCACTACCCGCAACGACGCGAAGGTGCCGTCGTGGCGGATCGTCAGCGCGCCGTCGGGCTCCTCCTCGACGGGCAACACGTCGCGAAGCACCGACGCCAGCCGCTCTTGCAATGAGGGCATCAGGCGCTCCCGAATCGTCGATGGCGAGATGCGTATTCCTCGCAGGCCGCCCACAAGTCGCGGCGATCATAGTCGGGCCACAGCTTGTCGGAGAAGACGTATTCGGCGTAGGCGGCCTGCCACAGCATGAAATTGCTCGACCGCTGCTCCCCCGACGTCCGTAGCAACAAGTCGACATCGGGTATGTCGGGCCGGTGCAGGTGACGGGCAATCGTCGCCTCGGTGATCCGATCCGGATTCAGCTTGCCGGCGGCCGCTTCCCGCGCGATACCCCGCGCAGCTTCGGTGATTTCGGCGCGCCCCCCGTAGTTCACGCAGTAGTTGACAGTGATGACGTCGTTGTCGGCGGTCATCTGCTCGGCGATCTCGAGTTCCTTGATGACGCTGCGCCACAACCGCGGTCGCGACCCCACCCATCGGATCCGCACCCCCATCGTGTTCAAGCTCTCACGGCGGCGCCGCACCACGTCGCGGTTGAAGCCCATCAGAAACCGGACCTCCTCGGCAGACCGCTTCCAGTTCTCGGTCGAGAATGCGAAAAGACTTAGCCACTTGATACCGAGTTCTATTGCACCGCAGGCGATATCGATGACGACGGCCTCGCCCATCTTGTGTCCTTCGACACGCGGCAGGCCACGCCGAGTAGCCCACCGGCCGTTGCCGTCCATCACGATCGCGACATGGGTCGGCAGTTGCGTGGCCGGAATCTGTGGCGGGACCGCCTTCGACGGGTGCTGCGGCGGCCGACGCGGGCCGCCGTCGGGTGAGGGCGGCAGCTCCGGGAAGACCACCGGCCACGTCGACTTGTCCGGAAACGTCGGGTAGTCGGCCGGCGGCGGAGGCAGCTGGGGAAAGGTCGCCTGCTCAGCCGTCCGCGCTGAGCTGTTGGCCCGGTTCCTCGCCATGGGCCACATCCTGCCTGAGCAGCGAGACGCGACGGTCGGTGACCACACGGTCGACCCGGTCGATCCGCTCCACCAGCGGCAATGTTCGCAGTTGTCGTTCCAGGTGCCATTGCAGGTGGGCGGCCACCAACCCGCTGACGTGGCTGCGGTGCGATTGCGGCGCAGCCAGCGCCGCCGCCCAGTCCCCGTCGCGCAGCGCCGACATCAGTTCCAGCACTCCCAACGGAGGAGTGGTGGAACCAGCCGGGCGGCAGTGACCGCAGACACTGCCGCCGCCGGCGGCGACGTGAAACGCCCGATGCGGACCGGGCGTGGCGCAGCGGGCACACTCTTCTAGCGCCGGCGCCCATCCAGCGATGCCCATGGCACGCAGCAGATAGGCGTCCAACACCAGTTCGCGGGGCCGCCGCCCGTCGGCCACCGCCCGCAGCGCCCCCACTGTGAGGCGGTGCAGCGCCGGGGCCGGGGCCCGCTCCTCACCGGCGAGGCGTTCGGCGGTCTCCAGCATCGCGCACGCACAGGTGTAGCGGCCGTAATCGCTGACGATGTCGGTGGCAAACGCGTCGATCGAGACCACCTGGGTGACGATGTCCAGATTGCGGCCGGGGTACAGCTGCACATCGATGTGCGAGAACGGCTCCAGACGCGCCCCGAACTTGCTACGGGTGCGGCGCACCCCCTTGGCCACCGCGCGCACCAGCCCGTGGTCGCGGGTCAGCAGGGTGACGATGCGGTCGGCTTCGCCGAGCTTATGCTGGCGCAGCACCACCGCCCGGTCCCGGTAGAGCCGCATCACACCAGTTTGGCATCGCACCGAGACATCGCTGGGACATGGCCGCTACGGCACGCCGATACCCTGGTCAGCGATGGCAGACACGTCGTTTTTCCGCTTCCCTACCCTGACCGACCAGCTCTACCAGCTGGCCACCCACGAGGTGACGTCGGAAGAGCTGGTGCGTCGTTCGCTGCACGCGATCGACCTCAGCCAGCCCACGTTGAACGCATTTCGGGTGGTGCTCGCCGAGTCGGCGCTGGCCGACGCCGCCGAAGCCGACCGGC
Source organism: Mycobacterium xenopi (assembly GCF_009936235.1). Taxonomy (NCBI): domain Bacteria; kingdom Bacillati; phylum Actinomycetota; class Actinomycetes; order Mycobacteriales; family Mycobacteriaceae; genus Mycobacterium; species Mycobacterium xenopi. Next base: position 1,974,808 of record NZ_AP022314.1, on the reverse strand, counting down.
GGCGCGCAGCCGGGGAGCAGGCGCCGCTGCTGGGCATTCCCATCGCAGTGAAGGACGACGTCGACATCGCTGGGGTACCGACCGCTTTCGGCACCTCCGGATACGTCCCGCCGGCGGTCGCCGATTCCGAGGTGGTACGCCGGCTCAAGGCAGCGGGCGCGGTCATCGTCGGCAAAACCAACACCTGTGAGCTCGGCCAATGGCCCTTCACCAGCGGACCCGCGTTCGGGCACACCCGCAACCCGTGGTCGCGCAGGCACACGCCCGGCGGATCCTCGGGCGGCAGCGCAGCGGCGGTGGCCGCGGGCCTGGTTGCCGCGGCGATCGGCTCCGACGGGGCGGGCAGCATTCGCATTCCCGCGGCGTGGACGCACCTGGTGGGCATCAAGCCGCAACGCGGCCGGATCTCCACCTGGCCGCTGCCTGAGGCGTTCAACGGGATCACGGTCAACGGTGTGCTGGCCCGCACCGTCGAGGACGCCGCGCTGGTGCTGGACGCCGTGTCGGGCAACGTCGACGGCGACCTGCATAAACCGCCCCCGGTGACAGTGTCTGACTACGTCGGGACCGCGCCGGGCCCGCTGAAGATCGCGGTGTCAACCTTGTTCCCGTTCACGGGTTTTCGGGCCACACTGCATCCCGAGATCAAGGCCGCACTCGACTCGGTCGCCGAACAGCTCAGGCTGCTCGGGCACACCGTGATGACCGGTAACCCCGATTACGGCGTGCGGTTGTCGGTGAATTTCCTGTCGCGGTCCACCGCCGGGCTGCTCGACTGGGCCGAGCGGCTCGGGGACGGCGTGGACTACGACCGTCGCACGCTGTCCAACATGCGGATGGGCCGGCTGCTGTCCGGGGCGGTGCTGCGTCGCGCGCGCGCCCACGAAGCCGCGGATCAGCGCCGAGTCGGCTCGATTTTCCATATCGTCGACGTGGTGCTGGCCCCGACCACCGCCCAGCCGCCGCCGCCGGTACACGCCTTCGACAACCTGGGTGGCCTGGCCACCGACCGGACCATGATCAAGGCATGCCCGGTGACCTGGCCGTGGAATCTGCTGGGATGGCCGTCGATCAACGTCCCGGCCGGATTCACCTCCGCGGGTCTACCCATCGGTGTGCAGCTGATGGGGCCGGCGAACAGCGAGCCGCTGCTGGTGTCGCTGGCCGCCGAGCTGGAGGCCGTCATGGGCTGGGCCGCCAAGCAGCCGGACGCGTGGTGGAACACGGGCACCGACACCCCACCGGTCTCCAGCGGACCCCCGATGCGCTGAACGACTCATGCGCCCGGACACAGCTTTTCGTGTGCAGTGCTGACCACCGCCCGCACCCGCGCCGGATTGGCGCCGGGAAACGACGCCAGGTGTCGCACGGCTTGCTCTTCGCCGCCGGTGCCAATGTCGGCGCAGGCCACCTTGCCGAAGTTGACAAGCCGGCGGGTATTGACGGCCGTCAGGTCGAAGCCTTGACCGGCCAGCGTGTCCAAGTACTCGGCCTCCGGGTCGGCGTGTGCCGGGGCGGCGGCGACAACAGCCGTCGCAGCCAATGCGGCAAGTAGCGCGACCGTCTCGCGCATATTCGTTCAGACTACGCTCAAAACCCAAGCCGACCAAGCTGTTTGGGGTCGCGCTGCCAGTTCTTGGCGACCTTGACGCGCAGGTCGAGATAGACCCTGGTGCCAAGGAGCTTCTCGATTTGGGTACGCGCGGCGGTGCCGACTTCGCGCAGCCGGGTGCCGCCCTTGCCGATGACGATGCCCTTTTGGCTGTCGCGCTCGACGTAGAGCACTGCGTGCACGTCGATCAGGTCGTCGCGGCCTTCCCGCGGTGCGACTTCGTCGATCACCACCGCCAGCGAATGCGGCAGCTCGTCGCCCAGACCCTCCAGGGCGGCCTCCCGGATGAACTCGGCCATCAGCACTTCTTCGGGTTCGTCGGTCAGCTCACCGTCGGGGTAATACGCCGGCCCGGGCGGCAGCGCGGCGGCCAGCACGTCGATCAGCACGTCGATCTGGGCGCCGGTGACTGCGGAAACGGGGACGACCTCGGTGCCAGACCCCACCAGCTCGCCGACCGCGGCCAGCTGGGCGGCCAGCTGATCCTTGGATACCTTGTCGATCTTGGTCACGACGACCACAAGCGTGGTCTTGGGCGCGATGGAGCGAATCTGGTCGACGATCCACCTGTCCCCCGGGCCGATCGCCTCGTCGGCGGGTATGCACAGCCCGATGACGTCCACCTCCGCGTAGGTGCCGCGGACCAGGTCGTTGAGCCGCTTGCCCAACAGGGTGCGCGGTCGATGCAGCCCCGGGGTGTCGACCAGGACGATCTGGAAGTTCTCCCGATGCACGATCCCGCGAATGGTGTGACGGGTGGTCTGCGGGCGGGTCGAGGTGATCGCCACCTTGGCGCCGACCAGCCTGTTCATCAGCGTCGACTTGCCGGTGTTGGGTCGGCCGACGAAACAGACGAAGCCGGAACGGAATTCACTCACGGCGCCGTCATAGCACCACACCGTCGCGGTCGGTGACGATCACCGCTGCCGTCGGCGACAGCTCGCGCACCGCGGCGACGCCGGCATCGTCGGCGGACCCCCACCAGCACCGCGGCCTCGAGCCCGGTGGCGCCGCTGGACACCGCCGCGGCCACCGCCGACTGCAAAGCACTCAGTTGCAGCGTCGACAAGGCGACTGGCGCACCGGCGTAGCTGCGGCCGTCGAGATCACGCACCGCGGCGCCGCTGGTGGCGTCGGCTCGGGCCATCGCCGCCCGCGCCAGCATCACCAGCTTCGCATCCTCGGCGTCGAGCTGCTCACCCGTCGCCATTGGCCTCCCCAGCGTGGTGGCCGTCGGTGTCTGCGGGAATCATGCGCGCCGCTCCTCCTCATCGCTTCGCTCTGCATCGTCGCCGGCTCAACTCAACTGCGCCGCTCCTCCTCATCGCTTCGCTCTGCATCGTCGCCGCTCAACTCAACTGCGCCGCTCCTCCTCATCGCTTCGCTCTGCATCGTCGCCGGCGCGGCTGAGCAAGACCGTACCGATCCGCAGCCGCCCACGATGGTCAGGGCCGCCTTCGGCGTGCAGCCGCAGCCCGTGCGACACCACCTCCGAGCCAGGCAGCGGAACCCGGCCCAGCTCCAGCGCAAGCAGGCCGCCGACCGTGTCGACGTCGAGATCCTCCTCGAACTCCACGCCGTAGAGCTCACCGAGATCCTCGATCGGCAGTCGCGCCGATACTCGAAACCGATTGTTGCCCAAGTCTTCTACCGGCGCCGTCTCAGCCTCGTCGTACTCGTCGGCGATCTCGCCGACGATCTCCTCCAGCACGTCTTCGATGGTCACCAGCCCAGCGATCGCGCCGTATTCGTCGACCAGCAGCGCCATGTGGTTGCGGTCGCGCTGCATTTCCCGCAGCAGCCCATCCAGCGGCTTGGAATCCGGCACGAACACTGCCGGGCGCATCACCCGCGTGACGGGGGTGCCGCGGCCACCGTTGGCCGAGTAATCGGTCTGTTTGACAAGGTCTTTCAGATACACCACACCGAGGATGTCGTCGACGTTCTCGCCGATCACCGGGATCCGCGAGTGCCCGCTGCGCACCGCCAGCGTTATCGCCTGGCGAACCGACTTGTCGCTTTCGATCCAGATCATCTCGGTGCGGGGCACCATCACTTCGCGGGCCGGCGTGTCGCTGAGTTCGAAGACGGACTGGATCATCCTGCGCTCGTCGGCGGCGACGACACCACGCTGCTGAGCCAGGTCGACGACCTCACGCAACTCGATCTCGGAGGCGAACGGCCCGTTGCGGAACCCGCGGCCCGGGGTCAGGGCATTACCCAGCACAACCAGCAGGCGGCTGATCGGCATCAGCAGCCACGAAATCACTTGCAGCGGAAAGGCCGCGACCAGCGAGATCGAGTACGCGTGCTGGCGGCCCAGGGTGCGCGGCCCGACCCCGATGACGATGAAGCTGGTCACCACCATGATCGCCGCGGCGGCGAACAGGCCCCAGTCCAGGCTCAGATTGTGCCGGAGGAAGACGACCAGCAGGGCGGTCGCGGTGATCTCGCAGACGATCCGCAGCAGCACTACCAGATTGATGTAGCTGGGCCGATTGGCCATCACCCTGGCCAGCCGCACCGCGCCGGGCCGTTCGTCGCGCACCAGTTCTTCCACCCGCGCCACCGACACGGTGCTGATCGCGGCGTCGATGGCGGCAAACAGCCCGCCCAGACCGATCAACACGATCGCGCCGAGCAGCGGAGCAAACCCGCTCACGGTTGGTCGAAATACCGCGACTTGTCCAGCAGCCGGCGGTCCCGTTCACTCTGCCGATCCTGATGGTAGGCCTCGACCTGATCGGCAACCCATTCTTCCAGCAGCTGCTGCTGCAGGGCGAACATCTCTTTTTCCTCGTCCGGCTCGGCGTGGTCGTAGCCCAGCAGGTGCAGCACGCCGTGGATGGTCAGCAACGCCAACTCGTGACCCAGTGAATGCCCGGCAGCAGCGGCCTGCTCGGCCGCAAACTCCGGACACAGCACGATATCGCCCAGCATGCCCGGTCCCGGCTCCGGGGCGTCGGGGCGTCCGCCGGGCTCGAGCTCGTCCATCGGGAAGCTCATCACATCGGTCGGACCGGGCAGGTCCATCCAACGCATGTGCAGGTCGGCCATCGCCGCGGTGTCCAGCAGCACCATCGACAACTCGGCCGCCGGGTTGACGTTCATCCTGTCGAGTACGAACCGCGCGACGCTGACCAGCTCGGCTTCCGAGACGTCGATGCCAGACTCGTTGGATACCTCGATGCTCATGGCTTCACCGCTCACCGGCGATGACGCGCACCCGACGCCCGCCGCGCAGCCCGGTTCATGGTCAGGCCAGGCTCCTCGTGTTTCGCGTAGGCATCCACGATTTCGGAAACCAGACGGTGCCGGACCACGTCGGCGCTGGTGAGCTCGGCGATGTCGATGTCGTCGATACCCTCGAGGATATCGACTGCCGCCCGCAGCCCCGATTTTGCGCCGCCCGGCAGGTCGATCTGCGTAATATCGCCGGTAACAACGACTTTCGAGCCGAACCCGAGACGGGTCAGGAACATCTTCATCTGCTCGGCCGTGGTGTTCTGTGCCTCGTCGAGAATGATGAACGCGTCGTTGAGAGTGTTGTGTGTGAGCAGGAAATCCTCGGTGACATACAGCGAATCGGCAGCCGCCACCTGGATGCACACAGCTTCCTCGGTTCCTGCGGGCTCAATACGGTCGACGAAGCGCATCGGTCGGCCACCCGCGGCGTCGTACTTCGCGGCCTTGCGGGCCAGCCGGAACGGGGCAATGCCCTCCGGAAGACGAATATCGAGGATGTGCGCGTCGGATCGATGGTGTGCGCCGCGGGTGAGGCCGGGCTCTCGCCCCTGCGCAGTCCCGGCGTGCTGGCAGACGACGCCGCCGAGCGAGCGGACCAGGAACACCACGTCGTCACGCAGCCGATCGCAGGCCGTCGTGTACTGGACGCGGCAGGCGCGTCCCTGCCGGCTGACCCGCCCGCCCTCGCTATCGAGCAGGCCTTGCAGAACGGCCAGCCGCACATCGGGGGCATTGAACAGGTAGTCCTCGGGGACGAACTCCGTGCTCGACCGGACGCCCGCGAGCCCATGTCGATCACCTGGACGGCTGTCACCATCGCCCAATAGCAGACCCAGCGCGTACGGGTCGAGCGGCACGGGCCGGGCGGTGAAGCGCACCGGAGCGCTTAGCAGCGGCAGCTCGTAGCGGTGCTCGTCCGCCGCGCGGAGGTTGCCGATCATCTCCTTGGTCTGCAGCACCCGTGGCGGCTTGCCACGCGACCGGTCTTCGCGCGTGTACACCGACCACAGGTGGTCGCCGGAGGCCAGTGTCGACGAACCGTCCTGGGCGTGGATGCGGTAAATCTCTTTGAAGCCCTGCGGATAGACGCCCAGCACCTCCGTCGGGCGCCCGTCTGAGCCGACGACGAAATCCCCCTCGTGAAGGTCGCCGATCGGGCGGAAACCGTTGGGTGTCAACACCTTGGTGAACAGCGGTTGTGCTCGGCCCCGCATGTATGCCAGCGGTGCGACCTCAATTACCCCGGCGCTCATCAGCTTTGGGATCAGCTCGGGATCCATCATGTCGTAAAGGGCGTCGTAGAGCGGCCGTAGGTAGGGGTCTATCTTTTCGCTAAGGGTGCCCGGCAGAAAGCCAAGGCGCTCACCGGCTTCCACGGCCGGCCGGGTCAAGATGATCCGGGTGACTTGTTTGCTCTGCAACGCGTTGACCGCTTTGGCCATCGCCAGGTACGTCTTGCCGGTGCCGGCCGGTCCGATCCCGAACACGATGGTGTTGGCGTCGATCGCGTCGACGTAGCGTTTCTGGTTGAGCGTCTTGGGTCGAATTGTCTTGCCGCGCCGCGACAAGATGTCGAGGGTGAGCACTTCGGCCGGCGACTCGCTGCCGGAGCCGACCAGCATCGCCACACTGTGGCGCACCGCTTCCGGGGTCAACGGCTGGCCGCTGGCCACGATCGTGACCAGTTCGGCGATCACTCGTTCGGCGAGCGCCACATCGGCGGGCTCGCCGGAGAGGGTGATGGCATTGCCGCGCGCATGCAGATCGGCGGCCAGTGTGCCTTCCAGTGCGCGCAGATTCTCGTCGGCCGAACCCAGCAGGCCCACGACGAGGTCGGGCGGAACGTCGATGCTGCTGCGAACCTGAGCGGAGGCGGGATCAGCAGCGTTGGTTTCGCGGGGCGTCACGTGGTGTCTTATGCCTGCTTTCTGGGTTTTCGTTGCGGATGTGTCGGTTTGCCAGTCTACCGCCGAGCACCGTCACGCCCCAATGCTCAGCGGTCAGCCGCGGTCAGCACCGCAGCAGCGTGTTGGCGGGCAAGTCCTTGTCGAGCACCTTGTGGGCCTGGACAGCACCGGTAACCGGCAACTGTGTCTCGTCGAGCAGACCAACCTGGACCAACAGCGACGCCCGGTCCCAGCAGATCCGCTCATAAGCGACTTTGCCCTTGTCAATGCCCATCACAACGACCACCGGCAACAGCACCGTGCGCCCGGTCGGTGCCACGTTCGGAAGAAACGCCGGCACCGCGATGTCACGAGTGAAGGACATGATCATCTCGTCGACGACGCGATCCGCGCGGACGGTACGGCACACCGGGATGATCGTGGCGTCAGCGGGCCAGTTGCCGATGAAATACTTGTCGTAGAAGCTCGTCAGCTCGTCAATGCCGACCCCACCCATCATGGTGGGCACGTGGTTAACAAAAGCGTCCGCAGACACGTCGCCATGGTTGCGGCGACGTCCTTGGTCACGAACTCTCGGGCAACGTGCTCGTCGAAAATCGCGCTCAAATCATAGGTGTTCTCGCTCATCGGGCACTCCGTTCACGTTGGGTTCGAGAGTCCCATCCACGCGGCTTGTCCGGGCAAGAAAGACAAAAATACTGCGCTGCTTTCGATCTCGGTGCGCAGCAAGCCTCACCGCAACCCATTCGCAGGCTGGTCCCACCGCGGCGTCAGCACGCCCAAGGCACCGAGTGCGACGGCGGCTGCACTCGACGTCCGCAGCACCGTCGGGCCCAGCCGAACCGCGACCGCGCCCGCGTCAGTCAACGCGGCGATCTCGTCGTCGGCGATGCCACCCTCGGGGCCCACCACGAGCATCAACGAACTAGCTTGTGCCAGTGGCACATCGGTGAGCTGAGCGGCGGTCGACTCATGCAACGCCAGCACGGTCGTCCCCGCGGCCACTTCGGCGCGGATCCGCTGGGTCAGCGCCGCGGTGCAGACCACACCGTCGACAGGCGGGATATATGCCCGCCGCGATTGCCGGGCAGCGCTGCGGGCGACGGCGCGCCAGCGCCGCAGGCCCTTGTCGGCCCGGGCGCCGTCCCAGCGGGCCACGCAGCGCGCAGCCTGCCACGCCAGGAATGCGTCGGCACCGGCCTCGGTGGCCAGCTCGACCGCCAGTTCTGAACGCTCGGACTTGGGCAGCGCCTGCACCACTGTCACCGGCGGCTGTCCGGGTGCCACGGTCCAGCGGCTCAGGACCCGGGCTCGCAGCCGGTTGCGGCTGGTCTCCTCCACCACGCAGTCGGCCAGGCCGCCAGCGCCGTCCCCCAGCACCAGCCGTTCGCCGGAACGGATCCGTCGCACCGTGGCGGCATGAAATCCTTCGTCACCGCACACCTCGGCCAGCGCGCCGGTGCCGGGCAGCGCGTCGACATAGAACAGGGTGGCCACCACAGGCGCGGCTCACCGAAGGTCAGCGGCCCGTAAACGTTTCACGCAGCCGGCTGAACAGTCCGCTGCCCGTGCTGCCGTGAGCCGACCGCACTTCGGCGACGTCGTGGCTGCGGCGGCTCTTGAACTCCCGAAGCAGCTGCGTCTCGCGGTTGTCCAGCCGCGTGGGCACCACCACCTCGACATGCACATGCAGATCGCCCCGCACGCCCGACCGCAGGTGCGGCATCCCGTGGCCCGCCAGTTTGATCGTTGCGCCCGGCTGCGTGCCCGCTGGAATGGTGACTTGGGTGGGGCCGTCGAGAATGTCGTCGATCGTGACCGTGGTGCCCAACGCCGCATCGACCATCGGGACCGAGATCGTGCAGTGCAGGTCGTCGCCGTCGCGGAGGAAGATGTCGTGCGGTTGCTCGTGCACCTCGACGTACAGGTCGCCAGCCGGGCCACCACCCGGTCCGACCTCGCCCTGCGCGGCCAGGCGCACCCGCATCCCGTTGCCGACACCGGCGGGTATCTTGACGCTGATTTCTCGACGCGCCCGCACGCGGCCGTCGCCGCCGCACTGGTAGCACGGGTCGAGGATGACCTCCCCGACACCGCGGCAGGTCGGACACGGCCGCGACGTCATCACCTGGCCGAGCAGCGAACGCTGAACGGTTTGGACTTCTCCCTGCCCACCGCACGTGTCGCAGCGCACCGGGCCGGAGTTGCCGTTGGTGCCGCGCCCGTGGCAGCGGTCGCACAGCACCGCGGTGTCGACGGTGACCTGCTTGGTGACACCCGCTGCGCACTCTTCGAGATCCAGGCGCATACGCAGCAGCGAGTCCGAGCCCGGCCGAACCCGTCCAGCCGGGCCTCGCGACGCCGAACCCCCGCCGAAGCCGCTGCCGAAACCGCTGCCGAAGAACGCTTCGAACACGTCGCCCAACCCACCGAAGCCGGGGAACCCGTTGGCCGACATCCCGGCGCTTTCCATCGGGTCTCCACCCATGTCAACGATGCGGCGCTTTTCCGGGTCGGACAGCACCTCGTAGGCGACGCTGATTTCCTTGAACTTCGCCTGGGCTTCCTCGTCGGGGTTGACGTCAGGGTGCAGTTCGCGCGCCAGCTTGCGATACGCGCGTTTGATCTCCGCATCGCTCGCGTTCCTGCTCACGCCGAGCAGACCGTAGTAATCGCGTGCCACGCCTAACCTTTCCCAAGCCGCTCTTGGGCCGCGTTACGCGGCTGTCCACAAATTCTGCAGCAGGTGCGCGATCATCGGGCACCCAGCACTTCGCCGATGTACATAGCAACTGCTGCAACGGTAGCGATAGTTCCCGGATAGTCCATTCGGGTCGGACCGAGCACGCCCATGCCCCCGTAGATCGTGTCATGGGTGCCGTAAGCGGTCGACACCACCGATGTGGCGGCCATCTCCTCGGCCTCGGTCTCGTGACCGATGCGCACGGTTACCTTGCCGGCTTCCTGCTGGGCCGCGAGCAGCCGCAGCACTACCACCTGTTCCTCGAGGGCTTCCAGGATGGACCGCAAGGACCCGCCGAAGTCGGCGGTGTTGCGGGTCAGGTTGGCGGTGCCGCCCATCAGCAACCGTTCCTCGTTGTGCTCCACCAGCGATTCCACCAACACGGTCGCGGCCCGCCCGACCGCGTCGCCCAGCCCGCCGGCGCCGTCGAGGTGTTCGGCCAATTCGGCCACCGCCGCCGAGGCCGCCGCCAGCTTCTTACCCTCCAGCGCCTGGCCCAGCATGTCGCGAAGCTGCGCCAATTGGTGCTCGTCGATGACGTCACCGAGTTCGACGATGCGCTGGTCGACCCGGCCGGTGTCGGTGATCACGACCATCAGCAGCCGCGCCGGGGTCAGCGCGATCACTTCCAGGTGCCGCACGGTCGACGTCGACAGCGTCGGATACTGCACGATGGCCACCTGGCGGGTGAGCTGGGCGAGCAGCCGCACCGCGCGGCGCAGCACGTCGTCGAGGTCGACACCGGACTCCAGGAATTTCTGGATCGCCCGCCGCTCGGCCGCGGACAGCGGTTTGACGTCCTCGAGCCGGTCGACGAATTCGCGGTAGCCCTTTTCCGTCGGCACCCGGCCTGAGCTGGTGTGCGGCTGGGTGATGTAGCCCTCGGCCTCGAGCACGGCCATGTCGTTGCGGACGGTGGCGCTGGACACGCCAAGGTTGTGCCGCTCCACCAGGGCCTTCGAGCCGATCGGCTCCTTGGTGGCAACGAAGTCGGCGACGATGGCGCGCAGCACCTCAAAGCGACGCTCCTCGGCACTTCCCATCGCGATCACCTTTCCCTGAACGGCTCCATTTTAGGGCCACGACCAGCGCCTCACGGTCTTCGCCATTTCGGCCCGCATTCTTGCCGCGCTAACCTTGTCAACCATGCCCACGTCGAGCCGGGGCGTCGCCGCGAGATGATCTTCAAAGGTGTGCGGGAGGGCAAGCCGTATCCGGATCACGGCCTGTCCTACCGGGACTGGTCGCGGATACCGCCACGGCAAATCCGGCTCGACGAATTAGTCACCACCACAACGGTGCTCGCGTTGGACCGGTTGTTGTCGGAGGACTCGACCTTCTACGGTGACCTTTTTCCGCACGCGGTGAAATGGAAGGGAATCGTCTATCTCGAGGACGGTCTGCACCGGGCCGTGCGTGCGGCGCTGCGCAATCGCACCGTGCTGCACGCGCGCCTGCTCGATATGGACCTGCCGCTGAGCCAGCGGGCATAACGCGGTCACAGTGTGGCGCCCTCGGGTGTCGGGGTAGGTAAGACCACCATTAAGGAGGGATGCCATGCCGCGACTTGCCGGAGTTTCCGACCGTGACGCCGGGCTAGCCACGAAGATCGCCTTGTTCTTCACCAAGCGCCACCTGACCAAACTGGCGGGCCGCCAAACCGCGACGATGCTCGAGCCGCTGCGCATGTATGCCCACGTCCCGCGGTTGTTGAACGCCTACGGCAGACTCGAGCAGGCGTCGGCCAAGCTCGATCTGCTCGACCGGCGGCATCGAGCACTGGCCGAGCTGAAGGCCGCGACCACCGTGCGTTGCGAGTACTGCATCGACCTCGGTTCGCAGATCGCGCGCCGGTGGGGCCTAAGCGACGAGGAACTGCTAGCGCTGCCGACATACCGGACCGCCGCGTGTTTCTCGCAACAGGACCGGCTGGTGCTCGACTACGCCGCGGCGATGAGCCGCACACCCGTGGAAGTCAGTGACGAGCTCGTCGACGCCCTGCGCAGCTTTTTCACTACCGCCGCACTTGTCGAACTGACCTACGTCATCGCCCTGGAGAATTTGCGGGCCCGGTTCAACCTGGCGCTGGGCATCGGTTCGTCGGGCTTCTCCGAGGGCATGGTCTGCGCGTTGCCGGACACCGGCGAGCAGTGACCGCAGACGCGTCGCTGGCGGCGCAATTCGACGCGGCGCGCCCGCAATTGAGCGCTCTTGCCTACCGGATGCTGGGTTCGGTTCACGACGCCGAGGACGCGGTGCAGGAAGCCTGGCTGCGGCTGACCCGTGACCAGGTGGGTACCGACGAGATCGCGAATCTTGGCGCGTGGCTGACCACGGTCGTGGCCCGGATCTGCCTGAATACGCTGCGCGCTCGGCGGGTCCGTCGCGCCGAAGAGCTGGTCGCCCAGGTTCCCGACCCGATCGTGGACGCGGTCGGGGAATTCGATCCCGAACATCAGGCGATGCTGGCCGACGCGGTGGGGCTGGCGTTGTTCGCGGTGCTGAACACCCTGGCTCCGGTTGAGCGGCTGGCGTTCGTGCTCCACGACGTCTTCGCGATCCCGTTCGACCAGATCGCGCCGATCGTGGACCGGACACCGCAGGCCACCCGCAAGCTCGCCAGCCGGGCACGGCGTCGCATCAACGATGCGGGCCCGACTCCGGACGCGGACCTGGTGGCTCAGCGTGAAGTGGTCGACGCGTTCTTCGCCGCCGGACGCGCCGGCGACTTCGACCGCCTGGTGTCGGTGCTGTATCCCGACGTCGCGTTGCGCGGCGACTTCGGTCCCGGTGCGGTCCGCTCGGTGCGGGGGGCCTCCGCCGTGGCTGGACTGGCGCAAAGTTACGCGCTACCCGAACGGGAAGTGCGTCCGGCCACCGTCAACGGCGCCGCCGGCGCGGTGGTCTTCGTGGCGGGACGGGCCACCGCGGTCATGGGTTTCGTCGTGCGCGAGGGGCTGATTGCCGCGATCGACGTGCTCGCCGACCCGGCCCGCCTGGCCAGGCTCGACCTGGGCGCGGTGGGCCGTTAGTCGACTCCGGCTGTGGCCGTCTGCAGCAGCGCCACTGCGGAGTCGTGCGACATCATCCAGTTGCCGCCCTGGTTGACGAACGTGTAGTTCTGCGTAACCGGTGCCGCCAGTTTCGGACCGGTCGTGGTCACGTCGGCGGTGACATTTGGACCGGCCTGCTGAATGTTCGCCACGTTGAAGTTCTCCGGGAAGTACCCGTGCCGGTACGCCTCTCTCAGTTTGTGGTCGGCGTCATGGCCTTCACTCGGGCTGATGCCGCCTTCGACGAGGTTCATCTTGGTCGTGTATGACACGCCCGGGTTGGTCACTTGGTTGCAGAGATCAGTCAGCTGTTCGGCGCTGGGCAGGTTCGGTGCCGGCGGCGGGTCCAGCGGCAATGGTGCGCTGACGGCCACGGGCTGCGGCTGGGACGAGACAGAGTCGGCGACGGAAGTCAGGCCCGCGGCGGCGGCGGTGATCGCAGCTATGGTCGCCACACCGGTGGCGAGCGGTTTCACGGTCATGGCTGTCCCTTCTCGTTGGTTGTCCACGTCGGTGTCATTGTGCCGGTCTGGTGCTCGGCGCCGGCTGATCCTATGCGGCGCGTGTCCCGGATATGGCGTTACCGGCCGCCGACCCGTGCTGCACATGTAACACAAACGGCCCGCAAGACGACACAGGTATCAGCGTTAACAACTACAACAGCCCGGCAACGGGACCCCAGCACAGACAAGGACAACCATGCCCGTCAAGCAGTTCGTCACCGGCGTTACAGCGATGGCCGCCATCGGCACCGCAGCCGCCGGCCTGACCTTCCTGGCAGCCACCACGTCGCCGGTGAACCCAGCGGTGCAGCCTGTCGTCTTCGGCACACCGATGCCACAGGACCAAACCGCCAACCTGCCAAGCGCTGACCAGTTGTCGAGCCTTCTCAATAGCCTTGCCAACCCTAATGTTTCGTTCGCGAGTAAGAGCAGCTTGGTCGAAGGCGGCATCAGCCCGGTCGAGGCGCACGCAGCCGATCACGCGCTGCAAAAAGCGGCCAAACGCGGTCAGCTGCCGTTGTCGTTCAGCATCTCGAATATCCAGCCCGCCGGCCCCGGCTCCGCCACCGCCGATGTGGCCGTCTCCGGTCCGAAACTCGCGGCCCCGGTCACCGAGAACATCATGTTCGTCAATCAGGGCAACTGGGTGCTGTCCCGCAGTTCGGCGATGACGCTGCTGCAGGCTGCGTCAGCGGCCTAGCCTGCCGTCAGCCAAGGCGGTTGGCGTCTCCCCGGCTTTGCATCCGCCGGACGGTCTGCCTAACCTCTGGCGCGTCCCATGGTGTGGTCGTCATCGAATCGATTGGTGCTCATGGTTTCTGGTGGGGTCGGCGGTGACGGCCCTGTGACGGCGGAGGGCGATGGTGGCACCGAGCACGCGGTCGGATAGCAGCCCCAGGCAGCTAAGGTTGGGAAAGCCGGGGCCCTGGGTAAGACCAGCAAGGTTGGGCAGGAACAGCTTTGGCGTGACTCCGGTGAGAGCAAGATCGTACCCGATCGCTTCCTGCAGGCTCTCGCCCGTCAGCGGTCCACCCAGCCCAAGTTCCAGCAGATCAAGAGCGTCCTGACTGAACAGCGTCAAGAACCACAGCGGATCGGCGCCCGACCCATCGATTACCAGATCGAAACCGTGTACGGTTTCCAGGTTTTCGGTGCCCCGATCGGTGCTCAGGGTCAACCGTATTTGCCCTTCCCGGCCCACCGCGTGAGCCACCCGGCCACGCAGGTGCCTGATCCGATCGTCGGCCAGCAGCGACTCCTGCACACTCGCTGAGAACACACCGCGGTCGGTGCGGGCCACCGCGTCGCGACGCTCCTCCAGCGTCAACAAGCCCCAGTCGGTCGGGTCGGAAAACAGCGAGTTCTCGAAAAAGCCTTCGCCCCGGGTAAACAGTGTCACCTGCGGCGAGATCACGGTGATCGTCGAAACCCGGTGTCCGAAAAGCTCATTGAGGATCGACGCTGCGGTCTCGCCGCCACCGATCACCGCCACCCGGTCGGCGCAGATCCGGTCCGGTCCGGCTGCGCGGTGCCAGAATTGGGCGATCGAGAGCACTCGCGGATTACCGGGCAGCAAAGACTTTTCAGCTTGACCTGGTCCGGTGATCATCAAAGCATCTGCCCGTACAGTGGTTTCGTGCGTGTGCAGCGCCCAGCTGTCCCCGTCGACGGAGAGCCGCTCGACCTCGCCCTCCACCACTGTCATACCGACTTGCTCGGCCACCCAGCGCAAGTACCGGGCCCACCGCCGGTGCGTGGGTGCGGGTCGGCCGCGGTCGATCCAGTCGGCGAACTGACCGGTGGTGATCAGGTAGGACTGCCAGCTGTAGCGGGTCATCCGCTCGTCGAGTTCGGCGTTGCGGCGCGGCACCAGCGAGGATCGGTAGGGAAAGCCGACATCTTTTTCCGGGCTGGTGCCCAGCCGTTGGGCGCCGTCGGTCCACCCCCCGCTGGCCTGCCAGTTGGCGGCGACCTCGATGCGTTCGACGGCGACCACATCCGGTGTGCCGACACCCATGTCGCGCAGCACCGATGCTTTGGCGGCGACGGCCACCGCCTTGGCGCCGGCGCCGAGCACCGCGAGTGTGGTCATGGTGCCTCCTCGGTTCGGCTCACAGCGCACCCGCCAGGGTGGCTACCGCGTCGCACCACAACGCGGCCAACTGGGTGGCGTCGTCTTCGGTGCTCAGCTGTTCGCTCCAACGCCAGCTGGTCATCAGCTGCGGGCCCGCCGCGGTGGGATGTACCACTGGCACCACGTCGAAGGTGTAGCGCAGCGGCAGTTCTGGTTCGGGTGCTCGGGTCAGCCACGCGTGACGCGCCGGGTCGGTGACCAGTGTCCACGGTGCGACACCCTGGTGCTGGGGGCTGAGGTCGAGTCGGCCGACATAGTTGAGTTGCACCTGCGGGTGCGGCGCGGCGACCAGTGCCGGGTCGCGACGCTGGTAGCGCAGCAGTCCGTAGTCCAGCCCGTTGTTGGGCACCGCGGCGACCTGATCGGCCACCGCGCGAAGCAGGTCACGGGCGGCGGCCGGGTCGCGGCGTGCGGTGTCGATGTCAACGGGTTGCCCGGGGTGACGGAGCCTGACGGGAAAGACAGTAGTGAACCAGCCGGCGGTGTTCGACGTATCCACCGCTCCACCAGGATCGACGAGCTCGTCTTCGCGTCCGTGCCCTTCCAGCGCCACCACCAATCCGTTGCCCACCGGGTCGCCGCGACCTACTCGCCATGACGTCAGCGTCATCGTCAGCGCGGTCAGCAGAAACTCCCGCACACCGATGCCCGCGCCCGCCGATGCGACCTTGTCCAGCATCAGCCGGGTGTCGGCGACCTCGCTGCGCGCCGTGGTCAGGCGCAGCGAGGCCCAGGTGTCACGGCGTGGGTCGGGCCGCCGGGAACCCAGCGCGGGGTCCGGGCCGCGCAGCTGCGCCAGCCAGAAGCCGCGCTGCGCCGCGACTTCAGGGCGGCGGCTGCGCTCCGCCAGCAGCCGCGAGAATTCTCGATAGGTGGTGTATTCGCCTGGCAAAAACAGCTTTTCGCCACTACACAACTGCTTCCAGCCCGCCGCCAGCCCAGCCATGAGCACAAACCACGACACCGCGTCGGTCACCAGGTGGTGCATGACCAAGAGCAGACATCCGCCAGCCGGGTCGTCGCACCACAGCGCGCGAACCATCGCCCCGGCGAACGGATCGATACGGTTGATCACCTTGTGTGCGTGCACGTTCAGGGTGGCCTCCACCGCTCCGGTGACCCGGGTGAGGATGTCGGCGGCGCGCACAACGCCCGGTGGCCGAGTGGTCAACCGATAGCCGTCGTGGCTGACTTCGAGCTGGGCACGCAGCATGTCGTGGCGGTCAAGCATCGCCTGAAGCAGCGATTCTAGTTGTGCCGCAGTGATATTCGGTGGCAACGCGATGAGCGGGGTCTGGACGAAGCGACGGAAGCTTCCGTACTCGTACATCCATGACACGATCGGCAGCGCGACAACCTCGCCGAATCGGTTTGGGTCGTCGGCCGCCGCGGCGCGGGGTGTCACGTGGCCCGCGTCCACGGCCGTCGCGAGCAGTTCGATCGTCGGATTGGCCAACACCATCCGCGGCGTTACCCCGAGGTGGCGGGTCTTGTTGGCCAGCGATATCGCCACGATGCTGTCCATGCCGAACTCGAACAGGTCCTGCTGCACGCCGGGTGTGGCGCCGTCGAACAGCTCGGCCAGCGCGGCCGCCAGCGTTCGCTCGGTATCGGTGGCCGGGGCGCGGCCCGCGCCGGCACCCGGTTCGGGCGGGTCGCCGGCAGCGGCCAGCAACGCCTCGGTGTCGAGCTTGCCGTGCGGGGTCAACGGCATTGCGTCCACGGCGATGATCCGCGCCGGCACCATATAGGCGGGCAGCCGCCGCGCGATATGGGCCCGCACCGCCGCGACATCCACGGCATCACCATCGGCGGTGACAAAACCCAGCAGCCGGGTGCCGGTGGCGCCGCGCACCGGAATCACCGCGGCGCCGGCCACACCCGGGCTTGCCGAGAGCGCGGACACCACTTCGGCGACTTCGATGCGGTAGCCGCGCACCTTCACCTGGTCGTCGCCGCGGCCGAGGTAGGCCAACTGGCCCGACGCCAACCGCCGCACCAGATCGCCGGTGCGATACATCCGCTCACCGGCGCCAAAGGGGTCTGCGACGAACGCTGCCGCCGTAGCGCCCGGGCGCCCCAAGTAGCCACGGGTGAGCTGGTTTCCGGCCAGATACAGTTCCCCCGCGGCGCCGTCGGGCACCGGCCGCAACGCCGAGTCGAGCACGTAGGCCCTTGCACCGCGAACCGCCGTACCGATGTTGGGCACCGGCGAATCGGCGACCTCGGCCACCACCGATTCGACGGTGGTCTCGGTGGGGCCGTAGCAGTTGTGCACCGCGGTTCCGGACAGTGCGCGCAGCCGCGCCCAGTCGTCGGCGGCGATGGCCTCCCCACCGAGCGCGAGCACGGCCAGCCGCGGCCGGCCGGGACATTCGGCGGCTCGCAGCTCTAGCAGCCCGGCCGCGGCCAGCTGGCCGAACATCGACGGAGAGGTGTCGATCATGTCGATGCGCCAGCGGTCGATGCCGTCGACGAGCCGGGCGGCGTCGCGCATATCGGCGGCTCCGAAAAGGTGCACGGCGTGGCCGTCGAGCAGCCCGACCAGCGGCTGCCATGACGCGTCGAAGCTCAGCGACCAGGCGTGGGCGATCCGCAGCGGGCGACCCAAAGTCTCTGTGGCCCGGCGGTATACGCGTTCGCGGTGGTCGGCGAAATAGGACAGCAGGGCGCGATGGGTGCCGATGACGCCTTTGGGCTCACCGGTCGAACCGGAGGTGAAGATGACGTAGGCGGCGTTGTCGGGGTCGGCCCGCTCGGGCAGCGGGTCGGCATCGTGGCCGGCGATGTGGTGAGCCACGGCGGGATCGTCGAGTACCAGCAATTCGCCGTGGTCTGGATACCCGCCGACACTTGCAGCGGTCTGCGTGACGGTCACGGTGAGCCGCGGCGCCGACTGCCGCAGAATCGACGCGATGCGCTGCTCGGGCAGGTCGAGGTCCACCGGCACATATCCCGCCCCGGCCTGCAGCACCGCCAAGATCGCGATCACCGAAGCCGGCGAGCGTGGAAGCGCCAGTGCGACAAGGTCTTCCGGGCCGACTCCGCGCTCGGCCAACACGTGGGCCAGCCGCGCACTCGCATCACGCAAGGCCGCGTAGGTCAGCGCGCCCTCCGCGAACGACAGCGCCACCGCGTCGGGTGTGGCGTCGGCCTGACGCAGGAAAGCCGCTGCGACGGTCGACGATTCGGCGTCCGCGACGACCGGCTCGACCACGGCGAGCCGGCGCCGTTCAGCAGGCAACAGCGCGTCGAGACGATCCGCGGCGCGACCTCCCGACTCCGGCAGCTGGCGCAGGACGCCGAGAATCCGTTCGCCGATATCGGCCACCGACAGATGCGGTAGCGCTTCCGGCACCGCCTCGAGCATCAGCATCAACCGGTCGTCGGGCGGGCAGCTGACGATGGTCAGCGGATAGTGCGCCAGGCTTTCGGCGCCCACCGGCCGGAACCGGACACCGTCCCCACTGACCACGGTCTCCGCGGTCGGCCCGATGGCGACGTTTTCGAACACCAGCAGCGTGTCAAATAGTGCTCCCCGGCCGGCCGCGCGCTGCAACTGGGACAGTCCGAGGAAGCCGAGATCGCGCATGGCGGCGCTGTGCTGCTGCAACACCCGGCAGTGCTCGAGAACCGATGCCCCTGGCCGGAGTTCCACGACCACCGGCACGGTGTTGATGAACAGCCCGACCATCGTCTCGACACCGGCCAGCTCTTGCGGACGGCCGGAGACGACGGTGCCGAACGCGACATCGCGCCGGTCGGTGAGCCGGCCCAACACCACCGACCACGCGAACTGCAGCACGGTGTTCAGGGTCAGGCCGTGCTCGCGGGCCCAACCGGTCAATCGCGTCGTAGCCGCCCGATCCAGTGACAGCGCAGTGCGTTGCGGGATCACCGTGCCCAGCCGCGAATAGCCGGCCTCAGCCAGGATGGTCGGACTTCGCAGTGGCGCGACGTAGTCGATCCAGCGCTGGGTGGTATCCGAAATATCCTGTCTTCCAAGCCATCCGATGTAGTCACGGTAGGGCCGCGGAGTCGGCAGCCCGCTGGTGTCACCCCCGCACTGGTAGGCCGCGATCAGCTCGCGGAAAAACACCGACAACGACCACGCATCCATCAGGATGTGGTGCACGGTAAGGATCAACCGGAACCGCTGGGCCTGCCCGAGCGAGCGAAGCAACAGAAACCGCATCAGCGGGCCTTCGGCGAGGTCGAAGTTGGTCAGTCGCTCTTTTTCCGCGATAGCATCGAATTCGGTTGACTCAGCGTCCAGTTCGCGCCACGGCAGCGTCGCCTCGGCCGGGACGATCTGTACCGGATGCGGCAGATCGCGGTCCCAGAATGAGGCCCGCAAGTTCGGATGGCGCACCAGCATCGCCTCGGCGCTACGGCGCAGCCGCCCCACGTCGAGCGGGCCTTCGATGTCGGCGACGAACTGCATGGTGTAGAGATCCACGCCGTCGCCGGCGAGCCTGGCCAGTGAAAAGAAACCTTGCTGCAGTGGGCTCAGCGCCAGCACGTCCTCGATTTCCGCCGCGCCGGTTTGGGCGTGAACCGCCGTCACGACTTGCGCTCCCTGGCCCAGGACGAGGTCGCCGCCGCGAGATCCTTGGCCGAAAGCCCGGAGGTGCTCATCGGTTCGAACCGGGTATCGCCCGTCTCGGGTGCCGCCGTTTCCGGCGTCTCTGCCCCGATCTCTACGACCGCGGCCAGCTGCTGCACCGTCGGGTTCTCGAATACCATCCGGGGGCTGACCGGCAGACCGGCGCCGCGCGCCCGCGCCGCGACCTGCACTGACAAGATGCTGTCTCCGCCCAGTGCGAAAAAGTCGTCGAAGCGCCCGATCTCGGACACCGACAGCACCTCGGCAAACACCCGGGCGATCGCGGATTCCGTTTCGGTGCGCGGAGGTTCGCTTCGGCCTGTCGTGCTCACCGCCGGCTTGGGAAGCCCGGGCCGGTTCAATTTGCCCGATTCGGTCTTGGGCATCGCGTCGAGCACGGTGATCGACGACGGCACCATGTATCCGGGCAGGGTCGAGGCCATATGCGCGCGCACCGTGGCGGCGAACGTCGACTTCTCAATTTCGTCGGCGGGCGGCTGGTGGGGCACCACGTACCCGGCCAACGTCGTGCTGCCGTCCACCTCCCAGGTGCGCGCCGCCGCGGCGGCCACCCCGTCCGCCGCTTTGAGCGCGGCCTCGACCTCACCGAGTTCGACACGAAATCCGCGCACCTTCACCTGGTGGTCGGTGCGGCCCACGAATTCCAATCGCCCGTCTTGGGTCCAGCGGGCCCGGTCGCCGCTGCGGTAGAACCGGGCACCCGGCTCGGTGGCGTACGGGTTGGCCACGAACCGAGAAGCGGTCAGGGCGGGTCGCCTCCAGTAGCCGCGGACCAGCTGTCCGCCCGCGTAGTACAGTTCGCCGACCACGCCGACGGGCACCGCCTTGAGGCCTTCGTCGAGCAGATAAACCTGGGAATCCGGGAGCGGTCTACCCAGAATCGGCACCGGCGGGGTCAGCGGCCCGCGGACCAAGGCGCCGGAAGTCTCGGTGGCGCCGAAGTTGTTCAGCAGCTCCGGCCCGTGCGGCCCACCGCATTTAGCCAGTAACCGCTCCTGCAGCGACACCGTCATCGGCTCGCCGCCGCACACCAGCCGGGTCAGCGAGCGCAGTGCGTCGGGCCATTCGTCCACCAGCGTGGAAACCAGGCTGGGCACCGCGGTCACCTGTGCTATCGCGTGGCGTCGTATCAGAGCCGCGAGCGCTTCGGGGTCGCGGTGCTCGGCATCGTCGGCCAGGATCGTGGTGGCCCCGGCGGCCACTCCGGCCAACGTCTCCATGCACCCTTCGAGGAACGTCATGGACGCCTGTGCCAGCCGAATGTCGTTGCCCGACACCGGGTAATGCCATAGCTGCCAGTTCAGTCGGGTCGTCATCGCTCGGTGAGTGCCCAGCACACCCTTGGGCTTGCCGGTCGATCCCGACGTGAACACCAGATACATCGGGTCCTCGGGATCTGGCAGCGGTAGCCGGCGCGGCCGGCCATCGGCGGCCATCGCGTGCTGGACGGCCGGGTCGTCGAGCGAAATCAGCGTCACTTGGGGCACGTCCGGCATGGTGTCGAGAGCTTCGGCGGTGACCACCACGACCCGCGGCTCGACGTCGTCGAGCATGAACTGCTTGCGCGCGCGGGGGTAAGCGGGATCGAGTGGGAAAAAGCCCGCCCCGGCCTTCATGATGCCCACCAGCGCGACCACCATGTCGATGCCGCGGCGCGTCGAGAGGCCGACCAACGATCCCGGCCCCACGCCGTGATCGGCGAGCAGCTGCGCGAAGTTGTCTGAACGGCGGTGCAGCGCAGGGAAATCGAGCTGTTCGTCCCGGCAGCGCAAGGCGATGCGGTCGGCACCGAATTCCCGGCTGGGCTCGAGCAGTTCGGGGATGGTCAGCGGACGATCGGCGGGCGGTTCAGCGCCGCGGCTCCATTGGGTCAGAATGTGCCGCTGGTCTGCGGCGTCGATCAGCTGTACGTCGCGCAACGTCGAATCGACGTTATCGGCAAACGCGTTGACCACTTGCGTAAGCCAGCCGGCAAACCGCTCGATGGTGGCCCGCCGATACAGCTCCGTTCGGTAGAGGATGAAACCGGTGTAACCGTGCTGCCCGGAACCGCTGGTGAAGAAATTCACGCTCAAGTCGGCGTGAGCCATGTCGAACGGAGGCTCCAGCGCCGTGAAAAGCGTCTTCCCGCCGGGACCGGAGTCGACCACGCGCGCAGCAGGGAGCTGATCGCGGACGTGAATAACGACCTGGAACAACGGGTTACGGGATAGCGAGCGCACCGGGCTGACCGTGTCGACCACCCGGTCGAACGGCAAATCCTGGTGTGCATATGCGGCCAACGCCGTCTCGCGGGCCCGGCGCAGCACTTCGCGCAGCGTCGGGTTGCCACCCAGGTTATTGCGCAGTACCAGGATGTTGACGAGAAAGCCGACCAGCTGATCCAGTTCGGCTTCGGTTCGCCCCGCCACCGGCGTACCAAGCGGAATGTCCACGCCGCCACCGGCTTTGTGCAGCACCACCGCTACAGCCGACTGCAGCAGCATGAACTCGGTGATCCCGAGCTCGCGGCTCAGCGATACGAGCTTGGCGCGGGTTCGCGAGTCGACGGTGAATCCGACGGAGTCACCGGCATCACCGGGGACCGGCGGTCGCGGCAAGTCCGGCCGCAGCCCAGTGTCCTCGGGAAGCCCATCCAATTGGCGCTTCCAGTAGTCGCGTTGGATCGCGGCGATACTTGCCTGCGCGCCGGTCGGCTCGGATAGCAGCGCGCCTTGCCAGACCGCGTAGTCGGCGTACTGCAGGGGCAACGGCGCCCACGACGGAGCTTGACCGGTGCGGCGGGCCCGGTAGGCGGTCAGCAGGTCGGCGAACAGCACACCGCCCGACCAGTGATCGATGGCGATGTGGTGCACCACCAGCGACAGTACGTGGGTTTCACCGGTGCGCAGTACGGCGGCGCGCAACGGCCACTCCCGTTCGAGGTCGAAGCAATGCTTGCGCTCGGCTTCCAGCTCCGCCTGCAGCCACTCCTCCCCACTGCCGACCGCCCGGCGCACCGGAAACTTACGGGTGGGGTTGACTACTTGGTAAGGGACACCGTCGATCTCGGTGTAGGTGGTGCGCAGAATCTCGTGGCGGCACACCACGTCGCTGACCGCTGCGACCAGTGCGTCCACGTCGCAGGGCCCGGTCAGCCGGGCGACGAACGGAATGTTGCTGGCCGCGCTGGGTCCGTCGATGCGATAGGCGAACCAGGTACGCAACTGAGAAGCCGACAGCGGCGCCGGTCCATCGTGGGATGTCCGAACCAGCTTCGGCCGCCTGAGCGTCACCGCGCCGGACTTCAACTGGTCGATGCGTTCGGCCAGCTGGCCCACCGTCGCCAGCTCGAAGACGTCCCGGATACCCAGTTCCACACCGCATTCCGAACGAATCGCGGCGACCAGCTTGGTGGCCACCAATGAATGCCCGCCCAGGTCGAAAAACGAATCGTCAACTCCCACCTGCTCGCGCCCGAGCAGTCGGGAAAACATGCCGGCGATCCGGGATTCAGTCGGCGTGGTCGGCTCGCGGTAGTCGACGGTGGCCGTGATCTGTGGCTGCGGCAGGGAATCCCGATCGATCTTGCCGTGTGTCGTGATCGGGATTTCGTCAAGCACAACATAGGCGGCCGGCGTCATGTAATCCGGCAGCGCGGCGGCCACCCAGGCGCGGATGCGCTCGACGTCGACGCTGTCCGTGCCGGCACCGTCGGCAGGGGTGACGTAGCCGACCAGGCTCTTGCCCAGCTGCGGCAGATCCGCGGCGACCACGACGGCCTGCCCGACGCTGGGGTCGACCGTGATCGCGGCAGCGACCTCACCGAGCTCGATGCGGAAGCCGCGGATCTTGACCTGCTCATCGGCGCGCCCGACGAACTCGATATCCCCGTCTGCGTTGCGGCGGGCCAAGTCCCCGGAGCGATACAACCGGGCACCGGGATTGAACGGGTCAGCCACGAAGCGTTCCGCGGTCAGCGCTGGCCGTCGATGGTAACCGTGCGCCACATGCGTTCCGCCGATGTAGATTTCGCCGATCACCCCGACGGGCACCGGCTGCAGCGCATTGTCTAGCAGGTGCACCTGGGTGTTGATCTTGGGCCGGCCGATCGGCACAATCCGGGTGCCTTGCGCGCCCTCCACCGGATAGCTGGTGGCATTGACCACGGTTTCGGTGGGCCCGTAGAAGTTGTACAGCGATGCATCGAAGGTGGCGTGGAATTTGTCCGCAATCTCGCCGGGCAGCGCTTCCCCGCCGATTGGTACGCGGCGCAGCGTACGCCATTGATAGACGCCGGGCAGCGACAGGAACAGACCAAGCAGCGACGGCACGAAGTGCATCGAGGTGATCCCCTCGCGGTGCAGCAGATCCGTGAGGTAACCAACGTCGCGCAGCCCGTCCGGACGGGGGATCACCAGGCGCGCACCGCAAATCAAGGTGCCGAAAATTTCCCCGATGGACACGTCGAAGCTAGGTGAAGCGACTTGCAGCAGCCGGTCGGTTTCGTCGACCTGATATTCGTCGCCGAACCACACGAAGTACTCGGCGATCGGTGCGTGCGGCACCGGTACGCCCTTGGGCAAGCCGGTCGAACCCGAGGTGTAGATCAGGTAGGCGGTGTTGTCGGGATGCAAGGGCCGAACCAGGCGGGTGGGGTTTTCCGGCGAGTATTGCGACAGGCCCGGGACTGGTTCGCGCAGCACAATTTTGGCGTCCGCGTCGCCGAGGATGAACGAGAGCCGGTCGTCGGGATAGGTGGGATCGACAGGCAGGTACACCGCCCCGGCCTTGAGGACGCCCAGCGCCGTGATGACCAGCTCGGGAGATTTGTCCAGCAGCACCGCGACTCGGTCCTCGGTGCCGATGCCCTGTTCGATTAGCCAGTGCGCCACCCGGTTTGCTTGCTGGTTGATTTCGTTGTAGCTGTATTGGCGTCCCTCGTACACCACCGCTACGGCATCGGGTTTCATCGAGGCGCGCTGGCTGACTAACGCGGGCAACGTGGTTGGGGCCGTGCTGAAATTCTCGCCACCCGAGACGCGGCGCAGCCAGCCGGCGTCGGCTTCACCCAAGAGTGCGAGCTGAAATAATGCGGCGTCGGGGTGGGCCAGTGCACTCTCGAGCAGGACCGTGTAGTGGTTCAGCAGCTGGTGCACCAGCCCGCCATCGAGCACCTCCACCAGATACTCGGCTTCGACGAGCGCGCCATCATCGTCCATTTCGACCATGAAGTTCAACGGCAACTGACTGAATTGGCCGCGCAGATCAGCGCGCTCGCATCGCACGCCGGGCAGGCAGAAAGCTCCGCCGTCGGCTTCCCGCATGCCAAACCCCACCCGGGTCATCCGCTCGGCGCCGTGGCGGCGATCGGGGTTGGATTCGCGTACCAGCCAGTCGAGGTTCACCCGCTGGTGGGCGAACGCACCCGCCGCCGTTTCGCGGGTTTGATCCAGCAATTCGCGGAAGGTCTGCCGAGACTGCGGCTGCGCCCGCAACACCACGGTGTTGCCGAAATAGCCGATCACGCCTTCGGTCCCCGCCCCACGGTTCAGCACCGGGGCGGCGATCAAAAAGTCGGTGGCGTGGGTGTAGCGGTGCACCAGTGCGGTGAACCCGGCGAGCAGCACCATATACGGCGTAGCGCCGCTCGCACGGGCCAGCGCACTCACCCGGTCAACTGTCGCCCGTGACAATCGTGTCGCTGCCAGCTGGGAGCGCCAGGTAGTAGGCACCGCCGAACCGTGAGGTCCCGGAAGTTCAAGCGGCTCCGGCAGATCCGACATCAGCGCCCGCCAGTAGGCGAGGTCCTCGTCCAGGTTGCCGGCGCGCTCACGCGGCACCGACACCGTGCCGTCCAGTGCCTCCGGGTCAACGTAGGCTCGTGTCAAGTCGGTGAAGAACGGGACCCACGATCCGTCGTCCCAGGCAATGTGGTGCGCAGTCAGCAGCAGCATCAGCTCGTCGGGCCCGAGACGCACCAGGGTGATGCGCAGCGGCGCTTCTGCCGTCAAGTCGAACGGGCGGCGAAACTCCCGCTGCGCCAACACTTCCAGTCGCAACCGCCGGGCCTGATCGCCGAGCCCGGACAGGTCGTGCAGCGCCCAGCCGGGCCGCAGATCCTCGTGGGTGATCGGGTACGCCTCGCCGTCGTCTGCGGTGTGGTAGGTGGTGCGCAGCAGCGGGTGCCGCATCGCGACGGCATCTACCGCGCGATGTAACCGAGCCACGTCCACCGCGCCGGTGATACGGTAGGACACGCAGACGTTGAGCAGTGCACCTGTAGGGTCGACCGACTGCACGAACCACATCCGGCGCTGGCCGTCGGACATGGCAGGGCGTCCGCCGTCAGTGGCCGTGCCCGGTTCGGACAGCAGGCCTTTCTCGGCCAGCTTGCGCCGCAGCAACTCCAGGCGCTGCTCCTCGAGCCGGCTATCGGTGTCAGTCACGCGTCGTCTCAACCCTTTCCGGTCTCTATCACTTCTGCAGCCGCCGGTGGCGGCTTGGGCTGTGACCCTGGCTGCAAAGCGTCGATCAGCTCGGTGCCGGTGATGCCGCCGAGGAGCCTGGCCAGCGGAACCGAGCGGCCGGTGCGGCGGCGCAGCCGCTTGCGCAGGTCGAGTGCCAGCAGCGAATCCACCCCCAGGTCGATCAGCGCCGCGCCCAAGTCGACAGAAGCTGGCTCGGGCAGGCTCAACGCCGCGGCCAGCTCCGCGCGCACCACCTCGGCGACCGGCCTGTCTTCGGGTCCATCGCTGTCGGCCACCGGCTGCGCTTCCTGGCTTGGTGCGGTGAACGGCATTGGCATGCCCCGTGTTTCAAAGAACACCCGCAACCGGTCGAAGTCGGCGGCCAGGATGATCGGATCGTCGCCGCGGTGGCGCAGGCTTGCGGTGATCGCCGCGTCGGGATCCATCGCGACCAGACCGGACCGCTCGACACGGGCGATTTCGTCGGCACCGCCGATCTCGGTGCCCCGCCACAATCCCCACCGCATCGCCGTGCAATCCAGGCCAGTGGCCCGCAATTGACCGGCGAGCACGTCGAGCATTCGATTGGACCCGGCGTACGCGACGTGCGAATGGCCACCCCAAACTCCAGATACCGAGGAACACAACAGGACTCGTGAGTTCGGGCGTAACGGCCACAACTCCACCATCGAGGCCAGCCCGGTTATTCGCGCGGCGAAAACCTGATCCAGATCTGCGCTCGTGATCTGGTCGTGCGGCGCGAAACTGGCTGCACCGGCGGCGTGGACCAGCAGCGACGCGCCGTCACCGGCGTATTCGGCAGCAACAGCGGACAGCGCGTCGCGATTGGTGATGTCGCACCTCGGGGCGTGCACTTCCGCGGCGTAGCCATCGGCCAAGCAGTCGAGCTGAGCGGAGCTTAAGCCCTTGCGGCTCAACAAGGTCAGCCTTCGCGCGCCATGCTCGATGCAGTGGCGGGCATACCGGCGACCAATGACTCCGCTGCCGCCGGTGATCACCACATTGTCCAGCGCCGCCGTACCGAGCGCGCGCTCCGAAACCGAATCACGACACTCGACCAGCGTTCGGGCATAGCAGCGGCTGCCGCGCACGGCCACCTCGACGGCGTCGCTGAGCACCAGGTCGACGCAGGCCCGCGCAGTGTCAGCGTCGATATCAGGCGACGGCAGGTCCAGATGCGCGAACCTGTGGTCGGGATACTCGAACCCGACACTGCGGTGCATGGCAGCCAATGCCGCCTGCGCCGGCAGACCGACCGGATCGCCCGGTTCGACCTGCTCGCCGGCGACAGTGACCAGCCAGACACTGCGGCCGCTTCGCCCGACGGCGCTGGCGTAGTCGGGCAGCACCATGTCGGGGCGCGCGGTGATCTCGGCCGCCGCGGCCCGCACGTCATGTCCGAGCAGAGCGGGGGCAATCGCGACGACGATCTCTGCATCGTCGACGCCTGCCAGCTCGCAATCTTGGTGAGCCGCAACAGCGTCGGCGAGACGACGAGGTAAGGGTGTGTCGGTTATCGCGGGCTTAAGAATCGCGATGCGCCGCCGCCTCACGTTGCTCGGCCGCGGCGTGCGCCGCGACTGCCAGCGTTCAGCGGCCACGGTCACCACCGATCCTGGAACCGGCGGCAGCGGTTCTCGCTTGGCCCACAGGTGTATCGCCTTCATCGGCGCGTTCGGGAATCCGGACAGTGGCGGGAGGTCGTCGACACCGGCCAAATCGCCCCACCGGTATCCGCGGTCGGCGACCGCCATCGCGGCGATGTTGGCGGAAAGCTGGCCGGCAATGGGCTCGTCGCGGCGCCCAGAGCCAACGATCACGGCCGACTCGTCGACCAAGTCGGCCAGGGCAGCCAGCAGCGACGGGTGCGCCGACAGTTCGACGAACGCGTCGACGCCGCGTTCGCTAGCCGCGGTCACCGCCCGGTCGAACCGCACCGTGTTGCAAAGGTTTTGACACCAGTAGTCGTTGAAGTCGGCCCCGGCGCCAATCACCTTCCCGCATGCAGAGCTGACGAATTCTACCGGCGCATCAAGGAATTGCGCCGCGGGCAGCAACTCTGAGAACTTGTCCCGCAAGGGTGCCAGCGCACTAGTGTGCCCCGGGTAGTCGACGTCGATGGCGCGGGCGAAGGCACCGCGCTGCTCGGCCAGTCCAACGACAGCCTCGATGGCGTCACGGTCACCGGAAACCACGGTCGAGGACGGTCCGTTCACCGCCGAGACTTCCAGCCAGCCCGCCGTTTCGCCGATCAGCCGAGCGGCCTCGTCGACACCGACTCCTAACGCCGCCATGCCGTAGCGTCCCGGCAACTGGTCGACGACGGCGGCGCGGGCGGCCACGATCGCAACCGCATCCGACAGGGAGATCACACCAGCCAGGTAGGCTGCGGCCACCTCGCCCAGGCTATGTCCCACCGTGACGGTGGGCAGTATTCCGTAGGATCGCCACACTTGGGCCAGGCTGACGCAGTGGGTGAACTGGGCACTTTGGATTTGGATCTGCGCCCAATCCTGCTCGGCGCCACCGAGTAGGTAGGGCAGTGGCGAGGAATGTCCGGCCGCGACGAACGCCGCCGCGCAATTGTCGGCCTCGGCCCGGTAGGCCGGAAGCTGCCGATAGGCGTCGGCACCCATCGACGGCCACTGGTTGCCCTGACCGGGGCACACGAACGCGATTCGCGGACAGGCGGCTATCGACGATGTGGCGACCAGCGGATGCTCGTCACCGTCGGCCAGTTTGCTCAGTGCCGCGGCCAACTCGGCGCGATCGGCTGCTCGCACCACCGCACGGTGGCGGCGCACCCGCCGGAGCCGTAGCAACGTGGCAGCCACCGCGGGTACGCCGGGCTCAAGCCGTTGCACGTACCGAAGGATCGCCGCCGCATCCCGACCGACCAAATCTGGTTCGTGCGCGCTGAGCAGCACAGGAATGCGGCCGTCGGGCAATATCAACGCCGACATCACGCCACCGCCGGGACCGATACGATCACGTGTGCGTTGGTGCCGCTGATCCCGAACGCCGACACCGCCGCGATCCGCTGCCCATCCACCTCGGGCCACGGCGTCAGTGTCCGCGCCAGACGTAATCCCTGGCTTTCCCAATCGATTTCGCGGCTGGGTTCGTCGGCGTGCAGGGTAGCCGGAACGGCGCCGTGTTCGGCTGAAACCAGCACCTTGGCCAGCCCCAGACCTCCTGCCGCAGCTTGCGCGTGGCCCACATTGGACTTCACCGAGCCCAGCAACGCGCCGCGCCCGGGCTCGGTGTCACCGTAAGTCTGCGACAGCGAGTGCAACTCGATGCGATCCCCGATCTGCGTCCCGGTGCCGTGCCCCTCGACCATCGCGACGTCGTCGGGGTGCAGCCCGGCCTGGGCCATCGCGCGCCGAAGCAGGCGGGTCTGCGCTGCGGCGCTGGGAGCGCTGAGCCCGGCGCTTCGTCCGTC
This sequence comes from Mycobacterium xenopi, assembly GCF_009936235.1. NCBI lineage: Bacteria > Bacillati > Actinomycetota > Actinomycetes > Mycobacteriales > Mycobacteriaceae > Mycobacterium > Mycobacterium xenopi. The sequence goes on along the minus strand of NZ_AP022314.1, from coordinate 1,945,068 downwards.
CTGGTTCACTGCGCTGGCCCTGATTTCGCCGACAATCCGCCTGCCATCCCGCGTCGCGTCCGATTTACGTTGCAGCACAAACATCGCCGCACCTTCAGCCCATACCGTGCCGCTGGGGCGGGCACTGTAGGGCCGGCAGTGGCCGTCGTCGGACAAGGCGTGCTGTTTGGAGAACTCCACGAAGTATCCAGGCGATCCCATCACGCACACCCCACCGGTCAGCGCCATGTCGCAGTCACCGGTCCGCAGCGACTGCACGGCGACGTGCAACGCGGCCAGCGCGGAAGAGCAGGAGCAGTCGACGGTCAACGCCGGACCGGCCAACCCGAGCGTGTACGCAATCCGGCCGGACACCACGCTCAACGCGGTTCCGGTGATCAGATGACCGCTGTGCCGGGAGAATTCGGCCATGTCCGGCCCGTATCCGGTGGGGGAAGCACCGACATAGCAGCCCACGTTCTGCCCTGCCAGGTCGTCCGGATTGATGCCGCTGTTCTCTAGCGCACGCCAGGCAACCCGCAGCGCCACCCGCTGCTGCGGGTCCATCGTGGTTGCCTCTCGCGGTGAGATGCCGAAGAACGCCGGATCGAAAGTGGCTGCGCCGGTGAGAAATCCACCGCTGTCGTGGATTTTCTTGAAGCCGTCGCGACATGACCCGGCCAGCAGGTCGCGGATCGGCCAGCCCCGGTCGGTGGGGAACGGGCCAAGTGCCTCCCGTTGCTGAGACAACAACGCCCAATAGGCTTCCGCGGTGTCGATGTCGCCGGGTGCCTCGACGGCCATACCGATGATGACGATCGGATCGGTGTCGCCGGGCAAGGCAGCGGACTGCTGATCAGACATCGGTGATGACTCGATTTGCCAAAGCGTCGATGTGCTGGTTGACGTAGAAGTGCCCGCCGTCGAAGAGCGACAACGTGAACGCACCCTCGGTGTGGGCGGCCCACTCCCGAAGCGAGCGGATGTCGACGCGGTGGTCATGGCGGCCGGCGACGGCGTGGATGTCACCGCGGATCCGCACGCCTGCCGGGCAGTGGTATCGGTTGAGCACCGCGTAGTCGCTGCGGGCCGCGATGGTCACCAGCTCGGCGAACTCTTCGTCGGCGAGCAGCTGCGGGTCGGTCCCGCCCAGGTCGGTCAGATCGGCGAGCAACTCCGGACCGCTGGTCGGCAGCTCGGGCAGCCCGGCGACCGCGGATGGCACCGGGCCCGAGGACACCCACAGTTTTTGCACGGGCACGCCGCGCTGTTCGGCGACCCGGGCGAATTCGAAGGCCACGACCGCCCCCATGCTGTGGCCGAATAGCCGCAGCGGCGTGACCCGCTGCCACGGCCCGGCCTCGAACAGGTCGCGGGCCAGGTCGTGCACGGTTTCGGCCGGGGGGTCGTTGATGCGTTCGGCCCGCTGCGGGTATTGGACGACGAACGTGTCCGCGCCGGCCGCCAACGCCAACGCCAACCGTCGATAGCTGGCCGCGGACGCGCCGGCGTGCGGGAAAACCACGGTGGCACCGGGGCATGCCCGGCGGTCCCGGCCCGGGAAGTACTTGATCCAGGCCGCGAACGCGTCCGGCACCCGCTGGACGTTATCGACGGTCATGTGCCATTCCAGGGGCTGCGGAGTGCGACAAGACTTCCTGCGCGCCCATGCGGGCAACTTCGAGGTAGATTTCGGCGACGCTGTCGAGGCGCCCGCACTCGCCCTCGCGACGGCTGAGCAGGCGGGCCAGGCCTGACGCGGTGCGGGCAGCGAACATGTCCGCGACCATTGCGCTTGGTGCGTCCAGCCAGGTTCGGATCCGGGCTATGGCCGCAGTCGCTGACACCGAATCCCCGCCGAGCGCGAAGAAGTCGTCGTCGACGCCGACGTCCTCCACGCCGAGCACCTCACCGATGATTGCCGCCAATGCGGCCTCGGCCGGTGTCGACGCCGCACGGCGGCCGGGCGCGGCCGCGCTAGCCACGCTCGCGGCCAACTTGTCGGCGACGGCGCGCCGGTCGATCTTGCCGCCAGCCGTGAAGGGGATGTGCTCCACGAGCGACAGATGACGCGGAACCATATGTGCGGGAACAAAGTTCCTCATGCTTTCGCGTATCCCCCCCGCGGTCAGCCGCTCGTCATCGACTTGCACCGCGGCCGCCAGCACGTCTGACCCCCCCGCTGCCGGCACCGCGGCGGCGACCGCGGCGACCACGGAAGGCACTCGCCGCAAGGCGGCTTCCACCTCGCCGAGTTCGACGCGGTAGCCGCTGACCTTGACCCGGTGATCGGCCCGGCCCACAAACTGCAGGGTCCCGTCCGGCCAGTAGCGCGCCAGGTCGCCGGTGCGGTACCAGGTGCGGCCGCCGTGGGTGACGAAGCGCTCGGCGGTCAACTCGGGCTGCCCGCGGTAACCCCTCGCAATACCGCGGCCCGAGACCCACAGTTCGCCGGCCACCCAATCCGGGCAGTCGTCCCCCCAGGCGTCGACCACCCGGCAGGCGATGTTGGGAAACGGCGTGCCGTACGGCACGGAAGTCCAATCCGGCGGCGGATCGGTCGTTTCGCAGATCGTGGCATGCACAGCGGTTTCGGTGGCGCCCCCCAACCCGGCGAACCGCAACTGGGGCGCTTCAGATTTCAGCCGGCGGGCAAGCTCGGGCCGTACCCAATCACCACCGGTGGCGACCACCCGCAGCGAAGACAGCCGGCCCTGGCCGGCCTCCAGCAGCATCTCCAGCCAGCCCGGCAGAAAGTTCAGTACGGTCACCCCATGGGTGTCGATGAGTTGCGCCCACCTGTCCGGGTCACGACGCTGCGCCTCGTCGACCACCACGATCGTTCCGCCTGCGCGCAGCGTCGCGAAGATGTCGAGCACCGACATGTCGCATTCCAGCGCCGACAGCGCCAGGCAGCGATCGTTGGGCCCGAGGTCGAAGTGGCTGCTCAGAAACTCCACCGTGTTCATCGCGGCGTCATGGGTGAGTTCGACGCCCTTGGGTTCGCCCGTGGAACCCGACGTGAACAGCACGTAGGCCAGCTCGGTGGAAACCGTTGGGAAATCCTGGGTTTCGGGCACGCCTCGCTGCAGCGCCTCGCTTACCGTCGTTGTGGGCACCGGCAACCTCGCCGTGTCGGCACCGCACACCAGAGCCGCGCTGACCGCGCCGGTGGCGAGGATGCGCGCCGCCCGCTCTGTCGGCTGGTCGACGCCGACCGGCACATAGGCCGCACCCGCGGCCAGGATGCCCAGCAGCGCGGGGATCTGCTCGGCACATTTGGGTCCGAGCACAGCGACTGTGTCGCCCGCCCGCACGCCGGCTCGTTGCAGCGCGGCTGCCACCGCCAGCGCCTGGCCGCGCAGCTGCCCGTAGCTCAAATCGCCGGTACTGGCGTAGACGGCCGGCGCGTCGGGCCGTGCCTCGGCCACCCGGAAGAACCCGTCGTGCAACGCTTCCCCGCTAGGGGTGGCGGTGCGGTTGTTGCGTGCCTCACGCACCGCCCGCTGGGCCGCCGGTAACGCCGAGGGCCCGGCCGCCTCCCACGCGTCGTCGCTGCCGGCCAGCCTGAGCAGTTCGTCGAGGTGGTGGGCGAACATGGCATCGATGACTCCCGGCGCGAACGCCCCCTCGCGGACGTCCCAGTTCACCAGCACACCGCCGTCGAATTCGGTGACCTGTGCGTCGAGCAGTACCTGGGGGCCCTGCGACAGGATCCATCCCGGGGTGCCGAACGTTTCGATGACGTCGGCGGCGAACAACTCTCCGAGCCCCAGCGCGCTGGTGAACACCACCGGCGCCAGAAACTGGGTGCCGCGGTGGCGGCCGAGGTCGCGCAGTACGGATAGCCCGGGATAGGCGGCATGCGCGGCCGCCGTGCGCATCGCGTCCTGCACGGCGTGCGCTCGCTTTACCGGCGTGGTGGCCTGCGCGAGATCGATGTCGAGCAGCAGCGAGGACGTGAAGTCGCCGACCACCCGGTCCACGTCGGGGTGCAGCGGCTGGCGACCGAACAGCGGGACGTTGAGCAGGAACCGCTGGCTGCCCGACCAGCGCGCCAGGGTGTGGGCGAACGACGCGGCCAGCGCCATCGCCGGGGTGATGCCCCGGGCGCGGGCACCGGCGAACAACGCCGCGCAGGTGGCCGGGTCCAGCCAGTGCCAGCGCCGGGCGCTGCCGGACAGGTCGGGTGCCGGCGCCACGGGCAGCTGCGGCGGGTCCGGCAGCTCCGGGATGCGCTGGGCCCACCACTTGCGGTCGGCGTCGCGGGCCGGTTGCGGGGCGCCCTCCTGGCGGGCGACGGCGTGGCGGTATTCGCGGTAGGTGTAGTGCAGCTCGGGCAGTCGCCGGCCGCGGTAGAGCGCCGCCAGGTCGGCCATCAGGGTCCGGTAGCTCATCGCGTCGGCGGCCTGCATGTCGAGGTCGACGTGCAGGCGGCAGCGCTGCCCGGGCAGCAACGACAAAGTGAGCTCGAACACCTGGCCGTCGAGCTGTTGGTGCGATTTGGTCTGCCGGATCTCGGTGAGACGGTGCTCAACGGTGTGGGGGTCAAGGTCGGTGAAGTCGTGCACGACGACACCGAGCTGGGCCGCGGGATCGATCCGCTGCGTGCCGTCGGGCAAGAACCGCACCCGCAGCATCGGGTGACGCCTTGCCAACGCGGCGGCCGCGGTGCGTAGCCGTTCGGGATCGATAGCGCCGCAATCGAATTCAACGTACAAATGAGCGGCGACCCCACCTAGTTCCTGGTTGTGCTGGCGGCCCACCCAGATCGCGTGCTGCATCGGCGCGAGTGGAAACACGTCGGGCGTGTCAGGCTGCGGGATCACCGGATCGTCGGCCGCCGGTGCACCGGCACCCTGCAGCGCCGTCGACACCAGCTGCGACCACGCCTCGATGGTCGGTGTGGCAGCCAGTGCGGCGAAGTCGACGTCGACCCCACGGCGACGCCAGCGACCCGAGAGCGCCATCATCCGGATGGAATCAAGCCCCTGCCCGATCAGGTTGCTGCCGGGATCGAGAACGTGTGGGCTGATGCCGAGCAGTTCCGCGACCTCCGCACGGATGGCCTCGCGAGTCGCAGCGGCACCCACCACGAACGCCTCCTTTGTGAACTAGCGCACACGCCGGCACACCTACCTTCGCCACGCGTGTCCCTATTAGTTAGCACAGGCTGCCCTAATTTGGATAGGGTCTCGCTCAGGTGCGAGCATCCGCGTGACCGCAACGCCGTTTCCCAACGAGGGAGCCACCCGCCGGTGAACCTGGAAGGTTTTGTGCCGTTTCCCGCCGACCGGGCCGCGCGTTACCGCTCCGCCGGTTACTGGACCGGGCGGACCGTCGGCTCGATCTTGACCGAAGCGGCACGCTGCTGGCCTGATCGTCCGGCGGTGCTTGACGGGCGCGGCCGCCGCCTCAGCTTCGCCGAGCTTGACGCGCGGGCCGATCGTGCGGCCGCAGGGCTGCGGGCGCTCGGCATTGCGCCCGGTGATCGGGTGCTGCTGCAGTTGCCGAACACCACCGAGTTCACCGTGGCGCTATTCGGGCTGTTGCGGGCCGGCGCGATCCCGGTGATGTGCCTGCCGGGGCACCGCGCCGCCGAGATCGGGCACTTCGCCGTGGTCAGCAAGGCCCGAGCATTGCTCATCGCCGATGCCGCAAACGGATTCGACTACCGCGCGATGGCGCGCTCTGTTGTGCGTGATCATCCCACGCTGCAGCATGTCGTCGTCGACGGCGAACCCGGGCTCTTCGAGTCGTGGTCACAGGTGTGCGGCACATCCGCGCCGCCCCCGCCCATGCCCGCAGCGGACCCGGGGTCTCCGGCGTTGCTGCTGGTTTCGGGCGGCACGACCGGGCTGCCCAAACTCATCCCCCGCACCCACGACGATTACGTGTACAACGCGGCGGCCAGCGCCGCGCTCTGCCGGCTGTCCGCCGATGACGTCTACCTGGTGGTGCTGCCGGCGGCCCACAACTTCCCGCTGGCCTGCCCCGGCGTGCTGGGAGCGATGACGGCCGGTGCTGCGACGGTATTTACCACCGACCCCAGTCCCGAATCGGCCTTCGCTGTCATCGCACGCCACGGCGTCACCGTCACCGCGTTGGTGCCCTCGTTGGCCACGCTGTGGGCGCAAGCCTGCGATTGGGAGCCTGTAACGCCGAAAACCTTGCGGCTCTTGCAGGTTGGTGGCGCCAGACTGGATGCCGGGGATGCTCGGCGGATCCGTGAAGCGCTGACACCGGGGCTGCAGCAGGTCTACGGCATGGCGGAGGGGCTGCTGAGCTACACCCGCCTCGACGATCCACCCGCCCTTGTCGACCACACGCAGGGACGGCCGATGTGTGCTGACGACGAGCTGCGCATCCTCGACGATGCCGGCCAGCCGGTGGCACCCGGCGTCGAAGGCGAACTGCTGGTGCGGGGCCCTTACACGCTCAACGGCTACTTCGGCGCCGAGCACGACAACCGGCGCTGCTTCGACCCGGACGGCTTCTACCGCACCGGCGACCTGGTCCGCCGGCTGGCCAACGGCTATCTACAGGTGACCGGGCGCGTCAAGGACGTCATCCATCGCGGCGGTGAGACCGTCGCCGCCCAGGAGGTAGAAGAGCATCTGCTCACCCACCCGGCAATTGTTTCGGCAGCAGCGGCACCACTGCCCGACCGCTACCTCGGTGAAAAGATCTGCGCCGCCGTCGTATTCGCGGGGCAACCGGTGACGCTGGCGGAGCTCAACCGCTACCTCGACCAGCACGGGGTCGCCGTGCACGCTCGCCCCGACGTCTTGGTTCCAGTGCCGGCGCTGCCCACCACGGCGGTCGGCAAGGTCGACAAGTCGGCGATCGCCCGGTTGGCCTCTGAGCACAACGCGCCTTAGGGGCCGCCTGCCGAGGTTATAGTGCCATTGACTAATGTCGTCATTTGCTGTTGACTAATTCGCGTGGATGACGCGACCCCCGTGCGGGGCTCGCTGCGATCACGCGGTGCGGCTGCCGTGAGCGCGCTGACACTGCGCCAGATCAGCGCGGTGCTGCCGCCCGAAAAAGCCTGGGGTCTATGGGCGTCACGCCAGATCGTCGCCCGGATCATGGATCTCTTCGGTCCCTCGCTGGCAGGCACCAGGGTTGAGCACGTCGACTCGAGGCTTCTCGACGGGCGCCGGGTGGTCGGCGAATGGGTGCGCGGGCCGGGCGTTCAACGCGTCGACGCCGGGGTCTATTTCGTGCACGGTAGCGGCTTTGCGCTGTGCTCGCCGCGCACGCACCGACGGTTGACGTCGTGGCTGTCCAGCCTGACCGGCTTGCCGGTGTTTTGTGTCGATTACCGGCTGGCGCCGCGGTACCGCTTTCCCACTGCGGCCGACGACGTGCGCGCGGGCTGGGATTGGCTGGTGACAAGCGCTGGCGTAGCACCGAAAAGGCTTGTGGTCGCCGGTGATTCGGCTGGTGGGCATTTGGCGGTGGATTTGCTCCTGCAGGCCGAAGTCGCTGCGGCACATCCTGCGGCGCTGGTGTTGTTCTCGCCGTTGGTCGACCTGACGTTCAGCCTCGCCCTTCGACGTGAGCAGGAGCGCCGCGATCCGGCGATCCGGGTAGCCGACGCCGCCCGACTGGTCGGGCTGTACAGCCGCGGAGTCGATCCCGCCCACCCGCGGCTCAAGCTCGACGTCGCCGGCGGGCCGCCTCTGCCCCCGACATTGATCCAAGCGGGTGGGGCCGAGATGCTGGCCGAGGATGCCCGCCGGCTGGCCGACGACATCCGCGCTGCCGGCGGCAGTTGCGACCTGCAGGTGTGGCCCGACCAGGTCCACGTCTTCCAAGCGCTGCCACGACTGTCGCCGGAAGCCGACAGGGCGATGGCTTATGCGGCGCAGTTTATTGCAACTGCGTTGGCGGCCCGCGGATCTCACGCGGCTGAGAAGGCGGGTTAAGCATGCTCGGGCTTTTCACCAGGAAGAAGACGACCCACGGGGCGTCGGCGGTGGTGACCGGCGCCGGCAGCGGTATCGGCGCCGCATTCGCCGTCGAACTGGCGCGCCGCGGCGGTGCTGTGGTGTGCAGCGACATCGACGAAGCCGCGGCCACCAAGACCGCGGAAACCATTGCCGGCCAAGGCGGTAAAGCTCTCGCCATCGGCTGCGACGTGTCCGAGTTCGACGACGTGCGTCAACTCGCCGACCAGTCCCAGTCCTGGTTCGGGGCTGCCCCCACACTGGTGGTCAACAACGCCGGTGTCGGAGCCGGCGGCGCGCCCATCGGCGAAGCCTCCCTTGAGGATTGGCGCTGGACACTAGGCGTCAACCTGTGGGGGCCCATCCACGGCTGTCACGTGTTCACCCCGATCCTGCGCGAGGCCGGGCCTTCTGGTCCCCCGCGCGGCATCATCAACGTTGCCTCTGCCGCGGCCTTCGGCGCGGCGCCCGGCATGGCCGCCTACAACGTCAGCAAGGCCGGCGTGCTGTCGCTGTCGGAAACCCTGGCCGCCGAATTGGCCGGCACCGGAATCACTGTCACGGTGTTGTGCCCCACATTCGTCAAGACCAACATCGTCGACTCTGGGCGCATCAGCCCAGAAAGCGCCAAACTTGCGTCGAAATTGATGCGCTGGACCGGGATTTCGGCCGACCAGGTCGCACGGGCATGCCTGGATGCCAACGACCGCGGCGACCTTTATTGCATGCCGCAACTCGACGCCAAGATCGGCTGGAACATCAAACGTTTAGCGCCGACGGCTTATACCCGCACGATCGGCGTGGTATCTCGGATCACCCCGCTCGGGGATTAGGCAACACGTAGGGAGTGCGCACATGACTATCGACATGGACGTTATGCTCGCCAAAATCAAAGACCGGCAGTGGGCGCTCGCCGACATCGAATGGGATGCGCCGGGCGCCGAGACGATCCGCGACGACTTCCGGCCCAAGCTCAAGGCCTTCATGGCCGACCTGTGCTGGATCGAGAATATCGGCGCGCGCGGATTTGCGGCGCTGGCCAAGAAAGCACCAACTCCCACCGTGGCCGAGATCTACCGCTATTTCCACGCCGAGGAACAGCGGCACGCTAACGCCGAGCTGGCGCTGATGAAGCGCTGGGGGATGCTCGACGACGGCGAGATGCCTGAACCCAACGTCAACATCCGGCTGGCCATGCAGTGGTTGGACACCTACGCCGATGGGATGTCGCTGTCGATCCTAGGCACGGTCATCCCGATGCTGGAGGTGGCGCTGGACGGGGCCCTGCTGAAATTCCTGCTCGATGAGGTCGAAGACCCGGTATGCCATCAGGTATTCGAGAAAATCAACAACGACGAATCCCGCCACCTCGCCGTCGACTTCGAGGTGCTCAACATGATCGGCCACGCCAAGGCGCGCAAACTGGCCATCGAGTTCATCGGCAACATCGCCTCACCGGGATTGATCATCGGGGCGTTGATGTATTTGCCGCTGCTAAACCGGGTGCGCAATGAACTCGCCGACATGGGCATGGAGCCTGAGCGGCTCTACAACGCGGTCAAGCGGTTCAAACAACTCGGCGAGCGCGGTGATTTCACCACACGGGTACCGACCTACCAGGTGCTCAAACGGCACGCCGCGATGGTGGTGAACCCGCGCCACCCGTACCACCTGCTGGCCAATACGATGGTGCGGCTGTCTGACTTCTATCCCAAACCGTTGCTCAAACCGGTGCCCAGCTGGTTCAACGAGCTCACCCACGAACCGGCGGCCTAAACCCATGGCACCCAATCACGTTCACGCGACGCTGATCGTCGGAGCCGGCTTCACCGGGCTGGGTGCTGCAATCAAGCTGAGGCAGGCCGGTGTCGACGACATCCTCATCCTCGAGCGCAGCGACCGGGTCGGCGGCACCTGGCGCGACACCACGTATCCCGGTGCCAGCTGCGATATCCCATCGCTGTTGTACTCCTACTCCTTCGTCCCCAACCCCACCTGGTCGCGGAGCTACTCCCCCGCCGACGAGATCCGCCGCCACATCGAAGACATGGCCAACCGGTTTGACGTGCACCGCCATATCCGGTTCGACCACAACGTCAACGGGTTGTCGTTCGACGAAAACGCCGGTGTCTGGACCGCAACCACCAGCAAGAACAAGCGATTTCGCGCACGCACCGTCGTGTTGGCATCCGGGCCGCTGTCCGACGCCAGCTTCCCCGACATCCGCGGCATCGATTCCTATCGCGGCCACAAGATCCACAGCGCCCGCTGGGACCATGACTACGACTTCACCGGCAAGCGGGTCGGCGTCATCGGTACCGGCGCCAGCGCTATCCAGATCGTCCCCGAACTGGTCAAGCAGGCGAAGTTCGTCAAGGTGTTCCAGCGCACCCCGGGCTGGGTATTGCCCCGCCTCGACTTCCCCACCCCGCAGCCAGTGCAAGAACTGTTTGCCAAAGTCCCTGCAGCACAGAAGCTTACCCGGCAAGCGCTGTTTTGGGGGCACGAGGCCAGCGCCACAGCGCTAGTGTGGAATACACCGCTGACCTCGCTGGTCGCGAGACTGGGGAAGGCGCATCTGCGGCTGGCCGTCAAAGACCCGTGGCTGCGCCGGCAACTGACTCCCGACTTCGTGCCGGGGTGCAAACGTATGCTGGTCTCCAGCGACTACTACCCAGCGCTGCAACGCGACAACTGCAAGCTCATCGACTGGCCGATCGCCACTCTTAGCCCTGTCGGCATCCGCACCAGCGACGGCATCGAACACCACCTGGACTGCATCGTGTTCGCCACCGGCTACGACGTGCATCTGACCGGGCCGCCGTTTCCAGTCACCGGGCTGGGTGGCCGCTCGCTGAACGCCGAATGGGCCGACGGCGCCAAGGCTTACAAGAGCATCAACGTGCACGGCTACCCGAACCTGTTCATCATGACTGGACCGAACTCCGGGCCCGGCCACAACTCGCTGCTGGTCTACATCGAAGGCCAGCTCGAGTATGCGGTGCGCGGCATCACCACGATCCTCGCCAACAACCTGCGCTATCTCGACGTGCGCGCCGACGCCCAACGCAAGCACAACCAGCGCATCCAAAAGCGGCTCACCAAGACGACCTGGATGTCGGGTTGCCGCAGCTGGTATCTGACCAAGGACGGATTCAACGCCTCGATGTATCCGGGGTTCGCCACCCAGTATCTTCGACAGATGCGTGATTTCCGGTTCGCCGACTACGACGCGGTTGCGCGCCGTGTCGATGTCCCCGTGAGCTCGTCGGCCTGAGTGATGATGGCTGCCGACCGATCGCCGCGCGCGGAAACCGGCACCATCGCCGGAGTGCTGGCCAGCCTGCGGCGCGCGCCCCGGCGAGTACGGCGACAGTCGCGGGATTTCATCGAATCTGCCGTGTCCCAGCTTTTCGATGCCGCGGTGCGACATCCGCATTCTCTGCCCGTGTCCGGTGAATACCGCATCGACGATCTGGCCCGACTGGCCGGCACCACCACCCGCAACATCAGGGTCTATCGCGACCGGGGCCTGTTGCCTCCGCCGCTGCGGGTGGGCCGGATCGCGTTGTTCAACGACACCCATCTGACCCGGCTGCGGTTGATCACCTCGATGCTCGACCGCGGATACACCATCGCCCACGTGCGAGAAATGCTCAGCGCCTGGGAGGAAGGCAAAAATCTCGGCGACGTTCTTGGCCTGGAGTCCGCGATCGTAGGCACCTGGGCCACCGAGAAGCCCGAAGCCATGCCGCTCGCCGACGCTCGCCGACTGGTCGACAACCCGGACGCATTCGACCGGCTGGTGAAGCTGGGCGTGGTCCGGGTCGACGGCTCGAAAGCCACGGTCACCCGACCCAAATTGATCAAGGCTTTCAACGAGATTCGCGGCTACGGCGTCAGCTTGGACAAGCTGATCGATTTGCATGAGCAGATCGTTCCGCTGGTCGACCAGATCAGCGAGATGCTGGTGCGCGCCGGCGCCGAACACGTTGCCGGCCGAATCAAGCCCGGCGAGCCGCTGCCGCCCGACACCGAAATCGCCGAGCTGATCACGATGCTGGTGCGGTTTCGAACCCAGGCCGTCGCCTCGGTGGCCGCCACCCTGGCGTCGTCGATCGAATCCACGATCGAGTCGATGGTCAGTCGCATCCTCGCCGACTACCTGGCGAATTCGCCCGAGGCCGAGGCGAACTGAAACCTCACATCACGGCTTGACCTCGGGTGACCCTGCTGTGAGCATCTGGTAACCGGACATTTTCGGCGCGTTCACGGAGCAGATCCCACCTAGCCGCCAAGCTGGGGATGGCCCGGTTGTCGAGGTGAGGGACGAGTCGATGCTGCTGGAGTTCTGGGAGAACTTCACTCACAACCTTTTCAAGCCGCTGCTGCTGTTCTTCTATCTCGGGTTCCTGATCCCCTTGCTGAAGGTGGAGTTCGAATTCCCCTACGTGATTTATCAGGGACTGACGATGTATCTGCTGCTGGCCATCGGCTGGCACGGCGGTGAAGAGCTCGCCACCATTCACGCGTCGAGCATCGGCAACATCGTCGGGTTCATCGTCTTGGGTTTCGTCTTGAACTTCGTGATCGGTCTGCTGGCCTACCTGCTGCTGACCCGCATGACAAAGATGCGGCGGATCGACAAAGCCACGGTCGCCGGCTATTACGGGTCAGACTCGGCGGGCACCTTCGCCACCTGCGTGGGGGTTCTTGCGACGGTGGGGATGGCCTTCAACGGCTTCATGCCGGTGATGCTGGCCGTCATGGAGATGCCCGGCTGCCTGGTGGCGCTCTATCTCGCGGCCCGCCTGCGACACCGGGGATGGACGCGGCGGGGACCATGCCCGATGAGCCCGGTTACGTAGCGGCGAAGGTGGGGCCGGGCGCGGCCACCAGGCCAGCACCGGGAACACATCTGGGCAGCGACCGTGAGCAAGGCATCGAGCAGGAGATGGAGCTGTCCCTGGAGCTGCGGGAACATCCCGAGGACGCCGCCACCGAACAGGGCATCGGGACGATCAAGCTGCTAAGAGAGGTCTTGCTCAACCCCGGCCTCTATCTGCTGTTCGGCGGCATCATCATTGGGCTGATCAGCCGGTTACAGGGCCCGAAGGTGGTGCACGACGACGACAACGTGTTCGTGGCCGCCTTCCAGGGTGTGCTGTGCCTGTTCTTGCTGGAGATGGGCATGACAGCGTCTCGCCGGTTGAAGGACCTCAAAACCGCCGGGCCCGGTTTCATCCTGTTCGGTCTACTGGCGCCCAACCTGTTCGCCACACTCGGGATCATCACCGCCCATACCTACGCGCATCTCACTCATTTCCACTTCAAGCCGGGCACGTACATCTTGTTCGCGGTGCTCTGTGCCGCCGCCTCCTACATCGCCGTCCCCGCGGTGCAGCGACTCGCAATACCCGAGGCAAGCCCAACCCTTCCCCTGGCCGCGTCGCTGGGCTTGACGTTTTCCTACAACGTCACCATCGGAATCCCGCTCTACATCGAGATCGCCCGGGTCATCACCCAGCACTTCCCGATCGGCTGAGGGCATGCGTGGCGAAACCTACCGGCATGCGACCAGATACGGGGCCAGTGTGGTCAGCTTCTCGCAGGTCTCCTCGAATTCGCGATCCGGGTCCGATGCGCCGATAATGCCGGCCCCGGCGCGCAGCCAGGTGCAACCGCCGTGCTCGAAGACCGCACGCAGCGTCAGTGCGGCATCCAGCCCACCGTCAGCCGAAAACATCACCACTGCACCCGAATACAACCCGCGCGGGCCGTCGTCGAGACGCAGGATCGCGTCGACACCGGCGGCCTTGGGAATGCCGGACGCGGTGACGGCGGGAAACAACGCCTCCAAGGCATCCATTCGGTCTTTCGACGCGTGGAGGCGGGCACTGACGGTCGAGCCCAGGTGCTGCACACTGCCCCGCTCGCGCACCGTCATGAAGTCGGTGACCGCCGCACTGCCGGGCTCGGCGATCTCAGTAATCTCCCGCAACGAGCCGCGAACGGAAATAGCATGCTCCACAATCTCTTTGGCATTCGATTCCAGGTCGTCGCGAGCCTGCCGGTCGTGGACCGGTCCCCGGCCCAGCGCCCGCGTGCCCGCCAGCGGCTCAGTGACCACCACGCCGTCGCGGCGTACCGCCGCAACAAGCTCCGGGCTGTAGCCGAGGGCACGAAACCCTCCCAGCCGCAACAAAAACGAGCGCGCGGGGGTGTTGTGTCTGCGGCCTAACCGGTAGGTGGACGGGAAGTCCAGCTCAAATGGCACGTCAACGCAACGTGACAGGATCACCTTGTGATAGCGACCATCGATGATCTCACCGATGGCCTGTGCCACCCGACCGCGGTACCCGGCGGTATCGTCGGTCACCTCCACGGGTGACGCGGGCGGCGGCTTGGGCACGCCGTCGCTGAGCAGCCGGTGCACCGCCTGACGGTGGCGGTCCTCGGCACCGTGCAAATCAACTGCGTCGCTAGTGACCACGATTCGGGTCCGCGGCCAAAATACCCTGGCCAGCGGGGTATGCGGTGCCAGGCGCTCCTGCAGACCGAAGCGATACGCCCCGAATTCGAAAGCGACCCAGCCAAAGGCATGATCAGCTTCCAGCAGCAGCCGGTCGACCGCCTCACCGAGCACACGTCCCGGCCGCCCAGACCACGACTGGTGCTGGACGACCCCGTCGCGAACGACACGCAGTTCGTCGCAGTCCAGCTCGACGAGGGCCAGCACCCCGCACGCCAACACCCACTGCCCGTCGCGCTCGTAGAGCAGGTAGTCTTCGCCATCCCGTTCGGGCAGCGCCGCCGCCAACTCGGCTGCCAGGTCGGCCGGGTCAATGTCGGCGGGCAACCGGATCGACTGCGACGCGGCGTCCGCAGAGCTTGTCTCGACACCGACCTCGGTCACGGTTAGTAAATGTAGCCTAACCTATCAAGCCGTGGGCGGGTCTCCCCGCAACACGAACTGCCGGCCACCGCTGGGCGTGACCGGACAGCCATCTGCCGTTTCCGAAACGTTCATTGGCCAGCCGCCAAAGCAGTGCAGTCGCAGATAGCGGCTGTCCGTAATATCACGGTCGGTTTGCGGACCCTGCGGAATGCACGACAGAGAGGGGCAACCAGTATGTTCATCATCCGGCTCCTTGACGGGGAAGAGATCCACGCAAACGACGGCGACCAGCTCACCCTCAATCAGGAGACCGGCGTGCTGACCGTCTCCCGGGTGGACGGATTCGACGAGGTCACCACGCATTACTCACCGTCGGTGTGGGCATCGGTGACGCACCGCGTCAAGGGTGCCGTCGGCGTTAAGCCCACGCTGGTGTCGGCGTCCCACTAGGCCCCGTCCAACCTGTAGGTTGCCTGCGAAACCAGTGATAGGCACGCAATGTGACTCGCCATCCGGCATCGGCACCGCTATGTTTGCGGGGTTGCCCACGGCGGCTTGGCTGCACGCGAAATCGTGGGTGCCCGCACCGCAGCGTTGAAATAAAGGAGAGGCCGCATGCTGCTGGAGTTCTGGCATAACTTCACTCACAACCTTTTCAAGCCGCTGCTGCTGTTCTTCTATCTCGGGTTCCTGATCCCCTTGCTGAAGGTGGAGTTCGAATTCCCCTACGTGATTTATCAGGGACTGACGATGTATCTGCTGCTGGCCATCGGCTGGCACGGCGGTGAAGAGCTCGCCACCATTCACGCGTCGAGCATCGGCAACATCGTCGGGTTCATCGTCTTGGGTTTCGTCTTGAACTTCGTGATCGGTCTGCTGGCCTACCTGCTGCTGACCCGCATGACAAAGATGCGGCGGATCGACAAAGCCACGGTCGCCGGCTATTACGGGTCAGACTCGGCGGGCACCTTCGCCACCTGCGTGGGGGTTCTTGCGACGGTGGGGATGGCCTTCAACGGCTTCATGCCGGTGATGCTGGCCGTCATGGAGATGCCCGGCTGCCTGGTGGCGCTCTATCTCGCGGCCCGCCTGCGACACCGGGGGATGGACGCGGCGGGGACCATGCCCGATGAGCCCGGTTACGTAGCGGCGAAGGTGGGGCCGGGCGCGGCCACCAGGCCAGCACCGGGAACACATCTGGGCAGCGACCGTGAGCAAGGCATCGAGCAGGAGATGGAGCTGTCCCTGGAGCTGCGGGAACATCCCGAGGACGCCGCCACCGAACAGGGCATCGGGACGATCAAGCTGCTAAGAGAGGTCTTGCTCAACCCCGGCCTCTATCTGCTGTTCGGCGGCATCATCATTGGGCTGATCAGCCGGTTACAGGGCCCGAAGGTGGTGCACGACGACGACAACGTGTTCGTGGCCGCCTTCCAGGGTGTGCTGTGCCTGTTCTTGCTGGAGATGGGCATGACAGCGTCTCGCCGGTTGAAGGACCTCAAAACCGCCGGGCCCGGTTTCATCCTGTTCGGTCTACTGGCGCCCAACCTGTTCGCCACACTCGGGATCATCACCGCCCATACCTACGCGCATCTCACTCATTTCCACTTCAAGCCGGGCACGTACATCTTGTTCGCGGTGCTTTGTGCCGCCGCCTCCTACATCGCCGTCCCCGCGGTGCAGCGACTCGCAATACCCGAGGCAAGCCCAACCCTTCCCCTGGCCGCGTCGCTGGGCTTGACGTTTTCCTACAACGTCACCATCGGAATCCCGCTCTACATCGAGATCGCCCGGGTCATCACCCAGCACTTCCCGGTCACGTGACGTCGCGGCCCGCCGCGGCGCTGCAATGCCGATGGCGCGACGCGTTCGCCCCCATCGTCGGCCGATTCGGGGTCAGGTAACAGGAACCTTCCGCTGCGATGGCCCCCAGCGGTGCCGGTGCGCGCGCAGACGACGAAATTCGGGCCGCACCGGGCAGATACCGCGGCCGGCAAGCGCTTTACCATGTCGCTGGCGGGCACCACGGACTTGTTGTCGAGGTGGCCGCAGTGCTTCGGGTTGACTTGGTCCTCGAGGTGGCAGCCGGCCAGCCCGGCGTCCTCCAGTACCGTCACGGTGCGCGCCGTCAACGTCGCGATCTGCGCGCCCGCGCGCACACTTCGGTCAGGGTGGTCAACCCGATGTCGGGCAGGCCCAAATCGGCCGAAAGCACCCGCACCGGACACGTACACCCCGTCGAACCCGAGCGCTGCGATGAGTTTCGCGACTAACGGTGAGGAAGCACCGGGAAACCGTTGCAGCCGACCGCTTTCCAGCGCGGCCCGGAAACGGGCACGCTTGTCTGCCGCGGACACGCCGCTGGCGATGAGCCCGCTCTTCAGAAGATGCCCGTGGGGATCGTCGGCGCTCTTTCGAGCACCTCAGGATTCACCCTGAGGTTGAGCGCACTCAGGGCTCCTCGGTCGAGCCTGGACAGGCCATCAACCGTCGTGAGGAATCGATGCTGTTCGGCGTTGTCGATCACGCCGTCGGCCAGCTCGGTAAATTTCGCCAGATATTGCTTGCGCTCAAATGGCCTGGCGCCCAACGGATGAGCGTCGGCGACAGCGACCTCGTCGACGATCACCTCACCGCTTTCGAGGGTGACCTCCGCGCGGGCGCCGAAGGCCTTGCGCGCCGGGTCGACCGCATGATAGCGCCGGGTCCATTCAGGGTCCTCGACCGTGGCGATCTTGCGCCACAACTCGATGGTGTCGGGTCGGTGCGCCCGCTCCCAGCTGTAGGACCGTTCGTGATGCCAAGTGCCGTCCTGCAACGCGACCGCGAAGATGTACATCACCGAGTGATCCAATGTCTCGCGGGATGCGTCCGGGTCGAACTTTTGCGGGTCGCCCGAACCGGTGCCGATCACCACGTGAGTGTGGTGGCTTGTATGCAGCGCGATCGTCGCGATCTGGTCGAGGTCGCCGATACGCTCACGCAGCCGCCTGGCCAAGTCGATGAGGGCCTGGCTTTGGTACTCCGCCGAGTATTCCTTGGTGTAACTCTCCAGAATGGCCCGTTTCGGCTCACCCCGTTCGGGAAGCGGGACGTGGTAGGTGTGTTCGGGCCCGGAAAGCAGCCAGGCGATCACCCCATCCTCGCCTTCCCAGATCGGCGCGGGTGAGCCCTCCCCCCGCATGGCTCGGTCGACGGATTCGATCGCGACCTTGCCGGCCCATGCCGGAGCGAATGCCTTCCAGCTGGAAATCCGACCCTTGCGCGACTGCCGGGTTGCCGTGGTGAGATGCAGTGCCTGCCCGATCGCGCAGTAGATGACCTCTTTATCGAGGCGAAGCATCGTGCCCAGACCGGCGGCCACCGATGGGCCGAGGTGTGCGACGTGGTCGATCTTGTGCTCGTGCAGGCAGATTCCCTTGGCTAAGTCGATCTGGATCTCGTAGCCAGTCGCAATGCCGCGGATCAGGTCCGCCCCGGCCACTCCAAGATGCTGCGCGACGGCCACCAACGGCGGAATGTTGTCGCCAGGGTGCGCGTACTCCGCCGCCAAAAATGTGTCGTGGAAGTCCAATTCGCGCACGGCCACTCCGTTGGCCCAGGCCGCCCATTCCGGCGAATAGTTGCCGTCGACTCCGAAAACCTGCGCACCCCTGCTCGTGCAGGTGTGCGCAAGCGCCTGGGCGCGCGCGACGGTGACCGGACGGCGGATAACCGCGGCGGCGGACACCGCGGCGTTGTCGATGATACGGTTGATCACCATCGCCTCGGTCTCTGTGGGCACCGCGACGGGGTCCGCCGCTACCTCGGCTATCTTCCACGCCAGGTGTTCACTGCGGGGGAATTCGTCGACGCTGCGCCGCGTCCGCACGTCGTGGATGCGCATGAACCGCACGCTACGCAGGACGATCTGCGAAGTAAATCCACTGTAAAAGAATAATTTTGTGTCCTGAACCGACAGTTTTTGCGAATGTTGCGTAACGCCGACGAAAATCGTTCGCCGGCAAGCGTGCAACCGCAGCGCAACCATCCGGCTGCGGTTGAGCTTTCAACCCAGCACCGTGCGCACCACCGCATCAGCCAACAATCGGCCGCGGTCGGTGAGCACCAGCCGCTCGCGTTCGTTCGTCACTAGACCATCTGCGATGGCGACCGCGGCGCGCTCCCGTTCCTCGGGGCGCAGCAGCCTTAACGGCAGGCCTTGGCGCAGGCGGATTTTCAACATCACGTCTTCGGTGTGCAAAGCCTGCGCGTCGAGTTCTTCGAAACCCGCTACCGGAAGCGATGATTCGGCCACCAACACTGCATAGCTATTGGGGTGCTTGACATTCCACCATCGAGTGATACCGACATAGCTGTGGGCTCCCGGTCCGGCACCCCACCACTGGCCGCCATCCCAGTAGCCGATGTTGTGCCGGCACCGCCCGCCGGGTCGGCTCCAGTTGGAGACCTCATACCAGTCGAAACCGGCCCCCTGCAGCAACGCGTCGACGATCTCGTAGCGATGGGCGAGTACGTCCCCGTCGGGCGCGGCCAGCTCACCACGGCGGACCCGTCGGGCCAATGCGGTGCCCTCTTCGACCACGAGCGCATACGCCGACACATGATCGACACCCGCCTCGACCGCCGCGTCCACCGAGCGCCGCAGATCGTCGTCGGATTCACCCGGAGTCCCGTAGATCAGGTCGAGGTTGACATGCTCGAAGCCCGCAGCCAGCGCCTCGCGGGCCGCGGCCACCGCGCGCCCGGGGGAATGAACCCGGTCCAGCGTCGCGAGCACCCTCGGCGACACCGACTGCATCCCCAGCGATATCCGGGTATAGCCGGCCCTGCGCAGCGCGTCGAACAACTCCGGCGACGTGGATTCCGGGTTGGCCTCGGTGCTGACCTCGGCGTCGGGAGCCAGCCCGAACTGATCCCGCACCATCTCGAGCACCGCGCACAGTCGCTCGGCGCCCAGCAGCGACGGCGTCCCACCTCCGACGAACACGGTGTCCGCCGTCGGCCCGCCCAACCGTGCAGCCGCCAGCTTCAGCTCCGCGCCCAACACGCTCAGCCAGGCGTCCGGGTTGACCCCGCCCAACTCGGCTGGAGTGTAGGTGTTGAAGTCGCAGTAGCCGCAGCGGGTCAAACAGAACGGCACGTGCACGTACACGCCGAACGGTGCGCCGGGTGCCAGTCGCACCTCCGGAAGGCCAACAGGCACCGTCTGCGCCATAGCACCGATCCTGCCAGGAAATTCGCGGGCCGCGTTCACGTGGCATTAAGGGACTGCGAGTAATTTCGCTCACTGTGAGCAAAAGTTCGGCCTGGTCGCATGGCTCGCCGGTACGTATGGCACAATGGGCGGGTGACCGTCGCCTACCGCAGCTCATTCCGTATTCCGTTGGTGGCGCGTCGGCACATCGATCTCAAGCGTGTCTGCAGCTGTCGCTGTCCGGCCTTGATGTCGTAGACCCGCCCACCTGTACTTGCAGCTGGCCGCCGGATCTGCGCCGCCGGGACAGCCTCCGGTGATGTGCGCGGTCCACACGCCGGCTCCTCCGCGAAGGAGAACCCGCCAATGACCACTTCCCGTCCCAGCCCCCCACGTTCTAGGGGCCGCGCTGAAGGCCAGTGGGCGCTGGGCTATCACGAGCCGTTGAATGCCACCGAGCGGCTCAAGAAGGACGACGATCCGCTCAACGTGCGGGCCCGCATCGAAAACATCTACGCCCAGCGCGGATTCGACAGCATCGACAAGACCGATCTGCGCGGCCGGTTCCGCTGGCTGGGCCTCTACACCCAGCGTGCCGAGGGCTACGACGGCACCTGGACCGGTGACGAGAACGTCGACCTGCTCGAGGCCCGCTACTTCATGATGCGAGTACGCACCGACGGCAAGGCACTCTCGGCTGCTGCGGTCCGAACCCTGGGCGAGATCTCGACCGAGTTCGCCCGCGACACCGCCGACATCTCCGACCGAGAGAATCTGCAGTACCACTGGATCGAAATCGAGAACGTCCCCGAAATCTGGCAACGGCTGGCCGCGGTCGGCTTGCAGACCACCGAGGCCTGCGGCGACTGCCCCCGGGGCATGCTCGGTTCACCGCTGGCCGGTGAATCGCTCGACGAGGTGCTCGACGCTACCCCGGCCCTTCAGGAGATCATTCGCCGCTACATCGGCAACCCGGAGTACGCCAACCTGCCCCGCAAGTACAAGACCGCGGTCTCGGGTCTGCAGGACGTCGCGCACGAAATCAACGACGTCTCCTTCATCGGGGTGCGGCACCCCGAACACGGGCCGGGCCTGGACCTGTGGGTGGGCGGCGGGCTGTCGACAAACCCGATGCTGGCCCAGCGGGTCGGTGCCTGGGTGCCGCTCGACGAGGTGCCCGACGTGTGGGAAGCGGTGACCGCGGTTTTCCGCGACTACGGCTACCGGCGGCTGCGCTCCAAGGCCCGGCTGAAATTCCTGATCAAGGACTGGGGCATACCGAAATTCCGGGAAGTGCTGGAAACCGAGTACCTCAAGCGGCCGCTCATCGACGGTCCGCCTCCCGAACCGGTCAACCACCCGATCGACCACGTCGGCGTGCAGCGGCTGAAGAACGGCCTCAATGCGGTCGGCGTGGCCCCGATCGCCGGGCGGGTCACCGGCACGAAACTGTCGGCGGTCGCCGACCTCATGGAGCGCGCCGACTCGGATCGGGCCCGGTTCACCGCCTACCAGAAGCTGATCATCCTCGACGTGCCCGACTCCAAGCTGGACGAACTGGTCACCGGTCTGGACGCGCTGGGGCTGCCGTCGCGGCCGTCGCACTGGCGCCGGAACCTCATGGCGTGCAGTGGTATCGAGTTCTGCAAGCTGTCGTTTGCCGAAACCCGAGGTCGTGCACAGCTTTTGGTTCCTGAGTTGGAAAAACGCCTGGAGGACATCAACTCCCAACTCGATGTGCCGATCACGGTGAACATCAACGGCTGCCCGAACTCGTGCGCGCGGATCCAGGTCGCCGACATCGGGTTCAAAGGCCAGATGATCGACGACGGCCACGGTGGATCGGTCGAAGGCTTTCAGGTGCATCTGGGCGGCAGCCTGGGCGCCGACAGCGGCTTCGGGCGAAAGTTGCGCCAGCATAAGGTCGCCGCCGACGAGCTTGGCGACTACATCGACCGGGTGGTCCGCAACTTCGTCAAACACCGCAACGAAGGCGAGCGGTTCGCACAGTGGGCCATGCGCGCCGATGAGGATGATCTGCGATGAGCGATTCGACAACCTGGACCGAGGCGCGGCTGCGCGAGCTGGCGGCGCGCGGCGCCGCCGAGTTGGACGGCGCGAGCGCCACCGAGTTACTGCAGTGGACCGACGAAACCTTCGGCGGCGTCAACGGGCCCCGAGGCTGGGCGACCTGCAACTATGTCGTGGCTTCCAACATGCAAGACGCCGTGCTGGTGGATCTGGCCGCCAAAGTCCGCCCCGGTGTGCCGGTGCTGTTCTTGGACACCGGCTACCACTTCGTGGAAACGATCGGCACCCGCGACGCCATCGAGGCCGTCTACGACGTGCACGTGCTCAACATCACTCCGGAGCACACCGTGGCCGAGCAGGACCGGCTGCTGGGCAAGAACCTGTTCGCGCGTGACCCCAACGAGTGCTGTCGGCTGCGTAAGGTCGCCCCGCTGGCCAAGGCGTTGCGCGGTTACGCAGCGTGGGTGACGGGGCTGCGCCGAGTCGAGGCGCCGACGCGCGCCAACGCCCCGTTGATCAGCTTCGACGAGCAGTTCAAGCTGGTGAAGGTCAACCCGCTGGCGGCCTGGACCGACCAGGACGTGGCCGACTACATCGCCGAGCATGATGTGCTGGTCAATCCCCTTGTCTACGAAGGCTATCCATCGATCGGCTGCGCCCCGTGCACGGCCAAGCCGGTCGACGGCGCCGACCCGCGCAGCGGGCGCTGGAAGGGGACCGGCAAGGTCGAATGCGGGCTGCACGCGTCGTGACCACACTCGTATTGACCGCACACGGCAGCGCGGATCCTCGCGCGGCCGCCAATGCCCGCGCTGTCGCGCGCCGGTTGCGGCACATCCGGCCAGGTCTGGACGTGCGGGTGGCGTTCTGCGAGCTCACCTCGCCGCGCCTGGTCGACGTGCTGACGCCGGGTGCCGTTGTCAGCCCGCTGCTGTTGGTCGACGCCTACCACGCTCGCGTCGACATACCACGACAAATCGCCGGTTTTGCCGATGTGCGCCAAGCCGATGTCCTCGGCCAAGACGAGCGCCTACTAGCGGTGCTGCGCGAAAGACTCAGCGACGCAGGGGTTTCCCCACTGGACAGCGAAGTCGGCGTTCTCGTGGTGGCTATCGGCTCGTCGTGCGTCGATGCGAACGCGCGCACCTCGTCCGTGGCGCCGAGGCTGGCGGCGGGCACCTGCTGGGCAGGTGCCGCGACAGCGTTTGCCACCAGGCCCAGATCGCTGGCACACGCTGTCGGCGAGTTGCGGCGCCGCGGGGCGCGTCGGCTGGTGATCGCGCCGTGGGTGCTGGCGCCGGGACGGTTGGTCGACCGGGTGCGTGAGTTCGCCCAAGACGGCGGCATTCCGATGGCCGCCCCGCTTGGTGCCCACCGGCTGGTCGCCGAGACCGTGCTGGATCGCTTCGACCAAGCGCTGACCGCTGACCGGTTGGCGGCCTAACAGTCCTAGGTCAAGGCCTCGGCGCTGGATACCGGCACGTCGTCGGCAATCGGCGGAACCCGGGTGGCCGCCACGTACACGGTGTCCCCCTCCTTCAGGCCGAGCGCCTCGGCGTCGCCGCGGGTGATTTGGGCGGTGAACGGGCTGCCAGTAGCCGCGTTGGTCAACTCGACGCGCACCTCGAAGCCGAGCATCACGACCCGGTCGATGGTGGCTCGGATGACCCCGGCCGCCTCCGCGGCGGCGTCGCCGGCGGCGATTTTCATATCGGGGCGGCGGCCGACCCTGATGTCGTGTGGACGCACCAGGGTGCCGTTCAACGAGGAGACTTTGCCCAGGAACGACATCACGAACGCGTTCACAGGAGTGTCGTAGACCTCGGTCGGCGATCCCACCTGTTCGATGCGACCCTTGTTGAGCACGGCGATGCGGTCAGCCACGTCAAGCGCCTCGGCCTGATCGTGGGTCACCAGCACCGTGGTGACGTGCACGTCGTCGTGCAGCCGACGCAGCCACGCGCGCAGGTCCTCGCGGACCTTCGCGTCGAGTGCACCGAACGGCTCGTCAAGCAGCAGCACTTGTGGGTCGACGGCCAGCGCGCGGGCCAGCGCCATCCGCTGACGTTGACCACCGGAAAGTTGGTTGGGGTAACGGTTTTGGAATCCGCTCAGCCCCACGATCTCGAGCAGGTTGTCAACTTTCTTGGTGATCTCGCTTTTAGGACGCCTGCGGATTTTCAACCCGAACGCCACGTTGTCGCGCACCGTCAGATGCTTGAACGCCGCATAGTGCTGGAACACGAAGCCGATCCCGCGTCGTTGCGGCGGCACCCGGGTAACGTCGCGACCGTTGATCGTGATGGTGCCGCGGTCGGGCTGGTCGAGACCGGCGATGGTACGCAGCAGTGTCGACTTGCCAGAACCGCTTGGACCCAGCAGCGCGGTCAGGGAGCCGGCGGGCACGGTGAAGTCCACGTCGTCGAGCGCGACGAAATCGCCGTAGCGTTTGTAGGCACCGGCCACGATGATCGCGTCAGTCATGGCACCTCCTTTCGTACGCGGCGCGCATCGAGGACGACCTGAAACACGAGAACCACCACGGAGACCGTCATCAGCAGCACTGACAACGCGTAGGCACCGTATTCAGCGCCTCGGTTGTAGCGGTCGGAGACCAACAGGGTCAGCGTCTGCGAGGTGCCTGGAAGGTTCGAGGACACCATGAGCACTGCGCCGTATTCCCCCAATGTGCGAGCGATGGTCAACACGATGCCGTAGGTCAGTCCCCACCGGACGGACGGCAAAGTGATCCGCCAGAACGTCTGCCACCAGTTGGAACCCAGTGTCGCCGCCGCCTCCTCCTGGTCGGTGCCCAGCTCGTGCAGCACCGGTTCGACCTCGCGAATCACGAACGGCAGCGTGACGAAGACACTGGCCAACACGATGCCGGGCAGACCGAAGATGATCTTGAACCCGAAGTCTCGTTCGATGAAGCCCAGTGCACCGGCCGAGCCCCACAGCACGATCAGCGCCACACCCACGATCACCGGTGAGACCGCGAATGGCAGGTCGATGATGGCCTGCAGCACACCCTTGCCGCGAAACCTGTTGCGCGCCAACACCAACGCCGTAGGAATGCCGAAGATCACGTTCAGCGGCACGACGATCGCCACCACCAGTAACGACAGGTGCAGCGCCGACACCGCGGCCGGAGTGCTGACGTAGGCGAAGAACTGGCCAATCCCGGGCGCGAATGCCCGCCACAGGATCACCGCCACCGGGACAATGACCAACACGAACACATACCCGAGCGCCACCCCGCGGATCAGGCGGCGAACCCACGGCGAGAGCGTCATGCGGCCAGCTCCTCCCGTTTGGCTGCGTGGGCTCCCAAGGTGCGCAGGGCGAACAACACGACAAATGAGATCGCCAGCAACACAATCGATATCGCGGCAGCGCCGGTGCGATCGTCGTTCTCGATCAGTGTCCTGATCCACTGCGAGGACACTTCGGTTTTGCCCGGCACCGCGCCGCCGATAAGCACCACCGACCCGAATTCGCCGATTGCACGCGAAAAGGCCAGCCCCGCACCGGATAACAATGCCGGAGTCAGCGAGGGCAGCACCACGCGAAAGAAGATCGTCGGGCTGCTCGCCCCCAGCGATGCAGCCGCCTCTTCGGTCTCGCGGTCGATCTCGAGCAGCACCGGCTGCACGGCCCGCACCACGAAAGGCAACGTCACGAACGCTAGCGCGACCCCCACACCCCACGCGGTGTGCTGAAGATGCACACCTACTGGACTGTGCGGCCCGTAGAGTGCCAGCATCACCAGGCTGGCCACGATGGTGGGCAACGCGAACGGCAGGTCGATGACGGCATCGACAAGCCGCTTGCCCGGAAAGTCGTCGCGCACCAGGACCCACGCGATAAGCAGGCCAAACGGCAGGTTAAGCAGGGTGACACCGGCTGAAATCGTCAGCGTCACCCGAAACGAGTCCAGCGCCGCATTGGAGGTCACCGCCAACCAAAAAGCCCGCCAACCGCCACCGGCGGCCTGCCAGCCGATCGCGGCCAGCGGCAACAGCACGATTACCGACAGCCATACCACCGCTACCCCGACGCGCAGCGACACGCTGGCTTGATGCAGGTCGGGCCGGCTCAGCCCGCGATCAGCGTGGTGGTCGAGTTCGGGCCGGATCGCCTCCGGGTCGGGCGTGATCGTAGTCGTCATCCCGTGGCCTTCATATAGATCTTGCTGATGCTGCCGGTGGTCTTGTCGAACAACTGCGGGTCGACCACGTCCCAGCCACCGAGGTCGGTGATGTTCCACAGTTTGACCGGTGCCGGGAACTGGTCTCGCACCTCCGCGGCGACCGCGGGATCGACTGGTCGGAAACCGGCTTGCGCCCAAAGCTTTTGCGCCTCAGCCGTGTACTGGAAGTTTTTGAACGCGGTCGCGGTGTCCAAGTGGCTGCTGGTGGTCACCACCGCCAGCGGGTTTTCAATCTTGAAGGTCTGCGGCGGGTTGATGTGCTCGATCGGCTTACCCTGACGCTCAGTGGCGATGGCTTCGTTTTCGTAGCTGATCAATACGTCACCGCTGCCCTGGACGAAGACATCGGTGGCTTCGCGGCCCGATCCCGGCCGCAGTTTCACATGTTCACTCACCAGTTTGTTGACAAAGTCGAGGCCCGCCCGGCTATTCCGGCCACCGCCGCTTTTGGCGGCATACGGGGCCAGCAGGTTCCATTTGGCCGACCCTGAACTCAGTGGGCTTGGGGTGATGACTTCCACACCGGGCCGCAGCAGATCGTCCCAGTCCTTGATCTTTTTGGGATTGCCCGCGCGCACCACCAGGGTCACCACGGACCCGAATGGGATGCCCTTGGTGGCGTCTTTGTCCCAGTCCTTGGAAACCTTGCCCGCCTTGACCAGTCGGGTGATATCGGGTTCGACCGACAAGTTCACCAAATCCGCCGGCTTCCCGTCGACCACGCCGCGTGACTGGTCGCCGGATGCCCCGTACGAGGTGATGACTTGCACGCCCCTGCCCTGTTCGGACGCATTGAATGCGGGAATTACCTTGCTCCACCCCGGTTCTGGCGCCGAGTAGGCGACCAGGGTGATGCTGGTATGCGCGTTGGCCGCGGCACCCCCGACGACGTCACTGGCGCCGCCGTGGCACGCGACAACAATGCTCGCGACAGTCGTGAATCCAACAACATGCCGCCAGCGTGAGGCGCATACGGCGTTGCTGAACATTGGCGACCTTCCCATGCGGCTTTGGATTACGAGTCCCCTGTTGCGGAAAGGCTTCTCGGAGTCCGGAATCAGTAATCAGCGATGTTCACGGGCTCGGCGCCGGACCGCGGGCCGGGGTAGGGATGTCAGCGACAACAGTGGATATCGGCCACAGCGCAATTCCCCACAGCAATGAGCGCCAAGATATAGCACGCTCGGTTGCCGGACGCTGTATGCATGGCGCGAAGCCTAACAGAAGGCATCCACGCGCCGCCCGTTCAGATGCGTGTCAGCGCGTCAGCAACCAGGTGACGATCACCAGCACCACCAACACGACCAGCACCAAGGTCACATGCGAACGCGGCATCCCGGTTTTGCCGATCATCGGGAATCCCCGTCATGGCGGACCCGACGCATCAGCCGGATGCCTCGACCCAAAACCCCGTCCAGCACCACCGCGATGAGGTAGGCCAGCGCCAGCACGACGGGCATCACCACGATGGTCTGCAGCACGAAGCCGAGCCCGGACAACCACAGCTCGACGCCGTCCCACCAACTCAGGAACCCGTCCACCGAGCTCACCCTATTCGCCGCGACGTCGGACAACCAACGTAACCTCAGCGGATGTCCCCAATGCGCGAAGAAACCACCTGCGCGATCGTCGGTGGCGGCCCGGCCGGAGTGGTGCTCGGGCTGCTCTTGGCCCGCGCGGGCGTCGAGGTCACGTTGCTGGAGAAGCACGGTGACTTCCTGCGCGACTTCCGCGGTGACACCGTGCACCCGCCCACGCTGCGGCTGCTCGACGAGCTGGGGCTCTGGGAGCGCTTCGCGGCCTTGCCCTACAGCGAGGTCCGCAACGCGACGGTGGTATCACGGGGGCGCACGGTGACCTACGTCGACTTCGAACGGCTGCGCCAACCCCACCCCTTCATCGCGATGGTGCCGCAGTGGGACCTGCTGAACCTGCTTGCCGAAGCCGCGCAGACCGAGCCGACGTTCACGTTACGGATGCGCACCGAAGCCACCGGTTTGCTGCGGGAGGGCGGCCGGGTTGCCGGGGTGCGTTACCAGGGGCCCGGCGGAGCCGGTGAACTGAGCGCCGAGTTGACCGTGGGATGTGACGGCCGATGGTCGGTCGTCCGGCGAGAGGCCGCGCTGCCGGGACGCGAATATCCGGTGCGCTTCGACGTGTGGTGGTTTCGGTTACCCCACCAGCGGTCGGCGCAGTTTTCCTTGCTGCCCCGCATCGGCCACGGCAAGGCGCTCCTGCTGATTCCCCGGCAGGGCTATTTCCAGATCGCTTACCTCGGGCCCAAGGGCGCCGACCCCCAGTTGCGTGCACGAGGTATCGAAGCGTTCCGCCGCGACGTCGCCGAGCTGGTGCCCGAAGCGGCCGAGTCGGTGGACGCGCTGACGTCCATGGACGACGTCAAGCACCTCGACGTGCGGATCAATCGGCTGCGTCGGTGGCACACCGACGGGCTGCTGTGCATCGGTGATGCCGCACATGCGATGTCGCCGGCGGGAGGTGTCGGCATCAATCTCGCGGTCCAGGACGCCGTCGCCGCAGCGACATTGCTGGCCGGCCCGCTGCGGCGGCACCGGGTGACCGCCCGCGACCTCGCCGCAGTCCGCCGCCGCCGCGCGTTGCCCACCGCCGTGACCCAAACGATGCAGCGGGTGGTTCACCGGCAAGTGGTCGACCCGATCCTTCGCGGTGAGGACCCCACCCAGTCGGCGGTGCTCAGCCTGGTCGATCGGCTGCCGTGGCTTTCGGCGCTGCCAGCCTTTCTCGTCGGGGTGGGCATCCGCCCCGAACACGCCCCGGCTTTTGCCAAGCGCTGACACACCCCGCGGCAAGTGGACGCCGGCTGCCCGGCAGATGATGATATCGGCATGGTCCTGCACGCCGAGTCCGCCGACGAGGCCGCTGACCAGACCTTCGTCGCGCCCCTCACCGTCACGTCGCCGGTACCGGTCACGGCGGGCGGATCGCTGCGCAACCCGTTCCCGCCGATCGCCGACTACGCGTTTTTGTCCGACTGCGAAACGACGTGCCTGATCTCGCCGGCGGGCTCGGTGGAATGGCTGTGCGTGCCGAGGCCGGACTCGCCGAGCGTGTTCGGCGCGATCCTGGACCGTAACGCCGGCCATTTCCGGCTCGGCCCCTATGGGGTGTCGGTGCCTTCGGCGCGGCGCTATCTGCCCGGCAGCCTGATCATGGAGACCACCTGGCAAACCCACACCGGCTGGCTGATTGTGCGTGACGCGCTGGTGATGGGGCCGTGGCACGACATCGATCGGCGATCGCGCACCCATCGCCGCACGCCGATGGACTGGGACGCCGAGCATATCCTGCTGCGCACCGTGCGCTGTGTCAGCGGCACCGCCGAGCTGATGATGAGCTGCGAGCCGGCGTTCGACTACCACCGCATCAGCGCGACGTGGGAATATTCGGCCGACGCCTACGGTGAGGCCGTCGCCAGCGCCAAAACGGATCCCGATGCTCATCCGACGCTTCGGCTGACTACCAATTTGCGCATCGGGCTGGAGGGCCGCGAAGCGCGGGCACGCACCCGGCTCAAAGAGGGTGACGACGTGTTCGTCGCCTTGAGCTGGTCCAAACACCCCGCCCCGCAGACATACGCGGAGGCCGCCGACAAGATGTGGCAGACCACGGAATGCTGGCGGCAGTGGATCAACATCGGCAACTTCCCCGACCACCCGTGGCGGGCGTATCTGCAGCGCAGTGCGCTTACGTTGAAGGGCTTGACCTACTCGCCCACCGGCGCGCTGCTGGCGGCAAGCACCACCTCGCTTCCGGAAACCCCGCAGGGCGAGCGCAATTGGGACTACCGCTACGCGTGGATTCGCGATTCGACGTTCGCGTTGTGGGGGCTTTACACCCTGGGCCTGGATCGTGAGGCCGACGATTTCTTCTCGTTCATCGCCGACGTTTCGGGCGCCAACAATGGAGAACGCCATCCGTTGCAGGTGATGTACGGCGTCGGCGGCGAACGCATCCTCGAGGAACAAGAGCTGCCCCATCTGTCCGGATACGACCACGCCCGCCCGGTCCGGATCGGAAACGGCGCCTACAAGCAAAACCAACACGACATCTGGGGTGCGATCCTGGACTCGTTCTACTTGCACGCACGCTCGCGTGAGCAGGTCCCCGAGACACTGTGGCCGGTGCTCAAAAAGCAGGTCGAAGAGGCGGCGGCGCACTGGCGCGAGCCCGACCGCGGCATCTGGGAGGTGCGCGGCGAACCCAAGCATTTCACCTCGTCGAAGGTGATGTGCTGGGTGGCGCTGGACCGGGGCGCCAAGCTGGCCGAGCGGCAGGGCGAGAAGGCCTACGCGCAGAAGTGGCGGGTGATCGCCGAAGAGATCAAGGCCGACATCCTCCAGCACGGGGTCAATGCCAAGGGCGTGTTCACCCAGCACTACGGCGCCGACGCGCTGGATGCGTCGCTGCTCATGGTGGTGCTCACCCGGTTTTTGCCCCCCGATGACCCCCGGGTGCGCAACACCGTGCTGGCCATCGCCGACGAACTCACCGAACAGGGCTTGGTGTTGCGCTACCGCGTTGAGGAGACCGACGACGGGCTCACCGGGCTTGAGGGCACCTTCACCATCTGCTCGTTCTGGCTGGTGTCGGCGCTGGTCGAGATCGGGGAAGTCAGCCGCGCCAAGCATTTGTGCGAGCGGCTGTTGTCGTTTGCCAGCCCGCTGTACCTCTACGCCGAGGAGCTCGAGCCGCGCACCGGCCGTCATCTGGGCAACTTCCCGCAGGCGTTCACCCACCTGGCGTTGATCAACGCGGTAGTGCACGTGATCCGCGCCGAAGAAGAAGCCGACGGCACCGGGGTTTTCCAGCCGGCCAACGCACCCATGTAGCGCCCGGCCGCGTCAGCTCAGGTCGCTGATCTTGTCCATCATCCGCCGCGCAATGGCGATGGCCCGGGTTTCCGGGTCGCCCGGGGCCGGGTCCGGGGTCGAGCGAACGTCGGCAGAAAACGGAACCTTGACCTCGACGAGGCAGTTCACCCGAACCCCGATGGCCCGTGCGATCGGGCTGGGCGAAGTTTGCAGAGTGGCCGCGAGCACCGAGTCGGCAACGCGCACGTCGGTGATCCGGTACGTCTGGTCGCGGTAGGTTGCGGCTTTGCCGTCGCAGCGGCTCCACTGCTCGGCGAACGTCGCGAACAGCGCGTCGGCCTCGGCGGCCGTCGGCAACGCGACCACGCCTTCGTCGACCGCGACCACGCCAGCGAAAGCGCTGCGCCCGTCCAGCCAGCTCTCCCAGACCACGTCGCGGACGTCGGCGGATCGGTAGCTGCTCGACTGCATTTCGGCCAGCACCCCTAGACAATCGTTGGGGCCCGGCACCAGGGTGCGAAACAACTTGGTCGCGCCCCGTAGCGGGGCGGCTGCAGAGCCCTTACCGACTGGTCGAGCAGTTTTTCCAGCTCAGCGGTGCCCAGCAACGCCTGCTCGATCGTCACCCCGGTGACCGGGCGCGGTGCTATCCCGGCCACCGGTCGTCCGGCGCCGCCGACGACGACGCTGCAGCCCGCGCCGAGCAGCGCGGCCAGCAGACACGTCACAATCGTCCCGATGCTGCGGACGTTATGCATGCGCGTGGTGCCCCTCTCGCGTGCACAGCAGTTCGAGTCTTGTAACGGATTTCGTTCGACCCGTCAAGTCGACGCGCGCTGCTCCCCGGGGATCGCTACTTCTTGGTTTTGTCACCGCCGACGTCGGTCGACAGTGCCGCCACGAACGCCTCCTGCGGCACGTCGACCCGTCCGATGGTCTTCATCCGCTTCTTGCCTTCCTTCTGCCTTTCCAGCAGTTTGCGTTTGCGAGTGATGTCACCGCCGTAGCATTTGGACAGCACATCTTTGCGTATCGCCCGAATATTTTCTCGCGTAATGATTTTCGAGCCGATCGCCGCCTGCACCGGCACCTCGAACTGCTGACGGGGAATGAGTTCTTTGAGCTTGGCGGTCATCCTGTGCCCGTAGCCGGCCGCGGCGTCCTTGTGCACGATCGCGCTGAACGCGTCGACCGGCTCGCCCTGCAACAGGATGTCGACCTTGACCAGCTCGGCTTCCTGCTCGCCGGCCTCTTCGTAGTCCAGGCTGGCGTAGCCGCGGGTGCGTGACTTCAGCGCGTCGAAGAAGTCGAAGATGATCTCGCCCAGGGGCATGCGATAGCGCAGCTCGACACGTTCCGGGGACAGATAGTCCATGCCGCCCAGTTCTCCGCGGCGCGACTGGCACAGCTCCATGATCGTGCCGATGAATTCGCTGGGCGCGATGATGGTGATCTTCACGACGGGCTCGTAGACGGTGCGGATCTTGCCCGACGGCCAATCCGACGGATTGGTCACTTGGACTTCCGTCCCGTCGTCTTTGACCACCCGGTAGACGACGTTGGGCGAGGTCGAGATCAGGTCGAGGTCGAATTCGCGTTCCAGCCGCTCGCGGGTGATCTCCATGTGCAGCAATCCCAAAAAGCCGCAGCGGAATCCGAAACCGAGCGCCACCGAGGTTTCCGGTTCGTAGGTGAGCGCGGCGTCGTTGAGCTGTAGCCGGTCCAGCGCATCGCGCAACGCGGGGTACTCCGAGCCGTCGACCGGATACAGGCCCGAATACACCATCGGTTTGGGTTCGCGGTAACCGGTCAGCGGTTCGGTCGCGCCGTGGCGCGC
The DNA here is from genome assembly GCF_009936235.1 of Mycobacterium xenopi. Classification (NCBI taxonomy): domain Bacteria; kingdom Bacillati; phylum Actinomycetota; class Actinomycetes; order Mycobacteriales; family Mycobacteriaceae; genus Mycobacterium; species Mycobacterium xenopi. The sequence goes on along the minus strand of NZ_AP022314.1, from coordinate 1,912,108 downwards.
GGTGGTGACGGTGTCGCCGACCTTGGACTGGCGAACGTCCTTCACGCCGGTGATCAGATACCCCACCTCCCCGACCCCGAGTCCGGCGGTGGGCTTGGGTTCCGGGGAGACGATGCCCACCTCGAGCAGTTCGTGGGTGGCGCCGGTGGACATCATCGCGATCCGCTCGCGCGGGGTGATCTTGCCGTCGACCACCCGCACGTAGGTGACCACGCCGCGGTAGGTGTCGTAGACGGAGTCGAAGATCATCGCCCGCGTCGGGGCGTCGGCGTCGCCCCGGGGCGGCGGCACCTGCCGGACCACCTCGTCTAACAGATGGGCCACCCCCTCACCGGTCTTGCCGGACACCCGCAACACGTCGGCGGGCTGGCAGCCGATGATGTGGGCGATCTCGGCGGCGTAGCGGTCGGGGTCGGCGGCGGGCAGGTCGATCTTGTTGAGCACCGGGATGATCACCAGGTCGCGGTCCAGTGCCAGATACAGGTTGGCCAGCGTCTGGGCCTCGATGCCCTGTGCGGCGTCGACCAGCAGCACCGCGCCTTCGCAGGCCGCCAGCGCCCGCGACACCTCGTAGGTGAAGTCGACGTGGCCGGGGGTATCGATCAGATGCAGCACGTATTCTTTTCCGGCGTCCGGCCCGCCGCTGATTCGCCAGGGCAGGCGCACGTTTTGCGCCTTGATGGTGATGCCGCGTTCACGCTCGATGTCCATCCGGTCCAGGTACTGCGCACGCATGGAGCGTTCGTCGACCACGCCGGTGAGCTGCAGCATCCGGTCGGCCAGCGTGGATTTGCCGTGGTCGATGTGGGCGATGATGCAGAAATTCCGAATCTGCGCCGGCGCGGTGAAGGTCTGGTCGGCGAAGCTGCTGATGGGAATCTCCTGGTACGACGGGTTACGCGCAATGCGCAGGTACGTCCAGCGTATCGAGGCGCGGTCGCGACGACACAATCGCGGCGGGCGGTCTTATCCTGCGAACATGGCGTCACAGTGGAGGACGTTGCAGCGAATGGCGGAACACCTCGTGTTCAACGAGGCCCCGAAATTCATCCGCCAGCTGCATAACTCGCCTGGCATCCAGCGGGGTATCAAGTTCGGCCTTGACGTCATCAGCGGCAGCATCCCCCAACCGCCTGCGGCCATCACCGAAGGCCGGCCCGTGACCAGCCGCAGTGTGCCCACCGCGCAGCGGGCCCGCAAGCTCGTCTATGCGCCGGATTTGGACGGGCGTGCCGATCCCGGCGAAATCGTGTGGACCTGGGTGGTTTACGAGGACGACCCGACCCGAGGCAAGGACCGTCCGGTCCTGGTGGTCGGCCGCGACCGGCGAACCTTGCTCGGGTTGATGCTCTCCAGCCAGGAAAGCCATGCCGACGATCCGAACTGGGTCGGGATCGGGGCCGGTAGCTGGGACGAGACCGGCAGACCAAGCTGGGTTCGCCTCGATCGGGTACTCGACGTGCCCGAGGCGAGCATCCGCCGCGAGGGCGCGGTCTTAGATCGCGACGTCTTCGAGGTCGTGGCCACGCGGCTGCGCGCCGAATACTCGTGGAGCTGACCGGCCCGCGGCGCCCTTAGCCCTGGGTGATGTAGGACTGCAGCTGCGCGTGCTCGGCTTCCAGCTCGTCGATGCGGGTCTTGACGACGTCGCCGATGCTGACGATGCCGACCAGCTCCCCGTTTTCGACCACCGGCACGTGCCGCACCCGATTCTCGGTCATCAGCGCGCTGATGGCATCGACCGTGTCGGACTTGGTGCAGGTGGCCACCACCGACGTCATGATCTTCGACACCGGCCAAGCGAGCACGCGAGAACCGTGGTTGTGCAGCTCGCGCACGACGTCACGTTCGGACACGATCCCTTCCAGCCCATCTGGTCCGACTACCACCATGGCGCCGATATTGTGCTCGGCTAATCCGGCGAGCAGCTCGGTGACCGTGGCATCGGGATTGATGGTCACGACCGCCGCGCCCTTGTTCCGCAACACGTCCCGAATTCGCATAGCGCCTCCCGCCGGTTGTGAGGTGGTTCACATCAGGCTACGCGTTCTTGCTGGGCGTGGAAGCACTACCCGGATGCGGCCACAGCGGCGAAGACAGCCGCCCGGCACCGAAACGCGCGACCGGGCGGCTGACTCACCGGATAACCAGCGTGTTCGTTTCAGAAGCCCGGGAACGCAACGCCCGTGTCCAGGCCAGCGGAATCGCGGAAAGACCCCAGCGGTCCGCCGAAATTATCGGAACCTCCAGTGGACAGACGGCCGCCGTTATCGCCGAGCCTGCCCGACCCACCTACTGAACTACCACCCGAAATATCGAACGGCCCGGTGACACTTGCTGACCCGCCCGCCGACGTACCGGCGGACCCGTCGAAATCATGGTCGTCGGCCCGGGCGACGCCGCCGCCAGCGGGATGAGCCCGGCGGCCAGGACGGCGCCGGCAGCGATCCCCAGGCCGACAGCGATACCGCGTCGCCGGTGGTATGCATTGTGGCTCATGAAGCCCTCCAATCGGTTTCACCTCGTGGTTCTAGTACCGCGGTTGGGGTGCGCTCAGCCAACAACCCCGGGCGCAAATTCGAGAACCCCCCACGTGTCCCCTCCAAGCAGGGACTTCAGCCACCCTAAACACTTTAAATGCGCTAAGTCAACGACGATCTCGCCCACGCAGATGTGCCATGTCAAAAACGTTGTGGGAAAACCACAGTGGGCAGCGCCAGTCGGCCGCATCGCTTGCGTGAACCCTGCGGCATGGTGAAGTGAAACCTCTGAATTAGCCTGGCCGGCGACACGGTGCCATGCGAGGGCCTCCACGAGCTGGCCTGCGGAGCAGATGCATTGGTGCACACTGTGATTCTTAGGATTTCGTCAGGAAGCTGCCACAGCAGCGGATCAGGGACATCGCTGACTACCACTCGTCAGTGCAGGAGGGCGCCACGACAGCCAAGCGCGCCGGACCCGTTCACCAGGCGGCCGGGCCCGGCGAGAACAGCGCCCCAGGCCACCACCCGACCGATTTGGCGGACGGGTCGTTCCTCTGCTCAACAAAATGCGAGGCCGGGGCTAAGCCAGTCTGGTGATCTCGACGATCACGTCGAGGTCGGTCGCACCCTCCCCGGAGTAGATGCCTTTCAGCGGCGACACGTCCGAGTAGTCGCGGCCCACTCCCACACTGATGTACTGCTCGTTGATCTCAGTGTCATTCGTCGGGTCATAGTCCCACCAGGCCCCGGTCCACGCCTGGATCCACGCGTGACTTTGCCCGTCCACCGTCTGCCCCACCACACCGTCGCGGTCGGGATGCAGGTATCCGGACACGTATCGCGCCGGAATTCCCATGCTGCGCAGCAAAGTCAGCGACAAGTGCGCGAAATCCTGGCATACCCCCATACCCTCACGCAGCGCGTCTAGTCCCGAGAAGTGCACGCCGGTAGTACCCGGTAGGTAGCGCAGTTCGCTGCGCACCCACCGGGCGGCGGCAACGACAGCATCGCCCGGCTCATGGTATTTGGCGATCCTCCTGCCCACGGCGGCAACGCGTCTGCTCGCCGGGGTATAGCCGGTCGGGACGAGCACCTCGTCGAACCGATCGACCACCGCCTCGGTTTGTAGCTGGGCCCAACTCGCCTTCTCGGCCGGCGGTTCGAGACGGTCCGTCTCCACAACCGAGGACGATGTGACTGTCAGTTCGCTGTGCGGGGCGTGCAGATCGAACGCGGTCACTGCGGTGCCCCAGTAGTCGACATAGCGGTATGACCGGGTAGCCGGCACCGTCTCGACGCGGTTGAGAATCACGTTCTGCCGTGTGTCCGACCGCGGTGTCAGCCGGGCCTCGTTATACGACGCGGTAACCGGCGAAGGGTAAGCATAGCCCGTGGTGTGCACCACCCGCATCCGCCACATCAGGCCTTCCCCCGCACGGCCGGCTGTGGGCGACGTTGACCCACATCGGACCACGCCACCCACGGCGCGACATGAAAGTACTGCAGCGCCAACGCGTCTCCGACTTCGCGGCAGGTGTTTTGCAGGCCGGCCAGCCGGGACTCCAGCGACTCGAGCAGCGCACCCGGTTGCAGGAATTCGAGTTCACTGCGGGCCCGACCGAGCAGCCGCTGGGCTTCCGCGGTCGCACCGACCCGGCTCTGCGGGTGACGCAGCAGCTCGTCGAGGTTGTGTTCGGCCACCTTCAGCGAGAAGAAGATCGAGCGCGGGAAAAGCCGGTCCAACAGCATGAACTCGACCACCCGGTTGGCGTCCAGCACGCCGCGGTAGGTGCGTAGGTAGGTGTCGTGCGCCCCGGCTGAGCGCAAAACCGTCACCCACGCCGGCGATGACGCGCTGTCCCCTACGCGTGAAAGCAACAGCCGCACCGTCATATCCACACGTTCGATCGCGCGACCCAGCATCATGAAGCGGTAGCCGTCGTCACGGGACAGCGTCGAGTCGGCCAGACCCGCGAACATCGCTGCACGACCTTCGACGAACGATAGAAAGTCATGCGGCCCAAAGCGTTTGGCTGCCCGCTCGCGTTCGGCGAGTGCGTTGTAAGTGGTATTCAGGCATTCCCAGATCTCGGTGGACGTCACTTCCCGCGCTGAGCGTGCGTTTTCCCGAGCAGCCGAGATCGCGTCGACGATGGAGCAGCCTCCTTGGGTGTTATGGCGAAACGCCACCAAATCAGTCAGCGACCAGACGTCTAACTCCGACTCCGGTGGCTCCATCCCGAGCACGTGCAGCAATACCCGGGAGGTGTGGTCGGGGTCGACGCTGGAGTCCTCGAGCAGTTGGTGCACGGTCACATCGAGAATGCGTGCGGTGTCGTCGGCGCGCTCGACGTAGCGGCCTATCCAGTACAGCGCCTCGGCGTTTCGTGCCAGCATTCTTTGCCCGCCTTTACTGTTGCTGCGACTGCTGATCCTGCGGCTGGCGTGCCAGCAGCGGCTGTCGGCGCTGTTGTGACGAGGCGCCGTCGACGGCCGTCTCGCCGTCAGGCCCGGTGGCCGGCCCAGGCAGCGACCGCACGATCTCAGCCGCGCCGAGCTCGCGATGCGCCGGTGACGTGCGGGGGGCGAGCACCCAGGTGTCTTTCGAACCGCCGCCCTGGCTGGAGTTGACCAGGAGGGAGCCCTCCAAGAGGGCGACCCGGGTCAGTCCGCCCGGCAACACCCACACCTCGTCGCCGTCGTTGACCGCGAAAGGGCGCAAATCGACGTAGCGGGGGGCGAGTTTGTTCCCGACCCGGGTCGGCACCGTCGACAACTGCATCACCGGCTGGGCGATCCAGCCGCGCGGGTCGTCGCGAATCTTCTTGGCCACCAACGCAAGTTCGTGCTGGGAGGCGTCTGGGCCGAAAACGATCCCGTATCCGCCGGACCCTTCAACCGGTTTGAGGACCAGTTCGTCGATGCGGTCCAGCACCTCTTCACGTTCGTTGTCCAGCCAGCAGCGCAGAGTATCCACGTTGGCCAGTAACGGTTTCTCGCCGAGGTAGTACTCGATGATCGTCGGCACGTAGGTGTAGACGAGTTTGTCGTCGCCGACCCCGTTGCCGACGGCGCTGGAGATCACCACGTTGCCCGCGCGGGCGGCGTTGAGCAAGCCGGCCACCCCGAGCACCGAGTCCGGACGAAACTGCAGCGGGTCCAAAAACGCGTCGTCGATGCGGCGGTAGATGACGTCGACCTGGCGCTCGCCTTCGGTGGTGCGCATATACACCTGGTTGTCGCGGCAGAACAGGTCGCGGCCCTCGACAAGTTCGACACCCATCTGCCGGGCCAGCAGCGAATGCTCGAAGTACGCGGCGTTGGCGACCCCCGGGGTGAGCACCACGACGGTCGGGTCGGCCTCGTTGGTGGCCGCGGAGTTGCGCAGCGCGCGCAGCAGGTGCGCGGCGTAGTCGTCGACTGCGCGTACCCGGTGGGTGGCGAACAGGTTTGGGAAAACCCGCGCCATGGTGCGCCGGTTCTCCATCACATACGACACGCCTGACGGCGAGCGCAGGTTGTCTTCGAGGACTCGGAAGTTGCCGCGCTGGTCGCGAATCAAGTCGATGCCGGCGACGTGGATGCGAACCCCATTGGGCGGCACGATGCCGGCGGCCTGGCGGTGAAAGTGCTCGCAGGAGGTGACGAGTCGGCGCGGGATGACGCCGTCCCGCAAGATCTCTTGGTCGCCGTAGATGTCGTCGAGATACATCTCCAGCGCTGTGACCCGCTGGGTGATGCCGCGTTCGAGTCGCGCCCACTCGGCAGCTGAAATCACCCGCGGGATCAGGTCGAGGGGAAACGGCCGTTCCTTGCCTGACAGCGAGAACGTGATGCCCTGATCGACAAACGCGCGGCCCAGCGCCTCGGCGCGCGCCTCGAGTTCTGACGCGTCGGACGGAGCGAGCTCGGCGTAGATCCCCTTGTAGGGCGCGCGGACATTGCCTTGGCCGTCGAACATCTCGTCGAAGGCGGTGACGTAGCTGCCCGGGCTGTTATAACCGTCGAAAATGCCCTGGTATCGCTTCGACGGGCGCGACCGGCTGCGCGAATTCCGCCTGGTCTCGGCGGGCAGAGTACGAACGCCCACCTATGACATGGTGCACCACCAACGCCGTTTCCGCAGGCCAAGGCCCTCCGCTTTGAGAGAACGCGTGACCGGCTGATACCCTGTCTCGTCGTTGCCCACAGGTTTGGGCAAACCGCGACTCCCACGAATCCGCTCGAGAACGACGAAGGAACTGGCGCGTGGCCAACATCAAACAGCAGGCGAAGCGCAATCGCACCAACGAGCGCCGACGACTGCGCAACAAGTCGGTGAAATCGTCGGTTCGCACGGCGATCCGCAAGTTTCGTGAGGCCGTCGCGGCCGGCGAGAAAGACAAAGCCGCCGAGCTGTTGGTCTCGACCAGCCGCAAACTGGACAAGGCGGCCACCAAGGGCGTGATCCACAAAAATCAGGCGGCGAACAAGAAGTCGGCGCTGGCGCGGGCCTATAACAAGCTCTGACTAGCCGCCGGCGAGCTGACGCAAAGGCACCCGTTTCGGCACGAAACCGGGTGCCTTTGCGTCTGCTCAGCGGCCCTTGGCGACCAGTTCGGCAACCGTCCTCACCGCGGCCTCCAGCGCATACTCCGGGTCGGCGGCCGCACCCTTGACGTCGGCGTTGAGCGCGGCGACCAGTTTCATCGCCGCGGCCACGCTGCCGCGCGACCACCGCCGGGCCTGGCGTTGGGCTTTCTGCACCCGCCAGGGCGGCATGCCCAGCTCCGCGGCCAGCCGGTACGGGTCACCGGAGAGCGGCCCAACCCGGGCGATGGTGTGAACCGCTTCGGCCAGCGCATCGGCGAGCACCACGTGCGGCTCGCCACGCATCATCGCCCACCGCAGCGCTTCGGCTGCTCCGGCCACGTCGCCGGCCACGGCTTTGTCGGCGATGTCGAAGCCCTTCACTTCGGCCTTGCCGCTGTGGTAGCGGCGCACGGCGGCGGCGTCGACGTGGCCGCCGGTGTCGGCGACCAGCTGCGAACACGCCGATGCAAGCTCACGGACGTCGGAGCCGACCGCCTCGAGCAACGCGGTGACCGTGTCGTCGTCAACCCGGACGTCCAGCGAGCGGAACTCACCGCGAACGAACTCGGCGCGCTCGCTGGCTTTGGTGATCCTGGCGCAGGGGTGGACTACGGCGCCGAGGTCACGCAATTGGCCTGCCAGGGCCTTGGCGCGCCCACCACCGGAATGCACCACGACCAGCGCGGTGCCGGACGGGATGTCGGCGGCGGTCGCGGCGATGACGTTGGCCGCGTCCTTGCCCGCGTCGCCCGCGGCTTCCAGCACCACCACCCGCTCGTCGGCGAAAAGTGACGGGCTCAGCAGCTCTGCCAGTTCGTAGGCGTCGACATCACCCGCGCGCACCCGACTCACCGACACGTCGTCGCTGCCAGCACGCTCACGCACCGATCGCAGTATCGCCGCCACGGCGCGCTCGACCAGCAGCTCTTCGTCTCCGAGCACCAGATGCAGGGGCGCGACCGCTAAGCTCACCCCACGATCGTGTCACGACCCGCCGACACCGGCGCAGCGGACATGAGCCCGGACAATGCCCACGCCACCAGGCACACCGCGGCACCCCCGGCGGCGGCGCGAAACCACCGCCAACGCCACAGCGCGACGATCGCCACGGCGCAGGCCCCGACCACGACAATGCCGGGCACGCCCGCCGGAACGGGCACGCTCGCACCCGGCACCAGGGCCGCCCAGTGCGCGACACCGAGCACCCACCACAACTCGGGACCGGTAAAGCGGATCAGCAGCTGCGCCGCCGCGGGCCAGCACACACCCAACGTGGCCGCGGCGGTGCCCAGCACGGTAATCGGCGCGATAACCGGCGCGGCTGCAAGATTGGCTACCGCGGCCACCACGCTGACGCGTCCCGAGATCCCGGCTACCAACGGAGCAGTAACCAACTGCGCGGCGCAGGCGACGCAAACCGCGTCTGCGAGCGGTTTGGGACAGCCACGCGACACCATGCGCCGTGACCAGACCGGCGCGATCACGACCAGCGCCGCCGTCGCCACCACCGACAAGGCAAAGCCCACGTCGACAGCCAGCTGGGGAGCGGCGACCATCACCATCAGCACCGCGGCTGACAGGCTGGGAATCGCCTGGCGCCGCCGCGACGACAACATGCCCAGCAGCGCTATGGCACCCATCAGCGCCGCGCGCAAGACGCTGGCCGTCGGCTGTACCACGATCACGAAACCCACCAGCGCGACCGCGGCGAGCCCCACCGCCGCACGCGGCCCGATCAGCCGAGCAGAAAACAACACCGCGCCACACACAATGGTGACGTTGGCCCCGGAAACCGCCGTCAGATGCGTCAGCCCCGCGGCGCGAAACTCCCGGCTGGTCAGCGTCGTCACCGCGGAGGTGTCGCCGAGGACCAGCGCGGGCAGTGCCGCGGCCTGCGCTGCGGGCAGCACTTCCCGGGCTGCCACCGCGAACCGGTCGCGGACCGCGTGCGCGACCCGATGCACCCATCCGATGCGGCCCACCACCGGCTTCCCGGTCGCGTTGAGCGCGGCGATCGTCAGATCACGTCGGGTGGGACGGCCGATCCGCGCGGTAAAACGCAACGGCTGGCCCGCCACCACTTCGCCGAAATCCGCTGTGGGCGCGAAAACCACAACACGACCGGACATTTCGTCGTTGCCGAGGCGGTGCAGAGCGGCGCGAAACACCAGCCGTCCGCGGCCAACTGCGATCGCGCTTTCAGTGGGTGTGACGGTCACCGGTGCCGCGTGCCCGAACGCCGTGGTGATCGGGTGGTGATCGACAGCTTCGGTGCGCAGCGCGATCGCGAACCCGAAGCCGGCACCCACCACGCCGACGCCCAACAGGCCCAAGCTGACCGTGCGCACCCCCGCTGATCGCCGGGTATGCGCATGCCACCACCACGCACCCGACAAAGCGGCCAGCGCAAGGCAAGCCACCGCGATGACCTCGCCGACAGGCCACCAGATCCCGGCGGCGGTGACCATCCAGCTGCTCAGGGCGGCTGGGACCAAGCGCACATCCAACCACGCCGATCCGGTATCGACGCCAGCATGCTGCACCGGTCTCAGACACGGACCAGGGCGCGCAGCTTGTCGAGCCGGGCGGGGCCAATGCCATCCACCTCAGCAAGCTGGTCCACGCTGGTGAACTTGCCGTTGGCCTCTCGCCACGCCACGATCGCGGCTGCCGTCACCGGCCCGATACCGGGCAGGGTATCTAGCTGCTGCACCGTCGCGGTGTTGAGATTGATCACCTCGCCAGGCTTCGGCGACGGTGGTCCCGAAGTCTTGCCCGGCGCGGCCGGCGTGTCAGACGTTCCCGAAGTCACCGAACTGCCCAGTGCGGAGGGCTGACCTTTGGCCGGCGCGATCCCGACCACTATCTGCTCGCCGTCGCCGAGTTGGCGCGCCATGTTGAGCCCGATGGTGTCGGCGCCCGCCATCGCACCACCGGCGGCACTCAGCGCGTCAGCGATGCGGGCGCCGGGCGCCAGCGTGACCAGCCCGGGTTTGTGGACCAGGCCCACGACGCTGACCACCACCGGTTGATCCGCCTTGGGGGGCGGGCTAGCACCCGGGCTGCGGCTCGCCGACGAAACCATTTCAACGGGAGGCAATTTGGCCGACACCACGGGTGCTGGCCGGTGACGCACGACCGTAAACACGGTCACCAACACGGCAAGCCCGGCGATCGCTGCCAGCGCGATAGCACCGGCGCGACCGGGGTCGGCGCGGATTTTCGCCACCCAGGCGGGCCCGCCGTGAACCGAGCCGTCCGGAAGCCAGCGCGGCAGCAACGAGTTCGGGTCAGCGCTGTCGTCGGTGTCGTCGGCGGTATCGGCATCCGAACGGGAGTCGGAACCCGGCGGGGCAGCCAGGCGCCGGTGAAGTCGCTCTGCGGGAAGTTCTGTTGCCATGCGCCGACCGTAGGCGCCGGGGCCGTCATGCACGCCGCCTCAGGAAGCGGCTGACCACTTGGCTGTGGATGAATCCCAGACTGTGCACGAGTTTGTGGTTGACGACCGGCGGCGCCTAACGTGCAGGGCAGAACCGTCGGTTCCGTTTACCGTTTGAAGGAGGCCGCGATGCAGCTGGCGCTCACCGACGCCGAAGCCGCGTTCCGTGACGAGCTTCGCGCTTTTTACACCAGCAAGATCCCGGCCGAGATTCGCGAGCGGGTGCGCGCCGGCCTGCCGCTCAGCCGCGACGACATCGTCACCAGCCACAAGATCCTCAACGACCACGGGCTTGCGGTGCCCAACTGGCCCGTCGAGTGGGGCGGCAAGGACTGGACGCCCACTCAGCATCAGATCTGGCTCGACGAGATGCAACTGGCAGGCGTGCCCGAACCGCTGAACTTCAACAGCAAGATGGTCGGTCCGGTGATCGCCGAATTCGGTTCGCAGCAAATCAAAGAGCGCTTTTTGCCGCCGACGGCCAGTCTGGACATCTGGTGGTGTCAAGGTTTCTCCGAACCAGAGGCCGGCTCAGATCTGGCGTCGCTGCGCACCACCGCGCAGCGCGACGGCGACAGCTACGTGGTCAACGGCCAGAAGACGTGGACAACGCTGGGCCAGTACGCGGACTGGATCTTCTGTCTGGTGCGCACCGACCCGCAGGCACCCAAGAAGCAGGCCGGGATTTCGTTCCTGCTCATCGACCTCGACACTCCGGGTATCACGATGCGGCCGATCAAGTTGATCGATGGCAGTTACGAGGTCAACGAGGTGTTCTTCGAGGATGTGCGAGTACCTGCCGATCAACTTGTCGGCGAGGAAAACCAGGGCTGGACCTACGCGAAGTTCCTGCTGGGCAATGAGCGGACCGGCATTGCCGGGGTCGGCCGGACCAAGGTACAGCTGGCGGAGGTGAAACGGCATGCCGCCGACACCGGAAGGCTCGACGACCCGCTGTTTGCCGCGCGCCTCGCTGAGATCGAAAACGACGTGCTGGCATTGGAACTCACGCAGATGCGGGTGACCGCCGGCTCGGCGGGCGGCAAACCCAACCCCGCATCCTCGGTGCTCAAGCTGCGTGGTAGCCAACTGCAGCAGGCGGTCACCGAACTGCTCCTCGAGGTCGCCGGTCGCGACGCGCTGCCGTTTCAGGCCGGCGACGACATCGCATCGCCGGGATGGGCGCAACGCAGCGCACCGCACTACCTCAATTACCGCAAGACATCCATCTACGGGGGCAGCAATGAAGTGCAACGCACCATAATCGCGTCCACGATTCTCGGATTGTGAGCTAGCCCATGGACTTTCAGTTAAGCGACGAGCAGGCGCTGTTACGCGACACCACTCGAGACGTCTTGGCTCGCAGCTACGACGCGGAGAGCCGCAACAAGATCGTCGAGACCGACCTCGGCTGGAGCCGCGAGGTGTGGAGCCAGCTCGCCGATGTCGGGATCCTCGGCCTCGGGTTCGACCCCGACGAGGCGGGCCAAATCGAAATCATGCTGGTGCTCATCGAGATCGGCCGTCGCCTGGCCCCCGAACCTGTCGTCCACGCCGCGCTGGGCCCGGGCGCGATCATCGCCGAACTGGGTACCGCCGAGCAAAAGCGGTTGCTCGACGATGTCGCTGCTGGGCATAAGCTGGTGGCGTTTGCGCACCTCGAGCCCCGTGGCCATGCAGCGACGAGGGCTGTGCGACAGGGAGATTCGTGGGCGTTGAGTGGCCGGAAAAACCCGGTGCCAGCCGGTAACTGTGCCGATACCCTGGTCGTCAGCGCAGTGCTGCCGGAGGGCGGCACGGGATTGTTCTTGGCAGACGCCGCCACCACCATCCGCCACCGGTACCCGACGTTCGATGGGCAGCGCGGCGCACAGATCGACTTCGACCAGGTCGCTGCCCAGCCGCTCGGCGACCCAGTCGATGCGTCACGCCCCATCGCGAATGCCGTCCTTCGCATTTCCTCGGCGCTGTGCGCCGAGGCCGTCGGCGCGATGGAGGAAGCACTTCGTCTGACCACCGAATATCTCAAGACGCGAAAGCAGTTCGGCGTCACGTTGAACAAGTTCCAGACCCTGACCCAGCGCGCCGCCGATATGTACCTATCGCTGGAGTTGGCCCGGAGCATGAACCTCTATGCCGCGATGTCGATCGCCGACGGGAGGCTCGACCCGGTGATTGCGGCGCGGGCCGCGCTGCAGATCGGCCGGTCCGGCCGGCATATCGCGCAGGAAGCGATCCAATTGCATGGGGGAATCGGCATGACCGCGGAATACCCGGTCGGCCATTACGCCGCTCGGCTCACCGCGATCGAACACACGCTGGGGTCGCCGACCGACCAGCTGCACATCTTGGTCGACCACCTTCGTGAGTACGACTTGGTCAAGCTTTAACTTCGCGGGGAAGGACTCGCATGACCGAATTCACCGACGAAGTCATCGAATTCCTTTCGGCGGGTACCCGGACCGGCATGCTTGGCTATCTCGCTTCTGACGGCCGGCCGCTGGTTGCTCCGGTGTGGTTCATCGTCGACAACGGCGAGCTGGTGTTCACCACCGGACACAATACCGCGAAAGGCCGTGCGCTGGCGCGGGATTCGCGTGCAGTGATCTGCGTCGACGACCCGCATCCGCCGTATTCATTCGTGCAGGTGCAGGGCATCGCCAGCATCACCGAGGACGCTGTAGATCTGCTGGACATCGCGACCCGGATCGGTGGGCGCTACATGGGACTGCACCGCGCCCAGGAATTCGGCCGGCGCAACGCTGCCCCCGGCGAGTTGGTGGTGCGGGTGCGCCCGACCAAGGTTATCGCTGGATTCAACATCACCGACTGACCAAGCCACCCCGACCTCGTGACGTTGGCCAACGCGTTAAACCGGCCGCACCCCGAAGAACGCCTGCGTACCGTACCCACTAGGATACTTAGCCACGCGAAGGTTCTGGCGACGTCGGATGGAATGTGGCGACGAAGCCAGATGTTTCCGACAGCGTTTGGGTGGACCCCACGGAACTACCGACCGAGCGTCCGCCCAGGGCGGGCAACAGTCCCGATCGGTTAGCGGAGGGCGGTGAGATGAGGGCTTCGGTTGCCAAAGCGCTCAAACGAGCCTGGATACCCCTGGTGCTGGTCGCGGTGCTCACTGTGTCGGGGTTCGGCGTGGCCCGACTGCATCGCATCTTCGGCTCGCAGGACCTCAACGCGAACGCTGGTGGCGGCATCGAGATCGTGCAGTTCAACCCCAAGGTGGTAACTTACGAGGTCTTCGGCCCCCCGGGGACCACCGCGAACATCAATTACTGGGACGCTGAAGCGAACACCCATCAGGTCAACGCGGTTCCGCTGCCCTGGTCGCACACGATCAGCACGACTCTGCCAGCCGTCAGCGCCAACATCATGGTGCAGGGTGACAGCGACCAGATCCGCTGCCGCGTCACCGTGGACGGCGTGGTGCGCGACGAGCAAACCGCCAACGGCGTCAACGCCCAGACCTTCTGCCTGGTGAAATCGGCATGACCCATATGAGCAGCGAACGCACCCACCGGCCGTACCTCCCCCACGCAATCCGGTTGCTCGCGGTGCCCATCATTGCCGGGTGGGTTTTCATCACCGTCTTGGTGAACGTCATCGTGCCGCGGCTGGAAGTGGTCAGCGAAGAACACTCGGCACCCATGGCCCCGATGGACGCGCCGTCCATGCAGGCGATGATGCGGCTGGGTCACAACTTCAAGGAGTTTGACTCCAACAGCACGATCATGATGGTCGTCGAGGGCCAGCAGCCGCTCGGCGACGCCGCACACCGCTACTACGACGACATCATCCGTCAACTGCGGCAGGACCCTAAGCATGTGCAGCACATTCAGGACTTCTGGAGCGATCGGTTAACGGCCGCAGGGGTCCAGAGCACTGACGCCAAAGGCGCCTACGTGCAACTCAACCTCGCTGGCAACCAGGGCACCACCCTGGCGAACGAATCCGTCGAGGCGGTCCGCCACGTCGTGGAGCGGACGCCCGCGCCACCGGGCGTCAAGGCCTATGTCACCGGGCCCGCGGCGCTGTCCGACGACATGCACGTCATCGGCAATGCCAGCCTGGCGAAGATTACGTTGTTCACGCTCGCGGCGATCGCGATCATGCTCTTTCTGGTCTACCGCTCGCTGGTCACCACGCTGGTCCAGCTTTTCATGACCGGGATCGCGGTGGCCTCCTCGCGGGGAATCATCGCGGTCCTCGGATACCACAATGTCTTTGGGCTCACCACGTTTGCCGCGAATATCCTCACAATGCTGGCTATTGCGGCTGGCACCGACTACGGAATCTTCCTCATCGGCCGCTACCAGGAAGCACGTACGGCCGGACAGGATCGGATAGCGGCGTATTACACGACGTTTCGCAGTGTGGCCCCCGTGGTGTTGGGTTCAGGGCTGACCATCGCTGGAGCGACGTTTTGTCTCTACTTCGCTCGATTGCCTTGGTTCCACACCATGGGCATCCCGGTCGCGATCGGCATGCTCGTCGTGGTCGCGGCAGGACTCACGTTGGGGCCGGCAGTGCTGACCGTCGCCAGTCGCTTCGGTCTCCTAGAGGCCAGGCGAGTGGCCAAGGGGCGGCTGTGGCGCCGGGTCGGCACCGCCGTCGTGCGCTGGCCGGCACCGATTCTTGCGGCCAGCACCGTGGTGGTGCTGATCGGCATGATCGCGCTCCCCGGCTTCAAGCCCGGTTACAACGACCGCTACTACTTGCCAGAACGCGCTCCGGTCAATATCGGCTACGCGGCAGCGGATCGGCACTTCTCTCAGGCCCGGATGAACCCGGACCTGTTGATGGTCGAAGCCGACCACGACATGCGCAATCCGGCTGACATGCTCGTGTTGGACCGGGTGGCGAAGAACGTCATCCGGGTCGTGGGCATCGCCATGATCCAGGACATCACACGACCGTTGGGAATCCCAATCCAGCACAGTTCGATCCCGTTTCAGAACAGCATGCAAAGCCAGACGACCATGCAAAACATGGCCTTTTTGAAGGGGCGCATGGCAGACATCCTCAGGATGGCGGATGAACTGGGCAAGACGATCGAAACACTGCAGCGGACGTATGACGTCCAGCAGCAGCTCGTTGCCGCTACTCACCGCACAGATCTCGACACACACGAGCTGACGAAGATCACGGACGAATTGCGGGACCACATAGCGGATTTCGACGATTTCTGGCGGCCGATCCGCAGCTACTTCTACTGGGAAAAGCACTGTTTCGATATTCCGATTTGCTGGTCGCTGCGGTCGTTGTTCGACTCGTTGGACGGTATCGATCAGCTTGACGAGAAGTTCCACCAGCTTGCGAAGGACTTCGACTCGGTCGACGTGCTCCAGCCGCAATTGGCAGCGCTATTGCTGCCACAGATCGAATCGCTGAAAACGACTAGAGCTTTGACCCTGACCTTGCACAGCACCTTCCAGGCGATGATCAACCAGATGGAGGCGATGAGCGACACGGCGATCGTCATGGGGCAAAGCTTCGACAACTCCAAGAACGACGACTTTTTCTACCTTCCTCCGGAAGCCTTCGGCAACCCGGACTTCCAAACCGGCTTGCGAATGTTCTTGTCGCCGGATGGCAAGTCGGCACGCTTTTTCGTCACCCACCAGGGCGATCCGGCTACGCCGGAAGGGATTTCACGCGTCGATCTAGAGCGGACGGCGGCGCAGGAAGGGCTAAAGCAATCCTCCCTGTCCAACGCGAAGGTTTACCTGGGCGGCACCGCAGCCACGTACAAGGATATGCACGACGGCGAAAAATACGACTTGATGATCGCGGTGCTGTCCGCACTCACCCTGATCTTCATGATCATGCTGCTGTTGACGCGCAGCCTGGTTGCCGCGATGGTGATCGTGGGCACCGCGGCGAGCTCGATTGCCGCGGCGTTCGGGCTTTCTGTGCTGGTGTGGCAAGACCTTCTCGGCCACCACATCCACTGGGTGGTGGCGGCGCTGTCGGTCATCATCCTGCTGGCGGTGGGATCCGACTACAACCTGCTGCTCGTTTCCCGGTTCAAAGAAGAGATCCACGCCGGCCTGAAGACCGGGTACATCCGGGCGATGGCCGGCAGCGGCGGGGTGGTGACGGCCGCGGGCCTGGTCTTCGCCTTCACCATGGCCGCGATGCTCGGCAGTGAGTTGAGGGTGCTCGGTCAGTTCGGTTCGACGGTCTGCATTGGCCTGCTGATGGACACACTGGTGGTGCGTACGTTGTTCATGCCGTCGATCGCGGTGCTGCTGGGCCGCTGGTTCTGGTGGCCGCAGGTGATCCACCCGCGCGGCGACAATGCGCGGTCGCCGCGTACCCGAGCAAGTGAGGACACTGCGCCGCTGGCGGTTTCGGCTCGGCGGTAAATCGCGTTACTGCGGCACCTCGACGCACACCGCCAGTGCGCCGGCGCCGACGTGCAACGCGAGGACCGGACCCAGATCGGTGACAATTGCCGGCGGGCACGCCGGCAGTCGTTCGGCCAGCGTGGCCGCCAGCACGGCCGCTCCCTCCTCGTTGGCGACGTGATGCACCGCGACCGCCGCGGTGCTATCGCCGATTACGTCGCAGACTCGGTCGATCATTGCTGCCAGCGCTTTGCTGGCGGTGCGCGCCCGTTGCGCCAGTACGAGTCTGCCGTCGTCTATGCGCAGCAGCGGCTTGAGCGCCAGCGCGCTGCCCAGCCATGCCGCAGCCCCTCCGATACGCCCGCTGCGCCGCAGGTTGTCCAATCGGTGCACCACGATGAATCCGTAATTGCGTCTCACCGCTGCTCGAGCCGCGTGCGCGACGGTGTTCAGGTCGGAGCCATCAGCCGCTGCCCGGGCGGCGGCCAATGCGACGAACCCGGTATTCATAGCAGTCGATTTGGAATCGATGACCCGGATCGACGGGCCCAGCTCAGCTGCCGTTGTCTCGGCGGCACGCAAAGTGCCCGACAATGCGGCCGAAAGGTGAACGGCCACAACCCCGTCGCCGCCGCTGGCCGCCAGTGCTTGCTGGTAGGCGTCGCGCAGTTCAGCCGGGGTCGCCGCCGCGGTCGTGGCTCCGCCACATTCGTGGATGTTGTCGGGAATTCGATCGACACCGTCACGCAGATCGCGATCGTCGATCAAGATGTGCAGGGGGACCTGGCGGATCCCCCACTGCTGGCGCATATCGTCGGGCAATCGCGACGACGAGTCGGTGACCACCACCACAGACATCGGCTCAGCCCCGGGGTTTCTCGTTCGCCCAGCCGGTTTGATCGCGCGGCTCCTCATCATCGCGCTGCGCGCTCTGCATCGTCGCCACGCCGGTTTGATCGCGCGGCTCCTCATCATCGCGCTGCGCGCTCTGCATCGTCGCCACGCCGGTTTGATCGCGCGGCTCCTCATCATCGCGCTGCGCGCTCTGCATCGTCGCCACGCCGGCCTCGGCCAGCGCCTTGAGCATCAGTTCCGCAACGGCTTTGTGCGCCTCAAAGTTCCAGTGGATACCGTCAGGGTTGCCGCGACCGCTCATGATGTGTTCGGCTACAGCAGCCATGAGGTCGACCAACGGAATGCCATGCTGCTCAGCCCATCGGGAAATGGCGGCCGCCGTCGCCTGGCGGCCCCGGTGGGCCTTGCCATATGTCTCGGCGATATGCACCGATGGCAGCGATGCCACGATCGGTATGCCCGGCCGGTTGAAATCGATTGCACCACGCGTCTGTTCGAGGTATTCGACGGTGAGGTGCGGCGGCAGTGCGGGCCTGGCCACCGGTGAGAGACGCCGCTGCAGCCAGCCATAGCCGTCGCGCACCCAGCGCCGCACCCAGGGCGGCCGCACATAGCGGATGAGCTCACGCAGCGCCGTCGGCAACACCGACGGCAGTGAGTCCATCCCACCGGTCGCAAATATCACCGCGCCGGCCCGGCGCAGCGCCGCCCACGCCCGGGGATCCTGGGTGGCGGCCCACCACACGTCGCGACATGTCCACCCGATCCGCCCGATCAGCTCGACATCCCAACCTAGTTGGGAGGCAACGATATTCGGCCAGATGCGCGGATCGTCGGCGGGCAAGCCCCCGGTGGGCCCATAGTAGGCCAGGGAATCGGCGAAGATCAGCAGGACGGGTCGCCGCTCAGAAGCCATCGCCCGCTACCTGCACCGAGGCGTTCCACACGTCCAGACGCCACGTGATGCCGTCCATGTCGGCATCGTCGGCGGAATATCCGCTCAACTGTGTCCAGCTGGCATTGCCCATCCCACCCAGGGCGGGCCAGTTGGCCACCGGCAACCGCAGCAGCGTCGCGGTCAACGCGGCGATCAAACCGCCGTGCGCCACCAGCACCACTGGCCGCTCGTCTTGACCCCACTCCGATTCGGCCGCCACCAACTCGGCGATCAGCGGCAGGCTGCGGGCGGCAACCTCGACCCTGCTCTCCCCGCCATGGGGGGCCCAGGAAGCGTCCTCGCGCCAGGCCAACCGTGCCCCCGGGGCGGCACTGTCGACCTGCGCGTGCGTCATGCCTTGCCAGTCGCCGAGGTGGGTCTCCCGCAGCCGGGCGTCGACCCGCGGCTGCAATCCGGTGCGCTCGGCCAGCACGACCGCGGTGTCATAAGCCCGCCGCAAATCCGACGACACAATCAGCAGCGGCTGGCGCTTGCCCAATACCTCGGCCGCGGCGACCGCTTGAGCACGGCCGAGGTCACTCAGCTCGGTGTCCAGCTGGCCCTGCATCCGGGTGTCGAGGTTGAACGCAGTTTGACCGTGCCGCAACATCACCAGCAGCCGCGTCCTCATGAGGTACGTTCCAGGTCGATGGCGACCTGCGGACAGTCACGCCACAGCCGGTCCAGCGCGTAGTAGTTGCGCTCGTCTTGGTGCTGGATATGCACGACGATGTCGATGTAATCCAACAGCGTCCAGCGGCCTTCGCGCGCGCCTTCGCGGCGCGCCGGTTTATAACCCGCCCGGCGCATTTTCTCCTCGACCTCGTCGACGATCGCGTTGACCTGCCGCTCGTTGGACGCCGAGGCGATGACAAAGCAATCGGTGATCACCAGCTGCCCCGAAACGTCGATGACGACGACATCCTCGGCCAGCTTGGACGCAGCGGCGCTGGCAGCCACGGTGGCCATGTCGATGGCCTCCCGGCTGGCCGTCACGTTTGGTCTCCCGGTTTGCTGTAGAGCCGCCGCTTGGACACGTATTGAACGACGCCGTCGGGCATCAGGTACCACAGCGGGCGGTGCTCTGCGGCGCGGCGGCGGCAGTCGGTAGAGGAGATCGCCAGGGCGGGAACCTCGACCAACGTCAACACGTCGTCGGGCAGGCCGTCGAGGACCTGCGCGAGATGCTCGCGGCCCAGGTCGTAGCCCGGACGGCTCACCCCGATGAACCGCGCCATCGCAAACAGGTCCTCCCAGTCCTGCCACGACAGAATCGATGTCAGTGCGTCGGCGCCGGTGATGAAGTACAGCTCGGAGTCCGGGTTGAGCGCATGCAGATCGCGCAGGGTGTCTTTGGTATAGGTGGGCCCGCCGCGATCGATGTCGACCCGGCTAACTGAAAAGCGGGGATTGGACGCGGTGGCGATGACGGTCATCAGGTAACGGTCTTCGGCGGCGCTGACATGCCGGTCTTTTTTGCCAGGGCTGGCCGGTGGGCACGAAGACGACTTCGTCGAGCTCGAACAGGTCGGCTACCTCGCTGGCGGCGACCAGGTGGCCGTTATGGATGGGATCGAACGTCCCCCCCCCATCACCCCCAGCCTGCGACGCCGCTTTTGCACGATTTGCCAGCTTACTGGAGCGGGGTCTTGGTCCTGAGGTGGCAACTGCTATCGAGCTGACCGCATGAGAACCGCGACCTAGCCGCGAGCCGGCCCATTTGCACCCGGCAAAGGCTAGACCGGCAACAGCTGATCGATCACCGCGGCCAGTTGTTTGGCCGACCGGCACTCGTGCATAGTGATCACGTCCTGATAGCGCGGCGCGGCCGAGTCCCCGCTGCCCCACAGGTGTTTGGGCTCGGGGTTGAGCCAGTGCGCGTGACGGCTGGCGGTCACCATGTGCGCCAGCACCTCGATCGCCGGGTCGCGGTAGTTGGTGCGGCCGTCGCCGAGCACCAGCAGCGAGCTGCGCGGCGACAGCACATTGTGGAACTGCTCGGTGAACGAGACGAACGCATTGCCGTAGTCGGAATGCCCGTCGCGGGTGTAGACACCGGCTTCGCGGGTGATGCGCTGGATCGCCACCGCCAGGTCGGCGTCGGGCCCGAACAGATGCGTCACCTCGTCGGTGGTGTCGATGAACGCGAACACCCGTACCCGCGAAAATTGTTGGCGCAGCGCGTGAACTAGCAGCAGAGTGAAGTGGCTAAAACCCGCCACCGAGCCGGACACGTCGCACAGCACCACCAACTCAGGCCGGGCCGGGCGCGGTTTACGCAACACCACGTCGATGGGCACACCGCCGGTGGACATCGACTTGCGCAAGGTTTTGCGCAGGTCGATGGCACCTGCGCGGGCGCGACGCCGGCGGGCGGCCAGCCGGGTGGCCAGGGTGCGGGCCAGTGGCGCCACCACACGGCGCATCTGGCGCAGCTGGTCAGCTGAGGCTCGCAGGAACTCGACGTTCTCGGAAAGCTGTGGGATGCCGTACATCTGGACGTGGTCGCGGCCGAGCTGTTCGGCGGTGCGTCGCTTGGTCTCGGCGTCGACCATCCTGCGCAGCTGCGTGATCTTCTGCGCGGCAAGAGCTTTGGCGATCTGTTCCTGGGTGGGGGTGGGTTGGTCGCCGTAGGGCGCCAGCAGCCCGGCCAACAGCCGGCCTTCGAGCTGGTCCAGCGCCATCGCTTTGAGCGCCTGATACGACGAGTACGACGGGCCGCGGCTGGAACTGTATTTGCCGTAGGCCTCGACGATCTGAGCGATCATCGCCACCAGCCGCTCGTCCATGTCGGCGAGGTCGTGGTGTGCGGTGAGCAGATCGACCAGCATCTGCCGCATCGCCTCGACGTCGTCGGGCGGCAGCTGCACGCCCGGGTCGTCGTCGGTCTCGTCGGTGACCACCGCTCGCGCGCCCAACGCGGCCGGCCACCACAGGTCGAACATGGCGTCGTAGGTTTCGCGGTGATCCGGTCGGCGCAACACAGCGCAGGCGATGCCCTCGCGCAACACCTCGCGGTCACTGAGCCCCAGGGTGGCCACTACCCGCCCGGCGTCCACTGTCTCCGACGGGCCAACTGAAATGCCTTGCGCGCGAAGCGCTTCCACGAAGCCAACCAGATGGCCGGGTAGCCCGTGCGGGGCCAACGGGTGGCGGGGGCGGACGCGGCGAACGGCCATCAGTTCAGCCTGAGCTCCCCGGCCGCACGCTGCTGGTCGGACTGGTGCTTGAGCACCACGCCCAACGTGGCGGCCACGGTGGCGTCGTCGATGGTGTCCAAGCCGAGTGCCAGCAACGTGCGGCCCCAGTCGATGGTCTCGGCGATCGATGGCACCTTCTTCAGCTGCATGCCGCGCAGCACACCGATGATGCGCACCAGCTCGTCGGCCAGATGCACGGGCAACTCCGGGACCCGGGACAACAGGATTCGCCGTTCCATCTCGGGGCTCGGAAAGTCGATGTGCAAGAACAGGCAACGCCGCTTGAGCGCCTCGGACAGCTCGCGGGTGGCGTTGGAGGTCAGCACGACGAACGGCGCACGGTCCGCGGTGATGGTGCCCAACTCGGGAACTGTCACCGCGAAGTCGCTCAAAACCTCCAGCAGCAGGCCTTCCATCTCGATGTCGGCCTTGTCGGTCTCGTCGACCAATAGCACCGTGGGCTCAGTGCGCCGGATCGCGGTCAGCAGCGGGCGAGTCAGCAGGAACTCCTCGCTGAACACGTCGGCCTTGGTCGCCTCCCAGTCCCCGGAGCCGGCCTGGATGCGCAGAATCTGCTTGGCGTGGTTCCACTCGTAAAGGGCGCGTGCCTCGTCGACGCCCTCATAGCACTGCAGGCGCACCAGCCCGGACCCGGTGGCCTGCGCGACGGCGCGAGCCAGCTCGGTCTTGCCGACCCCAGCGGGCCCTTCGACCAGCAAAGGCTTTCCGAGCCGGTCGGCGAGGAAAACCGCGGTCGCGGTGGCGGTGTCGGGCAGGTAGCCCGTTTCGGCCAGCCGGCGTGCGACGTCGTCGATATCGGCGAACAGCGGAATGGGACGCGCGGGAACGGTCACTGGCAATTCTCCTAGGCGGGACGGGTGTGACCGTCTCCCCAGACGATCCACTTGGTTGAGGTCAATTCCGGCAGCCCCATCGGGCCGCGAGCATGCAGCTTCTGGGTGGAGATGCCGATCTCGGCGCCGAACCCGAACTGCTCGCCGTCGGTGAACGCCGTCGACGCGTTGACCATCACCGCAGCCGCATCAACCCCTTCGGTAAATCGTTGGGCCGCAGCCAAATTCGTGGTCACGATGGCTTCGGTGTGTCCGGTGCCGTATTCGTTGATGTGGGCGATCGCGGCCTCGACACCGTCGACCACCGCCACCGCGATGTCCATCGACAGAAACTCACGACGCAGCTCGGCCTCGTCCGGGTCGAGGTGCACGGTCACCCCGGCGTCCTGCAATGCGCCCACCAGGCGCGGCACGACCTGACCGGCGATCGCAGTGTCGACCAGCAAGGTTTCGGCGGCGTTGCACACGCTCGGCCGGCGGGTCTTGGAGTTCAGCAGCACCCGTTCGGCGACGTCGAGGTCGGCGGCTTCGTGCACGTAGACGTGGCAGTTGCCGACGCCGGTTTCGATGGTCGGCACCTGTGCGTCGCGCACCACCGCGTCGATGAGGCCGGCTCCTCCGCGCGGGATCACCACGTCGACCAGCCCACGCGCCTGGATCAGGTGGGTGACGGTCGCGTGGTCCGAGCTGTCCAGCAGCTGCACCGCGTCGACGGGCAGGTCTTCGTTGACCAGTGCGCCGCGCAGCACCTCGACCAGGGCCCGGTTGGACCGGGCGGCCGACGAGCTGCCGCGCAGCAGCGCCGCGTTACCCGACTTCAGCGCCAGCCCGAACGCGTCGACCGTGACGTTGGGCCGGCCCTCGTAGACCATGCCGACCACGCCGAGCGGAACCCGCTGCTGACGCAATCGCAGCCCGTTGGGCAAGGTGTAGCCGCGCAGCACCTCGCCGACCGGATCGGGCAGACCTGCGACCTGGCGCAGGCCGGCGGCGATGCCGTCGATGCGTTGCGGGTTGAGGGCCAGCCGGTCGAGCATGGCCGTCGGTGTGCCCGTGTCGCGGGCGGCGTTGAGGTCTTCGGCGTTGGCGGCCAAGATCTTGTCGACGTGGACCAGCATGGCGTCGGCGGCTGCGTGCAGCGCCCGGTTCTTCACCGCAGTGGGCAGCGAAGCCAACGCGCGTGCGGCCACGCGGGCGCGGCGGGCGGCGTCGTGGACTTCTTGCCGCAAGTCGGGACGCGACGGAGCGTGCAGACTCATTACCTCAGCGTATCGGTCCGCCGATGGTCGGCGGCGACACCCCGAGCCGGGCGGGCTTTAAATGGCGGCCGAGGCAGCGTTGGCCAATGCTAGCCATGTCTTACCAGACGCTTCCAGCCCGAGTGAGCACGTCGCGCCTGTACATCGGGTTCAACGTGCCGCCTATGGCAGTGCCGTGGTGGACGATGTTGAACATGACCGTTCCCCGAGACGCCAACCACGACGGCGGCAAGCAGCTAGCAGCGCTGGCTGCGGAAGATCACGTCTGCGCGGATTGCGTCTTGACGTACCCGGAGATCACCGTCGAACAGGCGGTGGAGGTAATTGCGGCCTTCCGGCTGCGGTCGGTCAAGTGGTCTCAAGCCTCCCCCCGATGCGCTTCGCGAACGTCCCGACCCGAACGCTTGGTCAGTGATCGAGTACGTCTGTCATCTGCGCGACGTCTACCTCACCTACACCATTCGTTTGCATCGCGCCCGTACCGAGGAACGGCCAACGCTGGAGCCGACGCTCAATGACCTGCGGGCGCGCCGGTTCCGCTACAACGATCGCGACTTGACGGCAATGCTCGACGAACTGGCCTTGATGACAGCGGGGTTTTGTGAGGAAATTGCCCGTACCCGCCAACATGAGTGGGATCGGCTCGTGACTCGTTCGCCCGGCGAACAGCGCACCGCCCGTTGGCTTTTTCGCCAAGCGATGCACGAAGGTGTCCACCATCTCGCCGATATTCGCAGAGTCAGTATGAAAGTCACCGGCGGTCCCGATACCGGGGAGTGCGCCGGAGTGCGGCAGATGGGCGGGTTGACTCCTCGGGTGGCCGCGGAAGCGATGGCAATGGCCGTCGCACATCTGCAGCAGGTTGATTCCAGTCCGGTGTGGCGACCGATCGATCCTCGTGACCGTGAGTGGCTCGTCAACCAGCCGTTGCCGGAGCAATCACAGCCTCTGCCAGACCTTCTCCGCGATGTCAAGACCCGTGTCCTGCATTATCCGATGGGCAACGGTCACCGGCGATTTTTTATTTTTCGGATGGCTCAACTCACAACCGTCCGCGGCTGGATAGCGGTCGAACCGTTGGCGGCCGCGTTGAATCCGAGCGACCACCTCGGTAGTGGCATTCCGGTTCACCGGTACCGGTGCCACCAAGCACGACGTCGACCGAGTCAACCGCGATTTACCGACGTTGCTGAAGCGGCGCGGAAACGTCTTCCTCACTGGCACCACGCTACGTGGACACCCGTCACTGCGTATCTGCTTGCTGAATCCTGCTGTGCAACAAGAAGACCTGCGATTGCTCATCGAGGAAATCCGACCCGTGGGCGCTCAACCCCGAGAATAAGTCATGCTACTGATTCCCCAGCCACCAACAGAGGGCGCGCAACCATTGCGGTACCTGGTGGAGTCACGTTTGCCGATACGAAAGGGCAGCCGACTGCCTTACCGTTAGCGCCATGACGACACGGGTATGCGTGGTAGGCAGCGTCAATCTGGACACCGTGTTCGACGTAGAGGCGCTACCGCGGCCCGGCGAAACGGTGTTGGCCGCGTCGATGCGATCCGAACCCGGCGGCAAGGGCGCCAACCAGGCGGTGGCCGCGGCCCGGGCGGGCGCCCGGGTGCAGTTCGTCGGCGCAGTAGGCGACGACCCGGTGGGCGCCCGGCTGCGCGAAAACCTCGTCTCCAACGGCGTGGGCACTACGGGGCTGATCGTGATCGCCGGACCAAGTGGTCACGCGGTGATCTTGGTCGATTCCACGGGTGAGAACACGATCGTCGTTGCACCGGGTGCCAACGGCCGACTCACGCTGGACTCCTCCGGCGCACGCGCCGTCGTCGCCGACTGCGATGTGTTGTTGCTGCAGTTGGAGATTCCGGTGACCACGGCGGTCGCGGCGGCCAGAGTGGCTCATGCGGCCGGGGCCGTCGTCATGCTGAACGCCTCGCCGCCGGCCACGGATCTGGCCGAGCTTGCCGGGCTGACCGACGTCGTCGTGGTCAACGAATCCGAGGCGGCGCAGTGGCATTGGCCGGTCCCACATTTGGTGATCACTCGCGGAGCACACGGGGCATCCTACGTGGGCGCGCATACCGAATTCGGCGTGGCCGCACCGGCAGTCGAGCCGGTGGACACCTCGGGCGCCGGTGATGTGTTCGCCGGGGTGCTGGCCGCCGACTGGTGCGGTGACATCGACCGCGCCCTGCGTCGCGCCTGCGCGGCCGGAGCCTTGGCGACACTCGTTCCCGGGGCCGGTGACTGCGCACCGCTGAGCCGGGCCATCGACGACGCCGTCGTCCCGGGCTGAGTTAACGTCTCCCCATGCCGACTCCCGACGACAGCAGCCCGCGCCCGCCCGAGGGCGACTGGTTAGGAACCAAGTACCTGCGATTTACCCGGGAAGGTCCGTTCGCGGTCGTGACGCTGGACCGGCCGCACGCGCGCAACGCCATGACACCGGCGATGTACTTCGGCATCCGGTACGCGGTCACCCGGGTCAACTCCGACCCGGGTCTGGCAGGGCTGCTGATCACCGGAACCGGTGACGTGTTCGCCCCGGGCGGTGATCTTGGCGGCGGCGGCGACGACAACTGGATGCAGTTCGGCTCGGCGCTATCGATGGATGTGACGCCGTTCGACACGTTGCGAAAGTCGGCCAAACCGGTGGTTTGTGCGGTCAACGGCCTGTGCCAGGGCGGCGGGCTGCAGATCGCGATGTGCAGCGACGTCGCGGTGGTCAGCGACCGCGCAACATTTCGTGTTCCCGAGTTGTACCGCGGCATCGCCGACACCTATTACAGCCAGATGCTGGCCCGCATCATCGGCCCGGTCCGCACCCGCGATCTGATGTTCACCGGCCGGACGCTGACGGCCGGCGAGGCGGTCGAGTGGGGCATGGTGGCGCGGGTGGTGCCGCACGACCAGTTGATGGATGCCGCGCGCGAGGTGCTGGCCCAGTGTTGCCGGACAGCGCCCGGAGCTCGCCGCATCGTGAAGGCCAGCTTGGACAACTACCTGGGCCTCTACGACCGGATCGGGATGGAGGCCAGCATCGAAAGCGCCGAAGCCGTCGAAGGATTCCGGGCCTTCGCCGAACGGCGATCCCCGAACTGGGTGCACCCCGAACTGCGGGTGGACGGCCGCTTGTAGTGCGCAGGCACTGAAGCCAGCCACGGAAACCCCATCCGACGGCAGCCTGCGCCCCGGTTGCCACCCGTGCACACGCCTACGCCGACGCTGAGTCAGGTATCTCGCGCTCGATTTCGTCGAGCCAGGCCCGAGCCGACATGTCCGATGGCGCGCGCCAGTCGCCGCGCGGAGACAACGCTCCCCCATGCGACACCTTGGGCCCGTTCGGCAGGGCCGAACGCTTGAATTGGCTGAACGAGTAGAACCTCTCCACGAAAACCTTCAGCCAGTGCCGGATGTCATGCAGCGAGTACGACGGCCGCTTGTCTTCGGGAAAGCCGGGCGGCCACGTGCCGCGGTCGGGGTCGCTCCAGGCGTGGTAGGCCAGAAAAGCGATCTTCGACGGGCGAAACCCGTAACGCAAGACATGGAACAACGAAAAGTCTTGCAGCACATATGGGCCGACCTTTGCTTCGCTGCTTTGGATCTCCTCTTCCTCGCCGGTGGGCACCAGTTCAGGGGTTATCTCGGTGTCGAGGACGGACTGCAGTGTGGCACAGACCTCGTCGTCGAACTGGCCGGAGGAGATCACCCAGCGGATCAGGTGCTGGATCAGCGTTTTCGGTACGCCACCATTGATGTTGTAGTGCGACATATGGTCTCCGACACCGTATGTCGACCAGCCCAGCGCCAGCTCGGACAGGTCACCGGTGCCGAGCACGATGCCGCCCCGCTGGTTGGCCAGCCGGAACAGGTAGTCGGTGCGCAAGCCGGCCTGGACATTTTCGAAGGTGACGTCGTAGACCTTCTCGCCGCGGGCAAACGGGTGATCGATGGTGGTGAGCATCAGCTGGGCGGTGTCGCGGATGTCGATTTCCTCGAAGGTAACTCCCAGCGCGTGTGCCAGCCGAATCGCGTTGCCCTTCGTGCGCTCCCCGGTGGCGAAGCCGGGCAGTGTGAACGCCAAAATGTCGCTCCGCGGCCGGTTTTCCCGGTCCATGGCGCGGGCCGCGACGATCAGTGCGTGCGTGGAGTCCAGCCCGCCGGAAATACCGATCACGATTTTCGGGTAGTTCAGCGCTCGCAGCCGCTGCTCGAGCCCGGCGACCTGAATGTTGTAGGCCTCGTAGCAGTCCTGCTCCAACCGCGACGGATCGGCCGGCACGAACGGAAACCGCTCCACCTCGCGTCGCAGCCCGATATCGTCGGTCGGGGGGTCGAGCCGAAACTCGATGCGCCGGAACGACTCTGCCACCACCCGGTGATGACGCCGGTTGTCGTCGAAGGTGCCCATTCGCAACCGCTCCGACCGTAGCAATTCGGTGTCAACGTCGGCGACCGAACGGCGTTCCCCTTTGGGAAAACGTTCCGATTGGGCGAGCAGTATCCCGTTCTCCCAGATCATGGTCTGACCGTCCCACGCCAGATCGGTCGTCGACTCACCCTCGCCTGCGGCAGCGTAGACGTAGGCGGCCAGACACCGCGCTGACGCTGAACGCGCCAGCAGGCAGCGGTCTTCGGCGCGCCCGATCGTGATTGGGCTGCCGGACAGGTTGGCCAGCACCGTCGCACCGGCTAGTGCCGCCTCCGCGCTCGGCGGAAGCGGCACGAACATGTCCTCGCAGATTTCGACGTGCAGGACGAAACCCGGCAGATCCGCGGCGGCGAACAGCAGATCCGGGCCGAACGGCACCTGGGCTCCGCCGATACGGATCGTGCCGTGTTCGTCGTCTCCGGCCGCGAGTTGGCGCTGCTCGTAGAACTCTCGGTACGTGGGCAAATACGACTTGGGCGCGACGCCGAGCACGACGCCGCGGTGAATGACGACCGCGGTGTTGTAGATGCGGTGCCGGTAGCGCAGCGGCGCGCCGACTACCAGCACCGGCAGCAGGTTGGCGGAGGCCGCGACGACGTCGAGCAAAGCGTCTTCGACCGCGTCGAGCAGGGTGTCCTGCAGCAAGATGTCCTCGATGGAGTAGCCGGACAGCGTCAGCTCGGGAAACACCGCCAGCGCGACGGCGTCGTCGTGGCATTCGCGGGCCAACCGCAGCACCGACTGGGCGTTGCTCGCAGGGTCACCGATCGTCGTCCGGTGCGTGCATGCGGCGACGCGCACGAATCCGTGGCTATAAGCGCAGTAGAAGTCCATCTCCAGTACATTCTCGCCTGGCCGCTGCCATTGCGTGGCAACCGGGTATGCACAGTCCATGAGTGATACCGCTGTGCTGGTTGTCGACATGCTGAATACCTATCGGCATCCCGACGCCGAACTATTGATCTCCCATGTCGCAGAAATCATCGAGCCGCTAACCGATGTGGTGCGTCGCGCGCATACTCGCGACGACGTCGACCTGATATACGTCAACGACAACCACGGCGATTTTACCGCCGAGTTCTCCGACATCGTCCGTTCGGCACTCGAGGGTGCCCGGCCAGACCTGGTGGAGCCGATCGTGCCGGCTGCGGACAGCCTCAGGGTCACCAAAGTCCGCCACAGCGTGTTCTATTCCACGCCAATGGGATATCTGCTCGGGCGTCTCGGCACCAAACGGTTGATCCTCACCGGACAAGTCACCGAGCAGTGCATTCTCTACAGCGCGCTTGACGCCTATGTGCGCCACTTTCCGGTCGTGGTCCCCACGGATGCCGTCGCACACATCGATGCCGAGCTGGGTGCGGCGGCGCTGACGATGATGCAACGCAACATGGACGCCGAGCTGACGAAAGCGGCGCACTGCCTGGACTGAATCGCAGTGCCGCGCCCTTCTGGGGCGAGCGGGCGAAAATACCGCTTGTCCCGGCGTGTCGGCGTACAGGCGGGCCCGCTCGCGCAGTGGCGTCTACCCTCGATCGCGTGCAGATCGCCGACGTTGCCGTGCCGCAGCTGGTCGCCCTGCTGGCCGGGCGTCGTGTGGTGGTGCTGACGGGCGCAGGAATCTCCACCGACTCCGGTATTCCCGACTATCGGGGACCCGATTCACCGCCCAGCAACCCGATGACGATCCGCCAGTTCACCTCCGATCCGGTGTTCCGGCAGCGGTACTGGGCGCGCAACCACGTCGGCTGGCGGCACATGGACACCACGGTGCCCAATGCGGGGCATCGGGCGTTGGCGCACCTCGAGCGCTGCGGTGTGGTGAGCGGGATCATCACCCAGAACGTCGACCTGCTGCACACCAAGGCCGGCAGCCGCACGGTGGTCAATCTGCACGGCAGCTACGCGCAGGTGGCCTGTCTGAACTGTGACTATATGACCAGCCGCGCGGCGCTGGCCGAACAACTGGAGGCGTTAAACCCCGGATTCATGGAACGATCCGAAGCCGTGGGCGGGCTGGCTGTCGCTCCGGACGCCGATGCCGCCGTCAGCGACACCGCCTCGTTCCGCTACCTGGACTGCCCGTGCTGTGGCGGCATGCTCAAACCCGACATTGTCTATTTCGGCGAGAATGTTCCCAAAGACCGTGTCGCCCAGGCGTACTCATTGGTCAATAGTGCTGATGCGCTGCTGGTGGCGGGATCGTCGCTGACGGTGTTCTCCGGCTACCGGTTTGTGCGCCACGCGGCCGCGACGCGCATACCGGTCGCCATCGTCAACCGCGGTCGCACCCGCGGCGACGACCTGGCCGCGGTCAAGGTGGACGGCGGCTGCTCGGAGGTATTGACGCTGCTGGCCGACGAACTCGGCTGTGCGCCTGTCACGGCAGCCGGCGAGTGGTGATCGGCGTTGCACGCACAAGTGCACCAACTGGCCGAGTCTGGCGGCTCACCGTGCTATACGGCGACGAGGTCATCGGCGTGCACGGCGGGCCGCCGCAGTTCCGCGGGCAGTTCCGATGTCGAGCGACCCATCATCGTGGCCAGTTCCGTCGCGTCGTAGGCGACCACGCCGCGGGCCACCACCGCGGCGTCGGGACCGCGCAGTTCAACGACGTCGCCCCCGCAGAACCGGCCCGACAGCGCGGTGATTCCCGCGGGCAGCAGCGAGCGGCGTTGCCGCAGCACCGCCCGCACCGCGCCCTCGTCGAGGGTGAGCGAGCCGGCCGACTCTGCCGCGTAGCGCACCCAGAACCGGCGGGCCGACATCCGCTCGGGCCGGGCCGCGAACACGGTGCCCACCGATGCGTCGGTCAGGGCGGGGGCGGCGTCGGCGGCCGCAGCCAGCAACACCGGCACCCCGGCGTCGGCGGCCAGCAGCGCGGAGGACACCTTGGACGCCATGCCGCCCGTGCCCAGATGGCCGCCCCGGCCGGCGACCACACCGTCGAGATCGCTCCGAGCAGACACCTCGGCGATAAAGCGTGCCTGCGGCGATTTGCGCGGGTCGGTGTCGTAGAGGCCGTCGATGTCGGAGAGCAGCACCAGCGCGTCGGCACCGACCAGGTGCGCCACCAGCGCCGAAAGCCGGTCGTTGTCGCCGAACCGAATCTCGTTGGTGGCCACGGTGTCGTTTTCGTTGACGATCGGCACCGCGTGCAGAGCGCGCAGCCGGTCCAGGGTGCGCTGGGCGTTGGTGTGTGACACGCGCATCGAAATGTCGTGTGCGGTCAGCAGTACCTGCGCGACGGTGCGCCCGTAGCGGGCGAACGCCGCGCTCCACGAATTCACCAACGCGACCTGCCCAACACTTGCCGCGGCTTGCTTGGTCGCCAGATCCGCTGGCCGCCTTGATAATCCGAGCGGTTCGATGCCGGCAGCGATAGCCCCTGACGACACGACGACGACGTCGGAGCCCGCTTTCATCCGCGCCTCGATGGCATCGGCGAGCCCCGCCAGCCTGCCGGCGTCGAACATGCCGGACGGTGTGGTCAGCGCGGTGGTGCCGACCTTGACGACGACGCGCCGCGCGGTGCGGATGGCTTTCCGGTGCGGGCTGGTCATGGCTCCCCGCGGTGTTCGCGGCGCCGGCGGCGGGCCTCCTTGCGTTCAGCGGCGCTGACCCGCTCGGTGTGTTCCACGCGTGCGTCGGTGCCCCGACCGGACATCGGCACGGGGACACCGGCGGGTGTCTGCGGCTCCCAGTCGAAGGTCACGTCCCCGATGGTGACCGCGCAGCCCGGTTCGGCACCCATCCGCATCAGTTCCTCTTCGACACCCAGGCGCGCCAACCGGTCGCCCAGATAGCCCACCGCTTCGTCGTTGTCGAAGTCGGTCTGGGCGATCCAGCGTTCGGGCCGTGCGCCGTGTACCACGAATCCCCCATGGCCGTCTGGTTCCACGGTGAAGCCGCTGTCGTCAACCGGCACCGGGCGGATCACCGGCCGTCGCGGTGCCGGCTCGGGATGCGCGGCATGATAGGCCGAGACCATGTCGGCAAGTGCAAATATCAACGGCTGCAAGCCTTCTCGGGTAACAGTGGACACGGCGAACACCGGCCAGCCACGCTCGGCGATGTCGTCACGGACGAAGGCGGCCAACTCGCGGCCTTCTGGCACGTCGATCTTGTTGAGCACCACCGCTCGGGGCCGCTCGGCAAGGTCGGCCAGCGCGCCATCGCCGCGCAGCGTGGGGGTATACGCGGCCAGCTCGGTTTCCAGCGCGTCGATATCGGAGACCGGGTCCCGGCCCGGCTCGGCGGTGGCGCAGTCGACGACGTGGACCAGCACCGCGCACCGCTCGACATGCCGCAGGAAATCCAGGCCGAGGCCGCGGCCCTGTGATGCGCCCGGGATCAGGCCGGGCACGTCGGCGACGGTAAAGGTGTTCTCGCCCGCCGAGACCACGCCCAGATTGGGCACCAGCGTGGTGAACGGGTAGTCCGCGATCTTCGGTTTCGCTGCCGAAATCGCCGACACCAGAGAGGATTTCCCCGCCGAAGGAAACCCGATCAACCCGACGTCGGCGACCGTCTTGAGTTCGAGGATGAGATCGCGGGCCTCGCCTTTTTCGCCCAGCAGCGCGAACCCCGGCGCCTTGCGCGCGCGCGACGCGAGCGCGGCATTGCCCAATCCGCCGCGACCGCCCGCCGCGGCGACGAATCGCGTGCCAGCACCCACCAAGTCGGCCAGCAGCCTTCCACTTTCGTCGAGTACCACGGTGCCGTCGGGAACCCTGACCTCCAAGTCGGTGCCGGCGGCCCCGTCACGATTGCCGCCCATGCCCTGCTTACCTGACGGCGCGACCAAATGCGGGCGAAAGTGAAAGTCCAGCAGGGTATGTACTTGCGGATCGACCACCAGGATCACGCTGCCCCCACGACCGCCGTTGCCGCCGTCGGGCCCGCCGAGCGGCTTGAATTTCTCCCGCCGAACCGAGGCGCAGCCATTACCGCCGGAGCCCGCCCGCACGTGGATGGCGACGCGGTCGACAAACCGGGGCATCAGGGATCACTCCTTCGAACGCAACGCCAGGGCGCAAGCGGCCCGCCGCGTTACATTCGCGCGGCTCAGCCGGCCGTCGGGCCGACGGGCACCACGCTGACGGTTTTGCGCCCCCGCTTGACACCGAACTGCACCGCCCCCGCCGCCTTGGCGAACAGCGTGTCGTCGCCGCCGCGGCCGACGTTATTCCCGGGGTGGAATTTGGTGCCACGCTGGCGCACCAGGATTTCACCGGCCTTGACTACTTGGCCGCCGAACCGCTTGACACCTAGCCGCTGGGCAGCAGAATCACGGCCGTTGCGCGAGCTGGACGCACCCTTCTTGTGTGCCATGTCTGTCGCCTCCGTTACTTGATTCCGGTGACCCGCAGCACCGTCAGCTGTTGCCGGTGGCCCTGGCGCTTGTGGTAGCCGGTCTTGTTCTTGAACTTGTGGATACGGATCTTCGGGCCCTTGGTGTGCTCGAGCACCTCGCCCGTTACCGCCCTCTTGGCCAGCGCGGCGGCATCGGTGGTCACTTTCGCGCCGTCGACCACCAGCGCGACGGGCAGCGTCACCTTGGCGCCCGGCTCAAAGTCGAGTTTTTCAACCTTGAGCACGTCTCCCTCGGCGACCTTGTATTGCTTGCCGCCGGTCTTGACGATTGCGTAGGTCGCCATCGTTGGTCTCTACCTCTTCTTCGGGGCGCGCGCTAGCAAGGGCTGCGCGAAGCGGGTCTGGGGAGCGCCAGGCAGGCCCTGGCGGCAACCGATCTAGTGTACGTGACCAGCGACTACAGGATCAAACTGCCCAGTTAGCCCCCGTGGATCGGTGGGCCGGCCGGCCGGACCGCAGCGCGACGCCGGCGCGGGCCCGCTGACGCTGTGAAGCTGATGGGCGGGACCGCGGGGTCACCGGCGCGACGATCCGGGGCCCGCTGGGTATCACCGCCAGAGTCATCACCACCGGAGTCACCGACATCCCCGCCGCGGGCTTCCTCCGAGTCGTCGTCCTCCTCGGACCGGTCGACGACATCGAGGTCGTCGTCGTCGAGGTCGAGGTCGTCCTCTTCGCCGAGGTCTTCCTCTTCGTCAAGGTCGACCTCGTCCTCTTCGTCGGTGTCTTCGAAGTCCTCGTCGTCGGTGTCGAGCAGGTCGTCCTCAGCTACCTCACCGGCAACCTGTTCGTCGGCGTCCTGCCGCGATTCGTCTCCGGGACCACCGTCCACCCCGGCAGGTCCAAGCTCCTCGCGGGACTCGCTGGGTTCGCCATCCTGGCGGCCGTTGGCGGCGGCCATCGCCTTGAACATCGGATGCTCGCCCGGTGCGTGGTCAGGCAGCTTGGTGACCAGCGATTCGTCGGCGCGACTCTTGCGGGACCGCCTGCCGCGGCGACCGCCCGCCTCGGATTTGCGCCCGGCGGCCTGTGTCGAGTCGACGGGGTCTGTGTGCAGCACCAGGCCCCGGCCACCGCAATTGGGGCATGGCGTGGAGAACGCCTCGATCAGACCGGTACCCAGCCGCTTGCGGGTCAGCTGCACCAGTCCCAGCGAAGTCACTTCTGAGACTTGGTGGCGAGTGCGGTCGCGGGCCAAGGCTTCGGTCAGCCGCCGCAACACCAGGTCGCGGTTGGACTCCAACACCATGTCAATGAAGTCGATCACCACGATGCCGCCGATGTCGCGCAGCCTTAGCTGACGCACGATCTCCTCGGCCGCTTCGAGGTTGTTCTTGGTGACGGTCTGCTCGAGGTTGCCGCCCGATCCGGTGAACTTGCCGGTGTTGACGTCGATGACCGTCATCGCCTCGGTTCGGTCGATCACCAGCGTGCCACCAGACGGCAGCCACACCTTGCGGTCCATCGCCTTGGCCAGTTGCTCGTCGATGCGGTGCACCGCGAACACGTCCGGCCCGTCATTACCTGGGGGCTCGTACTTCGTCAGCTTCGGAAGTAGTTCGGGTGCAACCGAATTCACGTATTCAGTGATCGTGTTCCAGGCTTCGTCGCCGGAGACGATCAGCTCCGCGAAGTCCTCGTTGAACAGGTCGCGGATGACCTTGACCAGCACGTCGGGTTCTTCGTAGAGGGCCACCGCGGCACCGGCGGCTTTTTCCTTGATCTCTGCGGCCTTCGCCTCGATCTGTGCCCACCGCTCCTGCAGCCGGTTGACGTCGGCGCGGATGTCCTCTTCCTTGACGCCCTCCGACGCGGTGCGGATGATCACCCCCGCATCGGGCGGCACCACCTGGCGCAGGATTTCCTTGAGCCGTTGGCGTTCGGTGTCGGGCAACTTGCGGCTGATCCCGGTCGACGACGCCCCCGGCACATAAACCAGGTAGCGCCCGGCCAACGACACCTGGGTAGTCAGCCGGGCGCCCTTGTGGCCGACCGGGTCCTTGCTGACCTGCACGACGACATAGTCGCCGGGTTTGAGGGCCTGCTCGATCTTGCGGTTGGTCCCGCCCAAACCGGCAGCCTCCCAGTTCACTTCCCCGGCGTAGAGCACACCGTTGCGGCCGCGGCCAATGTCGACGAACGCCGCCTCCATCGAGGGCAGCACATTTTGCACGATGCCCAAGTAGATGTTGCCGACCAGCGAAGCCGACGCGGCCGAGGTGACGAAGTGCTCGACGACGATGCCGTCCTCAAGCACCGCGATTTGGGTGTAGCGGCTGCCCGGGTTTGGGGGCTCGGTGCGGATCTTGTCGCGCACCACCATCACCCGCTCAACCGCTTCGCGGCGGGCCAAGAACTCGGCTTCGCTCAGCACCGGCGGGCGACGCCGGCCGGCGTCGCGACCGTCACGGCGGCGCTGCCGCTTGGCCTCGAGCCGGGTCGAGCCGTCGATGCCCTGGATTTCGATGGCCGCTGGAGCGTCGTCGCCGGTTTCGGCCTTGTCGAGTGTGCGCGGCTCCCGCTCGTGGACCACGGTGTTGGGTGGGTCGTCAGGCGCGGGCCCGTTGTCGCCGTCGTCTCCCGAACCGGACCTGCGTCGGCGACGCCGGCGGCGGCGGCGGGTGCCGATCTCCGATGAGGCGGTTTCGTCGGTGTCGTTGTCGGTGTCCTCGGAGTCGGTCGTCTCGGCGTCGGCGGCGTCTTCATCGCCGTCGGTTTGGCCGCGGCTGTCGGCTCCACCCGGCTCGCCGCGCCCGCGGCCACGTCCCCGTCGGCCGCGGCGGCGCCGACGGCCAGCGGGACGCTCGGCCTGTTCTTCGTCGAGCTCAGCGTCGTCGAAGTCATCGGAGTCGTCGGCGCTGTCGGAGAAGTCCGAGTCCGCCTCGATCGGTTGCGGCGCCACAAATAGCGGCATGTACTCCCGACGTTCGACCGCGGTCTCAGGCATCAACCGGGACTCGGGCTCGTCGGCCTGTGTCGGCTCACAGTCCGCGGGATCGCCCGACGCGGAGGCCAGCAAGTCGCGCACCCGGACGGCATCGACCCGGTCCACCGTTGAATGCGCGCTGCGCACCCGCCCGTCAAGTTCGGTCAGCGCGTCGAGGATCCGTCTGCTGGTGGTTCCCAGCGCACGTGCCAGCGAATGGACCCTTAGCCGGTCCGGCAGATCCTCGTGCTGTGTCGGATTTCCTGATAGGTCTGAAGGTTGCGCACGGTCTACCACGTAGTCTCCTCAAGCCCCCGGGCGCGTCATGACGACGCGGCCACGCGAGGGCTTCACTATGTGCCCGGGTAGCTTCTCCCGGGCTTGTAATCGTCTCGCGCCGAGCGGCTCGAGTAGAACCCGCTCGGCGCCCGGCTGAATGATGGCTCGACAGTCGGCGCCGCACCGCCGACGGCGGTGGTCGCGCTTGTCTAGGTCTTCATTCGGGCTTCGGACACCGGTCTGGCGACGTTCACCCGATACCCAGTATCCCACACGACCGGCCTCAGACCGACCACTGCGCTCGCTAACGGTAGTCGGGAAACCACAGCGCGATCTCCCGCCGGGCAGATTCCGCCGAATCCGAACCGTGGACCAGGTTGAATTGCGTTTCTAGCGCGAAGTCGCCTCGGATCGTGCCCGGGGCCGCCTTCTCCACCGGGTCGGTGGCCCCGGCAATCTGGCGCACGGCCGCCACCGCTCGCGGGCCCTCCACGATTGCTGCCACCACCGCTCCAGAGGTGATGAACTCAAGCAACGGGGTGAAGAACGCTTTGCCCTCGTGCTCGGCGTAGTGCTGGCGGGCCAGTTCGTCGCTCACCTTTCTCAGCTCAAGTGCTGCGAAGGTGAGGCCTTTGCGTTCGATGCGGCTGATGATCTCACCGATCAGCCCACGAGCGACGGCGTCCGGCTTGACCAACAGCAGGGTGCGCCGCTCCTCCTCATCGCTTCGCTCTGCATCGTCGTCGGCGGCAGGACCATGGCGCCGCTCCTCCTCATCGCTTCGCTCTGCATCGTCGTCGGCGGCAGGACCATGGCGCCGCTCCTCCTCATCGCTTCGCTCTGCATCGTCGTCGGCGGCAGGACCATGGCGCCGCTCCTCCTCATCGCTTCGCTCTGCATCGTCGTCGGCGCGTGTCACGGCGCACAGCGTACCGTCGGCCGCTCCGCCAGCTCAGTCCGGCGGGCGCTGCTGACCCGGCAACAGGCCCCGCCGCTGGCGCCACCGCACCTCCGCGCGTAAATAGGCGATCAGCATCCACACCAGGGCAAACAGCACGCCGACGAAACCCACGCCCGGATACAGCGCAAATCCGGCAATCGGCACGAGCTGCGCGGCCAGGTCGACCCATATCGCCCAGGACCGGCCCTGCAGCCCGACCAGCAGGACTAAGGCCGCCGCCAAACCGAGCAAATACCCAAGCGACACTGCGGTCAGTCCCCCGCCGACCGCGCCGACCACCGGCACCGCCAGCAATACCACCACGGCTTCCAAGATCAGCGTGCCGGCCATCACCCCACGAAAGGCCTTCCAGGGGTCGGGTGGCGGTGGTGGCGCCTCGCCATCGGGCTGCGCGGTCATTCCGGGTCGCGACCAAACAACGTGCGCGCGGCGCCGGCGGTGACCACCGAGCCGGTGATGACTATGCCGGTGCCGGACGCGTCCCCACCCGCGGCGTCGTCGACCAGCGCCGTCGCGGTGTCGACGGCGTCGCGCAGGCTGTCCGCGGTGACGACCCGGTCCGGGCCGAACCGCTGCTCGGCCGCCAAGGCCAGCGACTCGACGTCCAGCGCCCGCGGCGACCGGTTGTGGGTAACGACGACCCGGTCCAAGACGGGCTCGAGCGCAGCGAGGATGCCGCCGACGTCCTTGTCGGCCAGCACACTGACCACACCGACTAGAAATCGGAAGTCGAACTCATCGGCCAAGGCCTTCGCAAGCGCCGCCGCTCCCGCCGGGTTATGCGCGGCGTCGATGAACACCGTCGGCGTGCTGCGCATGCGCTCCAGCCGACCAGGGCTGGTCACGGCCGCGAATCCGGCGCGAACCGCGTCGACGTCGAGCTGGCGCTGTGCGCCCGCGCCGAAGAACGCCTCGACCGCCGCCAGCGCGACAGCCGCGTTGTGCGCCTGGTGTTCGCCGTGCAGCGGCAGATAGATATCGGAGTACGCCCCGCCTAGGCCCTGCAGATCCAGCAGCTGGCCGCCGACAGCCACGCGGCGGTCGCGCACCGCGAACTCGGAGTCCTCGCGCGCTACCTGCGCGTCGGCCCGCGCCGCTTGCGCCAACAGCACATCCATAACTTCGGGCACCTGGCGGGCAATGACGGCGACGGTGTCCACTGGGCCTTCGGCTTTGCGGATAATCCCTGCTTTCTCCGCGGCGATGCCGCCGATGTCGTCGCCGAGATAGTCGACATGGTCGATGCTGATCGGAGTGATGACGGCCACCGGCGCGTTGACCACGTTGGTGGCATCCCACCGCCCACCCAGACCGACCTCCACCACCGCGACGTCGACCGGCGCATCAGCGAACGCGGCGAACGCCATCGCGGTGAGCACTTCGAACTTGCTCATCGCCGGACCGCCGCTGGACTGCGACTGCTGGTCGATCATCTGCACGTAGGGCTCGATGTCGCGGTAGGTGGCGACGTAGTCAGCGGGGCTGATCGGTTTGCCGTCGATTGCGATGCGCTCCACCGCGGACTGAAGGTGCGGGCTGGTGGTGCGGCCGGTCCGCCGGTGGAGCGCTCGCAGCAGTGCGTCGACCATCCGCGCCACCGAGGTTTTGCCGTTGGTGCCGGCGATGTGGATCGACGGGTAGCCGCGTTGGGGTGAGCCGAGCAGATCCATCAGCGCGCTGATGCGAGTCAGGCTCGGCTCGATGCGAGTTTCCGGCCAGCGCTGATCGAGCAGGTGCTCGACCTGTAACAGCGCCGCGATCTCGTCGGGTGCGGGATCCGGCGAGCGCCGACCGAGCGGCTCGGACGTCATTGCAGTGCGGCCAGCCTGGCCGCGATCCGGTCGGCTTCGTCGCGGGCCAGTTGCTGGCGGGCCCGGATCTTTTCGACGACGGCCGGAGGTGCCTTGGCCAGGAAGTCGTGGTTTGCCAGTTTGGCGGTCGTCGACTCGAGTTCTTTTTGTGCTGCGGCCAAATCCTTTTCCAGGCGGCGGCGTTCAGCAGCAACGTCGACGACACCGGACGTGTCGAGTTCGACGACGACAGTGCCGCCGCTCAACCGCACCTCCAGCGACACCGACGCATTGAACTGGGGTCCAGGCGCCGTCAACCACGCCAGCGACATCACCGCAGGCACTTGGCCGGACAGATCGGCCTCGTCGATACCCGAGAGGCGGGCCGGCACTTTCTGCCGATCGCCCAGCCCCTGATCGCTGCGGAACCGGCGAACCTCGGTTACCAGCTTTTGCATATCGATGATCCGTTGCGCGGCAACATGATCCAAGTCAAACCCAGACGGCTTCGGCCAGTCGGCGATCACCAGCGACTCCTGACCGGTCAGGGTCCGCCACAGCGCCTCGGTGATGAACGGGATCACCGGGTGCAGCAGCCGCAGCAGGGTGTCGAGTACGGCGGCCAGCACAGCGGTGGTATGTGTGACGCCGTCGGCGAGTTGTGTCTTGGCAAGCTCGACGTACCAGTCGCAGAACTCGTCCCAGGTGAAGTGGTACAACGCCTCGCAGGCGCGGCTGAACTCGTAGCCGTCGAAGGCCGAATCCACCTCGGCGCGAACCTCTTCCAACCGTCCCAGAATCCAACGGTCGGCGTCGGTCATGTCGGCAAGGTCGGGCAACGGCGCTAGCCGGGCACCGTTGAGCAAAGCGAACCGGGTGGCGTTGAACAGCTTGGTGCCGAAGTTGCGCGACGCCCGCACATGGTCCGTGCTGATGGTCAAGTCACCGCCCGGGCTGGCGCCCCGGGCCAGCGCGAACCGCAACGCGTCGGCACCGAATTGGTCCAACCAGTCCAGCGGATCGATGATGTTGCCCTTGGACTTGCTCATCTTGCGGCCGAACTCATCGCGGATCAGCCCGTGCAAGAACACGTTGGTGAACGGCACCTGAGGTCCACGACGACCATCGAGCGTGATGGCGTCGTCGCCACCGACGAAGGTGCCGAACATCATCATGCGAGCCACCCAGAAGAACAAGATGTCGTAGCCGGTGACCAACACGCTTGTGGGATAGAACTTTTCCAATTCAGGCGTGCGCTCTGGCCAACCCATCGTCGAAAACGGCCACAACGCCGACGAGAACCAGGTATCCAGCACGTCGGGATCTTGTTTCCAGTCCTCGGGCGGAGTCTCGTCGGGCCCGACACACACCTTCTCCCCGTTGGGCCCATACCAGATCGGAATACGGTGGCCCCACCAGAGCTGACGTGAAATGCACCAGTCATGCATGTCGTCAACCCAGCCGAACCACCGGGGCTCCATGCTGGCAGGGTGAATCACCGTGTGTCCGTTGCGGACAGCGTCACCAGCGGCCTTAGCCAGAGATTCCACCCGCACCCACCACTGCAGCGAAAGCCGCGGCTCAATCGGCTCGCCGGTACGCTCAGAATGCCCGACGCTATGCAGGTATGGGCGCTTCTCTTCGACGATGCGCCCCTGCGCCGCGAGTGCCTCCCGCACAGCTACGCGGGCCTGGAAACGGTCCATGCCGTCGAATTGTGTTCCGGTACCGGCAATTCGGCCCTTGGTATCCATGATATTGGGCATCGGCAATTGATGCCGCAGGCCGATCTCGAAGTCGTTGGGGTCGTGCGCGGGGGTGACTTTGACGGCGCCCGTTCCGAATTCGGGGTCGACATGCTGGTCGGCGACGACGACGAGCATCCGGCTGACGAAAGGGTGCGGCAGGCTGGTGCCAACCAAATGGCGGTAGCGTTCGTCGTCAGGATGCACCGCAATCGCGGTGTCGCCGAGCATTGTCTCGACGCGGGTAGTGGCGACAACGATGTGCGGCTCCGAGTCGTCAAGCGAGCCATACCGGAACGACACCAGTTCGCCTTCGACGTCTTCGTAGTTGACCTCGAGGTCGGAAATGGCGGTTTCCAGCACCGGTGACCAGTTCACCAGCCGTTCGGCCTGGTAGATCAGGCCGGCGTCATAGAGGCGTTTGAACATCGTGCGCACTGCCCGGGACAAGCCCTCGTCGAGGGTAAACCGGTCGCGGCTCCAGTCCACCCCGTCGCCGAGGCGGCGCATCTGAGCCCCGATCGCGCCGCCGGATTCCCGCTTCCACTGCCACACCGTCTCAATGAACCGCTCGCGGCCCAGCTCTTCTTTGGTTTTGCCCTCCAGCGCAAGCTGGTTCTCCACCACGCTCTGGGTAGCAATACCGGCGTGGTCGGTGCCGGGCAACCACAGCACCTCATACCCCTGCATGCGCTTGCGCCGAGTCAGGGCATCCATCAACGTGTGCTCGAGCGCGTGACCCATGTGCAGGCTGCCGGTCACATTGGGCGGCGGCAACACGATCGAATACCCCGGCTTGGCGCTGGCCGGGTCGGCGGTGAAATATCCAGCATCCACCCAGCCCTGATAGATCGCGCTTTCGACCGCGCCCGGATCCCACGTTTTGGGCAAAGCTTCAGCCGCAGGGCTGACGGCGGGCTTCGGGTTGGGGGTCACCGCACAATTCTAGGAAGCGGCCCTACCCGAACGGCCAAGCAGTTCCGCTGTGGCGGCCCAGTCTTGTCGATCTGCGCCGCCACATCGCCAAAACGTGCAGTGATCAGGGGATCGTCAGCACCTGCCCGGGGTGAATCAGGTCAGGGTTCGAGATGCCGCTGGCGTCGGCGATGACCTGATATTTGCTGCCGTCGCCGTAGAAGCGCTCGGCGATGGCCCACAACGTGTCGCCGGATTCGACGGTGTACGTCCGTGCGGCGGGTTCCGGCGCCGGTGGCGGCTCTGCGGGGGCTGCTTCCGGTTCGGGGGCGGGTTCTTCAGCAGCGGGTGCGGCCGCGGCGGTCGGCTCTTCGGGGGCCGGTGGTGGCGGCGCATCGGTTTCGGTCTTGGTCGACCATGCTGCCCCGCCGTCGGCGTAGAGCACCAGGTTGCGGTCGTCCTGCAGGACGAGTCTGGGATTCTTCTTGCCCTTAGTGTTAGTGGCCCACACTGGTTTGTCCGCGGTGTAGAGGACGAAGTTGCCGTCTGGCTGTACTTCCGCGCGCACCACATCTTGGCCGTTGGTACCGGTGGCCCAAATAGCCTTGCCGCGCACCGCCAGTACCAAGTTGCCGTCGTCTTGCAACGTCAAGGTGTAGGCGCCGTTGTTTGAGGTGAGCGACTCTCCCCTTACCAGCTTCTGTCCTGCAGTCAGTGTGTCACCCATGTCAGTCCTTTCTCGTCGGCACCATCGAGCAATTAATCTGCCCTGCCGCCGTGCTCGACGCACGACGAGGGGGAGCTTACTGCTGTCGGACTTTTCTGGAGCCGGTTCAGCGCACTGGAACCAAAACGGCTGGGGAATTGCCGATTAAGAATCAATCCCGCAGGGCCAGTTCGTCATTTCTTATTCTTGCCACCTAGGAGTCCGCCAAGAATGTCGCCCGCTTTGCTCCCCAACGCATTGCCCAACATGGCGCCCAACGACTTGTTGCCACCGCCGCCGGATGCTCCGCCGAGGATGCTGCCGAGTACGTCGCCCAGGACACCTCCAGACGACTGCTGATGCGCGGGCTCTGAACCTTTCTTTTCGCCTAGTTGCTTGCCGACGTAGGCCAGCACGATCGGCGCCAAGATCGGCAAGAGCTTCTGGAACAACTCGTTATTGCCAGCGCCGGCACCCGAAAGCGCAGCGGCGA
This sequence comes from Mycobacterium xenopi, assembly GCF_009936235.1. Classification (NCBI taxonomy): domain Bacteria; kingdom Bacillati; phylum Actinomycetota; class Actinomycetes; order Mycobacteriales; family Mycobacteriaceae; genus Mycobacterium; species Mycobacterium xenopi. The sequence goes on along the minus strand of NZ_AP022314.1, from coordinate 1,868,505 downwards.
CCTGGCTGGTGTCGTTGCCGCCGAAGATCTTCGCGATCGCCTTCTGACCGTCGGATTCGTCGACTTGGCCCACGCTGACACCCGTGTCCAGCAGCCCCCGAGCCGCATGTTGGCTGACCGCGGCCTCGATCTCTGAGGCTTGCTCGGGGTTTTGCGCGTTCTGGTGTAGCCCGCCAACAAGCACTGGCACCAGTGTTTGGATGGCGCTATTCACGTCCGCTTCGTCAGCGCCTAACTTGTTTGCGATTTCACGCGTGGGGATCTGAGCGAAGAGATCATCAAGACCGGCCATCTTTGTGTCACTTTCGTCGCTGTGGTTTTGTCGAAAACGGTTACGACACTAGACCAAGCCAGCCCGGCTGACAGCCGTTCCGGGGTTCCACGGCGCGATTACAGCCGTTTGGTCTGCAACGACACGCCGGCGGCCGGGAACCGGGCCAGCAGCGCGTCGCCCATTGCGGTCGCCGGGGTGAGCACACCACGCAGGTCGGAGAGCTTGTCACGGTCCAAGGCCAGTGCCAGGCCGCTCTCCCCCAGCAGCACGGAGGTCGCTTTGTAACCCGGATCGCCCTGCTGCGCGATGCTCGCCACATAACGGGCACCGGTGGTCGTGGTGGTGTAGGTCTCGGCCTGATAGTAGCCGCGCTCACGAGCAGCTTCGCTGGGGCCGGTACCGGGCTTGGGCGCCAGCCACTGCACCAGCCGGCGCGGCAGCAGCCGGAAATACCGGGCGCCCAACCCGAACATCGCGTTACCCGCCCCACTGACCATGACTGAGGCCACCGGAGCGACGAACGACGATCCCAGGCTCATGTGCTCGCTGTAACGGAACCGCCTGCCGTAGGCCCAATCCAGTAACGCGTTGCTGCGCCGCACGATTCGGGTGTTGTAGGGAGCCATCATGAACCCGGCCGTCCAAATTCCGGCCAGTTCCGGAGCAATGTCGCGACCACGACGCAACGGTAGATCCGGCTGCCGACCCAGCTCCGGTTCAGCGGCACGGTCGGTGCTCAGCGTGTACGGGTCGCTGAGCAGGCGCCGTGCCTCCGAGTCGGTGGATGCGGTGTGCAGCACTTCGATCATCGACGCGATAGTTCCACCGGATAGCCCCCCGGAGAACCCGCGCAACACAAAGTCGGTGTCTGCGAGTTCGCCGGCACCGTCTCGGCTGGCCGCCAGGTAGAGTGAATAGACACTCAAATCTGAAGGGATGGAATCGAATCCGCACGCATGCACAACGCGTGCACCGGTGTCGATGGCCTGCTTGTGGCACTGGTCAATGCTGTTGCGCACAAACATCGCCTCCCCGGTGAGGTCGGCGTAATCGGTCCCCGCCGCAGCACATGCGGCAACCAGCGGCAACCCGTAGCGGGTGTAGGGGCCGACGGTGGTGACGACCACCTGGGTGCGTTTCGCCATTGCGTCCAGCGTCGAGGGCGTAGAGGCATTGGCGTGGATCAGTGGCCAGGACTGCGCGGATTCGCCGAGGTTTTCGCGCACCGTGCGCAAGCGGTCGATCGAGCGGCCCGCCAATGCGATGCGGGCCTTCGCGCCGGCGCGGGCCAGATATTCCGCAGTCAGCCTTCCGACGAAGCCAGTCGCCCCGTACAAGACGATGTCGAATTCGCGTTGCGTATCAGTCACGGGGCTGACGCTACTCCGAGCAGTTCGGGCAATTCGCCGGATTTTCCGAGCACGTGTTCGGCGAGGAACGCAATAACGACCTGGTACCAGATTTTCGTGTGCTGTGGCGCCAGCACCCAGTGGTGTTCGGATGGGAAGTACAAAAACCGGTGGGGGCTGGTGCCGTCGGCGCCGGCGGGTAAGCCTGATCCAGCCAACAGGTCGTACCACAGTCGAAGGGCTTCACCGATCGGTACGCGATAGTCCTTGTCGCCGTGAATGACCAGCATCGGAGTGGTGATTCGGTCGACGAACCGGTGTGGGGAGTGGCTTGCCGTCATCTCCGGTGTCATTTCGCGACACCAGTAGTAGGCAAGGTCAGTGGTGGAACCGAATTGATCCAGGGCCCACAAGCTGGCATGTGTGACGATCGCGGCGAACCGATCGGTGTGGCCGGCTATCCAGTTGGCCATGTATCCGCCGAATGATCCGCCCATTGCCGCGATTCGGGTGGCGTCGATGCGCGGGTGTGCGCAGGCAGCGTCGGTGGCGGTCATCAGATCCGCGAATGGCGCTGCGCCCCAAGCTCCCCAGCCACGCTGGATGAAGTCTTGCCCGTAGCCGGTGGACAGCGCGGGGTCGGGCAACAGCACCGCGTACCCTTTGGCGGCCATCAGCCACGGATTCCACCGCCACGACCAGCTGTTCCAGCTGGCCACCGGACCCCCGTGAATCCAGAGCAGCAGCGGCGCGGGCGTGAGGTCTTCAGGAAGCACCAGCCACGAACGCACCGACTCTCCGTCCGGTGCATTCGCGGTGATGTCTTCCAAAGTCCCTGGCAGCGTCGGCAATTCAATGCAAGGCAATCCTGTGATGCTGCCGTCGGGGTCGATTCGCACCGGGTGTGGGGGCGCCGTAAGAGAACTGCGAAGTGCGTACAGCACGCCGCCGGGCGCGGGTGTGACGTCGGTGTAGGCAAAGTCGTCGGTTGTGAGTTGAGTGATGGCCGACGTGGATAAATCGATCACGAACACCGGCGTGCGGCCAGCCTGGTCGGCGGTGACGATCAGTGAGGTGCCGTCGCTCGACCAGGTCACCGACGCCGGCCAGCGGTCCCAATCTGGGGCGACGATTGCCGGTTCCTCGCCAAACCGCAAGCAATGCAGCGTCCTTCGCGGCGCGCGACCAGGGTTGGCGATTGTTTCCCGCGTGAACGCCACGGCCTTGCAGTCCGGGGAGATGGCCGGGCGCTCCAGATCCGCATCCGGGTCATCGACGATGACGATGCGGTGCCCGGATTCGATGTCAACCCGCAGCAACACCGAGCGCTGCATGGGCCCGGGTCCACTGACACGCCAGGTCGTAACGAGGAATCGGCCATCAGCACTGATGTCGAATCCGTCCTCGCGCAAGGCTGCACCCGGCCGCGGAGTCAGGTCACGCGGACCGCTCGCATCGAATAGGTGGACTTCGTCGGGCCCAAGATCCTTGTCCCAGTGGCGGACTGGATATTTCGTGTACAGGATCGCGGTTACTTTGCTGTCTTTGCGTAGATCGCGCAACCGTCGATCGTCCACGACAGTTTGCGCCGCCGGCAGCAACGGCGCGCCAACCACCGTCACTTCGGCGCTGCGAGCGCTTTGCACCACCGACACGCCGCCGGGCATGGCCAGCACCTCGACGGCTTCACCGCCGTCGGCTGGCAGCCGCCACAGCGACGCCGGCGGTTTTTCGTCGTCCGCCTTCTCAGCTTTGGCCCGCGCCGAGACGAACAGCAGATCGCCGTCCGCGGTGAACGCGGGCGACGACTCGCCGTTGGCGGAGCGAGTCAACCGCCGTGCGGGTGTTCGCCCGGCCGGGTCGAGTTCCCAGACCGCGCTGACATATTCGCTGCGGTTGTCGTTGAGTTCGGCCACCGTCGTGACCACCCGCGACCCGTCTGCTGCGACCGCCAGGGCGGATACCCGCGGCAGCGCCAGGTAGTCGTCGAGATCATCGAATGCCGTTGCGCTCATGCACCTTGCGTAGCACACGGCGACCGCAATCAGGTGGCCGCGATAGGTTGGGTATCCGTGGCCCAGCGCATCGTGGTGGTCGGCGCGGGCATCGCAGGCTTGGCAAGCGCGGTGGCCTCGGTGGCGGCGCGGTCGGCCCTTGTACTGCCTGCGACAACCTCCCGGCGGCCCGCATAGCCCCCTAGACAGACGGTGGTGCCGGACCCGCAGGTCCGGCACCACTCGCAGCAGTCAGGTCAGCCGCGCCGACCGCACACCGGCCAGGCGCCTAGGCCCTGCGTGCGCAGGACGTTCTCGGCCACCCGGATCTGCTCCTCGCGGCTGGCGTTGGCCGGGGAGCCCGAACCGCCGTTGGCCCGCCAGGTGCTCTGGGTGAATTGCAGGCCGCCGGCGAAACCGTTGCCGGTATTGATCGACCAGTTGCCACCGGACTCGCAAGCCGCGATCGCGTCCCAGTTGACGCTGTACGCACGCTTGGGGGCGGGAGCCGGCGCCTCAGGAGCCGGCGCGGGCGCCGCCTCGGCTTCCGGCGCGGGAGCAGGTTCCTCTGCAGCTGGGGCCGGCGCCTCAGGACCAGGCTCTGCCGCCTCGGGGGCCGGCGCCTCAGTTGCCTCCGGTGCGGGAGCTTCAGCTGCCTCGTGAGCGGCTGCAAGCTCCTCCGGAGCGGGAGCGTCGGGAGCGGTGCCGAGGGCTGCGTTCACGTCCCAGGCCTCACCTTCCGCGTAGGCGCTGGCGATGAACGGCGCCGTCGGCGACGCGACGAGCGCCCCTGCGATGCCGGCGATGACGAGCGTCTTGTGGACGGTCTTCAATATCGTTCCTTTCGCGGTGCGCGCGCGCCGAAGCAAGCCCACGGATGTGGGCCGGGTGCCTGGCTCAGGCGGCGTTGGTGCTTCGAGACGTGCCGTGTCGTTCCGGCACGACAGCGGGGGCATGACCTGCCCGACGGGTCTCTTTCCCGGCGGCTGGGAGGCGGTTGTCGCCGTCCGCAGCCCCACTCACACGCGGGGTCCGTGGATTCGATTTTCGTTTGCCCATCTCGGGCCGAGAAGGACCGTACGAGACTCGATTGATTTCGTCATCTCGGGCCCACGTCATATATCTGTTGAATAACGAGTTGGTTACGGCCGCTTGGGCCAATGGTCTATGCAGGTTAATACGGTCTTTGACCAAGGCGTCAGCGCTGTGGAATAACAAAGTTATCGTGATTCAAATCACATGGATATTGTGAGCTGCGCCACGGATTTTTGGAAGATTCCGCCACTGGCACACAGGGCAGATTCACCGACTGCCACGGGCAACGTCGACTCACGGATTTGCCGTTAGCTCGGTCGAGCAGAAATGCGTAATTCCTTGATCCGCTGCTCCGAGCGTCGACCGAGGGCACAACATAGGGTGTGCGCCAAGCGATTTCGATTACAGCGCCGAACTGCTCGAAAGAACGCTCCGTCGCCCGCTCGGCAACTCCTCGTGTCCAGTCGATGGAGGAATCTTGCCAATCATGTTTATCGCCAACATATTTCGTCGCTTGCCGACGCGTCGGAAACCACTCCGAGCCTAGCGCGGCCAGGCTCCCGCCCACGCGCCATCGGACGATGACCGAGCTGCTGTCAGCCCGGTGCAGAAATTTGCCAGAAAGGCTTTGCCCTAGGCATTTCTCGGTAATGCACAAAGGCGGAGGTACACCCGCAGCGTATCGCTCACCACTACGAATAAGCCGTCGCCGCAATGCAATCCAGGCTGGCGTCTAGTTCGGACTACGCATCGAATTACTCAGCAAATTGGCGTTCGATCGGATTCTATTGCTCGACAAATATAGAATCATCAACTGCGATTAATCGATAGCCCAAGTAAATCGGACGTCATTACTACCAGAAATGGCAGAACTCAATGATTTGCTAGGAAACAATATCGCGCATGCGTCGAATCGTCGGTCTGGTTCAGCTTGGCCGACGGTGGCACAGACCGTCAGTGCATGAGCTGCAGAAGAGTGTGCAGATCCTCGGCCGAATTCACGTTGGCCAAGGGGCGAGAGTCTGACACCACGACCCGTTGGGCATCCACGCCGTCGACCAGGGCTCGCATCGCGCGCTCGCCGGCGGCGACTAGCGCGTCGATTCGTTTGGCCAGGTCGGTCCGATAAATGGCGGCCAGGTAGTGGTCGCGGCCGTCCCACGGCAAAACCACGTCGGCGTCGACCTGGGCGGCCCGGTGGGCCAACTCGTCGATCAACTCAATTGTCAGGAGCGGCATGTCGACCGCGCAGACGAAGGCGCGAGTAGCGCCCGCCTCCGCGGCGGCCCGCAGTCCGCGGCCGGTCGCAAGTAGTGGACCAAGCCCGCGCACCTCGTCGCGCACGACCTGAGCCTGCAGCGCAGGCAAGCGCTGACCCGGCGCGGCGACGACGAAAACCGGCTTGCACCGCTGGCCGACAATGCCGACGACATGCTCGACCATCGTGGTGGCCCCGGAACGCTCGTTCGGTGCCGTAATCGACGCGGGCAACGGACAAGTCGCTTTGTCTCGGCCCATTCGGCGCGATGCACCGCCAGCCAATACCACCCCCGCCAATGCGATCGGCTGGGTCGAGGACTGCGGCACGTCAGGCGACGGTCCAGGTGTCACGCCCGCGCAGCAGCGACTGCAGCGCGGCGCGGTCACTGGGGGCCGACTTTTTCGCGGTGCTGACCTGGGTACGGGCCGCGTCGTCGTAGGTCGGCCGAGTGATCTGGCGGAAGATCCCCATTACGGCGTGTTCGAGGTTCTGATCGGACAGCCGCGAGAGGGCGAACGCATACGCGGGATCCTCGGCGTGCGCGTCGTGCACGACGATGCTTTCGGCGGAGACGTCGGCGGTTTTGGCCACGTCGAGCCCGAAGCCGGAGCGCACCACGCAGTATTCGCCGTTGGCGCCGAATGTGATCGGCTCGCCGTGGCGGACGGTGATCACCCGCTCGTCGGCGCCTTCCTTGCGCAGCGCGTCAAACGAGCCGTCGTTGAAGATCGGGCAGTCCTGCAGGATCTCGACCAGCGCTGCGCCGCGGTGCTGGGCGGCGGCGCGCAGCACTTCCGACAACCCGTTGCGGTCTGAATCCAGCGCGCGCGCAACGAAAGTCGCCTCAGCACCCAGCGCCAGCGATACCGGGTTGAACGGCTGGTCCAGCGATCCCATCGGGGTCGACTTGGTGACCTTGCCGACTTCGGATGTCGGAGAGTACTGACCTTTGGTCAGGCCGTAGATGCGGTTGTTGAACAGCAGGATCGTCAGGTTGACGTTGCGGCGCAGCGCGTGGATCAGGTGATTGCCGCCGATCGAGAGCCCATCACCGTCACCGGTGACCACCCAGACCGATAGATCGGGTCGGGCCAGCGCCAAACCGGTCGCGATGGCCGGGGCACGGCCGTGGATCGAATGCAGGCCGTAGGTCTCCAGATAGTAGGGGAATCGGCTGGAGCACCCGATGCCGCTGACAAAGACGATATTTTCGCGGCGCAGCCCGAGTTCGGGCAGGAAGTTGCGGATGGTGTTGAGGATGACGTAGTCGCCGCAGCCCGGGCACCAACGGACTTCCTGGTCACTGGTGAAGTCTTTGGCTTTCTGTGGCTCGTCGGTGGTGGGCACACCGGAGTTCTTGGTCAACACCGGCGTCACCGGAAGATCCGCGCCCGTCAGATCGCCAATCAGGTCTGTCATGCGTCAACTCCTGCCCCAACCGTAGCCACCGCCAACCTGGCCACTGTGGTTTTGTCCTGTTCGATTTCGGCCAGAGTCCCGCCCAGCGCGGCGCGGATAACGCGCCCAATCTCGTCGGCCAAAAACGCGATGCCCTGAACCTTGGTCACCGACTGGATGTCGACCAGATACCTCGCACGCAGCAGCATCGCCAGCTGGCCGAGGTTCATCTCGGGCGCGACGACCTGCGGATAATGGCGCAAAACGTCGCCGAGGTTGGCCGGGAATGGGTTGAGGTGACGCAAGTGGGCATGCGCGACCTTGATGCCCTTGCGGCGCGCCCGTCGACACGCTTCGCCGATCGGACCGTAGGTGCTTCCCCACCCGATCAGCAGCAGTTCGGCGTCTCCGCTGGGGTCGTCGACCTCCAGATCGGGCACCTGGATACCGTCGATCTTGGCCTGCCGCAACCGCACCATCAGGTCATGGTTGGCCGGTTCGTACGAGATATCGCCGGAGCCGTTTGCGCACTCCAGCCCGCCGATGCGGTGTTCTAGTCCAGGAGTACCGGGAATCGCGAACTGGCGGGCGAGCGTCTCCGGGTCGCGAGCATACGGCTGGAATGGTTCACCGGCCTTGGCGTAGGTGTGCTCGATGGGTGGAAGCGTGCTGATGTCCGGGATGAGCCACGGTTCGGAGCCGTTGGCAATTGCGCCGTCCGACAACAGGATTACCGGAGTGTGATACGACACCGCGATCCGCACCGCCTCCAGGGCGGTCTCGAAGCAGTCCGACGGCGACCGCGGCGCCAGCACCGCGACCGGCGATTCGCCGTTGCGCCCGTACATCGCCTGCAGCAGGTCGGCCTGTTCGGTCTTGGTCGGCATGCCGGTCGACGGGCCAGCGCGCTGCACGTCGATGACGAGCAGCGGCAGCTCGGTCATCACACCGAGGCCGATCGCTTCGGCTTTGAGCGAAAGGCCCGGTCCCGACGTGCTGGTGACGCCGAGCGCGCCGCCGTAGGCCGCGCCCAACGCGGCGCAGATTCCGCCGATCTCGTCCTCGGCCTGGAATGTGATGACGTCGAAGTTCTTGTGCTTCGACAGCTCGTGCAGGATGTCGGAGGCCGGGGTGATCGGGTAGCTGCCCAGCACCACTGGGATGCCTGCCAGCTGGCCGGCGGTGACGATGCCGTAGGCAAGCGCGGTGTTGCCCGAAATCTGCCGGTATTCCCCCGCGGGCAGCTTCGCCGGTGAGACGTCGTAGGTGGTGCCGAATGCTTCGGTGGTTTCGCCGTAGTTCCACCCGGCCTTGAGCGCGAGCACGTTGGCTTCGGCGATGTCGGGCTTGCGAGCGAACTTCTCTCTGATGAATCGTTCGCTGGTCTCGATCGGCCGGCCGTACATCCAGGACAGCAGGCCCAGCGCGAACATGTTTTTGGCGCGCTGGCCATCCTTCTTCGACGCGCCGATCGCCTCGACGGCTCCCAGGGTCAGCGTGGTCATCGGGACGGCGTGCACGACGTAATCGGATAGCTCGCCGTTGTCCAGCGGGTTGGTTTCGTAGCCCACTTTGGCCAAGTTGCGTTTGGTGAACTCGTCGGAGTTCACGATCACCATTCCGCCGCGTGGGAGGTCGGCGATGTTGGCTTTCAGCGCAGCCGGGTTCATGGCCACCAGCACGTCGGGCCGGTCGCCGGCGGTCAGGATGTCATAGTCGGCGATTTGGATCTGGAAGGACGAGACCCCGGGCAGCGTGCCCGCGGGTGCGCGGATTTCGGCCGGATAGTTCGGTTGAGTGGCGAGATCGTTGCCGAAAAGCGCCGCCTCGGAAGTGAATCGGTCCCCGGTGAGCTGCATCCCGTCACCGGAGTCCCCGGCGAATCGGATGACGACGTTTTCCAGCTGCTGCCGCGTCGCCGTACCAGCGCTATGAGATTCTGAACCGGCTCCGTCGCCGTTCGGACCCACGTCCCCGCCTTCCGTTACTTCTCTCCGTACGGCCACTCTGCGTTACGACTCCAGTATCTGCCGTCGCAGCGGACCCGCCCAAGTTTTATGTCACCGGCAGTACCGATTATGGCACTGCTCTTAAGCATTCGTTGACGCCGACGCGTGGAAACACGCTATCGGTATGCAATCAAACACCAAGGTCACGCCCGCGGATACCACGCCGGCAAGGCAAAACTGTGGTGTTCGTCACTTTTGCTGGGGCGCCAACTCTAAGAAGGTGGACCCGGCCGGTCGGCTCGCTAGGCGCTCTTGTCGCGGCGTTCGGTGCGCGACGGCTTACGCGGAACAATCGTCGGAAGCACGTTGTCTTGCACAGTCTCCTTGGTGACCACCACCTTGGCCACGTCGTCACGGCTCGGGATGTCGTACATCACCGGCAGCAGAACTTCCTCCATGATCGCGCGCAGACCGCGAGCGCCGGTGCCGCGGTGGATCGCCTGTTCGGCGATCGCCTCCAACGCGTCTTGCGTGAACTCCAGCTCCACACCGTCCATCTCGAAGAGCCGGGTGTACTGCTTGACGAGGGCGTTTTTGGGCTCGGACAAGATCTTGACCAATGAATCCATGTCGAGGTTGGTCACCGAGGCAATCACCGGCAGCCGACCGATGAATTCCGGGATCAGCCCGTACTTGATCAAGTCTTCCGGCATCACCTCGGCGAAGTGGTCGGTGGTGTCGATCTCGGCTTTGGAGCGCACCTCGGCTCCGAAGCCCAATCCACGTTTGCCGACCCGGTCGGCGACGATCTTCTCCAACCCGGCGAAGGCGCCCGCCACAATGAACAGCACGTTGGTGGTGTCGATCTGGATGAATTCCTGGTGCGGGTGCTTGCGGCCGCCCTGTGGGGGCACCGAAGCCTGGGTGCCCTCCAGGATCTTCAGCAGCGCCTGCTGCACACCTTCACCGGACACGTCGCGGGTGATCGAGGGGTTTTCGCTCTTGCGAGCGATCTTGTCGACCTCGTCGATGTAGATGATGCCGGTCTCGGCGCGCTTGACGTCGTAGTCGGCGGCTTGGATGAGCTTGAGCAGAATGTTTTCCACGTCCTCACCGACGTAACCGGCTTCGGTGAGCGCGGTGGCGTCGGCGATGGCGAACGGCACGTTCAGCATTTTGGCCAGGGTCTGGGCCAGATACGTCTTGCCGCACCCGGTGGGGCCCAGCATCAAGATGTTGGACTTGGTCAATTCGACCGGCTCACCTGAGCGTGAATCGCGGCCCTTCTCGCCGGCCTGGATGCGCTTGTAGTGGTTGTAGACCGCGACGGCCAGGGTCCGTTTGGCGTTGTCCTGGCCGATCACGTAGCTTTCGAGAAATTCCCGGATCTCGGCGGGCTTGGGGAGTTCGTCGAGTTTGACGTCGTCGGCGTCGGCGAGTTCTTCTTCGATGATCTCGTTGCACAGGTCGATACACTCATCGCAGATGTAGACCCCCGGGCCCGCAATGAGCTTCTTGACTTGTTTTTGGCTCTTGCCGCAGAAGGAGCACTTCAGCAAGTCACCGCCGTCTCCGATGCGCGCCATGGTGCTGAGGGCCTACTTCCTTTTCGCCGTAGATCGCAGTGTGCCGCGTGTATCCCGACGCTACCCGCTTGCTTGGGCCGGACGCGACCGATAGCGGCGAATAGCGTCGGTGGTATTCGTGCCTGTCTGCTGCGAACATATCCCCTTGACGGTCCCGTAGCAGCCCGGAACGCGCCGCTGTGTCTCTGGCGTGTCGCGGCTGTTACTCGACCGAGAGCCGGTGAGCTTGCCGATCCTACAGTTAAGTTCGTGGGATTCGCCGTGGCTGACGATACCGTCTTGATCGGTGATGGCGGGCTGGCCACCGAACTCGAGGCGCGCGGCCATGACCTATCAGACCCGTTGTGGTCGGCCAGGCTGCTGATCGACGCACCCGAAGAAATCACCGCGGTGCATGCCGCCTACTTTCGCGCCGGCGCCATGATCGCGACCACGGCGAGCTACCAAGCATCGTTTGACGGCTTCGCCGCCCGCGGGATCGGACGCGACGACGCTGTCCGGCTGCTACGGCGCAGCGTCGAACTCGCTGCTATTGCGCGCGATCGCGTGGGCGCCAATTGTCGCTGGGTGGCCGCCTCGGTCGGCCCGTACGGCGCGGCCCTCGCCGACGGGTCGGAGTATCGCGGACGCTACGGCCTTAGTGTCGCCGCGCTGGAGGCCTGGCATCGACCTCGGCTGGAGGTGCTGGCCGAGGCCGGCGCGGACGTGCTGGCGTTGGAGACTGTGCCCGACATCGACGAGGCTGAGGCGCTGGTGAACGTGGTGCGGCGGCTCGCGGTGCCAGCCTGGCTCAGCTACACCATCGACGGAACCCGTACCAGGGCGGAACAACCACTCGCCGAGGCGTTCGCGGTGGCCGCCGAGGTACCGGAGATCGTCGCGGTCGGCGTCAACTGCTGTGCACCCGACGATGTGCTGCCCGCGGTCGCGGCGGCGCGCCAGACCGGCAAACCCGTGATTGTGTACCCCAACAGCGGGGAACGCTGGGACAGTGCACGGCGAGCCTGGGTCGGCCAGTCGCGGTTCTCGCCTGAGCTGGCGCCAAAGTGGGTGTCGGCGGGAGCACGCATCGTCGGCGGCTGCTGTCGGGTACGTCCGGCCGACATCGCTGCCGTCGCCCGAGCAGTCGCACAAGCGCGCTGAACAGCGCGTTCTCGGGGGTGTTTGCGTCTGGTCGCGCAGGACAGGGGCCTAAGCCGTGGCAGCAGAAAGCTTCCGGTACTCCAGCACGGTGTCGATGATCCCGTAATCCTTGGCCTCTTCAGCGGTCAGGATCTTGTCGCGGTCGGTGTCTTTGCGGATCTGCGCGGCATCTTTGCCGGTATGCCGGGCCAGGGTGGTTTCCATCAGCGTGCGCATCCGCTCGATCTCGGCGGCCTGGATTTCCAGGTCGGAGAACTGCCCCTGGATCACGCCCGCCAGCGAGGGCTGGTGGATCAGCACCCGCGCGTTGGGCAAGGCCATTCGCTTGCCCGGCGTTCCGGCAGCCAGCAACACCGCCGCGGCCGAGGCAGCCTGCCCGAGGCAGACAGTCTGGATGTCGGCGCGCACATACTGCATCGTGTCGTAGATCGCCATCAGCGAGGTAAACCCGCCGCCGGGCGAATTGATGTACATGGTGATGTCGCGGTCGGGATCCTGGGACTCCAACACCAACAGCTGCGCCATGATGTCGTTGGCCGATGCGTCGTCGACTTGGACGCCGAGAAAGATGATGCGTTCCTCGAACAGCTTGTTGTACGGATTGGATTCTTTGACGCCCCAACTCGAATGCTCAATGAAGGACGGCAGGATGTAGCGGGCCTGCGGCTGGATATCGGGATTCATGATGGTGCTCCGTTGACTGGGGCGTTGGTGATGATGTGGTCGACAAAGCCGTACTCCAACGCTTCCTGTGCGGTGAACCAGCGGTCGCGGTCCGAGTCCGCCATGATGCGTTCCACGGGCTGGCCGGTGAACTCCGCGTTGAGCCGGAACATCTCTTTCTTGATCAACGCGAATTGCTCGGCCTGGATGGCGATGTCGGCGGCGCTACCGGTCACGCCGCCCATCGGCTGATGCATCAGGATCCGGGCATGCGGCAACGCGTAGCGCTTGCCCTTGGTGCCCGCGGCGAGCAGGAACTGCCCCATCGAGGCGGCCAGGCCCATCGCGTAGGTGGCGATATCGCAGGGTGCCAGGACCATGGTGTCGTAGATGGCCATGCCGGCGCTGATCGATCCGCCCGGCGAGTTGATGTACAGCGCGATGTCTTTGGCGGGATCTTCGGCGGCCAGCAATAGAATCTGCGCGCACAGCCGGTTGGCGATGTCGTCGTTTACCTCAGAGCCCAGGAAAATGATGCGCTCCGCAAGCAAACGCTCGTAGACCGAGTCGGTGAGGTTGAGACCCTGCGTGTTGGTACGCATGCCTGTCACGACGGGATACCTGCTTTCTCGAGTTGCGTCTGCACCGACATTAACCAACCGGAGACGTCATGCACTCCCCGAAGTGCCCGCGTTCGCTCACAGCGTGGCGTCATGTCGCCGGATGGCTTCCTAGGCCCCGCCGGCGGCCTCATCGGCCACGGGCGCTTGAACCTCATCGACCCCCTCAGCCTCATCGGCCTCGTCAGCCCTGCGTTTCCCGAAGAACTCACTGGTGTCGATGACGTTTCCGTCCGTGTCTTTAACCGTTGCTGCCTCCACCACAGCGGCCACTGTCAGACCCCGCCGCACGTCGGCGAACATGGCCGACAACTGGTTGTTCTGCTGCAGAAACGACAACAGCTGCTGTGGCTCGACACCGTATTGCCGCGACATCAACACCAGCCGTTCGGTCAGGTCGTCCTGACTGACCTGGATGCCCAGCTCATCTGCCAGGGCGTCCAGCAGCAGCTGGGTCTTGACCGTCTTCTCAGCGGCGGCGCGGGCATTTGCGTCGAACTCCTCGCGCGACGACCCCTGCTTGGCCAACGCCTCGGCGAATCTGGCCTCGTCGTGGTCGAGGCCATGCAGGGCGTTGTGCACCGTTTCGTCGACGTGGGCCTGCACAATCGCCTCCGGCAGCGGGATGTCCACCTGCTCCAGCAGGCTATCCAGCGTGGCATTGCGGATCTTCTCGGCCTGCTGGATCTGCTTGACCCGGCGGACTTGCTCGACCAGATTGGCGCGCAGCTCGTCGATGGTGTCGAATTCGCTTGCCAGCTGCGCGAATTCGTCATCGAGTTCCGGCAGCTCGCGTTCCTTGACCGAGCCGACGGTGACGGTGACCTGAGCCTCCTGCCCCGCATGCGGCCCATTGGCCAACGTGGTGGTGAACACACGCGATTCGCCGGCCGACAAGCCGACGATCGCCTCGTCGAGACCGTCGACCAGCTGACCGGAACCGACTTCGTGCGTCAGACCTTCGGTGGCCGCGTCCGCGACTTCCTCGCCGTCAACGCTGGCGGACAGGTCAATGGAAACAATGTCGCCTTCAGCCGCGGGCCGCTCGACCGGTGTCAGTGTGCCGAACCGCGCTCGCAGCGCCTGCAGCTCCTTCTCGACGTCTTCGTCGGTGACTTCGACCGGGTCCACGGTGACGGTCAGCGCCTTGAGGTCAGGAAGCGTGATCGCGGGTCGCACGTCGACTTCAGCGGTAAAAACCAGGTCCTTGCCGTATTCCTTCTTGGTCACCTCGATCTCGGGCTGGCCCAGCGGACGCACATCGGATTCGGTCACCGCCTGCCCGTAGCGGCTGGGCAGCGCGTCGCTGATGACCTGGTCAAGCATCGCCTCGCGGCCGATGCGCGCCTCAAGCAACTTGGCCGGTGCCTTGCCCGGACGAAAACCAGGGAGCCGCACCTGTTTTGCCAGCTCCTTGTATGCCCGTTCGAAATCTGGTTCGAGTTCTGTGAAAGGCACCTCCACATTGATGCGAACCCGAGTGGGGCTCAACTGCTCGACGGTGCTTTTCACGGGTGTGCTCCTTGGTGTCGATTCGTGGTGGGTGCGAGCTGCGCTGGTCGGGGTGGCGGGATTTGAACCCACGGCCTTCCGCTCCCAAAGCGGATGCGCTACCAAGCTGCGCTACACCCCGCGCTGACCTCGCGATCCTACGGCCCGGGTCCACCGTCGCGGCAGTCGCCTCACGCCGAAGTCACGGAACGGCCTCATTTGGAATTGATGTCTGCCCCGACGTACAGTCGCGCTCGAGAATTTTCTGCGGGCGTAGCTCAATGGTAGAGCCCTAGTCTTCCAAACTAGCGACGCGGGTTCGATTCCCGTCGCCCGCTCGGACTCGAGTCTGCATAGCCGATGAAGCTAGGAGGACGTCGATCAAGCAGATGGGCGACGTCGACATTCGGGGAACGTGCGCACCGGCCTTCGAGCGGGTGCGCGATGCGTTCGAGCAGAATTTTGCGTTGCGACGTGAAGTCGGCGCCGCGGTCGCGGTCTGGGTGGACGGCGATCTGGTCGTCAATCTGTGGGGCGGCTCGGCTGACGCCGCCGGCACCCGGCCGTGGCGCGAGGACACGCTGGCCACGGTGTTGTCCGGGACCAAAGGCCTGACGAGCACCTGTGTGCATCGGCTGGCCGAGCGCGGTGAGATCGACCTGCACGCGCCTGTCTCCCGCTATTGGCCGGAATTCGGCCGGGCAGGCAAGAAAGACATCACGGTGGCGATGGTGATGAACCACCGCTCGGGGGTGATCGGTCCGCGCAAGCCGGTGCCCTGGCAGCAGATGGCTGACTGGGATCTGGTGTGCGACCGGCTGGCCGCCGCCGAGCCGTGGTGGAAACCCAACACCGCGCAGGGCTACCACATGTTCACCTTCGGCTTCATCCTCGGCGAGGTGTTTCGCCGGGTCACCGGCACCACCATCGGCCAGTACCTGCGCAGTGAGATCGCCGAACCGCTGGGTATCGACGTCCACATCGGCTTGCCCGCCACCGAACATCACCGCTGCGCGGATTTGGTGGACAAGCCACACATCCGCGAGATGTTGGCCTCAGCGCAGGCGCCCGCCTGCCCGGTGACGCTCGCCGAGCACCCCAAGGCTGGGCTGGCCGTCGGGATGGGGTTCGTGCCCGACGACGAGCTGGGCTCGAATGACCTCACGCTCTGGCGACAGCTAGAGTTTCCGGCCAACAACGCCCAGGTGTCGGCGTTGGGCATGGCGACGTTCTACAACGCGCTGGCCCAAGAGAAGCTGCTCACCCGCCGCCACATGGAACTGGTGCGGGTATGTCAGGGCGGCTTCGAGACCGACCTGGTGCTAGGTCCCCGAGTCGCCGACCACGGGTGGGGTCTTGGCTACATGCTCAACCAGCGCTGCCTCAATGGACCCAACCCGGGGATTTTCGGGCACGGCGGCCTAGGCGGGTCGTTCGCGTTCGTCGACCTTGAGCACCGGATCGGCTACGCCTATGTGATGAATCGCTACGACGCCACCAAGGCCAACGCCGACCCCCGCAGTGTGGCGTTGAGTGACGAGGTCTATGCGGCGGTGGGCGTCAAGCGGGGTTAAGAGTTGCTAGCGCCCGGGGCCAGGTCCGTGGTCGTCAGGTCTGCCCGGGCCAGGGTGCCAGTCGGCAGGTCCACGAGCATCGGGTCCCCGATCGTCTACCGGCCCGCCCCAGTAGTCGCGGGCGTGGTCGGGCCCGTCGATGTCGCGATGGTGATCGTCGTGGCAGTCATCCCAGTCCCAGTTAGGACCCCAACCTGGATCCCAGAATTGGCCCGGGCACCAGTGATAATCCGGCAAGGGTCCAGGCCGGGCCTGAGCAACAGATGCTGCGCCCAATCCAGCCAGTCCTAAGCCAGCGGTGACTATGACTGTCGTTGCGGTAAAACGCATGTATTTCTTCACATTTCATTCATACCATAGTGACGTAGGACCAAAGTCATTGGGCCGCACGATATTACTGAACAACTTCCTGACAACTTGCTGGCAATACGCTAGGAATTAACAGTTGGCGGCCAGCGGATTCATCGCTGACACGTCGGACACCAAAACACATTGCGGCCCTCCAACTCGGCGGTGACGATGGTCGTCGAGCAGATCCGGCATGGCTCTCCGGCACGGCGGTACACATAGGTGCGGGGACGGTCAGGCAGGTATGACGGTGCGCCGCAGTCATGTTCTGGACGTACTACGATGATCTGGCCACGGCGTAGACCAATCTTCATCAGCGTCACCAGATCCCGCCAGGCCGTGTCGAATTCGGCGTCGGTGATCGTCCGGCCGGGCCGGTGCGGGTTGATGCCGTGGCGAAAGGGTAGTTCGTTGCGGTACACGTTGCCGACGCCGGCAATCACCGTTTGGTCCATCAGCAGTGCGCCGATAGGCCTGCGGGACTTGGCGATCCGCGTCCATGCCCAGGCCGGGTCGGCATCGCGGCGCAGCGGGTCGGGGCCAAGCCGCGACACCACGTCGGCCACCTGGGCGTCGTCGAGCAGTTGGCACACGGTCGGGCCGCGCAAGTCGGTGCCGTATTCGACCCCCACCATCCGCATCCGCACCTGCCCCACCGGTGGCGGGATGGCGAGTCCGGGCCGACGGGGCCATTCCGTGAAGTGACCGTACAAACCGAGATGGACATGCACCGTTGGACCGTCGACGTAGTGGTGGAACAGGTGCTTGCCCCAAACGCTGGTGCGCCGTAGTACCAGCCCGTCCACGGCGGACGCCGCTGCGGCGAAGCGGCCCTGCGGGCTGGACACGGCCACCGGCGCACCGCCGAAGCGCCGTTGATGCAGCCGGGCCAGCCGGTGCAAGGTATGCCCTTCGGGCATGGTCAACCAGCCGTCGAGGGTTTCGCGCCAGGCACCGGCGGCGCCTCATGGGTGCGTTCGTACTCGTCGAGAATGTCGATACGACGTTGGTGGCGTTCGGCTTTCGACCACTGCGCGGTCAGGAACGCGTCGACGATCGCGAGCGCTTCGGACACCGTGTGCATCCGGCCACCGATGCCGATGAGCTGGGCATTGTTGTGCTCGCGGGCCAACGTCGCGGTTTCTACGCTCCACGCCAGTGCGCAGCGCGCGCCGGGCACCTTGTTGGCGGCGATCTGCTCGCCGTTGCCGGAACCTCCCAGCACGATGCCCAGGCTATCGGGGTCGGCCACCGTGCGGGTGGCGGCGGCGATGCAAAACGGCGGGTAGTCGTCGTCGGCTTGATAGCTGAATGCGCCGCAGTCGATCGGCTCGTGCCCGGATTTTTTCAGATGTTCGATGATGTGCTGCTTGAGGTCGTAGCCGGCGTGGTCAGAGCCGAGGTAGACGCGCATGCCCGACATTGTGCCGGAAGCCTCGCCGCGCTCAGTCGAATTGCGGCGGCTCGGTGCGGGTCCGCTTCAGCTCCCAGAAATGTGGGTACGACGCGAAGGTCACCGAGGCGTCCCACAGCTTGCCGGCCTCCTCGCCGCGCGGAATCCTCGACAGCACCGGCCCGAAGAACGCGACCCCGTTGACGTGGATGGTCGGTGTGCCGACGTCGTCGCCCACCGCGTCCATGCCCGCGTGGTGGCTTTTGCGCAGTGCCTCGTCGTATGCGTCGGTGTTAGCGGCCTTCGCCAACTCGGCAGGCAAACCGACCTCGGCCAGCGACTGCTTGATGACGTCGTCGAGATCCTTGTTGCCCTCGTTGTGGATGCGGATCCCCATCGCCGTGTAGAGCGGGGCGAGCACTTCGGCGCCGTGGGCCTGTTCCGCGGCAATTGCCACCCGAACCGGGCCCCACGCCTTTTGCATTCCCTCTTTGTACTTCTCCGGCAGGTCGTCGCGGCCCTCGTTGAGAATCGCCAGGCTCATGACGTGAAAGTTCGTCTCGATGTCACGGACCTTCTCCACTTCGAGGATCCAGCGTGAGGTTATCCAGGCCCAAGGGCACAGCGGGTCGAACCAGAAATCGGCAACTGACTTCTCGGGCATGCAAGATCCTCTCATCGACGGGGTGGACAGCCGTCCAGCACAACCGTAGCCGCAGGCGCTGTGTTCCCGGCGGCTAGGTTTAGACCCGTGGCACTTCCCAATTTGACCCGTGACCAAGCCGTCGAACGCGCCGCCCTGATCACCGTCGACACGTACCGCATCAGCCTCGATCTAACCGACGGCAACGGTGGGCCCGGCGAACGCACCTTCCGTTCGACGACGACGGTGGCGTTCGATGCGCTGCCCGGTGCTGACACCTTCATCGACATCGCCGCAGACACCGTTCACCGCGCCACCCTCAACGGCCGCGAGCTCGACATTTCCGGCTATGACGAGTCGACCGGGATCACGCTGGTCGGCTTGGCCGAGCACAACGAGCTCGTGGTCGACGCCGACTGCCGCTACTCCAACACCGGCGAGGGCCTGCACCGTTTCGTCGACCCCGTCGACAACGAGGTGTACCTGTACTCGCAGTTCGAAACCGCCGACGCCAAGCGCATGTTCGCCTGCTTCGACCAACCCGACATCAAGGCCGCCTTCGACGTGTCGGTGCGAGCACCCGAGCACTGGCAGGTCATCTCCAACGCGGCGCCTCTCAGCGTCGAGGACGGTGTGCACACGTTTGCCACCACCCCGCGGATGAGCACCTACCTGGTCGCACTGATCGCCGGACCCTACGCGAAGTGGACCGATACCTACATCGACGAGCACGGCGAGATCCCGCTCGGTATCTTCTGCCGGGCCACACTGGCCCAGTACATGGACGCCGAGCGGCTGTTCACCCAGACAAAGCAGGGGTTCGGCTTCTACCACAAGCACTTTGGCATGCCCTACGCTTTCGGCAAGTACGACCAGCTGTTCGTGCCCGAATTCAACGCCGGTGCAATGGAAAACGCGGGTGCGGTGACCTTCATCGAGGACTACGTGTTCCGCAGCAAGGTCACCCGGGCGTCTTACGAGCGTCGCGCCGAGACCGTCCTGCACGAGATGGCGCACATGTGGTTCGGTGATCTGGTCACGATGCGGTGGTGGGACGATCTGTGGCTCAACGAGTCGTTCGCCACCTTCGCCTCGGTGCTGTGCCAAAGTGAGGCAACCGAATTCACCGAGGCCTGGACCTCATTCGCCAACGCCGAGAAGTCGTGGGCCTACCGGCAGGATCAGCTGCCCTCGACGCATCCCGTGGCGGCCGACATCCCCGACCTGGCCGCGGTCGAGGTCAACTTCGACGGGATCACCTACGCCAAGGGGGCCAGCGTGCTCAAACAGCTGGTGGCCTACGTCGGGCTCGACAACTTCATGGCCGGGCTGCGCGACTACTTCAAAACGCACGCCTTCAGCAACGCAACGTTCGACGACCTGCTGGCGGCGCTGGAGACGGCGTCCGGCCGCGACCTTTCCGACTGGGGTCAGCAGTGGCTGAAAACCACCGGGCTGAACACGCTGCGGGCAGATTTCGACGTCGACGCCGATGGCCGGTTCACCCGATTTGCGATCCTCCAGAGTGGCGCCCAGCCCGGCGGCGGTGAAACGCGGGTGCATCGGCTGGCGGTTGGCATTTACGACGACGACGGAAGCGGAAAACTGGTGCGGGTACGCCGCGAAGAACTTGATGTCGCTGGTCCGACGACGGAAGTGCAAGCGCTGCAAGGTGTTTCGCGTGGAAAGTTGGTGCTGGTCAACGACGACGACCTGACTTACTGCTCGCTGCGGCTCGACCAGCACTCGTTGCAGACGGCGCTGGAGCGCATCGCCGATATCGCCGAGCCGCTGCCCCGCACGCTGGTGTGGTCGGCGGCGTGGGAGATGACCCGCGACGCCGAATTAAAAGCCCGCGATTTCGTGACGCTGGTCTCGGGCGGGGTTCAGGCCGAAACCGAGATCGGGGTGGCTCAGCGGCTGTTGCAACAGGCGCAGACCGCGCTGGGCTCCTATGCCGAGCCGGACTGGGCTCGCGAGCACGGTTGGCCGGCATTCGACGACCGGCTGCTGGAGTTGGCCCGCGCCGCCGAGCCCGGATCGGATCGCCAGCTGGCGTACGTCAACGCGCTGTGCGCGTCGGTGCTCTCCGAGCGGCACACCGCGGTGTTGTCGCAGTTGCTGGAAACCGACCCGGCTGAACTGGGGCTGAAGGGTCTCGCGGTGGACACCGATCTGCGGTGGCGCATCGTCACCGCGCTGGCCGCCGCGGGCGTCGTCGATGCCGACGGGCCGGAAACCCCTTTCATCGACACCGAGGTGCAGCGCGATCCCACGGCGGCCGGCAAGCGCAACGCCGCTAAAGCCTCGGCTGCGCGACCGCAACTGCGGGTCAAGGAGGACGCCTGGACCAAGGTGATCGAGGACGACACACTGCCCAACGTCGTGGGGCGATCGATCATTGCGGGGATCACAGCACCCGGCCAGGGCGAGTTGCTCAAGCCGTTCACCCCGCGCTACTTCGCGGCCATCCCTGGGGTCTGGGCCCGGCGGTCAAGTGAAGTCGCGCAAACGGTGGTAATCGGCCTGTATCCGTCCTGGGACATTAGCGACGACGGGCTCGCCGCCGCCGATGAATTCCTGGCCGACCCCGACGTGCCTCCACCGTTGCGCCGACTGGTGCTAGAAGGCCGCGCCGAGGTGGAGCGCGCGCTACACGCCCAACGGTTCGACGCCGCGGAGCCGGCCTGATCTACGAGCGGGGCCGCTTGCGGCCACGCGGTCAACTAGGCCGGTGTGATCCCGGCGCTGAGCACCCGGACCGCGCTGACCAGCCCGTCGATCAGGTTGCCCTCTTGGAACGCTGACGCAGCGGCCGCCACGGCGGATGGTGCCGCCGATTCGGCGCCGCGGCCGCGCACCTGCGCGCCGTAGACCACCTCGATCGCGTGCTGATCAGGTGAAACGGCGACCAGGACCGCGTTGTTGGGGGTCGGAACGTTCGCCAGGATCTCGCGGGCCCGCGCTGCGGTGTCGCTGCCCAGATCGCCGATGTAGACGGCCAGCCGCGCCTTGGCTGCCCGCGACCCGTAGGTCAGCGCGTCGTCAAGCGTGACAAGTTCTTTGATCGGAAACGGGTAATGCACCGAGACGTCGCCCGGCTCGGTGACCCCGGAGATTCGCCCGCTGGCGGTGATGACCCAACCGTTCGGCAGCTGGGTGGGTTCGATCGTCGCGACTTCACCAGCTGCCACTGGCGCCACCTCCCACGCTGAACTCCGAGTTGCCGTGTCCGTGGTGGTCGCCGACGTCCTCGTCGGTGGCGGCCCACAGGATCGGGGGATGCGTCCACGGCTCCGACAACTTGTACGTCGCCGGATGCGGTCCCCTGCGTGACCAGATCAGCGCCGCCAGCACCACCACCAGCAACAGCGGGATTCCCACGAAGTACAGGTGAATCTCCATCATGCTCACGACGCAAACCGTATCCCATCGTGGGGTTGCCCGGCTCCACCCGTCGCGCTACACGCTCGGCAATGCTGCGGGGCTAGGCAGCACCCTCGCCCAGGTATCGGGCCCACGCCGGGTCGAGTTCTTTGACCGTCGACAGCAGTCGCCAGTGCTGTCCCTTCGGCGATGTCGGCGCTAGGCGCAGCGTCCAGCCAAGCTCGTCGAGC
Organism: Mycobacterium xenopi; assembly: GCF_009936235.1. Taxonomy (NCBI): domain Bacteria; kingdom Bacillati; phylum Actinomycetota; class Actinomycetes; order Mycobacteriales; family Mycobacteriaceae; genus Mycobacterium; species Mycobacterium xenopi. The sequence continues at coordinate 1,846,167 of NZ_AP022314.1, read as the reverse complement.
AGCTTGTCGCCCTTGCGGTGGTTGCAGGTGGAGCAGCAAGCCACACAGTTCTCCCAAGAGTGGTCACCGCCGCGGCTACGCGGCACCACGTGGTCGACGGTGTCGGCCTTGGACCCGCAATAGGCGCAACAGAACCGATCGCGGTGCATCAGCGCGGCCCTGGTCAGCGGGATGCGAGCCCGGTATGGCACCCGGACGTACGAGCGCAACCGGATCACCGACGGCGCGGTGATCGACCTTGTCGCCGAGTGGATGACCGGCCCGGCCGGGTCGTCGTGGACGACATCGGCCTTACCGCAGATCAGCATGATGATCGCCCGGCGCAGCGGCAACGCGGTCAGCGGCTCGTAAGTGGAGTTCAGCAACAGCACACGACGGCGCGTCCAGAAAGAGGCGCCGTCGTGGGGACTGGGTGGATGGGCATCGACGCTGCGCAGGCGTGAACCGGCCGCCGGCCCGGTTAGCCCTGCCGCGGCCGCACAACTGCGGTGGCTGCGGCGTTTCTTGCGCTGCGCCATAGGTCCTCCGCCGAACAGTCCACCATGATTCGCCCTCGATCGCACGTCAATTCAGAGTGTGTGCCCTGGTCAATCGGTGAACATCGGGTGGCGCGGGGTGATCAGGCCGACACGCCCGCGTGCGCTCGGCTCCCCGGCGATGGACCACAATGGAGGCGATGGAACCGGTGCAACAGTCCTTCTACGACGCCGTCGGCGGCGCGGAAACCTTTCACGCGATCGTGTCACGCTTTTACGAGCTGGTCGCCGAGGACGAGATCCTGCGCCCGGTCTATCCCGAAGAGGACCTCTCCGGCGCCGAGGAACGATTGCGGATGTTCCTCGAGCAGTACTGGGGCGGCCCGCGAACCTACTCCGAACGGCGTGGCCACCCCAGGCTGCGGATGCGCCACATGCCGTTTCGGATTTCCCCGCTCGAGCGCGACGCCTGGCTGCGGTGCATGCACACCGCCGTCGCCTCCATCGACTCACAGACCCTCGACGACGAGCACCGCAAGGAATTGCTCGACTACCTGGAAATGGCGGCCCACTCCCTGGTCAACTCCCCGTTCTGATGGGCGGAGGTGATGGCCGCGCGTGGTGGTCGCATGCGGTGTTCTACCAGGTGTATCCCCGGTCCTTCGCCGACAGCAATGGCGACGGCGTCGGCGACCTGGACGGAGTGGTGGCTCGCCTCAACTACCTGAGTTCACTGGGAGTCGACGCGATCTGGCTCAACCCGGTGACCGTCTCGCCGATGGCCGACCACGGCTACGACGTTGCCGATCCGCGTGACGTCGACCCGCTGTTCGGCGGGCTGGCCGCGCTCGAACGCCTGATCGGCGAGGCGCACCGGCGCGGGATCAAGATCACCATGGATTTGGTGCCCAACCACACCAGCTCGCAACATCCGTGGTTTCAGGCCGCGCTGGCGGGCGGGCCGGGCAGCGCTGCGCGGGATCGCTACATCTTTCGCGACGGCCGTGGACCCGGCGGATCGACGCCGCCGAACAACTGGGAGTCGGTGTTCGGTGGACCGGCCTGGACCCGGGTGGTCGAGCCGGACGGCAATCCGGGCCAGTGGTACCTGCACCTGTTCGACGCCGAGCAGCCGGACCTGAATTGGGACAACCCCGAGGTGTTCGACGACCTCGAGAAGACGCTGCGGTTTTGGCTGGAACGCGGCGTGGACGGCTTCCGCATCGACGTCGCGCATGGGATGGCCAAGCCCCCCGGCCTGCCGGACATGAAGACGAAGGGCAACCGACTGCTGCGCCACCGGGACGACGATCCGCGGTTCAACCATCCCAATGTGCATGCGATTCACCGCCATATCCGCGCGGTCGTAAACGACTATCCTGGCGCGGTCACCATCGGCGAGATCTGGGTGGATGACAACGCCCGCTGGGCCGAATACCTGCGGCCCGACGAGCTGCATCTCGGGTTCAACTTCCGGTTGGCCAAGGCCGATTTCGATGCCGACGAGGTCCGCGACGCAATCGACAACACGCTGGCCGCCGCGGCGATCGCAGGCGCTCCTCCAACCTGGACACTGGCCAACCACGACGTCGGGCGGGAGGTCACCCGCTACGGCGGCGGGACGATCGGACTGCAGCGGGCGCGGGCCATGGCGATGGTGATGCTCGCCCTGCCGGGCGTCGCCTTTCTCTACAACGGTCAGGAGCTGGGCCTGCCCGACGTGGACCTGCCCGACGAAGTGCTGCAGGATCCGACCTGGGAGCGCTCGGGGCATACCGAGCGCGGACGCGACGGCTGCCGGGTGCCGATACCGTGGAGCGGCGAGGGCCCGCCGTTCGGGTTTTCCAGGTGCTCTGACACCTGGCTGCCGATGCCGCCGGAATGGGCGGCGCTGACCGTCGAAAAGCAGCTTAGCGATCCCGATTCGACGCTGTCGTTATTCCGGCGCGCGATCGAATTACGCCGCACGCGTGTCGAATTCGACGGCAGCCGCATCGAATGGCTGGCCACGCCGCGAGACGCGCTGATCTTCCGGTGTCCTGCGGGACTGATTTGTGCGCTGAATGCAGGCGACCGTCCGCTGACGCTGCCCGACGGTGAGCTTCTGTTGGCCAGTGCGTCGTTGGTCGACGGCAAATTGTCGCCGAATGCGGCGGCCTGGCTGGTGTAGTCCAGCCACCATGCCGCACCCATTACTCCGTTGCCAGTGCGCGCTCTGTCGAGGCTCTATATCAAGATGCTTGACATATATCAGGTGTGTTGATATACAGAAGCGATGACTGAACCTCTTGATTTCGAGTTTGAATCGGCCTACCGCGGCGAGTCTGCACAATTCGGGCCTGGCAGCCGGCCGCCGTGGTGCCTTGGCGAACCGCAACCCGAGCTGGCCGCCCTGGTCGACGCCGGCAAGTTTCACGGTGACGTCCTCGACGTCGGCTGCGGCGAAGCCGCCCTCTCGCTGTATCTTGCCGAACGCCGGTATACCACTGTCGGACTTGACCTTTCACCGACCGCTATCGATTTGGCTCGCCGCGAGGCGGCCAACCGTGGCCTGACCAACGCCAGCTTCGAGGTCGCTGACATCAGTTCGTTCACCGGATACGACGGGCGGTTCGGCACCGTCGTTGACAGCACGCTGTTTCACTCGATACCGGTGGAGGCCCGCGAGGGGTACCAGCAATCCATTGCCCGCGCCGCCGCGCCGGGAGCCTCATATTTCGTGCTGGTCTTCGACAAAGCGGCGATGCCCGCTGGCCCGGCCAATGCAGTGACCGCCGACGAATTGCACGACGCGGTGTCCAAGTACTGGGTGGTCGACGAGATCAAGCCTGCGCGCTTGTACGCCAACGCTCCGCAAGGCGCCATGGATTTGTCGGCGTTGATGGGCGCTGATTTCCGCGTTGAACCCGACGGCCGGGTATCGGTGGCGGGCTGGCTGTTGTCGGCGCACCTACGCTAAGCGAGGCATACCGTGGCTAACCCGAAGCCCCCACGCTGGCTCAAACCGGCCAACAAGCTCATGATCACGCTGCAAAAACTCGGCATTCCGACAGGACCCCCGATGATCCTCACGCTGCCGGGACGCAAGAGCGGTCTGCCGCGCAGCACCCCGATGACCCCCTTTACGCTCGATGGCCACCTGTTCGCCGTGGCTGGATATCCGGGTGCCGACTGGGTACACAATGCCCGCGCCGCCGGAGTCGGAACTTTGAGCAGGGGCCGAAAATCGCGCCGAGTCAAGGTCGTTGAGTTGAATGCCGAGGAGTCGCGTCCAGTGCTGCGTGCGTTTCCCGCCGAAGTGCCGATCGGCGTGGGTTTCCTGAAACGCGCCGGCTTGGTCTCCCGCGGCACTCCGGAGGAAGTCGAGGCGCTAGCGGGCCGAATCGCGGTGTTTCGATTCGACCCGATCCCGGCCAACTGATGCTTGCGTCTGTCGCTGGGAGACACTGGCGTCGTGACCGATCTTTCCGCTTTTGCTGAGCTGTTGTCCAAAGACCGCGGGCTGTGTGTTTTGGCCACCTTGCGCAGCGACCGCAGCATTCAGGCGTCGGTGGTCAACGCTGGCGTCTTGCCGCACCCGTTGACGAGCGCAGACGTCGTCGGGCTGGTGGCTATCGGCGGCTCACAGAAGCTACGCAACCTGCGCGTCGATTCGCGGGTGACGGTTGTCGCTCGCGCCGGCTGGCAGTGGGCGACCGTCGAGGGCCACGCCGAGATCATCGGTCCGGACGACCCGCACCCCGATGTCGATGACGAAGCCCTCCGGATCTTGTTGCGCAACATCTTTCAAGCCGCGGGCGGCAGCCACGACGATTGGGACACCTACGACCGGGTGATGGCTGAGGAACGTCGAGCCGCCGTACTGATCGCGCCGGACCGCATCTATACCAATCCGGACGCTCGCTAACGGCGTGCTCAGCTGCTCCTGTACCCGGCAGGGGCACGCAGCCACCGACTGTGACGTAGTGGTCCGCAGGTGAATTGACTGGCCAACGCGACGTTGTAGCCTTAACCGACAGTTCGGGAAAGGGTTGCGATGTACGTCAACACCGGATTGCTGCACTCGGGAGCCGACGATTCCCACCGGGCAGGCCAGCATGCCGACGACGGGGTCAATCACCTGGCGGGAATGTCCCCCGTAAGCGGGATGTTCGGCGACTTCGATGCTGCGCATACGTTTTGTGAAGCGGTCACCGAAGCGCACGCACACCACACGGCCAGACTGAGAGCCCACCGGGAGACCCTGACCGACATCGGCGGAAAGGCCCGCGCAGTCGCAGCTGATTTCACCGAGATGGAGAAGCACAACGCCGCAACACTGCGAGCGGTGCGATGCAACTCCAAAATATAAGTCTCGGCAAGCTGATCGCCGCGGCCGGTGGAGATCCTTGGGCGGTCAACAACAGCATCCAAACCGGCCGTCCGGCGCAGATTGCAGATTTGGCGCAGGCCTTTCACAATGCGGGCCAGTGCACCAGTGAGTCCAGCAATGCGTTCGCCGATGCGCGGCGCCGATTTGAGGCCGCCTGGAACCGGGAATCCGGTGAGCGTCCGATCAACGACTCCGCCGAAGTACAGCGGATTACCTCCTCGCTGCGCGTACAGGCGGCCCAATTACCCGAGATCGCTGTCGATCTGGAGAATGTCGCCGCCACTCTGGCCCAGGCGCAACGAACCTGCGGCGTGCTTATTTCGGGCTTGGAGCGTCAACTCGAAGACATCGACAGGCAACTCGGCGAGGCCTATGCACTCGAACGAAGCGGTCACCTGTCGGCGCACGACCAACAGGTCCTCGATCAGCACATCTCGGACCTCGAACACCAAGCGATCGATGACACCAAGGACACCCTCGCCCAACTGCAGTCGATCCGCAGTGGTTACTCGGACTGCTTACAGAGATCGCAAACCAATCTGCGAACCGATGGATTCGACCCGGCGAGCATCCAAGCGCTCGACGCGCCGGAATCCCCGGCGAAACCCGACGACCAGAACCCGCCGCATGATGATCGTCCAGAGATTCAGGACGCGCTGTCCAAGCCGTTGCCGGACGACCCGGATAAGCTTCATGACTTGTGGGAGAAGCTCACGCCGCAAGAGCGAGATTGGCTTTACCAGCACGACCATTCGCTCGGCAACCATGACGGGTTGCCGGCTGTGGACCGCGACCGCTACAACCGCCTGACGTTGGGCGAGGAATTGGCGCAGGCCCAGGCCGCCGCCACGGAAGCCGATGCGTTGCAAGCCCAGCATCCGGATTGGGCGCAAGGCAAAAACATTCCCCAACCCAATGAGCCGGGCGCAATCTTCCAAGATCGTCTCGATTATGAAGCATGGCAACGCCGATACGATGCCGCCCGAAACGGCGCCAAAAACCTGGCTGACCTACAGGCAGTTGACAAAACCGTAAAAGGCAACCCTGACCGCAAACTACTGCTGCTGGACACCCATACCGGACGCCAGACACATGCCGCCGTCGCCGTCGGTGACCCCGACAAAGCCACCCATGTTTCGGTAACTACCCCAGGCCTCAACACGACGGTGCATGGCAGCATCGGCGGCATGGTGGACGAGGCAACGCACCTCAGAATGGAGGCGCTCCGGCAACTAAGCTTCACGCCCGGGCACGAACATGACAGCGTTTCGGCTATTGCGTGGATTGGTTATGACACACCGCAGGTGCCTGGCTGGGACGATCTGGGCAAATCAATTTCGGGCGGGTGGGACGTCAGCCACGACGACTTAGCTAAAGCTGGCGCGCACGATCTGGCCCGTTTCTACGACGGTCTGGGCGCGGCCCACCAGGGCGCTCCCGCGCATTTGACCGCGATCGGTCACTCCTACGGTTCACTCACCACCGGGCTAGCCCTGCAAGAGCCCGGGAATCACGGTGTCACCGACGCCCTCTTTTACGGCTCGCCCGGCATCGAAGCCTCCACTCCTCAACAACTCCACGTTCAGCCCGGACACGTCTACGCCATGGAAACCCCGGACGACCCCATACAACGCGTGTATGACGCTCCACCTGTCGCTCATGCTGGCGCGTCTTTGCTGCCGTTCCCGTTCAACGTGATCGCAGAAGGCGCCCTGGATGGCGCAGAAGCAACTGGCGCTGGCCAGTTCGGCCCCAACCCGGCAACGAACCCTAACTTCACCCACCTGGGCACCGGCCCAGCCACGGTGCCCGACGGCCACGGTGGCACCCTCAACCTGGAAGGCGCACACGGCCATAGCGAGTATCCCCGGCAGGGCAGCAACAACCTGCCCCGCACCACTGGTTACAACATCGCCGCCGTCGTCGCCGGCCTGGGCGCCAACACAGTCCGTAGTAACTGAGTCCGATGAAGAGATACCCCTACCGCGGCCGCTACGGACTTATAGTCGTCGCATTTGCCGTGACCGCACCAATAGCAACAGGATGCCACGTGTACCAGCCCTACCCACCGACCCCGCCGACCGAGGCCGCGAAGGCGCTCGAAGAGCTCAAGTCCTTACCTTCGTTTGAAGACACAAAGGAGCAAGTGCAGGCCGCGATGAACGACATCACGAGTGCTGCGACAAACATAATTCCGTCCATCACTTGGGAAACGCCTCACGAGGGATCATCCGAAAACTGCCAGCGGCAGCCCTACGAGCAGGCCGATGCGCGTGCTTACTTTCTGCCTGACGAAGTTGCGGTTCGCGTCCCGGTCTCAGAGTCGCAGTGGGCGCAGATCCTGCAGGCAGCGAAAGAGGCCGCGGCCAAGATTGGCGCGACCAACGTTCAAGTGATGCAGAACCAACCCGGGAATCATGACGTGTGGTTCTCCGGCCCTACCGGAATATTCATCAAAATCGGGTATAGAGGCAACCTTGTTGTCTCCGGCTACACCGGGTGCCGCTTACCGCGAGACAAAAGGTAGGATCCAGGCTGCGCTCATATAGCGCGAAAGTTCGACGGATAAGCGAGCAACGTTCGCAACGATTATTCCTCGCCGCACTCTTCCTGCTCGATCGCTTCGTTGATCACCCCTGAAGTGACAAAGCGTGTGCAGGGCAAGCCGGTTGCCAGCAGGCGCCTCCTCCTACCCGACGAAAAGGCGGTAGAAGCGGCGGATTCAAGCCGCTAACACCAGGCATGGCTGAGCATTTTGCCTGAATCGGGGTGCGAGTCGTGCGATTGAGCGGATTCGACAGCGGTGCCGGCGATGGAAACCGCCTATGATGCAGCCCAGGAACGCAAGCTCATCGCCACTGCGGTCAAGGAAATCAACGCGATGACCCAACGCGCCCTCGATGTATATAGCTCTGGCACAACGGTGTCCACGAGTTCATGGCCGGCAACAACCTCGGCACCAGGGTCCCGCCCTACTGAGCGCAACCTACAGGTCACCGCAGGACTAGCGCTGGGTGTCCTCGACGGCGATACACCGATCCGAAACGGGCGTCGATACGTAGCCAGGACGGCAGAATACGAACCCGCACCATCTCCTCAGCGTCGATCGCCTCGGGTGACTGCGGCAGGAAACCCATTGCGGTCAAAGCAAATACACAGCGCATCGGGATTCCAACGCTCACATCACCCGAGGTGACCGCTACCACCTCCTGGTCAAGCAGCGAGACCGGCGGGCCGTGGGCGCTGCCGTGATCCTTGGCGAGTTGCGCGCCCCGCTGCGCCAGATCCAGCAGCACACGAGCCGGTACGTCGTCGAGGTGAGTGAAGCCTGACTCCGGCGGTAGCCCGCCCCGCCACGCGGAATCCATTGGAAAGCCAGGGTCCACGTATCCCGAGTCGTCCATGGCCGCGAGCCCATGCGCCAATTGGTTTGCGCCAGCGGATAAATCGTCAGGCCGCACAGTACCGGCGACCACCCGGCTGGCCAGGACGTCGAACCCGGTGGTCACCCAAGCCGTCAGCAAGCCGCCGGGTCGGGTGCGAATCCGGATCACTGCAGCGTCATCGAGTCGCAGCGCACGCTCGACGAAGGTGGCCAAATCTTTGCGGTGGGCGGGGTCGGTTAACCAGAGTCCCCGCTCTGCTAGCGCAACCACCGCTGCAGGTACTCCCGTTGATGTGGCGAAAGACGCACCAGTCGTTGTTGGTCGATATGAACCGCCGCCAGCTGTGTCTCGGCGATCACAGCGGGTTTCGACTCAGGTGCCGCGCTGACCGAGCGCACCTCGTAGCCGAGCGTGAAGTCGACCGCCCGCAGCCGCTTCACCCATATGGTCACCTGCAGTGGCGAATCGACCAGTCGCAGCTGACCTTTGTAGGTAACCCGCACATCCGCGATCAGCAGACCGACGGTGGTGATATTGGCGCCGAAAGGTTCTCGCAAAAACGGTACGCGCGCCTCCTCAAGGATCGTCACCATGGTCGCGTGGTTGATGTGTTGATACATGTCGATGTCCGACCAACGCACAGGGACGGCCGCGACGAATCCGGTGCTCACCCAGACGATCCTCGTCCACTGGTACGTGTCATGCGGCGGATCTGCCGTGCCGCCACCGACAGTGCGGCTAAGTCCTTCGCACCGCTCTCATAAATCTCGGTCAGCGTCCGGCGGGCGCGCTCCACCCTGGAGGCACTGGTGTGTTCCCACTCGCCGATCTTCTCCTCGCCGCTTTCCTCGGGCTCACCCACTTCGAGCACATCGAAGCATAACGCGCGCAACGAAGCATAGATGTCGTCTCGAATCGCTAAGCGGGCCAAGGACTGCCATCGGTCATCCCGCGGAAGCGCCGACACCGCGGTTAGCAGACCGTCGGTCCCGAGACGGTCCATCAGCGCAAAATAGGTGTCGGCGACCTCGGCGGGGTCGCGGTCCACGATGTCGGCGATATCGATGATGTCGAGCAGGCTGTAGCGATACAGCCCGGTTGCGACCATGTATGCCAACTCCTCGGATGCGCCTTGTGACGCGAACTCTGCGGCTTCCTTTTCCACGATCGCCTTGTCGTCGCCGCGCAACCACTCCGACATCCGCGGTGTCAGCTCTTGCACCTTCTTCCCGAATCGGTTGATCTCCGCGCCGACGGCCAGCGGCTGCGGACGGTAGTTGAGCAACCACCGTCCGGCGCGGTCGATCAGCCGCCGGGTGTCCAGCGTCATCCGGTCTGAGGTGGCAACCGGCACATCGGCGGCGCGGATCTGCCGCCACAGCTTCTCTATCCCGAAGATGGCATCGGTGGCCACGTAAGTGCGTACCGCATCAACCGGCTTGACCCCGACGTCTTCGGTGATCCGGTAGGCATAGGTGATCCCGGCCGCCTCGACCAGCTCGTTGACCAGCATCGTGGTTACGATTTCGCGGCGCAGCTGATGCGAGCGGATCTCGGAGCGGAAGCGGTCGCGCAGCACCGACGGAAAGTAGTGCGGCAATCGGGCGGCGAACACCTCCTGGTCGGGCAGGTCGCTGGCCAAGACCTCGTCTTTGAGCGCCAGCTTGACGTGTGCCATCAAGGTCGCAAGCTCGGGCGAGGTGAGGCCGATCCCTGCCTCGGCACGCCGGCGAATCTCCTTTTCCGATGGCAGCGCCTCGAGTTCGCGGCTCAGACCACGTTCGGCGACAAGCTGTTTGATCTGGCGCGCGTGCACGTTGAGGAGGCTGGCAGCGTTGGCCCGGCTGGTGCCCATCAGGTCGTTTTGGTCGGCGTTGTCGGTGAGCACCAACTCGGCCACTTCGTCGGTCATCGACTCCAGCAATCGAGTGCGGTCTTCGGGCTTGACCTTGCCCGCGGTAATCAGCGAGTCGACCAGGATCTTGATGTTGACCTCGTGGTCCGAGCAGTCCACGCCGGCCGAGTTGTCCAGCGCGTCGGTGTTGATCCGCCCGCCGCATAGGTCGAACTCGACGCGGCCCCGGGCGGTGACACCGAGATTGCCGCCTTCTGCAATGACCTTGGCCCGTACCTGGTTTGCGTTGACACGCACCGTGTCGTTGGCACGGTCGCCGACGTCGACGTCATTTTCCGTTTCCGCCTTGATATAGGTGCCGATGCCGCCATTGAACAACAGATCGACCGGTGCCCGTAGAATCGCGCGGATCAGATTCGGCGGCGTCATCTCGCTGACGTCGTCGTCGATGCCCAGCGCGGCGCGTAGCTGGTCGCTGATCGGGATGGCTTTCTGTTCGCGGCTGTATACCCCGCCGCCCGCGCTGATCCGCGACCTGTCATAGTCGTCCCAGCTGGAGCGCGGCAGCTCGAACAGCCGCCGCCGTTCCTCCCAGGAACTGGCGGCGTCGGGATTCGGATCGACAAAGATGTGTCGGTGATCGAACGCGGCCACCAGCCGAATGTGCTTGGAAAGCAACATGCCATTGCCGAACACATCACCACTCATGTCGCCGATGCCGACGACGGTGAAGTCCTGGCTTTGCGTGTCGACACCCATTTCCCGGAAATGTCGTTTCACCGATTCCCAAGTGCCCCTGGCGGTGATGCCCATCGCTTTGTGGTCGTAGCCAATCGAACCGCCGGAGGCGAACGCGTCGCCAAGCCAGAACCCGTAGGACTTGGCGACGTCGTTGGCGATATCGGAGAAGGTGGCGGTGCCCTTGTCGGCCGCCACCACCAAGTAGGCGTCGTCGCCGTCACGTCGCACCACCCCTGGTGGGGGGCTGACCTTGCCGGTGGTGTGGTCGACGTTGTCGGTGACGTCGAGCAATCCGGAGATGAACAGCTTGTAGCACGCAATGCCTTCGTTGCGGATGGCGTCGCGGTCCGCGGTGGCATCGCGGGTGGTCAGCGGGGGTTGTTTGACGACGAAGCCGCCCTTGGCGCCAACTGGCACGATGACGGCGTTCTTGACTGCTTGTGCCTTGACCAGACCGAGGATCTCGGTGCGGAAATCTTCCCGACGATCCGACCAGCGCAATCCCCCACGCGCCACATGGCCGAATCTCAGATGCACGCCTTCGACCCGCGGCGAATAGACGAAGATTTCAAACTTTGGTCGCGGCTCCGGCAGCTCGTCGATCAGCGGTGCGTCGAGTTTCAGCGCCAGCACATCCTGGCTGCGGGCTGAACCAGCTCGCGTCACAAAGTAATTGGTGCGCAGCGTCGCCTGGATCAGCGACGCGAATGCCCGCAGCACACGATCGGTGTCCAGGCTCACCAGCGCATCGATATCAGCGGTCACCGCAGCGGCAGCCGCTTGCGCGTCACGGGTTTTCGGCGAGCCGGACGGATCGGGGTCGAACAGCGCTTCGAACAGCGCGATCAGCGCGCCTGCGGTGTGCGGGTTTTCGTTGAGCACTGATTCGATATGGGACTGGCTGTAGGGAAATCCGGCTTGCCGCAGGTATTTGGCGTAGCTGCGCAATACAGTGACTTGTTGCCAGGTCAGCCCCGCGCGGAGCACCAGCTCGTTGAACCGGTCAATCTCGACACGGCCCTGCCAGATCGCGGCGACCGCATCGGAAAACCGCTGCGCGGTCGCCTCCCGCTCGGGACCCGGCGGCGGCAGCGGTACGGTCGGTTGCGGGGTGATCTTGAACTGGTAGATCCACACCGTCAGTCCGTCGCGCCGGGTGACGGTGAACGGCCGCTCCTCGAGCACCACCACGCCCATGGATTGCAGCATTGGAAGCAGCTGACTCAACGAAGCCGCGCGGCCACCCAAATACCATGTCAGCCGGGCAGTGTCGTCATAGTCGTGTCTGGACAACACCAGCTTGACCGAGTCGTCGGTCAGCTCTTCGATGACGGCGATGTCGTTGATAGCGTCGTCCGGTGTGACGGTTTGCTTGTAGGACTCGGGGAACGCCGCCGCGTAGTGCTCGGCTTGAAGCTGTCCGATGGCGCCGGTCGCGACCGCGCCGATCAGCCGGTCGGACCAGGTGCGGGCGGCCTCGGTCAGCAGCGCCTGTACGCGCACCCGGTTGGATTCCGACGTGTCGACCGGATGCCGGCCCTCCGCCAGCCACACCATGAAATGCAGTAGTGCCCAAGGTGATTCGGTGACACGTGCGGTGAACTCGAGGCTGGTGCCACCGAATTCGCGAACCAAGATGTCCTCGATCTGCAGGCGCACCGCCGTCGTGTAGCGATCGCGAGGCAGGTAAACCAGGCAAGACACGAAACGCCCGAGCGGGTCGGCACGCAAGAACAGCAGCGCGCGCCGCTGTGATCCAAGGTCCACCACGGCTTTGGCGATCGACAGCAGTTGCTCGGCGCTCAGCGCGAAAAGCTCCGAACGCGGGATGGTCTGGATGACGTCGAGCAGCAGCTGCCCCGGATGGCTCGGGTCTTGGTCGGCCAGCGCGAGCGCGTCGCGGACCCTGCGCGAGATCATGGGGATTCCCAGCACGTCGGCGTTCATCGCGGCGACGGTGAAGAGCCCGACGAAGCGGTGCTCGAAGACGGCGTCGTCGGCGTTTTCCCGGACCGCGACGACATAGGGGTAAGCGCCGAAACGCAGGTAGCTTGCGGCGGTGGTCTGCGCCCAGCCCAGCAGCTTGGTGTCGTCGGTCAACCGAGGGCGGGAGCCCTTGCGCCGCCGCAGCACACCCAGGCTGCTGGTCGACTCGTCGCCGTAGACGCGTCCGTCATGCACGGGGCAGCGTTGGTAGCCGAGCAGCATGAAATTTCCGTCGGTCAACCAACGCAACAGCGCCGCTACATCTTGCCTGTCTGGTCCGTCGTAGCGTCCGTTGCGGTTGGTGTCGACGTCGTTGGCCAGCTCATTGAGCGTGGCGATCATCGCCGCGGAGTCCGCGGCGACTTGCCGGACATCGGCGAGGACGCCGGGGAGCAGACGTTCGGCTTCGGCGAGGGCGTTTCGGTCGACCGACGGCGACAGCTGCACGTGAATCCACGTCTCTTCGACGGTTTCGGCGGCGCCGGTTGGCGGCTCGACACTCAGCAAGTCTCCGCTCGGGCTGCGCCGCACCTCGAAGACCGGGTTCATGATCGCCAGGTAAGCGACGCCGAGCCGATGCAGCAGCACCGTGACGGAATCCATCAGCATGGTTCCGTGGTCGGTGACCACTTGCAGCGCCGGACCGAACCCGGCCGGGTCGTCCGCGGCGTACACCGCGACCCGGCTTTCACCCGGCGGACGGTGCCGGCCAAGCCGGTAGTGCGCGGCTAGCAGGCCAGCTGTGACCGGCGCCGCAGGCTGCTCAGCCGGACCCAACGCGGCCGGCGACTGGTCGTCGGCCTCGGCGGATTTGTCGCTGTGCGGGCCGCGGTAGCTGTCGGCGTAGGCCTTCTTGATCCAGTCCGGGATGTCCTCGTCACGGGTGAACTTCGTCCAGTCGACATCGCCCCGCAGGCTAGTAGCCGGTGGATCGACCCTCATGCCGACTGCTCCTGCCTCAGCACCCATGCCAGCGCTGATGCAGCCGACATTAGTCGCGGGTCAGCCGCCGGTGGGTGACTCTGTGCGGTCGGGCGGCCTCGATGCCGAGCCGTTCGATTTTGTTTTCCTCGTAGGCACCGAAGTTGCCCTCGAACCAGAACCATTTCGCCTCGTTGTCGGCGTCGCCTTCCCAGGCCAGGATGTGCGTGCAGGTGCGGTCGAGGAACCAGCGATCGTGGGAGATGACCACGGCGCAGCCAGGAAAGTTCACCAGGGCATTTTCCAGCGAACCCAGAGTCTCGACGTCGAGGTCGTTGGTCGGCTCGTCGAGCAGGATCAAGTTGCCGCCCTGCTTGAGGGTCAGCGCCAGGTTCAGCCTGTTGCGTTCACCACCGGAGAGCACACCGGCCGGTTTCTGTTGATCCGGGCCCTTGAATCCGAACGCCGAAACGTAAGCGCGCGAAGGCATTTCGTTGTGACCCACTTCGAGGTGGTCAAGCCCGTCGGAGACCACCTCCCACACCGTCTTGTTGGGGTCGATGCCGGCCCGGTCCTGGTCGACATAGCTGATTTTGACGCTCTCGCCGACCTTGACGGTGCCGCTGTCGGGCTGCTCAAGCCCGACGATCATCTTGAACAGCGTAGTTTTACCGACCCCGTTCGGGCCGATGACACCGACGATGCCGTTGCGCGGCAGGCTGAATGACAGGTCCTTGATCAGGGTGCGTCCCTGGTAGCCCTTGTCGAGGTGGTCGACCTCGACGACCAGTGTGCCCAACCGCGGCCCGGCCGGGATCTGAATCTCTTCGAAGTCGAGCTTGCGGGTTTTTTCCGCTTCGGCGGCCATCTCTTCGTAGCGCTGCAAGCGGGCCTTGCTCTTGGCCTGTCGGGCCTTGGCCCCGGACCGGACCCAAGCCAACTCTTCTTGCAGCCGTTTTTGCAGCTTGGCGTCCTTGCGGCCCTGCACCGCGAGCCGCTCGGCCTTTTTCTCCAGGTAGGTGGAGTAGTTGCCCTCATACGGGTAGGCGCGACCACGGTCGAGCTCCAGGATCCACTCGGCAACGTTGTCGAGGAAGTAACGGTCATGGGTAACGGCCAAGATTGTGCCGTGGTAGGCAGCCAGGTGCTGTTCGAGCCACTGCACACTTTCGGCGTCGAGATGGTTGGTCGGCTCGTCGAGCAGCAACAAGTCGGGTTTGCTCAGCAGCAGCTTGCACAACGCCACCCGGCGGCGCTCGCCGCCGGATAGGTAGGTGACCGGTTCGTCAGGCGGCGGACAGCGCAGCGCGTCCATCGCCTGCTCGAGTTGCGAGTCGATGTCCCAGGCG
Organism: Mycobacterium xenopi; assembly: GCF_009936235.1. Classification (NCBI taxonomy): domain Bacteria; kingdom Bacillati; phylum Actinomycetota; class Actinomycetes; order Mycobacteriales; family Mycobacteriaceae; genus Mycobacterium; species Mycobacterium xenopi. The sequence continues at coordinate 1,831,081 of NZ_AP022314.1, read as the reverse complement.
TCGGCGTGATCGAGCTCCTCTTGCAGCCTGCCCATCTCCTCCATCAGCTCGTCGGAGTAGTCGCTGGCCATCAGCTCAGCGACCTCGTTGAAGCGGTCGAGTTTGACCTTGAGGTCACCCAAGCCTTCCTCGACGTTGCCGCGTACGGTCTTCTCCTCGTTGAGCGGCGGCTCCTGCTGCAAGATGCCCACCGTGGCACCCGCGGCCAGGAAGGCGTCGCCATTGTTCGGCTTGTCCAGGCCGGCCATGATCCGCAAGACGCTCGACTTGCCCGCGCCATTGGGTCCGACGACACCGATCTTGGCTCCCGGCAGGAAGTTCAGCGTGACGTCGTCCAGGATCACCTTGTCGCCGTGCGCCTTGCGGACCTTCCTCATCGTGTAGATGAATTCAGCCATGCAGCAGTGTTGCCTTTCCGGTCTTGGGGAGGTTGCCCGCCGCCCATCGTAGGCAACGCCCGGCACCACTCGGTTATCTCGTGGTGACCCGCTGCGACCAGCTCCGCCGGTGCGATCGCTAAGCCGTCAATGGCAGCCCCGCCGCGTCGTCGCCGTCGTCGGCCTGATCTGCGTCGACGGCCTCGACTTCGGCCCGCGGTGTTGCGTCCGTGTCGGCGGCAACCGTCTTCTCCACCCGCGCGATGCAGCGGGAAAGGTCGGGGCCGACAGCGGTGGCGCGCATTTCCACCGCCGAGCGCCGATTGCCGTCGCGGTCCTCGTAGTCGCTGGTGTAGACGTGCCCCACCACGATCACTGCCGAGCCCTTGCGCAGTGATGCGCCCACGCCGGAGACCAGCTTGCCCCAACAGTTGACGGTGACGAACAGCGAGTTGCCGGCTTCCCATGCGCCGTCGGCGCCGCGGCGGCGCGAGTTGCTCGCCACCCGGAATTTCATTACCTCCTGGTTGCCCACCTCCCGGCGTATCGGGTCGTTAACGATGTTTCCGACCACGGTCAACGGCGTTTCGAACATTGCTCATTCCTTTCCCGGTTTCGGCGGAGCCTTCGGTGACGAGCCCGCCGGTGCGGCTCCCATTGAGCCCGCAACGCCCGACAATCCAGCGCACGCGGTCGCCGGAGGGGCCGCATTTGTGGAAGAAACGGCGTCTGGGGATAACCAGCCCGTTAAACCGCCGACGGCCTCGGCGCCTCGGCTGAGAGGACTGCTCTGGACAGCGCGAAGGCCAGACCGAACTGGTTTCGCCGGGGAAGCGCTAACGCTGCCGCGACGCGTCGCGGCGAGCCAGCTCCGCCAGCATCGCGTTATAGGCGGCCAGCTCCGCGTCGTCGTCACGGTCGGCAGCGCGGTCCAACCGCTGGGCGGTCCGCTGGTCGCTGCGCGTCCATTGGACAAGCAACGCGATCATCACAATCACCAGCGGTATCTCCCCAGCTCCCCAGGCGATCGCCCCGCCTAGTCGCTGATCGCCGAGCAGGTCGGCATGCCAACCCAAATGCAGTGAGCGATAGAACGTTTCACCGAGGACACTTCGCGTGCTCATCAGCACCACACCGAAGAATGCGTGCAGCGGCAAAGACGCGAACATCACCGCCACCTTGGCCAGCGCAGGGATCGGCCGCGGCGTGGGGTCGACGCCGATCACCACCCAGTAGAAGAGGTAGCCGCTGAGCAGAAAATGCGCGTTCATCACCAGATGGCCGAAATGGCTGCCGGCCGCGGCGTCGAATATGCCGCCGAAGTACAGCCCGTAGAAACCCGACACGAACACCACCGTCGCGACCACCGGGTTGGTCACCAACCGCGACAGCCGGCTGTGCAGCGCGGCCAGCAGCCACTCGCGCAGGCCCGGTGGCTCGTCGCGCCCGGCGGGGGGCAGCGCGCGCAGTGCAAGGGTGACCGGGGCGCCCAGGACCAGCAGGATCGGTGCCAGCATGGACAACAGCATGTGGGCGGCCATGTGCATGCTGAACATGGCCGGCATGTAGCGGCCGACCCCCGACGAGGTCGCGAACAGCATTACCACGCAGCCCAGCAGCCACGCCGAACTGCGGCCGCGTGGCCAGTGGTCGCCGCGGCGACGTAACCGCGACACCGCGGCCAGGTACAGTCCCGCCAACACCAGCGCCGACGTGCCGAAGACCAGGTCGAAGCGCCAATCGAACAGCACCCGCGCGACGGTGGGCGGCCCGGCGAAGTCGTAGCCGATCTTCACGTCCGGGATCGACGGATTGACGATCGGCGGTGGCGGCGGCGGGGTGCGGCCCAGCCCCACGGCAACACCGAATGTCACGCCGAACACCGCGGCCTCGAACAGCGCCAACCGCAGCAATGCGCGCCGCGAACTCGGATCTGCCTGCAGCGCAGCAACTCCCGTGCGTCGCTGCCGCCAGCCGGCCACACCGAGCGCGCACAGCGCGACGACCTTGGCGATCACCAACCGGCCGTATGCGGTGCTCAGCACATCAGAAGGCAGGACCCGCACCAGGGCGTTGACCACGCCGCTGAGCGCCATTGCGACGAAACACCACAATGCCACGGCAGAGAACCGCCGCGCCGCGACATCGGTGTGCTCGCCCCTGCGGATGGCGTGAACTAGCAGCGCCAGCAGGCCGCCGGCCCACAGACTGCCCGCGACGAGGTGGATCAACAGACTGTTGGTGGCCAGGTCATGCGAGCCGCCCGCTGATGAGTGACCGGTCAGGCCGAGCGGAATCAACGTCACCAACGAACCGCCCAGCAGCAGCGGCGTCCACGACCAGCGCAGCACTGCCAGACTCGTCAGCATCACCGCAGCCGCCAGCAGTGCGGTCCAGCGCCACGCGGACGCGGTGTTGACCAGACTCGCCAACGACCACAGCTTCGCGGGGTTGAGATGCGCCGCGACGGGTTGACCCGAGACATCGGAAATTGTCAACGGCACCAGCAACGCCGCACACACCGCCCATACCGCCGAGCCGACCGTGCCGAGGCGAAGCGCACGGTATCCGGGAGCGTCGAGCACACCGTTGGGTTGCGGAGGCACGAAGAACGCCGCGAACATGAACGCTCCGACCGCCAGCGCCGCCGCGACCTCCCCGATGGCCCGCACGACCGGCAACCCCAGCGTGGTCGACGGGCCCGGATCCGGTAACCCGGTTGCGGTCAGCGCATCCGCCAGCGACAACGCCGCGATTCCGGCGGCGGTGCATCCGGCCAGCGCCGCAACCCCGCTTAGCAGCAGCCACGGCACCGCGCGCCGCCGACCCGTGGCCGGCACGTCGGTCATGGATACAGCCTATGGCGCTAGCGAAATGCCTGTTAGCGAGCTTGGCTATCGACTTGGCGCGCCTGACGGGCCTCGATTTCGCGAGCGATGAAGCGACTGCGGGCGATCTGCTCGACATGGTTGAAATCACGCAGGATATCGCGCAGCTCCTGCCGGAACGCAGTGCGGCGTTCGGCTAAATCCGGCCCGGGTTCGAGCAGGTGTTGGTCGGCGGCGACTTGGCGTGCGGTCGCAAACAACAGCGTGGACACCGGCTCGCTGCTGCGGACTCGTCCCTGGGCCACGTATTGGCGCCCCACGCCAAGAGCCAGTTGCGTCAACTCCTTGGCACCGATATCCGCTGGCGCATCGCGCAATACATCGGCGACAATCTCGTAGGCCTCGAAGAACAACCGCAGCATCGCATCAGATATCAGCGGTCGTTTGGCATACAAAATCGCGTCGATCTCGTCGCCGCCGGCCGCGACGTGGGCTTCCCAATCCTGGTGCCACGCCATCTCTTCGGCAATGTTGCCGCGGAAGGTGGCTGAATCCGCGAAGTAGAAGTCGAACTTCAGCAGATCACGCAACCGCATCGCTTGCGACCAGAACGCCGCTACCCGGTCGCCGTCGGCATGCCTGACGTGGGCCAGCGCGAGTTCGACGATCGAGGTTTCCAGGAATGCGTGGATCACCGAGTTGCGGTAGAACGCCGCCGCGTGCTCATGCTCGGGTGCGATGCGCCACACGGGTTCGCGTCCACCGTCCACGCGGGTGACCGGGTGTCCGTTGGACAGCGCGTCCACTGCCGCGCGCACACCTTCGGGGGTCCGCAACCGCAGCGAGCTGGTCGACAGGGGTGTGTGTTTGCGCTCCAGGTAGTCCAGGGATTCCTGCAGGGTGCGATGCAGCTGGCCAAGCGTCAACGCCACCCCGTGGGTGGCGAGCAACAGCGCGGACACCAGCCCAGTGGCGTTGACCGGCGTCGCCCGCAGAATGCGCCACGCTACTTCGAATGACATCTTTTGCAGCGCAAGTCGTTTGGCAGCTTGATCCTGCGCTATCGGTCCGTTGGGCGGTCCGAGGTACTCGCGCATCGAGACCGCTTCGGGGAAGCGGACGTAGATCTTGCCGTAGTTGCGCTCGCCCTGGGCCTTGATGTAGTTGTACAGCCAGCCCATTCCCTCCGGGCGCTTCTCCGCGCCGCGCGCGTAGGCGGCATACTCGGCGATCTCATGCAGCTGGTCGAAGCTGATCGAGATCGGCTGCAGCAATATGTCTTCGCTGCGCCCTTCCAGATAGGCGTCGGCCACATAGCTCATCAGGCCCATTTTGGGCGGCAACATCTTTCCGGTTCGCGACCTGGTGCCCTCGATGGACCAGCTCAAGTTGAACCGCTTTTCGACGAGGTAGCCGACGTATTCCTTGAGTACGTACTTGTACAGCCTGTCGTCGCCGATGTTGCGCCGGATGAAGATGACGCCGGAACGGCGCAGCAGCGGGCCCATCACGCCGAACGCCATGTTGATTCCGCCGAACACATGAGCCCTGGGCAACCCGTTTTCCTGCAGCGCCACCGTCAGCACCGCGCTGTCCAGGTTCGACCGGTGTGACCACAGCAGCACGGCGGGGTGCGTCTGAAGTGCTGCGCGCATCGCCGCGACTTGATACTGGTCGTAGTCGATTTGGGGGTCGAACCCGCGAATCAGCAGCCTGCTCAGCCCGACGGCAACATCGACCGACACCCGGCTCCACCCGGTGGCCATCTCGTCGAGGATCTTGCCGGCCTCTTCCACGGTGGCACCGGGAATCTTCTCCAAACCGGCCCGAAAACGGGCCGACGCCAACATTTCTGGTTTCACCAGCCGCGGCGACTTGTACTCCGGGCCGAGCAGCCGGTAGGCGACGCGTTCCATCGCCAGGATGGCGCGACGGGTGACGAAATGGGCGAAGTCACGCGGATTGTCACCGACGGTGGTGTCGCGCCATTGTTGGCGTAGTTCTGACACCTTGGCCGACTCGCCGGCCACTACCCGCGCGCGGCGGGGATCGCTGCGCAGGATACGCCGTTGCTGGCGTTCACTGGGATGGTACGGATCCCAACCGGGCAGCAGCCCAACCACCCTACCCAGCGGGCCACCCTCGGCGGGCGGCAGCCAGAACACCCGCACCGGCACGATCGATCGGTCCTCATCGGCCTCGAGCTGCTCGACGAGCTGGGCCAGAGCGCCCGGCGGCGCGTTGCGCGGCGGCAGCCGCAGCACGTCGATCTTGGTCTCGGGATGACGCTGGCGCTGGCGGTCTAGCCAGTCGTTAAGCAGCTCGGCCTCGACCGATGACGATACCGACGCCAACACCAACGTGTCGTCGGTCGTACTGAATGTGCCCGTGTCGGCAGCCGATGTCGTCACGGTCGTCCTTTCGGCCGAGTTGTCCGCGCGCGCGTCTCCGCATAATCCGGCTTGGCCGCGTGCTTCTTCGATGGTGTCGATTGTGCGGCCTTCTTGGCCGTCTTGGCCGCCGCTTTGCCCGTCTTGGCTTTGACCGGCGCCGACTTTTTGCTGCGGTTGTAGAGGGGGACCTCGGGTAGCTCGTCGACCGGCCAGCTGGCCAGCGTGTTCAGATACAGTTGGCGCACTTCGTCGATGCGATCCGGCAGCGTGTCGAGCGTCCAATCATCGACCGGAATCGGCGGAAACACCGCGACATCTACCGTGCCGGGGTTCATCGTGGTGGAGTTGCGGGCGGCGATGATCTCGGCGTTGCGGATCACGATCGGCACGATCGGGATACCGGCTGCCATCGCGATGCGAAACGGCCCTTTCTTGAACGGCCCGACCTCGGTGGTGTCGACCCGGGTGCCCTCGGGAGCAATGACGATCGAGAGCCCGTTTTTCGCACGCTCTTCGACCTGGTGCAGTGTTTCCACCGCGGCTGTGGGGTCGTCGCGGTCGATGAAGACGGCGTCGAGTAATTTACCCATGGTGCCGATGATCGGGTCGCTTTCCAGCTCCTTCTTGCCGACCGCGGTCCAGTTGTCACGCACCAGCGCGGCGACGATGACGGGGTCAACTTGGTTGCGGTGGTTGAAGATGAACACCGCCGGACGCTGCGCAGTCAGATTCTCTGCGCCAATCACGTTGAGGTGCACACCGTTAGCCGCCAGCAGCAGTTGCGAGTAGGTGGACGTGAAGAAGTTCACGCCGCGGCGCCGGTCGCGGGTCAGCAAGCCCAGGCCCAACGCCACCGAAGCGACCGGAACCATCGACCCGATACCGATCAGCGTCCGCAGCTGCCCGACGAGACCCCCGCTGCCGCGGCTGGTGAACCGCAAGATCGGCCAACCGCGGCGTCGCGCCACCGCCGCCATCTTGCCTTCGGGATTGGTGGGCCGGGGATTTCCCACCAGGTACATCAACGCGACGTCTTCGTCGCCGTCGGCGTAGAAGTAACTTCGGCTTAAGTCGATGTCGTGCTCGGCGGCGAACTTTTGGACCGCCGCAGCCTTGCCCGACCCCCACAGGATCGGCTTGACGACCCGTCCGGTGAGGATTCCGTTCTCGTCGACCTCGAACTTGTTGGTAAGGGTGTTGGGGATCCCCAGGAAGCGGGCCACCGGGTCGACCTGAATCGTCAGCGCGGACGAACTGAGCACCACCGTGTGACCGCGCGCAAGGTGGGCGCGCACCAGCTCCCGCATTTCCGGATAGATCCGGGACTCGATCTTCTGGGCGAATAGCCGTTCGCCGATCTCCTCCATGTCGCTGAGTGGGCGTCCGCGAAGCACCCAAGCGGCTTTGGTGATGAGTTCTTCGAACTCGATGCGGCCGAGTCGATGGTTGAGCCCGGCCTGGATCATCGTGATCAGCTCCCCTACGCCCATCTCCCGGCGCCGGAACTGCTCCTGGGTGAGGATGACACCGGTGAAGCCCGCCACCAGGGTTCCGTCCAGGTCGAAGAACGCGCCGATGTTGGGACCCGGTGGGCTGGCGAGGATTTCGGCGACCGAACCGGGTAGCCGCAGGTCACGAGTCGACTTGTCCGCGGATGTCATGAGCCCGACACCGATCGCGACGGTGCATCCGCCGACTCGACGGAAAACGACGCGGGTACCGCGCGCGGGACGGGTTCGCCGGCCAGCGCCAGGATCTCGTCGAAACCGTCGAGCAGGCACTGCGCGAACAATGTCTCATGCCTGACCGCGGCCCTGTCGTAACGCACGGTAATCGTGCAAAATCCCGCGCGGGAAACCAACACCACCATCATCGCAACACCCGGTAACGGGCCAATTCCGTACTGCCGCAGTACTTTCGCACCAGCAATGTAGGTATCTCCTTGGTAGACAGGAACATTGCTGGCTTGCACGTCGGAGGCGACCACGGCCTCGGTAATCGTCTCCAGTAGTTGTGCTGGCAAGACGCTGAGCACGGGCGCGATCGAGCCGATGATGTCCATCGCCGGCTCTTCTCGGCGCTGTGTTATCTGCGCGCGAATCTTGCGCATGCGCTGTACCGGGTCGGCGGTGCCGATCGGCGCGGCCAGGTTGACACCGGTGAACCGGTTGCCGCCGGCGGGATCGGCCTCGGCGCGCAGGTTCACCGGCACCGCCATCGGCAGTGTGGCGATCGGGACACCGAGTGCTTGGTGATAGCGCCCCAACGCCCCGCACAGGCCGGCAAGATAGGCGTCGTTGATCGATCCGCCACCGGCCTTTGCCGCCCTGTGCAAGTCGGACAACTTGATGTCGAGCGCTTCTGTGCGGCTGGCTAGGCTGCGCCGCCGCAGCAGCGGCGACGGGTCAGCGGCCCGGCTCATCACCCGCACACCCGAACGCGCGTACTCTAGTGCGCCGGCCACCGCCGACGGCGGGTTGAGCACCGCTCGGCCGAGCATCGAGACCGCGCCCGACAGCGCGCCGCGAACCCCGCCGAGAATGGTGCCGGGCAGGTGGTTGAGGCCTTCCCGCATCAAATCATTGGCCGACAAATCCTGGGGAATCGGTTGCGGCGGCGGCGGCTCGGCAGGTGGGTCGCGCTCGAGGTCGTAGATCTGCGAGAACATCTCCACGCCGCCCACGCCGTCGGTGACCGCGTGACTGAGGTGCAAAAGCATGGCGGCTCGGCTGTCGGCGAGGCCCTCCACCAGTGTCGCCGTCCACAGTGGCCGCGCGATGTCCAACGGCGACTGCAGAATTATCTCGGCCAAGTCCAACACTTCCCGCACTGTGCCGGGTTCGGGGATGCGCACGCGTCGCACATGGAAGTCGAGATTGAAGTCGGGATCGACCACCCAGCGCGGTGCCGCAGTCGGCAGCGTGGGCACCACCACCTTCTGGCGTAGCCGCAGCACCCGGCGGGAGGCATTTTCGAACCGCGTCCGAAACCGCTCCCAGTCCGGCGTGGCGTCGAGGATTTCGACAGCCATGATCCCCGAGCGGGTCCGCGGGTTGGCTTCCCCCCGATGTAGCAGATAGTCGACCGGTCCCAGCTCGGTCGGCAGCTCGGCGGCGTCGACCGAATCAGTCACCGTTGCCACCTCCCGCCGGGAAAGCCCGACGCGACCGTGCTGACATCGCCACTCAAGCCTCCCGTGATCCGCAACCTGTGCCAAGACAACGCTAGTCCGGTTGACGCGGTGGTGGCAGCTGATTGTGCGGATCCGCGCGACGAGCTCGTCGACCGATGGACAAGTCACGAAATGGCCTGCTGGACCGACAAATTGGATAGTGAACCATCCCGGGTTTGATGCACACCTCGTTTCGTGTGACCGGTGTGCTTCCTGATCTGGTGGTGAGCGTAGTACGCGGCCGTAGACGCTAGGTTCGGTTCGACGAGTTGGTGTCGTACCAAGCAGTCCAGATCTCGGGGCGGAGCCGGCCGCGGTCGGGTACCGGTAAGCCGGTGCCGCGAGCCCAGGCGCGGACTTCGGCGGTGGATGGCGTCGGCGCTGCGGGTGCCTGGTCGAGGTGGGCGATGTCGACTCTGATCGGTGAGATACGTTGCATGGCAGCGTGTTCGGTGGTCGCCCAGGCGTTGGCGGCGGCGAGGAACCGGTAGGTGTATTCCTCGGCGAGCTGGCGGGTCTCGCAGAACACGACGGGCACGTTCGGCCAGCGGATCTGCAACTCGGCGAGCCCGTCGGCGACCACCGCGGGCCGGATGCGGTCAAGCTTGAACAGCTGCGAGTAGCGATCCTCGATGACCACCGCCGCGCGCGGGAGCGCGGCTAGGTCGCCGACCTGGTAGCGCAGCTTGCCGCCGGTGAGGCTGGCTACCAGATCGACCAGTGACTTGCGTTCCACGCTGGCGACAAGCTGACCATCAACGACGATTCCGTAGTCCCCGCACGGCAGCGCCCGCTTGACCGTGGTGACCTGCTGGGTTGCGAACCGGTAGGCGTACTGCTCGTGGCTGTCGACCACGATCTGCAGCTCCTCGATGCCGTGCGCGCGGGCGGTCGGGGTGCGCACGTTCGGGCGTGCCTGTTTGCGGGTGCGCGGCGACTGCCAAAACACCACGTCGCGGCCCCGAGCCTGGGTGAACACGAGCTGGGAGCGGTTGTGCCGGGACCGGTCGGCGATCACGTCGATCGCTGCGCCGCGCCGACGACACGACCGCAACCGCACTCGTTCGACGATTACCGGATCGTCGGGCCACTCGTCCAGCGGTACCGGGTAGGCGAACAAAGCTTTTTCCCGCGGCCAGGTTCCCGACGTGCGGAACAGCAGGTCACCGCCACCGAGCGGGACCCTCAGCAACAACGGCAGCCTGGAGTCTTCATCCGGGTTGACCGCGATCAACAACTCCGCCACAAGTCCCGAGTCTGCCATCGGTGTTGGGTGACACCCCCGTCGCGACCCGAGCCTACGGACTGCTGATGGGGTCGCCGGCTTGCAGCCGGGCGTAGTACTCGGCCTCGGCTTCGGCTGGCGGGCGGGCGGCCAAGGCGGTGCATGAGCCTGGCGGTGTTATACCAGTGCACCCACGCCGAGGTGATGTTCTCCAGGTCGGCGAGGGTGCGGATCGGTCCGGTGCGGAACGGGGAGCCCGCGCGCACGCACTCGGTTTTGTAGAGCCCGATCGTGGTTTCGGCCAACGCGTTATCGAGGGCGTCCCCGACAGTCCCGATCGACGGGACGAGTCCGGCCAGCATCAGTGTCTCAGTGAAATGTGTTGCGGTGTATTGTGATCCGGCATCGCTGTGATGAATCGTGTCACCGGTGAGCGGATGTCCCTGCCGCGCCCGGTATGCCGTGGCTTGGCGGATCGCCCGCTCGACGAAGGCGGTGTTCTTCGTCAACGAGCACTCCCAGCCCGCGATCAGCCCGGCATAGGCGTCGATTACGAATGCGGTGTAGCCGAACCCGCCGCCATCGAGCGGCACGTAGGTGAAGTCCGCCACGTCCAGCTCGTTGGGCCGCGATGCATGGAAGCGCCGCCGCACCAGGTCCGGCGCTCTCGCGGCGGCCGGATCGCGCTCGGTAGTGCGTATCGTCCGGGCGCGCGTGGCCCCGCGCCAGCCGTGCTTGCGCATGATCCGTTCGACCGTGCAGCGCGCCACCGGGATGCCCTGGCGCTGCAGGTGCGCCCACATCTTCAGGCTGCCGTACAGGCACTCCGGTGGGCGTTTGCCGTGCTCGTCAGGCTCATAGACGCCGGCGAGGATCTCGGTGATCGTGGTGTCCCACAGGGCCCGTTTTGACGGCGCCGACGACCGGTGTGCCCAGTAGGTGCGTGGGGCGATCGCCACGCCCTGGACACCCAGGGCGCGGCACATCGGTACGACCCCGAACCGGTCCTTGTGTTCGTCGATGAACTCGCAGATCAGCGGTGTAGCGGGTCGCACTCCCGCGCGAAGAAAGTTGTTGCGGCCTTTAGTATTTCGATCGTTTGCTCAAGTTCCTTGGTTTTGCGGCGCAGCTCCCGCAGCTCGCGTGCGGTCTCAGTCGGCACACCCGCAGCCTCACCGTCGTCCACCTCGGCCTGGCGCACCCATTTGCGCAGCGTCTCCGCGCTCATCCCCAACCGCGCCGAGATCGCGCGCATCGCCGCCCACTCGGTCTCGTAGTCATCGCGATGCTCTCGGACCAGCCGCACCGCCTTGGCCTTGGTGTTCTCATCGTACTTGCTCGGCATCGTGCCATCCTTCCCTCAAAAGAAGGTGTGCACGAAACCCGGGACGGTTCAATAGGCCTGTGCGCGATTCAGCTGGCCGGAGTTGCGGGCTCGGCCAAAAAACTCACACCCGAGTGAACGTAGCGCCCGTAGATCAGGCCCAAGAAATCCGCGACCGCATCGGCAGCCAGGCGTGAGCGCACCGTGGCGACGGTGTCAAAAGCGTGGTGAGCGTTGGCGAGCTCGGCATAGCACACCGTCGACGCGCGCGCTTCACGAAGCGCTGCGCAAAAAGAACGGGCTTGTGTGCGCGGAATCAGCGAATCGTTCTCGCCGTGCAGCACGAAAAACGGTGGAGCTGCGCTGTGGGCGTGCGAGATTGGCGACGCCGACGCGAACAATTCTGGATCGTCGGCGTACCGGGTCTGCATCACGAAATGCTCGAGGAACGGCAGCATCAGTTCGTGCATGTGCTCGGCTTTCGTGAAGTCGTAGACGCCGTAATACGGCACCGCAGCCTGCAGGGTCGTGTCGGCGTGTTCAAACCCGGGCTGAAGTCGCGGATCGTTCGCGGTGAGAGCCGCCAACGCAGCCAGGTGGGCCCCTGCCGAACCACCGGTGATCGCGATGAAACCTGGGTCTCCCCCGTAGTCGGCGATGTTGTCACGTACCCACGCGATCGCCCTCTTCACATCGACGATGTGTGCCGGCCACGCGCTGCGAGGGCTTTTGCGGTAGTCGATGGACACGCAGATCCAGCCGAGCTCGACCATGCGGCCCATCAGCGGGTATGCCTGCCCACGTTTGCCGTTGATGGTCCACCCGCCGCCGGGCACCTGCACCAGTACCGGGCGACGGTCTCCGCCCGCCAGGTCGGGCTGGCGCCAGATATCCAGCAGGTTGTCGCGACCCCCGGGGCCATAGGCGATGTCCGACGTCTGCGCCGCATAGCGCCGGCGATGCCCGACCGAATGCCACAGCCCATCGCGGCGCACAGACCCGCGCTGATCGCCGAGCGGATGGCACACCCGATCGCGGTAGTGCGGTCCGAAAGACTCCTCAAGTGCGGCGGTGAGGATCTGATCGGCCCGCTGCGCCGCCCACGCCGTGGCCACCCGCCCGACCGGCGGGGGCGTGATGCGAGACAACGCATGCCCGGTGAGCACCTGCGGGGAAAACTCCGCCGAAAGCCAGCCAGCAAACCAGCCAAGAGCAACGGGCGAACCGCGCAGCAGTAGCGCACCGGTGCGGTAGGTGCCGACGGCGTCTGCCGCCAGATGCCGGCCCTGCTGCAATACCCGAGCGCCCGCCCGCGAGCACCGCGTGGTCACGTCCATAGCCATGCTCATGGCAACGCCACTCCTTGACGCCGGGCACATGCACCGCCGCCGGACGCGGCATGCGGCCAGCGGTAGCGTACATGTGTCGTGCGTCACACACTAGTGAATGGCCGTTGTCTCTCATGACATTTGGCTCGGCGTTGCGCGGCTAAGCCGGGCGCGCGCCCCCCGTTCGATAGACTGACCTGCGCATTGCCTCCGTAGCTCAGTTGGATAGAGCAAGGGCCTTCTAATCCCTAGGTCGCAGGTTCGATTCCTGCCGGGGGCACTAGTGGGGCGGGTGGGGAACTTGTGGCGAAGTGGTGGCGCTGACGTTGTGGTAGTCGACGGTCACCCGGCACCGATTACCCTGGCGTGGCCGCAACGATGATCGGGTCCGGTGGGCTTACCACTGCGACGCCGACATTACGAGCAAACGCCTATTCGCGGAGGAGCCAGATGGCCCGGTCGGATCTTGTTCTCTACCGTGTCGACAAGCGCGTCGCGCTCATCACCGTCAACGACCCCGATCGGCGCAACGCCGTCACCGATGCTATGTCGGCCCAGCTGCGTGCCGCGGTGCGGCGGGCCGAGGCTGACCAACAAGTGCATGCCGTCGTGGTGACCGGCGCCGGCAAAGCGTTCTGCGCGGGCGCCGACCTGGGTGCGTTGGGCGAGGCGGCCGAACAGGCACTGCTGCGGCTCTATGACGGCTTCATGGCGGTCGGCAACTGCACGCTTCCGACGATCGCCGCGGTCAACGGGGTAGCAGTGGGGGCGGGCCTGAACCTGGCGATGGCCGCCGACGTGCGGATTGCGGGGCCGGCCGCGGTGTTTGACGCGCGCTTTCAGAAGCTGGGGTTACATCCCGGCGGCGGCGCCACGTGGATGCTGCAGCGCGCCGTTGGCCCGCAGGTCGCCCGCGCCGCCCTGCTGTTCGGGATGTCGTTCGACGCCCAGGCCGCGGTGGCGCATGGGCTGGCGCTCGGTGTCGCCGACGATCCGGTCGCCGCCGCGCTGGAGCTGGCCGCCGGACCAGCCGCCGCACCACGCGAGGTGGTGTTGGCTACCAAGGCCACCATGCGGGCCACCGCCAGTCCGGGCTCGATTGACACCGAACAACACGAGCTGGCTAAACGCGTCGAGCTGGGCCCGCAGGCTGCGTCGATCCTGTCGCCGGAATTCGCGGCCCGGTTGGCAGCGGCACGGCGAAAATAACAGCCGGGGCCTTGCTCATATTGCGTTGGACACCAATGGATTCCGCACATCATGATCGGACGCATCGTCGGGCGTCACCGGCGCCGTGGCCGCTACAGGTCGGCCAGCGCCGTTTCCGGCGACTCGATGAGTCGACGGAGCTCACCTAGGAATCCCGCCACCGCCGCGCCGTCGGCGATGCGGTGGTCAAACGCACACGTCAATGTCATCTGGGGGCGCACGACGACCATGTCCTCGACGGCCATGGGCCGGGGCCGCAGCGAACCCATGCCCAAGATTGCGGCCTCGGGGTAATTGATCACCGGCACACCCTCGTCGACTCCGAGCGCTCCGTAGTTCGACACCGTGAACGTCGATCCCCGCAGCTCAGCCGGTTGAAGAGTGCCCGCGCGGGCCTGCTCGGTCAGCCTGACGACACAGTCGGCGAGCTCCCGGGTGGTCTTGCGCTGCGCATCGGCGACGACCGGTACCAGCAGACCACGGGGGGCAGCGACCGCGAACCCTAGGTGTATAGCGTGATGGGTATGCACTTGCGGTCCGTCAGCGCCGTCCACCCAGGTGGAGTTGAGGATCTTGTGGTGGGTCAGCGCGATCACCACAAACCGCAGGGTGAGCACGAACGGCGTCACCCCTAGCCGATCGCAGGCCCGCTGCAGATTCGTACACTCGACGTGCACACTGGCATGGGCATCCGGAATCTCCTTGCGCGAGACAATCATTCGCCGCGCCATCTCCGCGTGCACACCGCGCACCGGCATCACGTCGTAGGATGCACCTGCACGCTGTACGCCGACCCCGGCCGCCGCCAGCACGGCCTCGCGAGTGATGATGCCGTCGGGCCCGGGCGGTACGTCGTTCAGATCGACCAGCAGTTCGGCGGCCAGTTTCCGCACCGCGGGTTTGGCTTTCGGACGTCCCGCGGTCGCTGTCCGCCGGCTGGTGTCGAGGGTGTCATCGGCCCCGTAACCCACCAGTACCGGCCTACGCGTGCCTGATTCACCGTTCGACGGGGTTTCCGCCGTGTCGGGCGCGGTGTCGATGCGCACCAGCAGCGAGCCGACCGGTAGGACTTCACCTTCGGTGCCGTGAATTTCGACGATCCGGCCCGCATACGGGCTCGGTATTTCGACTTCGGCCTTGGCCGTCTCCACTGTGCACAGCGGTTGGTTCAGTGCGACGTCGTCACCGACGGCGACGTTCCACGACGACAACGTCACTTCTTCCAGCCCCTCGCCGAGGTCGGGTACGACGAACGGCTTGACGGTCACGGCAACTCCAGCGCACGTTCGACACAATCCAACAGTCGGTCCGGGCCGGGCAGCCACAACTTTTCCAACCGTGCCGGTGGATACGGGGTGTCGAATCCGCAGGCGCGCAACACCGGCGCTTCGAGCTCGTAGAACATCTCCTCTTGGATGCGTGCGGCCAGCCCCGCACCGTAGCCGAGGCTGCGCGGCCCTTCATGTAGCACCACACACCGTCCGGTGCGCCGGATTGAAGCGGCGACGGTGTCGAAGTCCAAGGGCACCAATGATCGCAGATCAACGACCTCCAAGCTCCAACCATGTTGCCGCTCAGCGGTTTCCGCAGCAGACAACGCCGTGGCAACCAGTCCGCCGTAGGTCAGCACCGTGACATCGGTACCGACCCGGCGCACCGCTGCCTGGCCGATCGGAGGCTCGGGTCGGCTCGTGTCGACCACACCGCGACCCCAGTAGCGCCGCTTTGGCTCTAAGAACATCACCGGGTCGCGGCAGGAAATCGCATGACGCAACAGCCAGTAGGCATCCGCGGGTGTGGACGGCACCACCACCTTCAACCCGGCGGTGTGCGCCCAATAGGACTCGGTCGACTCCGAATGGTGTTCGGCCGCACCGATTCCGCCGAATGACGGTATCCGCACGGTGACCGGCATGTCCACTTCGCCGCGGGTGCGGGTGTGATACTTCGCCAGATGGCTGACCACCTGATCGAACGCCGGGTAGGTGAACCCGTCGAACTGGATCTCCGGCACCGGCACAAAGCCGCGCAGCGCCAGTCCCACGGAGATCCCGATCAGAGCCGACTCCGCCAATGGCGTGTCGAAGCACCGGTCTTCGCCGAAGGTCTCTGTGAGTCCCTCGGTCACCCGAAAAACCCCGCCCTGAGCGGCGACGTCTAATCCGTAGACCAGGACCCGCTCGTCGGCGGCCATCGCGTCATGCAGCGCCCGGTTGAGCGCTTGGACCATGGTCAGCGGTTGCGCGGCGACCGGCAACGTTGCGGTGAGACGTTCGGAGATCTGGGTCATCAGCCCTCCTTGGCCAGTTCCGCCCGCAGCTGTCGGCGTTGGGCTTCCAGCGCGGGTGTGATCTCGGCATACACCGTGGTGAACACCTCGTCGACGTCGATGTCGGGCGTCGTGAACACCACGTCGCGCAGTTCAGAACGCAGCCGCGCGGAGCGGGCGGACACCCGCTCGTCAAGGCGCCCAGACCACAGGCCCTGGCCTTGCAGATAGGCCCGGTACCGCGGAATCGGATCCAATGCCAACCAGTGATCCAGTTCCTCCTGGCTGCGGTAGCGGGTCGGGTCGTCGGAGGTGCTGTGCGGGCCGAGCCGATAGGTGATCGCCTCGATCAGCGTCGGCCCCCCGCCGGACCTGGCTCGGGCGGCGGCCTCGGCCATCACCGCGTAGCACGCCAACACGTCGTTGCCGTCCACGCGAATCCCGGGCATCCCGTATCCGATCGCCTTGTGCGCGATGGACGGTGCGGCGGTCTGCTTGTGCAGCGGCACCGAGATCGCCCACTGGTTGTTCTGTACGTAGAACACACAGGGCGCGGCAAACACCGCGGCGAAGTTGAGCGCCTCGTGCACGTCGCCCTCGCTGGTGGCGCCGTCGCCGCAGAACGCCACGGTCACCGAGTCTTCGCCGAGCCGCTGGGCGGCCATGGCCGCACCGACCGCGTGCAGCGTCTGGGTACCGACTGGGACCGACATCGGGGCGCAGCACTTGCTGGTGAACTCCAACCCGCCGTGCCAGGTTCCGCGCCAGGCCGCCGCCACATGCCAGGGTGGAATGCCGCGGACCAGGAAGGCGCCCAATTCGCGGTATTGCGGAAACAGCCAGTCGGTTTTGCGCAGGCAGGCCACCGCGCCAACCTGCGCCGCCTCCTGGCCGCGGCACGGCGTGAACAGCGCCAGCTCACCTTGGCGCTGCAGGTTGACGAACTCGGTGTCCAGGTCGCGGGTGACCACCATCATCTCGTAGAGCCAGCACAGCGTCTCGCTGGGCAAATGACGGTTATAGCGGTCGTCTGGGGTGGGTGCGCCGTCCGGGTCGACAAGCCGCACCGGTTCGAGGTCGACAGTCATCGGCATCTGAGAGAGCTCGGCCATACCGCCTCCAACCACGCCTGCGCGGGTGTGCGGCCGGTCAGAGCAAACGTGCTACGAACCGGTGTCAGCCGCCAGCTGCACGATGCGCTCGGCTCGCCGCAACACTGGCGCATCTACCATTATGCCTTCGAATGCGAAGACACCGCGTTCATCGGCGGCCGCGGCCAGCACGTGTCGCGCCCACTGCACCTGCTCGGGTGAGGGCGCATAGCCAGCCCGGATGACATGCAGTTGGCTGGGATGGATGGCGACCTTGGCGTCGAAGCCGACGGCGACGGCGTCGTCCACCTCGGCGCGCAGCCCGTCGAGGTCCTTGATATCGAGATAGACGGAGTCCAAGGCCAGACGACCATACGCCTTGGCCGCCAGCAGCGACCACGAACGTACGTGGCGGGCCACTTCCCGATAGGTTCCATCCGGGTAGCGATTGGCGGTGCCGCCCAATACGGCGAACAGGTCCTCCGCGCCCCACATCACGGCGACGGCGTTGTCGGCGCGGACACTCTCGGTGACGTTGAGCGCACCCAGCGGCGACTCGACTAATACCACTACCTCTAGAGGTGCCAACGCGGTGACATGCTGGGCCCCTTCGCATTTGGGCAGCATCACGGTGTCGTAGCGTGTGCGTGCCAAAGCCTCGAGGTCGCGGGATTGGTCGTCGGTGCCGAATGGGTTGACGCGCACCACGGTGCGTGCGGGATCGAGCTGAACGTCGACGAGCGCGGCCCGAGCGTGGTCTCGATGGCCCGGCGCCACCCCGTCTTCAAGGTCGAGGATGACCACATCGGCTGCCGCAGCGGCCTTTTCGAAGCGTTCGGGCCGATCCGCCGGGCAGAACAGCCACGCCGGGCCGGGGTTGTGCAACCCCATCAGCCCGCAGGCCTCATGCGTACCAGGGTTTGACGAGTGGCGGTGGCCACGACGTCGCCGTGCTGGTTGCGTCCAGTGTGCGCGAAGGTCACGATGCCCTCCCCGGGCCGGCTCTTGGATTCGCGTTTTTCGGTGACCACGGTCTCGGCGTAGAGCGTGTCGCCGTGAAACAACGGCTTGGGAAACGCGATATCGGAGAATCCGAGGTTGGCGACGATCGTGCCCTGAGTCAGCTGTGCCACCGACAGGCCGACGAGCGTCGACAGCGTGAACATCGAGTTGACCAGCCGCTGGTGAAACGGCGGCAGCGCGTCGGCGAATGCGGCATCCAGGTGCAGCGCTTGGGTATTCATCGTCAGCGTGGTGAACAGAACATTGTCGGCCTCGGTGATCGTGCGGCCCGGCCGGTGCAGATAGCGCACGCCGAGTTCGAATTCCTCGAACCACAGCCCGCGCTGCAGGACGGTGCGCTCTTCGGTGCTCACAGCCCGACCTCCCGCGCGATCAGCATCAACTGCACTTCGCTGGTGCCCTCGCCGATCTCCAGGATCTTGCTGTCCCGGTAATGACGGGCCACCGGAAATTCGTTGATAAACCCGTAGCCGCCATGGATTTGCGTGGCGTCGCGAGCATTGGCCATCGCCGCTTCGCTGGCCACCAGCTTGGCGATCGCCGCCTGTTTCTTGAACGGCTTGCCGGCCAGCATCAGCGCGGCGGCGTCGTAGTAGGCGGTGCGAGCGGTGTGGGCACGGGCCTCCATCCGCGCAATGGTGAACTCGATGTGCTGGTGTCGTGCGATCGGTTGGCCGAACGCTTCTCGTTGCCGCGCATACTTGACGCTTTCGTCCACGCAGCCCTGCGCGGCGCCGGTGGACAGTGCGGCGATCGCGATCCGGCCCTCGTCGAGGATGCGCAGGAAGTTGGCGTATCCGCGGCCGCGTTCGCCGAGCAGGTTCTCCTCCGGCACCCGGACGTCGGTGAAGGTCAGCGGGTGGGTGTCTGAGGCCCGCCAGCCGACTTTGTCGTAGGCCGGTTCGACGGTGAGCCCGGGCGTGGGCACCGGCACGAGGATCGACGAGATCTCCTTTTTGCCGTCCAGCTCACCGGTAACAGCCGTGACCGTGACGAGTTTGGTGATGTCGGTGCCGGAGTTGGTGATGAACTGTTTGGACCCGTTGATGACCCAGTGCCCGTCGTCGAGACGGGCGGTGGTCTTGGTCGCGCCGGCATCGCTGCCGCCGCCCGGCTCGGTCAGCCCGAACGCGCCCAGGGCACGACCACTGGCCAACTGCGGCAACCATTCCCGCTTTTGCGCCTCGGTGCCGTACCGGTAGACCGGCATAGCGCCTAGGGACACGCCGGCTTCCAGCGTGATCGCCACGCTTTGGTCTACTTTGCCCAATTCCTCCAGTGCCAGGCACAGGGCGAAGTAGTCCCCGCCCATTCCGCCCCATTCCTCCGGGAACGGCAGGCCAAAGAGGCCCATTTCGGCCATCCCGGCAACTACCTCGTAAGGAAAGGAATGCTCGGCGTCGTGGCGGGCGGCGACCGGTGCGACCACGCTTTGTGCGAAGTCACGCACCGTCTTGGCCAGCTGCTGGTATTCGTCGGGCAGCGTCCCGGTTGCAATGAAGTCAGACATCTCGCCCTTAGCCTTTCGTGTTCGCGGTGATTCGGGCCAACGGCTGGCCCACCTTGACCTGGTCGCCGACGCCGACAAGAAGCTGGACCACGCCGTCGACAGGGGCCGAGAGGGTGTGCTCCATTTTCATCGCCTCGACCGTGACCACCACGGTGCCCGCCGCTACACCCACTCCGTCGTCGACCCCCACGGCGACGACGGTTCCGGGCATGGGGCTGGTCAACTCGGCGTCGCCGCTGTGCTCGTCGTCGGGACGCACAGGCGCCTCCCGCACCTCTTCAAGCAGCACGGTTGCGCCGTTGCCGTGCAACCAGATCCGGTGGTCCGCAGCGGCGACGATGTATTCGGTGCGCATGCCGTCCAGTGTCACGGTGAGTCGCCGGCCGTCCAGATGTGCCTGCAGTGAACGGGATTCGCCGTCCTCGACTCGAACCGCGGCTGCCGCCGGCGTTCCGGTGAGATGCACATGGTCGGTGCGGTCGCCGGCGCGCAGCCTAACGCTGACCGGCGCGGGCGCCCCGATGCGCCAGCCAGAGGGCACGTCCCAGAGATCGCCGCCGGGCTTCGGCCACAGCCGCAACCACCGGTAGGCCGCCGCGGCGATAAGTTGCTCGTCGGACGGCGGCGCGGCGGCGAAATCACCGACCCGACGATCGAGCAGCCCGGTGTCGAGTCGACCGGCGGCCACGTCGGCATCGGCCAGCAGGAACCGCGCGAATTCGACGTTGGTGACGACACCGAGCACTGCGGTGTCGGCCAGCGCCCGGTCCAGCGTCCGCAGCGCATTAGGCCGGTCAGCGGCGTGGGCGACGACTTTGGCCAGCATCGGGTCGTAGTCGCTGCCCACCGTCATACCGGCCGACAGCCCCGAATCGACTCGTATTCCAGGGCCTTCCGGTTCGACGAGTGCGAGCACGTCGCCGCCGGTGGGCAGGAAGCCGTTCCCCGGGTCCTCGGCGTAGATCCGGGCTTCGATCGCGTGGCCGTGCAACGCGATGTCGGACTGGGTTGCGGTCAGCTTCTCCCCCGCAGCGATCCGGATCTGCCATTCCACCAGATCCCACCCGGTCACCATCTCGGTGACCGGATGCTCGACCTGCAGGCGGGTGTTCATCTCCATGAAGAAGAACTCCTCGGGCCGGTCGGCGGAGACGATGAACTCCACCGTGCCGGCGCCGGTGTAGTCGACGCTGCGCGCGGTGTCGCAACCCGCGGCGCCGATGCGCGCCCGGGTCGCGGTGTCCAGCAGCGGTGACGGCGCCTCTTCGATGACCTTCTGGTGTCGTCGCTGCAGGCTGCACTCGCGTTCGCCGAGGTGGATCACGCCGCCGTAAGCATCGGCCAACACTTGGACCTCAATGTGCCTGGGGCGCAGCACGAACCGCTCAAGGAACAGGGTGTCGTCGCCGA
The DNA here is from genome assembly GCF_009936235.1 of Mycobacterium xenopi. Classification (NCBI taxonomy): domain Bacteria; kingdom Bacillati; phylum Actinomycetota; class Actinomycetes; order Mycobacteriales; family Mycobacteriaceae; genus Mycobacterium; species Mycobacterium xenopi. The sequence continues at coordinate 1,809,922 of NZ_AP022314.1, read as the reverse complement.
ACGCGGCGGCCGATTCTCGGCGGGCACCGGCCAGGGCCGCAGGCAGGTCGGCGGCCCGTTCGACCAGGCGCATGCCCTTGCCACCACCGCCCGCTGAGGGCTTGACCAGCACCGGGTAGCCGACCTCGTCGGCGGCGGCAATCAGCTCCGCATCCGTCAACCCAGGCCGCGCTACGCCGGGAACCACTGGAACACCGAACGCCGACACCGTGGACTTGGCGGCGATCTTGTCGCCCATGGTCTGCAGCGCGGCCACCGGCGGCCCGATGAACGTCACACCCGCAGCTGACAGTGCTGCAGCGAAATCGGCGTTCTCGGAAAGGAAACCGTATCCAGGATGGACAGCCTGAGCCCCGGTGCGGATCGCCGCATCCACGACCGCAGCGATGTTGAGGTAGCTGGCCCGGGCCGGTGCGGGACCGATCCGCACCGCGACGTCGGCCTCGGCGACGTGCCGCGCGCCGGCGTCGGCGTCACTGTAGACGGCCACTGACCGAATCCCCATCGCCTTGAGCGTGCGGATCACCCGGACCGCGATCTCACCGCGGTTGGCGACTAGAACCGTATCGAATCCCATCACGCTCACATCCGGAACACGCCGTAGGAGACCGGGTCGACAGGAGCGTTCGTGGCAACCGAAAGCGCAAGACCGACAACGGTTCTGGTGTCTGCTGGGTCGATGACGCCGTCGTCCCACAGCCGCGCCGTCGAATAGTACGGATTGCCCTGGCGCTCGTATTGCGCGCGGATGGGCGCCTTGAATGCCTCTTGTTCCTGCTCCGACCAGGGGGTGCCCGCGGCCTCCAGGGCTTCGGCCCGGACGGTAGCCAGCACGGAGGCGGCCTGTTCGCCGCCCATCACCGAAATCCGCGCGTTGGGCCACATCCACAGGAACCGCGGGGAATACGCGCGCCCACACATCGAATAGTTGCCCGCCCCGTAGGAGCCGCCGATCACCACGGTGAGCTTGGGCACCCGCGCACAGGCCACGGCGGTCACCATCTTCGCGCCGTGCTTGGCGATGCCGCCGGCCTCGTAGTCGCGGCCCACCATGAAGCCAGAGATGTTCTGCAAAAACAGCAGCGGCACCATGCGCTTGTCGCACAGTTCGATGAAATGCGCACCCTTCAAAGCGGATTCGGAAAACAGCACACCGTTGTTGGCGACGATGCCCACCGGGTGGCCGTGGATTCGGGCGAATCCGGTAACCAGCGTGCTACCGTAGTCGGCCTTGAATTCGCCGAATTCGCCGCCGTCGACCAGCCGGATGACGACCTCGTGCACATCGTAGGGTATTCGCGGGTCGACCGGGACGACGTCGTAGAGCTCGGTTTGGTCGGCGATGGGGTCGACCGTCGCCGACACGTCCCAGGGCCGCGGTTCGCGCGGACCCAGGGTGGACACGATGCGCCGCACAATGCGCAGCGCGTCGCGGTCGTCGTGCGCGAGATGGTCGGTGACACCAGAGATCTTGGAATGCAAGTCTCCGCCGCCGAGTTCTTCAGCGCTGACCACCTCGCCGGTGGCGGCTTTCACCAGCGGCGGTCCGCCCAGGAAGATGGTGCCCTGGTTGCGGACGATCACCGCCTCGTCGCTCATCGCCGGCACGTAGGCCCCGCCGGCGGTGCATGAGCCGAGCACGGCCGCGATCTGCGGGATGCCTTCGGCGCTGAGCTTGGCCTGGTTGTAGAAGATGCGGCCGAAGTGGTCGCGGTCGGGAAACGCCTCGTCTTGGCGCGGCAGAAACGCGCCGCCGGAGTCGACGAGATAGATGCAGGGCAGCCGGTTCTGCGCGGCGATCTCTTGGGCCCGCAGGTGCTTTTTGACGGTGATCGGGTAGTAGGTGCCGCCTTTGACGGTGGCGTCATTGGCCACGATCATGCATTCGCGGCCCGATACCCGGCCGATGCCGGTGATGATGCCCGCGCCCGGGCATTCGTCGTCGTACATGCCGTCGGCGGCCAGTGGTGCCACTTCCAGGAATGGGCTCCCAGGGTCGAGCAAGCCGTCGACACGGTCGCGCGGCAGCAGTTTGCCGCGGGCCACATGACGGTCGCGGGCGCGCTGCGGGCCTCCCAGCGCCGCCACAGCCAGCTTTTCGCGTAGTTGCGCCACCAGGGCGCGGTGCGCCTCGCGGTTCGCGGCCGGTGAAGTCATCTGCTGCCAATTCGGGTTAATGACGACTAACTCGTGCTATGTTAGTGACGATTAACCGAAGTGTCCAGACGCGACGGAGGCCGTCATGGCAACATCGGCCCCGGCCGGCGACGACGAGGCCCCGAATCGTCGCAGCCAGCTGAAGTCTGACCGGCGTTCGCAGCTGCTGGCGGCCGCCGAGCGGCTATTCGCCGAACGCGGCTTCCTGGCGGTGCGACTCGAGGACATCGGCGCCGCCGCAGGCGTCAGCGGGCCGGCGATTTACCGCCACTTCCCCAACAAAGAGTCGCTGCTCGTCGAGCTGCTGGTCGGAATCAGCACCCGCCTGCTCACCGGTGCCCGCGACGTGACCTCGCGGCACCCCGATCCGGCTGAGGCGCTGGATGGCCTCATCGACTTTCACCTCGACTTTGCCTTGGGCGAACCCGATCTCATCCGGATCCAGGACCGCGATCTGGCACATCTGCCCGCGGCCGCCGAGCGCCAAGTCCGCCGGGCGCAGCGGCAATACGTCGAAGTCTGGGTGGGCGTGCTGCGTCAGCTCAACCCGGGGCTGGCTGAGGCCGATGCGCGGTTGATGGCTCACGCCGTGTTCGGCCTGCTGAACTCCACACCGCATAGCCTCAAGCCACTCAACAATTTGCGGGCCAAGCCAGCGAGGGTGGCGCGGGCACGCGCTGTCATGCGTGCGATGACGCTCGCGGCGCTCTCCACCGGCAACTCGTAGCACGGATCGGCCCGCTGCCGCGCTACCCAGCACGTCGCCCTGGTGTTGGGTCCTGCAGGTACCCTGCAACCCATGAGGTGGGCATGACCGATCCACGTCGACCCAGGTGGTTTCCTAATCAGGCTCGGCGCCAGACCGAGCCAACGCAGCAATTGGGTCACCGTTATCCGCCGCCAACCAGCCCGGCGCGCGCAAACCAGCCGCCCTACGAGCCCGGATACGGGCCCACGCATGGCCCGAACGTGACCGAGTCCAATCCGACAGAGCGCTTGCCGCAGTATTGGCTGCAGGGCCAGCCGCCTAATGCCGGGCAGACATCTTTCGGCGGGGCGCCGCCCGAGCGGCCCAAGTCGCCGCGCTGGCTATGGATCGTCGCCGGCGCAGCCGTGCTGCTGGTCGTCGCCCTCGGCATCGCACTGGTGATCGCCAATGGCACAGCGAAGAAACAGACCGCGGTCGCCCCACTGCCCGCCATGCCCGGGTCGAGCACACGAACGTCAGCGACCGCGTCGGCGCCGTCGAACACCACGTCGGCTACGGACACGTCCACCGAAACCAGCGGCGCCGCAGGGGCCGAGACCGTGGTCTACAGCGTGACCGGAGAGGGCCGCGCGATCAGCATCACCTACGTCGACGACGGCGGCGTCAGGCAGACCGAGTTCAACGTAGTGCTGCCATGGAGCAAGCAAGTCAGCCTGCCGTCGGCGCAGAACACGGCCAGCGTCACCATCGTCAACATCGGCCATGACGTCACCTGCACGGTCACGGTGGGCGGAACCCAGGTTCGTCAACGCACCGGGGTAGGTTTGACGACCTGCAACGCGGCCGACTGACGACGCGCCCTAAGCCGTGCCGGGCCGCGGGGCGCGCACCACCACCATCGCCAGCAGCCCCGTCGCCAGCACCACGCACAATCCGGCCATACCGGCGCGCACGGCGTGAAACGCGTCGACAAACAGCGAAAACAGCCAGGGCGCCAGGAACGACACTGCCCGTCCAGTCATGGTGTACAGACCGAACGCCACTCCCTCCTTGCCGTCGCGTGCCATCCTCAGTAGCAGGGTGCGGGCCGACGACTGCGCAGGACCGATGAACAGGCACAGCGATAACCCGCACACCCAGAACGCCAAGGCACCCGACAGGGTCATCAATGTGAGCCCCAGCGCGACAATCGCGGCCAGCGACCCCACGATCACCGGTTTGGAACCGAGCCGGTCGTCGACCAGCCCGCCCAGCACCGCTCCACACGCGGCGACCACGCTCGCTGCCACCCCGAACACCAGCACGTTGGCCTGCGAGACGCCGTAGACGTTGACTCCGAGCACGGCGCCGAACGTGAACACACCCGCCAACCCGTCCCGGAACACCGCGCTGGCCAGCAGGAAGTAGACCAGGTTGCGGTCACGGCGCCATTCCACGGTGATGTCAGACCACAGCTTGCGGTAACCGGTCAGCAAGCCGCTCGCGGGGTGCGACTCTTGCACTGACGCCGGCAGCCGGTGTGCGCCGAGCAGCAGCGGCATCGCGAACGTCAACAGCCAGCCGGCCGTCAGCAGCATGGCGGCCCGCACGTTCCAACCGTCGTGGCTGGACAGCTGCAGCAATCCGCGACGGTTGCCAGATCCGGAAATAAACCCGGCGTAGACGATGAGCAGCAGCGCCACGCTGCCGACGTAGCCCGCGGCCCAGCCGAAGCCGGAAATCCGGCCCGAGGTCCGCGTGGTCGACAGTTGGCGAAGCATCGCGTTGTAGGGGACGCTGGCGAGGTCTCCGCATGCCGCGGTCGCGGCAAGCAGCACCAGCCCGGGCCACAGGTAGCCGGGCTGCTCGCGAATCAGGCTCATCGACGCCGTGAATGTCACCGCCAAGCCGGTGAGCGTGCCCAGGGCTAGGCGACGCCGCCGCGGTGCCTCCACCCACACGCCGATGACCGGCGCCAGCAGCGCGATCGTGAAGCCAGCGACGGTCAGGGCGCGGCCCAGCCAACTGGCCGGGGGTGTGCCACCAGGCATTCCCTCGCCGACACGGCCGGTCAGGTAGATCGAGAACACGAATGTCACCACGATCGCGCTCAGACCGGTGGCGCCGCAGTCCCACAGGGCCCAGGCCAGCACCCCCGATCGCTCGGCTGCGCGCGACCCTGGCGCCGGGCTGCTCATGCCCGGCACTCTAACCTCGCGCTCGCGGTCGGCTCCGGTGTGTTGTCTACGCTTGCCGCATGCCTATACCCGCTCCCGGCCCCGACACCCGCGCTGTTGTCACCGGTGCGTCGCAAAACATCGGCAAAGCGCTGGCCACCGAGCTGGCGACGCGAGGTTACAGCCTGGTCGTCACTGCGCGACGTGAGGACGTGCTCGCCGAGCTGGCCACACAGCTGGGCGATAAATACGGCGTCGTCGTCGAGGTATGCCCCGCCGATCTCGCCGACCCGGCTGAGCGGATGAAACTGTGTGATGAATTGGCCACCCGAAACGTATCGATTCTGTGCGCCAATGCGGGCACCGCAACCTTCGGCCCGGTCTCAGGACTGGATCCGGCAGGCGAAAGGGCCCAGGTGCAGCTCAACGCCGTCGCTGTGCACGACTTGGTGTTGGCGGTGTTGCCGGGCATGGTCGAGCGTCGAGCCGGCGGCATCCTGATTTCTGGTTCGGCGGCGGGCAATTCGCCAATCCCCTACAACGCCACCTATGCGGCGACCAAGGCTTTTGTCAACACCTTCAGCGAGTCATTGCGCGGGGAACTGCGCCGCACCGGTGTGCACGTCACCCTGCTGGCACCGGGCCCGGTGCGCAGTGAGCTACCAGATCCGGCTGAGGCGTCGCTGGTCGACAAGCTGGTGCCGAAGTTTCTGTGGATCTCGACCGAGCACACCGCTCGCGTTTCACTGGATGCCTTGGCGCGCAACAAGATGCGCGTTGTTCCCGGGCTGACGTCCAAAGCGATGTCAGTGGCGAGCCAGTACGCGCCACGCGCGATCGTCGCCCCGGTCGTGGGCAGCTTCTACAAGAAGCTCGGCGGGTAGCGCTACCGGCGGCGCTGGCGGGTGCCCATCATGCCGCGGGTGATTTCACGGCCGAACGCGGTGCCCGCCGAGCGGGCGAAGCTCTTGGCGGCGGGGCTTGCGAAGAGGCCCTTGAACCACCGCCACATGCGCTTCCACCAACTGGGCCGCTCCGGCGCGGGTGCGGGCGCCGGCGCGGCCTTCCCCTCGGCAGGTGCCGGCGCTGAATCTGCTTGCGCCTGCTGGGATTTGGCGGTGAGCATCTCGAAGGCCGATTCGCGGTCGATCGTCTTGCCATACTCGGCCTGCAGCGGGCTGGCCTGGGCCGCCGCTTGGATCGCATCGACGCCGATCGCGGCCATCAACGACCGCGGCACCCGCATCCGGGTCCACGCCACCGGCGTCGGCGCTCCCTTCTCCGAGAGCACGGTGACAATCGCCTCACCGATACCCAGCGAGGTCAGCGCCGACTCCAGGTCGTAGACGTCGGTTTTCGGGTAGGTGCGGACGGTCTTGGTCAACGCCTTCTGGTCGTCGGGAGTGAACGCGCGAAGCGCGTGCTGAATGCGGGCACCCAGTTGGGAGAGCACGTCGTTGGGGATATCCGTCGGCAGTTGGGTGCAGAAGAACACGCCGACGCCCCGCGAGCGGATCAGCTTGACGGTTTGCTCGACCTGTGCGAGGAAGGCTTTCGACGCGTCGGTGAATAGCAGATGGGCCTCGTCGAAGACGAATACCAGCTTGGGTTTGTCCACGTCGCCGACCTCCGGCAGAAACGTGAACAGATCGGCCAGCACCCACATCAAAAACGTCGAGAACATCACCGGCCGGGCGGCCTGGTCGCCGAGCTCGAGCAGTGAGATGACGCCGCGGCCCCGGTCGTCGACCCGCAGCAGGTCCTCGGGCTTGAGCTCGGGTTCGCCGAAGAACGTGTCGGCGCCCTCGGATTCCAGGTTGACCAACGCCCGCAGGATGACCCCGGCCGTCGATGCCGAGACCCCGCCAAGTGCTTTCAGTTCGGGTTTGCCCTCGTCGCTGGTCAGGTAGCTGATCACCTGGCGCAGGTCCTTCAGGTCCAGCAGCGGAAGTCCCTTCTGGTCGGCCCAGTGGAAGATCAGCCCCAGTGTGGATTCCTGAGTAGCGTTGAGCCCCAACACTTTCGATAGCAGGATGGGCCCGAAACTGGAGATGGTCGCGCGCACCGGCACACCGATGCCGGTGGTGCCCAGCGACAGGAACTCCACCGGGAAAGCCGTTGGCGCCCAATCGTCACCGGTGTCCCTCGCGCGAGCAGTGATCTTGTCGTTGGACTCCCCGGGCCGGGCCAGGCCGGACAGGTCGCCCTTGACGTCGGCCATCAGCACGGGAACGCCGGCCGCCGACAGCTGTTCGGCGATCAGCTGCAGGGTCTTGGTCTTGCCGGTGCCGGTAGCCCCGGCCACCAGGCCGTGCCGATTGACGGTGGCCAACGGGATGCGGACCTGCGCCGACGGGGTGGCCGTCCCGTCGATGACGACGGTGCCAAGCTCCAAGGCCTGTCCGTCGACGGCGTAACCCGATGCGATCGCTTGCGCGGGGTTCTTCGCCGGGCCGCTGGGTCGCGACGCAGAGCCCATTACTAGTCCTCCCGCCTATTCGTGCCGGCAGAGCATGACACTACTTGGTGTCCGCCCTCGCCGGGGCGGTTGCGGTGACCCCGGCTACGGTGGGCTTACTGTGAGCGCTGTGCGAGACGAACTGGTGTGGATCGACTGCGAGATGACCGGGCTCGACCTGCGCTCGGACAAGCTGATCGAGATCGCCGCCCTGGTCACCGACGGCGAGCTGAACATTCTCGGCGAAGGAATAGACGTGGTGATCCACGCCGACGACGCCGCGTTGTCGTCGATGATCGAGGTCGTCACCGACATGCACGCCCGTTCGGGCCTTGTCGACGAGGTACGGGCGTCAACAATCGACGTGGCCACCGCCGAAACCATGGTGCTCGACTACATCCGCGAGCACGTCAAGCAGCCCAAAACCGCGCCGCTCGCCGGCAATTCGGTTGCCACCGACCGCGGGTTCATCGCCCGCGACATGCCTGCCTTGGACTCGTTTCTGCACTACCGGATGATCGACGTGAGCACGATCAAAGAGCTGTGCCGACGCTGGTATCCGCGCATCTATTACGGGCAGCCGACCAAGGGGCTGACCCACCGTGCGCTTGCCGACATCCACGAGTCCATCCGCGAACTGAAGTTCTACCGCCGGACCGCGTTCGTGCCCCCGCCGGGGCCATCTACCAGCGACATCGCTGCCGTGGCCGCCGAACTGGGGGCAGTGACGGACGCGCCCAAGGAAATCGATTCGGCCACCGAGCGTCCAAGCGGTTAATATCGACGTCGCCGCCGTCGGCTCCCCGGGGCCGCTCAGCGGCGATGGTGAGTGTAGTTCAGTTGGTAGAGCACCAGGTTGTGATCCTGGCTGTCGCGGGTTCGAGTCCCGTCACTCACCCCGAACGTGAGCCTGGTCACGCCTTGGCGTTGCCGGCGTGCCACTGCTCCCACGGGATGTTCCAGTCGCCGAGCCCATCCGTGCCTGACAGTGTCGGCCCGACGGTGTTGATGACCTGGACGACGTCGCCGCGCTTGGTGTGCTCGTAGAACCAGATCGCATTGCTGGGGCTGACGTTGATGCAGCCGTGGCTGGTGTTGGTGTGGCCCTGCGCCCCCACCGACCACGGTGCGGAGTGCACGAAGACCCCGCTGTAGGAAATCTGGGTCGCCCAGTCGACTTCAGTGCGATACCCGTCGGGTGAATTGACGGGCACCCCATAGGTCGACGAGTCCATGATGATGTGCTTGAACCGCTCTCCGACGAGGTAGGTGCCGTTGGCGGTCGGGGTCTTGTCCTTGCCCATCGAGATCGGCATGGTTTTGACGACCTCGCCGTTGACCCGCACGGTCAGTGTCTTGGTGGCGTCGTCGGCGACGGCAATGACCTCGTCACCAATGGTGAAGTGGGTGCGCAGGTTGTCTTCGCCGAACACCCCGTCGCCCAGATCGACGCCGTAGGTGTTGACCGCCACGTCGACGGCCGTGCCGGGCTTCCAGAATTCCTTTGGCCGCCAACGTACTTCGCGATTGTTCAACCAGTAGAACGCGCCCTCGACGGGGGGCTTGGCGGTGATTTTGATGGCTTTTTCCGCCGCAGCGCGGTTGGTGATGTCTTCATCGAACCGGATGGCCACCGGTTGGCCGACACCCACCACTTCCCCGTCCAACGGCACCACGTAGGGCATCGTGAGGTTCTCGGGCGACTGGGTCTCGAAGGTCATCTGGCGGGTAGCGACGCCGCCCAGCCCCCGGGCCTTCGCGGTAAGGGTGTAGCTGCGGTTGTAGCCCAGCGGCTCGGTGGTCGACCACCGCACCCCGTCCGGGCTGAGTCGACCGCTGACCGACTTGCCGTTCTCGTTGACCAAGGTGACCTGGGCTAGCACCCCGCCCTCGGCGCTCACCGTCACCGGCGCGTCCACGCCGACGCCGACCGCGCCGTCGGTGACCGAGGCGGTCAGCTTGGGGACCAGCAAATCGCTGAACGGGGTGCCTTTGTCAAAGATGACCTTCGCCGGTGCGCTGCCGCTGTTGCCGCCGCAGGCGCCGAGGCCCATCACGACAGCCGGGATCACCACCGCGACCAGCCACGATCGGCGTAAACGCGCAGCAGTCACCGAACGACCTGCCACTTCGTGCTCCCCATCTGACCCGATGGAAACTTGTAAACTAGGCAGTAGTTTACGGGCACGCGACCGCCATCGCTGTGACGCTCGTGACGATGTGCACGAGATTCGCAAGGCGGCCAACCGCCTGTTATTGTCGCGTTCCTGGGACAATCCAAAGCGCCGTTAGCTCAGTTGGTAGAGCAGCTGACTCTTAATCAGCGGGTCGGGAGTTCGAGACTCTCACGGCGCACCAACCGCGGATTTTGACCTGATCACAAGCGTGTACACGCGGCTCGGTCAGCGATTCCTGATCCGGCGCACCACCAACACCACGGTGAGCGCCCCGATGCCGACCAGGGATACCGTCACGACCGGCTTCTTGACGAAGCTGATCACCTGTGCCTTGACATCCTCGGCGAGTCGACGGGGATTGGCCCGGGCCGCGAGGGAATCGACGGTCGAGGCCAGCTGTTCGCGGGCCTGGTCGATCTCCTGCTTGATGGTGTCGGGATCCCGGTCCGCCACTGTCCCCTCCATGTCTGTCCCGGCCGCGCCCCGGCCGCGGTTGGTGAAGTTGCCGTCTTGCCGCACTACCCTAGAGCAGCCGGTGCCCATCCCGGCGCTTCGGTGACCAGAAGGGAAGTTCGTTGACCGATCCTGTGCGCCTGCAACCCGGCGACAAAGCGCCCGCCTTCAGCCTGCCCGACGCCGACGGCAAGATCATCAAGCTGGCCGACTACCGGGGGCGCCGTGTCATCGTGTACTTCTATCCGGCGGCGTCTACACCCGGCTGCACCAAAGAGGCCGGCGACTTCCGCGACAATCTGCACGACCTCAGCGAGGCCGGGCTGGACGTCGTGGGCATCTCCCCCGACCCACCGGCCAAGCTGGCCAAGTTCCGTGATGCCGAGGGGCTGACGTTTCCGCTGCTTTCGGATCCGGATCGCAAAGTGCTGACCGCGTGGGGTGCATACGGCCCGAAGCAGATGTACGGCAAGACCGTGCAGGGCGTGATCCGCTCGACGTTCGTCGTCGACGAGCAGGGCAAGATCGCACTCGCGCAATACAACGTGAAGGCCACCGGCCATGTCGCCAAGCTGCGGCGAGACCTCGGCGTGTAAATCCGATCGCCGAGTGTGCAGCTTCTGGGCGCGCCTTCGCAGATTTTGCCGGCAGAAACTACACAGTCGACGCGCCGAGGTTGGCCAATAGCAGCGCCTCGGCGGCCGCGGCTTTTTCCAGCACGCCAAGGTGCAGGCTCTCGTTGACGCTGTGCGCCTGGGTGGCCGGGTCTTCGACCCCGGTGACCAGGATCGTCGCTTGCGGGAAGGCGGCGGCGAACTCGGCGATGAACGGAATCGAGCCGCCCATTCCCATCTCGACCGGTTCGACACCCCAAGCTTGCCGAAACGCCGCCCGCGCGGCGTCGTAGACGCGACCACGGGCATCGATCGTGTAGGGCTGTCCGATGTCGCCCGGTGTTACCGTCACGTGCGCGCCCCACGGCGCATGCTGCTCGAGATGGGCGCGTAACGCATCAAGGTGCGCGGCGGCGTCACCACCGGGGGCTACCCGCATGCTGATCTTGGCCCGCGCCCGCGGGATCAACGTATTCGACGACGCCGCAATCGATGTGGTATCGATGCCGGTCACGGTAATCGCCGGTTTGGCCCATAGCCGTTGCGGCACGGAGCCTGTGCCGATTTCTGTCACCCCGTCCAGCAGGCCAGTCTCCGCCCGGACCCGCTCGGCCGGGTAATCGACTGGGGCAGCGGTACTTTCGTGCAGGCCAGCGATCGCCACGTTGCCGTCGTCGTCGTGCAAGCTGGCGAGCAGACGCACCAGGGCGCTCACCGCGTCGGGAACGACCCCGCCCCACAGGCCGGAATGCAGCCCGTGGTCGAGGGTGGCGACCTCGACCACGCAGTCGACCAGCCCGCGCAGCGACACCGTCAGCGCCGGCACGTCGCTACTCCAGTTGTCCGAGTCCGCGATGACGATCACGTCGGCCGCGAGCACGTCGCGGTAAGCGGCCAGCAAACGTCCCAGCGACGGAGATCCAGATTCTTCCTCGCCCTCGACGAACACCGTCACACCCACCGGGGGTCGACCGTCGTGTGCCCGAAACGCCGCCAAATGCGTTGCAATACCGGCCTTGTCGTCGGCACTACCACGCCCGTAGAGGCGGCGGTCGCGTTCGGTCGGTTCGAACGGCGGTGAGGCCCATTGCGTGTGATCTCCCTCGGGCTGCACGTCGTGATGGGCATACAGCAGCACCGTGGGCGTACCGGCCGGTGCGGGATAGCGCCCGATGACCGCTGGCGCACCACCCGCGCTGACGACCTGCACATCGGGAAAACGAGCCTGCCGCAACAGATCTGCAACCACACGAGCGCTGCGGTGTACTTCAGCGCGTCGGGCCGGATCGGCCCACACCGATTGGATGCGGATCAGGTTTTCCAGATCGCGCCGCACGGACGGCAGCACGTCGCGGACACGCTCAACGAGATCGCCCATGCGGTTGAGGCTAGTCGCGGCCCACCGCTTCGCGAGCGGGCACAAACTCCTGTCGGGGGCAGACGCGCCCGCTCGCGCTTAGGGCGCCTCGAGAATGGCCACCGCTGCGGCGGTATCGCCTTCGTGGGTCAGCGACACGTGGATCGTCACATCGGCCAGATGCTTGGCGATCGCGCCGCTCAACCGCACACGGGGCCGGCCCCACATGTCGGTGACCACCTCAATATCGCGATGAATTCCCTCCGGCAGCACCGGCCGCTGGGCGAATCGCGACCCCGACCACGCCTTGATCACCGCCTCCTTGGCCGCCCAGCGCGCCGCAAGGTGTCGAGCCGCTGACGAGCTCTTGTCCGAGGCGTCGCGGCGTTCACCGGGTGTGAACGTCTCGGAAAACACCGTTCCGGGACGATCGACCTGCTCGGCAAAATCAGGGATCGAGACCAGGTCGATTCCCACACCGACGATGCCCACGGCTGGCCACGCTAACCGATGACGCCGTTCACGGGAGGTAGACGTCGCCGTCGCCAAGCCGCGCGCCCGGGTTCAGTAGCATCGCCGCCTCCTGCGGCTTTTCCGCTGCCCGGTGGTCGAAGCGGCGGTCGGCGGGCCGTTCGTACATGGGCGGGCCGCCGGCGATCGCCGCGGCCAGCCGGCGTTGACCGGCCAGCAGCCGGGCGTCAGCGCGCCGCTGGTAGTCTTCGCGCTGCTCGGGGCTCAGCGCCGCCAGGAACGCCTGCGGGTGCACCAGCGCGATCAACCCGGACACGTGGCCGAATCCCAGGCTGGTGATCAGTCCGGCTTTCAGCGGGAACTTCCCGCCGAGGCGCAGCGTGTCGCGCACCCACACGAAGTGCTGAGATCCGGCCAGCTCGTCGTCGACGCAATCCAGGCTGCGGTTGGGCGGGATGACCCCGTCGCGCAGCATCTGGCACATGCCCATCATCTGGAAGACCGCCGCCCCGCCCTTGGCGTGCCCGGTCAGGCTCTTCTGCGACACGATGAACAGCGGGGCACCCGGCGAGCGGCCAAGCGAATCGGCAAGCCGTTCATGCAATTCCGTTTCGTTGGGGTCGTTGGCCAGCGTCGAGGTGTCGTGTTTGGAAATCACCGCGATGTCGTCGGCACCGACACCCAGCTCGGCCAGCGACCGCGCCAGCGGCGACTGCTTGCCACCACGGCCCGCGCCCAACGCGCCCAGCCCGGGCGCAGGGATCGAGGTGTGCACGCCGTCGCCGAACGACTGCGCATAGGCCACCACCGCCAGCACCGGCAGGCCCATCTTCAAAGCAAGATCCCCGCGGGCCAGCAGGACAGTGCCGCCGCCCTGCGCCTCGACGAACCCGAGCCGGCGCCGGTCGTTGGGCCGGGAGAACCTCGAGTCGCTGATGCCTTTGGCCCGCATCATCTCGGTATCGGCGGTGGCCGCCATGTCACCGAAACCGATGATGCCCTCTAAGGTCAGGTCGTCCAGCCCGCCGGCCACCACCAGTTCGGCCTTGCCCAGCCGGATCTTGTCCACGCCCTCCTCGACCGACACCGCAGCGGTGGCGCACGCGCCGACCGGGTGGATCATCGCGCCGTAGCTGCCGATGTAGGACTGAACCACGTGCGCGGCAATGATATTCGGCAGGACTTCCTGGAAGATGTCGTTGGGTTTGTTCCGGCCCAGCAGGTTGCCGTGATACATGGTCTGCATCGACGTCCCGCCGCCCATGCCGGTGCCCTGGGTGTTGGCCACCAGGGTGGGGTGCACGTAGCGCATCACCTCGGCGGGGCTGAAGCCGGCGGACAGGAACGCATCGACGGTCGCGACGATGTTCCACACCGCCAGCCGGTCGATCGAACTCGCCAGGTCCGGCGGAATCCCCCAGACGGTGGGGTCGAACCCGGTGGGGATCTGGCCGCCGACGGTTCGGGACAGCTTGTTTTTGCGTGGGACCCGGATCTCGGTGCCGGCCTTGCGGGTGACCTGCCAATCAGTGGAATCGGGCACCGGCCGGATCAGCGTGTGGTCGGGGTCGAACTGCACGAACGCCCGCGCCTCGGCTTCGCTGGACACCACGAACGTGAAGTCCTTGTCCAAAAACACGCTGACCAAAAGCGGCGAGGCGTGGTCGGGGTCGATCGAGCCGTCGTCGACCCACTCGCGGATCCCGATCCGTTCCACCACGGTGTCGTGGTAGCGCTCGACGAGCTCGGATTCGTCGACCAGCTCACCGGATTCGGTGTCATACCAGCCTGGCTGGGGGTCGTCGTGCCAGCGGATCAGCCCGGTGGTCCAGGCCAGCTCGAGCACACCAGCAGCGGACAGCTCGTTGTCGACCTCCATCTCGAAGCGGGTGCGCGACGAGCCGTACGGGCCGAGCTCGGCACCGCCGACAATGACCACCAGATCGGCCGGGTCGATGTCGAGGTCGTCCCACTGCGGCGGCGGTGCCGGGGTGTACCCACGCGGCGGGGACGGCAGCGCGGCAATGGTGCCCGCTGGTGGATCGGCTGAGGCTGTGTCTACAGAGGCCTGTTCGCGGGCTTTGGCCGCCAGGTCCGCCATGTCGAGCTTGGCGTCGGCCAGCCCACCGGTCAAATCGACTTTCAGCGGTGCGTGAGCGGCGGCGGCTTTGGACTCCACGTCGCAGAGCTCCAGCAGCATGCTGGCCATCTCATCGGTGGAATACGTTGTCACACCGGCTTTTTCGACGGCGCTGACGATCGCGTCGTTGTGGCCCATCAACCCGGTGCCGCGGGTCCAGCCGATCAACGCATGCGCCAGGCTGACCCGCTGCGCCCACGATGATTCGGCGTGCCAGCGGGCCACTACCGCGTCGAGCGCCGACTTGGCTTCGCCGTAGGCGCCGTCACCGCCGAACATGCCGCGGTTGGGCGAGCCGGGCAGCACCACGTGCAACCGCGACGCGATGTCACGTTCGGCGCCGATCTTCGACAGCCCGCCGATCAGCCGCTGAACGGCCCACAGCAGTACCTTCATCTCCATTTCGGCGCGCGAACCGGCCTCGGAGAGGTCACCGGCCACGCGGGGCGCCGCGAACGGGAACAGCAGTGTTGGGGTTTGCGCGTCCTTGATGTGAATCGACTGCGGCCCAAGGCTTTCGGTCTGCTCGCTGCCGACCCATTCGATTAGGGCGTCGATGTCGGAGTAGGACGCCATGTTGGCCGGCACCACCCACAGTGCCGCGCCGTAGCGGGCGTGATCGCGATACAGCGAGCGGTAGAAGCCCAGCCGCTCGTCGTCGAGCCTGGAGGTCGTCGCGATGACGGTGGCGCCGCCGTCAAGCAGCCGTGCGACCACCGAGGCGGCGATCGAGCCCTTCGACGCGCCGGTCACCACCGCGACCTCGTCGCTGTAGCGGCCATTGTCGGGGTTTTCCGCGCCGGCGGCGATGCGGGCATATAGCGACGCGTGGATGTTGCGGCCGGCGGCCAGCGCCTTGCCCTGCCACCAGGTGGCCTGCGTGGCGACCACGTGGCCGGTGCCTTCGAATCGTTCGGACAGCCGCGCCCAGTCGGCGTCGATGTCGTCGTCGTCGGCGCACCACAACTTCACCAGATCCTCACGGGCACTGGCCCAGCGGTCGTCGAAGACCACGGCTTTTCTGGCGTCGAACACCGGGGCCACCAGCCGCGGCCAGTCGGCGCCGAGCTCGGCGGTGACCAAGTCGATCAGTTCGGCGTCGGTTGCCGTGGGGGCTACGGTGACCGGGTCGTCGAGCCCCAGCTGGTTGAGCACCAACCGCGCCGCCGACGCCAGCACACCGTCGCGTCCGGTGATCTGCTCGGTGAATTCGCTCAGCGCCGCCGCATCGACGGTCGCTGCACCGCCGCCGGACGACGGCAGCGTCACCGTGATCCCGCGGCGTGCGGCCACCGACGTGACTGCGGCGTCGACGACCTTGTCGACCGCTGCCGCGTCGGTCAGCGCGCCCTCGTGCAGGTGCCCGAGCGCGCCGCCGCGCACGCTTGTGCCCTCCCGGGTACCCAGCGCGACTTCGACGGTGACGTGCTTGGCCCACCCGTCGCCGAGTTCCCAGGTCTTTTTGACCCGCTCGGCGATCGCGGCGGGCCGCTTGCCGGATGGCCCGAGAACCGTCCGCAGCTGGTCGTTGATCGCGTCGGAGAGCACGGGACCGAACGGTTTGTAGGTGCGAGCCAGCTTGGTGACCTGCGACCGCAGCCCGGCCAGGTCCGCTTCGGCAGCGCCGTCGATGGCGCCGATGTTGAGCTCTTGGCCCAGGTCGACTAGCAGCTGATTGCGTCGCGAGGACGCGCCGTCGGTGATCGATTCGATGGAGTCGAGTTCCTCGATTTGGTCGATACGCATCTTGGCCGACAGCGCGATCAGCGCCAGCGTGGCATCGGCGGCGTCGAACGGAATGTCGTCGGGCCGCGGAGTGCCTGACGGAGCTCCGGCCGGAGCCGGAGCGACGGCAGGGACGACATTGGGCTCGGGTGTACCCTCCGCCACCACCGTGGCGGAATCATCCTCCGCCACGTCTTCCGGCTCGGGATCGGTGTCGGTGGCGAACAGCACCGCGGCGTCGCGCTCGGCGTTGAGCACTTCGACTGTGCTGTGGGCATATTCGGGCAGCTTGAGGGTGTTGGCAGCAAGACCGGCCACGGTCGGCGAGGACTTCACCCCGATCTCGACGAACCGCTCCACACCCAGACCCCCGGCCGCCTCTTCGGTGAACAGCAGATCCTGGGTCTCGATCCAGCGCACCGGGCTGGCGAACTGCCAGGCCAGCAACTCGATGAACACCGTGCGCGCCATCTCCCGCCGCCGCTCCCGCAGCCAGGTGTCGTAGTCGGCGAGGATCGGGTCGAGCGGCTCGGCCGGCACCAGGTCGCGGATCTCCTGGATGAAGTCGCGGTCAAGGGAGAACGGCCGCGGCACCAGGTTGGGGATGTAACGCCCGATGATCAGGTCGGGATCCTTGTCGCGCGGCATGACCCGGTCCAGCGAACGGCGAAATTCGGCGACACCGACGCGCAGTACCCGCGAATGGAAAGGCACGTCGATGCCGGGCACCAAGATGAAAGACCGCTTGCCGCCGGTGATTTCACGACGGCGCTCCACCTCGGCTTCCAGCGCCTCCAGGCCGCGGACCGTGCCGGCGATCGCGTACTGCGAGCCGCGCAGGTTGTAGTTGACGATTTCCAGGAATTCTCCTGTGCGCTCGGCGATCTCGGCGACGAACGCCGGCACGTCGGCGTCGTCGAGGTCGATCTGCGACGGCCGGATTGCGGCCAGCCGGTAGTTCGAGCGGCCCAGCTCGTCGCGGGGCACGATGTCGTGCATCTTCGAGCCGCGGTGAAACACCATCTCCAGCAATGCTTCTAGCTCGTAGATGCCGGTCACGCAGGCCAGTGCGGTGTATTCACCGACGGAGTGACCGCAAGCGATCGCGCCTTCGACGAACGCGCCGGCTTCCCGCATCTCGGCGACCTGAGCCGCCGCCACGGTGGCCATGGCCACCTGGGTGAACTGGGTCAGGTACAGCACGCCGTCGGGGTGGTGGTAGTGCACACCGGACGCGATGATGCTGGTCGGATTGTCGCGCACCACATGCAGGACGGAGAAGCCCAGTGTTTCGCGGGTGAATTTGTCCGCGTCGTCCCACACCTTGCGGGCCGCCTTCGACCGGGCCCGCACCTCCATGCCCATCCCCTTGTGCTGGATGCCTTGACCGGGGAACGCGTAGACGGTCTTCGGCGCGGCCAATCGGGCCGTCGCCGACATCACCAGATCTGAGCCGATCCGTGCGGCGACCTCCACAACCTCGGCGCCCTGGTCGATTCCGACCCGGTCGACCCGGACGTCGATCTCGTCGCCCGGCCGTACCATGCCGAGGAAACGCGCGGTCCAGCCGATAAGACGGGCCGGTGGGCGGGCCTGGCCGTCGGTGGCGGTGACGACGTGTTGCGCGGCGGCCGAAAGCCACATGCCGTGCACGATCGGGGATTCCAGACCCGCGAGCAGCGCAGCCGCCCGGTCGGTGTGGATCGGGTTGTGATCACCAGAGACAGCGGCGAACGGGCGCATGTCGACCGGTGCGGTGATGGTGACGTCGCGGCGCCGGCGCCGCGGAGTGTCGGTGGCGTTGTCGGAGATCGCGCCACCGGCGCGCACCGGGTCGGCCAGTTCCGCCCTGCCGGTGCGGCCGCGGATCGCAAACCGTTCTTCGAGCTTGGCCAGTACAGTGCCGTCGTCTGCGGCGACGGTCACCGACACCGGGACAACCCGGCCCACGTCGGTGTCGACGGCAGCAGAAGCCGTTGCCG
Organism: Mycobacterium xenopi; assembly: GCF_009936235.1. Lineage (NCBI taxonomy): Bacteria > Bacillati > Actinomycetota > Actinomycetes > Mycobacteriales > Mycobacteriaceae > Mycobacterium > Mycobacterium xenopi. Next base: position 1,791,523 of record NZ_AP022314.1, on the reverse strand, counting down.
TGACGGTGAATTCGGCCCGATCGGCAGGCAGCTTGGCGAGCAGGTGCGCGGCGTGGTCGAGGTGCACCAGGCTCAGCAGCCCCTCGATCACTGGGACAGCGGTGTCGGTGACCGCCGAGCCGATGGCCGCGAACACCGCGGGCCAGCAAAGGCCGACGAGCGCGTCGGGCACGGTGCTCAGGCCGGGTGCTAGCGGCTCACCGAAGGTGGCGGTGACCCCGGTATGGTCGGCGACGCGTTCCGGGTCCCAACCCACCGTGACGGTGGCGGTCCCGTCATGCACCGGCGGTAAGGCTTCCGGGGCGTCGGCGCCGGCGGCGATGGCCAGCACGCGACGCATGGCGGCGGTGGCGTCGTCGACCGACACGACCGGCATGCCCCCGTCGATGGTGTTGGGCGGCAACGTGAATCGGATATCGACCCAGGTGCTTGAGATCGGCACGCTCAAGACGACCTGCTCGCCGTCTACGGCAAGCCTGGCCCCGGTGGACGAGTGTGTCGCCCGCGGATTTTCGGCCCCGTCGTGAATCTGCCAATCGGCAGGATGGGCGATGCGGTGCACCGGGTTGGTCGCGGCGCGACCGGCCCACAGCACGTCCGGGGCGTCGAGGACGACGGCCAGCGGGCCGGTGACGTCGGTGCGGCCTACCCGCCGCGCGGTAACCGGCTTGGGTTCGACACCGGCTGCCAGCACCTGGTCGATGGCGGCCTGCTCGAAACGGTCGAGCAGTTCGCCGACGGGTTCGTCCATCCGCGTGATGCCGGCGACCGATGTCGGGCCGGGGATAATGCACACCTGGTCGGCGTCGTAGCGCGCGTCGTGGGCCTGCCACAGTGAATCGCTGCGCCACCAGCGTCGCACGTCCTTGTCGATAACCGGCACGAAGTTGACCGGCTTGCCCAGCGTCTTGCACAACGTGACGAAGAACGACACGTCCGCTGGGTGCAGTTGCACGGTTTCGGCGTCGGGATAGCGCGCCAGCAGAGCCGCGATCGCGTCGTCGGGCCGCTCCAGCAATTCCTTGTCGGCAAACAGGGTCTCGATGCGGCCGTGGTCTTGGGGGTGCAGCCGCGCCTCGGCCCGGTGCAGCATCTGCTCGAAGCGGTCGCGCCAGGTGTCGGCCAGCCACGGGCTTCCCGGCGAAGCGGTGTCGGCGGTCGAGGTGCCGTCACCGATGGTCAGTTCGACGTAGCGCCGCAACCACTGGGCGTAGGTCATCTCGCCGACGTCGCCGAAGTACGGCTTGGCGGTGCCGGCCATCGCGGCGATGATCTCGTCGCGGCGCTTGGCCACCGCCTCGGCGTCACCGGCGACCTCGTCGAGCAGCCGGCCGCATCGCGAGGCGGCATTGTCGATCTCGTGAATGTCGGCACCGAGCTGGCTTCGGCTAGAAGCCATGCCGCCCTGGGCTTTTCCGGCGCTGATCCACTGGTCGGTGCCCTGGGTTTCGACCAGCATCCGCTTGACCGACGGCGAGGTGGTGGACTCCTTGGTGGCCATCGCCGCGGTGCCGACCAGGATGCCGTCGATCGGCATCAACGGGAACCCGTAGGGCTCGGCCCAGCGGCCGGACAGGTATTCGGCGGCCCGCTCCGGGGTGCCGATGCCGCCGCCGACACAGACCGTGATGTTGGGCCGCGACCGCAGCTCGGAGTAGGTGGCCAGCAGTAAGTCGTCGAGGTCTTCCCAGGAGTGATGCCCACCGGCGCGGCCACCTTCGATGTGCATGATGACGGGCGTGGTCGGCACCTCGGTGGCGATGCGGATCACCGCGCGGATCTGCTCGACGGTGCCCGGCTTGAACACGACGTGACTGATGCCGATGCCGCCCAGTTCGTCGATGAGCTCGACGGCCTCCTCCAGTTCCGGGATGCCGGCGCTGACCACCACTCCGTCGATCGGCGCTCCGGACTGGCGGGCCTTTTGCACCAAGCGCTTTCCGCCGACCTGCAGCTTCCACAGGTAGGGGTCGAGGAACAGCGCGTTGAACTCGAAGGTGCGGCCGGGCTCGAGGAGTCCCCTCATCTCCTCGATGCGGTTATGGAAAATCTCTTCGGTGACTTGCCCGCCCCCGGCCAGCTCGGCCCAGTGTCCCGCGTTAGCGGCCGCGGCAACGATTTTGGCGTCGACGGTGGTTGGCGTCATGCCGGCCAGCAAGATCGGTGAGCGGCCGGTCAGCCGGGTGAACTTGGTCGACAGCTTGATCCGCCCGTCCGGAAGGCGCACCACCGTGGGCGCATAGCTTGACCAGGGCCGTGCCACCTCGGGAACGGCGCCGACGGTGAAAAGGTTGCGCTGACCGCCGCGGGTGGCCGCGGGCACGATGCCGACCCCAAGCCCGCGAATCACCGGCGCGGTCAGCCGGGTCAGGATGTCGCCCGGACCCAAGTCGAGAATCCAGCGCGCCCCGGCCTCGTGGACGCCGACGATCTCGTCGACCCAGTCGACCTGACGCACCAAGATGGCCTCGGTCATCTCCCGGGCCAGCTCGACGTCGACGCCGATCTTCTCGGCCCACCCGGCGACGATGTCGATCCCGTCGGCTAGCCGCGGGCTGTGGAAACCGACTTCCACCTGCACCGGCTCGAAAACGGGGGCGAAGATGTCGCCGCCGCGGACCTTGTTCTTGCGGTCAGCCTCTTCCTTCTGCGATATCTGCTTGCAGTACAGCTCGAAGCGCGACAGCTGCTCGGGTGTTCCGGTGATCACAACCGAACGCCGGCCATTGCGGATGGACAGCACCGGCGGCAACACGGTCCGCACGTCCTGGGCGAACTCTTCGAGCAGGGCGTAGATGCGCTCGGGATCGGCGTTGCTGACCGACACCATCGGCGGGCGATCACCCAGGATCGAGATGCCGCGCCGGCGCGCCACGAGCGTGCCGGCTGCGCCGATCAGCTGCGCCAAGGCCAACAGCTGAATGTCGCGTTCCCCAGCCGCCTTCAGCGACTCGACGGCCAGCACACCTTGCGAATGCCCGATGATGGCCACCGGAGGAGTCGCCGCGAAATCCATCCCTTGGCGCGCCAGGGCACGCACGGCCGCGATCTGGGTCAGCAGCACGCCGGGCACCGACACCGCCGCCGACGTTAGTTGTTTGGCCGTCGGAACCGGGTCTTCGGCCGCGAGCGCGCGCACCCAGCCCAGCGGCTCGAAACCGATCGGACGCACCACCACGAGCTCCTGCGCGACGGGCTCGAGGAGCAGGTCCACCTCACCGACCAGCGTCGCCAATTCGGATTCGATCCCGGCGGTAGAGACCAGCTCTTCCAGCGTCTCCAACCAGGCGCTGCCCTGCCCGCCGAACGCGACCGCATACGGCTCTCCCGCGGTGAGGCGATCAACCAGAGCGTGGGCGCCGCGGACGACCTCCGGAATGTTGCCGTCGTGGTCGGCGGACACCCTGTCGTGCTCGTAGATCGTCACCGTGTATCTGTCTCCCTGTGGCGTCCCGTATGTATCGCGTCGCCGGCGTAGGACCTGCGCTGCCCGGCCAGCGTGTCGTCATTCCCCGTCGAACCCAGCCGAATCCCGGCCGGCCGATGCGTCATCGGCGGACCGCTCGTCGGCTGCGAGGGTCGCGACGACTCCATCGGTTGCAATAAGAGTGTCATAAGGGGCTGTGCTGATTTTGTGTGCTGAGCGGTTACTAGTGAGTTCTACGCATGGGTAACGGTGTCGTGGGTAACACCCCGCCACTTGGGCGTCGCAGGCCGGCGAGACAAACGTCCTGGATGCAGGTGGTTACGGTCGAGTAGCCACAACAGCGCAGATCAAGGCAGTATTGTTACGCAATCGTTATGTTAAAAATTTTGGTTGTCCGGCGTGCAGCGGATCGGATCCGCCGGCGCGGCCGCAGGGCGTCGTCGTAAATCGTGCCTATTGACATCGCGCCAGAAGTTTGCTGGAACCCTACTCGTCAGTCAGGTGCGGCGCCCGGTTCCCGAGCACGTATCGCCCCGCGTTAATCCCACTGGCCGAACTGCGGCTTAAGGATGTGGTTGATGTCGACGCCGACGCCGCCGACGGTGCGCTTGTCGATCTCGACCTGGTGTAGGTGAGCCGCGGGATGGGTGAACCCCTTGGGGGAGCCCCAATTGTGCTGCCAAAAGTAGGAGCCCAAGCCATCCTGTAGTGCCCAGTCGATTGTCTTGGAGTTGGCGTAGACGCCGACCCGCTGATGGCCCAGCACCGACTCCCAGCCCCGCAGATACGGCGCTACCTGCTGTTTGTACTGCTCATAGGACGGATCGTCATCGATCGAGGCATAGATCGGCGCCCCGATCGGGCCACCGGCGGCTTGGTGCAGCTGCCAGCCGCGCTTGGCGTGCAAAATCCCGGCGTTCTGCCCGCCCAGCCAGTCAGCGGTCTCTTGCTTGCCGTATTGGTAACAGGAAACGATCTTTAGCCCGTTGCGGTACAGGTCGCGCGCCTCGTCGAGCTGAATGGGCTTGCCGAGCATCCATGCGCCGCCGGGCCTGCGATCGGACACATACCGGATCGCACCTGCCGCGCCGACGGCTTTGATCTCGCTGGCTGGGATGACTCCGGCCGCATAGTCCAACAAAATTCCCAGCGGGCTGGCGGTCGCCGGCGCCGGGGTCAGCACCGCGCCCAGGCCCGCTAACGCGGGCGTCGCCGCCGCGAGTTTGAGCACGTCACGCCGGGAAATCGACACGTGTCACAGCGTACGACAAATGCATCAGCTGTCACAGCAACGCCACTGGCCCCAGATGGATCAATTACCTCAGCAGCGGGCGGTCGCGCCGAGCCACGGTGAACGCATGGGTTCCCAGTTCGTTGCGCGCACCGGAACTTTGACTTCACACCCGGCTCGCTACGATCCTCCCCATGCCGCTGGCCGATGGTGCGACAGCTGCCGGGTTCAAAATTGTTCGGCTGCTGGGTAGCGGGCCAGCCGGTGAGGTATATCTGGCCGAGCATCCGAGGTTGCCGCGCCGTCACGCGCTGAGGATTCTGTCGGCGGAGGTCTCGGCCGACCCCGAGTATCGCGCGCGGTTCATCCAAGAGTCCGACCTGGCGGCGGCGCTGTGGCACCCCCACATCGTCGGCCTGCACGACCGGGGCGAGTACGACGAACGGCTATGGCTTTCGGTGGACTACATCGACGGCGCCACCGCGGCTCAGCTGGTACGCGACAGCTATCCGGAGGGCATGCCGCCGCACGTGGTGGTCGAGATTGTCGCCCGGATCGCTGATGCCCTCGACTACGCTCACGACCATGGGCTAGTGCACCGGCGGGTGAAGCCGGGCAATGTTTTCATCACCCAGCCTGAATCCGACGAACGACGAATCGTACTGGCCGACTTGGGTATTGCCCACCTCGACGATGTCAACGGTGTGACAACGACAAACTTGACCGTAGGCAATGTAAGTTATGCCGCGCCGGAACAGCTGATGGACAGATTGGTCGACGGCCGGGCTGACCAATATGCCTTGGCGTGCACTGCTTTTCATCTTCTGACCGGCTCGCCACCGTTCGTGCACGGCAACCCCGCCGTGGTGATTAGCAAGCATCTCAGCGAATCACCGCCGCTGCCAGGTGATGTGCGGCCACAACTGGCGCCCTTCGACGGGCCCATCTCTCGCGCACTTGCCAAGGAGCCCGGCGACAGGTTCCCACGTTGTCGAGACTTCGCCAACGCAGTTAAGGCCGCCCACAGCAAACCAGTGCTCAGCCGATCCGAGCCACCTGCCGCCCCCGGTGATCCTGAAACCGACACCGTGGCCGCCCACACACGGGGCCTGGCCGAGCTGCCAGATGCTCGGGAAGGGGCGATCGCACCACCTGTATCAGCTCCGGTGGATCTGGCAGGCGACCATGGTCCCCAGCCCAACGCCGAGATCGGCGATGCCGTGACGTCTCCGGAGCCCGCGATCTCGAGTGCGATCACTGATGACAGACCAGTGACGTCCGGGAGGCGTCTGGCGCCGCGAGCCGCGTCGGTCGTCCTCGCCGTCGCGGTCGTGCTGATCGGCTTCCTCGTCGTCGTGGCGCTGCGCTCGCGCTCTGACTTCCACCCCGCGCCGGCCGATGTCGAAACACCGCGCTCAGCCACCAGCATCGCGCCCCCACCCCCGATGCCGGTGACCACCATCGCAGTGCCCAGTGCCCCCGCCACTCTGCCCGCGATCACCGGACTGCCGATCAGCGGCACACCTGCGCCGACGACCACCACTCCGTCGCCAATAGCGACCATGAGAACCCCGTCTGCGACAACGAGGCCGACGACGACCATGCCCTCATCGCCGTCGCCGGCCCCCGCCGCCGGCATCGACAGCCAGCCAGCCGTCGGCATGCCCTGCAGCCCCCAGCAGACGGGCGCGACCACCATTTCGAATTCGGGTGCACCCGTCAGTTGTGTGGGAACCCCTGGGGGGTTCGCCTGGGAGCCCGCCGGTGGATGACCGGCGGCAGTTCGGACCCTAGGGCGTCGCGGCTGGCGTGAACGCTATTCGGCGGCCGCCGAGGCCATCTTCTGCAAATCGGCGGCGGCGGTCATGCCGGTGCGCTGGTCACCCTCGCGGCGTTGCGATCGGATCGTGACATCGTGGCCCTCCACCGACTTGCGCAGCGCGCCGACCGTGCAGTTCTCTTTGCCGCCCAACAGCGGGAAGGGGTCATAGTGGAAGTGCCGCATGGCATTGCGGTGGGTGATCTTGTCGATCTCCTCGTCGCTGGCCCCATCGATCGACTGCGCGAACACCTCGGGTGACTGCGGCCAGTTCGAGTCGGAGTGCGGGTAGTCGCATTCCCAAGTGACCATGTCGATGTCGAGCGCCCCGCGGCTGGCCATCCCGAATTTGTCGTCGATGAAGCACGTGATGACGTGCTCGTTGAATACCTCGCTGGGCAGCTTGTCGCCGAAGTCCTGGCCGGTCCAGGCGTGGTGGCGGTCGTAGTTGTAGTCGATCCGCTCCAGAAAGTAAGGAATCCAGCCGATCCCGCCTTCGGACAGCGCCACTTTGAGGTCCGGGAATTTGCGCAGCATCGGTGACCACACCAGGTCGGCCGCCGCCTGCACGATGTTCATCGGCTGCAAAGTGATCAACACGTCCATCGGCGCGTCGGGCGACGTGATACTCAGCTGCGACGACGAACCGATGTGCATGCACACGACCACCGCTTCCTCGCTGCACACCCGCCACACCGGGTCCCAGTGATCGGAGTGGATCGACGGCCAGCCCAATTTGGACGGGTTCTCGCTGAAAGTGATGGCATGACAACCCTTTTTGGCGACCCGCCGGATCTCGGCCGCCATGACCTCCGGATCCCAGATCGCGGGAAGGGCACACGGAATGAACCGGCCGGGATGACTGCCACACCATTCGTCGATGTGCCAGTCGTTGTAGGCCCGTACCATCGCCAGCGCGACATCCTTGTCTTTGGTACGAGCAAACAACTGGCCGCAGAACTGAGGGAACGACGGGAAGCACAACGATCCGAGCACACCGTTGGCGCTCATGTCCTTGACGCGTTCGTTGTGGTCGTAGGTGCCCGGCCGCAACTGGGAGAACGACGTGGGCTCGATTCCGTACTCTTCCTTGGGGCGCCCGGCGACGGCGTTCAGCGCGACGTTGCTGATGGTCTCGCCGTTGTACTGCCAGACGTTGGTGCCGTCGGGGTTGGTGACGAACTTCGGGGCGAACTCGACGTATTTCGCCGGGAGCCGGCCTTCGAAAACATCGGGTGGTTCTACGACGTGGTCGTCAACACTGACCAGAACCAGGTCGTTGATATCCATCGGTTGCACCTTCTTCAGTCCGCTGCACTGTCTCTGTAAAGATTATAAAGTTAGCGTCAAGGCTCGACGGGTGCCGGTGGCAAGACGATGACGCTGACGGTCTCCAGCTCGCGGCGCGCGGTCTCCCGGGCCATCTCGTCGATGAAACGGGCTGCCGCCGGGGTGATCGACGCGGCCCAGGTGCGGAAACCCTGGACGATCACGGGGTCGTGCTCAAGCAACGGTTGGACGCCGCGCAGCACAGCGACCACGTCGTCGGGCAGCGGGTCGGCCAGTTGCTGCTCGATCCAGGCCTGGGCGAGCTCGGTTGCGGCGGCGTTGTTTTCGCCGAGCGCGACGACGTCGCGAGCGAGTTGGCGCAGCCGGGCGAACAGCACGTCGCGCCCCGGCGTCTCGGCGAGCTCCTCCAGCAGCGTGCTGGCCGCCGGCGGCAACACCATCTGCCCGAACAGCGCGGGAACCGGCAGCTGCCACTTGTCGAATAGGTCGGCGTACATCGCTGCGGTCGCCGGAGACAACGGGGCGCTGAGCCGGCCGATGACACCGATGCTGTGCCGATGCGAGGTCGCAAGCCGCTGCAGGATGCACTCGTTGACGTCGGCGTCGGCGATGTCGGTGGCGGCGTCGATGGCAGCGATCAGTCGGTCCAACCGGTCGCGCTGGGCCACTAGCGAAGCACGGTGCTCCTCGAGGACGTCGGCCAGAGCGGTCTGGTGGGCCAATCGCTGGATGTCCTTGATGCTCACGCCCAAGCTGCGCAGCAAGTCGATGCGCAGCAAGTCGAGCACCTGCTCGACGTCGAAGACCCGGTAACCGTTGGACAGGTGATCGGCCCGCAACAGCCCGATCTTCTCGTAGTGGCGGATGCGGCCCGGCGCGATTCCGGTCAGGGCCGTGACGTCGCCGATCAGCAACTGCTCAGCCACAACTTGACCCTACAACCGTGGCAAGGTCTGTACTGGGGACATGGACCGCGATCAGCTTATCGACCTGACGCGCCGGGCACTAAAGCTCGCGCGTGACAAGACGACCGACCTGGCGCCCACCGAGCAGACTGTCGACGCCCGGGACTACACCTCGGTTGAGCGACACGAACGCGAGAGGGCAATGCTGATGGCCAGCCCCCAGCTGGTCGGCTACGTCTCGGAGCTGCCGGAGCCCGGCAGCTACTGCACCAAGACCGTGATGGGTCGGTCGATCCTGCTGACCAGGACGTCGGGTGGAACAGTCAAGGCGTTCAACAACGTCTGTCTGCACCGCCAGTCGCAGGTGGTGAGTGGATGCGGCACCGCAAAACGCTTCAGCTGCCCTTACCACGCGTGGACGTACGACAACACCGGGCGGCTGGTCGGCGTTCCCGGCCGTGAAGGCTTCCCAGGGGTCGCCGTGAAGTCAGACGGCCTGACCGAGCTGCCGGCCGCCGAGTTCGCCGGGTTCCTCTGGATCGCATTGGATTCGGGTGCGACGTTGGATGTCGCCGCGCACCTGGGGTCGCTGGCGGACGAACTCGACTCCTGGGGTATCGGACGGTGGTCCCCGCTGGGTGAGAAAGTGCTCGACTTTCCCATCAACTGGAAACTGGCGGTCGACACCTTTTCGGAGAATTACCATTTCGCCACCGTGCACCGAGAGACGTTCGCCAAAATCGCTAGGAGCAACTGCACGGTCTTCGACGAATACGGCGCTCATCACCGGCTGATCTTCCCGCTCAACTCGATCCTGGAGTTGGAGAACATTCCCGAAGACCAGTGGGACCCGTTCCACAACATGGTGGTGATCTACGCGCTGTTCCCGAACATCGTGCTGTCGGTGACCATCGCCAACGGCGAGCTGTTTCGGATCTACCCAGGCGACAAGCCGGGCAGATCCATTACCGTGCATCAAAACTCGACGCCGTTGGATCTGTCCGACGAATCGGTGGCCGCCGGTGCCCGAGCCGTCTTCGACTATGCCCATGCCACGGTGCGTGACGAGGACTACCGGCTGGCCGCGAAGCTGCAAGCCAACCTGGAGTCAGGCGCCCACGACCACTTGTTGTTTGGCCGCAACGAGCCCGGGCTGCAGCACCGCCACCGCAGCTGGGACGACGCCATCGCCGGTTAGCTTCGTTGGTCGAGTGCCCGCACCTCATCGAGCTCCCACTCGCGGTACAGCGCCAGCGAGCGTTCGTAGAACCCGAACCCGCCCACCGCTTCTCCGCGCAGGGTTCCTTGATAGTGGTACGGACCCTCCATATATTCGATCGGCAGCGAATGAGCCGGGGCGGCCACCAACGGCTCCCCGGTGAGTTCTAATTGCAGTGCGGCGCAGCTAAGCCGGTGCCGATCGGGCATGTAGCGGACCGCCGACAGCGGCGGGATCAGTGGGCGAACCGAATCCGGCCATCGCACATAGGTGTCGACGTTGACCTCGACATCCTCGAAGCAGTCCGGGGGCGAGTCTGGATAGCTGACCGTGACACCGGAGAACGGTTGCAGCGCATTGCTGTTCGTACGGTCAAACTGCCGCCAGATGGTCAGATCGATACCGTTGTCCAGGTTGATGGTGCGCCACTCGTGTGACCGCGCCCGCGGGTCTCCCCCGGTGCCACCGCCACCGGCGTATTTGGGAAACCACTGTCGATCCACATGTCCGGCGTCGCCGCTGACTTGCTCGCGCAGCTCGCCCCAGCGCAACGTCCCCGTCATCGCCATCCTGGTCTGGAAATAGGAATAAGTGTCGGGCTGACCGAAGCAAGCGATCTTGCCGTGGTATCGCGATGCACCGACGGGCACTGGTGCACGTGTTGGTGTCACATCGAGCTCGAGCTGCATCAGCTGACCCGCTTGGTCGACGCCGACCAAGTTCACCCGGTAGGTGTAGGGCAGCAGTTGACCGTCACTGCCGCGGCAGGTCGTCCACACCGCTGTCCCGACCCCACCGTTGTAGCTGAGGTCGAGATGTCCTGTGGCCGCGGCCAACTTGCGCGGACCTGACCGCTTAAGGTTGGCCGGGGGCATGTCGTAGTCCGTGTACGTGCCGTATGTCCCTGTGTCGCAATCAAATAGCGCCATCGTGTAGAAGTCGGCCACCACCGACCCGCCGGGGCGATTCTTGTTGAAAATGGTCAAGAACGCGAAAGAGCGACCGGACGTGCCGTTCAGCTCACCAGCGATAAACCAGGTGTCCGACTCGTGATCTGGGTGTTGGCCTTCCGCGGCAGGGAACCGCAGCATATCGTCGTCGGGCACCAGCTGAAAGGGATAGCGGCACCACTCAATGTCCACCCGTAGTTGCTCGCTCACATCGCCTCGCTTTTTTACTATATTAGCACTGTTAGCCGAATCCCTTTTCGAGGTGGTGCCGATGACCGATCCCGGCCACCGTTGGTATGACGAACTGTTCATCGGAGGACGCTGGCGAAAACCCGCCACAGGCCGCCGGCTCACGGTGATCTCGCCGCATTCCGAACAGCCGGTCGGCGAGTGCCCGGAGGCCGGCCCCGAGGACGTCGATGCTGCGGTCACCGCCGCGCGACGGGCCTTCGACGACGGCCCCTGGCCCCGACTAAAGCCACGCGAGCGTATGGAAAAAGTCGAGAAACTGGCCACGATCTATGCCGGCCACATTGACGAGATGGCCGACCTGATCACCGCGGAAATGGGGTCTCCGCGCAGTTTCTCCCGCATGGGCCAGGCAGCCGGCGCGGCCCACATGATGCAGCTGGCCCTGGCCACCGGCCGCGAGTTTCGCTGGGAGGAGCGGCGGCCGGGCGTGCTCGGTGAGGTACACCTGCGCAAGGCGCCGGCCGGCGTGGTGGGTGCGATCGTGCCGTGGAATGTGCCGCAGTTCCTGATCATGCCGAAACTGATCCCGGCGCTGATCGCCGGTTGCACGGTGGTCGTCAAACCGGCACCCGAAACACCGTTGGACGCATTGTGGTTGGCAGAAATGCTGGAGGAGGTCGACCTACCGGAGGGCGTGGTGTCGATCGTGCCCGGGGGCCGCGACGTCGGGGAATGCCTGGTGCGCCATCCCGGTGTGGACAAGATCGCGTTCACCGGGTCCAGCGCCACCGGGCGTCGTATCGCCGCGATCTGCGGCGAGCAGCTCAAGCGGGTGAGCCTGGAACTGGGTGGCAAGTCGGCGGCGATCATTCTCGACGACGCCGACATCGACAAGACCGTCGCCGGGCTGAAGACGGCCAGCCTGATGAACAACGGGCAGGCGTGTGTGGCGCAGACGCGCATCCTGGTCAGCGAACGCCGTCACGACGAGGTCGTCGACGCGCTCGCCGACATGATGGCGGGCCTGCGCGTCGGCGATCCCGCTGACGAAGCAACCGATGTCGGACCCCTGGTAGCCCAACGTCAACAACGTCGGGTGCAGGACTATATCCGCTGCGGGGTGGCCGAAGGTGCCCGCATGGTGCTCGGCGGCGACGATCCGCCGAGTGACCGCGGGTGGTATGTGCGCCCGACCCTGTTCACCGACGCCGGCAACGACATGCGCATCGCGCGCGAGGAGATCTTCGGACCGGTCCTGACAGTGTTGACCTACCGCGACGAGCAGGACGCGATCCGCATCGCCAACGACAGCGACTACGGGCTGGCGGGATCGGTGTGGACCGCCGATGTCGCCCATGGCCTCGAGATCGCCGCGGGCGTGCGCACCGGCACGTACGGCATCAACATGTACATGCTCGACATCGGGATACCGTTCGGCGGTTTCAAGCAGTCCGGCATCGGCCGCGAGTTCGGCCCGGAGGGGCTAAGCGAGTATGTCGAGCTGCAGGCGGTGGTCAGCAACGGTGCGCTGCCGCCGCTCGATGGTTGAGGGCGAGCAGTCACCCTACAGCTGCAGGGTGAGTTCGACCGGGCAGCACAGCTCGCCGCGCTGGTTGGTCACCTCGATCCGCAGGTCGACGAGATAGCGCGGCGGGTCGACCGAGGTGTCGCAACGCTTGGCGACCGCGTGTCCTCGCCCCACCATGGTGTCGCCGGCGTAGATGGAGCCGGCCAGCGTCATGTTCCGGCGCACTACCCGGCTGTGGGGCCCGGCCCAGTTGGTCGCGATGCGGTCGGCGAAGCCCGCGAGGTGCATGGTGTTGACGAAGATGGTTGGATGCCCTTGACTTTGGGCGTAGCCGGGGTCGAAGTGGCCGGGGAAATAGTCCCACGTCGCTCCCGCATTCATCACTACCCGTTGGTAGTCGATCTGGTCGACTTGCTGCGGCAGCTCGACAGGGACGCTGAGCTTTTGCCAATCCACCGTCATGCGCCGCTCCTCCTGACCGATTCAGGAGTGAAGCGGAACAAGGTATTTCGATTCGTTGCTACTACGGCCCCGTCCTGGCGGGTGTAGGTCTCGAGCGTCTCGACGAAGTGGCCCACGCCCAGGCGGGTCCGCTTTTCCGGTGACACCGACACGACCTGCTCGATGACGGTGAGCCGGTCCCCTTCCACGATCGGCAACGGGAACTCGGCGTCGTTGGCCGCGTTGATGAATGTCGTGCCGGGCAGCGGCACCCGCAGTGCGATCGACGCCCGCCGCGGTTCACCGGTCGGCAGCCACGGTGGCGGTATCAGCCATCCCATCAGCAGCGCCGGCGGTGCCAGCAGGCCGCCCCATGTCTCGGTGGCAAATCCGGCGTCCCAGTATGACGGATTGCCGTCGCGAATCAGCGCGGCGAACATCTGGATGCGCGCCGCGCTGACCGCCGTGCCCGCGGTTCGCGGTTCGGTGGCCACCCCGACCATTCGCAGCGCATCCTCATAGCTGCCGAAGGCCAGTTTGTCGCCGATGTCCATCACATCATGAGCGGGTGCCGGCTCGGCGCTGAATCCCAATGCAACTCACGCGATGTGAAATACCAGCCGCCGCGCTCGTAGATAAGTTGGTCGCGGTACAGGCCCGTGGCCCGCAGCGTGGTGACGCCCGCCCTGTCGATGCTGAAAAGCAGGGCAACGCAGTACTGGGTCGCGTCGACACCGTCGACGCTGATCTCGTGGTCGACGGTGACCAACCGCTGTTTACCGTCACCGTCGAATGCTGCGCGCAGATCGGTGAAAACTTCACCGTCGCGGGTGAAGGTGGCACCGGAGTGGCGAAACGTCGCGATCCAGCGGTCGCGGTCCCCCTCGGAGTAAAACCGGTTGTGCCTGGCGGTGAGATCCAGGATCGCGGCACGCCCGGTCGCGGCCTTGAGCAGGTATTCCTGCTGGTAGGTCATGGTCATAGTGGCTCTCTTTAGTCCCTGGTCAACGACTGACGATATATCCGTGGCTTTCTCGGTCCCATGCCCGCGGGCCGACACCCCGGGCGCGAAGAATATCCTTGCGCACCCGGCCGATGACAGTTTTTGGCAGATCGTTCACGATCTCGACATATCGCGGTACACAGAAGTACGGCATCCGCTCAGCGCAGAAGTCGAGCAGCTCGGCGTGATCCAGTGTGACCTCGGGGCGCACCGTGACGAACAGCAGGATATCGTCCTCGCCCAATTCGCTTGGTACACCGACTACCGCCGCCTCGACCACAGCCGGGTGGCGCATGACGATGCCCTCTACCTCGACCGAGGAGATATTCTCGCCGCGCCTGCGCAGCGAGTCTTTGAGCCGGTCAAGCCAAGTCAGATTGCCGTTCCCGTCGAGCACACCGAGGTCCCCGGTTCGAAACCACGGCGGATGCCGCTGGATGCGCAGGCCTGGCTGGTCTGCGTCGGGCGCCACATAGCCTTCGCTCATCACATGCGGATACCTGGCGCGGCAGGCGATTTCGCCAGCCTTTCCTGCCGGCAGCGGATTCCCGTCGGTGTCGACGATGCGGACCTCGAAACTCGGATTGGGTCGGCCCGACGTTCCTGGTACCCCTTCCTCGGCAACACCTTTGACGGTGAGGGGAAAAGCCTCGGTCAGGCCGTACATGGTGACGATTCGGCAGCGGTAGCGCTTTTCGATATCGCGGTAGATTGCGGCGTCGATGGGCGCCGCTGAGATGAAGCGCAGCGGCAGCTGCGCATCACGGGGATCGGCTGGCTGATTCCACAGCATCGACACCATTGCGCCGGCACCGGCGAATCCGACTGCGCCGCAAGCACGTATCTCGTCCCACACCTCGCTGGGATGAAAAGCCGCTGCCAGCACGGTCGTCGCGCCGACCAGCATGGGCGCCAGCACCGACGGCGCCGCGCTGAGGTGAAACAGGGGCATCGCGGTCCACAGCACCTCACCGGGCGCGAACTCCCACGCGGCGGCCACGCTCGCGGCCACGGTGAAGAGGTAATGCCACGTGGTGGCAACCGCTTTCGATGGACCAGTGGTACCGGATGTGAAAAACAGCGACCCGACTTCCCCGACATCTGCCGGATTGTCGATGACCGGGCGGGCAGTGCCGCGGCTCAGCAGGCTGTCTAGCGAGTTTCCTTGCACCATAACGTGATTCACGGTATCCAGCTGCGCGGCCACATCGTCTAGGCGTGGCCGGCGCTCGGGATCGGTGATGACCACCTTCGCCCGCGACAGCCGCAGGGCGTGCAGTAGAAAATCACCCTTGTGCGCGGCGTTCACCGCAGCGGTCACCGCGCCGATTCGCGCCGCGCCCAGCCAGAAGTAGACCCATTCCGGGCACGTCGCGGTATACAAAGCGACGCCGTCGCCCCGGCCAACGCCCAGCTCCACCAGGACGCTCGCGGCCGCGCGAGACCGCTGTCGCATCTGCTCGAAGGTCACCGGCGTTCCGGCGATGGACATCATCACCCGGTCCGGATACTGCTGGGCGCGACGATCGAGTACCGCCGGAACGCTGAACCGGTCTACCCCGAAATCAGCCGGACCGACACCGCGCATCAGGCTTGCGCGGCCGCTGGGTCAGGCTCGCCGTCGGGCGTGTATCCGAAATCGTTGGGCGACGGGTCTTCTCCCGGGTAGAAGCGGTGGGCCCAGCGGCGAAGGGCGGCGTAGTCGCGGGCTTCCTCGGGCGCAAGGTTTGGCTTCTCCAGGTACTTCATGTTTTCCCAGGTGAAGAAGTCCTGTTTGACGACCTCTTGTTGCAGCGCCAAAAACCGCGCGGCCCGTCCGGTGGGCACGTCGCCGGTGTCGCCCGGTTCGCGAACAGACGCCTGGGTGTAGAAGTAGTCGGTGTAGTCCTCGTCGACCGGTGTTTGCCCGGTGACCTGGATGGTGGCGACCAGCTCGCTGGGGAACCGGACGATGCCCAGCCCAAGTGAGTAGTTGTCGTAGATGATCTTGGCGTCGACCGGTCCGTTCGGGGTCAACCAGGTGCGTTCGCGGCCCCCGCCGAAGTTCGCGTTGACCGTGGCGTGCAGGTGATAACCGGAGACTTCGAAAGACGCAGTGGTGGCCGGGTTGGCGGCCTTGTGTACGTACTGGACATGGTAGGGGTCGGCAGCGTTTTCGATGATCATCTGGGCGTGCACCTTGACCCGGTTGAGCATCCGGCTGTGTGGGTGCAGCGGGTAGTACTCCCCGGTCTCCAGCTCCGGTAGGACGGGCGGTTGCCAGTAGGGCAACCGACCATGGCGCTCGTGCCAGACCAGGATGAAGCCATACCATTCCACGCTGGGATAGGTGCGGATGCGAACATTTTGTTTGCAGCCGATCTTGCTGTACGGGATCAGCGCGTTGGTGCCGTCGCCGCGCCAGCGCCACCCGTGCCAGGGACAGACGATATTTTCGCCCTCGACCGTGCCGCCGACCCCAAGGTGCGCGCCGAGGTGCTGACAGTAGGCGTCGAGCACGTGCACCCGGCCGGATTCGGTGCGGAACAGCACCAATTCCTCGCCGAAGTAGTGCACCCGCTTGACGTCCCCGGCTCCTAGGTCCGAGGCGAACGCGACGATGAACCACCCCGTCGGGAATCGGTACTTCGACAGCGCGATGCCGCTCGGCCCGAACTCGCGTTCCGACGGATCCGTGGCGGGGTCTGAAACCGTATGAGTCACTATCTCTCCGTTTCCCACGCGGCCGAGCGGCAGGATCACGCTTCGCTCGCCTGTATTTTTACTATTTTAGGCATTGAACGTCAACGCATGGCGGTACGGTGGGGTCTGCGAGGGCCCCGCCCCGCTCCCGGCGAATCGAGGTTGCTTATGACGACCGCGGCAGTGGATCTTTCCGATTTAGACTTGTGGCGCAACGGTTTTCCCGACGGTTTGTTCGCCGAGCTGCGGCGCACCAGGCCGCTGTTTCGCCACGACCGCACCCCCGGCGTCGCCAAGACCGGTGTCCAGCGTGATTTCTGGATAACCACCAAGCATCGGCACGCCGTGCGTCTTCACCGTGACCCCGACTCGTTCACCGCAGTGGACGGCCCCCTAATCCAGCCCATCGACTCGTTCCTGTCCTACCCGACGATCATCGACATGGATCCGCCCGAGTTGAACAGGCGGCGCAAACTCATCTCGAGTGCGTTCAACCCGCGGGCGATCGCCAAGCTGGAGGACGGCATCCGGGCGCGTGCCAAGCGGATGATCGACCACCTCATCAGTCAAGGTGGCGGCGACTGGATCACCGACGTCGCCGACCAGCTACCCATGAGTGTCATCGGCGACATCATCGGTATCCCGGAGCGCGATCGGCCGCGGATCTTCACCGCCTTCGACCGCATCCTGACTGCGCGCGCACCACAAGGCCGGCTCAGCGAACAAGACGAAGCCGAACTCTACTCCACCGTTTTCGGGTATGCGCTGGAGCTCACTGCCCAGAAGCGGCGCGAGCCCGCCGACGACATCTGGAGCACGCTGGCCACCGCCGAGATCACCGGCGACGACGGTGAAAAGTTCCGCCTACCGACTAATGAGCTCGAGATTTTCTTCTTCGTGCTGGCCTTCGCTGGCAGCGATACCACCAAGAACGCCCTCGCGTCCGGTCTTCAGGCGTTCGTCGCGAATCCCGAACAGATCGAGCGCTACCGCGACGAGGAGGCGTTGCGTCCCTCCGCGGTTGAAGAGGTGCTGCGCTGGGCGACCCCGGTGGCATACTGGACCCGCACCGCCAAGGTCGACGTCGAAATGGACGGCCAGCACATCCCCAAGGGCGACCGGGTGGTGTCGATGCTGCGCTCGGCAAACCGCGACGAAGAGGTGTTCGACGACCCGTTCAGGTTCGACATCGGCCGTCAGCCCAACCCGCACGTGGCATTCGGCGGTGGTGGGCCGCACCATTGCCTGGGCGCCATGCTGGCGCGCGCGGAGCTGCGCGCTGTGCTCGACGAGCTGCTGTTGCGCTGCGACAACATCGCCGTTGGACCACCCAAGGTGGCCCACCCCAACTTGGTCACCAATATGCAGATCTACGACGAGATGGCGATCTCGCTCACCGCTCGCTAGTCCTCAGTCGACGATCCGTAGCGCCGCCTTCGGGCACTGGTCGACGGCGGCGCGGACGTCGATCTCGCGGTCCTGCGGGACCGGACCGTCAGCGATCTGCACCACTTCGGCGTCGCCAAGCCGGAAAATGTCCGGGGCCAGTGATTCGCAGAATCCGTTGGCTTCACACAATGTTTCGTCCACAACCACCCGCATCGAAACCTCCTTGTCTCAAGCGCCCTTGGGTCGGGTTCCGATCACCCCGCTCGCTGTCAGCCGCTCCAGATCTGCCTTGCTAAGCCCGCACTGATCGCTCAGCACCTCTTCATTGTGCTCCCCGAGGGTGGGCGGCGGGCGCAGCAACCACCGGATCCGGCCGGCCAGCGGCGCGAACGGCGGACGCGGATACCACCCTGGCCCGGTGCGCGGGTGCTCGAGCAATTCGAAGAATCCGCGGTCGCGTAATTGCACGTTCTCCGTCACCAACGATGGCGACACGACGGGCGCGGCAGGAATGCCCCCCTCGGCCAAGCGTTCCACCGCGAGACCCAGATCCTGGCTGGCGAACCAGTCCTGTAGCCGGCGATCGATGTCGTCGGCGCGCGCGCGCCGCCCGGCCACGGTCGCCAGCGCCGGGTCATCGCACCACGACGGTCGGCCCATCAACTCGACCAGCGCGCGCCACTGGTTATCGGTAGCCACGGTGACGGCGATCCAGTCGTCATCCCCGGCGCACCGATAGAGGTTCTGCAAGGCCTGCCCATGCCCGCGGTTGCCTTGACGGCTCAGCGTCACCCCGAAGACCTCGAATTCCATCGGCTGGATGGCGGTGGCGTTGAGCACCGTCTCGATCATCGGCAATTCGACCAGCTGGCCCAGCCCAGTGTCGTAGGCGTAGTGCAGCGCGGCCAGCACCGCGAACGCGGCGTGTACCCCCGCCAGCGGATCGCACGCTCCTCGTGGTGCGACGGGCGGACCGTCCGGCAAGCCGGTCACCCAGGCGAGCCCGGCGATCTGCTCCATGGTCGGGGCAAACCCGACACGGTCGCGCCACGGACCGTCCAGACCGAATGCGGGCATGCGGGCCACTACCAGCTTGGGGTTGACCGCTAGCAGGGTGTCTGCGGTCAACCCGAAGTGGTCCATTACCCGCGGCGAAAAGTTCTCGATCACCGCGTCGGCGCCGGCCACCAATGTCATGAACAGCCGCTTGCCGTCATCAGATCCCAAATCCAGTGTCACCGAACGCTTGTTGGTGTTCATGGCGTGGAAAACCCAGCCGTATTCCCACCAGTCCTCGACGTCGGTGCGCATGCCCCCCGAATAGCGGATGCCGTCGGGACGCTGGATCGACTCCACCTTGACCACGTCCGCGCCGAACGCGGCCAGCAGGTGGGTCGCGGCCGGGCCGGCCCAAAACGCGGTCAGATCGACAACGCGGACACCTTCCAGCGGCAACCGGCGATCCGAGGCGTTACCCGCGAATTTCCTTGGTTGCCAGGGTGCCTCGTCGTCGGCTTCCCCGAGGGTGGGTGCACGACGCAACGGCGCCGGCCGGCACCGCGACATAAGCCACGGCGGTCGCGGCTGGTGGAAGCCGGCGGGGTTGCTCACGAAGACGCCGCGCTCGCGCATGTAGGCCATCTCGCGGATCGTCGAGCCGTTGCCCAGCGGCGCGATCGGCAAGCGGAACAACTGCCCGAGTTCGACGATCTCCTCGACGGTGCGTTCGGCCAACCAGGGACCGATGAGCTCACGAATGAGGTCGCGGTATTCCCACCGGCCGATCTGGAAACGCAGCTGCGGGATCTCGGTCAATTGCGGGCAGTCGACCATCGCGGCGAAGTCGAGCCACTGTTGACCGGTAACCATGGTGATCCCGACGTAGCCGTCCTTGGCCGGCTCGATGGAGGGCACTTCGATGGTGCGGGTGACCGGCGGCACCCGCAGCAGCTGTGAGTGCAGCCATTCGCTGCTTTGCATCAGCGTGATCGCTTCGAGCATGGACATGTCGAGGTGCTCACCCGCACCGCCGCGCTCGACACGGCGGCGCACTGCCAACGCGCCGAATGCGGCGAGCGCGCCGCCCATGTATTCCCCCAAGTCGCCGCCGATCGCGATGGGCGGTCCGGCAGGGTCGCCGCGAAAACCGGTCGAACCAGCCCAGGCCTGCAGCGTGAACTCGCTTGCGGCGCGCTCGGCGTAGGGGCCCGCCCAGCCGAAGTCGGAGATCGTCACGACGACAACCTGCGGCGAGTCCGCCAGCAACTGCTGGGGATTGATGCCGAGCTGCGCTGCTTGTGACCGGGTGGCAGTGACCACCACGATGTCGGCGGCGGCGAGTTCGGCGCGGCATCGCTCGGAATCCGGCGAGGTCCTCAGGCTGCGTTTCCCGGCGTTGAGGTAGCTGAACAGTGGTGCGTCCGCAGTTTCTGGCACCGCCGACCGGCTAGCGGTGAAACTGCGCAGCGGATCACCTTGTGGCGGTTCGATTTTCCGCACTTCCGCGCCGGCATCGACCAGAAGCTTCCCGCAGTAGCTACCGGCGATCCGGTCGCTGATCTCGAGGACCCGCAAGTCGTCAAGCGGTGTCGGTCGGCCGTCCAGCGCCTCGCTCACCCTGGCTATTGTGCCATTACTGCTAAGATAGAAATTTATGCGCGGTCAGTGCAGACCGCGCCCGTCTTTTTTCAGTGTAAACGCTGCGAGGATCGGATGACCACGCTGGGAGTCGGCCCGGAGGCGCGCCGTCGGTTGTCTGCGCCACGGATCGCCGAGATCGTCGCAGACGAGTTGCGGCGCCAGATCATCGACGGCGAACTGGCCGACGGTGATCTATTGCCGCGCCAAGAAGTGCTTGTCGAGCAATTCAATGTGAGCCTCGTGTCCCTGCGGGAAGCGTTGCGGATCTTGGAGACCGAGGGGCTGGTGTCGGTTCGGCGCGGCAACCGGGGTGGTGCCGTCGTACACGCGCCGGCGAAGACCAGTGCCGCCTACATGCTCGGGCTGCTGCTGCAAAGCGAATACGTCGGGGTCGCCGATCTGGGTGCCGCACTGCGGGAACTCGAACCCGCGTGCGCGGCGCTGGCCGCCCAGCGACCTGACCGGGCCGACACGCTCGTACCCGAGCTCAAGCAGATCAACGATGCAATGGCCGCGCATCTCGACGACGGTCGTCAATTCACCGAAATCGGCCGCCAATTCCACGACGCGCTCGTCCGTGGGTGCGGAAACAAGACCATCATCGCAGTGGTCGGCACGCTGGAAACGCTGTGGACCAGCCACGAGCAGCAGTGGGCCGACGAGAGCGCGGCCCGCGGCACCTACCCGTCGCTGGCCAATCGTCGCGCGGTGCTCAACACGCACATCAAGCTGACCGAGATGATCGAGGCGGGCGACGTCGACCGCGCGCGGCGCATCGCGGCCCGCCACCTCGCCGACACCCAGACCCATGTGTTGGCCGGTCGGCCCGATCAGCGGATCTATGCGCTGTCGCCGCAGGCCCTGTCCCGGCCGCGGGATGCCCGCCGCCTGTAGCTCGAAGACCCCGGTGCAACGAAGCCAACCCGTGAGAACCGCATTGGTCACCGGCGGCAGCGGTGGAATCGGCAAGGCATGCGCACGAAAGCTGTGCGACCTCGGCTACGACGTGGTGCTCTGCGCACGCCGCGAGGAACCGTTGCGGGCCGCGGCCGACGAGATCGGTGCCCGCTACCTCGTGGCCGACGCGTCCGATCCCGTGGCATTTCCCAGCGCGATAGCCACATTGGAGACCATCGATCTCGTCGTGCATGCGGCGGGAGTCCTGGGCGGAACCTACGCGCGCAAGCAGACAGTCGAGCAGTGGCGGGCGATCATATCCGCCAACCTGGATTCCTGCTTCGTGGTGACGTCGGCGGTCCTGCCCCGAATGCAGGCAGGCTCGCGGCTGGTATTCATTTCGTCCTCCGCGGCGCACGAGCCGATGATGGCGCGCACCGCCTACTCGGCGTCGAAGGCCGGTATGAACGCATTCGCCCGCGCGCTGGCGCTGGAGGTCGACCGCGACGGCATCGCGGTCCATATTGTGACGCCGGGACCGGTGGAAACCGAGATGCTGCAAGACGTTCCGTTCGAGATGCACGCGATCCAGGTCTCCGATGTCGCCGAGGCCGTCGCGTGGCTAGACACCGTGGACCCGTCGGTGGACCTGCCGGAAATCCGGCTGCAGGCGGTGCGGCGCGGCCCCTTCGCTCGGCCGCCGATCGTGCCGACCGAGGCTCGCCGACGCGCGGCGGCACGCCACACAGATTGACGCCCGTATCGCTAGTTTACTATTTTTATGATGTTAGGGGCTGTATGGATGTCGGGCTGACTGCTGAGCAACTCGCGCTGCGCGACAGCGTGCGCGACATTCTGCGCACCGAGTGCCCGCCCGACGTCGCCCGCCAGGCTTTGACCGATCCCGAGTACTGGTGCACGCTGTGGAAGACCATCGTCGACTTGGGCTGGACGGAGCTCGCTACGCCCGGCGGGGATTTCGGCATCGTCGAGCGCGTTGTGGTGTTGGAGCAATGCGGTGCCGCGATTGCTCCGGTTCCGCTGCTCAGCAGCGTCGGTCTGGCGGCGGGCGTGTTGGGGGCGTGCGGTCCGGCAGGCGAGGGACCGTTGACTGAAATCGCCGGCGGCGTCGTGGCTACGCTCGCTGTGCACCCGCCGGGACAGCGGCTGCCCGGCGTGCCGATGACACTGCAGAGTGGGCGGCTGCGAGGACGTGCCGTCGCGGTGGCAGATGTTTCGCGCGCCGAGTTGATCGTCACCTTGGCCGCCGCCGGCGATGGCGTGGTGGCCGCGGTCGCGCGCAACGGCTGCGGCATCAGCACGCAGCCGACCGACTGCACCGATCCCGCCCAGCCGCTGGCCGACGTCACGATCGACCTCGAGCCGGTGATTAGGGCCCCGGTCGACCTCGAAACGGCTTTAGCGCCAGCGCTTCTCGCGGCGGCTGCCGACCTCGTCGGCGTAGCCAGTGCCGCGCTGGCGCGTTCAGTCGAGCATGCGAAGTCGCGCCAGCAATTCGGCAAGCCGATCGGCGCCTTTCAAGGGGTCAAGCACGCGCTGGCCGACAACTACGTCAGTGTGGAGCGTGCCCGCAGCCTGACCTATTTGGCGGCGGCACGCCTCGACGATCCCTCCACCACCGCCGCCGATGGCTGGACCGCCGCGGCGCTGGCCAAGGCGGCGGCGGCGACGCGGCACTGAGCTGTGCACGCACCGCGGTACAGGTGCACGGCGCAATCGCGCAGACCTGGGAGCACGACATTCATCTGTACCTGCGGCACGCATGGCAACGCGCGGCGGCGCTGGGCGATAGTCGTGCGCTTTACCACGCAGTCGGCCGCCGGTTCGCCAGGAGCACAACGTGACAACGACCGCGACACCGGAAATAGTCAGCGAGTTCGCCGCCTGGCTGACCGACTTCTTGCCGCGTGACTACTACGAGCGCTACCGGGATTACCGTTGGGACCTCACGCTGCGCCGCGACTACCAGCGCGCCGCCTTCGAGGCCGGATGGCTGCAGCCGACCTGGCCGCGCGAGCACGGCGGACGATCGCTGGGTTTGCGGGAGGCGATGGAAATCCGGCTCGAGGCGGCGATGCGCTCGGCCCCCAAACTGCCCAACATCGCCGGGCCCAACGTCGTTGCTCCCGCGATCCGCCAGTTCGGTACCACAGAGCAGATCGACCGGCTGCTCGTACCGCTGCTGCGCGGCGACGAATGGTGGGCACTGGGCATGTCCGAGCCCGAAGCCGGGTCGGACTTCGCCGGCTTGCGCACCCGCGCCGAGCGTCACGGTGACGTGTTCCGGGTCAACGGCCGCAAGATCTGGACCACGCAAGCACATCTCTCGCGGTGGTGCACGCTGTACGCCCGCACCGATCCGGCCGCACCCAAACATCGCGGCATTTCCTGCCTGATCCTTGACCTGCAGTCGCCCGGAGTGACCGTCAAACCCATTCGGATGGCGTCGATCTCCGACGAGACGTTCTGCGAGATGTTTCTCGACGACGTCGAGGTGCCGGTGGCCAACCTGCTGGGTCCGCTGGACGGCGGCTGGCACGTCGCCTTGTCGTCACTGCACCACGAACGCCAGATGATCTGGATCATGAACTGGGTGGAAATCCAGCGCGGCCTCGACTCGATTCGCCAAACCCGCCCGCTCGTGCCGGACGGCGAGGACCTCTACGCCGAACTGGGCACGCTGCTCGCCGACGCCGAAGCGCTGCGGGCCACCGGATACCGGGCACTGCACGACGAACTCAATGGCCGGCCCAGCCCGGAAGCAGACATCCTTAAGCTGCTAGGATCGGTTACGCTGCAACGTGTTTGGGAACTCAACGCGACTGCGGCTGGCCCACAGTCCAGCTGCGACCCAGACTTGCTGTTCGAACGTCAGGACGCGCTGGCCGCGACCATCTACGGCGGCACGTCGGAGATCCAGCGCAACATCATCGGCGAGCGGCTGCTCGGACTGCCGAAGGGATGACGACAATGGACTACGACCTCGGCGCCGACGCCGGCGAATTGCGAAAACGATTGCGGCAGCTGATAGCCACCCATATCCCGGAAGGCTTCCTGGGCGCGTGCACCGACGACCCGGAAGACCTTGCCACCACCGAGTCCTTCTGCAAACTTCTGGCTTCCGAAGGCCTGCTCGCACTGGCCTGGCCGAAAGAGCACGGCGGCGCAGGAGGATCGATCTGGCAGCAGACCGTGCTGCGGGAAGAGATGTGGGCCCATCATGAACCGCGCGGCGCACAGTACATGGGGATCAACTGGGTCGGCCCGGCGGTGATGCGCTATGGCACCCCGGAACAGAAAGCGCAACATCTGTCGGCGATCGCGTCCGGCGAAGTGATCTGGTGCCAAGGGTTTTCCGAACCGGAAGCGGGAACCGACCTGGCATCGCTGCGTACCCGCGCGGTTCCCGACGGCGACGGGTGGCGCATCACCGGTCAAAAGGTGTGGACGTCGTATGCGCAGATGGCCTCATGGTGTGTGCTGGCCGCGTGCACCGACCCGGATGCACCCAAATCACGGCGGCTTACGCTGTTTCTCATTCCGATGGACCGACCGGGGATCACGGTGCGGCCGATCCGGTCGATGCTTGGCCCGCATCACCTCAACGAGATGTTCCTCGACGGGGTGCAGGCGTTTCCCGAAGATGTGCTCGGCGAGGTCGGCGACGGCTGGCGGGTGATGCGCGAAGCGCTGGCATTCGAGCGCGTCGGCATCGCCCGCTACGCGCGGTGTGAGTCGCTGCTGGAGCGGATGCGCACTGAGCTCGGCGATGACTGGGACGCCCTGCCCGAATCGATCCGTAGCCGCTGGGTGCGGGCGTTGGTCGATTTGCGGGTTGCCAGGCTGCTGGCCTACCGAGCGGTGTCGCTGCAAGATGACCCGTCGGCTGGGGCGGCCGCCAGCGCGGCCCGCATCGCGGCCACCACCTGCGATCAACAGGTCGCCGAGCTGCTGTTCGATGCCCTGGGTCCGGTTGCGCTGGACAGCGGCTACTCGGCGGTTTTGCATGGTGCGGTCGAAGACCACTGGCGCTACGCGCAAGCGGCGACCGTGGCATCGGGAACCATCGAGGTGCAGAAAATGCTCGTGGCCCGCGACGTCTTGGGAGAGCATCGGTGAATACCACGCTGCCAAAAGATATTTCCGAGTTCGCCGCAGTCGCTGCCAAACGGCTCGCGCGACTGGGCGGGCCGCAGGCCGCGTTGCGGGCCGAGACCGACGACGACGTCCGCCAAGAGGCTCGGCGCGCGCTGGTCGACCTCGGCGCGTTCGACCTCGATGTCCGCTCCTCGTTGGACGACCTGCTTGCCGGCGCGGTGCTGTGCCAGGCCGCCGGCGCTTCCGCGCTGCCCTATCCGCTTGTCGAAGAACTGCTTTCGATCGACGGCGCGCGGCTGGCTCTGGTGAATCCCAAGGGCCCGCGCATCGACCACGGAGACCTGCCGGGCGACTGGGTCGCCGCCGACCTCGACGCCAACCGCTACCGCGTGCAGCTGTCATCGAGGACCAATGCCAAGCTGGGGCCGTTTCTGGTGCCGGTCACGCTGAGCCCACCGGATGGGACGGTGCCGGCCGCCCACGTCTCGCTGCACCTGCTGCTGGGGTCGTGGCGGATTCTCGGCGCGGTGCAGCGGTCACTGCAGATCGTCACCGAACACGTCAACACCCGCATCCAGTTCGGCAAACCCCTGGCGGACTTTCAGGCCGTCCGGTTCGCCGTCGCGGAAGCGGCCGTGGCGGTACGCGGGCTTGAGGAACTGGCCAAGTACACCGCGTGGCGATCGGAATCAGCGCGACCTCAGGCTTTTTCGGCGGATACCCTGGTTCTTCGGCTCAAGGCCGTCGAAACCGCACGCCACGTGCTGCGCACGTCGCACCAGCTGCTCGGTGCGCTGGGTTTCTGCGACGAATCCGACGTCAGCGTCATCGACCGCCACACCCAACCGCTGATCCGGCTGCCAGCAGGCGCCGAGGAACTCGCTTTGCGGCTGGTACCGGACGTGCGCGACGGGCGGCTGGAAACGCTGTTCAACCAACCGGTGGCCACACCGTGAGCGTCGGCCCGATCGCCGCCGGGGTTGCCCCCGGCCAGGAGCATGACGGGATTCCGTTCGGGACCCGGCTGCGCCAACTCGCGGAGCAATCCGTCGACGAGCGGGCTGTGGTCACGGTAGCGCCCGACGGCCGCACACACGCCATGAGCTTCGGTGAACTCGACGCTCGCGCCAATCAGTGGGGCCGAGCCCTGGCCGCGGCTGGTGCGGAGATGGGTTCGCTTGTGGCGCTGGCGATCCCGAATTCAGAGGAATTGGTCTTGGCTGCGCTGGGGTGTTGGAAGATTGGGGCCGTCCCCGTTCCGATGCGCTGGGATCTGCCCGACTGGGAGCGTTCGCGAGTGCTCAAGGTGATCGACCCCGTCGTCCTCGTCGACGAGCAGCACAGCTCGGTGCTGGCGTCGCGCGCGGCCCGGGAATCCGACCGCCCGCTACCGGATGTGGTCTCCCCCATGGTCAACGGGATATGCAGCAGCGGCTCGACCGGCCTGCCCAAGGTGATTCTCAACCTGGCGCGGGCGCTGTGGACGCCCGAGCACAGCGTGCCGTTCATGGCCCACTGGATGGCGGTGCCTCAGCCGCAGACGATTCTGGTGCCCGGCCCGATGTATCACACCAACGGCTTCGCCCCGCTCAATAACCTGCTGGGCGGTGACCGCCTGGTGGTCCTGGAAAAGTTTGACGCCGCAACAGTTGTCGACTCGATCGAACGATACCGGGTCACTAACTTCACCGCCACGCCAACGATGCTGGCACGCATCGCCGCACTGCCCGATATCCGCCGACGCGATTTCTCCAGCGTCGCATGGATTTTGCAGGGCGCCGCGGTGATGCCGCCCGCGCTGCTGCACACGTGGTTCGAGCTGCTCAGCCCTGAGCGGATCTTGATGGCCTACGGGATGACGGAGAATCTCGGGCTCACCGCGCTGCGCGGCGACGAGTGGCTGGCGCATCCGGGCAGCGTGGGCCGCGGATTCCGGGGCACCGAGATCCGCATCCTCGACGAACGGGGCAAACAGCTTGGCCCCGGACAGCAAGGCGAGGTCTATCTGCGCGCGCCGATGAGCGCCGGGTACCGCTATCTGGGCGGCGCACCGCCCCTACCGTCGACCCCGGACGGATTTCGTTCTGCCGGGGATATCGGCCATTTGGACGCAGACGGCTATCTCTACATCGCCGACCGTCGCGCCGACATGATCATCACGGGCGGCGCGAATGTTTTCCCGGCAGAGGTGGAGTGCGCCCTTGCCGAGCACCCCGACATCGCCGACGTCGTGGTCATCGGACTCTCCGACCCGCAGTGGGGACGCCGAGTCCACGCCGTGGTCCAGCCAGCCGATTCGGCTGCGCTGACCGAGCAGCAGGTGATCGACTACGCCAAGAGCCGACTTGCTGGCTACAAAGTGCCCAAGACCGTCGAGTTCGTCGACCAGATCCCCCGAACTGCGGCGACAAAGGTCAACCGATCCACGATGGTCCAAGCCAGGGGTGGATAAGCAGGGCGTTCCGCTGGTGCCGACATCTGCTGCACACGCACCGTGGCCAACGCGGTAACCTCATTCTCAAAGCAGCCGTCAGACGCGGACACCAATGAGGAGACACACCGATGGCCGCCCCGGACGAAGCCGAAATAACCCGCGGAGAACGCTTCATCAAGACTGCGGTCACGATCCTGGGGGAAACCGGACGCACCGACTTCACCGTGCAAGAAATCGTCGCGCGTGCCAAGACGTCGCTGCGCGCGTTCTACCAGCATTTCAGCAGCAAGGACGACCTATTGCTGGCGCTGTTCGACAGGACCATGGCTCAGTCGGCGCAGGCCTGGCGCACCGAAACCACCGGGATGGACGCCAGCGCCGCGCTCAAGCTGGTGATCGACCGCATCAGCGCACAACCGGAATCGAGCACCCAGGACAGCCTCAACCGGGCCTTGACCCTGTACAACCAGCAGCTGGCCGAGACCCGGCCCCGCGACTACGCCCGCGTTCTCTCGCCGCTGCACCAACTCATCCGCGACATCGTCGACCGCGGCATCATCGAAGGAGTATTTCGGCCCGGCCTCGACGTGGGAGCCGCATCGGCCATCGTCATGCAGACCTTGCTGGGCGCGCTTCGGCTGCACTGGCTGGGCGCCGAATTGAACGGGATCCCGATCGACGCCGGCCAACTCTACGACTTTTGCATGCGCGCCTTAGGCGCGGGCCAAGGTGACACCGAGTCGGCGTCGCCGTCACTGTCCGAGCTGTTTGCTCAGATCGGCATCCGAGACGCCGCCCACCCCGACGACGCCATGGAGATACCGGTGCGTCCACAAGTGGTCAACACCTCGGGTGCGCTGCAGGGCGGACTGATCGCCACGTTGGCCGACGTGGCCGCGGGCCAGCTCGGGCTTCGGCATTTGCCGCCGGGCACCCGCTTCACCACCGCCGACCTTTTCGTTCGCTATCTGCGGCCGGTCCGCGAGGGCTTTGCTCGAGCGGTTCCGCGGATCCTGCGGGCCGGTCGGCGTTCCCTCGTCACGCAGGTCGACATCTTCCGCAGCGTCGACGACGAGCTCGCGGCCACGGCCACAGTGAACTTTGCCGTCATCGAACGCGACGACAAGGAGCCCTGATGAATATTCCGGGTACCTATTACGTCACGCCGCGCCGAGTGGTAACGTCATTACCAGACCTGCCCGTGACCATGTAAGACCCACTACAAGGAGGTCGCCATGCCGTCCCGCGAACTGCCGTTTCCGGTGTTCGACGCCGACAACCACATGTACGAAACCCAGGAGGCGCTGACCAAGTTCCTGCCGGACCACCGCAAGCACGTGATCGACTACGTGCAGGTGCGCGGCCGCACCAAGATCGTGGTGCGCGGCCACATCAGCGACTACATCCCCAACCCGACCTTCGAGGTGGTGGCCCGCCCGGGAGCGCAGGAGGAATACTTCCGCCACGGCAGCGGGGGCAAGAGCTACCGCGAGATCATGGGCGAGCCGATGAAGGCGATCCCCGCCTTCCGCGAGCCAGGGCCGCGGCTGGAGGTGATGGACGAGCTCGGCGTCGACTATGCGCTGATGTTCCCCACCCTGGCCAGCCTGGTCGAAGAGCGGATGAAGGACGACCCGGAGCTGACGCACGACGTCATCCACGCGCTCAATCAGTGGATGTATGAAACCTGGTCGTTCAACTACAAGGAGCGCATCTTCGCGACCCCCGTGATCACGTTGCCGATCGTCGACCGCGCTCTCGAAGAACTCGAATGGTGCCTGGAGCGCGGTGCGCGCACCGTGCTGGTCCGCCCGGCGCCGGTGCCCGGCTACCGCGGCAGCCGCTCGTTCGGTTTCGAGGAGTTCGACCCGTTCTGGCAGGCCTGCATCAAAGCCGGCATCCCGGTGTCGATGCACGCCTCCGACAGCGGCTACGCCGACTTCCTCAACGCCTGGGAGCCCGGCGACGAGTTCCTGCCGTTTAAGCCCACTGCATTCCGGAGCCTGGCGATGGGTCATCGGCCGATCGAGGACGCGATGGGTGCGTTGGTTTGCCACGGCGCGCTGTCACGCAACCCGGAGCTGCGGATCCTGTCGATCGAAAACGGCGCGGAGTGGGTGCCGCATTTGTTCAAGGGCCTGAAAGGCGTCTACAAGAAGATGCCGAACGCGTTCGCCGAAGACCCGATCGAGGCGTTCAAGCGCTGCATCTACATCAGCCCGTTCTGGGAGGACAACTTCGTCGACATCGTCAAGATGGTGGGGTCTGACCGGGTGGTGTTCGGCTCGGACTGGCCGCACCCTGAGGGATTGGCTGACCCGCTGACCTTCGTCGACGAGCTCTCCGGCCTGGATCAAGAAGACGTAGAGAAGATCATGGGCGGCAACCTGATGAAGTTGATGAAGGTCTCGCAGCCGGCCAAACAAGTCAGCGCCTAACACCGCCGAGCAGACGCAGAATCGCACGTTTTGTGCTGAAACAGTGCGAGTCTGCGTCTGCTCGCCAATATCGTCACCGGCATGGAGCAGCGCACCCTCAACGCGGTCATCTACCAACGGGATCCGCCGATCGCCCGGATAATCCTCAACCGCGTCGACAAGGCCAACACCAAAGACTCGACCCTGGTGCGCGAAGTCGACGATTGCCTGCACCAGGCAGACCGCGACGGCGAGATCAAAGTCGTGATCCTCAAGGCCAATGGCGAGGGCTTCTGTGGCGGACATGTGGCCCGGTGGGGTCCCGACGAGAACCCCTACCCTGAGTTCGGCACGACCTTCGAGGAGCTATACAAGGGCACCGCTGATCTGTTTTTGTGGCCGACGCTGTATCTGTGGGAGTTTCCCAAACCCACGATCTCGCAGATCCACGGGTATTGCATGGGCGGTGGCATCTATTTGGGCCTGCTGACCGATTTCTGCGTGGCATCCGAGGACGCCTATTTCCAGATGCCGCTTGCCCAAAGCCTCGGCGAGCCGGGCGGGCACACCATGATCGAGCCGTGGCTGATGATGAACTGGCACCGGGTCATGGATTGGCTTTTGTTGGCGCCCACGCTGTCTGCTCAGCAGGCGCTTGAGTGGGGCCTGCTTAACAAGGTAGTGCCGCGAGACGATCTCGAGGACACGGTCGAGGACATGGCCCGCCGGATCGCCCAAATTCCGTTGACGACGTTGATGGCCGTCAAGAACAACGTGAAGCGGGCCTGGGAATTGATGGGCATGCGTGTGCACCTGCAGGTCAGCCACATATTGACGAACATGGTCGGCGCGGCGTCGGACGTTCAGGCCCGGCGAGCCGAGCTGCTGCGATCGGGCCTGAAGCCTCGGGATTTCGTCGCCCGCGACGACAGCCAGCAGGGCGATCAGTAGGGGGAGCAGTAGGGGGAGCAGACGCAAAATCCCCAATTTCGTTGCGAAATTGGGGGATTTTGCGTCTGCTCGCCCGGTCAACGGCTCATCTCACCGGCGACCCGGCGTCCAGCGGCGTGTCGGGCCGCGACGTAGCCGAACACCATCGAATTGGCGATGCTCGCGCCGGCGCCCGGATAGGTTCGGCCCATCACGGTCGCGGTGGTATTACCGGTCGCGTAAAGACCGGCGATCACCCGGTCTTGCTCGTCGAGAACCTGCGCGTGCTCGTTGGTGACCACACCTCCGCAGGTGCCGACGTCAGCCGGATAGACCTGAACCGCGTAGTACGGTGCTCGGTCCAGCGGGCCGATCGAAGCGTTCGGGCGATACCCGGGATCGCCCAGACAGTCGTTGTACGCCGACTGGCCGCGGCCAAAGTCGGGGTCGAGTCCCTTGGCCGCGAACCGGTTGAACCGCTCGACGGTGTGCGCCAATCCATCTGCGGGGACTTCGATTTGGCGGGCCAAGTCATCGAGGGTGTCGCCGCGTTTGACGGCACCGCGTTCGATCAGTTCGGCGGGCAAGCGCCGTTTCAGGGGATTGGCGCCCGCCACATACCGGCGCACGTAACCGTGGTCGAAAACCATCCAGCACGGCACCGCCTTGTTGGCGTACATCGCCTTGCCCACTTCGACATAGGAGTTCGACTCGTTGCAGAACCGTCGGCCCGTCGCATCGACGTAGATGGCGCCCGGACGCTGCCGACCTACGCCCAACGACCCTGCCACCGCACCGCCGTCGGCAATGAAAACCGAAGGCAGCCACCACGCCTCGTCCAACAGATCGGTCCTTGCGCCCAGACGCATAGCGGCCTGCAGCACCTCGCCGGTGTCGCCGGCGTTGGCGATCGACCACTTCCCGTCGTTCGGCTGATCACCGCTGTATCGGCGTCGCATGTCGGCGTTGTGGCTAAATCCACCGGCAGCCAACAGAACTCCCTTACGTGCCGCGACGTTTAGCGCGCAGCCGTCGCGCATGACACGGACGCCAACGACCCGGCCGCCCTCGACTACCAGGTCTTCCATCGCGGTGTTCGTCCACACCGGGGGCTCGCCGTCGCTCAGGTCGATCAGCACCTTGAGCATCTGTGCAATCAGCGATGCTCCGTTGGTCAGTATGTCGCGGCGGCGGGTGCGCGCCGCAAGCGTGCGTAGGAACACCCGCAACGCAACGGCAAACGCACCCGGCGCACGGTTGAAGTACTGGACGGAGCGCAGTTCGTTGGTCTTCACCACAAAGCCGTAGTTGCGGGCCAGCGGCGGCTGAACCTTGTCGCTCCATTCACCCAGTCGAGCCGCGTCGAATGGGATTCCCTCGACCGCACGGCCGGCCTCGTTGCCGCCCTTGTGGTTCGGGTAGTAGTCACTCCAGCCCGCGCACCGTTCGAGTCGAATACCTTTACGCAGCAGGAAGTTCATCATCTCATAGCCGGCGGTCAAAAACACTTCGCGTCGCGCCGGCGAGGACGCCACACCGATGTCGCCGACCACGTCGGCGAGGTAAGCAAGCCCGTCCTCGGGCGAGTCCGCGATACCCCCGGCCCGCATCAGCGGATTGTTCGGCAGCCAGACGATACCCCCGGAGAGCCCCGTCGAACCACCCACGAGGCCTTGCTTTTCCACAACCAACGGCTGCAGCCCGGAGTCGAGCGCCGTCAACGCGGCGACCATGCCTCCTCCACCGCTTCCGGTGATGAGCAGGTCGACGGACCGATCCCAGCGGACTGTCATCGCAGCGCCAAGTCCGCGATCGGCACGTCGATCGTGGTGTTGGTCTTCTGGATCGCTGGCACCAGGGTGTCGTACGGGAGGCTGGCCAGAAAACCGTCGATGACGCGTTCGAAGTTTGAGATCAGTCCTTCGATCTGGTTGGACAGCCGCATATATTCGAACCCGCGCGAGTGCAGTCCTTTCTGCTGCCGCGGCAGATTGGAAAAGTCCTGCGCGGGAATCGGCGGCCAGCGCGGGTCGTCGGGTGCCATTGGTTGCGGCGGGGT
Source organism: Mycobacterium xenopi (assembly GCF_009936235.1). Lineage (NCBI taxonomy): Bacteria > Bacillati > Actinomycetota > Actinomycetes > Mycobacteriales > Mycobacteriaceae > Mycobacterium > Mycobacterium xenopi. The sequence goes on along the minus strand of NZ_AP022314.1, from coordinate 1,757,951 downwards.
CGGCTTTCCGGTCACTCGGTCCGGCGGGATTCGGGTGAGCGACCAGATCTCGAACAGCGTCTGCTCGGGCCCGAGCGGACGAATCCGGTATGACGAGGCGCTGCTGTAGGTGGGCAGCAGGAAATAGTGCGGAAAGCAGAACCCGATCGCGTCGGTGATGCCGCGACGGTCGAGTTCGTTGAGATCGGGCATCTCGCAGCCCCGGGCCCGATGCCAAGCGACGACCGCCTCGTTGAGCGTGCTACGCCAGGTAGCCATTGCCGCGCTCGGGTCGGCCGGCAATTCGATGTTTTGCAGGCCCTCGGCGATGCGGATGTCGTTTTCGTGGGTCATGCCGCCCATGCCCTCACCGAGCGTGCGCATGAAGTACAGGCTCTTCTGGATCAGGTCCCGTCCTGACGACGAGCCGTTGCTCGAAGTGGGCAGCAGCTGGGGATGGGTCTGCGGGACGTGGTAGCCCTCCATGAACGCCGCGGTCGCCACCTTCCAGTTCACCGGCAGCAGACACGACTGCCACCACTCGGTGCGCAGCGACTCCACCTTCCAGGCGTCGTAGACAGAGGCGAACGGTTCCAGGCAGTCACGTAACGCGGGGGCGTCGTCGTCGAGGTTGATCCACGCGCATCCGCCCCACAGCTCGCAGCGCACCGGGACCAGGTTCAGATCCTGGGGGCGCAGGTTGTGCTCAGCGAAGACCTCCGCACGCGGCACAAACGTGTTGTCCCCATTGAGCCCCCAGCACCAGCCGTGGAATGGACAGACGAAACTGCGACGAGATCCGTTGCCCTCCACGATCTTTACCCCGCGGTGGCGACATGCGTTGTGGTAGGCGCGCACCGTTTGGCTGTCGAGGCGCACGACGATGATCGATTCGTCGAGGATCTCGTACTCGACGAAGTCGCCGGGTTTAGGGATTTCCTCGAGCCGGCACGCCATTTGCCACACACGAGGCCAGAGCAGCTCGGTTTCCAGCGCGTAGAACTCGGGGTCGTAATACCGCTGCTTGGGAATTCGGTCCGGCGTCTGCACTGCCCACGGAACCGGCAGCGGCGTCCAGTCACTAGTTGTCACCATGGCTATCCCTCATTCATCTCAGACGATCCGCGAAGTCTTTCCCTGCCAGTAGCGGTCGCGGATGCGCCTCTTGTAAAGCTTGCCGTTGGGGTCGCGGGGCAGCTGCGGGTCGAAGTCGACTGTGCGCGGGCACTTGTAAGCAGCGAGGTGGTCTCGGCAGTATGCGATGAGCTCGGCTTCAAGGCCGGGTCCGGCCATGACGCCGTCGGCCGGTTGCACCACAGCCTTGACCTCTTCCCCGAATTCGTCGTTGGGGACGCCGAATACCGCCGCGTCGACCACTTTGGGATGCATCACCAGCAGGTTCTCCGCCTCTTGTGGGTAGATGTTCACCCCACCCGAGACAATCATGAAGGTCGAGCGATCTGTGAGATACAGGTAGCCGTCCTCATCGACGTAACCCACGTCGCCCAATGTGCGCCAACCGTGTTCGTTGCGAATCGACGCGGTCTTGTCCGGATCCTTAAAGTACTCGAAGTCGGGTCCGCCTTCGAAGTAGATCTCGCCCGGCGCACCGGCGGGAAGCTCGCGCCCGTCCTTGCCGACAATGTGCACCGGGGACAGCGGCTTGCCAACCGAGCCGGGGTGGGCCAGCCACTCCTCTGGCCCGATCGTGCTGCCTGCGAAACCCTCGGTCCCGCCGTAGTATTCGTAAATGATGGGTCCGTACCACTTCATCATCGCCTGCTTCACCTCAACTGGGCACGGGGCGGCGGCATGCAAGACGCACAGGAGGCTGGAAACGTCGTATCGTCGCCGTACCGGCTCGGGCAGCTTGAGCATCCGAACGAACATCGTCGGCACGAACTGGGCATGCGTGACTCGGTAACTCTCGATGAGCCGAAGCACGTGCTCGGCGTCGAACTTCTCGATGATCACCGACGCGGCGCCGACGCGGTTGACCGCCATTGTGTAGTTCACCCCGGCGGCGTGATACAGCGGCGCTGGCGACAGATACACGCTGGAAGCGTCCATACCGTAGCGGTGGCGCAACGCCAATTCCATTACCGCCTGGGCCCACGAGCCACCCTGTGTGGGCAGCGCACGGCGCACCGCCTTGGGCCGCCCGGTGGTGCCGGAGGAGTACAGCATCTCGCTGCCGTCTGACAGCGGGGGCGCGTCGCCGGCGGCCACCAGGGCGTCCTCGTAGCAGCGCCAGCCTGTCCGCCGCTCACCGACGCTGACCAGGACGTCTAATCGAGGACAGGCGTCGAGGATTCGCGACCCAAACTGGGCAAAAGACGAGTCGACGAATAACGCGCGTGCCTCGCAGTCGCAGACGATGTAGGCCACTTCGTCAAACGTGAGGTGCGTGTTGATCGGCGTGTAGTAGAGACCGGAAAGTTGACACCCCCAAGTGATCTCGAGGAACTCGGGGCAGTTGCCGAGCACGAGCGCGACGCCGTCGCCGCGACGCAGACCCGCCTCGTGCAACACCGCGGCGACGCGCTGGCTGCGGAGATACAGTTCGCCGTACGACATCTGCTTGCCGTCCGCGACGATCAGCGCCGTGGACTGCGGCGCACGGCTGGCGTGGTCGGCAATGTTCACCGAACAGCCTCAGGGTTGTGGGGATTTCGCTGCCTCAGACGCCGCAGCTTGGCGGCGGGCCATCTCCGCGGGTTTGATCTTGCCCTTGAGCACCTGCTGAACGAGCGCCTGCACGTCGGCGCTCAGTGATGCCAGCGCAACCAGGTCGTTGGAGCTCTGCCAATGCACCCGCATGCCCATCAATTCCCACGCCCGCTTAAGGTTGGCCTTGGTCGCCAAGAGCGTCGTCAGCGGAGCCTGGGCGATATGACGGGCTATGGCCTCGACACGCGCTTCGAGTTCGTCTCGCGGCACCACTTCGTTGACCAAGCCGATGGCCAGCGCCTTGTGAGCATCGATCACCTCCGCCAGGTACAGGTAGTAGGCCGCGCGCCGCCAGTTCATGAAAACCCAAGGCTCGATCGAGCATTCGCCCGATGGCATGCCGAAACCCTGCAAGGGCGGGTACTGAAAGTAGGCATCGTCGGCAGCAATGACGATGTCGGTGGTCAGCCCGTAGTGGGTGCCGCCGCCGACGCAGTAGCCGTGCACCTGCGCGATCGTCGGCTTGGAGAACTCCCACAAGTTCAGCACCGGCTTGACGAACAGGTCGCTCTGCGGCTTCCACGGTGTGCCAGTATGTTTGAAACCCTCCACGAACTCCGGGTAGTCGACGGCGTTGTTGCCGATCGCGTGTCCGGAACAAAAGCCGTTACCGTTGGCCTTGACGATCAGGACCTTGATGTCGTAATCACGGTCGGCGTCGGCGAGCGCGGCGTCCATCTCCTCGACAAGCTTCTGGTCTTGAGCGTTGGCCTTTTCGGGCCAATTAAGCGTGACACGCGCGATCGCGCCGTCTTTTTCGTAGATGGTGCGCTCACGAGTCTCTTTCAGGTCCATACCTTCTCCTCTGTTTTGATCACGCCGATCTCAGTGCCGATGTCGTAACTGGCACCGGCTTCCGCGGTCCACACAACGATGCCTGACGCACCCGCCTCGATCTCCTGTTCGGCCTTTTCAGTAGCGATGACGTAGATCGGCGTGCCTTCCTCGACACGTTCGCCGTTGTCGACGAGCAGCTCGACGAGTTCGGCCTCGGACACGGCGACCGAGACCCGCGGGATGCGAATCACGAAGTCACCCATGCGTGCTCACCGATCGCAACGTTTGTTGGGCTGCAGTGACGATCCGCGCCGGCGACGGGTAAACCTGGGCCTCCAGCGCCGGCGCTGCCGGGATCGGGACGAACCTGGCGCCCACCCGCTGGATGGGCGCGGCAAGCTCGCCGAACAATTCGCATTGCAGGATCGCAGCGATTTCTGCTCCGGGCCCGGCGAATTGGACCACGTCGTGAACAACCACGACTCGACGAGTGCGGCGCGCGGACTCACAAATGGTCTCGACGTCGAGCGGCACCAGGGTGCGCAAATCGACCACTTCGGCGCTAACACCCTGCTCCTGCAGGCTGGTCGCGGCAGCAAGTGCGTCCAGCACACTGCGCCCGTAGCTGATCAGAGTCACGTCCGTGCCGGTTCGCTTGATCTCGGCCCGGCCGAGAGGCATGCGAAACCCAGGATCGATCGGGACTAAGCCGCGCTGGGTTTGCAGCCGGATGGTCTCGACGAACAGGCAGGGATCCTCGTCGAAGATCGCCGACGTCAGCAGGCCTTTGCCGTCGCGTGGAGTGGACGGAACGATCACCTTCAGCCCCGGAACGTGCATGAACCACGCTTCCAGGCTTTGGGAGTGCGTCGCCCCGGTGGCCAGTCCGCCATACACCTGGGTGCGTACGGTGATCGGCGCCGCGGTGCGTCCGCCGGTCATGAATCGCAGCTTGGCAGCGTTGTTGATCAACTGGTCGGCGGCAAGGCCGATGAAATCCATGATCATGATCTCGGCCACCGGCAGCAGGCCGTCGATCGCGGCGCCGATCGCCGCCCCGACAATCGCGGCCTCCGAGATCGGCGTGTCCAGCACGCGGTCGGGGCCGTATTTCGTCGACAGCCCCGCGGTCGGGCCGGTGGCGCCAGGGTCGGCGATGTCCTCGCCCAGCAAGAACACTCGCTCGTCGGCCTGCATCGCTTGGTCCAACGCGAGGTTGAGTGCCTCACGCATCGTCATCTCTTTTTCGTCCATGGCCGACTCGCTCATTTCGGGGACGTGATCGGGTGGGCGTACACGTCGCGCTCGAGTTCCTCGATCCCCGGCGCCGAAGCACTCATGACGGTTCGCAACGCTGCTTCGACGGTGTCGGCGGCCCCGCGCTCGATGCGGTCGAGCTCCTCCTCGTCGCACACACCCGCCTCGGTGAGACGGCCGCGGAACCGCGGCACCGGATCAGCCGCCATCGCCGCCGCAAGCTGCTCTTTGGGTATATACGGCATCCGATCGCCGAAGTAGTGGCCGCGGAATCGGAACGTTACGCACTCGAGAAACGTTGGTCCGCAGCCGCTTCGGGCCCGGTACAGCGCTTCATCGAGCGCCGATTTCACCGCCAGCGGGTCGTTGCCGTCTACGCGAACCCCCGGCATCGCGTAGCCGGCGGCCCGATCGGCGACATGCTCGAGTTTCATGGTGTGTTCAGTCGGCGTCATCTCGGCGTAGCGGTTGTTCTGGCACACAAACACCAGCGGAAGGTCCCACAGCGCGGCCATGTTGGCTGCTTCGTGGAACGAGCCGGTGTTGGTGGCGCCGTCGCCGAAGCTGACCGCGGTGACCCGGTCGAGCCCCTTGCGCTTGGCGGCCATCGCCAGCCCGACACCCACAGGCGGTCCCGCGCCGACGATCCCGGTCGAAAGCATGACACCCCTGCCGGGATTGGCGATGTGCATGGTGCCGCCCTTGCCGCGGCTGGCGCCCACGGTGCGGCCCATCATCTCGCCGTAGATCTCCTCCAGCGGGACGCCCTTGCCGATCAGGTCGTGCAGTCCGCGGTAGGTCGTGACCAACTGGTCGTCTTCACGTAGCGAGACAGCCATCGCGGCCGCGACGGCCTCCTGTCCGCGCGACGGCCAGTACACGCACATGAACTCGCCAGTGGCGATGCCCTTGGATAGCCGGTCGTCGGCCGCCTTCATCAGCACCATCAACGCATAGATGCGGCGCTGGGTGTCTGGCGGCACCTCCACCGACGCCGACGGCTCCATCACACCCCCGACCAGGGCTTGACTTTCAGGAAGCCGCCAGCATCGACACGCAGTTGCTGGCCGGTGATATAGCGGGCGGCGTCGCTGGCGAGAAACACCACGGCCTCGCTGATGTCCTCGGGTTCGACATAGGGGATCGGCATCGCCTGGATCACCGGAAACGACAGCTCGGCGTCTTCGCGGGTCGGGTTCGCCAGGTCGGGCCGAAAAGCCCGATACATCGGCGGGCTGTGCAGCATGTCGGTGTTGCAGTTGGTCGGGTGGATCGCGTTCATCCGGATGAACTTGGGAGCCAGCTGCAGCGCGAAGTCGTTGACGTAATGCGCGACAACCTGTTTCGCGAAGGCGTACCCGGCCCCGCCGGGGCCGCCGTCGATGCCGCCGGTGTTCATCGAGGCCATGAACGCCGCCACCGACCCGATCACAATGACCGACGCGCCTTCCTGCAGGTGTTTGAGGCTGGCATGCACGAGGTTGATCACGCCGACAAGGTCCACGTCGACGGCATCGGCGAACGCCTGCGGCGGCAGGCCCGCGGTCAGCGGGCAGATGCCGGCGTTGGCTACCACGATGTCGAGCGGCCGAACTCGGCGACGCCGCGATCGATCGCCTCGGCCAGGGCCGCGCGGTCACGGACGTCGGCAATCGCCGCGAACGCACGCTGCCCTTCCTTCTCGACGAGCCTCGCCGTCTCGTCGAGATCCTCCGGCCGTGCCAGTGGATACTCGTTGGTTTCGATGTCGGCGCACAGGTCCACCGCGATGATGTCGGCGCCCTCCGCGGCGAGCATCCGCGCATGCGAACGGCCCTGTCCGCGCGCGGCCCCGCTGATCAGCGCCACCTTGCCCGTCACCTTGCCCATGGCCGGTCCTTTCTGAGAAACCGCACACCTGCATTAGGGCACAACATCATTGGCGCCCATTCCCGCTGGCATAACGGGGCCGCGGCTCCGCGATCAGCCAAGTGGACGAGACGAACGTTCGACCCCATCGCATCTCTTTCGAAAAGCTGCTCGCGCGCAAAGTCGCCTCCGGCCAGACCTATGGTAGCTAGATTACCTAAAATAGAAAAGACACCCGCTGCGATGTGCCTGGCAGCGGTTGCCCGAGATTGACCTAGCAGTGAATCGACCTGAGCGAAGGATGGTCAGATGTCAGGCATACTCAGTGGTGTCCGGGTCGTGGAGCTGGCGTCGTGGACCTATGTGCCGGCCGCCGGCGTCGCGTTGGCAGATTGGGGCGCCGACGTCATCAAAGTGGAAAGTGTCACCAGCGGCGACCCCGGAAGATCGCTCGTCATCGGGGGTTTCACCCGCCAAGCCGCACGCGCCGACACCGACTTCATCCTCGAGTTGAGCAATCGCGGCAAACGCAGCATCGCACTGGATCTGAAGACCGACACCGGTCGCGAGATCTTCGGCCAGCTCCTCGCTCAGGCCGACGTGCTGCTCACCAACTGGCTGCCGGCGGCATTGGAGCGGGTCCGCCTGACGGTCGAAGACATTCGGCGCTTCAATCCGAACATCATCATCGCGCGCGGAACCGGACTGGGGGTACGCGGCCCGGACCGTGACCGAGGCGGATTCGACGCCGCCACCTACCTGGCTCGTGGTGGCGTGGCCTACACGCTCACACCGTTTGGAACCGAGCATCCCGCCGTTCAGGGCCCGGCCTTCGGTGACCTGCAGGCGGGAATCACGTTGGCCGGCGGCATCTGCGGCGCACTGTTCCACCGGCAACGGACCGGCGAGCCGACGATTGTGGACTCATCGCTGCTGGCCCAGGCCATGTGGAGCATCGCGCCCTCGATTTCGGTCGCCGACCTTTTCGATGTCGACGGAATACCCGGTGCGGCTCCGGGGTTGGCCATTAACCCGCTCGTCAACAGGTACAAAACCAAGGATGGTCGGTGGATCCAGTTGGTTTTCCTGCAGCCTGACAAGTTTTGGGCCGGTTTCTGTCAGCGGATCGGTCTACCGGAACTGGCCACCGACGAACGCTTCGTGCCGTCGTCGAATCTGATTACCAACGCCGCTGAGGCCACCGCCATCATCTCTGCCAAATTCGCCGAGCACGATTTGGCGCACTGGCGGGAAGCGTTGGCTGAGGAGCCCGGCGTGTGGGCGCCGCTGGCCACGCCCCGAGAAGTGCTTCACGACCCGCAGGCGAAGCCCAATGGTTACCTCATCACTAATGCCGACGACCGTGGTGTCGAGTACCAAATGGTCGCAGCACCAGTGCAATTCGACGAGACGCCGCCACCGCCGACGCGAGCACCCGAGCATGGCCAGCACACCGAGGAAGTCCTGTTGGAGCTTGGCTATGACTGGGACGACATCGCCAAGGCCAAAGACAGCGGCGCGATCCTGTAACGGCGAGCAGACGCAAAGTCCCGCAAAAAACAAGGGTTTTGGGGGACTTTGCGTCTGCTCGCGCTACGCCTTGCCGTGGCGCACCTGCTTGAACGGCACACCGCGATCGGCGGCGTATTCCCGCGGAAAGCCCAACACCCGCTCCCCGATCACGTTGCGGGCCATCTCGGTGGTGCCGCCGCCGATGGCAACCGTCTGCCGCGACAGGTACCGCAGGCCATGCTCTAAGCCGTCCCCCTCGGCGCCCACAACTCCTGCGGTGCCCGCAATGGCCAGCGCGGTGTCCATGTCCAACGTGACGGTGTCGGCGTGGAACAGCCGAATCAAGGTTCCGGCCGCCGGCGGCAAACTACCGTCGCGCACACTGCGGTACACATGCTCGGAGAGCTGGTCGCTGACCGCGCGATGCACCAATACCCGGCCGGCCATTTCCTGCACACGTTCATTGTCGCCCTGACCGGTCTTGCGAGCCAAAGCGACGAAATCCACCGGCGTCGAGCGTCCCCCTTCGCTTCCAGCCCCGCTGGCGAACTCCGAACTTTGGCCGACCGCGCGACGTTCATGGTAGAGCTGTCGTGACGCCACGGTCCAGCCGTTGTTCACCTCGCCGACGACGGCGTCGTCACCGACGTCGACGTTGTCGAGGAACTCCTCGCAGAACTCGGTGGAGCCGTTGAGTTGAGTAATGCGCCGCAACGTGATTCCCGGATGATCGATCGGCACCAAGAACATGGTCAGCCCCTCGTGCTTGGGCACATCCCAATCGGTGCGAGCCAGGCACAATCCGTAATCGGCGGCAAACGCACTGGTGCTCCATGTCTTTGCGCCGTTGATCACCCACCGGTCGCCGCGCCGCTCGGCCCGGGTAAGCACGCCGGCCAGATCCGATCCGCCACTGGGCTCCGACAACAGCTGCACCAGCACCTCCTCGCCGCGCAAAGCCGCGCCGATGTGTTGCCTCTTCTGCTCCTCGCTGCCGGTGTCGAGCAAAGTCGCACAACAGATGGTGAACGTCGGCGTGTTGAGGATCAGCGGCATCTCGTAGTTGAGGCTCTCTTCGTCGAAAGCCTTCTGGTACTCGTAATCCAAGCCCAGGCCACCGTATTCACGCGGGAAGCAGATACCGGCGAATCCGCCTTCGTAGAGCCGTTTTTGCAGTTCGCGAGCCCGCCGCCAGGCGCGTTCGTCATCGCGGTTGGCCACCGGCGGTGAGGCAGGATCGATCCGCGGCATGTTAGCGGCAAGCCACGCCCGGGCGCGGGCGCGGAACTGCTCGACCGATTCGCCGACCGGGGCCGACCCGTTGTCGGTCATTGCAACGCTTCCTTCCACGCATACACCCGCAGATTGTGCTCCTCGGGGGTGCCGAACATAGAGCGGTACAACACAACTCGCCGCAGGTACAGATGCAGGTCGTGTTCCCAGGTGACGCCGATGCCGCCGTGCATCTGCACGCAATCCTGCACGATCGCCGGGGCTTTCTCTCCGACATAGGATTTTGCGACGCTGGCCAACCACGCCGCGTCCGGTGAGCGGGCCGCAACGCCGGCCACCGCGGCGGTTGTGGTCGCGCGGCATGCTTCCAGCCAGGTCTTCATGTCGGCGAACCGGTGTTTGAGTGCCTGGTAGGACGCGAGAGGGCGCCCGAACGTGTGCCGGTCGAATGCCCACTGGACCGTGAAGCCGAACACGGTCTGCAGGATTCCGACCACCTCGGCGCACTGCAGCACCTGAGCGATCTGGCTCTGCCGTTCGATCAACGCGGTGGTTTCGCCGGGCTTGCCGACCACCGCGGAGCGCTGCACATCTACGCCGTCGAACTGCACACGCGCGTATTGCTTGACCAGATCGACCGACGGCTGCGGTTCGATGCGCACCCCGGGCGCGGTCGTCGGCACGAGGAACTGGCGGATCTCGCCGTCGCAGCGCGCCACCACCAACAGCAAGTCGCTCTGGGCGCCAGCTTCCACGCGGTCTTTGACACCGTCGATGCGGTAGCCCCCGTTGTGCGGCGTCGCCGTCACCGACGGCTCCAGCGGAGCCCAGCCCCGACCCGGCTCATAGACGGCCCACGACGCCACCGCGTCACCGGACATCAGCGACTCGATGGTGGCGGCGTGCGTATCGTGCTCGCCGCACTCGACCAGTGCGCACAGCACAGTGCTGACCGGATACAACGGTCCGGGCGCCACCGTCTTGCCGATCAGTTCGGCGACCACGGCCAGATCGGCGATACCGCTGCCGGAGACGGCGCCGCCGCCCAACTCCTCGGGCACGAGCAGACTAGTCCAACCCAACTCAGCGGCGCGCCGCCACCAGTCACGGTCGAAGGACACACCCGCAGCATGCAGGTCGCGCACGTAAGTCAGTGGTGCTTCCCGCTGAAGAAACGCCTCGGTAGTCGAGGCGAAGAGCGCCTTTTCGGGCGACTCGACCGCAGTCATAGTGTGGGCAGGCCTTCCTTCAGATCGACGTCCGCCGTCGGGTTTGGCCGGGGATCGGCTGGCGCTTCCGATCGTAGCAATCAGCAATACCGTAAGAGCTACCGGAGTTGCGTCGATACGGCGCCCCGCCATGCGGGAGCCGCCGAAGAATGTCAACGCCGATACCGTTCCGATTACCGTAAAACACCACAAACCTTTGGGCTTAGTTGCTATTTATACTATGATAGTGAGGTTCATCCCGACGATCCGCTGACCAGCGCGAGGGCGGTTCCGGCTGGCCGCGGGAATCGCTCTTACCCAGTGCTCAGGAGGCATGCTGATGACGATCAGCACCGACCCGCACGATCAATCCGTCACGCTCGACACCACTGGCGAAACCAGCCCCTACCCGTTCTTCGAATACAAAAGACGCACCGAGCCCGTGTGGCACGGCGCACTGATGGACCATTCGAAGGTGCCGCCGGAACTGGTGCCCGACGACGAGTGGGTCCTCTTCGATTACGACAGCGTGTTCCAAGCATTCCGCGACGACCAGACCTTCAGTTCCCACGCATACGACCAGACCATCGGACTGGTGATGGGCCACACAATCTTGGCGATGGGCGGCAAAGAGCATCACGATCACCGCAACTTGGTGGCGAAAGCGTTCCGGGCGACCGCCCTTGAGCGCTGGGAGCCGTCGGTCATCGCGCCGGTCTGCGATCAGCTGGTCGACGAGATCAAGAACGACGGCACCGCCGACCTGGTGAAAGCGCTGACATTCGAATTCCCGACCCGCATCATCGCAAGTCTGCTCGGGCTGCCGCGCGAGGATCTCGCGTTGTTCCGGCGCTTGTCGTTGGACCTGATCTCCATTCCGGTCGATATCGAAGCGGGACTCAAAGCTTCCATCGAGCTGCACGACTATTTCCTTGAGCAGGTGGAGCAGAGACGCCGCAAAATCACCGACGACATCATCGGTGATCTGGTCAGCGCCGAAATCGACGGCGAGAAGCTGACCGACGAGGCGATCATTTCGTTCTTGCGGCTGTTGTTGCCGGCCGGCCTGGAAACTACCTACCGGTCGTCGGGTAACCTGCTCTACCTGCTGCTGACCCACCCCGAGCAATTGGCAATGGTTTACCAGGACCGGTCACTGATTCCCGCTGCTATCGAAGAGGGCTTGCGCTACGAAACACCGCTTACCACCGTCGTGCGCACAACCACTCGGGACGTCGAAATACGCGGAAAGACAATTCCTTCCGGTGCTCAAGTCGACTTGTGCATGGGTTCGGCCAACCGCGACGAAAGCCGCTGGAGAGACCCCAACGTGTTCGACATCAGGCGCCCCCGGCAGGCGCACATCGCGTTCGCCGGCGGGATCCACATGTGTCTCGGCATGCACCTTGCTCGACTGGAAACCCGGGTGATGCTGAACAGCTTGCTCGACCGCGTCGCCAATCTGGCGTTGGTTCCGGACGAGGACGCCAGGATCGTCGGGCTCACCTTCCGGTCGCCGAACAAGCTTCCGGTGACCTTCACGCCTGCAGCATGAAAAGCCGGGCTGCAATCCTGCACGATGTCGGCGGGCCCTGGTCGGTCGAGGAATTTCAGCTCGATCCACCGCGTGCCGGAGAAGTATTAGTCGAGATGGCTGCCGCTGGGTTGTGCCATTCCGACGACCACATCCTCAAGGGCGACCTGTCGGCCCCCAACGAGGTGCTGCGATCGCTCGGCCTGCCGACGATGTTCCCGACCATCGGCGGCCACGAAGGCTCGGGAATCGTGCGTGAAGTCGGCGACGGTGTCACCGATTTCATGCCGGGTGATCACGTGGTGATGTCATTCGTCGCCGTATGCGGGCAATGCCGCTGGTGCGCGTCCGGCATGGAATACATCTGTGACGCGGGGATCGGCACCTTGACTCCCGGAATGCCGACCGACGGGACGTTTCGCCATCACACCACCGACGGAAAACCGTTGGGGCACCTCTCCAAGATCGGCGCATTCGCTGAACACACCGTGGTGTCCGCGAATTCACTGGTAAAGATCGAACCGGATTTGCCGCTGTTGCCCAGCGCGCTGCTGTCATGTGCGATCCCCACCGGCTACGGGTCCGCGGCTAATCGCGCCGGTGTGCGCGGCGGCGACACGGTCGTCGTGGTCGGCGCCGGGGGCATCGGCACCGGCGCAATCCAGGGCGCGCGGATCAACGGTGCCGCGCAGATCGTTGCGGTCGACCCGGTGGAGTTCAAACAGAAGTCGGCGTGTCAATTCGGCGCCACTCACGCCGTGGCCACAACCGCCGACGCACTCGATCTGGTGCGTGGGCTGACCTATGGGGTAATGGCTGACGCTGTGGTGGTCTCGCCGTCACTGATCACCCCGAACGACGTCCGCGACGCACTCGAGCTCACCCGCAAAGGCGGCACCTGCGTGCTGACTGGCATGACATCCCAGCTGACACGCTCGGTCAACCTCAACCTGCAGGACTTCATTCTGATGAACAAGACGCTGGCGGGCACGGTGTTTGGATCGTGTAACCCAAAGGCCGACATCGCCCGTCTGGCGAAGCTCTACCAGACAGGCCAGTTGCAACTCGACGAGATGATCACCAAGCGCTATCGGCTCGACGACATCAACGACGCCTACGCCGACCTGCTGAATGGTGAGATCATCCGCGGCGTCATCGATTTCGGGATCGGTTGACCTGATCCTTCATAGCGACCAGTCGCTGCGTCTGGCCATATGGGTCGATCGGGCTGTGCAACGCCAGGCCGCCGTCAGCGTGGACGACTTGGCCGGTCACCCAAGGTAATTCGAGCACACCGAGGATCGCCCCAGCGACGTCGGCGGGTTCACCAAGGCGGCCCAGCGCGGTCCGTTGCTGCAGATCCTCCACCCAGCCGGGCAGTCGTTCCGGCTCACCCAACATTGGAGTCCGGGTGACCCCCGGGCCGACCGCATTGACCCGAATGCCGTAGCGACCCCACTCCACCGCCGCGACCTTGACCAGCATGTCTATCCCGGCCTTGGACACACAGTAGGCACCCATGTCCCGGTCGGCCACCGTGCCGCTGATGCTGGAGACTGCGACGATCGACCCGCCGGATCCGGCCTCGACCATGGCCTGCGCGGCGGCCCGCATCGTCAGCCACGTGCCGGTGAGGTTGACCGCCAACACCCGATGCCACTCGTCCGGCGAGAGTTCCAAGAGCAGGCCCGACGCGCCGATCCCAGCGCACGCCACCATACGTGCGGGCACACCGTGCTCGCGCACGGTCGCCGCCATCGCCGCTGACACCGCCTCGGGATCGCTGATATCGCAGTTGATGTCACCCCCGCTCCGATCCCACACGACGACGTCGTGGCCGGCACGGCGCAGCAGCGCGGCGACTTCACGCCCGATCCCCGAGGCACCGCCGGTCACGATGGCGCTCATACGGACGGTCCGATCGATGCGAGCGGTGCGTCGGCTTCCAGGGCACCGATGCCGACCTGGTGCACACGCGTCTTCCTGGGCATGACAATCCACGATAATCGTGCGGCCGTCGTTGCGGTGGCGTGCGTACGCTCTGGTTGTTCCTTAGTTCGCGTCTGCCGGGAGAGTGCCATGTCGTTGTTCGGCAAGAAGATGCGTCAATCGACGCGCGGTTGGGCTCATGAAGCACCACCCATCGAACAGGATGGCAGCAGGTGGCACCCCGAAGTGACGGGGCTTGGCCCTCTTACTCCCGACGACGTTCGCAACGTGGCTTTGTCCAAGCCTCCCATCGGAAAACGCGGCTACAACGAAGACCAGGTCGACGCCTTTCTCGACCGGGTTGAGGACACACTGAAGCGTCGCGAGGCCGGGGCAGACACGTAGCTAAGCTGGGAGCTCACTTGAACGAGTAGCGGACTGGCAAGTGTTTGAGCCCGCCGACGAACGTCGTGGCAATTAATTGCGGATCTCCGGCTAGCTCTACGGATTTCAGGCGGGGCAGCAGTTCGGTGAAAAAGCTGCTGACCTCCATGCGGGCCAGCGCGGCACCTAGGCAGAAGTGCACGCCGTAGCCGAAGGCCAAGTGCTTGTTGGGATCACGTCCCACGTCAAACCGGAACGGGTCGTCGAACACGTCCTCGTCGCGGTTGGCCGACACGTAGGACAGCAGCACCGACTCCCCGGCAGCGATCGGCACGCCGCGCACCATGGTGTCCTCGGCGGCAGTGCGCATGAACTCCTTGACGGGGGTGACCCAGCGGATCATCTCCTCGGTGGCCAGCGGCATAAGTGACAGGTCGTCGCGCAGCCGGTCGAGCTGGTCAGGGTTCTCGATCAGAGCCTGCAGACCGCCCGAAATGGTGGCACTGGTGGTGTCGTGGCCCGCGGTGGCGACGATCAGGTAGTACGACACGGTGTCGATGTCCGACAACGGCTCACCGTCGACGCGGGCGTTGGCGATTGCCGATGCGAGGTCCTCGGTCGGGTGTTCGCGTCGCGACGCGGTGACGCCGTTGAAATACTGGAACATGTCGAGCAGAGCGGGCAGCTGATCCTCGTTGGTGGTGCCGCGCTTGAACTCGGTGTCGTCGCTGCCGAATAACTCCTGTGTCAGTTTGAGCATCCGCGGGAAGTCGGCCTCTGGGATGCCCAGCAGCGACATGATCACGTACAGCGGATAGTTGACCGCGACCTCCTGGACGAAGTCACACTCGGGGCCGACCTCAATCATTTTGTCGACATAGATCTTGGCCAGCTCGTCGACGCGGACCTTCAGCGCTCGCATGGCCTTCGGGCGAAACCAATCGGCGCCGATCGCGCGCACCACACGATGCTGCGGGTCGTCCATGTGGATCAACGTGCGCACCCCGACGTTGGCCTGCATCTCATCGCCTTCCGCGGTGGTCAGCACCGGTCGCGGCCAGTTGGTGAACAGCACGTTGTCGCGCTCGATATCCATGATGTCGGCGTGTCTGGTAACCGCCCAAAACGGCCGGTAGCCCGGCACATCCACCCACGACACCGGGGCGTTGGCACGCAGATGAGCCAGCGCCGCATGCAATTTCGGCTCGTCGGTATACGCCAGCGGGTCGGCCAGCAGCTTTGCGGCCTCGTCCATCGTCCGTGTACTCATGGGCTACTCCTCACTGCCTGGGTTTGGCCCCGCAGCTCCTCCAGAACGCCGCAAACAGCAGTCTCGGACAAGCGGGCCGGCAAGCTCGGCATGACCCGGTCGACGACGCCGTCGCATCGGTCTCTGATCTTGGCGGCGAGCTGGTCAAGCTCGGCTACCACCGCGAAAGCGTTCAGCATCTCGTCGTCGATCAGCGAGCCCATGGCGTCCCACTGGCCGCGCAGCGACAGCTCATGCAGCCCGGTTTGCAGATGGCCCCAGCCGTGCAGTTCGAGAACCTTGCGGTACGCGGGTGTCGATCCGTAGAAGGCGATTTGTTTGCGAGTGCCGGCAGCGGCGGCCTCCAGCTCAGCGTCGCTCGCCCCGGTCACCACGAACACTGGGCAGGCGAGCTGAAAGTCGGAGCGGTCGCGACCACAACGCTGCATTCCGCGTTGCAAAGCCGGCATCGTCACCTCGTCGAGATACCGCCTTGTGGTGAACGCATGGGCCAGCATGCCGTCAGCGACTTCGCCGCACATCTCGGTCATCGCTTCGCCAACCGCGGCAACGAACACCTTGGGAAATCCGTGGGGTTGCGGCTCGGGGGTGAACATGGGGGTCATCAGTTTGTGGGTGTAGAACTCACCCTCGAAGCGCAGCGGCGTGCCGTCGCGCCACGCGGACCAGATTGCCCGCAGCGCGACGATGAATTCACGCATGCGGCGCACCGGATGACTCCACGGCATGCTGAACCGCTTCTCGATGTGCGCCTGAATCTGCGAACCCAGGCCGAGAATGAATCGCCCCCGCGAGTACGCCTGGAGGTCCCAGCCAATGTTGGCAACGGTCATCGGGTTTCGGGCGAAGGCCACCGCAATGCTCGTTCCGAGCTCGATGTTCGAGGTGTGCTCGGCGGCCAAGACCAGTGGCAGGAACGGGTCGTGGTCGACTTCGGCTGTCCAGCAACCGTCATAGCCCTGCCGCTCCAGCGCCGCGGCTGCCTGGGGCACGCGAGCGAGCTGACTGGAAACGCCGCCATCGACCTTGAGGCCTGACCTAGCCGTGGCGCTCATCCGCGGACGTTTCCCGGTCGCGCACAGCATCCACGACTCATGTTAAGTAAGCTACAGTAAGCCGTTCGGTAGGGTCAACGTTTCCGCCCCGTGGCGATGCGCGAGTTATCCCACGTCAAGATGCGCGGATCAGGGACGAAACGAAGAAAAACCTGCTTCGCGTAATAGGACCGGGTGGCCGCCGGAAGGGTGTCGAGGTGTGGGCGAAATGCCGCGTACTTGGCGGTGAGCGCGTCGTTGATCCTGCCCGTCACCTCGCCATCGTCGACAATCTCCACACGACCGGTGAAATGGACGCCGCGCAGGTCGGTCCAGCGTTCCCCCGACTCGACCAGAAACGACGCCCGCGGGTCATGTCGAACCCGCGCGATCTTCTTGGTGCGGGCCGGCGTCATCATCGCGATCGTGCGGTCGTCGATCACAAACCACACCGGCAGCGTGATCGGCATACCGTCACGGCGCAGCGTAGTCAGAATCCCGGTATGCGAGCCCGCGACGACGTCCCACGCCTCTTCAGTCGTCAATCGGATCACGAGGCCACTCCGTCCACCGAAGGCCACCCATCCTGTCGCCGACACTACAGTAAGCAGTTCAGTACGTAGGCTCGATTCGGACGATCGCCCTGCGACGAGATAGGACAAGAGCATGACCAAATCCCGCGACTGGCAGGAGACGCTCGACGACCTCGGCCGCCGCCGTCAGCAAGCGCGCGGGATGGGCGGGCTTGAGCGGCTGGCCAAGCACCGCAGTCAGGGCAAGCTCGACGCCCGCGCGCGCGTCGAACGGCTCCTGGACCCGGGCACATTTCGCGAGCTCGGCACGCTCGTGGGCGGCGACGTCGCAGCCGACGCGATCGTGGTCGGCTCCGGGTGCATCAACGGTTCCCCGGTGATGGTGGGCGCGGAGGACTTCACCACCGTGGCCGGCACCATCGCGCCCGGCAGCAACTCCAAGCGCTACCGCATCGCCGAGTTGGCGCTGCGCGACAAAATCCCCCTCGTCATGTTGCTGGAAGGCGCCGGCTTCCGACCAACCGGTGCACACTACGGGCGCACGCCGACCGACCTGCTAGCCCAGGCCCGCTGTTCGGGACGGGTGCCGACCGTCGCTGCGGTGCTCGGGCCTTCGGCGGGCCACGGGGCGCTCGTCGCGCCGGTGTGCGACTTTCGGATCATGAGCCGACAGGGCGCGATCTTCACCGCCGGACCGCCGGTCGTCAAAGAGTCGACGGGAGAAGACATTTCCAAAGAGGATCTCGGCGGGCCGGACGTTGCGCTGGCCAGCGGAGTGGTGCACAACGTCGCCGCCGACGACGAAGCGGTGCTGGACGCGATCCGGCGGTACCTGTCGTATTTCCCATCCAGCGCATGGTCGTATCCGCCGTCGTTGCCCAGCGACCAGGCCGCAGAACCCCGGCCGACACCTGAGCTGCTCGACATTGTGTCGCGCGACAACCGCCGCGTCTACGACATGCGCGCCGTGCTCGACGTTGTATTCGACCGGCCTGACTGGTTTGAGGTTCAGCCCGCATTTGGCCCGGCGATCATCTGTGCTTTGGCCCATCTGGGCGGACACCCGGTGGCGGTAGTCGCCAACCAGCCCAAGGTGCTGGCCCGGCTCGATCGATGCCGACGCCGCCGACAAAGCAGCGCATTTCATCATGGTGGCCGACTCATTCCACCTGCCGATCGTTTTTTCTGGCCGACAACCCTGGGATGCTGCCGGGCAGTCGGTCGGAGCGTGCCGGGGTACTGCGCAGCGGCGCACGGATGTTCGCCGCACAGACCGCGGCGACCACGCTGAAACTGCATGTCACGCTACGCAAGGCCTACGGGTTCGGCTCCATGGTCATGTCGTTGATCGGGTTCGACAACCAAGTTGCCACGTTCGCCTATCCAGGCGCGACGATGGGCGCGATGAGTGCTGCGGCGTTGAGCCGCGCCTCGCACGCCGGTGAAGATCTCTCGGCGAAGCTGCGGAAAGCCGAGTTGCAGGCATCGTATCGGTCGGCCGAGCACATGGGTTTCGACGAGCTCATCGATCCGCGTGAGACCCGTGACGCGCTGCTGGCTTCGTTGCAGCGCGGCCTGCACGCCCGCCAGGCCGTCGCCGAGCCCGTCGCCCGGACCGCGATCATGCCGTAGGGGTGGCGAGCAGGCCCAAAATCGCCCTATTTCGTGCCGAAATGGGTGCTTTTGCGCCTGCTCGCCCGGTACGCGGCGACGATCGGCTCAAGCTCGTCAGGTGTTGCGCCGTGCATGATCACCGCGTCCGCGCCGTAGTCGAACTCGTTGCGGATGCGCTGCACGCATTGTTCGGCCGACCCGGTGGCCGACGGCTCCAGCCACTTTTCGGGGATCAACGTCGCAATGTGCTCGATCTGCTGAGCGGTGGCCTTCTGGTCGATCGCGCCGCCAATCGAGGTCACGACCGGATCTTCCCGAAACCGCTGCAGCACAGCGTGATCCCAGCCATTGGTGCGGACCAGAAGATCGCCGTAGCCCTGGAGGTAGGTGGCCAGGCGAGCCACCGTCTTCTTCAGTCGCAACTCCTCGGGAAGGTGATCGCCGACCGTGGCAAAACACGACCACACCCGCACACTGGCCGGGTCGCGGCCAGCTCGCTCGGCCGCCTCTTTGACGATCCTGACGCATCGCTCGACAGTTTCCGGCGTGAAAAAGGTATGCAGAATAACGTCGTCAAAAACCTTGCCGCCCAATGCAAGAGACTTAGGCCCGAATGCGACGAGCGCCAGCCGGATGTCTTCGTTGAAGTCGGGGTCGAGCGCCAGTACCGGGTACGTGCCGATCGGGCCGTCGTGGTTGAGGATCACCTCGCCGCGCCACAACCGGCGCATAACTGCCGCAAATTCCTCCATCTGCGCGGTCGTCACCGCCGGAATGCCGAAAGCCGCGTACATCGCCGCGACACCGCGACCGATGCCCAGCGTGAAGCGTCCGCCGGAAAGCCGGTGCATGGTGGTGGCCCAGGACGCGGTGATAAGCGGATGGCGCGTGTTGTGATTGGTTGCTGCGGTGGCGATCTGCATCCGGTTGGTCACCGCGCACGCCGCGCCGACGAGCGACGACGCTTCTTTGACGTTCCACCGTTCGGAGATGAACGCGGTGCCGAAGCCCAGCTCCTCACCACGGCGGGCCTCGTCCATCAACGTTGCGGGGCCGTCGCCGCCCGCTCCGGCCAGCAGGTAGTAGCCCAGTTCGTCAAGAACGCTAGCGTTCAACCGCCCGCCCCCACTTCGTCGATGACCTTGCGCAGGAACCGCTCCGACACGGCCTGCACCCGCCGGGAGAACACGTGGCCGACATGACTGCCGTCGTACCAGTGAAATTGGCCGCCCCACCGCTGCTGCAGCGCAAGCGCGGGTTCGCGCATCGCCATCCGGTCGTGCCAGGCGCCCACGATGAGCCGTCGCTGTGGCGGCGGCACCGGCTCGACTCTCAGCGGGTCGATCACCGAGGTCAGCGCCGCCACCACCGGTGAGCTCAACAACTCGCGCAGACCATGCCGTGACGGACCCCGGCGTTCCAGGTGGCGCGCGATCATCGCATTGAGACCCAGGATCGGCGTGTAGAGCGCGACGCCGCCAATCCGCTTCTCCAAATGCGCAACCAAGGCTGCGACCGGGGAGCCCATCGAAACACCCGATACCACAACAGTAGTCGAGTGCGGCTGCAGCCATCGCACGACGGCGCGGACCTCCGACACCGAACGCATCATGCCTGCCACGTTGATCAGCGGATCGATGCTGGGATAGGGCGGCCATTGCCGACGACGGCTGCCGTGGCCGGGCTGCACTGGTACCGCGACGTTGACGCCCAGCTTGTGTTGTATGCGACCGGCCCGGGACATCAATAGGTCGTCCGGGCGACCCTGCCCCGCGCCATGAATCCACACCAGCCACGGCCGTGGTCCGTCACGGTGCCGGCACAGGTGTACTACCGCCCTCGCTGGACCGCCCAGACCCGCAGCTCGGAGTGTGCCGGGCAGCGCGGGTTCGTGTTCGAACGTCAGGCGCTCGTAGGTCAGGGTGCCGATGCGTCGCCGGCGGATGTTACGCACTCGCAACGGTTGTGGGTCAGCATGCGCATCCTCGATGCCCAGCGTCGACAGTTCCTCGGCCGCGGCCGTGCATGCGCTCAGCGGTGGTGCTGTCGCTGCCACGTCACCCGCCAGCACCGAAAAGCCGGTCAGCACGAGCTCGTCAAGTAAAACTTCGCCGAACTGGCGTACGCCGCGGGGAGAAATAGGGAGCCAGTCGGTTGACTCGCTGATTCCGGATACCGCGCGGGGCAGCACCAGCGCCAATTCGCGGGTGATGTCGAGAGCACGTGCAGCTACTGCCATTTTCGTCATCTTCTAGGAGAGCTCAAATCCGAGCGGCGGCCAGTTGCCCCGGACGCCGCACGCGAATGGTATTCACGCTGGCTGACTGCGCAGCATCCGCAGCACGGTGCGAGTCAGGTGCAGGGTTTTGATCAGCCACACGCCCTCCTGCTTTTCGTACGTCTCGTGGTAGTGACCGGCGCCATGCATCTCACGACCGTCACCGAAGATCAGCACGTCTTCCATCGCCCAGGTGCCCGACGCGGTCGTGGGCGAGATGAAAACGATCTCAGGGGTATGGCAGTGGTGCATCGTGGCCACGCCCTCGAGCCCGGCCATCACGGTGGGAACGAAGTTTTCGACGCCTTCCACCGGCGGGGCCGTCATCGGATCCGCTCCGCCGGTAGAGACGGCCATATCCAGCGTCACCACGACATCGGTGGTGAACACGCCCCGCCAAGCCTCAACGTTCTTAGTGTCGAGGAAGCGGCAGTAGCGCGCCTTTAACTGGTGGATCGCGTCAAGGTCGTCAGCCACCCGGTAACCTCTCTTCGAGCTGAAATCTATACCGTAACGTCCTTAGTATCGGTAGCAGCGTTCGGGAGGATCCTTGACGGTACCCTGCTGAGCAAGGCCGATGGCCTGATGATCCGATTGCTGCCGCACCAGCCATGAGAGGCCCGATGCCCGAGCCCACAACACAATTCACAGTTCCCGCCGTGGCCGACGCCGTCAGCGCCGCGTTTCCCGATCGGGAACTGGTCATCCACGGCCAGCGCCGCTACACGTATGCCCAAGTCGTCGATCGCTCCAACCGGCTCGCGTCCTACCTGCATTCCCGTGGACTGGGCTGTCACACCGAACGATCGACGCTGGCTGGCCACCAGGTGGGCCAGGACCTGATTGGCATCTACGCCTACAACGGAACCGAATTTGTAGAGGGGCTGCTCGGCGCCTTCCGGGCACGGGTCGCGCCGTTCAACGTCAACTTCCGTTACGTCAAAAGTGAACTGCAGTATCTGCTGGCCGACGCGGGCGCCAGCGCGCTGCTCTACCACGCCGCGTTCGCCCCGCGGGTGGCCGAAGTGCTGCCGGATCTCCCCCACCTGCGTGTCTTGATTCAAATCGCCGACGACTCGGGCAATGACCTCATCTACGGAGCGGTCGACTACGAGACCATCGTCAGATCCGGCCCACCGGGACCGCCGCCGGTGCAACCTTCCCCGGATGACCTGTACGTGCTCTACACCGGCGGCACCACTGGAATGCCCAAAGGTGTGCTGTGGCGCCAGCACGACATCTTCATGACCTCATTCGGCGGACGGGACCTGATCAGCGGCCAACCGGTGGGCTCGTACGACGAACTCGTCGCCCGCGCGACCGCCGGACCTGGAACCAAATTGATGATCCTGCCGCCGCTCATCCACGGCGCGGCCCAGTGGAGCGTGATGACCGCGATGACAACAGGGCAGTCGATTGTCTTCCCCACGGTTGTGGATCACTTGGATGCCGACGACGTCGTGCGGACTATCGAGCGTGAGCGGGTGGCGGCTGTAACCGTGGTCGGCGACGCGATGGCTCGACCGCTCGCAGCGGCCATCGAGAAGGGCAACGCGGACGTGTCGTCGCTGGCGGTGGTGGCGAATGGCGGAGCCCTGCTGACCCCGTATGTCAAAGAGCGGCTGATACAAGCCCGTCCGGGCCTCGTCGTGGTCGACGGTGTCGGCTCCTCGGAGTCCGGCGCACAGATGAGTCACCTGTCGATGACCGGGACCGTGTCGACCGGCACATTCAGCCCCGGCCCGGACACCTGCGTGATCGCCGACGACCTCAGCCGCGTATTCGAACCGGGCCACGACGGCATCGGCTGGCTCGCGCAGCGCGGTTACGTGCCGCTGGGCTACAACGGCGACGCCACCAAGACCGGTACGACGTTTCCCGTCATCGACGGCGTGCGCTACGCAATACCCGGTGACCGGGCACGCCATCTGGCGGACGGCTCCATCGAGTTGCTGGGCCGCGACTCGGTGTGCATCAACTCCGGCGGCGAAAAGGTTTTCGCGGAGGAGGTCGAAACCGCGATCGCGTCTCATCCCGCCGTGGCCGACGTGGTGGTGGCGGGGCGGCCCAGCGAGCGGTGGGGCCAGGAAGTGGTCGCCATCGTCGCGCTAGCCGAAGGTGCTCAAGCCGACGAGCGCGAATTGATCGAGCATGCGGCCGGTTCCATCGCCCGCTACAAGCTGCCCAAGGCGATTGTGTTCCGCCCGGTGATTGAGCGCAGCCCATCCGGCAAGGCTGACTATCGCTGGGCCCGCGAGCAGGCGGTCAGCGGGGGCTAACCGCTGCGCCGGTTGAGTCGGCGGCGTGTTCGACGGCGCGCCCTCCATAGCATTGCGTCGGCGTACAGCCGTGCCGGACGGCGGAAAGGCGCTGCGAGCAGCAGAAGCTGGTCGCCGACGGCGCCACCGAGATCAGCGGGCCGATGCCGGTCAACACCGACGGCGGGCTCATCGCCAACGGTGAGCCGATCGGGGCCTCCGGGCTGCGGCAGGTACATGAGCTGGTACGTCAATTGCGCGGCGAAGCGGGCGACCGTCAAGTGCCCGGGACGCCGCGGGTTGGGTTTGCTCAGGTGTACGGCGCGCCCGGCACCGCCGCCGCGACGATCCTGAGCACGTGATCTCGCCGAACGTGAAACTGTTGCAACGACCCCTTGAGTCTGAGCCGTCGACGCTCGCAACAGTTTCACGTTCGCGGCGCATACGCGGGCTTGCCCAACCCCAGGACGTGCTGGGCAATCATGTTGCGGAACACTTCCAGTGTGCCGCCGTAGATCCCGACCAGCGGCGCGAAGCGGTAGCAGTACTCGGCAGCCCCGTCGTCGGCCGCCCCGTCGGTCCCGTACGGCAACGCCGCAGCCGACCCGAGTACGTCCATTAAGTCCGGCGAGATGTCACGCATGGTTTGAGCGATCGCGACGCGGCCGAAGATGCTGGGCGTGGACAGCGCCGCCTCCAGCCGGGCCACACTGCGGCCCAACCGGTACGCCACCGAGTTGTCGTCGACAGGCCGACGGCCATCCGGACCTGGCTGCGCCGCCCGCGCCGCGGCTTTGTCGACCGCCTCGGCGAGAAACCCGGCCTGGTGCATCATGATCGACGTGTCTTGTAGGCCGTCCCGCGCGGGCGGGACCGCGCCGTGTTCGACGTTGAGTGGCTCACGTAGCACAGTCCAGCCACCATTGACGTCGCCCAATCGGTACTTGTCGGCGACGCGGACGTCGGTGTAGTAGACGATGTTGGTGCGGTCGCCATCAATGGTTCGGATGCCCTGAACCTCGATACCAGGCGAGTTCAGCGGCACCAGAAACATGGTCAGGCTTTTGTGTTTCGGTGCGTCGGGATCGGTATTAGTGATCAAGAAGGCGTATTGGCAGTTGTGCGCGCCGGTGGTGAACATTTTGGAGCCGTTGATAATCCAATCATCGCCATCGCGCACGGCACGGGTTTTACAGGTGGCGACGTCGGAGCCGCCTTCGGGTTCGGTGTAGCCCAGGCACATTCGGATGTGGCCACTGAACACGCCTGGCAGCACCTCGTCCTGGAGTTCCTGCGAGCCGAATTTCGCCACTGAGCGGGCCACCATCGCGGTCGTGCCCCACGTTACCCATGGCACATGAAAGCGGCGCTTTTCCAGTTCCCAGATGCGCCGGCGCACGCGGCTGAACCCGCCTTCGTGTTCCGGCTTCCACTCGGCTTCCAGATATCCCGCGGCACCCATCGCCAAGTGAACGCCTTCATCGAAGTTGTCGCCGGTTTCGCGGTCGCGGCGCCAGACCTCCTCGGTGACATGCGTGGCTAGGAACTTGCGCACCTCGTCGAGGAAAGCCTTGTCCTCTTCAGACAGTTCGACTTTCGAGAAGTCCATCGCTTGCTCCTAGTCTTGTGCTTCACGCGCTGCAACGATGTGCGCAATCTGCTTCGCACTCGCTGCCGGGTCACCGCCGGCTAATGGCCAGCCCCGAGCGCGCACCAGATACGCCGTCGCGGCCGCTTCCGCAGAAACCCCGAGACCTCCTTGGATGTGCACGGCCATGGTGGCGGCCTTGGCGGCCTCTTCGGACATGAACACCAACGCCGACGCCGCCAGCTCGCCGCGCTCGTCGGGCTCGTTGTCGAGAAACCAGGCGGCGCGATGGCTGAGATTGCGACCACTCTGCACGGTAATCGCCATGTTGGCCAGCGGATGCGAGATCGCCTGCAGCGTCGAGATCGGCACTCCCAGTGTGTAGCGGGTCTTGGCGAACTCCGCGGCGATGGTCATGGTCTCTTCGACCAAACCGACCAAAGCCGCTGCGGTCAGCAGCCGCCACTCGTCAAGCGCGCGTCGGTAATGCCTCGCCCCATCCGGCCCGTCGGCCAGAACGGTGCGGGTGTCGGCGGCGGCCGGGTCGACCCAGGCCATGGGCAAGCGGCCGATGTTGTCGACCTTGGCCGGTCGGGTGGCGAACGTCAGCTGGACCACCGACTCGCGGTCGCGGACGACGATCTGGTCGGCGATCGAACCGCTCGGGATCAGCCGTGCACCCGTGCCACTTTCGACCTGAACATCCAGCGCGGCAAGCTGCTTTCCGCTGACAACGTCGGCCTCTACTGCGCCCAGGCGGGCGAGCAGGCGAGCAGCGCAGACATGGTCGATCCACGGGACCGGGGCGAGCGAACGGCCGATCTCCTCGGCCACCAGCGTCAGGTCGACCAGCGTCGCTCCGTCGCCGCCCCAGGACTCCGGCACCGCCATCGTCGTTGCACCCATCGCGCACAACCGCTCCCACAGGTTTTTGTCGAATCCGGAAGGCTCAGCGGCGCGGACGGTTTCAATCGGGCAGTGAGCCTTGAAGAACTGCCTGTACGCGTTCTGCAGCGCGGTATGATCCTCGGTCAGGCTGTAGTCCAACCTGCGTAGCTCGAAGCGGTCCATGGTCACTGCTCCCGTTCCCGGTCGAAAAAGAATCGCCGCGCGTTGTTGTATAGATAGTTTTTAAGCACCTCGACCGGCAGCTCCAGGGCGCACGCCTCGGGAACTACCCGGCGCATCCTCAGCACCGGCCAATCCGACGCGAAGATGATCTTATCGGCTCCGCGAGTTCGCATGTAGTGCAACAGGCTTTGCGGCAACCGCTTGGGCGACCATGCCGATGTCATCAAACGCAAGTTGTCGTATTTGAGAAGCAGGCGGATCGCGACCTCCCACCACGGGTCCGCGCCGTGAATCATGCACAGCCGAAGTTCCGGAAACCGGACGCACACCCGGTCAAGATGCATCGGGTGTTGCACCTCACCGGGAATCGGCGGGCCCGGGATTCCGGTGTTGATACACAGCGGCAGTTCTAATTCGGCGCACTTTGCGTAGAGCGGGTAGTAGACGGCGTCGCTGGGCGGATACTGTCCGTCACCCCAGAAGCTCGGCCCTACAACGGCATAGGCGACCGGCAAGTCTTCAACGACCGCACTCAACGCCCGCAGCGACGGCACGGGGCGCAGCAGGTTCACACCACCCATCGCCAGGGCAAACCGATCCGGCTTGGCCTCAACGAATTTGCGTGCAGTAGCCGACGGGTTTGTCAGCGAGTCCATCAGGATCGCTTGCTGCACGTTCTGCTCGTCCATTTCGTCGAGCAACTCGGTCAGATCGACCGGCGCGAACATCGATTCGGGGCCCTTGAAGTAGTCGTCTCTGACCTTGAGCATCCAGCTCGGCTGCTTCTCGGCTTCGCCGAAGTGAACGTTGACCAGGCAATCGATCGCTTTATACGCCATCACGATCCCTGCAAAACATGTTGTGCCGCTGCCTGTTTAGCCCATCGATAGTTGGGCTTGCCGTTGCCCAGGCGCTCGATTTGTGCGACGAAGATGAACTCCTTGGGCACTTTGAAATGCGCCAGCTGTGAGCCGCAGTAGTCGTGCAGCCCGTCGCGGCCGAGGTGGTCATGACCGGGCTGCACCGCGACGAGGGCCACGACTTCTTCGCCCCAGCGCTGGCTTGGCCGCCCGACCACGAGCGCGTCGGCCACACCGGGGTGTGCCCGCAGCACCTCCTCGACCTCTTCGACGAAAACCTTTTCTCCGCCGGTATTCACGACCTGGGAATCGCGACCGAATAATCGGAGTGTGCCGTCGTCCAAGATGGTTCCCCGGTCTCCGGGTATCACTACACGCTGGCCGTCGATTTCCGGGAACGTCCGCTCGGTGGTTTCCGGATCGTTGTAGTACCCGAGTGGAATCCGGCCGGTTCGAGCCACCCAGCCGATTTCTTGCTCGCCGGGACGCAGAAACCGGCTACGGTCAGCGGACACTACAGCTACCCCGTCCCTGAGTTCGAAAGTTTCGCTGATGGTTCCGTGTCGGCTGTGCCCGAATGCCGCGTTACCGGATTCGGATGAGCCATACCCGTCGATGACCGTGACGTGCGGCAGGCACTCCATCAGCGCCTGCTTGTACTTGTGGTTGGTGGCCGCGCCGCCGGTGCCGATGGCATATAGCGCCGACAGGTCGTAGCACCCCCGTCGCAGTTCGGCCACCAAGGGACCGGCATATGCATCGCCAACCATCGTCAGCATGCCAACTTTTTCCCGCGCCGCGGTTTCCCACACCGATCGCGGATCGAGCTTGGTTCGGTTGTCGTAGAGAATGACGCTGAGCCCATTGAGGATTGCCGCGAACGCGGTCCACATCCCGGCCGCATGCATCAGGGGCGAAACGGCAAACCAGGGCTGGCCGCCGCCGCGCACCTTCTGACGAATCTCGTCGACACTGGCGTGATCGGCACCCGCCATCGCGGCCACGTACATGTCGCTTTGACGCCACAGCACACCCTTGGGGCGTCCCGTCGTGCCTCCGGTGCACATCATGATCAAGTCGTCGGGTGAACCCGCAACTTGGACGGCAGCTGCAGAAGACAGCGCCTCGTCCAACGCAACCGCTCCCGGCAGTTGGGCGACGCTGCTGCCGTCGTCGATCGACACCAGCACTTCAGCGCCGACGGAAAGCAGCGCTTCAGCGAGCCGCTCGCCCAGCGACCGGTGATACACGATGCCCCGCGGACGCACATATTCCAGTAGCTCGCGTACCTCGCGAGGCGAGTAGTGATAGTTGACGTTGACCGGGACAGCACGGGCCTTCAAGCACCCTATCACCATGTCGGGGTAGAGATCGTTGTACATGATCAGCGCGACCCGATCTTGGCCGCATTCCCAACGGTTGAGTCTCTCCCGCGGCCGATGAACACCGAACCCGCTGTGCTGCAGAAAACTTGCAAATCGACTGGTGCGTAATGCCGTTTCGGCGAAGGTGCTGCGGCGCTCACCGCACGTTGTCATCGGCCGATCCGGAACGACATCCGCGATAACATCGAGCACCGCGCCGATTGTCCATTCGGGCATGTCGCTATGCCGCCGAGGCCACCTTGACACCGAGGAGATCTAATGCGTTGTCCCGCATGATCTTCCGCACCTCTGTCTCGCTGAACCCGGTCAGCTCTCCGGTAAACGCCACCGGATTCGCCAGTCCCTCGCCGTGCGGCCAGTCCGACCCGAACAGTATTCGCTCGACGCCGATGACCTCGGCCAGTGCCGCAAGGTCGTCCTCGTAGTAGGGGGCGATCCACACGTTGTTGCGCAACTGTTCCAAGGGATCCTCACGGAAATGGTGCGGATAATTGTTGGCCGCCTTCTTGAGCCGCTTAATCAGCCGGTATACGAAGTATGACCCGTTCTCGATGCTGGCCACCCGCAGTTTGGGGTGGCGGGTGAACACGCCGTGCACGATCATCGAGGCCATCGTGTCATGAATCGCGCGATCATCGAGCAGCACCACGTCCAACGGGTCCTTGGCACCGAACCCCTCGAAGGTCGACTTGCCGCCCCACATCGCGGCGATCTGCAGATAGCCGCTGTCGCTGAGATGAAAGCCCACTGGCACGCCCGCCTCGGCCAGCCGGGCCCACACCGGATCGTGGACCGGATCGCCCAACGACCGCGGTTTGACCACACCCGGCACCGGGGCCGGCCGCACCAGCACCAGCTTGGCACCGCGCGCCAACACGAATTCCACTTCGTCGACAGCTTTTTCGGGGTCGGCCAACGAGATAATCGGCGCGGCGATGATCCGGTGGTCGGGCCGGTCGAAGCCCCAGTCCTCGTCGAGCCACAGGTTGAATGCGTGCACCGACGCCATCGTCGCCTCGATGTCATGTTTGAGCGCTTCTTCGACACCGCACGCGAACGTCGGCAACATGAACACGGTTTCGATGCCCTGGCTATCCATGACCGCGATGCGGGCGTCGCGGTTTTGGTACTCCGGATGATCCGCGAGCCGTTCGACCTTCATCAGCGAGGCTGGGTCGACGCCCTCGGGAACCTCGCCGCGGAACAGCAGGTCCAGGCAGCCTGGCACGATGATCGGGTCGAAGGTGGGATTGGGGATGAAGTGGTTGACCCGCTCGCCGATGACGGCATACGTGTGCCTGCCGTCGGTGAGCATCTGAACACCGCGGTGCTTGAACTTCTTGTCCAGATGGCGAGTGAACGCATCCAGTGGCTCGTAGTAATGGTTGTCGACGTCAATCGGCTTGTAGCCCAAGCTCGTCATGGTCATCCTTTCGGTACCGCACGCTGTTGCCCCGCTGATCGCTCCGATGAGCCCAGCCCCGGGAAGTTAGGCGCTCGTTTTTCGAAGAAGCTTGTGATGCCCTCGATGACGTCGGGCCGCAACAGTGACGCGTGGAGCAAAGCCTCGGCGCGCGCGGTCGCGTCGTCGACGTCTCGCGTGGCGTCGCCATAGGCCTGCCGCTTGATGACGGCCATCGAAGCCGGCGAGCAGTGTCGCGCGATGTCCTCGGCGTATTCCAGAGTGCGCGTCATCAACGCTTCGGGCTGGACCACCTCCTTGACCAAGCCCAACTCGGCCGCTTCCTCGGCGAGAAACGCGCGCCCGCTCAACAACAGGTCGAGTGCGACGCCCCAGCCGGTCAACCGCGGAAGGATCCACGAGACACCGTACTCCGCAATGAGGCCCCGGCGCGCGAACGATGCGGCGAACTTCGCCCCGGCGGCGGCGAACCGCACATCACACATCAAGGCCAGCGTCAACCCGATGCCCACACATGAACCGTTGACGGCCGCGATCACAGGCTTGCGCAGAGTGGTCAGGAAATGGGGTTGCCGTTCACCGACCAACTCGCTGAGGGTCCGCTCGTCGGTGTTCTCCAGCGACTTGCCAACCGTTTCCATCGAGCCCAGCTGGGCACCCGCGCAAAACGCCTTGCCGCTGCCGGTCACCACGAGCACCCGGACAGCCGGATCGTCGTCGGCACGTTCAAGGCTCGAATAGAAGGGCCCGGCGATATCGGCTCCCCACGTGTTGAGCCGCTGCGGCCGATTCAGGGTCAGCACCGCGACACCGCTGTCGGTCAGCTCGTAGCGCACCGCGTCGTCTTGGTCGGCGGGGGCGCCGGCCGCAGCAGCGACGTCGTCGGCGGTGCTCATCGCAGCGTCTCCTCAATCCCCGGCCGCTGACACCAGCGTCTTTGTACCCATACTGTATATCTATCGGTACAGCATTCCGCAACCGCGTCGCCTACTGCGCGATAAGCCCCAGGCGACAGTAGGCATTCTTGATCTGTTCCTTAGCCGCCACAGGCAATTCGGCTTGAGGAGGCCGCGAGTGGGGATAGGCTCCCACCGGTAGACCCAGCAGCGACGCCGCGTACTTGAAGGCACCGCCCCAGTGGGTGAAGTAATCGGGCCGCCCCGGATAGCAGGTGAACCACGAACCGAGGTCGACGTCGAATTGGTCCAAACCTGAGTCGCGCCCGTAATCCATCGCCTCGACGAGCTTGTCGTTGACGATCAGCTCCCAGTAGTCGGTGAGCAACCGGCGCTGCGGCGTTTCATACAGATACCCCGCGGTGCCCAATTGTGCGGGGCAGACGATTCCCGCCCGCAGCCAGCCCGCGCGATACACCGTCTTGTCGCACTCCCAGATCACCAGCCCCGGCGCCATCTCGTGCAACTGCCAGCTCGCCGCAGGCCGGAACGCGCCTTCCTTGGTCGCGCAGACGGCGGGCACCTCGTGGTAGATCCGTGCGCCTTCGGCCGGCGTCAACACGTAGCCGGACGACGGCGAATTAAACATGCCCAACGCGATATCGGTGCGCTCGGCGATGTAGCGGAAGAACCGCAGCACGCCGTCACCGCCGTGGACTTCCATCATCGGCGTCTGGATGTAGGCGATGTCGGCGCCGACCTGCTGGGCGTGCAGCGTAAGGTCTAAACAGTCCTTCGCCGACATGGCTGCGGTGCAGGCTTGCACGACCACATCGTGATTGAGGCTCCGCGCTTCCTCGATCGCCACCTCCAGCAGCCGCTTTCGCTCGGCGAGCGTCAAAGACCAGAACTCAGCGATGCCGCTCGTGCACCACAACATCGGGTGCCCAAGATCGCCGACGCAGTACCGCACCAGCGTGCGGTAGGCGGCCCAGTCGATGTCGTCACCGTCGGGACCACAGAAGGGCGTGTAAAGCGAGTCGCCGATCCCCCGCAGCGCGTTGCGGGCCCACGTCCGTGCTTGGCTAGCCGTTGCCATCACGCCCCCCCGTCGTCAGGTGAAATCGGAGCCGCCGTCGACATTGACATTGGCTCCGGTCATGTAGGAGTTACGCCGCGACGCCAAAAACGCGACCACCGGCCCGATTTCGTCCGGAAGTCCGGCGCGCGGCAAGTGGGCCGGATGCCCGAAATGCTTGGCAATGGCGTCCATCAACTGGTAAGGGTCGTCCCCGTCGACGCCAACCGACTTGGCCCAACCGACCAGGGACTCCGAGGCAATGCTGCCCGGGGAGACGACGTTGACCAGAATCTCGTCCTTGGCCAGCAGCAACGACAAGTTTTTCGAAATGCTCGTCAGGGCTGCTTTGGCGGCGGTGTAGGCGGGCAACACGACGCTTTGCCGCTGGGTCGAATGCGCCGAGAAGTTGACGATCCGCGCCCAGGCGGCCGTGCGCAACAGCGGCAGCGCGGAACGAACGCAATGCACCATCCCCATCACGCCGTCGTCGAAAGCCTGCCGCCACTGGTCGTCGGTGAGATCCTCGAAGCTGCCCACCGTGCTCGGCCCGACCGCGTTGACGAGCACGTTGAGTTCGCCGCCCCACCGGTCGCCGAGTTCGGCGAACACCTTGTCGACCTGCCCGGCGTCACGGACATCGGCGACCAATCCCACAGCATCCGCGCTGCCAAGCCCACGCAGTTCCTCGGCCGCGTGATCAAGGTCGGCCCGGGATCGGGCGATGACGGCCACTCGGGCCCCGTCGGCCGCCAGACATCGCGCGGTGGCCAGCCCCATGCCGCGCGCGCCGCCGACCACCGCCGCGGCCGCGTCTTTCAGCCCTAGATCCATCACCGCTACCCAGTCGCTGCTCGTCCGCCAGGGCACCTACCAAAAACCCTACGATAGGCATTACAGTAGCAGAGGGAAATGGCGACACGCCCGCGTCGCGGCAGTTCAGACGGCAACTGCCGGTAGATTCGATTCCACCGGCCCACAGCTCGGGACTGCGTCAGCAGCATTGATCTTGATGGAGGTGCCCGCAGTGGCTAAGCAAGCGACCGCCGACAAGCGTCAGCGACGCGAACGCGGATCCATCAATCCCGACGACATCATCACAGGCGCGTTCGAGCTCGCCGAGCAGGTGTCGATAGACAACCTGAGCATGCCGCTGCTCGGAAAGCATCTGGGCGTCGGCGTCACAAGCATCTACTGGTACTTTCGCAAGAAGGACGACCTGCTCAACGCGATGACCGACCGCGCGCTGCGCAGATACGTGTTCGCCACCCCGTATGTCGAGGCCAGCGACTGGCGGGAGACTTTGCGAAACCATGCCCGCTCGATGCGCAAAACGTTCATCGGTAACCCGATATTGTGCGATCTGATTCTGATCCGCTCCG
Organism: Mycobacterium xenopi; assembly: GCF_009936235.1. NCBI lineage: Bacteria > Bacillati > Actinomycetota > Actinomycetes > Mycobacteriales > Mycobacteriaceae > Mycobacterium > Mycobacterium xenopi. Next base: position 1,724,890 of record NZ_AP022314.1, on the reverse strand, counting down.
CGCTGAGTCCTAAAGCGGCGCGGCTGGGGGTTCAGGAGATCGAAAAGGCAATCGCTGGCCTGGTCGAGGCGGGCTTGTCGCCCGACGAAGCGTTCGACACCTACTCCGCGGTGTCGGTGCATGTGCGGGGATCGGTGGTGTTGCATCGGCTGCACCAAAAGAATCAGGAGGCTGAGAACGGTTCGGCACGCACCATCGAGGACGCCATGGTCATCGACCCGGAAACAACGCCGCTGCTTGCTCAAATGACCGCCAAGGGCCACCACCTCGGCGCCGCCGACGAGACCAATTTCGAATACGGTCTGGAATGCATCCTCGACCACGCGGCCCGGCTAATGGAGAACCGTTCGAAACAGCGGCCGCGCCAACGGAAGACAGCAAAGTCATCCCCCGCGCGGGCGCGCAAACCGGCGGCGCCGCGAGGGCGGACCAAGGCGTCTCGGTAACACGCACCTATGGTTCCGGCACGTGGAAGTGTTCGTCGCGCAGCCGGAACGCCTCCTTGGTGCCGTATTGGGCTCGCGCCTTGACGAAATTGAATTCGCCCGGCGCAAACTGCAAGTTGGTCCCGAAGGCGTGGAACAAATAGCTGGCGACTTCCTCGCCCTGGTAAGCCTGTGTTTGTTCGACCAGCCGGAAGGCCTCCTTGGCGATGACGATGCCGTCGGCCGGCATTTTCGCGGCCTTCTCCGCCCAGTAGCGGGCACGCGCGGTGACGACGCCGGGATCGCATGTGTCGGTGAAGATTCCCAAATGCTCGATGGTGCCGGCCTCGATGATGTCACCGGTCAGCAGCAGACGCCGAGCCAAAACCGGTCCCAACCGATGGAAAAACATATGCAAGCTGCCGAGCGCCGGGCCGAGGAAGCGTGTCGCAGGCATTCCGATCTTGGTATCGCGTGCGATCACGGAAATGTCGGTCATCAGCGCCATCTCGAAACCGCCCCCCAGGGCATAGCCGCTGATCTCCCCGACCGTGATTTTCGGGAAGCCCATGAAATTGTGGTAGAAGCCAAATGACCTGCGGTCCACCGAAAGCCGACGTCGTTGACTGGGACGGCTTTTTGCTGACTTGGCGCTGCCGGCGCCATACCAGCCGTAAGCGTTGTTCATGTCGGCGCCGGCGCTGAACACGCCGCCCGCTCCGCGTAACAGCACCACCGTGATGTCGTCGTCTTGGGCGATGCGATCGAGGTACCGCGCGATCCCGTCACGCATGGCAGCGTCGTAGGAGTTGCGTTGCTTGGGGTTGTTCAATGTGATGGTCGCGATCCGCTTGTCGGCATCGATGTCGAAAAGGACACGATCGTCCGAGGTGCCCGATGCGGTCATCTACCGGACTCCTTCCTGCTCCCGGGTCGCCCGTTGTACTGGAGGCCGAAGTCCAAGCCGGTGTTGCCGATCAGCTTGGCCTCGATGGTCTTGTCGGTGCCGAAGGCAAGCGTGTTGCGGCGTGCGGCGGCGAGGTGATCCTGCGCTACCCGCACCGCTCGCGCGGCATTGCCGTCACAAATAGCGTCGAGCAACCGCTGATGGTCGCGCAGCGCCGCCCGGCGGGTGTTGCGCCCCATCGGCGCGGGGTGGCCCTCGCCGTTCCAGACCGAAGACTCATGGGCAGACCAGATCAGCTCCAGCGAGCCGATCAGCAAGATCATTGCCTCGTTGCCACAGCGCGATACCAGCGTTTCATGGAACCGCCGCGCATTGGGTACATACCGTGCCACGTCGTCGAATTGCTCTACCTGAGCGTCGATTTCAGCCTGGAGATAGGGCACCACTTCGGTCATCCGGTCTGCGCGGGCAGCGCACATTCCCGCGCAAATCGGCTCGAGGTGCATCAGCGCCTCACTGACGTCGGCGGGCGTCGCCGACCGCGTCTGCAGCACCATGCTGATCATGTGGGCGGTGCGCTCGGCGGATGGCAGATGGACTACCGCTCCGCCGACGTTGCCCCGGCGCACCGAGATCAGTCCGTCGGTCTCCAGAATGTGGATCGCCTCCCGCACGGCCGGGGGACTCACACCGAACTCTGCGAACAGGCTTTCCTGCGACGGCAAGACGTCGCCTTCCCTGAGGCGTCCCGACAAGATGTCGTCCCGCAGCCGCGCCGCGACGATTTCTGCCACCCGTGGTTGACGAATGCGATGCCCCACCATGTCAAGTCGTCTCGGGTCGTCGCCGGCCGAATCGGTGTCCGGTCAGCTTGTCAGGCGGCAATGCCAACGTGTTGCTCTCCCCGATGGCCAGCACCTCGCCCTCGTGCAGCAGCCGGGCCGTCGATTGGATGCCCCGGTCGATTTCGTTGCGCACGATGTCGAAATGCAACTCGGTGAGGATCGGCGTCGGCCGGCGAAACGTCAGCTGCAGCGAACGGGTCTTGCCCGAGAGATTGGCGGCGCAGTTGTGATGTTGGATCACGCAGTCGAAAAAGACACCCAGAAACCCGCCGTGGACTAACCCCGGCGGACCCTCGTACACCAACGGGAAGGTGACCCGGCCGCGAGCCGTTTCGGCGCCGAGGTGGTCGAAAAGGTACTCCGGAAAGCACGGGTTGAAGGATCCGATGTCAGCCGAGTGATCGAGATACACCCGGCGCACGCCGTCGTCGTCCGGACCGATTCGCGGCGAGCTATCCGGAGGGGCCGCTGCGGCCAGCTCACGCTCCCATTCGGCGAACTTCGTGAGCATGGCCTCAACGGTGGGATGGGGATGTTCGAGCGCAAGCAGCAGCGAGGCCAGGCGCCGAATCGCCGCGGCGGCGGCAACGGTCTGCGACAACGGTCGCTCGCCGAAGGCCATGGATCCTCTTTCCCAACGGCTAGCTGTTCCGCCGCCAGCCTTTCCTTGCTAACTTATACAGCGTAGCAATCGTAGCTGCTACTGTATGGCTAACGGTAGAGGCTGGGAGGAGGGCGGGATCAACGGTGAGCGAAAACGCCCACTCCGCGGCAGCCGACGGCTCGGTGACAGCGCACCGGGATGGTGACATCTTGCGGCTCACACTCGACCGCCCTGGCCAGCGTAATTCGTTGAGCCATAACATGGTTGAGTCGTTCATCGGCCTATTGACCGAGGCGGCGACCGACGATTCGCTTCGCGCGGTTCACATCACCGGCGCCGGAAGCGACTTTTGCGCGGGCGCCGACTGGGTAGCTGCCAACAGCGACGCTCAGCAGCGTCCCCGCGCCGGGGCCCTGGTGCGCCGAATCCCGCACCTGGCACATCGGCTGATCGAATTGGTCTACACCATCCAGTTGCCGGTGGTGTGCAGCGTGCGGGGCTGGGCCGCCGGTCTCGGGTGCAATCTGGCCCTGGCCGCCGACTTCACCCTGGCTACTACCGACACCACGTTCTGGGAGCCGTTCGTGGCGCGCGGTTTTAGCCCGGATTCGGGCGCCAGCTGGCTGCTGCCTCGGCTAGTGGGCCTGACCCGGGCCAAGGAAATGCTGTTGCTGGGCGAAAAAGTCAGCGCAACCCATGCCGCGGACTGGGGATTGATCTACCGGACGGTCAATCCTTCGGAGCTCGACTCCTTAACCGAAGATGTGTTGTCACGACTGGCGTCCGGGCCCACAGTCGCGATCGGTCTGACCAAGCAGGCCATCTACTACGGCCAGCATGCGACGTTGAGCCAATCCATGACACAAGAGTTGTTCAATCTGGAATTGTCCTGCCGCACCGCCGACTTCAAGGAAGGCTTGGCCGCTTTCAGGGAAAATCGCCCGCCTCGGTTTCGTGGCCGGTGACCTGTGCCAGCTGACGAAGGAAACCGCATGTCGTTCGACACCATCAAATATGACGTCGACGGACACACTGCGACGATCACACTGAACCGCCCCGACGCGCTCAACGCGCTCAGTCCGCACATGATCCGCGAGCTGCGGGCAGCCTATGACACGGCAGAAAACGACGACCGGGTATGGCTGCTTATCGTCACCGGCACCGGCCGAGCGTTTTGCACCGGCGCTGACGTCAAGGAGATCCCGGGTGACGGCAGGGTGATCTACGAGCGCCCCTACTTGTCCACCTATGAGCAGTGGGAGGCACCGCAGGAGGGCACCCCGCCGTTTCGGCGGATGGCCAAGCCGGTCTTGGCCGCCATCAATGGCCTGTGTTGCGGCGCCGGGCTGGATTGGGTCACCACCGGTGACATCGTCATCGCGTCCGAGAAGGCGACGTTCTTCGATCCACACGTCAGCATCGGTCTGGTGGCCGGGCGCGAGGTGGTGCGCCTGGCACGGGTGCTGCCTCGTTCGGTCGCATTGCGGATGGCTTTGATGGGCAAGCATGAACGAATGGGCGCGCAGCGCGCCTACGAGCTAGGACTAGTAAGCGAGATCGTCGAGCATGACCGGCTTTTGGAACGGGCCCATGAAATCGCCGACACCGTCAACTCCAATGCGCCGCTGGCGGTGCGGGGCACCCGGCTGGCGATCCTCAAGGGCCTGGATCTGCCGCTGCACGAGGCCGAAAATCTCGCCGAAACGTTCCGGGAACGCGTGCTGCGCACCGACGATGCGCAGGAGGGCCCCAAGGCTTTTGTCGAAAAACGACCACCGAATTGGCAATGCCGATGAGCTTTAAGACCATCTTGCTCGACGTCGACGCGACCGACCGCGTCGCGACGATCACGTTGAGCCGTCCGGACCAGCTCAACGCTTTCAATCGCACGATGTGTGACGAGATGCGCGAGGCTTGGCGCCTCGTCAAGCACGACGACTCGGTAAACGCGGTCGTGCTGCGTGCCGCCGGTACTCGGGCATTCAGCGCCGGGCTCGACATCAAAACACCGTATGGTCAACCAGAAAATATCTGGAACCATGAGGATCCCGGTGAAGCGCTGAGCCCTAAGTGGCAGAAGATGTGGAAACCGGTAGTGTGCGCGGTGCAGGGGATGTGCACCGCTGGCGCGTTCTACTTCCTCAACGAGTCTGATGTGGTCATCTGCTCTGCGGATGCGAGGTTTTTCGACTCACATGTCTCGGCCGGTCTCGTGTGTGCGTTGGAGCCGATTGGGTTGATGCGCCGCGTCGGGTTGGGAGAGACGCTGCGAATAGCGCTAATGGGAAACGATGAACGCGTCAGCGCCGAGACCGCATTGCGGATCGGCCTGGTGTCGGAAGTGGTGCCGGCCGAACGGTTATGGCATCGCGCCCATGAGATCGCAGCCACGATCGCCGCGAAACCGCCGTCGGCGACCCAAGGCACGGTCAAGGCGATTTGGGAGTCGCTGGACAAGCCGTACCGGGCGGCATTGGAGCAGGGCTTGATCTACACACGGTTGGGTAATCCGATTGGCACGGCCGAATTGGCTGCCCGCGGCCAAGCTCCGGTGGCCGAACCGAGGGTCCGCTGATGGCGCACATGCTGAGTCGACGCATCACTGATGTGCTGAACCTGCAGCCCGACGCGCAAGCCATCGAATACCGCGGCCACTGGCTGTCCTGGGGCCAGATCAGCAGCATGGCGACCAAGATCGGTGAGCTGGTGACGATGCACACCGGCAGCGCGCACCCGGGAGTCGGAATGCTGCTGCGCAACCGGCCAGCGCAAGTCGCCGCGTTTCTGGGGGTGTTACAGGTAGGCGGCTGCGTCGTCGTGCTCAACCCTTCCCGTTGCACCGAACGCACTGCAGCCGAGATCGGCAGGCTCGAGCTGCCGATGATCATCGGCCAGTCCGACGACGTAGCCGCCCTCGCGCCCACAGATATCACTGCGGTCTCGGTCGCGGCCCTGGAGGCGGAGCCAGTGGTGAGGGTGGGTAAATCCCAGGGTGTTGTCAGCCGGCCCGGTGTCGCTGTCTGGATGTTGACCAGTGGAACAACCGGACCACCCAAACGGGTCGACGTCACTTACGACATGCTGGCGCGCAGCGTGATGGGCCGTGAACCCGAGCGGTGCTCAGCGCCCACCGAAATCCGGCGCGGCGTGGCGATCGTCAATTCCCCATTGGTGCATATTGGCGGCGTGTTCCGGGTGTTGCAGTGCATCGCCGAGGCGAGACCTTTTGTGCTGCTGGAGAAATTCGAACTCGCACCATGGGCCGAGGCAGTACGCAAGCACCGGCCCCGAACCGTGTCGCTGGTGCCGACGGCGTTACGGATGGTGTTGCACTCGGATCTACATCGTGAGGACCTGGCAAGTATCCGCGCCGTGACCTCCGGCACCGCGCCGCTGTCGGCCGAAGATGCTGATGCCTTCACCGAGAAATTCGGTATCCCCGTGCTGACCTCCTATGCCGCAACCGAATTCGGTGGCGGCGTGGCCGGCTGGACGCTGGCCGATTACCACAGGTACTGGCATACCAAACGAGGCAGTGTAGGGCGTGCCAGTCTGGGAACTCAGCTGCGCGTGGTCGACGGCGACGGCACGGTGCTCGGACCTAACGAAGTCGGATTGCTGGAGGTCAAACCCGGACAACTCGGCCCGTCTTCGGAGTGGATGCGCACCGCCGACATGGCGCGCATTGACGAAGACGGCTTCCTGTGGATCCTGGGACGCGCCGATCAGGCGATCATCCGTGGCGGCTTCAAGGTGATGCCCGACGATGTGCGCACAGCGCTGGAGAGCCATCCGGCGGTGGCGGGCGCTGCCGTCGTCGGCAGGCGCGACGAGCGCCTTGGCGAGACACCGGTCGCCATGGTCGAACTGCGCGAACCCGGGTCGGCGGGTGTCGGGCAATTAATGGACTTCCTGCGAGACAGGCTGGCGCGCTATGAAGTTCCCACTGAGATCGCGATCGTCGACGCGATCCCAAGAACACCATCGGGCAAGCCCGACTTGACCGAGATCCGGCGGTTCTTCAGTGAGGCCGTTCCGGCCGTGCACCGTGAACATGTCCACTGAGTCGCTGACGGTTCCGCAAGTCCTGCGAGAGCAAGCCCGCTCGCGCGCCGGTCACCCGCTATTGGTCTGCGATAGCGAACGCATCAGTTACCACGAGGCCGATGTCCGGTCGGCCCAACTGGCCCGGGGGCTGATCGCGTTGGGTGCCGGCAAAGGCACCCATGTGGGGCTGCTCTATCCCAACGGTGCGGCGTTCGTCGTCGGCATGCTCGCGGCGGCGCGCATCGGCGCGGTCGTCGTCCCGTTCACGACGCTTGCCACTGCGCGTGAAATGCACGAGATGTTGATCGACAGCGACGTCGAGATGCTGTTGGCCGCTGCGGCATATCGCTCACACGACTACCTGCGGCAGCTTGGCGAAATTTTGGTGGACTGCGACCTGGCCTCAGAGCATCGGTTGTTCAGCGCTGCTGCGCCGCACTTGCGCCACGTCGCGGTGGACCACGGCTCTGGGACCGGGTGCGGCGTGCGCGACATCGGCCGGGTTTACCGCCTCGCTGATCGGGTCGACGAAGCGCTGCTGAGCGCCGTGGAAGACGATGTCGATGGCTCGGATGTGCTGGCCATCGTTTATACGTCTGGCACCACTGGCGCTCCCAAGGGGGTTGTGCACACACACGCTGCGCTGCTCGGCCACCAGCGAAACCTCAACGAGATCCGCGGTCTGAGTGCCGAGGACAAGCTGTTCTGCAATTCGCCGTTTTTCTGGATCGGCGGATTCGCCTTCGCCCTCCTTGCGACACTTCTTGCCGGCTCGACACTAGTGTGCTCCAACGCCGTCGACCCGGGCCAAACACTGGACCTGCTGGAAGCCGAAAAACCAACCATCGCCAACGGTTTTGCTGCCGGGATCACGCATTTGGTGCACCATCCCAGTTTCGGTGCTCGTGATCTGTCGTCGATACGGCGGGGCAATCTGTATCCGATCATGGACGCTGATGTCCGTCCGGCCGACCCGGAGTTGCGGCACAACATGCTCGGGTTGACCGAGTCCGGCAGCGTCGTGCTGGTCAGCGGCGAGGAAACCGACCTGCCCGAACACCGGCGCGGTTCGTTCGGAAAGCCGGCACCCGGATTCGACGCCAAGATCATCGATCCCTACACCGGCGAGCCCGTCGAGACCGGCGAAGTCGGCGAGTTGTGCATCCGCGGGCCCTACCTGATGCAGCGCTACTACAAGCGCAGCCGCGAAGAGTGTTTCGATGCCGATGGCTGGTTCCACACCGGCGACCTGGTGCGTGCCGACCACGATGGGTTCTTTTATTTCGTTGGCCGACGCGACTCGATGATCAAGACGGCAGGAGCGAACGTCTCCCCGGCCGAGGTAGAAAAAGCGATCGCCCGGGTCACCGGCGGTGTGGTGGCGCATGTGATCGGGCTGCCCGATGCCGAGCGCGGGCAGGTCGTCGCCGCCGTGATCGCCCTGGAGGATGGCGCTGTGTTCGACGAAGAGGTCACGCGCGAACAGCTCAGCAGTGAACTGTCGTCATACAAGATTCCGCGGCGGTTTGCCACCATGCGGGCTGCCGATATTCCCCTGGTTTCCAGCGGCAAGGTCGACCTACAGCGGCTGAAGCAGGTGTTCGATGCCTGAGTCCACCATCGACCACGTGGTGCAGTCTCGCGCCGCCCGGCACCCCACGAAGCCGATGGTGATCGACCCAGTGAGGCGGCTCAGCTACAGCGAACTTGACTCTTCGACAAGGGTTCTGGCCGCTACCTTGGTCGGAGCGGGCGTCGGCAAGGGCGCTCGGGTCGGCTTGATCATGGCCAACGGTGTCCGCTGGGTGCAGATTGCGATCGCGGTCACTCGCATCGGGGCGGTGTTGGTTCCGCTGAGCACGCTGCTGCCGCCGCGAGAACTGCTGGCGCAGTTGCGGGTCGCCGCCGTGCAGTTTTTGGTGACCGTCGAAGAGTTCCGGGGACACCGCTATGTCGACGATCTTCGGGCGGCGTTGGGCTTGCCACTGGGGGCCGGGGAATTGCTGGGGCATCCGGCGCTTCCTGCGCTGCGTCGGGTCTGGACAGCCGACCGGTTGACAGAAATTGCTGCCGAGGCCGCTCCCGCCAGCATCATCGATCCGCTGACCCGAACCGTCACGGGCAGCGACCTTTTCGCCATCGTCTTCACCTCCGGCAGCAGCGGGCCGCCGAAAGGGGTACTGCACTCACACGCCAGCGCACTGGGCGCAGTGCAGTCAGGCTTGGCCAGCCGCTGCATCGATGCCCAGACCCGCTTGTATCTGCCGCTGCCGTTCTTTTGGGTAGGCGGGCTCGGTGGTGGAGTGCTCTCGGCACTGCTGGCCGGCGCCACTTTGGTCACCGAGGCAATTCCGCGACCGGATACCACTTTGCGACTGCTGGAACGCGAACGGGTCACCTTGTTCCGCGGCTGGCCCGAGCAAGCCGAGGCGCTAGCTCGCCATCCGAGCGCTTCGCAGTTCGATCTTTCAGTCTTGCGGCCGGGCAGCCTGGATGCGCTGCTGCCGCCCGGGCGGCGCGCGGCGCCGGGCGCCAGGGCTAACTTGTTTGGTATGACGGAGTCGTTCGGTCCGTACTGCGGCTACCCCGCCGACACCGATATGCCGCGGTCTGCCTGGGGTAGCTGCGGTAAACCGTTTCCCGGCATGGAGGTACGCATCGCCGACCCCGACACCGGACGCCCGCTGCCGGTCGGAACCGTTGGGGTGATCCAGATTCGGGGACCGCACACCCTGCGCGGCATATGCCGCCGCAGTCGCGAAGAGGTCTTCACCGCGGAGGGTTTCTATCCCACCGGCGACCTCGGTCGTCTCGACCGGGATGGTTTCCTCTTCTATCACGGCAGAGTCGACGACATGTTCAAAGTCAGTGGGGCCAACGTCTATCCCGCCGAAGTCGAGCAGGCGCTGAAGACTGTGGAGGGTGTCGACAACGCTTTCGTCACCAATGTTGTTGGCGCACAAGGTAACCAGGTGGGCGCGGCGGTGGTGTGCGAGACCGCGACCATGACGGCTGACCAGCTGCGGGAAGCTGCTCGCCGACTGCTCAGCACCTTCAAGGTGCCCACCGTGTGGTTGCTGGTGGACTCCGATGACGACATCCCGCGTGGGCCAACCGGGAAAGTGGATCATCACCGGTTACGTGAGACTCTTGCTAGCCTGGGTTCGGCTGCGCGGCCGTGAACAGCGATACTATGGCCCACGGTCAGCTCGGTGAACGCCGCGACCTCTTCGAATCCCGGCGGATCGCTTCGTCGACCACGCCACGCTCGACGAGATGCTCGATCAACGGAATGGCCCCCGCCGCGAGGTGCTCCGACATCGCTTTGCGGGCGAGCCTGTCGTCGCGTTTTTCCAGTGCGGCCAGCACCCGGCGGTGGTGCTTTATCGACTGTTGGGGCCAACCGACGATGGTTGGAAACACCGACTCCGGTGCATAGCGAGTGATCTGCGACATCAACTGGGCAAGCTTGGGTGAGTCGGCGGCAAGATTGATTGCCCGGTGGAATTCATGATTGAGGCGGACCGCTCGTTCATCGTCGCTGCGCGCGTAGGCAGCTTCCAGCTGAGCCTGAATGTCCTTGAGGTTGCCCAGTTGGTCGTCTTTGATGTTGATCGCGGCCCGCGCAGCCAGTTCACCACCCACATGGGCTTGGACATTCGCGACATCGGTAAGGTCTTGACTCGTCACCGGCAACACGACAAAGCCGCGGCGCGGCTGCTGAGCCAACAGACCCTCGGCGCGCAGCTCGAAGAGCGCCTCACGCACCGGCGTCACACTGATGCCCAACTCCGCTGCCAGCTGGTCGAGACGAACGTACTCGCCAGCGACATAGGTGCCGTCGAAAATCCGGTTACGGACATAGCGGGCCACATCTTCGGAGAGCTGGGGCCGTGCGGCGAAATCGGGAGTAGTCATTGGTCAGATTCGGTACTCGGCGAGCAGTCGCCTGCTGATGATTGACTTTTGGATCTCACTGGTTCCCTCGCCGATGAGCAAAAACGGCGCGTCGCGCATCAGCCGCTCGATCTCGTACTCCTTGGAGTATCCGTAGCCCCCGTGGATTCGGAAACTCTGCTGGGTGATCTCGCTGCACAATTCACTGGCCAGGTATTTGGCCATTCCCGCGGCCATGTCGTTGCGCTCACCCGAATCCTTCAACCGGGCCGCATTGACCATCATCAGGTGCGCCGCTTCCACTTTCGTTGCCATCTCGGCCAACTGGAAGGCGATGGCCTGATGCTCGGCAATAGGCTTGCCGAATGTATGCCGCTGCTGCGCATACCGCACAGCGAGTTCGAAAGCCCGGATGCCCACACCACAGGCCCGTGCCGCAACGTTGACCCGCCCGACTTCGATGCCATCCATCATGTGGTAGAAGCCTCGCCCAGGCGTGCCGCCGAGGATGTCGTTGCCACTGACCACGTATCCGTCGAAGATCAGCTCGGTGGTGTCGATGCCCTTGTACCCGAGTTTGTCGATCTTGCCTGGGATCAACAGACCCGGTGCTACTTCGCCAAACCCGGTTGGCTTTTCGATCAGGAATGCTGTCAAGTTGCGGTGTGGGGCATCCGCGCCTTCGTCGGTCCGCACCAGAACGGCGACCAGTGTCGAACTGGCACCATTGGTGAGCCACATCTTCTGCCCATCGATGGTGTAGCTGCCGTCGTCATTGCGCGCCGCCCTGGTTCGTATCGCCGCCACGTCGGATCCCAACTCCGGCTCGGACATCGAAAATGCACCGCGCACTTCGCCAGTCGCCATGCGGGGCAGCAGACGCCGTTTCTGCTCCTCGGTTCCATGCTGGCGCACCATGTAGGCGACGATGAAATGGGTATTGATCACACCGGAGATGCTCATCCATCCGCGCGCCAGTTCCTCGACACATAACGCATAGGTCAACAGCGACTCGCCCAACCCCCCATACTCCTCAGGAATCATCAGGCCGAAAAGGCCCATGTCACGCATGTGGTCGACGATGGCCTGCGGGTAGGTGTCACTGTGCTCGAGCTCCTGCGCTGCGGGAATGACTTCCTTGTCGACGAATTCGCGTACGGTGGCGATGATCTCGGTCTGAAATTCGGTAAGTCCGAGCGTCTGCGCCAGTCTGGTCATGCTGATATTTCCCTTCTGCCCGGCTCAACCAGCGATCGTCTTGGCCCGGATCAGACGCGCAATGTCGTCGGAATCCAAACCAAGGCGCTCGGTGAGCACATCGACGGTGTCTTGGCCCAGATTCGGTGCGGGCGCGCACACCGGATGAACACCGTCGAATGCGGTCGGCAAGCCCGGGGCGAGATAGTCTCCGACGCCGTCTTGGTGAAGTAGGGAGAACATCGGATTCGCTGTCACCCGCGGGTCTGCTGCGACTTCAGCAAAGGTCAAGTAGCGCTCGAACAGCACGGTCGTTGCGGCCAGCGCTTCAGTGATCTGGTCGGCGGTGTGCGCACCGAACCAGACGCTGAACAGGGCCGTCAGCGCATCGCGGTAGCGGTAGCGGTCGGCTTCGTCGCTGAAGTCGGCGCCGAGCGCCTCCGCAAGCGCCGACACCGCTGCACCGGTACCCGTGACCTCGACAAGGTCACGAAAGTGCCGGGGGGTCAACGTCACAACCATGAATGCGACGCCGTCGCTGCTGGTGAAGTCCTGGCCGTACTGGCCGTAGATGGCGTTTCCGAGTCGTGGGCGTTGGGTGCCGTTCACCTGGGGCTCGGTCAGCCAGCCGAGATTGGCTGCGGTGGCCAACGCGACATCTTCCAGGGCCACGCTGACTTGGGTACCTACACCGGAATGGTCGCGACGACGCAGCGCGGCCAACACTGCCAGCGCCGCATACAGGCCGCAGCACACGTCCCACGCGGGCAGCACGTGGTTGATCGGACCGGCATGGTTCGCCGGACCGGTCACCAACGGAAACCCCGTCGCGGCGTTGACCGTGTAGTCCACGGCGGTGGAACCATCACCGCGGCCAAGCAACTGGACGTGGATGACATCGGATCGCAGCCTGGCCAGCCGCTCGTAGGACAGCCAGGACAGGCCTGCGGCGTTGGTCACCACGATGCCGTCGCCATCGACAACCAGTCGCTGGACCAGTTCTTGTCCTTGCGGTGAACGCAGGTCGATAGTCGCCGAGCGCTTTCCCTTGTTCAGGCCGGTCCAGTAGATCGACGTACCGCTTTTTGCCAGCGGCCAGCGGTGCACATCGGACGCACCGCCGAGCGGATCGATCCGAATCACCTGTGCGCCCAGCTGATTCAACGTCATACCGCACAACGGTGCCGCGACGAAGCTGGACACCTCGACAACGGTGACGCCGGTCAACGGCATGTTCATCCGGAGGTGACCCGTTCGAAGACCGCGGCAAGGCCTTGGCCCCCGCCGATGCACATGGTTTCGAGGCCATAGCGCGCCTGGCGCCGGTTGAGCTCGCGAGCCAGCGTGGCCAACATCCTGGCACCGGTCGCTCCAACCGGGTGGCCCAGCGAAATCCCGGAACCGTGGACGTTGGTTCGGTCCCGGTCGGCGGCGCTGAATTTCCATTCCCGCATCACGGCAATCGCCTGGGCGGCAAATGCTTCGTTCAATTCGATCAGGTCGATGTCGGCCAGCCGCAGACCCGCCTTGGCCAGCGCTACCTCGGTCGCCGGCACCGGGCCGATGCCCATCACGTCGGGCGGTACACCCGCGACAGCCCACGACACCAGTCGCACCAGCGGCGTCAGCCCGAGCTCGTCGGCCTTCTCCCGCGTGGTGACCACACACATCGATGCCGCGTCGTTTTGTCCGCTGGCATTGCCGGCGGTGACCGTGGCATCCGGATCGTCTTTCAGCAGAACGGGTTTGAGCTTGGCGAGCGACTCGACCGTGGTGTCTGCCCGGGGATGCTCGTCGGTGTCGAGCCACTCCTCGCCCTGCCGGGTTTGCACCGCGACCGGGATGATCTCCTCGGCGAAAACGCCGTCTTTCTGCGCGGCGACCGCCCGCTGGTGTGAGGTGACCGCAAGCTCATCTTGTTCGGTGCGCGAAATGTTGTACTGGCGGCGCAAATTTTCGGCGGTCTCCAGCATTCCGCCCGGGACCGGGTAGTTTCGGCCGCCCGCCGTAGTACGTCCGCGGATCAGCCCGTCGTGCACCCTGATCCCGGTGCGGGCACCACCCCAACGCATATCGGTGGAATAGAAGACCACATTGCTCATGCTCTCCGTGCCGCCAGCGACGACTAGATCGTGGTCGCCGCTGCTTACCTGCAGACAGGCCTGGATCACCGCCTGCAGTCCAGAACCGCAGCGACGGTCGATCTGCATGCCGGGAACGGTCACAGGCAGGCCGGCGTCGAGCGCCACCACCCGGCCGATCGCCGGCGCCTCGCTGCTGGGATAACAGTGGCCAAGAATGACGTCTTGCACCGATTCCGGCGCGATCTGCGTGCGGTCGAGCAACCCTTTCAGCGCGGCGACGCCTAGGTCGACGGCGCTCAGCGACTTGAACATTCCGCCGTAGCGGCCAATCGGGGTACGCAGCGGTTCACAGATCACGGCCTCAGTCGGCCGAGCAGACGCAAAAGCGCGCGAATTGGTCCCGAGTTGAGTGCTTTTGCGTCTGCTCGGCCCGCTCACATGAACCTCCCCCCGGTGACCTCGATCACCGTTCCGGTCATGTACGAAGACAAATCGGAGGCCAAGAACAATGCGACGTTGGCGACCTCGTGAGGCTCACCTGCCCGACCCATTGGGACCTCGGCGACCTTTTCGTCCCAAATGCGTTGCGGCATCGCCTCCGTCATAGCCGAGCGGATCAAACCCGGTGCAATGGCATTCACCCGGACCCCGAGGTGAGCCAGCTCCTTGGCGGCCGCCTTGGTCATCCCGACGATGCCCGCCTTGGCCGCCGAGTAGTTGGTCTGCCCGACCAGACCGACCTTGCCCGACAGCGACGACATGTTCACGATCGTGCCGCGTTTGTTTTCGCGCATGATCGCCGCCGCTTTACGGGTGCCGTTCCAGGTTCCCTTCAAGTGCACCGCGATCACCTGATCGAACTGCTCTTCGGTCATCTTGCGCATCGTCGCGTCGCGGGTGATCCCGGCGTTGTTGACCATGATGTCCAGGTCACCGAAATGCTCGACAGCGGCTCCGACCAGCGCGTCGACGTCGGCGGCGACGGTGACATCGCAGCGCACAGCCAGCGCGACATCGTCGCCGCCCAACTGTTTAGCGGCGGCCTCGGTGGCCTCAAAATTTATGTCGCCCAGCACAACTCGAGCACCCTCGGCAATGAACCGTTCCGCGATTGCGAGTCCCAGCCCTTGAGCACCGCCGGTGACGACAGCGGTGCGCCCGGTCAACAACGACACCTGACCACCTGTCCTTTGCTCCGTGTGACCGCCTAAGCCCCCAGGACGGCCAGCGATGCAACATCATATTTCATATAGGATCGCCTACACCACCACGGGGGAGGCCCCGCGCTGCCGAGAAGGAGCATCCGTCTATGGCCGAAGTCAGCGACGAGGACTTTCACGAGATCCTGGCGCAGACCCGTCGTTTCGTGCGCACCGCCGTCGTCCCGCGCGAGCGAGAGATACTGGCCAACGACAAAGTGCCCGACGACCTGCGCGATCAAGCCAAGAAGATGGGGCTCTTCGGATATGCGATCCCGCAGAAGTGGGGCGGGCTGGGCCTGAACCTGATCCAAGACGTCGAGTTGGCGATGGAATTGGGCTACACCTCGCTCGCGTTGCGGTCGATGTTCGGCACCAACAACGGCATCGCCGGCCAAGTGCTCGTCGGATTCGGCACCGAGGAGCAGAAGAGCCGCTGGCTCGAGCAGATGGCATCAGGCGACGTCGTCGCCTCCTTCGCGCTCACCGAACCGGGCGCAGGATCGAATCCGTCCGGGCTGCGCACGAAAGCTGTTCGCGTCGGTGATGATTGGATTATCTCCGGCCAGAAGCGGTTTATCACCAATGCGCCGGTCGCCGATCTGTTCGTGGTTTTCGCGCGAACCCGGCCCGCCGACGACACCGGTCCCGGCATCGCCGTGTTCCTGGTTCCCGCGAACACACCGGGCGTGGTGGTCGGCGCCAAAGACGCCAAGATGGGCCAGGAAGGTGCGTGGACGGCCGACGTCAGCTTCGCCGACGTCCGGGTTCCAGCAGGCGCGCTGGTGGGCGGCAGTGCAGACATCGGCTATCGAGCAGCGATGATCTCGCTCGCGCGCGGCCGGGTACACATCGCTGCGCTCGCCGTGGGAACCGCGCAGCGAGCACTCGACGAATCGGTGACGTACGCGGCCACCGCCACACAGGGTGGCGAACCGATCGGGAATTTCCAGTTGGTGCAGGCGATGATCGCCGACCAGCAGACCGGGGTGCTGGCCGGGCGGGCGCTCGTCCGCGAGACCGCTCGGCAATGGGAGAGTAATCAGGATCGCCGCATCGCACCGTCGGCGGCGAAGCTGTTCTGCACCGAAATGGCCGGAAGGGTAGCCGATCTCGCGGTGCAGATTCACGGCGGCAGCGGCTACATGCGGGAGGTTCCCGTCGAGCGCATCTATCGTGATGTCCGGCTACTTCGCCTATACGAAGGTACTAGCGAAATCCAACGGCTGATCATCGGGTCCAACCTGGTCAAGGCGGCCCAACGTCAGCAGTGACAAGGATCCACTTCGCCCGGGGAGCACACACCGGTCGGCATACGGGCAAAGCGGCATTCATCGCCGCACATTCTCACCCGATCAGCTCCAGTGTCCCAAGCTCGCGGATCGCGCGGCAGCCGCGCTGCAGCATCGTCAGCACCATATCGTCGCCGCGGTCGGTGGCGGTGGCGAATGCGAATCCTAGGGCGGAGATTAGCAGTGCTTGCGGCATGCCGAGTCGGTAGTCGCGCCAACACGTTTCACGGTCATAGTCGGTGACGCCGCAGCCGCACAGCATCCGGTGATACTCATCGACCAGGTCTTCCTCGATCGCCGAGCGCAGATCCGGCCTGAGACTGGTGGCCGTGAAGTATGCGAGATCGCGTGCCGGCAGGCCCACGCCGAGCGTCTGCCAATCGACGACGCTGATCGTGTTGGCCCGGCGATCGAACAGCATGTTGTCGAGCCGATAGTCGCCGTGCAGCAATGCGAACCGGTCACGTTCGGCCAACAGCCAGGGTGTGACCAAATCCATTACGCTGGTGAAGGTTTCGCGGTCTGCTGCGCTCATCCGCTCGCCGAGCTTGCCCAGAGTGATGTCGGCACTCATGCGAGCGACCTCACCGAGACCTTGGGCCGACGCGTCGTCCGGCCGCGCAAAGGCGATGCCAGGGAAATCCAGCCACACCGGATCGCACCAGCTCGGCCCATGCAGGCCGGCCAACGCCGTCACCGCAAGTCGGGCCTCCTTTTCGCCACAGCCCGCAATTTGATCGCCCTGCACGGCCGGCGCCTGATCGGCGAGCAGCAGCGCGTATTGCGCGGCATCTTCGGTGATCTCGCAGTAGAAGCACTGCGGTGTCGGGATCTGCACCCGCTCGGCGATTGCGGAGTAGAACGCGCATTCGCTGCGGTAGCCGATGACGACGCGGTCACGCACGGCGTCGTCCTGAGCCGGCAACTTGATGACGAAGGTATCCGGCAAGCCAGCCGAAGCCGCGCCGTAGCCGACCGACACCCGAAACGTCGCACCCGTTTGTCCCGTGCCGATCGGCACCACACTGACCTCGGAGACCTCAACTGGCGTCCCGCGGTCGCAGAGGACGGCCGCAAGCCATTCACGGGTCACGTCGTGGGGGTACCGGGGTATGGACAGGGCAGCGCTCACCCCTGGCTCCACCAGGGCTCGGCAACGGGAGCGACGTGTTGGGTCATGCTTTTCGTCAACGTGCCTCCGAACCAGTCGGTAAAGTTGTCGCCTTGATCCGTCAACTGTAAGGCATACGGCAACCGGCAGTGCCGTCGATAACCCCTCGACGTGCGCACCGAACTGGTACAAATTGGTGCGGCAAGACAGCAGCGCGTCGCTGCGGAACGGAGGTGCCCGGTGAAAAACCGGATGGTCGCGGCGGCGGTGGTCGCTTTGGCCGTTCTTGCAGGCGGTATCGGATGTTCGCGTGCTGAAACGGTGCCGCAGAAAACCGCTCGGATCACCGTCGACGGCAACACACGCACCTCACATGCTGTGTCGTGCACTCAAGTCGAGTGGTTAATGACCGTCGACATCGGCGCGGCCCCGGGTAACGTGCAGGCCATGCTGCGGCTGCAGTCTGATGACCCGAAAGCCGAGAGCGTCAACATCAACAACGTCAATGGCTTCACCGGCCTTGCCGACGCCGGCGTCGGCAAGGCCAAGGCGACTTTTGCCAACGGCACCTACAGAATCACCGGCACCGCGGAAGGAACCAATACCGAAGACCCGTCCACGCCGAAGACGGCAGACTTCAACATCGAGACGCAATGCTGACACGGCACCCGGGGTGCGACGGCGCGAGCCCTGGCGGTTCCGCCAGGACACCCGGGTTGGCCGGGGCGACGGTGTGGTTGGATGTGGCGGCGGCCGAGCGCCATTCGCGCACGGCGTGAGGTTGAAGCCATGGATCAGTACCGCCGCGGAAACCTCGTCTTCGACGTCATCGGTGCGGGCCCCACCGACGGGCCGGTTGTGGTGCTGTTGCATGGTTTCCCTCAGTTCAACACCAGTTGGAGTAAGGTCATCGACCGTCTCAGCGCGGCGGGATATCGCTGCTTGGCTCCCAACCAACGCGGTTACTCGCCCGGTGCCCGTCCGACGCGCCGACGTGACTACCGCATGACCGAGCTCATCGGCGACGTCCGTGCGCTGATCGATGCCAGCGGCGCGGGCCGGGTTCATCTGGTTGGGCATGACTGGGGCGCAGGGGTGGCTTGGGGTGCCGCCGCGGAGATGCCGGACCGCCTAGCGACGGTGTCGGCACTGTCTGTCCCGCACCCAGCCGCGTTCCTCAGGGCCCTCGTTACCAGTCGCCAGGTTCTGGCGTCCTGGTACATGTATGTGTTCCAGCTGCCGGCGCTGCCAGAGTCGTTTCTCCTTGGCGGGCAGCGAAATACCGCCCAGCTAGCGAAGGCGTTGCGCTCCGCTGGCCAGTCAGCCGACGCCGCCGACCGCGACGCGCGCGCAATGGCTGAGCCTGGGGTGTTGACCGCCGCGCTCAATTGGTATCGCGCGATGCCAGTGTCGGGCGTGCGAAGCACAATCCGCAAGGCCAGCGTTCCGACGCTGTACGTGTGGAGCGATGGCGACACCGCGGTGCTCGGCACGGCGGCTCGCAACTGCGGCCGTTACGTCACCGGCGAATACCGGTTCGAGATTCTGCAGGGCGTGTCCCACTGGATACCCGACGAACGGCCCGATGCCGTCGCTGACTTGTTGCTGGAATGGTTCGCCGCCCATCCCGTCTAGCGCACGCGGCCACCATGCCCCACGGGCGTGGACGCTGCGCGGATGACTGGGCGCTCGGGGCTCACCGATAGAGTATTGCGATGACAACCACTGTCTTGCTCAGCATCGCCGTGGTCGCCTCCGTCGCATTGAGCATCTGGTTTGTCCACCGGGGCGGTCGCAATCGCTGAGACGTTGCCAAGGGCTACGCGACGACGTGGCGATGGCGCGAATGGTGCTTCAGCGCATGCCTAGTCGGGCCGACGAAGCGGCTTGCCACTGGCTTCGGCCTCGAGTCGCAGCCTGATCGCGAGCGCCCGCGCCTCCGCGGCCACCGCCTCGGCTTCGGCGGCTTCGGCCCGCGCCCGCGCCTCCGCGGCCACCGCCTCGGCTTCGGCGGCTTCGGCCCGCGCCCGCGCCTCCGCGGCCAGGGCCTCGGCTTCGGCGGCTTTCGCCCGCTCCCGCGCCCGCTCTCGCGCCTGAGCAGCTATCGCTTCGGCTTCTCCAGCCGCCGCGCGCGCCCGCGCCGCCGCGGCCACCGCCTCGGCTTCGGCGGCGTCGGCTTGCGCCCGCGCCTCAACAGCCAGGGCTTCCGCTTCTCCAGCGGCCGCCCGCGCCCGCGCCTCCGCGGCCACCGCCTCGGCTTCGGCGGCTTCGGCCCGGGCCCGCGCCTCGGCCGCTTCCACTTCGGCTTCGGCAGCTTCGGCCCGCACCCGCGCCCGCTCCCGCGCCGCAGCGGCCAGGGCCTCAGCCTGGCCGACCTGTCCTCGCGCCCGCGCCTCGGCCGCTTCCGCTTCGGCTTCGGCGGCATCGGCCCGCACCCGCGCCCGCTCCCGTGCCGCAGCGGCCAGGGCCTCGGCTTCGGCGGCTTCGGCTTGCGCCCGCGCCTGAGCGGCCAGCGCTTCGGCTTGGGCCGCCAGAATTCCGGCTTCGGCGGCCAGGGCCTCGGCTTCGGCCGCTCCGGCCCGCGCCCGCAACTCCGCGGCCACCGCCTCGGCTTCAGCGGCCTGTCCCCGCGCCCGCGCCTCGGCTTTCGACTCCAGTCGCCTCAGTTTCGGTTGGGCCTGTCCCCCCGCTTGCTCGGTGCGCCAGTGGCGGTTGCGGTGCCCCTGACCAGCCACGACCTGCGCCGGTTGCTCGGCCTCTCTCGTCGGGCCTCCGAAGAAATCCATCACGACCAGCACCAGGCCGGCCAAACCGATCGTCAGCAGTACCCCGAACGCCGTGGCCGCACTATCTGACCAGTTCATCAGGGCCACGTCCCAAAGCCGTGCCGCGAGAGGAGCGGCTCGCCGGGGATCGTCGCAGGGACCGCGGACGGCCTCGCGTCCCACTGCCGGGTCGGCACGCTGGCAAGCGTTCTCGGAGACCACAACCGCCGCATGATCCCTCTCCTTCGCGGAGATACCGGCATCTAAGCGTATTGCCACAGCCTCAACGCGGCAGGGTAACCGTTCATGTGCCGGCAGCGACATCGCCGTAACACGGAATGGTACAAACTCATCGCAACTGCTGAACAGCGCCACGCCGCCATGCCCGCCGGCTCGTGACGTTGCAGTGCGACGAAGCCCTCCGATTGACCTCGTGCTGCCAGCCGCGAATATGGCTGTTTTCCGCTGCCGAAGCCCGACCGAAAAGCGCTGGCGCGAAAGAACACGCCGCATGACCTATCACTGCTTCAATGTGGCTGTACTGCAACGGATGCTGAGACCCGCAAACCAGCAGAGGTGATGTGGCATATCCAACGCGGCTTGTTCGCCGACGATCTCGAATTTGCCAACATGAAAGTCATTGTGTGCCAGCACAATTAGGCAAATAAAAGCAGTGCGGGCGGAGGGATTCGAACCCTCATGCTCTTTCGAGCACCGGCACCTAAAACCGGCATGTATCCCAGTTCCATCACGCCCGCGGCCCCACCGATCGTAACGCCTACCGAACGGCCAATTCTGTCGGTGCCACTGCCTGAGCTCCAGCGCGGTACCGTCGAAAGGTGTCCACTACGCGTCGTCGGAGGCCCGCGCTGGTTGCGCTGGTAATCATCGCCGCTGGTGGCTGCCTTGCCCTGGGCTGGTGGCAGTGGACCAGGTTCCAGTCGGCGTCCGGGACCTTCCAGAACCTCGGCTACGCGCTGCAGTGGCCGCTGTTTGCCTGGTTCTGTGTGTACGCGTACTGCAAGTTCGTCCGCTATGAGGACGCACCGCCGAAGCCGCGCACGCGCGATGCCGTGACCGAGATACCACCCGGACTGCTGCCCGAGCGGCCGCAGCCCGCACCGCCGCCGGTCGACGATCCGGCGTTGCGGGAGTACAACGCCTACCTCGCCGAGCTGGCCAAATCAGACCACGAAAGACAGAAGGGGACCACCGCATGACCACGCCCGACAGCTCTGAGGCGCGGCCCGCCTCGTCGGCCGTGCCCGTCGAAAAGATCCGCACGGCGCTGCTGGGCTACCGCGTGATGGCGTGGACGACCGGTATCTGGCTGATCGCGCTGTGCTACGAGATCGTCTCGCACCTGGTTTTCCGTCACGAAATCCGGTGGATCGAAGTGGTGCACGGCTGGGTGTATTTCACCTACGTGCTGGCCGCATTCAATCTGGCGGTCAAGGTCCGCTGGCCGATCGCGAAGACAATCGGTGTGCTGCTATCCGGCACTATCCCGCTGTTGGGCATCATCGTGGAGCATTTTCAAACCAGAAGCGTCAGGGCGCAGTTCGCTCTGTAACTCCCCGACTGCGCCGTGCCCAAAACCGTCAAGCGAGCGCGCGTAACGCGGGCACCAGCTGCCTTAGCCTAAATCCGTGGATGGTTCCGGTGATTTGATCGGCGTGTGAACAGCGAAAATGCCTTCTGAACTGGGACAATACGAGTGCTGAGGCCGCATTTGTCCATAGTCCGGGAAGGCACTTTCGATGCACTCATCGTATACGTTCACCACCGGATCGGCGGTGTTTGACGAGCAGAATCTGCTGTCGGCGGCCGGGTTGGTGCCAGTGCTGGAACTGGCTGAGCAGACCGGTCTTTCGGAATTGATCAACGAGCGCGTGGATCTGCCGTCGACTCGGGTGAAGTCCGGCGCGGTCAACCCGGCTGGCAAGCTGACCTCGATCGTCGCCGGGATGATGTGCGGCGCGGACAGCATCGATGATGCCAATGTGCTGCGCGCCGGCGGCACACCCCGGGTGTTCAACGAGGTATATGCCCCATCGACGTTGGGGATCTTTTTGCGCGAGTTCACCTTCGGGCATACCAAACAACTCGCCGCAGTGGCCCGCGAGCATCTGATCGCACTGGCGGCGCGCACCCCGCTGCTGGCTGGCGCCGACGAGCGGATGTTTTTGGACATCGACTCGCTGCTGCGCCCGGTCTACGGCCACGCCAAGCAGGGCGCCTCCTTCGGTCATGCCAAGATCGCCAGCCGCGCGCTGCTGCGGCTGGGCCTGTCCCCACAGATCACCACCATCTCCACGGCGACCGCCGCGCCGGTGATCGCCGAGGCGCAGCTACGGAGCGGCAAAGCCGCCTCCGGGCGCGGTGCCGCATACCAGCTCAAGCAGGCGATCACCACCGCGAAAGCGATCAACCCCGACGCGCCGATCCTGGTGCGCGGCGACTCAATGTTTGGCACCAAGAAAGTGATCACCACCTGCATTCAGCGAGGCGCCGAATTCTCCCTGTCGATCAGCCGCAACAAGCGCATCAACGCCGCGATCGCCGCCATCGACGAGGCCGCCTGGACCCCGGTGCACTACCCGGGCGCGGTCGAAGACCCCGACACCGGGGCGTTGATCTCCGATGCCCAGGTCGCCGAAACCCCCTACACCCTGCGCCTGGCCCGCGGCCGAACACTGACCGTGCGGCTGGTAGTGCGCCGGGTCAAAGACGCCCGCCACCTGGATGCGTTGTTTCCGGTGTGGCGCTATCACCCGTTTGTCACCAACTCCGCGCTGCCGGTCGACCAGGCCGATATCACCCACCGACGCCACGCCATCATCGAAACCACCTTCGCCGATTTAATCGACGGCCCACTGGCACACATCCCGTCGGGGCTGTTCGCGGCCAACTGCGCCTGGCTGGCCTGCGCGGTGATCGCCCATAACCTGCTGCGCGCCGTCGGCACCCTCGCCGGTGGCCACCATGCCGTGGCCCGCGGGGCTACCCTGCGCCGCGACCTGATCAACATCCCGGCCCGCTTCGCCGCCCCGGCCCGCAAACCAATGCTGCACCTACCCGCCCACTGGCATTGGCGAGCCAGATGGAAGGCCCTGTGGCACAACGTCATCGGTTACCCGATCGCGCAACCCCGCGCCGCCTGACCCCACCTTCCAAGCCCTGTCCGCCCCGCCATCCCAGGCCCGACCCAAGGAACCCAAAGGAAAGCTGGTACAGGCCAGCGGATCACCCACGCCCCACCGCGCCACACTCGGCCGCATCCCAAAACAACCGCGTCGACGGCAACACGAAATCACCCATCCACGGATTCAGGCTTAGCGCGCGGCCCCGATGTGAGAGCGCATCCTTCTCGGCCGGGCTGAGCTGAGCCGCGGTGCGTGTCTCGCCCTCCGGGACGAACACCGGGTCGTAACCGAAGCCGCCGCCACCGCGCGGCTCGCGCGCGATCACACCCGGCCACTCACCGCGCACAACGACCTCACCTGAGCCTGACACCAACGCGCACGCTGACACGAATCTCGCGCCACGCCGCTCGTCGGGCACGTCGCGCAGTTGCGCCAACAACAATGCGGTGTTGGCGGCGTCGTCGCCGTGCACGCCGGCCCACCGCGCCGACAACACCCCGGGCATGCCGTTCAACGCGTCGACTTCCAAGCCGGAATCGTCTGCGACACAAGCCAATCCAGTGGCAGCAAACCCGCCACGTGCCTTGGCCAGCGCGTTGTCCTCGAAGGTGACGCCGGTTTCGGGGACCTCGTCGAAAGCCGGCACGTCGTCGAGCGATACCAACTTGAGGGTGGCAACGCCAGCCCCGTCCAGCACCCGCCGCAATTCGGCCAGCTTCTTACGGTTGCGGCTGGCGACCAGCAGGGCGGTCAGGTGCCGAACGCCTTCTGGGCAGCGGGACCCTCGGGCAGCACACCCGGATACGGCAGCGCCAACGCTTCCCGTTGCGCGGCGAACAGCTTGTCGCAGGCGGCCAGCGCGGCGTCGAGCAGCTTGTCCAGCGTGGTGCGCGGAAACGTCGCGCCCTCGCCCGTGCCCTGCACCTCGACCAGGGTCCCGGTATCGGTGGCGACCACGTTCATGTCGACCTCCGCGCGCGCGTCTTCCGCGTAGTCCAAGTCCACCCGGATACGGCCGTCGACCACTCCGACGCTAACCGCGGCGATCGCGCATGACAGCGGCCGCGGATCAGAGAGCGCCCCCGCCGCCGACAAGTAGGTCACCGCGTCGGCCAGCGCCACATAGGCGCCGGTGACAGCCGCGGTGCGGGTACCGCCATCGGCCTGCAGCACATCGCAGTCGATCGCGATGGTGTTCTCCCCCAACGCCGCGAGGTCGATGCATGCTCGCAGGGAGCGGCCGATCAACCGGCTGATTTCCTGGGTGCGCCCGCTTAGCCGGCCCTTCACCGATTCCCGGTCACCGCGAGTATGGGTGGCCGCCGGCAACATCGCGTATTCGGCTGTGAGCCAACCTAATCCGGATTCTTTTCGCCACCGCGGCACGCCTTCGACCACGCTCGCCGCGCACATGACCTTGGTGCGACCGAATTCGACCAGCACCGATCCAGCTGGGTTAGACGTGAACCCGCGGGTGATGACCACCGGGCGCAGCTCGTGGTCGAGGCGGCCGTCTTCTCGTGTAGACACCGATCAACCCTAATGGTCGAGGTTTAGAAGCGCTTGATCTCAAACGTCTCACCGCACACCACCGCATGTACGGGACCATGGAACTCGGCCTTGGCCTCGCTGATCACGTCCTCGCGAGACGTCCACGGCGGAATGTGGGTGAGCAACAGCTCCCGCACGCCGGCTTCGGTCGCCACCCGTCCGGCTTCGGTGCCCGACATGTGCAGGTTGCACGGTCGCTTCGGCGAATGCGTCCACGACGCCTCGCACAAAAAGACATCGGCATCGCGCGCCAGCTCGACAAGGGAATCGCAGCAGCCGGTGTCTCCGCTGTAGACGAACGTCGCACCGCCCGGATCGGTGATCCGCAAGCCGTACGACTCGGTCGGGTGCGCCACCACTCGCGGCAGCACAGTCAACGCCCCCAAGGTCACCGGCTCACCGTCGACCCAGTGGCGGATCTCGAAGACGTCGGAGAAATCGTCGATCTCGCCTCCGTACGGCGAGGACGCCGCGCCCAGCCGCGCCCAGGTGTCGCTGGGCCCGTACATCAACGCCCTACCCTCCGGGGGGGTCGGGTGGTAGCGACGCCACACGAACAGGCCGGGCAAATCCAGGCAGTGGTCGGCGTGCAGGTGCGAGAGCAGAACATGCACCGAAGCGGGATCGGTTTGATGTTGCAGCGCACCCAACACTCCCCCGCCGAAGTCGATAACCAGCGGTGGAGTATCTGGCGCGCGTAACAAATACCCCGATGCCGGCGAATCTGGACCCACCACGCTGCCAGAGCAGCCGAGCACCGTCATTCGCACGGTCACTACTGTGCCATGCCCGGTACCTGATTGGCGAAAACATCGCCGCTTTGCCCTGCGGTCATCGTCACCCCACCGCGTTAGTGGGCGGCAAACGATGGTGCACTGGTTGCACGCTCGTGATCGCCGGGCCCAGAAACCGCGCCGCCAGCTTGGTGAACGCGTCGGGGTCGCCGGTGGCTTCGAATACCCGTGTGGCGGGCGGGGCGTCATGTGGCCGCAGTAGCTCCTGCTCAGTCAGCACCCGGACCAGTTGCTTGGCGGTCTCCTCGGCGCTGGAGACCAGTGTGACGCTCTCCCCCATGGCCAGCTGGATGATCCCGGACAGCAACGGGTAGTGCGTGCAGCCGAGCACCAGGGTGTCGACCCCGGCCCGCTGGAGCGGCTCAAGGTAACCCTCGGCCAGCCCGAGCACCTGGCGACCGCTGGTGATTCCGCGCTCGACGAAGTCGACGAACCGGGGGCAGGCCACCGCGGTGATCTCGGTGTCAGGGGCGGCGGCAAACGCGTCCTGGTAGGAGTGCGAGGTGATGGTCGCCCGGGTGCCGATCACCCCGATGCGCCCATTGCGGGTGGCGGCGACCGCCCGTCGCACCGCCGGCAAGATCACCTCGACGACCGGTACGTCGTAGCGTTCGCGGGCATCGCGCAGGCAAGCCGAGGACGCCGAATTGCAGGCGATCACCAATGCCTTGACGCCGCGGTCGACCAGGT
The DNA here is from genome assembly GCF_009936235.1 of Mycobacterium xenopi. NCBI lineage: Bacteria > Bacillati > Actinomycetota > Actinomycetes > Mycobacteriales > Mycobacteriaceae > Mycobacterium > Mycobacterium xenopi. The sequence continues at coordinate 1,698,336 of NZ_AP022314.1, read as the reverse complement.
CATCGGCGATGGCCAGCGCGTGCGCGCGAATCTCGGGGATGGTGAGCGGACCATAAGGGCCGTTGGCGGTGTCGCCGACGTAGATGATGTCCTCGTCGGGCAGCTGGTCGATGATCGCGCGCGCGACCGTGAGTCCTCCCACACCGGAGTCGAAAATCCCGATCGGTGCCAGCGGCGACGTCATTTGCGAACCGGGCGGGCTGTTCGCCGGGCGCGGGCTGCGCGTTCCGGGCCGGACAGCAGATAGGCCGCCAGCACGCCGGCGAGGCCTCCGCACAGGTGTGCCTGCCAGGACACGCCGCCGCACATGTTCAGCACGGGAACCGCGCCCCACAGGATGCCGCCGTAGAAGAACAGCACCAAAAGCCCGACCACGATCTGCCACGGGTTGCGGGTAAAGAATCCGAAGACCACGAGAAACATCAGCCAGCCGAAGATGAGGCCGGACGCACCGATGTGGTCGGTCTCCCCGCACACCGACCCCACGTTGCCGATCAGCCAGGTGCCGAAGCCGCCGATAATCCAGACGATGGCGGTGGCCCAGACAAATCGGGCCAGACCGGACAAGGTCACCAGAAAACCAAGCACCAATGCCGGCCCGGTGTTGGCCATCAGATGCGCCCAGTTGGCGTGCAGCAGCGGCGCGAAGATAATGCCCCACAGACCGTCGGTCTCCAGCGGCCGGATGCCGTTGCGGTCCAGGGCATGGCCGTCGAGCTGATCGACCAGCTCGGCGACGTAGAGTAGCGCCACAAAACTGATGATCGTGGCCCCGCCGACCTTCCACCGGGGCCGTTTCCCGCTTTGCTGTGCGGCCGGATATCGCGCTGGCTGCGTCATGGGCGCCACCCGGCTACAACCTCGTCGTCGGCGCGTCTTACGCCCATAGCTGCCCTTCCAGCGCTTGCTCAGCCTCGTCAAGGCTACCGGTGTAGGCACCGGTGGACAGGTACTTCCACCCCGCGTCGGCGACCACGAACGCGATGTCGGCTCGCTCCTTTGCCGCCAGCGCCTTCGCGGCCACCCCTAGGGCGGCGTGCAGCACCGCGCCGGTGGAAATGCCCGCAAAGATGCCTTCGACGTCGATCAATTCCCGGGTGCGGCGCACGGCATCGGCCGAACCGACCGAGTAGCGAGTGGTCAACACGTCGGGGTCGTACAGTTCGGGCACGAAGCCCTCGTCGATATTGCGCAGCGCGTAGACCCCCTCGCCGTAGCGTGGCTCCGCTGCCACGATCCGCACGTCAGGCACCCGCTCACGCAGGTACCGTCCGGTGCCCATCAGGGTGCCGGTAGTGCCCAGTCCGGCGACGAAGTGGGTGATCTCGGGCAAGTCGGCCAGCAGCTCGGGACCGGTGCCGTGGTAGTGCGAGTCGGTGTTGGCCGGGTTGCCGTACTGGTAGAGCATCACCCACGACGGGTTGGCCGCGGCCAGCTCCTTGGCTTTGGCGACCGCGGTGTTGGAGCCGCCCTTTGCCGGCGAGAAGATGATCCGCGCGCCGTACAGCTCAAGTAGCTGACGCCGTTCGACAGAGGTGTTTTCCGGCATCACACAGATCAGCCGGTAACCCCTGAGCCTCGCCGCGACCGCCAGCGAGATCCCGGTGTTGCCGCTGGTCGGTTCGAGAATCGTCGCCCCGGGCGACAGCAGCCCGTCGGCCTCAGCCTGCTCGATCATTCGCAACGCCGGACGGTCTTTGATCGAGCCGGTCGGGTTGCGGTCTTCGAGTTTGGCCCACAGCCGCACGTGAGGGCCGTCGGGCCCGTCGTCCCAGCGCGGCGACAGGCGCGGCAAACCGACCAACGGCGTATTGCCCAACGCGGCCAGCAGCGAGTCGTATCTGGTCACGCTCAGCCACCGGCGACGGCCGGCAGGATGGTGACCGTGTCGCCGTCGGAGATCGCAGTGTCCAGGCCGCCGGAAAACCGGACGTCCTCGTCGTTGACGTAGATGTTGACGAAGCGGTGCAGTTTGCCGTTTTCGACCAGCCGCTCGGAGATGCCCGAGTAGCTGGCTTCCAGGTCGCTGATGACCGCGCGCAGCGTGTCCCCGCTTGCTTCGACACGTTTTTGCCCCTTGGTGTGGGGCCGCAGGATGGTGGGGATTGACACGATGACGCTCATGGGGCCTTCCTTCAGGGCTCTCGGTATTGCTCGACGACTTTGACCGGCTCTTCGGTGACGACCCCGTCGACGATGCGGTAGCTGCGCAGCTCGTACCGGTCGGGGTCGCGGGTGGACACCAGCACGTAGTGGGCATCGGGCTCGGCGGCCAGACGCACATCGGTTCGGCTCGGGTACGCCTCGGTCGCGGTGTGCGAGTGATAGATCACGACCGGCGCGTCGCCTGATGCCTCCAGTTCGCGCCACACCTTGAGCTGCTCGGCGGAATCGAAACGGTAGAAGGTGGGCGAACGTTCGGCGTTGACCATCGGGATGTGCCGCTCGGGACGATCGGAACCCTCCGGGCCTGCGAGCACCCCGCACGCCTCGTCGGGATGGTCGGCGCGCGCATGCGCGACCATCGCGTCCACCAGATCGGCTCGGATCACCAGCACGTCACCCGTTCCTCCTCGTCGCTTAGGCATCGTCTCGACGCCGCCGGTCGAACGCTCCGGGCAACATGCCGCGGTAGGTGGGTATTCCGGCCACCGGATCGGCGGCGATCACCCCGGCCACCACGGCACGCGCCAAGCAGTCGGCCGCCGCGGCGCCCACCGCGGTCACCAGCGCCGTCTCCGGGGAGAACGCGGCCGGCGTGTCCGCAGGTGGTGCTACCTCTACGGCCCCGGTCGCCAGCGCGAACACCATATCGCCGTCGACCGGGGTGTGCGCCGGCCGGATGCTGCGGGCCAGGCCGTCGTGGGCCGCGCTTGCGACCTGCCGACACGCCGCCGGACTCAGCGCGGCGTCGGTGGCAATCACCGCCACGGCGGTATTCAGCGAGCTCAGCGGCGATTCCAGCTGGGCCAGTTCGGCCAGCTGCTCGGCCGACGGCGGCACCAGCCCGAACTCGTCGGCCAGATAAGCCAGCCACGGCAGGCCGGTGCCCTGGTCGACGACATTGCCCGCGGAGTTCACCACAACCAACGCGCCGACCGTCGCCCCGCACTTCAGTGTCGTCGACGCCGTGCCGACACCGCCCTTGAGCACGCCGGCGCAGGCCCCACGCCGGCGCCGACCGTGCCGACGTCGACCTCTACACCGGCCGCGTCACAGGCCGCGTACCCGAATTCGGCCGTCGGCCGACAGCCCCAGTCGCCAACGTCCAGATCGAAGATCACCGCGCCCGGCACGATGGGCACCACCCCACCGGCCATGGCCACGCCGCGCCCTCGTTCTTCCAACCAGCGCATCACACCGTCGGCGGCCGCCAGACCGTAGGCGCTGCCGCCGGCAATCAGCACCGCGTCGACGTAACGCACACTGTTGGAGGGGTCGAGCAGGTCGGTTTCCCGGGTGCCGGGCGCCCCGCCGCGGCCATCGACCGCACCGACCGTTCCGGGCGGGGTCACCACAACGGTGACGCCGCGGGCCCAGCCCGTCCCCATGGCCGCGTCGGGATCCAACCGGTGGTAATGGCCGACGAGGATGCCTCCGACGTCGGTGATCGAGTTCATCGGGTGGCCGTCGGTGTCATCGACGCCCCATCAACGCCAGGACCAGGTATTCCTGCAGGACCGTCAGCCACTGGTAGACGTCGAGGTGGGGGGCCAGCGGATGGTCGTCCGGCAGGCGCTCCGGCCCGTCCGGGCTGATGCCGAGCATGGTGCCCAGCGCCAGCCGGATGTCGTTGACGGCCGCGATCCAGGCATTGGCGGCCTGCTCGGTCAACTCGAACCGACCCCCGTCGTCTGGAACCGTGTCCAATAATTGTTGGGCCGCAACACGTTTGGCGTCGATGATCTCTGGCTCATGCAAGCTGCGCAAGGCGGCATTGAGGCTTTCGGCCGCGTGGGGATCGTCGTCGTCCGGCCGGTGGAAGTCGGGCAGCAGCCGTCGCAGCGTCGCATCGTCGGGCGGCCGGGAATTGCCGGTTCTCATTCCGGTGATCTGCTCGAGTTCGTCTGGCGGCGCGGAGGATTCGCGTTGATCGAGCATGTCGATCAACGAGCCGACGAGGCTCTTCAGCAGGGCCGCCTCATGCGGGGCCAACGCGGACCGAAAACGGGGACCATCCGCGGTCTCGACCCGCTTCCACTTGCGCACCGTGTCCTGGCTGTCTCTGACCCGTCACCGGTCCTGCTGCATGGTGGCCCACAGTCCGGCGGCATGCAGCTTGGACACGTCGACTTCCATCTGTTCTCGGCTGCCTGACGAGACCACGGCCTTGCCTTCGTTGTGCACCTGCAGCATCAGCTTGGTGGCGTGCGGCTCGCTGTAGCCGAAGAGTTTCTGGAAAACATAGGTGACGTAGGTCATCAGGTTGACCGGATCGTCCCACACGATCGTCACCCACGGGCTGGCCGTGACGTCACCCGGATCGACGTGGCGTTGCCCGGTGGTTCCCGGCTTAGTCGGCGCAGACGCAACCATGCTCCCAGGATACCGAGCCGCGCCGGCCCAACCCGATACCGTTGCGGTGTGAACAACTCGGCTTGCGCTGGGCTGCTGACCGACAAGTACGAATTGACCATGCTGGCGGCGGCGCTGCGCGACGGTACCGCCGAGCGCCGCACCACCTTCGAGCTGTTCGCCCGCCGGCTCCCGGACGGCCGTCGCTACGGGGTGGTCGCCGGGACTGGCCGCTTCCTCGAAGCGTTGCCGAGTTTCGGGTTCGACGACGACGCGCTGGAGTTGCTCGCGGAGTTCCTGGACCCGGCCACGGTGGAATACTTGCGCGGTTACGCGTTTCGCGGCGATATCGACGGCTACGCCGAGGGCGAGCTGTACTTCCCCGGGTCCCCGGTGCTTTCGGTAACGGGCAGCTTTGCCGAATGCATCGTGCTGGAAACCTTGGCGCTGTCGATTTTCAACCACGACAGCGCCATCGCATCAGCGGCCGCGCGCATGGTCAGCGCCGCCCGTGAACGCCCGGTGATCGAAATGGGCTCGCGACGAACCCACGAGCAGGCCGCGGTCGCCGCCGCCCGCGCGGCCTACATCGGCGGCTTCGCCGCTACGTCGAACCTGCAGGCCCAACGCCAATACGGCGTACCGGCGGAAGGCACCGCCGCGCACGCGTTCACCTTGTTGCACACGCACCCCGACGGGCCCGACGAGCTGGCCGCCTTCCGCGCCCAAGTCGACGCGTTGGGCGTTGGTACCACGCTGCTGGTGGACACCTACGACGTCACCACCGGTGTGGCCAATGCGGTGGCGGCCGCCGGCACCGCGCTGGGCGGGGTCCGTATCGACTCCGGCGAGCTGGGCGTGCTGGCCCGCCAGGTGCGCGAACAGCTTGACCGCCTGGGAGCGACGCAGACCCGGATCGTCGTGTCCGGCGATCTTGACGAGTTCGCCATCGCCGCGCTGGGCGCCGAGCCGGTCGACAGCTACGGTGTCGGCACCGCGCTGGTTACCGGGTCGGGCGCGCCGACAGCCAACATGATCTACAAGCTGGTCGAGGTGGACGGGATACCGGTGCAGAAGCGCAGCAGCCACAAGGAATCTCAGGGCGGCCACAAGGAAGCCCTGCGGCTGTCGCGCCCGACGGGCACGATCACCGAAGAAGTCGTACACCCCGCGGGCCACCGTCCCGACGTCGCCGAGCCCTACCGGATATTGACGGTCCCGCTGGTGCGAGGCGGCAAGGTGGTGGCCGACACGGACATATCCGCCGCGCGAAAGCTGGTGGCAGCCGGATTGCGCAGCCTGCCGTGGGAGGGTCTGATGTTGTCGCACGGCGAACCGGCGATCCCGACCACGCAGATCCCGGCCCGACACCCCTAACACCCGACGGCAGGAGTAGCTACGCCCGACCTGTCCGTGCCCGACCTGCTGGCCGCCGCGGTGGCCGCGATCGGCGGCAGCCAGCGCAGCGGCCAACTGGAGATGGCCACGGCTGTGGCCCATGCGTTCGAAACCGGAGAGCATCTTGCGGTGCAGGCCGGCACCGGCACCGGCAAGTCACTGGCGTATCTGGTGCCGGCGATCGTTCGCGCCGTGTGCGACGACACACCGGTCGTGGTCTCGACCGCGACCATCGCCCTGCAGCGCCAACTCGTCGACCGCGATCTGCCGCAGCTGGTTGACGCGCTCGCCGATGCGCTGCCCCGCCGGCCCCGCTTCGCGCTGCTGAAAGGCCGGCAGAATTACCTGTGCCTGAACAAGATTCACAACGGCACCGATGCCGATACACCGCAGGACGAGTTGTTCGAGCCACTGGCGGTGACCGCGTTGGGCCGCGACGTGCAACGGCTCACCGCGTGGGCGTCGACGACCGACACCGGGGACCGCGACGACGTCAAGCCAGGCGTGGCGGACCGGTCGTGGGCGCACGTCAGCGTGTCGGCGCGGGAATGCCTGGGCGTGGCCCGCTGCCCGTTCGGCGGTCAGTGCTTCGCCGAACGGGCGCGTGGGCGCGCCGGCGCTGCCGATCTTGTCGTCACCAACCACGCGCTGCTGGCCATCGACGCCCTCGCCGAATCGGCAGTGCTGCCCGATCACGAGCTCTTGGTCGTCGACGAAGCACACGAATTGGCCAACCGGGTCACGGCGGTGGTCACCGCAGAACTGTCGGCCCCCGCGCTGGGAATTGTCCACCGGCGCGCCAGTCGCTTGATCGATTCTGAGCTCGCCGAGCGGCTCCAGGCCGCTACGACAATCGTGTCGTCTGCGATCCACGATGCCGTACCCGGACGCATCGACCGCATCGATGACCAGATGGCCACCCATCTGACTGCGTTGCGCGACGCGGCGAACAAGGCCCGGGCCGCGATCGATACCGCGCCCGGCGATCCGAAGGCCGCCGCCGCGCGGCTGGAGGCCGTCGTCGGCCTCACCGAGATCGAAGACACCGCGGCGCGAATCCTGGCCTCGTTCACCCCGACGATCCCGGAGCGCACCGACGTGGTCTGGCTGGAGCACGAGGAGAACCGCGGTGCAACACGCGCGGTGCTCAAGGTGGCGCCGCTGTCGGTGGCGGGGCTGCTGCGCGAGCGGCTGTTCGCGCGCTCCACGGTGGTGCTGACGTCGGCCACGCTAACGGTCGGCGGCAACTTCGATGCCATGGCCGCGGCGTGGGGCTTAACCGGCGACGGCGGCGACCCCCCGCGCTGGCGCGGGCTCGACGTGGGATCGCCGTTCGCGCACGCCAGGGCCGGAATTCTCTACGTGGCGGCCCACCTGCCGCCGCCCGGGCGAGACGGGACCGGCTCGGTCGAGCAGCTGAACGAGATCGCCGGCCTTGTCGACGCTGCCGGAGGCCGGACGCTGGGGCTGTTCTCGTCGATGCGTGCGGCGCGGGCCGCCGCCGAGGCTATGCGGGACAGGTTGTCCACACCGGTGTTGTGCCAGGGCGACGACAGCACCGCCGCCTTGGTCGAGCGGTTCGCCGCCGACCCCGCCACGTCCCTGTTCGGGACACTGTCGCTGTGGCAAGGTGTCGACGTCCCGGGCCCGTCGCTGTCTTTGGTGATCATCGACCGCATCCCGTTTCCGCGGCCCGACGACCCGCTGCTCTCCGCCAGACAGCGAGCCGTGGCCGCGCGCGGGCGCAACGGGTTCATGACCGTGGCCGCCAGCCACGCGGCGCTGTTGCTGGCGCAGGGCGCGGGCCGGCTGCTGCGCAGTGTCGACGACCGCGGCGTGGTCGCGGTGCTCGACTCGCGGATGGCCACCGCCCGCTACGGCGGCTACCTGCGCGCCTCGCTGCCGCCGTTCTGGACGACGACGGATGCGGCGCAGGTGCGCCAGGCGCTTGAGCGGTTGCGCAGTGCGACGTGAGGCGGCGCGGGCAGGGCGCAAGCGTCCGCTCAGCGGGCGCCCGCGGGCTCCGGCAGCATAAAGTGCAGCGATGAGCTTCGCTTGTTGTGCTCGTCGGCTGGCCTGGTTTAGCGCCGTGGTCGCGATCACCGTGCTCGCCGCGACGGTGCCTGCCGGCTGCGGGGACACAGGCGTCACCACCGCTGGCACGACCGCGGCGACGACTACCGCGACGGTGAAAACGACTGGCGCACCGGCCCCGGAACGATCGTCAACATCTGCAGCGCCGGTGGGTCCGATGACGGTGCTGCCCTTCACCGGCCTGGCTCGCCCAACCGGCGTGGCCGTGGACCCCAGCGGCGCGGTCTACGTCACCGATAGCGGCAACAATCGCGTCGTAAAACTGCGCGCAAACTCTGACAACCAGACCGTGCTGTCGTTCACCGGCCTCGACGACCCGGCTGGGGTGGCGGTCGACAACGTCGGCAACGTCTACGTCACCGACGCCCACAGCAACCGGGTGTTGTGGGCGCACCCGCCCCGGTCGGCTCCGACTCCACCCTGGCAAGCCACCTCTCGCACCGAATGGGTGGGGCCCTTCGGCGGACTGCAGACACCCCGCGGTGTAGCAATGAACGCGGGCCAGGATTTCCAGGATTTCTATGTCGTCGACAGCGGCAACAACCGGGTGCTGCATTGGAAAACCGGGATGACCGCCCCTGAGGTGCTGGCCTTCACCGGCCTGAGCCAACCGGACGGCATCGCTCTCGACGGCAATTCCAACGTGTGGGTCACCGACACCGGCAACAACCGGGTGCTGCAACTGCCGTCACACTCCAACACCACCCAAACCGCGCTGTCGTTCACCGGCCTCAACCATCCGCACGGTGTGGCGGTCGGCCCCGACGGCGTCTACGTCGCCGACAGCGGTAACAACCGGGTACTGAAACTGAGGACAGACCCGGCGAGCAAGGTCACCACGTTATCTGTGACGCCGTTGACTGGTTTGGACAGTCCACGCGGCGTGGCGGTGGACGCTCAGGGCAACCTCTACGTCGTCGATACCGGCAACAACCGGGTGCTGAGACTTAGGCCAGCGTGACCAGGCCTAGCTCATTGGGGGCCGCGAGCATCGGATGGTTCGGCAACACCCGCACGGTGTAACCGACCGCCCCGGCCACTGGCAGCGGTGTTGTCGCCGAGAAGATCTCGCGACCCGCACCGACACTACCGCTGTGTGACATCTCGATCGTGACGGGGTCGCGCAGGCTGTCGTCGGCGTCGACCCTGCCCAGTAGTGCTTGCACGGCGACCTCGTCAGGACGCAGCCCGGCCAGCTCGACGGTCGCCGTCAGCGTCAGCTTGGAACCCAGCACCGGGGTATCAGGGAGCCCGGTGCTGTCGACGTCGGTGATGCGGATGCTCGGCCATGCCTGCAACGCGCGTCGACGATAGTCGGCCAAATCGCGGGCAGGGCCGAAGCCGTCGCCGCCCACGGTGCGGCGCAACGACTGGGCCGCCGGGGTGTAGTAGCGCTCGACATAGTCCCGCACCATGCGCGAGGCCAGGACCTTCGGCCCGAGCGTTTGCAGCGTGTGGCGCACCATCTCCATCCACCGCGGTGGAACGCCGCGCTCGTCGCGTTCGTAGAACTTCGGCACTACCGAGTGCTGCAGCAGGTCGTAGAGCGCGCTGGCCTCCAGGTCGTCGCGACGGCCGGCCTCAGCCACCCCATCGGACGACGGGATCTCCCAACCGTTTTCGCCGTCATACCACTCGTCCCACCAGCCGTCGCGGATCGACACGTTCAACCCGCCGTTGAGCGCGCTTTTCATCCCGGAGGTGCCGCACGCCTCCAGCGGGCGCAGCGGATTGTTCAGCCAGACGTCGCAACCCCAATACAGGCGCCGAGCCATCGACATGTCGTAGTCGGGCAGGAACGCGATACGGTGACGCACCTCGGGCCGGTCGGCGAACCGCACCACCTGTTGGATCAGCGCCTTGCCGGCGTCGTCGGCGGGATGCGACTTGCCGGCGACAATCAGCTGGATCGGCCGTTCGTCGTCGAGCAGCAGCCGTTCCAGCCGCTGCGGATCGCGCAGCATCAACGTCAGCCGCTTATAGGTCGGCACCCTCCGGGCGAACCCGATGGTGAGCACCTCGGGATCGAACGCCGTCGCGACCCATCCGAGCTGCGCGTCCGATGCGCCGCGCTCCAGCCACGAGCGGTGCAGCCGCGCCCGGACGTCCTCGACCAGCAATGCTCGCAATTGGGAACGGATCGACCACAATCTCGCCGGATCGACATCCTGCAGTCGCAGCCACACCGCGGGCTCACTGAACGAGTCCGAGCCGACCAGCTCGCGGCCCAGCTCGAGCCACTGCGGCGCCGCCCAGGTGCGGGCGTGGACGCCGTTGGTGATCGACCCGATCGGCACCTCATCGGGGTCGAACCCGCGCCACAGCCCGTTGAACATGGCCCGGCTGACCCGTCCGTGCAGCTGCGAGACGCCGTTGGCGCGCTGGGCCAACCGCAGGCCCATGTAGGCCATGTTGAAGGTCGTGGGGTCGTCCTCGGCGCCCAGCTCGAGGATCCGGTCGGTGGGCACACCGGGCAGCAGTGCATGCCCGTCGGGACCGTCGGGGTCGCCGAAGTAGCGGCGCACCATGTCCACCGCAAACCGGTCGATGCCAGCCGGCACCGGGGTATGGGTGGTGAACACCGTGCTGGCCCGCACGACCGTGAGCGCGGTGTCGAAATCCAACCCCGAATCGGTCATGAGTTCGCGGATGCGCTCCACCCCGAGGAAGCCGGCGTGGCCCTCGTTCATGTGAAAGACCTCCGGCGCGGGCAACCCTGCTATGGCGGTGAAGGCGCGAATCGCCCGCACCCCGCCGATGCCGGCCAGGATCTCCTGCTTGATGCGATGTTCCTGGTCACCGCCGTAGAGGCGGTCGGTGACGCCGCGAAGCTGGTGTTCGTTCTCCGGAACATCGGAGTCCAGCAGCAACAACGGAACCCGACCGACCTGCGCGACCCAGATCCGGGCGTGCAGCCGGGCGGAGTCGGGCAGCGCCAGTTCGACCAGCACGGGGTGGCCGCCGTCGTCGGTGAGCAGCCGCAACGGCAGCCCCTGCGGATCCAGCGACGGATAGGTCTCGTGCTGCCAGCCGTCGGCGGTCAACGACTGCCGGAAATACCCGGAGCGGTAGTAGAGGCCCACCGCGATCAGCGGCAGCCCCAGATCAGAGGCCGACTTGAGGTGGTCACCGGCCAGGATGCCCAGCCCGCCAGAGTAATTGGGCAATACCTCGGCAACCCCGAACTCCATCGAGAAGTACGCGATGCAGGTCGGCATCGCGATGCCGTTGCTCTGCTGCTGCTGATACCACAGCGGGCGAGTCAGATAGTCGGTCAGGTCGGCCGCCAGCTCGTCGAGGCGCGCGACGAAACCGTCGTCGACCGCCAACTCGTCGAGCCGCGCCGGGCTGACCGCGCCCAGCAACGCCACCGGGTCACGGCCGCACTGCGCCCACAACGCGGGGTCGATCGCCGCGAACAGATCCTGGGTCGGCTTTTCCCACGACCACCGCAAATTTGTGGACAGCTGTTCCAGCGCGGCCAGCCGCTCCGGGAGGTGAGCGCGGACGGTGAACCGGCGAAGGGCCTTCACGCGTCACTACCTTACTGACGAGTGGTCAGCTGTGCGCGCCGACATAGGCGCTGGCAGTGGCGTTTTCAGCGGCAAATAAACGTGCGATCAGGCTGGTCGCGATGCCGAACCGCCGACAACTATGACGCCCGCCAAGGCGATCCATTTGCCCCCGCTGACGAGTGGAAACCGTAGCCGCGGAACGACGGGCTCACAGGCTGGCACTCATTGGTTAGCTGGTTGAACCATTCGCCCCGCCCGCACTCCGGGGGTGGCGGTGGTGGTCCGAGAGGCTGGCACGCGTTGGCTCCAGGGTCCCACGCGGTGCCCGGCCCGCAGTCGGGCGGTTGCGCCGAGCTAACCCCGAGCGATACCGCTATCACGTATGCCGTGGGCGCCAACGCGAGCGCGACCATGCCCGACACGCGGCCGATAAAGCTGCTCATCGAAGCCCTCCCGTCGGAGCGTCCAGGCCCCAAGTTCTCTACCGACGCTGCGCAGCTGCGCCGCGTATCGGCTGAGTCTAAACCTGAATCCGTGGATGGGTGATTTCGTGTTGCCGTCGACGCGGTTGTTTTGGGATGCGGCCGAGTGTGGCGCGGTGGGGCGTGGGTGATCCGCTGGCCTGTACCAGCTTTCCTTTGGGTTCCTTGGGTCGGGCCTGGGATGGCGGGGCGGACAGGGCTTGGAAGGTGGGGTCAGGCGGCGCGGGGTTGCGCGATCGGGTAACCGATGACGTTGTGCCACAGGGCCTTCCATCTGGCTCGCCAATGCCAGTGGGCGGGTAGGTGCAGCATTGGTTTGCGGGCCGGGGCGGCGAAGCGGGCCGGGATGTTGATCAGGTCGCGGCGCAGGGTAGCCCCGCGGGCCACGGCATGGTGGCCACCGGCGAGGGTGCCGACGGCGCGCAGCAGGTTATGGGCGATCACCGCGCAGGCCAGCCAGGCGCAGTTGGCCGCGAACAGCCCCGACGGGATGTGTGCCAGTGGGCCGTCGATTAAATCGGCGAAGGTGGTTTCGATGATGGCGTGGCGTCGGTGGGTGATATCGGCCTGGTCGACCGGCAGCGCGGAGTTGGTGACAAACGGGTGATAGCGCCACACCGGAAACAACGCATCCAGGTGGCGGGCGTCTTTGACCCGGCGCACTACCAGCCGCACGGTCAGTGTTCGGCCGCGGGCCAGGCGCAGGGTGTAGGGGGTTTCGGCGACCTGGGCATCGGAGATCAACGCCCCGGTGTCGGGGTCTTCGACCGCGCCCGGGTAGTGCACCGGGGTCCAGGCGGCCTCGTCGATGGCGGCGATCGCGGCGTTGATGCGCTTGTTGCGGCTGATCGACAGGGAGAATTCGGCGCCTCGCTGAATGCAGGTGGTGATCACTTTCTTGGTGCCAAACATTGAGTCGCCGCGCACCAGGATCGGCGCGTCGGGGTTGATCGCTTTCGCGGTGGTGATCGCCTGCTTGAGCTGGTATGCGGCACCGCGCCCGGAGGCGGCTTTGCCGCTCCGTAGCTGCGCCTCGGCGATCACCGGCGCGGCGGTCGCCGTGGAGATGGTGGTGATCTGTGGGGACAGGCCCAGCCGCAGCAGCGCGCGGCTGGCGATCTTGGCATGACCGAAGGAGGCGCCCTGCTTGGCGTGGCCGTAGACCGGGCGCAGCAGCGAGTCGATGTCCAAAAACATCCGCTCGTCGGCGCCAGCCAGCAGCGGGGTGCGCGCCGCCAGTGCGATCAGATGCTCGCGGGCCACTGCGGCGAGTTGTTTGGTATGCCCGAAGGTGAACTCGCGCAAAAAGATCCCCAACGTCGATGGGGCATATACCTCGTTGAACACCCGGGGTGTGCCGCCGGCGCGCAGCACATTGGCATCATCGATGCTGTCCGCGCCGCACATCATCCCGGCGACGATCGAGGTCAGCTTGCCAGCCGGGTTGACCGCGCCGGACTTCACCCGAGTCGACGGCAGATCCACGCGCTCGTTGATCAATTCCGAAAGACCGGTCTGCTCAGCCAGTTCCAGCACTGGCACCAACCCGGCCGCCGACAGCAGATTCTGCTCGTCAAACACCGCCGATCCGGTGGTGAACGTATACGATGAGTGCATCGAAAGTGCCTTCCCGGACTATGGACAAATGCGGCCTCAGCACTCGTATTGTCCCAGTTCAGAAGGCATTTTCGCTGTTCACACGCCGATCAAATCACCGGAACCATCCACGGATTTAGGCTAAACGTACCTAGATGCAGCTGAATGCCTCTCACGACTTGCGGCAAACGTTTTTGATATCGGCTGACTGGCAGCGACGGGGTTCAAGGACCGAATTTTTGCATCGAAGAAGTCGCATCCCAGAGCCGTTCTAGGACGCTGACCAGCACCGGTGGAGTCATACGCTCACTGGTGCCCGGCCTGGGCGTAGTTCGCCAGAGCCACCGCTACCGCGCCCCGCGTGTGGCTGGAGATTACGGTGGGTATTGGGCGCACAGAGCTTCCCGCAACATCGCGGTTTGACCGCGTGAGGAAATACGCGACTACAGATACAGCAGGATGGAGTGGCGGGTGCCCGGTCGTGTCGAGATCGATGACGTCCAGCCCGTCGTTTCGTGCGGGACGTACCCCGCCAAGGCGGTCGTGGGTGAGGTGGTCCCGGTACGGGCCGCGGTTTGGCGGGAAGGACACGAAGCGGTCGCGGCAACCCTGGTGGTGCGATATCTCGGCCCGCGCTACCCGCAGGTGAGCGAACTGCGCCGGGTCAAGGCGGTGCAACTCGCCGACCAAGTGCCGACCGCGACCCCTGAGGCACCCACACGGGTCAAGCCGCTGCTGGTTCCGATGACCATGGGCGAAGAGCCGTTTATCTTCCACGGTCAGTTCACCCCGGACAGTGTCGGGCTGTGGACGTTTCGAGTCGACGGCTGGGGTGACCCGATTCGCAGCTGGCGCGACGCGGTGGTGGCCAAGCTCGACGCCGGTCAAGGTGAAACCGAACTGTCCAACGACCTGCTGGTGGGCGCCCGGCTCTTCGACCGCGCCGCTGCCGGCGTGCCGCGCGCCGAACGTGATCCCCTGCTGGCGGCCGCGGCTGCCCTGCGCACCCCCGGTGATCCGGTGACCCGTGCCGCGCTGGCGCTGAGTCCTCAAATCGACGAACTGCTGCGCCGTTATCCGCTTCGTGAACTGGTCACCCGCGGCGAGCAGTTTGGGATCTGGGTAGATCGCCCGCTGGCCCGCTTCGGTGCGTGGTACGAAATGTTTCCCCGCTCCACCGGCGGCTGGGACGAGGACGGCAACCCGGTGCACGGCACGTTCGCGACCGCGGCGGCGGCACTGCCCCGCATCGCGAACATGGGATTCGACGTGGTGTACCTGCCGCCGATCCACCCCATCGGCAAGGTGCACCGCAAGGGCCGCAACAACGCCGCCACCGCTGCGCCTGGCGACGTCGGATCGCCGTGGGCGATCGGCAGCGACGAGGGCGGCCACGACGCGGTGCACCCGCTGTTGGGCACCCTCGACGACTTCGACGACTTCGTGTCGACGGCCCGCGATCTGGGCCTTGAGGTTGCGCTGGATCTGGCGCTGCAATGCGCGCCGGACCATCCCTGGGCACGAGAACACCCGGAGTGGTTCACCACGCTGCCGGACGGCAGCATCGCCTACGCCGAAAACCCGCCGAAGAAATACCAAGACATCTATCCGCTCAACTTCGACAACGATCCGGCCGGTCTCTACGACGAAGTACTGCGGGTGGTGCGGCATTGGATCGACCACGGGGTGAAGGTCTTCCGGGTCGACAATCCGCACACCAAGCCGCCGGACTTTTGGGCGTGGTTGATCGGTGAGGTCAAAGCGGCCGATCCGGACGTGATTTTTTTGTCCGAGGCCTTCACCCCGCCGGCCCGGCAATACGGGCTGGCCAAGCTCGGCTTCACACAGTCCTACACCTATTTCACCTGGCGCACGTCGAAGTGGGAGCTGACCGAGTTCGGCAACGAAATCGCCGAGCTCGCCGACTTTCGGCGGCCCAACCTATTCGTCAACACCCCCGACATCCTGCACGCTGTGCTGCAGCACAACGGCCCAGGCATGTTCGCGATCCGCGCGGTGCTGGCGGCGACCATGGGTCCGTCCTGGGGCATGTACTCCGGCTACGAGCTTTTCGAGCACCGCGCGGTGCGTGAAGGCAGCGAGGAGTACCTGGACTCAGAGAAATATCAATTACGGCCTCGCGACTTCGCTGGTGCGCTGGCCGAGGGACGATCTTTAGAGCCGTTCATTAAGCGGCTCAACGAAATTCGTCGACTACATCCGGCGCTTCGCGAACTGCGCACCATTCACTTCCACCACGTCGACAACGACGCGCTGCTGGCTTACAGCAAATTCGACCCCACTACCGGTGACTGTGTGCTGGTGGTTGTCACGCTGAATGCGTTCACGCCTGAAGAGGCGACGTTGTGGTTAGACATGCCAGCGCTGGGTATGGAGCCCTATGAACGGTTTTGGGTGCGAGACGAGATTACCGGCGAGGAATACCAATGGGGAGCAGCCAACTACGTGCGGATCGACCCGGCCAAAGCGGTGGCCCACATCATCAACATGCCGCTGATTCCGGACGAATCACGAATGACGCTGCTGCGCCGGAGGTGAGGTTGCGATGACCCCAACCGATCAACTCGCCAAGGCACATCTGGCACCCGACCCCGCGGACCTAGCTCGACTGGTGGCAGGCGAACACCATAATCCACATGGGATCCTGGGTGCTCACGAGTACGACGGACACACGGTGATCCGGGCGCTGCGCCCGCATGCGCTGGAGGTGGTTGCGCTCGTGGGCGGCAAACGGTACCCGATGCAGCACATCGAATCCGGGTTGTTCGCGGTAGCGCTGCCATTCGCCAACCTCATCGACTACCGACTCGAGGTGACCTATCGGCGCGCCGACGACATCGACGTGCACACGGTGGCGGACGCTTACCGCTTCTTGCCGACCCTGGGCGAAGTCGATCTGCATTTGTTCGCGGAGGGACGCCACGAACGCCTGTGGGAGGTATTGGGTGCGCATCCGCGCTCGTTCACCACCGCTGATGGCGTCGTTGAAGGCGTCTCGTTCGCGGTGTGGGCGCCTAACGCCAAGGGCGTGAGCCTCATCGGCGACTTCAACCACTGGAACGGCAACGATGCACCCATGCGGGTGCTCGGTTCGTCAGGGGTGTGGGAGCTCTTCTGGCCGGGCTTCCCGCCCGGCGGGCTGTACAAGTTCCGGGTGCACGGCGCCGACGGTTTGGTCACCGATCGGGCCGACCCGTTTGCGTTTGCCACCGAAGTGCCGCCGCACACCGCGTCCAAGGTGACCTCGAGCAGCTACACCTGGGGAGACGGCGAGTGGATGACCCAACGTGCCCGCCGTAACCCGGTGTTCGAGCCGATGAGCACCTACGAAGTGCACCTAGGCTCGTGGCGCCCAGGACTGGGCTACCGCGAACTTGCTCGTGAGCTAACGGATTATGTTGTGAAACAGGGCTTTACCCATGTCGAGATGTTGCCCGTCGCCGAACACCCGTTCGCCGGCTCGTGGGGATACCAGGTCACTTCCTACTATGCGCCGACATCGCGATTCGGCAGCCCCGACGAATTCCGGGCGCTCGTGGATGCGCTGCACCAGGCCGGGATCGGCGTCATCGTGGATTGGGTCCCGGCGCATTTCCCCAAGGACGCATGGGCACTTGGCCGTTTCGACGGCACAGCGCTCTACGAACATTCCGACCCCAAACGCGGCGAGCAGCTCGACTGGGGCACTTATGTTTTCGACTTCGGCCGGCCTGAGGTCCGCAATTTCCTGGTGGCCAACGCGCTGTACTGGCTGCAGGAGTTCCATGTCGACGGATTGCGAGTAGACGCCGTTGCTTCCATGCTCTACCTGGACTACTCCCGCCCGGCGGGCGGCTGGACGCCGAACATCTACGGCGGCCGCGAGAACCTGGAAGCGGTGCAGTTCCTACAGGAGATGAACGCCACCGCACACAAGGTGGCGCCGGGCATTGTCACCATCGCCGAGGAGTCCACCTCGTGGCCGGGCGTCTCGCGGCCGACAAGTGTTGGTGGGCTTGGCTTTTCGATGAAGTGGAACATGGGCTGGATGCACGACACGCTGCACTACATGAGCCGTGACCCCATCTACCGGAGCTATCACCACCACGAGATGACGTTCTCGATGCTGTACGCGTTCAGCGAAAACTTTGTGCTGCCGCTCAGCCACGACGAGGTTGTGCATGGAAAGGGCACGTTGTGGGACCGGATGCCCGGCAACGACCACATGAAGGCCGCCGGGGTCCGTAGCCTGCTGGCCTACCAGTGGGCACACCCCGGCAAGCAGCTGTTATTCATGGGCCAAGAATTCGGCCAGCGCGCCGAATGGTCCGAGCAACGCGGGGTGGACTGGTTCCAGCTCGAGGAGGACAGCTTCTCCACCGGCATTTTGCGGTTGGTGCGCGACCTCAACGAGATCTACCGTAGCCACCCCGCACTGTGGAGCCAGGACAGCAGCCCTGAGGGATATTCCTGGATCGACGCCAACGACTCGGCCAACAATGTGTTGAGTTTTCTGCGGTATGGCACCGACGGATCGGTCATGGCTTGCGTGTTCAATTTCGCTGGGGTCGAACACAGCGGCTACCGGCTCGGCCTGCCCTCGGCCGGCCGATGGCGCGAGGTGCTCAACACTGACGCGACCGACTACCGCGGCGGCGGTATCGGCAACCTCGGCGGTGTCGACGCCACCGAGGAGCCCTGGCACGGCCGCCCGGCGTCGGCGGTGTTGGTGCTGCCGCCCAGCTCGGCGCTGTGGCTGGAACCCGCGTAGCGGGCGGCAAGCCCCGGCGCCTCAATAGAGCGCGTTGGCGAGGTTGCGCCGCCCGCGATCACATCGGGGTCGGCCGGATCGAACAAGTCGAACAGCTCGACCAGCCGAGTGCGCACCTTGGTGCGCTCGTCGCCGGAGGTCCGCTTGACCAGCGCGATCAGCCGGTCGAACGCGGCACTGACTTCTTGGTTGAGAATCTGCACGTCGGCGGCAGCGAACGCGGCTTCGATGTCGTCTGGTGCCGCGTCGGAGACCGCCACAGCGTCGGGGCGCTGCCCAGTCGCGCGCATCAGAAAGTCGATCTGCCGGATCGCGCCTTTGGCTTCTGCGTGGTTCGGGTTGGCGTCCAGGATGGCTTGATACGAGTTTCGCGCAGCAGCGAAGTCGCCCGCCTCGAGCTGCTCACGTGCCTTTGCCAATGCCGGGTCGACCTGTTCGGGTTCACCGGAAGTCGTCGCACCGCTTAGCTTTCCGGCTGTCGCCGAAAGCAACGAGTCCAGCCAGCGCCGCAGCTGATCGGCCGGCTGCACGCCCTGGAAGCTCGAAATCGGTTGTCCGGCGGCCAACGCCACCACCGTCGGCACCACTTGAACACCAAAGATCTGGGCCACTCTGGGTACGGCGTCGACGTTGACCATGGCCAGCGACCACTTTCCATTGTCGGCGGCGGCCAAATCCGCGAGCGTGTTGGCCAGCTGAAGGCATACGTCGCTGCGCGGGGACCACAGCAGCACCACGACGGGTACCTGATTGGACCGGACCAGTACTTGCTCTTCGAAGTTGGCCTCGGTGATCTCGGTGCCCGCCTGTTGCGCCGACGCCGCATCGCCAGCGGAGGTCTGCTGCTGGGCTCGCTGCTTGAGGGCCGACAGATCGACCGCACCGGCCATGGCGGGCCCAATCGGGGGACGGGAACGCGTCACATCACCAAGTCTGTCACGTCGCTTCGAGCGCCAATCCACCCGGTTGCGGCTGTCCCGGCTGCGCCGCAAACCGTCCAGAACAGGGCCGCCGGACGCGCTGATCAGCTGATATGACGAAAATCACACCCGTGGCGCAAGGCCCCGCGCCAGCAACGTTTCACCGGCCGTCGTTGTCTGGTGGCGTCGGCTAGCTGGCCCGCAAGATGAGCGCGTCGCCCTGACCGCCCGCACCGCACAGCGCGGCCACCCCGTACCCGGAGCCGCGGCGGGCCAACTCCAGGGCCACATGCAGGGTGATCCGCGCGCCGGACATGCCGATCGGATGCCCGATCGCGATTGCGCCGCCATTGATGTTGACAATGTCAGGATCGACGCCGAGCTCCTTGGTCGAGGCCAAAGCCACGGCCGCGAACGCCTCGTTGATCTCGACCACATCGAGATCGTCGACGGAGATGCCTTCCCGGGCAAGAGCTTTCTTAACCGCATTGGCAGGCTGTGACTGCAGTGTGGAATCGGGCCCGGCCACTACGCCATGCGCCCCGATCTCGGCCAGCCAGCTCAGGCCAAGCTCAATGGCCTTCTGTTTGTTCATCACGACGACCGCCGCCGCACCATCGGAAATCTGCGATGACGAGCCGGCGGTGATGGTGCCGTCGGGGCGAAAGGCCGGCTTCAGACCGGCCAGCGACTCGGCGGTGGTGTTGGCGCGGATGCCCTCGTCTTCGCTGAACTGCAGCGGATCGCCCTTGCGCTGCGGGATGTCCACCGGCACCACCTCGTCGGCGAAGACCCCGTCCTTCCAGGCTGCCGCGGCTTTCTGATGCGAACGCGCAGCGAACTCGTCCTGCTCGCGGCGGGTGAACTTGTCCGTCTCGTTGCGCTGCTCGGTCAGCGCTCCCATCGGCTGGTCGGTGAACACGTCGTGCAGGCCGTCGTAGGCCATGTGGTCCAACACCGTCACATCGCCGTACTTGTAGCCCGCCCGGCTGCCCATCAGCAGGTGTGGCGCCTGGGTCATGGATTCCTGACCACCGGCCACCACCACGTCGAATTCGCCGGCACGAATCAGCTGGTCAGCAAGTGCAATCGCATCAAGACCGGAAAGGCACATCTTGTTGATCGTGAGCGCCGGGACGTCCCAGCCGATCCCGGCTGCCACCGCAGCTTGGCGTGCCGGCAGCTGACCGGCCCCCGCGGTTAGCACCTGCCCCATGATCACGTACTGGACCAGCGACGCCGGCACCTTGGCCTTCTCCAGGGCACCGGAGATCGCGATCGCGCCCAGATCGCTGGCCGAGAAATCCCGCAGCGAACCCATCAACTTGCCAATGGGTGTCCGTGCTCCAGCAACGATCACCGACGTCGTCATGATTACCTCCAGCGCGGGCGTGGACGGCCGATTTGGCCGATCGGAGAAGCACAATCGTTCCCTACAGGTTACCGTGGCGTCATGACCACCGATCACGTTGACGTTCGTCCTCCCCTGACCACGGCGTTGGTGACGGCGGTGGACCACGTTGGAATCGCAGTGCCCGACCTGGACGAAGCGATCGCGTGGTATCACGACCATCTGGGCATGATCGTGCTGCATGAAGAGGTCAACGACGACCAGGGAATCCGCGAGGCGATGTTGTCGGTGCGCGGTGCCCCGGTCGGCAGTGCGCAGGTTCAGCTGATGGCCCCGCTCGACGAGTCGTCGGCGATCGCGAAGTTCTTGGACAAACGCGGGCCCGGCATTCAGCAGCTCGCCTACCGGGTCAGCGACCTCGATGCGCTCACCGAGCGGCTGCGTGACCAAGGCATCCGGCTGCTCTACGACGCCCCGCGGCGTGGCACCGCGAACTCGCGGATCAACTTCATCCACCCCAAAGACGCTGGCGGGGTGCTGATCGAACTGGTCGAGCCCGCCGAATCAGCTAGCCACTAAGACCATTTTCGGGTCGGGCCGCGTGTTGCGCGGTTGGCCCAGCATGGGGTGTGCCAGTGGCGCCGGTCCTCGACACCCTGTCGCGAGTTAGCTGGCCACACCACGACATGAGCTGTACCAGAACGGATTTCATGGTCGCACCCAGGACAGCGGTATGTTTTGGTGGCTCGGGCCGCGGCGACGGGTCGCACCGCGTATTCGTGGCCGTCAGGTCCGGTTTCGAGGCGGTCCGGCATCGGCAACGATCCGACCCTGGTTTGCCGGCGGGGCGAGCTGCGGCGTGCCATCGCTTCAGTGTAGTGAGACATCCTCAAAACAGCCGGTATTCCGCACTGTCTAGTCCGCGCATTTTATCGTAATCCAAAGTGACGCAACGGATTCCGCGATCAGTAGCCAGCGTACGCGCCTGAGGCCTAATCTGTTGGGCGGCAAGTACGCCGCTGACCGGCGCCAGCGCTCTGTCACGGTTGAGCAGCTCGAGATAGCGGGTCAACTGTTCGACCCCGTCGATCTCGCCCCGGCGTTTAATCTCGACAGCCACCGCACGACCCTGCTCGTCGCGGCACAACAAGTCGACCGGGCCGATCGCAGTCATGTACTCCCGGCGGATCAGGGTGTATCCGGCGCCAAGCAGTTCGACGTGCTCGGCCAGCAGCGCCTGCAGATGGGCCTCCACGCCGTCTTTGACCAGCCCGGGGTCGATGCCGAGCTGGTGGCTGGAATCGTGCTCGATGTCTTCGACGGTGATGCGCAGCTGCTCACCGAGCTTGTTCTGCACGACCCAAACCGGCCAGGGCCCGTCAAGTTCTTCGGTGAGCCAGCACGGCGGGCTCATCCAATTCAGCGGCTTGTAGGCACCGTCGTCAGCATGCACACTCACCGAGCCGTCGGCTTTGAACAGCAGCAACCTGCGCGCGGACGGCAGATGTGCGCTGAGCCGACCCAGGTAGTCGACCGTGCACTGAGCGATCACGAGGCGCACCTGAGTCACCTTAAAGCCACCGCGGCGGACAAATTAGGCTGACGCCACCATGATGGCCAAGAAAACGGCCGCGCAACGCCTGGGCCGTGTCCTGGAGAAACTGACCCACCAGAGCGGCCGGTTAACCGAACCCCCGGAATATGGCTCGTGGCTGCTCGGGCGGGTGTCGGAGAGCCAGCGCCGCCGACGGGTGCGGATTCAGATCATTCTGACCGTCTTCATCCTGGTGGTCAGCCTGGTCGGAATCGGTGTCGACCTACTCATAGTCACGGTCGCTATTCCCGTACCCAGCCTGTTCACCGAGGCGCCGCGGTGGGTCACCTTCGCGGTGGCGCCCGGCTACATCGTGATCGCCGTGCTGGTGGGCACCTTTTGGATCACCCGGCGAACCGTGACCATGCTGCGGTGGGCGATCGAGGAACGCGAGCCCACCCCGGCCGACGAGCGCAACACGTTTGTGGCCCCCGCGCGCGTGGCGGTCATCAGCCTTATTTTGTGGGGGTTGGGGACGGCACTGATGACCGTCCTCTACGGGCTAGCCAACACGATGTTCATCCCGAAAATCTTGTTCTCGGGCAGCTTCTGCGGCGTTATGGTCTCCACCGCCTGCTATCTGTTCACCGAATTCGCCCTGCGCCCGGTGGCCGCCCAGGCGCTGCAGGCAGGACCGCCGCCACGGCGGTTGGCGCACGGAATCATGGGCCGCACCATGGTGGTCTGGATGCTCGGCTCAGGGTTGCCGGTGATCGGCATCGCGCTCACCGCGTTCTTCGCGCTGACGCTTCGGAATTTAACCGAGACCCAGTTCGGAGTTGCGGTGCTGATGCTGGCGGCGGCAACACTGATATTCGGATTCCTGTTGATGTGGATCCTGTCCTGGCTGATCGCAACACCGGTTCGAGTTGTGCGTGCCGCGCTGAAGCGTGTCGAACAGGGGGATCTGCGCGGGGAGCTGGTGGTGTTCGACGGCACCGAGCTCGGGGAGCTGCAGAGCGGCTTCAATGCGATGGTCAACGGGTTGCGGGAAAGAGAACGCCTCCGCGACATCTTCGGACGCCATGTCGGTCGGGAGGTGGCGGCGGCCGCAGAACGAGAGCGACCCAAGCTAGGTGGCGAAGAGCGCCATGTCGCAGTCGTTTTCGTCGATATTGTCGGCTCAACGCAGCTAGTGACGAGCCGACCAGCCACTGAGGTCGTCCAGTTGCTCAACCGGTTTTTCGCAGTGATCGTCGACGAGGTCGACCGTCATCGTGGACTGGTGAACAAGTTCGAGGGTGACGCTGTGCTGGCCGTTTTCGGTGCGCCGAACCGGTTGGAGTGTCCAGAGGACGAAGCCCTGGCCGCCGCGCGGGCCATCGCGGATCGGTTGGAGCGCGAGGTCCCCGAGTGCCAGGCGGGGATCGGGGTGGCGGCCGGACAGGTCGTCGCCGGCAACGTCGGCGCGAAGGAGCGGTTTGAATACACGGTGATCGGCGAACCGGTCAACGAAGCGGCCCGGCTCTGCGAACTGGCGAAGTCTCAGCCCACCCGGTTACTGGCGTCGTCGGAGACGGTCGATGCCGCGAGCGAAAAAGAGCGTGCGCATTGGTCTTTGGGCGAGACCGTGACGTTGCGTGGCCACGACCAGCCCACCCGCCTGGCCGCTCCGGTATAGGGCGGCTCCGGGTCTGGTCCGACGACGATGTCGTATTTCCGCCAGTGGTGTCGGTGGTCAGGTGTAATCGTGTCAAGCGTGCACGAAGATTTCGACCGCTGCTATCGGGCCGTCCAATCCAGAAATGCCCGGTTCGACAGTTGGTTTGTCACCGCGGTGTTGACCACCGGGATATATTGCCGGCCCAGTTGCCCTGCTCGTACACCATTCGCCTGCAACCTGCGGTTCCATCCCACAGCCGCGGCCGCGCAACGGGACGGTTTCCGGGCATGCAAACGATGCCGTCCCGACGCCTCCCCGGGTTCTCCGGAGTGGAATGTGCGCGGCGACGTCGTCGCCCGCGCCATGCGCCTGATAGGTGACGGCACTGTAGATCGTGAGGGCGTCGCAGGTCTAGCCCGGCGGGTGGGGTACACCACACGCCAACTGAAGAGGCTGCTGCAGGCCGAAGTCGGTGCTGGCCCACTCGCTTTGGCCCGTGCCCAGCGAACGCAGACCCCCCGGATACTCATCAAGACCACGGCGCTCGCGCTTAGCGACGTCGCGTTTGCGGCGGGGTTTTCGAGCATCCGCCAGTTCAACGACACCATCCACTCCGTTTGCGGCACCACCCCGACGGCAGTGCGCAACCGCGCAGCGGCCCGGTTCACCAGTAAGACCGGCTTCGCCGGAAGCGTGTCGCTGCGCCTGGCGGTCCGCACGCCGTTCGCCTATGAGGGAATTTTGGGGCATCTGGCCACCACCGCTGTGCCCGGTTGTGAGGAGGTCCACGATGGCGCGTACCGGCGTACACTGCGGCTGCCAAACGGCAATGGCCTCGTTAGCCTCACCCCGGCCCCCGACCATGTCCGTTGCCTGCTGCTGGTCGACGACCTCCGCGACTTGGCAACCGCGATCGCCCGTTGCCGCCGGCTGTTGGACCTCGATGCGGACCCCGAAGCGGTAATCGAAGTGCTGGAGCGGGATCCCAGTTTGGGCCCGCTGGTAGCCAAGGCACCCGGGCAGCGGATCCCGCGCACCATCGACGAGGCTGAGCTGGCAGTGCGCGTCGTTTTGGGCCAACAGGTGTCGACCCACGCGGCGCGGACCCACGCGGCCAGGCTGGTCGCGGCTTATGGGCAACCGATTCACGACGCGCACGGTAGCCTGACGCATCTCTTTCCGTCCGTCGACCGGCTTGGCGAAATCGATTCGGCGCATCTGGCGGTCCCAAGAGCGCGGCCGACGGAGCCTGGCCGCACTCGTTGCTGGGCTCAGGGACGGCAGCGTGGTCTTGGACGCTGGCACTGCGACTGGGAACGCCCGCGCCGACAGTTATTGGCGTTGCCGGGAATTGGCCCCGGGAGCGCGGAAGTGATCGCGATGCGCGGCCTCGGCGATCCGGATGCCTTGCCCCTCGGGGACCTCGGTCTACGCCTGGCAGCTCAACAGGCTGGCTGGCCTGCCCAGGGATCGACGGATGCTGACCGCGCGAAGCCAGCGTTGGCGACCATGGCGGTCCTACGCCACTCAGCATCTGTGGACCGCGCTCGACCACCCAGTACACCGCTGGCCGGCACAGGAGACAGCGTGATTCTTTACCGCACCGTCGACAGTCCGATTGGTCCGCTGACATTGGCCGGTCGCGGGCCAGTCCTGACCCATCTACGCATGGTCGATCAAACTGCGGAGCCCAGCCGCGCCGAGTGGGTATCCGATGGCCGGGCGTTTCCGGACGCGGTCGTGAACCATCCCGGGTTTGATGCACACCTCGTTTCGTGTGACCGGTGTGCTTCCTGATCTGGTGGTGAGCGTAGTACGCGGCCGTAGACGCTAGGTTCGGTTCGACGAGTTGGTGTCGTACCAAGCAGTCCAGATCTCGGGGCGGAGCCGGCCGCGGTCGGGTACCGGTAAGCCGGTGCCGCGAGCCCAGGCGCGGACTTCGGCGGTGGATGGCGTCGGCGCTGCGGGTGCCTGGTCGAGGTGGGCGATGTCGACTCTGATCGGTGAGATACGTTGCATGGCAGCGTGTTCGGTGGTCGCCCAGGCGTTGGCGGCGGCGAGGAACCGGTAGGTGTATTCCTCGGCGAGCTGGCGGGTCTCGCAGAACACGACGGGCACGTTCGGCCAGCGGATCTGCAACTCGGCGAGCCCGTCGGCGACCACCGCGGGCCGGATGCGGTCAAGCTTGAACAGCTGCGAGTAGCGATCCTCGATGACCACCGCCGCGCGCGGGAGCGCGGCTAGGTCGCCGACCTGGTAGCGCAGCTTGCCGCCGGTGAGGCTGGCTACCAGATCGACCAGTGACTTGCGTTCCACGCTGGCGACAAGCTGACCATCAACGACGATTCCGTAGTCCCCGCACGGCAGCGCCCGCTTGACCGTGGTGACCTGCTGGGTTGCGAACCGGTAGGCGTACTGCTCGTGGCTGTCGACCACGATCTGCAGCTCCTCGATGCCGTGCGCGCGGGCGGTCGGGGTGCGCACGTTCGGGCGTGCCTGTTTGCGGGTGCGCGGCGACTGCCAAAACACCACGTCGCGGCCCCGAGCCTGGGTGAACACGAGCTGGGAGCGGTTGTGCCGGGACCGGTCGGCGATCACGTCGATCGCTGCGCCGCGCCGACGACACGACCGCAACCGCACTCGTTCGACGATTACCGGATCGTCGGGCCACTCGTCCAGCGGTACCGGGTAGGCGAACAAAGCTTTTTCCCGCGGCCAGGTTCCCGACGTGCGGAACAGCAGGTCACCGCCACCGAGCGGGACCCTCAGCAACAACGGCAGCCTGGAGTCTTCATCCGGGTTGACCGCGATCAACAACTCCGCCACAAGTCCCGAGTCTGCCATCGGTGTTGGGTGACACCCCCGTCGCGACCCGAGCCTACGGACTGCTGATGGGGTCGCCGGCTTGCAGCCG
Source organism: Mycobacterium xenopi (assembly GCF_009936235.1). NCBI lineage: Bacteria > Bacillati > Actinomycetota > Actinomycetes > Mycobacteriales > Mycobacteriaceae > Mycobacterium > Mycobacterium xenopi. Next base: position 1,671,583 of record NZ_AP022314.1, on the reverse strand, counting down.
GGCGTAGTACTCGGCCTCGGCTTCGGCTGGCGGGCGGCGGCCAAGGCGGTGCATGAGCCTGGCGGTGTTATACCAGTGCACCCACGCCGAGGTGATGTTCTCCAGGTCGGCGAGGGTGCGGATCGGTCCGGTGCGGAACGGGGAGCCCGCGCGCACGCACTCGGTTTTGTAGAGCCCGATCGTGGTTTCGGCCAACGCGTTATCGAGGGCGTCCCCGACAGTCCCGATCGACGGGACGAGTCCGGCCAGCATCAGTGTCTCAGTGAAATGTGTTGCGGTGTATTGTGATCCGGCATCGCTGTGATGAATCGTGTCACCGGTGAGCGGATGTCCCTGCCGCGCCCGGTATGCCGTGGCTTGGCGGATCGCCCGCTCGACGAAGGCGGTGTTCTTCGTCAACGAGCACTCCCAGCCCGCGATCAGCCCGGCATAGGCGTCGATTACGAATGCGGTGTAGCCGAACCCGCCGCCATCGAGCGGCACGTAGGTGAAGTCCGCCACGTCCAGCTCGTTGGGCCGCGATGCATGGAAGCGCCGCCGCACCAGGTCCGGCGCTCTCGCGGCGGCCGGATCGCGCTCGGTAGTGCGTATCGTCCGGGCGCGCGTGGCCCCGCGCCAGCCGTGCTTGCGCATGATCCGTTCGACCGTGCAGCGCGCCACCGGGATGCCCTGGCGCTGCAGGTGCGCCCACATCTTCAGGCTGCCGTACAGGCACTCCGGTGGGCGTTTGCCGTGCTCGTCAGGCTCATAGACGCCGGCGAGGATCTCGGTGATCGTGGTGTCCCACAGGGCCCGTTTTGACGGCGCCGACGACCGGTGTGCCCAGTAGGTGCGTGGGGCGATCGCCACGCCCTGGACACCCAGGGCGCGGCACATCGGTACGACCCCGAACCGGTCCTTGTGTTCGTCGATGAACTCGCAGATCAGCGGTGTAGCGGGTCGCACTCCCGCGCGAAGAAAGTTGTTGCGGCCTTTAGTATTTCGATCGTTTGCTCAAGTTCCTTGGTTTTGCGGCGCAGCTCCCGCAGCTCGCGTGCGGTCTCAGTCGGCACACCCGCAGCCTCACCGTCGTCCACCTCGGCCTGGCGCACCCATTTGCGCAGCGTCTCCGCGCTCATCCCCAACCGCGCCGAGATCGCGCGCATCGCCGCCCACTCGGTCTCGTAGTCATCGCGATGCTCTCGGACCAGCCGCACCGCCTTGGCCTTGGTGTTCTCATCGTACTTGCTCGGCATCGTGCCATCCTTCCCTCAAAAGAAGGTGTGCACGAAACCCGGGACGGTTCAGTCGAGCAGCTAGAAGCGTGCTTCGCCGGCCAGCGCACCACATTTGACCTCCAACTCGAACTGCGGGGCTCACAGTTTCAGCGGCAAGTATGGGAGGCACTGCTGACGATCCCATACGGCGAAACCAGGTCACACGGAGAAATCGCCGAGCAAATTGGTGCGCCGGGCGCAGCCCGAGCTGTCGGATTTGCTAATGGAAGAAACCCTATCGCAATTATCGTGCCGTGCCACCGGGTAATCGGCGCCAGCGGCAGCCTTACCGGATACGGCGGCGGACTCGACCGGAAAAGGGCTTTGCTCGAATTGGAAAAGGGCCGGACAACGCTTAATCCAACGTTATTCGACTAAATACACCAAATTGAAAAAGCACCCCTGGTGTGGGGGTGCTTTTTTGTGTGTTCGGCGGTGTCCTACTTTTCCACCCGGGGTGGGTAGTATCATCGGCGCTGGCTGGCTTAGCTTCCGGGTTCGGGATGGGTCCGGGCGTTTCCCAGCCGCTATGGACCGCCGTAACTTTGTGGAGTTTTTTGTTGGTGGGTGGTGGGGGGTGTGGTGTGGTGTGGTGTGTGGTTGCTTGGTGTGGGTAAGTTTTCGGCCGGTTAGTGCCAGTGGCCTTCGCCCCTTGCGGGGTGTCTAGGTCTGGTCTATTGATCCCGTGTTCTGCGGGGGGCCTTATCCCACTTGATGGGTGAGAAGCCTGGTCTTGGAAGGGGTTTCCCGCTTAGATGCTTTCAGCGGTTATCCTTGCCGAACGTGGCTATCCAGCGGTGCCCCTGGCGGGACAACTGGTGCACCAGAGGTTCGTCCGTCCCGGTCCTCTCGTACTAGGGACAGGTTTCCTCAGGCTTCTGGCGCGCGCGGCGGATAGAGACCGAACTGTCTCACGACGTTCTAAACCCAGCTCGCGTGCCGCTTTAATGGGCGAACAGCCCAACCCTTGGGACCTGCTCCAGCCCCAGGATGCGACGAGCCGACATCGAGGTGCCAAACCATCCCGTCGATATGGACTCTTGGGGAAGATCAGCCTGTTATCCCCGGGGTACCTTTTATCCGTTGAGCGACACCCCTTCCACTCGGGGTGCCGGATCACTAGTCCCGACTTTCGTCCCTGCTTGACGTGTGGGTCTTGCAGTCAAGCTCCCTTGTGCACTTGCACTCGCCACCTGATTGCCGTCCAGGTTGAGGGAACCTTTGGGCGCCTCCGTTACCGTTTGGGAGGCAACCGCCCCAGTTAAACTACCCGCCAGGCACTGTCCCTGAACCCGGTTCAGGGTTCGAGGTTAGAAACCCAATACGGCCAGAGTGGTATTTCAACGACGACTCCACCCGCACTGGCGTGCGGGCTTCTTAGTCTCCCACCTATCCTACACAAGCCGCACCGGACTCCAATACCAAGTTGTAGTGAAGGTCCCGGGGTCTTTTCGTCCTGCCGCGCGTAACGAGCATCTTTACTCGTAGTGCAATTTCGCCGAGTCTATGGTTGAGACAGTGGAGAAGTCGTTACGCCATTCGTGCAGGTCGGAACTTACCCGACAAGGAATTTCGCTACCTTAGGATGGTTATAGTTACCACCGCCGTTTACTGGGGCTTAAATTCTCCGCTTCACCCCGAAAACCGGGGTTGACGGGTCCTCTTAACCTTCCAGCACCGGGCAGGCGTCAGTCCGTATACCTCGTCTTGCGACTTCGCACGGACCTGTGTTTTTAGTAAACAGTCGCTTCTCCCTGGTTTGTGCCACCGGATCCCGCTGCCGGCCGCGGGGGCCTTGACGGTATTCCGGTCCCCCTTCTCCCGAAGTTACGGGGGCATTTTGCCGAGTTCCTTAACCATAGTTAACTCGTACGCCTCGGTATTCTCTACCTGACCACCTGTGTCGGTTTGGGGTACGGGCCGTGCGTGCACTCGCTAGAGGCTTTTCTTGGCAGCAGAGGATCACCGAATTCACCTCAACCGGTTATGCATCACCTCTCAGGATTTCACGCCGGACGGATTTGCCTATCCGACTCCCTACGGGCTTGCCCCAGTATCACCACTGACTGGTACGGCTACCTTTCTGCGTCACCCCCTCGCTTACCTACTAGCGGACCGGGCCCCACGCAGCGGGCGGGCCCACACCCCCGAAAGGGCGTGATCACCCACCGTTTGGGTGGTTAGCAGATCCGATTCGGTATGGGCGCGCACCCACGGGTACGGGAATATCAACCCGTTGTCCATCGACTACGCCTGTCGGCCTCGCCTTAGGTCCCGACTCACCCTGGGCGGACTGGCCTGGCCCAGGAACCCTTGGTCTTCCGGCGGGCAAGGTTCTCACTTGCCTTGACGCTACTCATGCCTGCATTCTCACTTCCCCCACCTCCACAACAGATCACTCTGCTGCTTCCCCGATGAGGGAACGCTCCCCTACCCAACACCTACGTGTTGCCGCGGCTTCGGCGGTGTGCTTGAGCCCCGCTACATTATCGGCGCACAACCACTTGACCAGTGAGCTATTACGCACTCTTTCAAGGATGGCTGCTTCTAAGCCAACCTCCTGGTTGTCTTCGCGACTGCACATCCTTTCCCACTTAGCACACCCTTAGGGGCCTTAGCCGGCGATCTGGGCTGTTTCCCTTTCGACGCGCGAAGCTTATCCCCGCCGTCTCACTGCCACACTAACCACACCGGCATTCGGAGTTTGGCTGACGTCAGTAACCTAGTCGGGCCCATCGGCCATCCAGTAGCTCTACCTCCGGTGTGAACCATGCGACGCTGCACCTAAATGCATTTCGGGGAGAACCAGCTATCACGGAGTTTGATTGGCCTTTCACCCCTACCCACAGCTCATCCCCTCAGTCTTCAACCTAAGTGGGTTCGGGCCTCCACGCGGTCTTACCCGCGCTTCACCCTGGCCATGGGTAGATCACCCCGCTTCGGGTCCACAACATGCCACTACACACGCTCAACACGTGCTACGCCCTATTCAGACTCGCTTTCGCTGCGGCTACCCCACCCGGGTTAACCTCGCGACATGCCAGTGACTCGCAGGCTCATTCTTCAAAAGGCACGCCATCACCCCACCCGGGGGCTTTGACGGATTGTAGGCACACGGTTTCAGGTACTCTTTCACTCCCCTCCCGGGGTACTTTTCACCATTCCCTCACGGTACTTTTCCGCTATCGGTCATTGGGACGTATTTAGGCTTACCGGGTGGTCCCGGCCGATTCACAGCAGATTCCACGGGCCCGCTGCTACTCGGGAACGCCTCCTCGGGAGCCGTAATGTTTTCGCCTACCGGGCTCTCACCGTCTACGGCAGACCATCCCAGGCCACTTCGGCTAACACCACGGTTTCTCACTCCCGCCCGGCCGGCGGACCCGAGACGAAACGCCCCACCACCCCGCACACACAACCCCCGCCGGGTATCCCATGCGCGCGGTTTAGCCATCCTCCGCGTTCGCTCGCCACTACTAACGGAATCACGGTTGTTTTCTTCTCCTACGGGTACTGAGATGTTTCACTTCCCCGCGTTCCCCCCCGCACCCTATCCATTCAGATGCGGGTGACACGACATCACTCGTGCCGGGTTACCCCATTCGGACACCCTCGGATCCACGCTCGGTTGGCAGCTCCCCGAGGCTTATCGCAGCCTCCCACGTCCTTCATCGGCGCCCAATGCCAAGGCATCCACCATGCGCCCTTACACACTTACAAACACCAGAAAACACTCAACAAAAACCGCTTACCACAGTCTTTGCCAGATGCTCGCAACCACTATCCAACACTCAAACACCACACCCCGCCACCACGCGGAGCACAACACCACCACGGGTGTTGCCTCAAAACCCAACAGTGTGCCGGCGGTTACTGCCTGCTGCCCAACACCTCGGCCCGACGCCACAACACGCCGAACCCACACCCCACGCGGGATGCGTTTACGGTGCTCCCTAGAAAGGAGGTGATCCAGCCGCACCTTCCGGTACGGCTACCTTGTTACGACTTCGTCCCAATCGCCGATCCCACCTTCGACGCCTCCCTCCCCAAACGGGGTTAGGCCAGCGGCTTCGGGTGTTACCGACTTTCATGACGTGACGGGCGGTGTGTACAAGGCCCGGGAACGTATTCACCGCAGCATTGCTGATCTGCGATTACTAGCGACTCCGACTTCACGGGGTCGAGTTGCAGACCCCGATCCGAACTGAGACCGGCTTTCCAAGGATTCGCTTAACCTCACGGCATCGCAGCCCTTTGTACCGGCCATTGTAGCATGTGTGAAGCCCTGGACATAAGGGGCATGATGACTTGACGTCATCCCCACCTTCCTCCGAGTTGACCCCGGCAGTCTCCCATGAGTCCCCACCATCACGTGCTGGCAACATGGGACAAGGGTTGCGCTCGTTGCGGGACTTAACCCAACATCTCACGACACGAGCTGACGACAGCCATGCACCACCTGCACACAGGCCACAAGGGAAGCCGTATCTCGACCGTCCTGTGCATGTCAAACCCAGGTAAGGTTCTTCGCGTTGCATCGAATTAATCCACATGCTCCGCCGCTTGTGCGGGCCCCCGTCAATTCCTTTGAGTTTTAGCCTTGCGGCCGTACTCCCCAGGCGGGGTACTTAATGCGTTAGCTACGGCACGGATCCTTCAGGAAAGAACCCACACCTAGTACCCACCGTTTACGGCGTGGACTACCAGGGTATCTAATCCTGTTCGCTCCCCACGCTTTCGCTCCTCAGCGTCAGTTACTGCCCAGAGACCCGCCTTCGCCACCGGTGTTCCTCCTGATATCTGCGCATTCCACCGCTACACCAGGAATTCCAGTCTCCCCTGCAGCACTCCAGCCTGCCCGTATCGCCCGCACGCCCACAGTTAAGCTGTGGCATTCCACGAACAACGCGACAAGCCGCCTACGAGCTCTTTACGCCCAGTAATTCCGGACAACGCTTGCACCCTACGTATTACCGCGGCTGCTGGCACGTAGTTGGCCGGTGCTTCTTCTGCCCCTACCGTCACCACGAGAAAACCCGCAGCTTCGTCGAGGCTGAAAGGGGTTTACAACCCGAAGGCCGTCATCCCCCACGCGGCGTCGCTGCATCAGGCTTGCGCCCATTGTGCAATATTCCCCACTGCTGCCTCCCGTAGGAGTCTGGGCCGTATCTCAGTCCCAGTGTGGCCGGACACCCTCTCAGGCCGGCTACCCGTCGTCGCCTTGGTAGGCCATCACCCCACCAACAAGCTGATAGGCCGCGGGCCCATCCCACACCGCTACCAAACACTTTCCACCACCCCACATGCGCAGAATGGTCCTATCCGGTATTAGACCCAGTTTCCCAGGCTTATCCCGAAGTGCAGGGCAGGTCACCCACGTGTTACTCACCCGTTCGCCACTCGAGCACCCCAAAAAAGGGGCCTTTCCGTTCGACTTGCATGTGTTAAGCACGCCGCCAGCGTTCGTCCTGAGCCAGGATCAAACTCTCCAAACAAAACCATTCAGAGAAAACCCCGACAAACAAAACACCACACCCCGACACGAGGAACATCAGGGCACGGCAAAAACAACAAACAAAACCACCAACACACTATTGAGTTCTCAAACAACACCCACCAACAGGCAACCCTGTGACTATACTCCGTCGCAGGGTAAGCGTCAACTCCTTTTGCGTCGCTCCGTTTCTGGAGAGACGCGGTTCTCCAACTGGTCGCTATTCTACGCGTTCGATCTCGGCGCCGAGACTAACAAGGTTTTCCACGAACAACGGATAGCCCCGGTCGATGTGGAAGACGTCGTGGACCTCGGTGTCGCCGTCAGCCACCAGTCCGGCCAGCACCAGCCCGGCCCCGGCACGGATGTCCGAACACCACACCGGCGCACTGGAGAGTTGCGGCAGACCCCGCACCACGGCATGGTGCCCGTCCGTGCGGGCGTCGGCACCGAGTCGGATCATCTCCTCGACGAAGCGGAACCGCGCTTCAAACACGTTCTCGGTGATCATCGACGTCCCGTCGGCGATCGAGGCCAGCGCGATCGCCATCGGCTGCAGATCGGTCGGAAACCCCGGGAACGGCAGCGTCGCGACATTGACAGCCTTCGGACGCTCGTACTGCACAACCCGGAAGCTGTCGTCGGTCTGCGTGATGGTGGCGCCGGCGTCATGCAACTTGTGCAGCACCACCTGCAGATGAGCGGGGTCGACACCGGTGACCGTGATATCGCCGCGGGTCATGGCCGCCGCGATCCCCCAGGTGGCGGCGACGATGCGGTCACCGATCACCCGGTGCTCGGTGGGGTAGAGCCGCGGCACCCCTGTGATCTTCATCGTCGGCGAGCCTGCGCCCTCCACCTGCGCGCCCATCTGATTCAACATCGTGCACAGGTCGACCACGTCGGGTTCGCGCGCCGCGTTGTGGATGGTGGTAACACCCTCGGCCAGCACCGCGGCCATCAGGATGTTCTCGGTAGCGCCCACCGACGGAAACTCCAGCTGAATCTCCGCGCCGCGCAACGTTTCTGCTTGAGCGACGACACAGCCGTGCTCGATATTGCAGTCCGCTCCCAGCTGTCGCAGACCCGCTTGGTGCATGTCTAGGGGCCGCGAGCCGATGGCATCACCACCCGGAAGGGCGACCTTGGCGCGCTTGCACCTGCCGACTAGTGGCCCCAACACACACACCGAGGCCCGAAACTGCCGTACCGCTGCGAAATCCGCGTCGTATTTGAGCTCGTCGGGGGAGGTGATCCGCACGGTCGAACCTGACAGTTCCACCGTCGCGCCCAGGCCCCGAAGCACCTCGGCCATCAATGGGACGTCGAGGATGTCTGGACAGTTGGTGATCGTGCTGGTGCCTTCGGCCAACAGCGCGGCAGCCATCAGCTTAAGCACGCTATTCTTGGCGCCCCCGACAGCAACTTCGCCCGATAACCGGTTCCCGCCGGTCACCACGAAACGCTCGCCCACTCGGGCTAGTTTAGTGAGGCGGTACCCGCCTGTCAGTCAGCCCAGTAGGTTTGAGGTATGGCCGTTCACCTCACCCGCATCTATACCCGTACCGGCGACGACGGGACTACCGGTTTGAGTGACTTCTCGCGGGTCTCGAAGAACGATCTCCGACTGGTGGCATATGCCGACTGCGACGAAGCGAACGCGGCAATCGGTGTCGCCATCGCACTGGGCCGGCCAGACGCGCAAATCGCTGACGTGCTCCGGCAAATCCAAAACGACCTGTTCGATGCCGGGGCGGACCTCTCGACTCCCGTCGTGGAAAACCCCGAGCATCCGCCGCTGCGCATCACCCAGCCCTACATCGACCGGCTGGAGAAGTGGTGCGACCAGTACAATGCGGATCTGCCAGCGTTGAATTCCTTTGTGCTGCCCGGGGGTTCACCGCTGTCCGCGCTCCTGCACGTTGCGCGCACTGTGGTGCGCCGCGCCGAGCGTTCGGCGTGGGCAGCGGTGGATGCTTATCCCTCAGGGGTCAGCGCGCTGCCGGCAAAGTATCTAAATAGGCTCTCAGACTTGCTGTTCATACTGTCGAGGTTGGCCAACCCCGATGGCGACGTACTTTGGCAGCCAGGCGGTGGGCAAGCGGGGCAGCCCGAGAACTGAAGGCGCGGCTGAGATTCGGCGATTTCACACAGCGCGGCGGCGCGCACGCGGTGACGGCCGGGACTCTAACCATGACAGGAACGCGGTCAAAGCACCACGGTCCAGCGCGATTTCGTAACCCCACCTGCGATCCTGTGTGGCGTCGTGTAATTCCAGCACAACGATCTCGTCGGTCATGATGTCGAACTCGTCGCCGCGTGGTGAACGGCGCGAGACAATTTCGATGCCCCGTCTGCTGAGCCGGCGATCGGGCCACCAGCGCACACTGGACAACCGGTAGAACACAGCTTCACCACCGCGGTAGCGGACCACGCCGTGCCGCCAGCCCTGACCTCCGATGGCCGGCGTGTCGCGCAAGATCGCCGCGGTCCCGCCCTGCCGGAGTTTCCAGAGCCGGTAGCTAAGCGCAACGACGGCCAGAAATAGCACAAAAACCAGCGCGACCATGAGTATCATGGGCGCGCTCATCGCCGCGCCCGCTAGTCCAGAACGCCCAAGGCGCGCAACCTGGCTCGGCCCTGTGCGGCGATCCGCGGATCGCCGGACTGGGCATCATGCCGGGCGGTCGCCTCGTCGATCTCTGATGCGAACTCGGCAGATTCGGCGAGGATGGTGACACCGTCCTCGGTCACCGACAAGAACCCGCCGTGCGTCGCGATGCGCAGATCCTCTTCGCCCTCGCGTTCGACGCGGACCATCGCATCCTCGACCAGCTGGGCCACCAACGGGATATGCCTCGGCATAATCCCGATCTCGCCGACGGTGGTGCGAGTAAAGATGAATGTTGCCTTGCCCGACCACATCTTCCGGTCGACGTCAACGATATCGACGTCCATTTCGGCCACGTCACATCACCTTTCGGTGAGGCAAGTCGATGCTGTTGGCGGGTTCGCACATCGCTGCCTACTCGTCTTCGTCCGATTTGTCGGTGTTGTCGGCCTGGTCGGCACCGCCCGATTTGTCGCCGCCTCTATCCTTCTTGGACTTGTGGCCGCCGCCCTCGAGCTTGGCGCCGAATTCCTCTGCCTTCTTGGCCAAGTCGTCAAGGCCACCGATCAAGAAGAACGCCTGCTCTGGCACATGGTCGAATTCGCCTTTGCACAACCGGTCGAACGCCTCGATAGTTTCCTTGACCGGCACGGTCGAGCCGGGCACACCTGTGAACTGCTCAGCTGCCATCATGTTCTGCGACAAGAAACGCTCGATCCGCCGCGCGCGCTGCACCAGCTGCTTGTCCTCCTCGGACAACTCGTCTATGCCAAGGATCGCGATGATGTCCTGAAGATCCTTGTAGCGCTGTAGGATCCGGATCACTTCCTGTGCCACCCGGTAGTGTTCGTCACCGACGACACCCGGGTCAAGGATCGTCGAGCTGGACGCCAGCGGGTCCACCGCAGGGAAGATGCCCTTGGAGAACACCGCCCGAGACAGCTCGGTGGTGGCGTCCAGATGCGCGAAGGTGGTCGCCGGCGCCGGGTCGGTGTAGTCGTCGGCGGGCACGTAGACTGCTTGCATCGACGTGATCGACCGGCCCCGCGTCGAGGTAATGCGCTCCTGCAGCTCGCCCATCTCGTCGGCCAGGGTGGGCTGATACCCCACCGCGGACGGCATTCGGCCGAGCAGCGTCGACACCTCGGAGCCGGCCTGAGTGAACCGGAAAATGTTGTCGATGAACAACAGCACGTCCTGGCCCTGCACGTCGCGGAACCACTCGGCCATCGTCAGCGCCGACAGCCCAACCCGCATGCGGCAACCAGGCGGCTCGTCCATCTGGCCGAACACCAGCGCGGTGTCCTTGAGCACGTCGGCTTCGCGAAGCTCAACCCACAGGTCATTGCCCTCACGGGTGCGCTCACCCACGCCCGCGAACACCGAGGTACCGCCGAAATTGCGAGCGATACGCTGGATCATCTCCTGGATCAGCACCGTCTTACCCACGCCGGCGCCACCGAACAGCGCGATCTTTCCGCCACGCACATACGGGGTGAGCAAATCTACGACCTTCAGCCCGGTCTCTAACATCTCGGTGCGCGGTTCCAGTTGCTCGAACGACGGCGGTTTGCGGTGAATCGACCAGCGCTCGAAGTCTTTTCCGTAGCCCGGGTCGTCGAGGCAATTACCGATCACGTTGAACACGTGACCCTTGACGCCCTCACCGACCGGGACCGAGATCGAGTTGCCGGTGTCGATCACTTCGATGCCGCGCACCAACCCGTCGGTGGGCTGCAAAGAGATGCAGCGCACCAGGTTGTCGCCGAGGTGTTGAGCAACCTCCAGCGTCAGGGTTTTCGCGAGCGCCTCGAACGTGACGTCGACGTGCAGCGCGTTGAACAGCTCCGGCACCGAACCCCGCGGGAATTCTACGTCGACCACCGGCCCGGTGACCCGCACCACGCGTCCGTTGGTGTCCGTACCTTTGCCGTTGCTCACCGAATCGCGGCGTTGTCTGTTGGTGGACTTCTCAGTAGTAGTAGCCATGTCGTCTTCGCTTCCTTATGGGACTTACCTGCCGACAGCCTCGGCCAATGCGTTTGCGCCACCGACGATTTCGCTGATCTCCTGGGTGATTTGGGCCTGCCGCTCGCGGTTGGCTTCCAGCGTCAGGGCTTTGATGAGATCGTCGGCATTGTCGGTGGCTGATTTCATCGCCCGCTGCCGCGACGCCAGCTCGGAGGCGGCGGCTTCGAGCAGCGCGGCGTAGACCCGGGTGGTCAGATACCGCGGCAACAATGACTCGAATAGTGTTGTCGCGTCTGGTTCGAACGAGTAGAGCGTGCGCACTGTTGGCGGCTCTTCGACGTACTCCACGACCATGGGTGCGATCCGCCGCGCTTCAGCCGATTGCGACAACATCGACTTGAATTCGGTCGCAACAATGTGCAACTCGTCCACACCCTCAGTGTCAGCCTCGCGGCCCCCACTACCTTCGCCGGTGCCGGCCATGAATGTTTCGACTAGCGTCGAGGCGATTTCCACGGCATTCTCGTACTTAGGCTGCTCGGAAAATCCCGTCCACGATTCGGTAATGTCCCAGTTGCGGAAGCTGTAGTAACTCAGCGCTTTACGGCCGACAACGTATAGCACCGGGGCCTTGCCTTCTTCACGGAGCAGCGAGAAGAGTTCCTCTGCGCGACGAAGCACACTGGCGTTGTATGCGCCGCACAGGCCCCGATCAGAGGACACCACCAGAACACCCGCCCGCTTGGGTTCGGGGCGCTCGACGAGCAACGGGTGATCCAGCGCAGCTTCGGTGGCCAAAGTGGTGAGCATACGGGTGATCTCGGCGGCGTAGGGCCGAGCCGCTTGAAGCCGGGCCTGTGCCTTGGTGATGCGCGAGGTTGCGATCAGCTCTTGGGCCCTGGTGATCTTCTTGATCGACCCGGCAGAACGAATCCGTCCGCGTAACTCGCGAAGCGTGGCAGCCACTTTTGCTACTTCTTCTTCTTCGGCGCGGGCTTGTGGACCTGGACCGCTTCCTTGCCCAGTTTCTCTTCGTCGAGCGCCTCGACGTGCTCGTCGGGTACCACCGAGACGCCGCTGGTTGTCGCGAAGCCCTTCTTGAATTGGTTGACGACCTCGGTGAGCCGGTCACTGAGCTCGTCGGTGAGCTTTTGGGACTCGCGAAGCTCTTTGAGGATGTCCTCCTCGGAAGCCCGGACGTGGTCGAGGAATTCGGCTTCGAAGCGTCTGACGTCTTCCACCGGCACCGAGTCGAGGTGGCCCTGGGTTCCGAGGAAGATCGAGACAACCTGCTCCTCGACCGGCATCGGCTGATACTGCGGCTGTTTCAGCAGCTCGACCAGCCGCTCGCCCCGCTCCAGCTGCGCCTTCGAGGTGGCGTCCAGGTCGGAGGCAAAGGCGGCGAAGGCCTCTAGTTCGCGATACTGCGACAGGTCTAGGCGCAACGACCCGGCGACATCCTTCATCGCCTTGATCTGCGCGTTGCCACCTACCCGCGACACCGATACCCCGACGTTGATCGCCGGGCGCACGCCCTGGTTGAACAGGTCGGTCTCCAGGAAGCACTGTCCGTCGGTGATCGAGATGACGTTGGTCGGAATGTAGGCGGAGATGTCGTTGGCCTTCGTCTCGATGATCGGCAGCCCGGTCAGCGAACCGCCACCGAGTTCGTCGGACAGCTTGGCACACCGTTCCAGTAGCCGCGAGTGCAGGTAGAAGACGTCGCCGGGGTAAGCCTCGCGGCCCGGCGGGCGACGCAGCAGCAACGAGATGGCGCGGTAGGCCTCGGCCTGCTTGGACAGGTCGTCGAAGACGATCAGCACATGCTTGCCCTGATACATCCAGTGCTGGCCGATCGCCGAACCGGTATACGGCGCAAGCCATTTGAATCCAGCGGAATCCGATGCGGGCGCGGCGACAATCGTCGTGTAGTCCATTGCGCCGCCCTCTTCGAGCGCCCGGCGCACCGCGGCAATGGTGGTGCCCTTTTGCCCAATTGCCACGTAGACGCAGCGGACCTGCAGCTTCTCGTCTCCGCTCTCCCAGTTCTGACGCTGGTTGAGGATGGTGTCGACGCAGACCGCGGTTTTACCGGTCTTGCGGTCGCCGATGATCAGCTGCCGCTGGCCGCGGCCGATCGGGGTCATTGAGTCGATCGCCTTGATGCCGGTCTGCAGCGGCTCTTTCACACCCTGACGTTGCACCACCGACGGGGCCTGGATTTCCAACGCCCGGCGGGTTTCGGCGGGGATGTCGCCGCGGGCGTCGATCGGCTGGCCGAGCGGGTTGACCACCCGGCCCAAAAACCCGTCACCGACCGGGACGGAGAGCACCTGTCCGGTGCGCTTGACCTGTTGGCCCTCCTCGATCTTCTCGAATTCACCGAGGATCACCGCGCCGACGCTGTGCTCGTCGAGGTTGAGCGCCACGCCCAGGATGCCTCCGGGAAACTCGAGCAGCTCTTGGGTCATCACCGAGGGCAAACCCTCGAGATGCGCGATGCCGTCCCCGGCGTCGATGACGGTGCCGACTTCCTCGCGGGCCGTTTCGGAGGTGAAGGAGCTCACATACTCCTCGATGGCGCCCTGGATGTCGTCCGGGGAGATTGTCAACTCGGCCATTGCTTTTCGTCTTCCTGCTCGGTGTGATGGCTGGTTCGTATCAGTCGGGGAGCTGGTTCTCGGCGGCGGCGAGACGAGACAAGAGCGTCCCGTCGATCACCTCGTCGCCGACAGAGATCGCCAGCCCGCCCAGCAGTTTGGGTTCGATCTGCATCTGGACCGTCACGGGATGACCGTATATACGGGTCAAGATTGCGGTGAGGCGGGTCCTCTGGGCGTCGCCGAGCTCGGCCGCGGCGCTGACGTGAGCCACAATTTCGCCGCGACGGGCTACCGCCACTTCGGCAAGTTCGAGCACCGCCTCCTCAGCCGGTTTGCCGCGCAGCAGTTGCACCGTCTGCGCCAGCAGAGCCGCCGTGATCGTGTTGACGCCCCCGGCCCGGTCGAGCACATTGCGCAGCAACTCGACCCGCCGGTCGGCGGGCGTGCCGTAATCACCGAGCAGCAGGGCAAGACGCGGCTGCGCAGCCAAAACCCGACTGAACCGGAACAGCTGGTCTTCCACGTCGTCGACTTGGCCGGCCCGTTCGGCGCGCGCTAACAATGCCTGCCGCGCTAGATGTTCGACGGCGTCGACCAAATCAGAACTGGCAGACCAGTGCTCAGTCACCGCCGCCTGAAGCACCTTAAGTGCTGGCTCGCCGACCTTGTCGACCACCAGCTGCTCAATCAGCCGAATTCTGGGCCCGGCGTCTTCGCCCGGCACCGTCAGATATCTAGTTACCACCGTTTCGCGGTGCAGCAGCTGCACCACCGCCGCCAGATCGTCGGCCAGATTCGACAATCCCTGGTCGTCGACGCGGTCGGCTACCTCGTCGAACCGCTGCACCAGGTTACCCAGCGCCAGGCGGCTGGCCGAGCGCATCTTCGCCAACACCGGATACTTGACGTCCGTCTCTGATGGCGCCATGGCGTCGAGCTCGTCCAGGAACCGATCGACGGTGGCGGATTGCCGCGCGGGATCAGCGACATGCTCGCGCACCAATTCGCCGGCCCGCTGCACGGATTCATACCCGAGGTCCTGCCGAAGCTGTCGCACAAGTTGAGCACGCAACAGCTCGACCTGCTTGGCACCTTGCACTTTGATGCGTTCGACTTCGGCGTCGGCCTGTTCACGCAGCTGTTCGGCGATGCGCTCGGCGTCGGCGCGGGCCTCTTCGATGATCCGTTGTGCCTCGGCCTTGGCCTCCTCGAGCGCTTTGGCGTGCGCCTGGCTGGCTTCCTCCAGCCGCTTGGCCGCTTCCGCCGCCTCGTCCAGTTCCTGCTGGACAGCCTTTTGCCGGTCCGTCATCAGCTTGCGCACGGGCGGCACGACGTAGCGCCATAGCAGGAACACGATCACCGCGAACCCGGCCAGTTGCCCGATGAATGTCGACATTGCCGCTTACCGCTCTGATCTCGCCGACGCTGCCGAGGCGATGTCGACGCCGAGGATTCGGCTCGCCAAGGTCGCCGACATGGTTTCCACGTGGGAACGCAGATCCGCCGCGATGGCGTCACCTGCCCGCTTCAGTTGTTCGCCGGCACTCTGCAGGGTCGCGTTCACCTCTTCTTCGGCACGCGCCCGCATCTCCTCTAAAACCTTGCGGCCCTCGGCCCGAGCGCCATCGCGGATGGCCGAGGCCTCGAGCCGGGCCTGCGCCATCGCATTTTCATAGTCGGCGCGTGCGGCAGCGAATTGCTCATCCGACCGCCTGTTGTCGGCCAATGTCTTGTCGACCATGAATTCGCGCTCGCGCAGCACCTTCATGATCGGCGGAACGACGAAAGTGCCGATGACGCCGAGCACGATCAAGAAGATGATCAGCACGACGAAAAAAGTGCCGTTCGGGACGAGGAAGTTGTTGCCGCCGCCCTCCCCGGCTGCCTGGCCCACGGCCAGGACGATGGCGCCCATATCCCCCATCTCAGCCGATTACTTGACCGGGGTGGCGAAAACGAACAGCGCCATGAAGGCCAGGTTGATGAAGTACATGGCCTCTACCAGACCAACGGTGATGAAGAACGGGGTGAAAAGCCGCCCCTGCGCTTCCGGCTGGCGAGCAATGCCTGAGATCAGTGCGTTACCGGCGACACCGTCACCGATCGCGGCACCGACCGCACCCCCGCCCAGGATCAATCCGCCGCCGATGAGAGCGCCAGCGGCGATTTGTGGATCTAACGCTGCCATTCCATATCCTCCTTGATGTCTGGTAGCCGTCTACCAGGCTCTCGTAGTAGTGACCCGGTGTGCCATTCGTGGCTGCCTTACCCGTGCTCCTCTTCCAGCTCCATCGCCTGAGCGAAGTACAAGATCGTCAACAGCGCGAAGATAAACGCCTGGATGAACCCGACGAACAAGTCAAACGCCTTCCAGATGGCGTTGGGCGCCCACAAGATATACGGCGGAAATAGCGCGATCAGTGCCACCATGATCCCGCCGGCAAAGATGTTGCCGAAGAGTCGCAGCGACAGCGATATCGGCTTGGCGACTTCCTCGACCATGTTGATCGGCGCCAGCGCCGCGACATGTCCTTTAAGGAGTTTGACCGGATGGCCCAGGATGCCGCGTCGCGCGATTCCCGCCGTGTGGTAGCAGACAAACACGAAGAGCGCCAACGCTAACACGTAATTGATGTCTGCTGCCGCCGGCTTGAGCAGCTCGGTGGGGTGCCCGTTTTGAGTGACCTGCAGCGGCAGGACCGCGAGCCAGTTCGAAATCAGGATGAACACGAAGATGGTGACCGCCAGTGGCAGCACGAATGGTGCGATCCGCATGCCGATCGTGCTCTCGATCTGGTTGCGCATCTGGATGGTGATCGCCTCGAAGAACAACTGCACTCCGCTGGGCACGCCGGTCGAGGTGACCTTGGCGCGCAGATAAAACGCCAGTGCAATCACGATGATCGCGGCGATGACGGTCGAGAGCACCGTGTCGGTGTTGACGGTCAGCCCGAACCATTTGGCCGTGGTGTGCTCGCCGACTTCGATCTGGGCGTCGGCCAGGATTGTCTCAATCATCGCTGGGTGCCGTCCCTTCCGCGCGCTCGCCGTCTGAAGCCGACTGCGTGGCTCCGGTGCGCAGCTTGTTCCAAACCGGCAGTGCGGTCGATACCACAAGCAACAGCTGAAATAGCGCCAGCCCAAACACCACCCCTAGCCCGGCGGGGCGGAAGGCAAACGCGATGGCCAGACCGATCACCGTGAGGAACGCCAGCCGGGTCGCCGAATTCAGCGCCATGCTCTTTTTGAGCGGATGCGCCTTGGCGGTGATCACCGACACCGAACGCGCCACCAGGACGGCGTTGAGCAAACCCATTAGCAGACCAATGCCGAAGAACACGCCAAGCATCAGGTTTCCGAGCCAGTGAGCGATGGGGAGGGCGGCGGCAGTCAGCGCGAGGCATATCAAAAGCAGACGGACCGGCCGGAACGCAACAGAGGGAAACACCAACGGCGCGTCTTGCGCTGGTGTCGTCACTGGTGCACCTCAATCCCGGGTATAAGGGAGTCGCCTGGCTGATCGTTGCTCGGCCCGTAGAGCGTATCGGAGTCCCGTCATCGCGCTGGAATCACCCAAGGGATAGCTCCCTATGTCGGTCGTACGTCGGCGCGCTCGGAGACCTCTCCGACGGCCGGGTGGGCCGGCAACCCGCGAGGCTCATTCGGGGTTCTACCTGCACCGTACCACATCAAACACCGTCCTACTACTCCTCGTCGTAGACATCATCGCGACGGCGGAGAAGGGGCACCAACGTCGCGATAATCGCGATCGCGATCGCCGCCAGCATCACTGCTCCGGTGTCGCGCGGGTTGAAGAAAATCGTGCTCGCGGTGCCGAACGCCACGATGGCTACCCATAGATAGATCAACAGCACTACCCGACGGTGCGAATGGCCGATCTGCAACAGGCGATGATGCAAGTGCATCTTGTCGGGACTGAATGCGCTGCGGCCGGCGCGGGTGCGCCGCACGATCGCCAGCAGCAGGTCGAGCATCGGCACGAACATCACCGCAACCACTAGCAGGAAGGGGGACAGCAAAGCGAACACGTCACGCGCGCCGTACGCGTTCTGCGATATCGGTCCCGCGGCAGTCGTCGACGCGGCGGCCAACATGAGGCCGATCAGCATCGAACCGGAGTCCCCCATGAAGATCTTGGCCGGGTAAAAGTTATGCGGCAGAAAACCCAGACACGCCCCCGCGAGTACCACCGAGATCACCGCCGGCGGGTAGAACAACACGTCTCCCCCGTGGTCGCGCAGCAAACCGACGGAGAACATGCAGATCGCGAGCGCCGTGATGAGGCCCAAGCCTGCGGCCAATCCGTCGAGCCCGTCGACGAAGTTCATGGCGTTGACGATCGACACGGTCAGCGCCAGGGTGAGCAGGATCGAGGAGACTTGGTCCAACACGATGGTGCCGACACCGCCGAGCGGGATATACAGCACGCTCCAGGCCACGCCCATGGTGACCAGCACGCTGGCCGCGGTGATCTGGCCGGCGAACTTGGTCAGTGCGTCCAGACCCCACCGGTCGTCGATCAGCCCGATGCCCATGATCACCGCGCTGGCCACCACCACCGCGGGCATGCCGGAGGAATAGACGAAACCTCGGGTCAGGGCCGGAAGCTGGGATGCCAGAAAGACCGCGGAGACAACGCCCAGGAACATCGCAAGCCCACCCATCCTGGGGGTCGGTGTGACGTGTACGTCGCGTTCCCGTGGATAGGCCACCGCCCCGAATCGGGTGGCCAGCACCCGCACCGGCCCGGTCGTGAAATAGGTGACGATCGCAGCGGTCAGCCCGACGAGCGCAAGTTCGCGCAGCGGGACTCCCGCGCCGCGGTCAGATAGGGCCAGCAGGCCGGCGGCCAGGCTGTCGGCATCGCTAACCACGCCGAGACCGTACTGCACGGGTCAGTCCGTCAAACTTGCAGGATCCAAGCCGAGGACCCGACCGATGGCCTCGGCGCTGACCGGTCCCGAGCGCAGGATGCGGGGGCTAGGGCCAGTCAAGTCCACAATCGTGGAGGCTGCCTGCTCGGCGGAGGGGCCCGCGTCGAGGTAGACGTCGACAAGGTCGCCGAGTTGGCGCCGGGCGTCGCCGACGGCGACCGCGGGCCGTTGACCGGAAATGTTGGCGCTGGACACCGCCATCGGCCCGACTTCGCGTAGCACCTCGATTGCCACCGGGTGCAACGGCATTCGCAGCATCACGGTGCCGCGGGCATTGCCGAGATCCCACTGCAGCGACGGAGCGTGTTGGATCACCAGGCTCAGCGCGCCGGGCCAGAAGGCGCGGATCAGTTGCCGCGCGGCCTCCGGCACGGTGAGGGCCAGTCCGTCGATTGTCTGCCAGGAACCAACCAGCACACCAACCGGCATGTCGCGCCCGCGCCCCTTGGCCGCCAACAGCGCGGCCACGGCGGAGCTGTCGAAAGCGTCGGCGCCGATGCCGTAGACGGTGTCGGTTGGCATGACCACCAGCCTGCCGCTTTTGACGGCCTTGACCGCTGACGCGATCCCGCGGGAGCGCTGACTGGGGTCGCGGCAGTCGAACAGCTCGGTCATCGTTCACCCATCCTGCGGGCGGTGACGAACCGCGGTCGGCCCGCGAAATCTCGTCGAGCCACGATGTCGTCGAAACACCTTGTGTTACAGACTATTTCGACGGTTTGCGCCGATGCCGCGTCGTCGTGCTCGACGGCGAGCAGACCACCCGGGCGCAGTAACCGTCCGGCGTGGCCGACCACGGCGGCGATCACCGCCATCCCATCTGGGCCCCCGAACACCGCGTGTGGTGGATCATATTGAGCCACTTCGGTTTCCAGTGAAGCACAGTCCGGGATATAGGGCGGGTTGGCCACCAGGAGGTCGACCTTACCGTCAAGATCAGGAAACAGGCCCGGCGCTGTGACATCAGCAAGCACGACTTCGGCGGCGGTGCCCGCGGCGTTGCGACGCGCGTAGTCAACCGCGGTCTCGGAGTCGTCGACGGCGATCACCCGCGCGTGCGGCCAGTGCCGAGCCAACGCGACCGCCAGCGCGCCGGATCCGGTGCAGAGGTCAACGATTACCGGCCCCGCCCCAAGTTGTTGCGTGCACGCCCACTCCAGCATGGCCTCGGTTTCGGGGCGCGGGATAAACACGCCGGGACCAACCTGCAACGTCACCGGGCCGAATGCCACTGTCCCGGTGAGATGCTGAAGCGGCACCCGTCGGGAACGCGCACTGACCAAGTCGCGGTACTGGTCGAAGAACTGCTCATCGGGCGGGTCGAGCAATGGCAGCCGGCCGCGCTCAACCCCGGCCAGGTGCGCGGCCAACTCCTCGGCGTCATAGCGCGCCGAGCCTATGCCCGCCTCTGCGAGCACCGCTGCCGCGCAAGCGATTGCCTGTCGCAGTTGCGTGGTCATGCTTGCTGTAATCGCGCCTGCCGGTCGGCGGCGGCCAGCGCGTCGAACAGCGCGTCGAGGTCACCGTCGAGAACCTGATCGAGATTGTGCGCCTTGTACCCGATCCGATGGTCGGTGATGCGGTTTTCCGGAAAGTTGTAGGTGCGGATGCGTTCGCTGCGGTCCACGGTGCGGATCTGGCTCGCCCGGTCTGCGGACGCGTCTGCCAGTGCCTGCTCCTCGACCATCGCCTGCAGACGCGCGGCAAGCACCTGCAGTGCGCGGGTCTTGTTCTGCAATTGGGAGCGCTCGTTTTGGCAGGTGACGACGATGCCGGTGGGTAGATGGGTGATTCGCACCGCGGAGTCGGTGGTGTTGACGCCTTGCCCACCCTTGCCGGAGGATCGGTAGACGTCGATGCGCAGGTCCGACTCGTCGATCTGCACCTCGCCGATTTCCTCGGGTTCGGGGTAAACCAGCACCCCGGCCGCCGAGGTGTGCACTCGTCCCTGCGATTCGGTCACCGGCACCCGCTGGACCCGGTGCACGCCGCCTTCGAACTTCATCCGCGACCAAACCCCCTCCGGCGAGTCGCCCTTGCTCGCGATGGATAGTGTCGCGTCTTTGTAGCCGCCTAGGTCTGAGGTGGTTTCGTCTAGGACCGTCACCGTCCAGCCGCGGCGCTCGGCGTAGCGGATGTACATCCGGGCCAGGTCGGCGGCGAACAGCGCCGACTCCTCCCCGCCCTCACCGGACTTAACCTCCAGCACGATGTCGTCGGGATCGTGCGGATCACGCGGCGCAAGCATGTCGGTGAGTTGGGTGTCCAGTTCGGCCACCCGCGTTTCCAGTTCGGCAACCTCAGCGGCAAACGACTCATCGGAGGTTGCCAGTTCCCGGGCGGTCTCCAGGTCGCCGCGCGCCGATTCCAGCTTGCGGTAGGCGGCGACGATCGGCGCCAGCTGTGCGAAGCGGCGTCCCGCTTTGCGGGCTGCGGCAGGATTGGTGTGCAGTTCGGGGTCGGCCAACCGACGCTCGAGGTCGGCGTGTTCGGCAAGCAGTGCGTCGATCGCCTGCACGCTTTGCGTCATGTCACCCTCCTGCCCCGAACACCAAACGACGCCCGGCCTGCGCGGAGTTCCGCGACAGTTCGGGCGTCGGTCAGCCGGCTACTTGTCGGCCTTGGTCTTCTCGACGTTGGCTTCCTTGTCGGCGCCGGTCCTGCGCTTGCCGTACCGCCTTTCGAAGCGAGCCACCCGTCCACCGCTGTCGAGGATCTTCTGCTTGCCCGTGTAGAACGGATGGCACTGCGAGCACACCTCCACCACGATGCGACCGCTCTGTTTGGTGCTGCGGGTCTGGAAGGTGTTGCCGCAGCTACAGACAACCGTGGTCTCGACGTAAGGCGGGTGAATGCCGGGTTTCATGATGTCCTTTTCGATCGTGGCCGCCGGGTCGCCTGGACCCGATCGGCCGTAAGGCCTGAACTTCCAACCTGAGCTTTGCCCGTGCTGCCTGGCGGTCGATTATGCCAGGTCAACCACCATAAGCCCAAAACACAGGGTTAAGCCCGGGCATTCCCGAGCCAATGGCGCGGCGGCTATCCGTGGCTTACCTCATAGACCTTTTGGTTCTTCGGATTGCGATCCACGACGACGTAGGTGTTGCTGGGTGCCGCCCGCGTCCACAGAACACCGCCGTCGGGTCTGGCACCCCGCGCCGTCAGCTCGCGCTTGAGGATCTTGTTGGTTGCTGTGGTCGGCAAGCGATCGGTGAGCCAGACATGCCTCGGCCACGCCTTCGGTGACAAATCGGGCTGCGCCGCGAGGAACTTACCGAACTCCTCGGGTGTCAGATCGGCGTTGTCTTGCAACACAATTGCAGCCATCACCTGGTCGCCGACACGCTCGTCGGGCACCGCGTAGACCGCGACGTGGTTGATCGCCGGCAGCCGCTGCAGAATGCGTTCGATGGGCGCGGTGGTCATGTTCTCGCCGTCAACGCGCAACCAGTCCGCGCTGCGCCCCGCGAAGTAGATCCAGCCATCCTCGTCGCGGTAAGCGAGGTCGCCCGACCAGAACATGCCGTCTCGAAGCCGGGCACTTGTGGCTTCGGGATCGTTGTAGTAACCGGCGAACAAGCCCGCGCCGGACGTATTGACCAGCTCGCCGATCGCTTCGTCGGGATTGGCCAGGGCACCGTCGTCGTCGAATACGGCCGGCGGGCATTCGGTACCGGTCTGCGGGTTGTAGATCGCGACACCGGGAAAACCGCGGCCCAACGAGCCGGGCGGACACCCGTCTTCCCGGGTGATGATGATCGCTCCCTCGGTGGACCCGAACCCGTCCCATACCGTGCAGTCGAAGCGCCGGCTGAATTCGGCGATGTCACGATCGCTGGCCTCGTTGCCGAACGCCACCCGCAACGGGTTGTCGCGGTCATCGGGCTGCTCGGGTGTGGCAAGCACGTACGCCAAGGGTTTGCCGACGTAGTTCATGAACGTCGCCCCGTACCGGCGCAGGTCGGCGAGCAGCCGGGATGCCGAGAATTTGGCCGGGACCATCGCCGCACCGGATCCCACCGCCACGCTCCACCCGGCCAGCAACGCGTTCGAGTGAAACAGCGGCATCGAAAGGTAACAAACGTCGTCGGGCGTGATCTCGAATCGCTCGATCAGTGTCGAACCGGCGAAGAGGACCGTCAAATGCATTACCTGCACCGCTTTCGGCTCACCGCTGGTCCCCGACGTGAAGATCATCATGAAGGTGTCGGTCGGCGCGACTTCCCGGTGGGGCTGAAGCGGACCGGCCGACGCCAGCAAAGCCGACCAGTTACTGCTCGACGTGTCGAATACCTGCACACCGGGCAACTCCAGCCCGTCGAGCAGATCACGGTGCTCGGGATCGATGAGCAGGAGCTGGCAGTCGGCCCGCAGAATGTCGTTTGCCAGCGCGGCCCCGCGGCGAGTGTCGTTGATCCCGCAAAGCACGTATCCGCCCAGCGCAGCGGCGGCCATCGCGGTGAGCATCTCAGGGGTGTTGCCCAGCAGCGCGCCGACGTGCAGGGGCCGTTGGGGATCGGCGATGCCGATCAACGCCGCTGCCATGGTGGATGCCTCGGCCAGGTGCTCACGCCACGTCCACACCCGGTCGGCGTATTTCACCGCCGGGGTCGGGTCGTCGATCCGCTCGCGAAGCAGCTGCTGGATGGTTTCGGCCACGGCTCATCACTTTAAGCAGGGCCGGTGTGAGCACCGTCACGCCGGTCGGCGTGGCGATCCCTAGTCGGTGTCGAGACTGCCCGGAGTCGTCTTGGACACCTGCACCAGGAACTCGTAGTTGTTCTTCGTCTTGCGCAGCTGCGAGATCAGCAAGTCGATCGCCTGATGCGGGTCCAGGCCGGACAGCAGCCGCCGCAGCTTGTGCACGATCGCGAACTCGTCGGGCGAGAGCAACAGCTCGTCCTTGCGGGTACCGGAGGGGTTCACGTCGACCGCGGGGAACACTCGCCGTTCAGCGATCTTGCGGTCCAGTTTGAGTTCGGCGTTGCCGGTGCCCTTGAACTCCTCGAAGATCACGGTGTCACCCTGCGAGCCGGTCTCCACCATCGCCGTCGCGATCACCGTCAGCGAACCGCCTTCTTCGATGTTGCGGGCCGCCCCGAGGAACCGCTTCGGCGGGTACAGCGCCGTGGAGTCCACACCACCGGACAGAATGCGCCCCGACGCCGGCGAGGCGTTGTTGTAGGCGCGTCCCAACCGGGTGATCGAGTCGAGCAACACGACGACGTCTTGGCGCTGCTCGACGAGCCGCTTGGCTCGCTCGATCGCAAGTTCGGCAACTGTGGTGTGGTCTGACGGTGGCCGGTCGAAGGTGGAGGCGATCACCTCGCCCTTGACCGAGCGCTGCATATCGGTGACCTCTTCCGGCCGCTCGTCGACCAGGACGACCATCAAGTGGCATTCCGGATTGTTCTTGGTGATCGCGTTGGCGATGTCCTTGAGGATCGTGGTCTTACCCGCCTTCGGGGGCGAGACGATCAGCGCGCGCTGACCCTTACCGATCGGCATGACCAGGTCGATAACCCGGGTGGTCAGCTTCTCGGTGGAGGTTTCCAGGCGGAGCCGCTGGTTGGGGTACAGGGGGGTTAGCTTGCCGAAATCCGGACGTTTCTTGGCGTCCTCGACCGGCCCGCCGTTGACGCTGTCCAGACGCACCAGCGGATTGAACTTCTGGCGCTGGTTGGGCTGCTCGCCCTCCCTGGGCACCCGAACGGCACCGGTGATCGCGTCACCCCGACGCAAGCCGTTCTTTCGCACCATGTTCATCGACACGTAGACGTCGTGCGGGCCGGCCAGGTAACCGGAGGTGCGCACAAACGCGTAATTGTCGAGAACGTCAAGAATGCCGGCCACCGGCTGAACGACATCGTCTTCCCGCAGCTCGGCGTCGGCGCCGTCGCCTAGGCGTTCACCACGACGCCTGCGCTCACGGAACCGCCGTCCTCGGCGGCCCTGCCGGCCTTCCCCCTCCTCGTCGGCGCGTCCCTGCCCGTCGGGACCTTGCTGATCACCGCCAACTTCGCTGGGTTTCTCGGCTTGCTCCGGCTTGGTGTCTGGTGGAGCGGTTTCAGCGGGTACCGCGTCGACCTGGTCGACTTCGCCCTGCTCAGCGACTGCCGTCGCAGCGGGTGATCCGGGCTCCCGGACGGCGCTGCGTCGTTCCCGGCTCGACGCCTCGGCACCGGCCGATCCGGCCGACGCTTCGACCTGCGCGCCCGCAGCGTCGTTCGCGCTGTGATCGCTGTCAGGTGAAGCTGCGACGTCGGATTGCCCGCCGTTAGCCTGGCCCTGAGTTTCTCGGATCGCGGCGATCAGTTCGTTTTTGCGCATGCCCGACGCGCCTTTGACGCCAGCTCGATTGGCCAGCGCCCGCAGCTCGGGCAGCACCATCGCTGACAGCGAACCGTCCGACACCGCAGTCCCGGCTTCGGATGGCGCCGCGCTTTCGGTGTTGGAGTCAGTGGGCAAAACAGTTTGTGAGGTCACGGAACTCGACAGCTTGTCGTTGTTGGTGCTGTCGCCCGCCGTGATGAGGTCCGTATCAGTCACGGATTTCCTTTCTTCCCCCGGCTGATTTCGTCAAGCGAGGGGTTCGTTGCACTCAGCCAAACCACCGAGTGCGTCCAACCATCAACTCGGCAACGGTGATCGCCTGGATTGGCGGCGTATGTGGCGAACCATCGTCCACGAGAAGAATTTGGTGGTTGTCCTAGGGGCAAGACAGTATCGATGCAGATGCAGATGCTGCGATTGCTGGACGGCTCCGAGGATAGCCCGGTTCTGGGCCGGAAGCAAGAAACCCCTCCCGAGATGGTGTGGATCAACCGGGAACAGCGACTCCAGAACTCCAGCGAACTGCGTCACCAGCAGTCATTTCGCTAACGCTAAATCCGTTTGCGGCCCCGTACTCCACCGCCTCGGAAGGCAGTTCCGGCTCCGTCGTCAACCCGATCACCGCGGGCCCGGCACCGGACAGCACCGCCGCAATTTTGTAACGCCGCAGCAACCTGAGGTATTCCGCCGACGCTGGCATCGCGGCTGCTCGTTGTGGCTGATGCAGGACGTCCTCGGTGGCCGCCATCAACAGATCCGGCCGCTCGGTGAGGGCCACGACGAGCAACGCGGCGCGGCTGACGTTGAAACTGGCGTCGTGGTGGCTGACCTGCGCGGGCAGCATTACCCGGGTCTCGGCGGTCGACGAGCGCTCTTCGGGGATCGCGGGGAATAGGTGGATGTCGGGATGCAAGCGCAACGGCACCGCCGAGTAGGTCGGCGGATCGCAGTTGCGGTCAGTCCACGACACCACCGCACCGCCGAGTACCGCCGCTGCGGCGTTGTCTGGGTGGCCTTCGAATTCCGAGGCCAGCTGGATGAGTTGAGATTGGTCAAAGGGCGTCAAATCAGCTTGCGCGGCAAGGCCATTGACCACCGCCAGACCGCCAACAACAGCTGCGGCCGACGAGCCAAGTCCGCGTGAGTGCGGAATGGCGTTGCGGCACCGCACTATCAGGCCTGAAACACCGGCGCCCGCGGCGTCCAAACCGCATTGGATTGCCCGAACCACCAAATGACCAGAGTCCAACGACAGCTGACCGGCGCCTTCGCCTTCGACTTCGACGATCAAGCCGGAATCCGTTGTCTCGACTAAGATCTCGTCATAGAGACTGAGCGCCAGGCCGATGCTGTCGAAACCGGGACCCAAGTTGGCGCTCGACGCCGCTACGACGGCGCTGGCCATAAGCCCGGCGGGCAGCGTCCTGGTCACCGGGAGCCCACCACTAGCCCAGCCCCAGCTTCGCGACGACGGCGGCGGGGTCAACCGGCACCGGTGACACCTGCGGCAGGTCCTTCAACGCGGTATCGGGATCTTTGAGACCGTTGCCGGTGACCGTACACACCACGGTTGATCCGGGGGCCACCCAGCCATCGTGGATGGCCTTGAGCAAGCCCGCGATGCTGGCCGCGGATGCGGGCTCGACGAAGACGCCTTCAGCGGCGGCCACCAGGTGGTAAGCAGCGAGGATCTCCTCGTCGGTGGCGGCCAGGAATCGCCCGTTGGACTGTTGTTGCGCCTCGACGGCCGTCGCCCACGACGCAGGTGAGCCGATGCGGATCGCGGTGGCGATTGTTTCGGGTTTGCGCACGGGGGCGCCGACGATTAGCGGTGCCGCCCCGGCTGCCTGGGTGCCCAGCATGCGTGGCAACTTGTCGATGACTCCGTCGGCATGATATTCGGTGTAGCCCTTCCAATACGCAGTAATGTTGCCCGCGTTGCCTACCGGCAGGGCGTGCACGTCTGGCGCGTTGCCCAAAACATCGACGATCTCGAAGGCCGCCGTTTTCTGGCCTTGGATACGCAGCGGGTTGACGGAGTTGACCAGCGAGATCGTCGGGAAATCGGTTGCCATTTTGCGCGCCAGTTCCAGGCAGTCGTCGAAGTTACCGTCGATCTGGATGATCTTGGCGCCGTGCATAACAGCCTGCGCCAACTTGCCCATCGCGATTTTGCCCTGCGGCACCAGCACCGCGCAGGTGATGCCTGCGCGGGCCGCGTACGCCGCTGCCGACGCCGAGGTGTTGCCCGTCGACGCACACAGCACCGCCTGCTGGCCGCGGGCCACCGCGTCGGTGACCGCCATGGTCATGCCGCGGTCTTTGAAGGAACCGGTGGGGTTCAGGCCTTCGACTTTAAGATGCACCGTGCATCCGGTCTGCGCTGAGAGCTTGGCGGCATAGATGAGCGGGGTGCCGCCCTCGAGCAGCGTCACCGGGGTCCAGTCGTCGCCCACCGGGAGTCGATCGCGGTAGGCCGCGATAACACCGGGCCATGGTTGACGGGTCGTCGCCCGGGCTGCGGTCATTCGGCCGTTCCTTCCAGCCGCAGCACGCTGGCCACGCGTTTCACCACATCGAGGTCCGCCAGGGCGGCCACGGTGTCCGACAGCGCCGCGTCGGTGGCGCGGTGTGTGATCACCACGATGCGGGCTCCTATCGGGTGGCCGCCCTCGTCGGCCACACCTTCCTGGCGCACCTCGGCGATGCTGATGTCGCGCTTGGCGAATTCCGCTGCGACCGTGGACAATACGCCCGGTTTGTCGGCGACATGGATGCTGACGTAATAGCGGGTCGACACCGACCCGATCGGCAGCACCGGCAACTGGGCGTACCTGGATTCGCGTGGTCCACGGCTGCCCAGCACCCTGTTGCGGGCGGCCATCACCAGGTCGCCGGTCACCGCCGAGGCGGTCGGCGCTCCCCGGCGCCTTGGCCGTAGAACATCAGCCGACCGGCGGCTTCGGCCTCGACGACCACCGCGTTGAAGGCACCGTTGACCGCGGCGAGCGGGTGGGTCAGGGGAACCAGCGCCGGGTAGACCCGGGCCGAGACCCATTGCCGGCCATCGCCATCGGTGACGCGTTCACAGATCGACAGCAACTTGATCGTGCAGCCGAGCGCCCGCGCGAACGCGAAGTCGGCCGGGGTGATCTTGGTGATGCCTTCGCGATAGACCTCGTCGGCGGTCACCCGGGTATGAAAGGCGATGGATGCCAGGATCGCCGCCTTCGCCGCGGCGTCATAGCCTTCGACATCGGCGGTGGGGTCGGCCTCGGCATAGCCCAGCGCACTCGCGTCGGCCAGCGCAGTCTGGTAATCGACGCCGGCACTGTCCATTTCGGAAAGGATGTAATTAGTCGTGCCGTTGACGATGCCGGCCACCCGCAGCACTGTGTCGCCAGCCAGCGACTGGGTCAGCGGACGGATGACGGGGATAGCGCCGGCGACCGCGGCTTCGAAATACAAGTCCACATGCGCGCTTTCGGCGGCCTGAGCCAGTTCGCCGGTTGAGATCGACAGCAAGGCTTTGTTCGCGGTGACGACAGACTTGCCGTTTTCCAGGGCCGACAGGATGGCCTTGCGGGCCGGCTCGACCGGTCCCATCAATTCGACGACGATGTCAACGTCCTCACGAGATACCAGTTCTTCGACGTTGTCGGTGAGCAGGTCGACGGGCACACCGCGGTCGGCGGCGACACGACGTACGCCGATGCCGCGCAGCGCCAACGGCGCACCGATACGGGCCGCGAGGTCATCGGCATTGTCTTGGATAATGCGCACAACTTCACTGCCGACATTACCCAGGCCGAGTACGGCTACGCCGACCCGTTTTTCTTCACTGAACACCGCTCACCTCACTTCCAGGCTCAGTAGATCATCGATTGTCTCGCGCCGAAGGATCAGCCGGGCCTGCCCGTTGCGCACCGCGGCCACTGCCGGGCGGCCGATCATGTTGTAACGGCTCGACAGCGCGTAGCAATAGGCCCCGGTCGCCCCCACCCCCACCAAATCGCCCGGCTGCAGGTCTGCCGGAACCCAAGCATCGCGAACGACGACATCGCCGCTCTCACAATGCTTTCCGACCACACGAGCAAGTACCGGCGCCGCGTCGCTGCGTCGGGAGACTAGTCGGACGTCATATTGCGCACCGTAGAGCGCGGTGCGGATATTGTCGCTCATTCCGCCGTCCACGCTGACGTAGCGGCGTTGCGCAGTAGCGCTGACGTCGACGTCTTTGACGGTGCCGACCTCATAGAGGGTGATGGTTCCCGGCCCGGCAATCGCGCGTCCGGGTTCGACCACCAGCCTAGGTGGCGACAAGCCGGCCGCGGCCGACTCGTTGCGCACAACGGCGTTGAGCTTGGCCGCCAACTCGCTCATCGACGGTGGATCATCGTGCGGCAGATACGAAATTCCCATTCCGCCGCCAAGGTCGACCATGCTTATTGGTGCACTCTTCGTCGCGCCGAATTCGCCGACAATGTCACGCAGCAGGCCGATGACACGCTGCGCCGCGAGCTCGAAGCCGGCGACATCCAAGATCTGCGAGCCGATATGGCTGTGCAGGCCGACAAGTCGAAGGTTTTCGGCAGCGAACACGCGTCGGACCGCAGCCATGGCGGCGCCGCTGGACACCGACAAGCCAAATTTCTGGTCTTCGTGAGCCGTCGAGATGAACTCGTGAGTGTGTGCTTCGACACCGACGGTCAGCCGGATCAGAACGTCTTGGACGACGCCGGCATCGGCGGCGATGGCGTCGAGGCGTTCGATCTCGGTCATGGAGTCCACCACGACATGGCCCACCCCGGCCTTGACGGCGGCGGTCAACTCGGCAACCGACTTGTTGTTGCCGTGGAAAGTGATCCGCTCAGCGGGAAACTGCGCGTGTAACGCGACCGCCAACTCGCCGCCGGTACACACGTCAAGGGATAACCCTTCCTCGTCAATCCACCGCGCGATTCCGCTGCACAGAAACGCTTTCGCGGCATAGTGCACATTTTGGGCACCGCCAAAGGCAGTCGCCGTGTCGCGGCAGCGCCAACGGAAGTCGTCTTCATCGATGACGAACAGCGGCGTGCCGTACTCGCGGGCAAGATCGACCAGGGAAACTCCGGCTATCGCTACCACGCCGTCGTACTCACGAGACACGTTGCGGGGCCATATGTTTCGTGGTAGACGTGTCAGCTCTTCTGCGGTTGGCGGCTGCAGCGAACTCCCACCAGGATGGGATTCTTCGGCATACCGGCGGCCGGCCGGACGGACGTTCACATCCGCTCCGGCGCGGTGACTCCGAGGATGCCCAAGCCGTTAGCGATCACCTGCCGGGTGGCCTGACACAGCGCCAGCCGCGCGGTATGCAGCTGGTTGGGCTCCTCGTCGCCTTGCGGCAATACCCGGCAGGAGTCGTAGAACCGATGGTAGTCCCCGGCCAGGTCTTCCAGGTAGCGGCACACCCGATGTGGTTCACGCAGCAAGGCAGCGGTTTTCAACACCCGGGGGAATTCGCCGAGTGTGCGGACCAGCGCGCCCTCCTTGTCATGAGTGAGCAACTCGAGATGGCTGGTGTCGGGAATCAGGCCCAGCTCGGCGGCGTTACGGGCCAGTGCCGAAAGCCGGGCATGCGCGTATTGCACGTAATAAACCGGGTTTTCATTAGAGGCCGACGACCACAGCGACAAGTCGATGTCGATCGGGGTGTCCACCGACGAGCGGATCAAGCTATAGCGCGCGGCATCGACGCCGATCGCCTCGACCAGGTCGTCGAGGGTCAGCACATTGCCGGCGCGTTTGCTCATCCGGACCGGTTGCCCGTCGCGGACCAGGTTGACCATCTGGCCGATGAGCACCTCGACGGTGGCCGGATCGTCACCGAATGCGGCCGCCGCGGCCTTGAGCCTGGCGACGTAGCCGTGATGGTCGGCGCCGAGCATGTAGATGCACAAATCGAAACCGCGTTGGCGCTTGTCCAAGTAGTAGGCGAGATCACCGGCGATGTAGGCTGGCTTGCCGTCGCTTTTGATCACGACGCGGTCCTTGTCGTCACCAAATGCACTGGAGCGCAACCAGATTGCACCGTCTTTCTCGTAGATGTTGCCGTTTTGACGCAGCCGTTCGATCGCTTCGTTCACCCGGCCGCTGGTATGCATCGACTCTTCATGGGTGTAGACGTCGAAGTAGGTGCGAAAGTCGTGCAGCGACTGTTTGATGTGGGCGAACATCAAGTCCACCCCGATGCGCCGGAAGGTTTCCCGCATTTCGGTGTCGGGCAGGTCGAGCGCGTCGGGCGCCTGCTGAAGAACCTGTGCCGCGATGTCGCTGATATAGGTGCCCGCGTATCCGTCGGGCGGCGTGGGTTCACCTTTCGCGGCGGCGATCAGCGAGCTGGTGAACCGGTCGATCTGCGCGCCGTGGTCGTTGAAGTAGTACTCGCGCACCACTTCGGCGCCCTGCGCCGACAGCAGCCGCCCAGCGCGTCACCGACGGCGGCCCAGCGGGTGCCGCCGATGTGGATGGGCCCGGTCGGATTGGCCGAGACGAATTCGAGGTTGATCTTGTGACCGGCCAAGGCGTCAGAGTGACCGAAGTTCTCGCCGGCCTCGATGACGTTGTTGATGATGACGCCCTGCGCCGACGCTTCGAGGCGCATGTTGATAAACCCGGGCCCGGCCACCTCGGCCGAGGCGACTCCGTCG
This sequence comes from Mycobacterium xenopi, assembly GCF_009936235.1. Classification (NCBI taxonomy): domain Bacteria; kingdom Bacillati; phylum Actinomycetota; class Actinomycetes; order Mycobacteriales; family Mycobacteriaceae; genus Mycobacterium; species Mycobacterium xenopi. Next base: position 1,639,665 of record NZ_AP022314.1, on the reverse strand, counting down.
GCCCGGGCCAGCGCCTCGGTGAGCCACCCGGCCAGCTCGCGCGGGTTGACACCGACCTTTTTGGCCAATTGCATCGCCAGGTTGCTGGCGTAATCGCCGTGCTCAGGGTTGCGCGGCCGCTCGACGGTGACCGTGGCCGGCAGCATGGACGCGTCAAGGCCATGGTCGGTCAACACCGCGGCGGCGGTGGTCTTGAGCAGCTCAGCCAGGTCGGCGGGGGTCACGAAGGTCCATCCTATGGTCTGTCGTGGTCACCGCCCGCATCCGTGCGACGCCCGCCGAGTCGCCCGGATGCGCTAATCTGGCGGAGCCCGATGGCGCAGTATTTCGAGTGTGCGCCCCCGTAGCTCAGGGGATAGAGCGTCTGCCTCCGGAGCAGAAGGCCGCAGGTTCGAATCCTGCCGGGGGGCACTTGCTGACCGCCTGGTCAGAGGCACTTTTTTACCTGTAACTCAGTGGCTCGCACCTTAGCCGCAACCTAGCCCGTGGGCATTTGCCACCAGGTCGGGTCACGGTCTGGTCACGGTTTCGGTTTGCTGCGGGAGCCTGCGGGTCTGACCGGGTGAGCGCCACCCGACTACCGCCTGACTGGCGAGCCCGGTACCGACCGAAGCTGCCCACCACCCTCGACATATTTACCGTAAATACGAGTCGTCGGCTTGGCTTACGATGCGATGCATGGGTGATGAACTGCACGTCATTCCCTCAGAACTGCAGGGAGCCGGTGCTGGCTGGCATATGGAAGCCGCCGAGCTTCATGCCGTACCGCCATCGCTGGACCCGGCTGGCGCTTGGCCCACAATGGTTGCCGCCGCTGCCATGACAGGCGTGGCCCAGGCGGCTACCGCCGATCTGCACTCCCGCATCACCACCACCGCCGAGGCGACGCAGGCCGCGGGCACCGCCTACGAAGTCGGCGACTCGAATGCGGCGGACACGATCAAAAACGTGATCACAACGGTCACCGATACGGTACGGAAGAACACGTGATCCCCACCCAATCGGCGGTGCGCGCTTATGACGTGTCCCATCTGACCGAGCACGCTTCTCACTGGCGCGAACTCGCCGAGCGCCGCAGGTCAGTGGTGGGCACGATCAATGCGCAAGCTAAGTCGCTCGACTGGGAGGGCCAGGGCGACGAGGCGATGAAAGCCGCGATGTCTCAGCACCTTTCGACAGCCGAGCAGGAGGCTGAGCTGCTGCACACCGCCGCCCAGACCGCCGAGCGCGGTGCCAGCGTCTTGCACCAGCAGCAGCAGTCGATCCTCTCCACGGTTGATCAAGCACACCAATCCGGTTTTGCGGTAGGCGAGGACTGGTCAGTCACCGACGCCATGTATCGGCCCGGCTCGATGGGATGGTATGCCCGGTTCCCCACCGCGCACGCCATCGCCGCCGACCTGCGCACCCAGGTGGCCACCTTCACCGGACAGGAGTACCAGACCGCCACCGACGTGGCCCAAGCCGCAGGTGACTTGGGTGGTGAGGGAGCAGTGCATGGTCGTATCCAAGACGGGAACTACCACCCCGGACAAGGTCACATTATGGCTGTCGACAACGGAACTGGTGGCAACAATAACGCTCCGCAGCCACCCCCGGCTGTGAAGATCACCCCTCATCAGACTCCGCCGTCCGTCATCAACATGCACGCCGGAGAACAGCTTGACTCGGGTAGACATCAGTGCAGTGGCTGGGACGTCACGAAAGACGTGGGCGAGGCTGTAGGTGGACCATTGCTGGTCACGGGTTCTATTCTTGGCGGTATTGCCGCGTCGCCACTGGGTCCACCCGAGTGGGCTATGGCTATCGGTGGAGTTCTAACAGGTGGTGCGACCACCATCGATGGCTTCGGAAACCTTGCGGGATGCGGGTAGCGCGATGCACGTACATCCCATAGCGTTCGCAATCCTCGCCGCCGTGCTCGGCGTTGCCCTTGCCTTTGTCTTAATCCAGCAGGTCCGCCGCGGCGACAATGCACAGCGTCGACTTCGCATCGTCCTATATGTACTGCCGGTTTTGGCAGCGGTCTGGCTTGCTGTCGACTTCATCATCACGCCACAGGACCGTTGGGTAAACGGGATTGCCTTAACACTCGCGGCGCTAGTCACCGTCGGTGGATTTGGCTACGACTGGCTCCGGCGGTCAAAGGCCCGGCCAGGGCGATAGCGTGGGCAGCACATGACGTATCCGTCCAGCAACGAAACGACCTCGACCCTGCCCGAACTGCCCGAAGGGATGCGCTGGGTGGTGCTGCTGGACAAGCGCCAGATCGCGGTTGTGCTCATGGAGAATGAGGTACCAGTCGCTTCCGCAACGGAAAGCCTGGAGGGGCGCGGCGACACCGACTACGAATACCAGCCGGTCGATTCGGTGCAGCAGGTGTGTCGACGCTTAGCCGAGCAGGCCTCGCATCAGTGGAGCTTCCGTCACGTCCTGAAGCAGAGACTCGGGCCGAGTGTTGACGTGCGGATGCGGCTCGTGGACTGGAATACACCCAGAGCACAAGAGCAATAACAGGAATAGGTCGGTGAGCCTCTACGCACCGCGCGTCGGGACCGTGGAGCACCCGGTAGCCCCCAGCTAGGGGCGGCGCGTAACCACCGCGCCACAATCACAGCCCCAAGACGTATGCCCACCGCACGAACACACCTTGTGACCGACCAGCACGCGGCCAGGACGCTGGCCGGTGACCGCGTGGGCTGTGCTGCGGCGGCCGAATCATCCACTTGCCATCGCGGACCAGTTCGCCGACTGCGGGCATGAAACAAGGGTAGGGCTTTGTGACGCGGCCCCGGGTGGGAAGTGAATTGGGGCAATTTAATCCATTGATCATTCCGGAATCGCACATCATGACAATATGAGCACCACTCGGAGAATGTTGATCAGCACTCTGGTCGGAGTCGCGCTCGCCGTGAACGTGGCTGCCTTGCAACCTGCTCAGGCCGGCGCCGATCCCGGCACTGATTTCCTTGCCAGGCTGAACTGGTACGGGATCGACTTGTCGGCATTGATGGGTCGCCCGATCAGCCGACAGGACGCTATCGAGCTGGGGCAGGATATCTGCACCGAACTCCACAACGGAAACACCCCAGTGGCCGTGGCCGATCAGATTTACCGGGAGATGCCGCGCATCACCGATAAGCAGGCAGCCAATCTGGTGTCGGCAGCTCAGTTCGCGATTTGTCCCGACACACTCTGAGCGGCGTGTGGGTCAAGCGTGTCACCGCTAACCCCCCAGCGGTCCCTGATTCACTTGCCACCATGACCGCAGACCCACGTACCAGCGGCGGCAACGCGCCGTCGCCTTGGCTGATAGTCACCGGCATCGTCGGCGCGCTGGCCCTGATCTTTCTTCTCGGTGCCGGTGTCGGAGCGCAATGGGGAGCCCCGCAGTGGGGACCGCTGGCTGAATGGCTCGCAGGGATAGCAACACTCGCCGCTGTGGTGGTGGCGCTGCGAGAGTCGATCCGCGCACGGCACGAAGCACAGCGCGGCCACCTGGCGCGGCTTGTGGACCATGAAGTCACTAGGCGACGAGAATGCATGACGGCACTAGGTGACCTTTGGGGGGCACTCGTCAGCCTACAGATCGACTTTCGTTCTCTCATCAACTATCTCGATGACCTGGAACCCACATTCAACCCGGTTGAGCAGCGCAGCCCCGCTTCGATTACAGCGCCGGTGAAGACGTACGGAGACGAGATTCACGAGCAGATAGAGAAGTTTATGGCGAAGTGGATGGACCGAATCGAGCCACCGCTGTTTGTTGCCCTCTACCTGCTTCATGGTACGGCCATGTATCCAGCAGTAGGCCAGATCAACAACGGAATCAATACGATTCGACAGCAGGGGATCCCATCTATCACAAGGCCAATCTTGGACGGTCAGCGGCCAGTTACGACACCGATCAGGAATATGTGGAACGATGTTTTGCGACTGCGCGACGAGCATCTCAAGTTGGCGCATGAACACTTTAGCTTGGAGCGCACAGAGGTTGAGAAATACGTCCGACAGAACTGGACTCAATCGCCCTAAATGCCATGCGATTCAGCTGCTGACGGCGGTGTTTTCGGCACGCGAGTGCCAGGCTGTCTAGCCCGAAGTTCCTCCTGGTTGGGCGCGATTGTGGGATTGACCTGGGGTTTTGTGGTGGGTACTGGCTACGTCAGGCCGTGGCGGTGGGAGATGTCGAGCAGTTCGAAGGCTCGCCGTTGCAGTGGGGTGGGGTTGGTGATTTTGGTGAATGCCGGCAGGTCGTGGGTGGGTTGAATCGTGTTGGCGCAGATGGTGGCCAGGTCGGCGAGCAGGCTGGTGAAGCTGTGCACCGGGTAGTTGTCTTCGGTGCGTTTGCGGGCGGCCTTGGCGAGGGCTTTATCGGAGCGTTGGGCGGGGGCGACGGGGTCGGCGCGTTTGGCGGCGGCGGCGGGTTTGTCGTTGTCGGCGAACAGGATTGGGGCTAGGGCTTGTTTCATGTGCCAGCTGATGTAGTAGGACAGCATGCGTAAGAACAGGTGTGCGCGCACTCGATCGGCGAGCCGGTGGCGGATGGGGCGCACATCGAGTTCGCTGTTGAGGGTGCGAAAGAACCGCTCGACGTCGGCGAGGTCTTTGTAGCGGCCCACCACGTCATCGCGGCCCAGGCTGTGGTCGGGCAGGCTGGTGCGCAGCACGTAGATGCCATCCAGGGCGGCCTCGGCGGCGATCTGATCGGACTTGCGGGTGAAGGTCAATGAGTCGTCGCTGATCTGCAGGTCAAAGTGCTTGGCCATTTTGAATTTGTTGCGCACCGTGCCCACTTTGAGGGCGATGGTGTCTTTGCCGCGCAACGGCCGGCGGGCCCGGCTGGTGGCCGCGGCGATCTTGGCCAGTTCTGCCTCGGTGGCCGCCAGCAGCTCGTCGCGTTTGCGGGCGCGCTGGTGGGCCAGCGCCGGGTTGTGGCAGCACACCAGCCGCTCGCCGGGGTAGTCGGGATGGGTGATTTCGAACAGGTTCTGCTGGTCAAACAGCGACAGCTGCAGCGCGCCCTGGTTGACCAGGGCGTTGATCTGTGGGGCGCGCAATGCGCTGATCCAATCCAGCTGTGCTGGGCGTAGCTCTTTGTCGATGCGGGCGCTGGTGATCATGCCTCGATCGCCCACCAGGGCGATGTTGGACAGCCCGAAGCGGGTTTTGAGTTTGGTGATCTGGGCGGCCAGCGTTTTCGGGTCGGCGGTGTTGCCCTCGAACACCTCAATGGCGATCGGTATCCCGGCCGGCGAGCACAGCAGCCCGTAGACGATCTGCAACCTGCCTTTGACCCCGTCGCGGGCGTGCCCGATTTTGCCCAGCGGGCAGGTGCGGCCCTCAAACGCCGCCGAGGACACGTCATAGAGCACCAGCGTCCCATCAGTCAGATGCCGTGCGGCCAAAGCGTTTTCGATCCCGTCCTTGCGGGCCAGCGCCCAGTCCATCGCGGCATACAGGTCATCCTCGTCACAGCCCGACAGCCCGAGCACCTCACCGAGGGAACTGGTGGCGGTCTCGGCGCGCAGCCCGCGCGCGAATGCCAGCTTGGAGCCGGGGTCAATCACCTGCGCCACCAGCCTCGCGACCACCAGATCACGCCGCCGCGACGGGGTCGGGTCGATCAGTTCCTCGATGCCCAGCCGTCGGGCGGTGCCCAGCACCGCGGCCACGTGCCCGTGCGGCAGGCTGCGGGTGACGTCAAACGCCTCGGCCAAATCCTGCCCGGCAGGCTGCCCCTTGAGCACCCGCGACAACGCCTCAACCTTGTCCTGCGGCCAGCGGGTCAGATTGGCCAAGGTGCGGTTTTTCACCTTGCCGCCCTCGCGGTAGCTTTCGCGCAGCAGGATCGCCGGTGGCGACCCCCGGTTCGGCACCCGAGCCACGTACATGTCTACTTCATATCACATCAATCTTGCATATCCCCGCTATTACAGCGATGACACGCCGACAAATCTACTCAATACATGCCTACATAATCCACTGGAAGCAGACGCAAAACACCTGCACAGCACCACATGCGTAGTTCAGATACCCCTTACCAGGGGGAACTTCGGACTAGCGGGCACGAAGTGCCAGCGCCCGCTCGCGTAAAGGGAACTCGCGTAGAGCCAACGGGAGTGGTTGACTGGGAGGGGCAATGGGTATCAGTTTCAACCACACTATCGTCGCGGCGCGCGACAAGAAGGCATCCGCGCAGTTTCTCACCGAGTTGTTCGGGCTGCCGGACCCAGTGCCGGTGGGCCGGTTCATGGCCGTCACCCTCGAACACGGCGCCACCCTCGACTACGCCGACGTGCCCGAGGGGGAAGAGATCCGGCCCCAGCACTACGCATTCCTCGTGTCGGAGGACGACTTTGATGCGATCTACGGCAAGATCTGCGCGCGCGGCATGCAGCACTGGGCTGATCCGCGCGGGGAACGACCCGGGGAGATCAACCGCAACCATGGCGGCCGCGGCGTCTACTTCCGCGACCCGAATGGCCACCACCTGGAGATCCTCACTCGCCCCTACGGCTCGAGCGGCTGATCAGCTGGCGCTGCGCGGGCCGTGCCGCTTCTTTTCCTGAGCGCGGTAGTCGTCGGCGAGTTGTTTGACATGCTTGGGCAGCGTGCCCGCGGCCACGTCGGCCAGGGTCGTTTCCTCCAGCACCGAGCGCATGCTCGCGCGCAGCGCCCGCCACACATCGGTCAGCGCGGCCGTCGGCCCGGAATAGGGCAGGTCGCCCAGCCCGATGTCGCGCACACTGGCCAGCGGACCGTCGATACAGCGCAGCACGTCAGCGATGCTGATCTCGGTGCCCGGCCGGGCTAGCTCATATCCGCCGTCGCGGCCCCGGTGGCTTCGGACCAGGCGGTCGGTACGCAGGTCGGAGAGGATGTCGACGAGAAATTGCGGCGGTATGCCCTGCGCATGAGCCAGGTCATCGGTCTTGACAAGCTCACCGCTATCGACCGTGGCGAGCTGGATCATCGCCCGGACCGCGTATTCCGCCTTGGCCGACATGCGCACGACCTGAATTCTGCCACCGGCATCGCAGCATCAACCGGTGACGGCCAGCACCGCCTCGGCGTGCTCGGGCCGGCACACCAGCAGATCGGGAAGCAGCGGATCGGGTTGGTTGTAGACCAGCGCCGACCCGTCGATACGCGAGGTATGCAGGCCGGCCGCGCGAGCCACCGCGACCGGTGCCGCCGAGTCCCATTCGTACTGCCCGCCGGCGTGGACGTACACGTCGGCCAGGCCGTGGATGATCGCGGCGACTTTGGCACCAGCCGAGCCGAGTTCCACCAGGGTGCCGGCGAGTTGGTCACGCACTTGCAGTGCAATCGCCGGCGGGCGGGTGCGTGAGACGACGACGCGTGGCGGGCCGCGGTGTGCCGGCGAGGCTGCGACGTGCGGCGTGGCCAGGGTACGACCCTGAGCGGGCAGCGCGACGGCACCTGCGACGAGTTCCCCGGATTCCCACAGCGCCACGTGGACCGCCCAGTCCTCGCGGCCCGGTTCGGAGAACTCCCGCGTGCCGTCCAACGGGTCGACGATCCAGACCCGCTCAGCCCCTAATCGCAGTGCGTCGTCGTCGCCTTCTTCGGACAGCACGGCATCTTCGGGCCGCGCCCTGGCCAGTGCCTCCATCAAGAAGTCGTGCGATCGCTTGTCGCCTGCGGCTTTTCGTTCAGCAGCGGGTGCTCCCGCGAGCTCGTTGCGCACCGCTAGCAGCAGCTCTCCGGCCTGGGTGGCCAACCGGGCGGCCAGCTCGTGATCGCTCACCGGCGGGACTCGAGTAGGTCGATGACTTGCTGCGCCAGTTCGTCGACGCTCCTCTCGGGGGTGAGCCGCAAATCCGGGTTCTTGGGCCGCTGGTAGGGGCTGTCGATGCCGGTGAAATGCGTGATCTCGCCAGCCCGGGCCTTGGCATACAAGCCCTTCGGGTCGCGTCGCTCACAGTCTTCGAGCGGGGTGTCACAGAACACCTCGAAGAAGTCGATTCCGGCCTCGGCGTGCACCCGACGGGCAAGCTCGCGGTGCTCTTCTAGCGGGCTGATCGCCGGCACCAGCACGGTCTGCCCACAATCGGCGAGCAGCACCGCCACATGCGCCAGCCGGCGCAGGTTTTCGGCGCGGTCGGCCATGCTGAACCCGAGGTCGGCGTTGAGGCCGTGCCGCAAGTTGTCGCCGTCGAGAACGTAAGCGGGAACGCCCTTTTCAAGAAGCTTCCGCTCCACCAACATGGCGACCGACGACTTGCCCGATCCGGACAGTCCGGTGAACCATACGGTGCGCCCACGTCCGGTCAGCCGATCTTCTGCGGTCACCAACGACTTGTGCCGCACGGTGTTCGGGCTCGGTGTGCGGGCAGAGGCGTCACGCAACACCATGCCGGCGGCGACGGTCCCGTTGGTGTAGGGGTCGATGAGGATGAACGATCCCGTGCTGGTGTTGCGGGTGTACTCGTCAAGCAGCAAAGGTTCCTGGGTGCGCAATGTGACGCGGCCAAGTTCGTTGAGCGTCAACGCTGTCGCACTTTTGTCGCGGTGAAGGGTGTTGACGTCAAGCCGGTAGGCCAGCTCAGTCACCTTCGCGCGTGTGGTGCGGGTGGTGTGTTTGATCAGGTACTCGCGGCCAGGCTCCAGGGCCGAGGAATCGGCCATCCAGCACACGGTCGCGTCGAACTCGTGGGCCACACGTGGCTGGTTGGTGGGCCGGGCGATCATGTCGCCACGTGAGATGTCCAGGTCGTCGGCGAGCCTGACGGAGATAGCCATCGGCGGAAATGCTTCCGCCACTGGGCCACTGGGACCGTCGATCGCGGTGATCCTGGTGGTCTTGCCGCTGGGCAGGACCACGACTTCGTCGCCCGGTCGCATCACTCCGCTGGCCATGCTGCCCGCGTAGCTGCGGTGGTCTTGATGTTGGCTAGTCTGCGGCCGGATGACGTACTGCACCGGGAACCGGACGTCGACCAGATTGCGGTCGCCGGCGATGTACACCTCTTCCAGATATGGCAGCAGTGCGGGACCGTCGTACCACGGCGCGCGCTCCGACTTGGTCACCACGTTGTCGCCGTGCAGCGCCGACATCGGGATGGTGACCACGTCGTGCACGTCCAGCCGGGCCGCGAAAGCGTGGAACTCGTCGCGGATCGTCTCGAACTTCTCTTGGCTCCAGTCGATCAGGTCCATCTTGTTGACGGCCAGCACAATGTGGCGGATGCCCAGCAGCGATGCCAAAAACGTGTGGCGACGCGACTGTTCGCGAAGACCGTGGCGAGCGTCGACCAGCACCACCGCCAACTGTGCGGTGGATGCCCCGGTCACCATGTTGCGGGTGTACTGGATGTGTCCTGGGGTATCGGCGATGATGAATTTCCGCTTGGGCGTGGAGAAGTAGCGGTATGCGACGTCGATGGTGATCCCCTGCTCGCGTTCGGCCCGCAGACCGTCGGTGACCAGTGCCAGGTCGGTGTAGTCGTGGCCGCGCTCTTTGGACGTGCGCTCCACCGACGCCCACTGGTCTTCCATCATGGCCTTGGAGTCGTAGAGCAGCCGCCCGATCAGCGTGGACTTGCCGTCGTCGACCGAGCCCGCGGTGGCGATGCGAAGCAGCGTGGTGGATCCAGCCATCAGAAGTACCCCTGCCGTTTGCGGTCTTCCATGCCGGCTTCCGAGATCCGGTCGTCGGCGCGGGTGGCTCCCCGCTCGGTCAACCGCGCCACCGCCGTCTCGGCGATCACCTCCGCGACCGTGGCCGCAGTCGATTCCACGCAACCGGTGCAGGTGACGTCGCCGACCGTGCGGAATCGCACGGACGCCTCGAACACTTTCTCTCCCGGGCGTGGCTGCATGTAGCGATGAACCGCTAGTGTCTCGCGCCAGAAATTCGTTACATAAATGTAATCGGTGCGGATCGGCGGTGTTCCACGGCGAAACGCATTGGTGCGTGGGATGATTCGCATGTGGCATCACAGGGGCGACCGAAAGCGGAATTGGTGTTGACCGATGAAGAACACGAGACGCTGACCCGGTGGGCGCGGCGGCGCAAATCCGCCCAGGCGCTGGCGTTGCGGTCACGGATCGTGCTCGGTTGCGCCGAGGGCTTGACCAACAAGCAGGTCGCGGCGCGCGAGCGGGTATCGCAGCCGACCGTGGGCAAGTGGCGGAGCCGGTTCGTCGAGGCACGGCTAGACGGGGCTGGTCGATGACCCCGGCCGGGCCGGCCGGCGTCGGTGAGCGCCGAGCAGGTCGAGAACGTGGTGGTGGCCACCTTGGAGTCCACTCCGGCCAACGCCACGCACTGGTCGCGGGCCTCGATGGCCCAACGCTGCGGGCTGTCGAAGTCCACGATCGGGCGGATCTGGAAAGCATTTGAGCTGCAACCACATCGGGCCGAGCACTTCAAACTGTCCAATGATCCGCTGTTTGTGGAGAAGGTCTATGACATCGTCGGGCTCTATCTTGACCCGCCCGAGGCCGCGGTGGTGCTGTGCGTGGACGAAAAGAGCCAGGTCCAGGCGCTGGCGCGCAGCCAGCCGGCGTTCCCGATGATGCCCGGCATGCCCGAGAAACGCACCCACGACTACGTGCGCTCGGGCACCACCAGCCTGTTCGCCGCCTTCGACATCGCCGACGGCACCGTGATCACCGCGCTGCACCGGCGCCACCGCGCCATCGAGTTCCGCAAGTTCCTGGCCAGGATCGACGCCCAGGTCCCCGACCACCTCGACGTCCACCTGGTCTGCGACAACTACGGCACTCACAAAGCGCCCACCGTGCAAAGCTGGCTCGAGCGCCACCCTCGCTTCCACATGCACTACACCCCAACCTATTCCAGCTGGATCAACCAAGTTGAGCGCTGGTTCGCCGAGCTGACCCGCCAACTCCTTGAACGCGGCGACCACCGCAGCGTCCAAGCACTCGAAAAAGACATCCGTGCCTGGGTCGCCGCCTGGAACGACAACCCCAAACCATTCGTGTGGACCAAGACCGCCGAACAGATCCTCCAGTCCATCCAACGACTAATGAAACGAATTTCTGGCGCGGGACACTAGCAGCATGCCGTCACGCTCGAAAACCCTTCGCCGGTGCGCGAAATAGATCGACGGCAGTGTGATCTTCTCGGCGCCGACGTAAGACCAGACGTCGAACTCGGTCCAGTTGGAAAGCGGGAACACCCGGATGTGCTCGCCCTTGTGGTGGCGGCCGTTGTAGAGGTTCCACACCTCGGGGCGTTGCGCCTTGGGATCCCACTGCCCGAACTCGTCGCGGAAACTGAACACCCGTTCCTTGGCGCGCGCGCGTTCCTCGTCGCGGCGCGCCCCGCCGAACGCCGCATCGAAGCGGTTTTCGCGGATCGCGCGCAGCAACGTCACCGTCTGAAGCGGGTTGCGTGACGGGATGGTCTCCACGACTCGGCCGGCATCGATGTCGTCTTGCACCTTGGCCACGATCAACCGCACCCCGGTCTGTTTGACCAACTCGTCGCGGGTGGCGATGACCTCGTCGAAGTTGTGTCCGGTGTCGACATGCATCACCGGGAAGGGCAACCGGCCAGGATGAAAGGCCTTGAGCGCCAAGTGCAGCATCACGATCGAGTCCTTGCCGCCGGAAAACAGCAGCACCGGCCGCTCGAACTCCGCGGCCACCTCGCGGATGATGTGGATCGCTTCGGCTTCCAGCGAGCGCAGATGGCTCAACTCGTATTGCCCGGCTGCTGGACCGGCGGTGGGGCCGGCGGCTACTTGACTGGTCATCGACCCTTACCTGACTAAGTTGGTAGAACTGGCCATATTAATTGGCATTGCCGTGTATATAACCAGCCGCCTGAGCAGCTGTCAACTGCGGGTTCGGATAGCGGTTTCGCGGCGGCGGCGAGGTTGCGAAAACATGGACGCATGTCAACTCCCGTCAAACCCCCGAGTGGTCGCGACGTGATCGCCCAATTCCTGCCCCAATCCCCCTTCGTCGCCAAGCTTGGAATCGTCGCTGACGTGCTCGACGACCACGAGGTGCGGCTGCGTCTGCCGTGGGATCCGTCCAATGTCACCGTCGGCGACATGGTGCACGGCGGGGCCATCGCGACGCTGGCCGATCTCACGGTCATGGCCGCAGCGTGGTGCGGCGCAGACGCGCCGCCCGAGCCGCGGGGCGTGACCGTGTCGATGGCGCTGGACTTCATGGCGCCCGCACGCGCAACCGACGTGATCGGGATAGGCCGGGCGTTGCGGCGCGGCCGGTCACTGGTCAACTGCGAGGCCGAGCTCGTCGACCCGCAGGACCGGCTGATCGCGAAGGCGCTTGCCACCTACAAGCTCGGCTGACGGCGCTGAGCCGGCCCGGAGCGAGGACACGCTTTTAGACGGTGACCTCGTTGAGCTTGCCGGTGGCGACGTCGAAGATGAACCCGCGCAGCGACTCGTGTTGGGTGACAAACGGGCTGGCCTCGATGCGGCGCAACGACTGCCGAACGTCTTCTTCGAGGTCCGGGAATGCCTCGGCGGCCCACGGCGGCTTAAGACCGGTCTCCTGCTGGATGGCCCGCTTGAACTCGTCGTCGGTGAAGGTCAGCATCCCGCAGTCGGTGTGGTGGATCAGGATGATTTCCTTCGTTCCCAGCAGCCGCTGGCTGATGGCAAGTGAGCGGATCGCGTCGTCGGTGACCACCCCGCCAGCATTACGGATAACGTGTGCCTCGCCCTCCTGGAGCCCAAGGATGCGGTAGACGTCCAGCCGGGCGTCCATGCACGCCAGCACCGCGACGTGTTTGCTCGGCGGCAGCGGCAGCGGGCCTTTGAACGTGGCTGCATACTTGGCGTTATTGGCCAGAAATTCGTCGGTAGCCGTCACGCCCATCTCCTTGTGTGTTACACGACGTCGTTTGCTGCGCGGACGATTCGGGTGGCCGATTCTAGCAATCAGCGGCGGCGATTTCACTGGTCCGAATCAACCCGATCGAAATAGCGCAGGACCCACCAAGGCCGACAACCGCTGACCGGTCGGGCCGTCGCGTCCTCTCGCTACCCTGTGCGCATGCGAGACTGGCCTAGCAGGCAGACATGATCCGCTTCCTGGCACGCCGGTTGCTCAACTATGTCGTGTTGTTGGCGCTGGCGTCGTTTCTGGCGTTCTGCCTGACCTCGGTGACATTTCACCCCCTGGACAGTTTCATCCAGCGTCACCCACAGCCCCCGGCCGAAGCCATCCACGCCAAAGCCGTTGAGCTTGGCTTGGATAAGCCCATACCGCTGCGGTACGCGAAATGGGCTTCCGGGGCGGTCCGCGGTGACTTCGGCGTGACGGTGACCGGTCATCCTGTCTCGCAGGAGCTGTGGCGCCGGGTCGGGGTCAGCCTGCGCCTGGTGGCGATCGGCTCGGTGCTGGGCGCGGTGATCGGCGTCGCCGCGGGGGCGTGGGGAGCGGTGCGCCAGTATCGCCTCAGCGATCGTGTCATCACCGTGCTGTCGTTGACCGTCCTGAGCATCCCGTCATTCGTGCTGGCCGGCCTGCTCATCCTGGCCGGGCTGCGGGTCAACGACTTCACCGGGCTGAGGATCTTCCTGTATACCGGTGAGACTTCACCGATTCCGGCTGGCGGTGTAGGGCATCAGCTGGTTGACCGGGCCCAGCACATCGTGTTGCCGACCCTGACGCTCGCGTTGGCCGCGATCGCCGGGTTCAGCCGCTACCAACGCAACGCGATGCTCGACGTGCTCAGTGAAGACTTCATCCGGACCGCTCGCGCCAAGGGCCTGACGCGGCGGCGTGCGCTATTCAAGCACGGCTTGCGCACCGCGCTGATTCCGATGGCCACGTTGTTCGCCTACGGCGTCAGCGGCCTGGTCGTCGGCGCAGTGTTCGTCGAGAAGATCTTCGGCTGGCATGGCATGGGCGAGTGGGTGGTACAAGGCATCTCGACGCAGGACACCAACGTGGTCGCGGCAATCACCGTGTTTTCCGGGGCGGCGGTTCTGCTGGCCGGGCTGCTGTCCGACGTCATCTACGCGGCGCTGGATCCAAGGGTGCGGGTGTCATGACGTGTCGGCGATCCAGAGCGCGGCGATAGGGGCCAGCCGAGATGACGCAAGAAGCGACTGCGGAAACCACGCCGGTGCGTTCCGGCATCCATCCGGCCACCTTCACGTCGCGGCGAAACCTGGTGGCACGCCGGTTCATTCGCAATAAGCCCGCGGTCGTGGCGTTGATTCTGCTGGTACTGTTGTTCGTCGGCTGCTATGTGGGCCCGGTGCTCCTGCCCTACAGCTACACGACCCTCGACTACGATGCGCTGCTGCAGCCGCCGTCACCGCGGCACTGGTTCGGCACCAATGCGCTCGGCCAGGACCTGCTGGCCAGGACCCTTCGCGGCATGCAGAAGTCGATGCTGATCGGTTTTTGCGTGGCAGTGATCTCGACGAGTATCGCCGCCGCGGTCGGATCGGTGGCCGGCTACTTCGGCGGCTGGCGCGACCGGGCACTGATGTGGCTGGTCGACCTGCTGCTGGTGGTGCCGAGCTTCATCCTGATCGCTATCGTTACTCCGCGCGCCAAACAGTCGAGCAGCATTCTGTGGCTCGTCGTGCTGCTGGCGGTGTTCGGCTGGATGGTTAGCTCGCGAATGGTACGCGGTTTGACGATGAGCTTGCGGGAGCGCGAATTTGTCCGGGCAGCGCGGTATGCAGGTGCCGCAACCCGTCGCATTATCGTGCATCACATCGTACCGAATGTCGCCTCGATCCTGATTATCGACGCCACGCTCAACGTCGGATTCGCCATCCTCGCCGAAACAGGATTGAGCTTTCTGGGATTTGGTATTCAACCACCCGATGTGTCACTAGGGACGCTGATCGCGGACGGCACTCCATCGACAACCACATTCCCGTGGGTGTTTCTGTTCCCGGCCGGGGCATTGGTGCTGATCGTGTTGTGCGCCAACCTTACCGGTGACGGGTTACGCGACGCGCTGGATCCGGGTAGCGGATGGGCACGCCGCAGGAGGCGCCCGAGGTGACGGCGGTGTTAGAGGTGACGGATCTCAACGTGACCTTCGAAACCGAGGACATCGAGGTGCCCGCGGTGCGGGGCACGAGCTACCACATCGATCCGGGCGAAGTGCTCGCCATTGTCGGCGAATCCGGTTGCGGCAAAACGACGGCGGCTTTGGCCGTGATCGGATTACTGCCGGAATACGCTCGAGTGTCGGGATCAATACGGTTGCACGGCAAGGAGCTACTCGGGCTGTCCGACCACGCGATGTCACAGATCCGCGGCAGGATGATCGGCACCGTCTTCCAAGATCCGATGTCGGCGCTGACACCCGTCTACACCATCGGTGACCAGATAGCCGAAGCCATCGAGATCCACAGTCGCGAGATCAGCCGGGCCGATGCACGCCGACGTGCCGTCGAGCTGCTCGAGCTGGTCGGCATCGCGCAGCCGGAGCGCCGGGCCAGGGCCTTCCCGCACGAACTCTCCGGCGGCGAGCGCCAGCGGGTGGTGATCGCAATCGCGATCGCCAACGACCCGGACCTGCTGATCTGCGACGAACCCACCACTGCGCTGGATGTCACGGTGCAGGCGCAGATTCTCGACGTGTTGAGAACCGCTCGCGACGTCACCGGCGCCGCAGTGCTGATCATCACCCACGACCTGGGTGTGGTGTCGGAATTCGCCGACCGGGCACTGGTCATGTACGCCGGACGTCCCGTCGAGATCGCGGCGGTCGACGAGCTCTACCGCGACCGCCGCATGCCCTACACGGTCGGACTGCTCGGCTCGGTGCCGCGACTCGACGCCGCGCAGGGCACGCGGCTGATTCCGATCCCGGGAGCGCCCCCGACGATGACGTCGCTATCGCCCGGCGCCTGTACGTTCGCCCCTCGCTGCCCCTTGGCGATCGACGAATGCCTCTCGGCGGAGCCCGATCTCGTCCGCGTCGCCGACGGCCACTGGGCGGCGTGCATCCGCACCGACGATGTCGCGGGCCGCAGCGCAGCCGACGTGTTCGGCGTGTCAACGCAGCCACCGCCGAACAATGCCGCTGGGGGGCAACCACCGGTGGTGCTGCGGGTCAGCGACCTCACTAAAACCTACCGGCTCACCAAGGGCGTGGTGGTGCGCAGGCGGGTGGGTGAGGTGCGTGCGGTCGACGGGATCAGCTTCACCTTGGAGCAGGGCCGCACTTTGGGCATCGTCGGCGAATCCGGTTCGGGCAAATCGACGACCCTGAACCAGATTCTGGAGCTCACCAAGCCCGAGGCGGGCTCCATCGAGATCCTCGGCACCGATGTCGCGGTCCTCGACGCAGCCGCCCGCCGCAGGCTGCGGACCGAACTGCAAGTGGTGTTTCAGGATCCGGTCGCCTCCCTGGATCCACGGCTGCCGGTCTACGATGTGATCGCTGAACCGTTGCGTGCCAACGGATTCCACAGGCATGAATGCGAAGAACGAGTCGCTGAACTCCTTGCGGTCGTCGGACTGGACCACTCCGACGCCAGCCGCTATCCCGCCGAGTTCTCCGGCGGACAGAAGCAGCGGATCGGTATCGCCCGTGCGCTTGCGCTGCAGCCGAAGATCCTCGCCCTCGATGAGCCGGTATCCGCGCTCGACGTATCGATTCAGGCTGGCATCGTCAACTTGCTGCTGGACCTGCAGCGGCGGTTCGGGTTGTCCTATCTCTTTGTATCACATGATCTTTCGGTGGTTAAGCATCTGGCCCACCGAGTGGCGGTGATGTACCGGGGGATGATTGTGGAGCAGGGAGAAAGCGATCAGGTGTTCACCAACCCGCAGCACGAGTACACCCGACGACTGCTGGCGGCGGTGCCGCGGGCACATTCAGATGTCGCTAGCGGTTAACATCGCGCGGGTGAGGCGCCCGGCGTTGCTTTCCAGGGTTGCGTTGCCAGCGCTCGTTGTTGGGCTGATCGCGACCGGGTGCGCGGCCGGATATCGGGACCTCCAGCAAGGCCACTCCGCGCGCGTCGGCACCACCAGCGACATAAATCCCCGTGACCCGGCGACCCTGCGCGACGGCGGCAACCTGCGGCTTCCACTGACGGAGTTCCCTTCGAATTTCAACGAGTTGAACATCGACGGCAACACAGCCGACGTCGGCTCGATCGTCAGCCCGACGCTGCCGGGGGCGTTTATCACCCAGGCAGACGGGTCACTAAAACTCAACACCGACTATTTCATTGGCGCCGAGTTGACCAGCACCGACCCGCAGGTGGTCACCTACACCATCAATCCCAAAGCCGTGTGGAGCGACGGCACCCCATTCACCTGGGAGGACCTCAGATCCGAGGTCGAGGCGTGCAGCGGCCGGGACAAGCGCTACCTGATCGCGAGCCGGGCCGGGTTCGAACGGGTGCGCTCGGTGACCCGCGGAGTCGACGATCGCCAGGCCGTCGTCACCTTCGCCCAACCGTACGCGGAGTGGCGCGGGATGTTTGCCGGCGGCATCCAACCCCGCAGCATGACAGCGAATCCTGACGTCTTCAACAAGGGCCAACTCAATGCGCCGGGCCCGTCGGCCGGCCCGTTCATCGTGTCCACGATCGACAGGACCGCGCAGCGCATCGTGCTGACCCGCAACCCCCGCTGGTGGGGTGCCAAGCCGCGACTCGACTCCATCACATTTCTGGTGCTCGATGCCACCGCCGTCATTCCCGCCCTGCAAAACAACGCTATCGACGCCGCCGGTGTAACCACGCTCGACGATTTAGTCACTGCCGAGCGCACTCCGGGGATCGCGATACGGCGTGCGCCGGCGCCAACCTGGTACCACTTGACTTTCAACGGTGCAGCCGGATCCCTGCTGGCAGATGCGAGGTTGCGGCTGGCGATCTGCAGGGGCATCGACCGCCAGGCCATCGTCAATGTCGTCCAGCACGGCCTGACCGACCACCCGGCTCCGCTGGATAACCATGTCTACGTCGCGGGCCAGCTCGGCTACCAAAACAACAGTGCTCCAGCCGCTTTCAACCCTGACCAGGCACGCAGGGATTTGGATGCGCTGGGCTGGAAGCTCAATGGAACGGTGCGGGAAAAGGACGGAAAGCGGCTTGTCATCAGGGACGTGTTTTACGACGCGCCAACGGCCCGCCAGATTGCCCTGGTCGCCCAGCACAACCTGGCGCAGATCGGTGTCAAGCTGGTGCTCGAACCCAAGCCGGGCACCGGGTTCTTCAGCCAGCATGTGAGCGTCGGCGACTTCGACCTCGCTCAGTTCGGTTGGGTGGGTAACGCTTTCCCCCTATCCGCGCTCCCCCAGATCTATACCTCCGACGGTGACAGCAATTTCGGCAAGATCGGCAGCCCACAGATCGATGCCAAGATCGAGCAGACGCTCTCCGAGTTGGACGAAAACAAGGCGCGCGCGCTCGCCAATCAGGTCGACGTGATGATCTGGCGGGAAGGTTTCAGCCTGCCGCTGTTTCAGTCGCCGGGTGATATCGCGGTGCGCAGCGATCTCGCCAACTATGGCGCGTTCGGGCTGGCCGACGTGGTTTACCCGGCGATCGGATTCACACGGGACTGAGGCGCTGCGGGCCGCTCAGGTCGATACGGTGTGCGCTGTGCACGCCGTCGTAGCGAGCCGGGGTGCATGTCAAGACGATGAGTTGTCCGTCGGCGCCGACCATGTCGAACACCTCCCCCATTTTCGCCAGCCGGTCAGGGTCGGTGAAGCCGAGCGCGTCGTCGATGAGCACCGGGACGGTGTCCTCCTTGGCGACCAGCGCCGCGCCAGCCAACCGCACCAGGATGCCCAGCTGCTCTTTGGCCCCGCCCGACAGCGACTCGTAGGGCACCGTGCGACCGTCGAGGGTGCGGCTGCGGATGTTCAGCTCATTGTCGACGTCGACCTCGAAGCTCGGGCCGAACACAGGACGGCCAAGCCGCTGCAGTTCGGTCCGGAACGGTTCGACGTAGCGTGACCGCATGGTGTCGCGGTGACGGATCATCACCGATCGCAGCAACTCCGCGGCGCGCGCCCGGCGGCTCACCCGGGAGTACTCGGCCGCGGCATGCTCGCGGCGTGTTTCGGCCGCGTCGAGCTTGCCCTTGCGGCCCTCGGTGCCGAAAACCGCGAGTTCGACCGTGATCTCGTGCAGGACGCGGGCCGTTTCGTCGCGCCGTGCGCGCACACCCTCGGCGGCCGCGGCGGCATCGGCAAGTTCGGCGGCGACCACGTCGGGCGCCGCGGCCTTAAGCTGCTCAGACAGATCCGAGACTCGCTGGTCGGCTGCCTCGGCCACCCGCCGGTCGGAATCCGCCGTGACGGCGAGGTCCTCGTCGGTGTCCGAAGACTGGGCCAGCCGGGCGCAAATAGCATCCAGCTCCGCCCGCTGGGCCGCGAGCTTGTCTTGTAAAAGCATTACACGCGTGGATATCTCGACGGCACGGCTGGCCGCGGTCGCTGCCGCCTCGCGGCATTCGTCGCAGCGGGCTGCCGCCTGCGCGTGGGCGGCGTCCGCAGCGCCGACCTCGGCACGAGCGGCGTCGGCATCCACGACGTCGGCGGGCCCATCGGGGTGACTGCCACGCACCTGCGCCAATCGCGCACGTAATTGGTCGACATCGCCGTCGCCGCAGAGGGCCGACAGCCTGGCAGTCAGCTGGTCTCGGTGGTTCTGCAGTTCGCGGCGGCGGGCATCGGCGCGTCGCGCCGCGGCCAGGTCAGCCACCTGGCCGGCCGCCAGTGCATCGGCTAATTCGCTTTGCGCAGCGGCATATTCGGCCTCGATGTCGCGGGCGGTGGCCCCGGGAGTGAATCGGGCGGTCAACACGCCAGGAACGGCGATCTCGGTGGGACCGCTCGCCGTCGTCGACCAGCTCTGCCCCGCGGGCAGTGCGACCCGCTGCCCCCCGGCCTCGAGCTCGATGTCCACGACGGCGATGAATTCCAGTGTCGCCGAGACCGTTTCGAGTCGACTTTTGGCCCGTTCGACAGCAGCGGCCGCATCCTCGATCCGGTGCATGACGGCCTCGGTGACGGGAAGCAGCGCCAGTTCCGCGCAGATCCGGTCTCGGTCGCGTTGGGCGGCCTCGATCTTGGCCAGCTGTGCGGTCAGCCGGTTGGCCTCCGCGCGCTCGGACATCTTCTCCAGCGCATGCCGCGCGGTGTCGACTCGTCGGCGGGCAGCTGCTAGCTCGCCGCCGGCCTGTTCCGCCGCGGCGTCCGCGGCGGCGACAGCCTCGCGCGCCGTCGACTGGGCATCGATGGCCTGGCGGAGTTCGGTTTCTAAGGACGCGATCGCGGCGGTGCGAGCGTCAATCTCGGCTCGCAGCCGCAGCCGCTCGCTGTGCGCGGCGTTGGATGCGGCGCGGGTCGCGGCCGCGGCAGTGGCGATCAGCCTGGCCTCGCGGAGTTGCTCGGTGAGCTCCGTGATCCGGGCGGCAGCCGCCTGCGCGGCGCGGTGACGGGCCTCGGTGTCTTGCTGACGCCTGGACAACTCGGCCAGCTCGTCGGTCAACGCGGCGTGTCGGCGCACCCGCTCGTCGACTTCGGCGACGGCCGCCGCGCAGCGGGCCACCTCCTGCTCGGCCTCGTGCAATCGGGAGATCGCGGTCGCCCACTCTCCGGTGGGGCGTCCGGTCGGCGTGAAGTAGCGGGCATACTCGGCGTCGATGCGCTCGATCAGCGACGGCTCGGTGCCCGACAGGGCGGAAGCATCGCCGGCCGCGACGTCGAGCGCACGCGACAGCGCGTCGCAGCCGGAGAGGTCTACCGCGGTGGTCGACGTCGCCTGCAGCACCCGCTGGGCGTGCCACAGTTCGGTGTCCACCGTTTCGGCCAGCATCGCGCGTACCCGCTCGTGTGCCTCGTCGCCGGTCAGCTGTTCCCGGTGTGGGGCCAACACTGTCAGTTGGGTCTCGCATTTCTTGTGGAAGCGTTTGTGGTAGACGAAACGGTAAGGGCCCGTACTGATTTCGGCGGTGACCTCCGAGCCGACGTCGGCGTGGGTGGGCTTGACCTGCTTGACGTCTTTCTTCGTCGAGCGGTCTTTGGATTCCAGCAGCAGATCCAACGCCTCGATCATCGACGACTTGCCGATTTCGTTGGGGCCGCACACCACAACCACGCCGCTGTCGGGGAATTCGACCTCGCGGTGAGCGATACCGCGGTAGTTGGTCAGGACCAAGCGGTGCAGCTTCATGCCGCACCCCGGCCGCGGTCGGCGAGCCGCAACAGCAGCGCCAGGGCCGCCTGGGCGTCGTCGGCGGCATCGCCGCTGCCGCTACGCGCGGTGGCGACCAGCTCGTCGACGGCCGCGGCCGCGAACCCGCCGACACCGAGGTCGCCGAACTCGCCGTCAGCCGGGATCACCGCCAACTCGCTGTGACGCTCCCACAGCCCCAGCCAGGCGAACACCCGCGAGTATTTGTCCAGGCAGGCATCCAGGGCCGCGCGGTCGGTGACCGTCAGCGACCCGGTTAAAGCCAGCCGCACCACGGTGCGGTCCTTGTCGGTCAGCTGATCGAGGTTCACGTCGAGGTCGGCGATGTCGCGGCTGTTGTCGACCTGGCGGCGCAAGGTTAGAAAGCGCCAGCGCCCGACCCGGCGCGCGTCAACGGCGACCGTTCGCTGCGGGTCGGATTCGTCGACATCGACGACCAGCACATGCCCTGGGTCGGCTTCGACGTCGTCGAAGTTGGTGACCTCCGGCGAGCCGGAATACCACACCCGTCCGCTGCCACCGACGTTGGTGACCGAATGCTTGTCGCCCAGCGCCACGTAATGCACCGCACCGCGGGCCAGCGCGTCCTCCAGGGCGGCGAGCCGGATCAGCGACGGCTTATCGGGATCGGGGTCGAGCACGTCGACGCCGCCGTGGGCGACGAGTATTCGGGTGGCCCCGTCGTCGGGCAGCCCGTCGAGCACCGCGGCGGCCAAGTCGGTGGTGGGCGCCTTGGACCGCCAGGGCGCGGCGACCAGTTGTAGGCCCGGGCGCACCTCGTGCACACCGGGCCGGTCGAGCACGACGACGTTGCCCGGGCGTTCGGCGGCGAACAGGGCGCTGGTGTACACCGACGACGCGTCCAGCGGGTCATGGTTGCCCGGCAGCAAGTAGACCGGAACACCGATGGCGCGCATGGCTTCCAGCGACTGGCTTACCACCTGCGGAGCAAGCTGGTTGTGTTCAAAGACGTCGCCGGCGACGACCACGAACTCCGCACCCACCTGGGCGGCGAGGGCGCCGAGACCGGATACCGCGTCGCGGCGGGCCGCTGAGTACCGGGGCTGAGCCTCGCCGGCAAGGAAGTGGCGGGTCATACCCAGCTGCCAGTCGGCGGTGTGCACGAACCGCATGCCGATCCCGTCCTTTCTGCCGTGCCGTGACCCGGGCACCGCGAGTGTAGGACTGGCCGCCGACAAGTCGGGGGACCTCGCTCGGCACGTCCGGGCGTCTCGCTTTACGGTGGGTCGGGTGAGTGGTCCAGTGCGCACCTTGGTGCTGCTGCGGCACGCGAAGTCGGCCTACCCGGACGGCGTCGCCGACCACGCGCGACCGCTGGCGCCGCGCGGCGAACGGGAAGCGGGGTTGGCCGGTGACTGGCTGCGCGCCAATGTCCCTGCCGTCGATGCGGTGCTGTGCTCCACGGCCACCCGCGCGCGCCAGACGTTGGCGCGCACCGGCATCGATGCGCCGGTGCGCTATCTCGAGCGCTTGTACGGGGCCACACCGGGCGTGATGATCGATGAGATCAACGCCGTCGCCGACGACATAGGCACCCTGCTGGTCGTCGGGCACGAGCCGACAATATCGGAGGTGGCGATCGGCCTGGCCGGTGCTGACAGCACGAACACTTCTGCGCTGCAACGCCTTTCAGCAAAATTTCCGACCTCGGCGCTGGCGGTGCTGCGGGTGAGCGGAAGCTGGAAGCATCTCGCGCTCGGCGGCGCCGCGCTGGTCGACTTCCACGTGCCGCGCTGACGCTCGCCGCGAAACAGAAGCCAGGGTCGTGGTTGAGGCCGGATCAACAGCCGTGGCTTCTGTCTCGCGGGCGCCGACCTAGGAATTGGTGGACAGCGTCAGTTCCATCAGCTTGATCGCCTGCGCGCACGCGTCGATGCCGGGTGCCTGCGGGTTGACCCACCAGCCGACCACCCCGGCGGCGTCGCTGGCCACCCCGCAGGAGCCGTTGGGGTCGTTCGGCCGCATCACGATGGACTGCACGCCGGCAATCGAGCGGCTCTCGATCTGGTATTTCAACCCCTCGGCGACCTTGCGTTCGTTGGCCAGGCTGCCCTGTTCGAACCAGAACCGGGTGATGTCGATCAAACCGGCCGGGTTGGCTGCCTGCCATCGGCAGATGGCGCCGACGAACGTGCTTTGGATGTCGAGCGGGTCGGCGCCCACCGTCTTGGCCAAAATGTCGGTGGTCAAGACCTCGCATTCCTTGAGCAGGTTGGGGTACTGCTGTTCGGAGTTGTTGTTCCGCGGAGTGCCCGGCTCCGCCCGCCTTGACCGGGTGGCCCGGCCACCGATCGCGAACAGCCGGTCCCCATCGCCGCCGCCGCGACGACGGCCAGCGCCCCCGCGAGTACCCGATAACGCATTGGACGACTCATTTCGAGTTCGCAATCGACTGACGAGTCAATTCTTTGGCCACGTCGCAGGGATCCGGGAACGGTTTCTGGTTGAAGCTCACCGACCATTCGATGAAGTCGTCTTGGAATTGGATACCGACCTCGCACAGCGAGTCGCCCAACGTCGGCTCGCTGCCGATGGCGATGAAACCACCGTGGCCATTGATGTTGATGTCTTCGACGCTGGTCCGCGACAGCTCCTCGGTTTTGCGCTCGCGCCCGATCGGGCTGCCCCGGTACCAGGAGAAGGAGAAATGTGGCCCGAGGATGCCGCCGCCGGCCAGCCACTGGCAGCCGACCGAGTTCTGGGCGGTGTTGACCAGTCCGGGCACCTTGGTCAGCTCGGACACCGTCTGGTCGCTGACCCCGCCGCACTGCGGGAAGAACGGTCCGTGATGTCCCTCGGCGGACGACGGCGACGACGACTGCGTCGGCTGCGGCTGGTTGGAGCCGGAATCCGAGCACGCGGCCATCGCCGGGATCGAGGTGGCCGCCGCCAGGGCGAGCGCCACGACGCTGCGCCGCACTGCTACGCGTACCTTCTGCCTGTCACACGATGCACTGTAGCGGCAGCACCTTGGGTCAACCACGCACACGCGCTGACCAGGTCTTTATCATCTCCGATCAGCCAGGTGCCGGCGCCGACGTCATCCGGCGGTCGTCCGGACTCGCCGGCGTGAGCTGTGCAACAGTTACCAGGTGCTGCTGACACTGCTGCGCCACTATGCCCGGCCATACCGATGGCTGGTCGCGGCGGTGATGACGCTGCAGATGATCAGCACCCTGGCTTCGCTGTACCTGCCGACGGTCAACGCCACCCTCATCGATGACGGGGTCGCCAGGGGCGACACGGCCACCATCGTGCGGCTCGGCGGCCTGATGCTCGCGGTCACAGGTCTGCAGGTGCTGTGCTCGGTGGGCGCCGTCTACTTCGGCTCACGCACCGGGATGGGATTCGGCCGGGATCTGCGGGCGGCGATGTTCGGTCACGTCCTCACCTTCTCCGAGCACGAAACCGCCCGCTTCGGCGCACCGACGCTGCTGACCCGCACTACCAACGACGTTCGCCAGGTCCAGCTCCTTGTGCAGCTGACCTGCACCGTGCTGGTCACCGCGCCGATCATGTGTATCGGCGGGATCGTCATGGCCGTCCACCAAGACGCCGGGTTGTCGTGGCTGCTGCTGGTCAGCGTTCCGGTGCTGGGATTGGCCAATTACGGGATCATCTCCCGCATGCTGCCGATCTTCCGCAGCATGCAAAAGCTGATCGACGGCGTCAACCGGGTGATGCGCGACCAACTGTCCGGTGTCCGGGTGGTCCGGGCGTTCACACGTGAGCAGTTCGAGCGGGACCGGTTCGCCCAAGCCAACCTGGCGCTGTCGAATACCGCGCTGGCCGCCGGTAATTGGCAGGCGTTGATGCTGCCGGTGACCACGCTGACCATCAACTGCTCGAGCGTCGCGCTGATCTGGTTCGGCGGCCTGCGCATCGACCACGGCCAGATGCAAGTCGGCTCGCTGGTCGCCTTTCTGTCCTACTTCATGCAGATTTTGATCGCGGTGCTGATGGCCACCATGCTGCTGATGATGCTGCCGCGGGCCTCGGTGTGTGCCGAGCGGATCACCGAGGTGCTGTCGACGGGCGTCGCCGTCAGAAATCCCCCGGCGCCGCTGTTTCCGGCCGCCGGTGTGACCGGAGTGGTGCGACTGGACGGCGCCACATTCAGCTATCCGGGCGCTGATCGGCCTGTGTTGCAGGATATTTCGCTGACCGCACCGCCCGGCACCACCACCGCCGTCGTCGGCAGCACCGGTTCGGGAAAGTCGACGCTGATATCGCTGATCTGCCGACTCTACGACGTGACCGACGGCGCCGTGCTCATCGACGGCGTCGATGTTCGCGACTACGACATCGAACGGCTGTGGTCGGCGATCGGGCTGGTCCCTCAGCGCGGCTATTTGTTCTCGGGCACCGTGGCGGACAACTTGCGCTACGGAAGGGCCGACGCGACCGACGACGAGATGTGGGATGCGCTGCGGGTGGCAGACGCCGACGGATTCGTGACCGCGGGCGACGGGCTGCAGACGCGCGTGGCTCAGGGCGGCGTGAACTTCTCCGGCGGACAGCGGCAACGACTGGCGATCGCGCGCGCGGTGATTCGCCGTCCCGCGATCTTCTTGTTCGACGACGCGTTTTCCGCACTAGACGTGCACACCGACGCTCGAATCCGTGCAGCGTTGCGTGAAGTATCAGCTGATTCGACGATGATCATTGTGGCGCAGCGGATTTCGACCATTGCTCAGGCTGACCAGGTGATCGTCGTCGACGACGGCCGGGTGGTCGGCGTCGGTACACATAGCTCGTTGGTGGCCGAGTGCCCAACCTACGCCCAATTCGTCGAGTCGCAATCGCTCTGCGCGAGGGTTGGGGGCGCGTAGTGACCCTGGCGATGAGAAGGCCCATCCGTGGAGCGGTTCAAGCCCCCGCACAGCGGTCCCGCGATTTCCTGGGCTCGGCCATCCGGCTGATGAAACGTCTTGCCCCCCAACGGTGGCTGGCCGCTGCCGTGGTTACGCTCTCGATAGCCGGCATCGCGGTTTCGGTGGTCGGACCCCGCGTACTGGGTCATGCCACCGATCTCCTGTTCAACGGTGTGATCGCCCGACAACTACCGGCCGGGATCACCAAGGACCAGGCCGTCGCCGCCGCCCGCGCCCGGGGCAACGACACGTTCGCCGACTTGCTGTCCGGGATGAACGTGGTGCCGGGCCGCGGCGTGGACTTCGGCGCGGTGGGCCGCACACTCGCGTTGGCGTTGGCCATCTATCTTGTTGCAGCGGCGCTATTTTGGGTGCAAGCAAGGCTGCTCAACCTTACCATCCAGCGGACGATGCGCACGCTGCGCAGCGACGTAGAGGACAAGGTGCACCGGTTGCCGCTGTCGTTCTTCGACACTCGGCAGCGCGGCGAGCTGCTCAGCCGGGTCACCAATGACGTCGACAACGTCCAGACGTCGATCTCGATGACGATCAGCCAGCTGCTGAGCGCGGTGCTGACGGTGGTGGCCGTGGTGGCGATGATGGCGTCGATCTCTGCGCTGCTGGCCGGGATAACGTTGCTGACGGTGCCGCTGTCGATAGCCGTCACCCGGATAATCGCGCGGCGTTCGCAGCGGCTCTTCGTTGCCCAGTGGACGAACACCGGGCGGCTCAATGCCCACATCGAAGAGACGTACAGCGGTTTCACGGTGGTGAAGACGTTCGGCCACCGGGCCCGTGCGCAAGAGCAGTTCCGCGAGTTCAACGACGATGTCTACCGGGCAAGTTTCGGCGCGCAGTTCGTCTCGGGTCTGTTGTCACCCGCGGCGATGTTCATCGGCAACCTCAGCTTTGTCGCGGTAGCGGTGGTCGGCGGCCTGCAGGTGGCCACCGGGCAGATCACGCTGGGCAGCGTCCAGGCTTTCATTCAGTACGTGCGCCAGTTCAACCAGCCGCTGACCCAGCTGGCGGCCATGTACAACACTCTGCAATCCGGAGTGGCAAGCGCCGAGCGGGTTTTCGAATTCCTCGACGCGACAGAGGAACCCGCTGACCGCGCGGTTGCCTTGCCTCCGCCCAACGGTGAAATGCCGCCCGCTGACAATACGAGCCGGGCGCCGGCCACGCCGAGACCAGCCGCGCACTTGGTTTCGGCAAGGGTTGAGCGTTCGACCGGTGTCCGGGTCGAGTTCCAGCATGTGAGTTTCGCTTACCGCCCGGGCACGCCGGTGATCCGCGATGTGTCCTTCGTCGCCGATGCGGGCAGCACGGTCGCGATCGTCGGACCGACCGGGGCGGGCAAGACCACGCTGGTGAACCTGCTGATGCGGTTCTACGACGTGGATGCGGGACGGATTTTGGTCGACGGGGTCGACATCGCGTCGGTGAGCCGTCAGTCGTTGCGGTCACGTATTGGCATGGTGCTGCAAGACACCTGGCTGTTCGACGGCACGATCGCAGACAACATCGCCTACGGGCGCCCGGATGCCAGCAGCGATGAGATCGTCGAAGCCGCCAAGGCGGCTCACGTCGACCGGTTCGTTCACACGCTGCCCGACGGATATCAGACGCGAATCAGCAACGACGGCGCCAACATCAGCGTCGGCGAGAAGCAACTGATCACCATCGCGCGCGCGTATTTAGCCCGCCCACAGCTGCTAATCCTCGATGAGGCGACCAGCTCGGTGGATACCCGCACCGAATTACTTGTTCAGCAAGCGATGCATGAGCTTCGGCGCGACCGCACGAGTTTTATCATCGCCCACCGACTTTCGACAATTCGGGACGCCGACCAGATTCTTGTGATGCAAGCCGGCAGCATCGTCGAGAGCGGCAGCCACGCTGAGTTACTGGCCCGCCGCGGCGCCTACTACGCCATGACCCGGGCATAGCGCGCGGCCTGCGGCCGCGCTAAAGAGTCTTGGCAATTTGGCATCACGGGTCGATGCGCCCACGTACACTTCCGTCGTTCGGGGTACGTGCGCTAACCCGATACGGGATGGCCGCTATCACCCCGCGTCGACCAGCGAGGTGGCGAAATGGGCGGTGGTGACCGCGGCTGTTTGCCAGTGATCGGTGACGTTTCCCCATCCACCCGGCCACGGTTGCCGGAATTCAGCACATCCATTGAATAAAGGAATGGCCATGAGGGCTACGCTCACCAGAAATTCGGCACACTTGCTCGCGGTTTTCGTGTTGACCGCCGCCGTCGCGTTGACCGCAGCGCCGCCCGCGAGATCCGACAACAAAGAGGCGCTGGCCAGCTTGGAGAAATCCATCGTGTTTCTGCAGACGCAATGGAGCGGCTCGATCCAGGTCCCGCCCAGTGCCGACGCGGCCGGAGAAGGTTACTGGACAGAGAAACTCAAGTATTCGGTGACCTGCACCGGCTGGTATGCCAGTACCTCGGCGCAGATTGTCACGGCCGGACACTGCGTGGATCCCGGACAAGGCCGCCTCGTCCTTCTCGACGGCTATCTACAGGACCAGAAAGCGACCAAGTTAAAGGACCAGGCGTACGCCAACTGGCGTGTCGAAGGCGACTTGGGTGGATCGCCTCCCGATCGCAGCGTGCGGGCTATCCAGCCCAACGGCGTCGATGGTGCGACCATCACCAGCCCTACCACAGTGGAAGTTGTCGATGTCAAAGCTCCTGAGGCAGGCGATATCGCCCTGCTGCACGTTCCCAACCTGAGCAAGCAGACCCCTGGGTTGGTCATTGCCGGAAATGCACCCCAAGTGGGCGACCCGGTGACCTCGATCGGCTTCCCCGGAGATCTGCAGGACATCGCCGACCAGAGCCAGATTGCTCGAGCCTCGTTCAAGACCGGCACGATCTCCAGCAACCAAGTGACCCCGTCGGGCGTGGTGCAAATCGAGGTGAGCACCGAACTCGCCCCGGGTATGTCCGGCGGGCCCACCGTCAACAAGGACGGTCAAGTCGTCGGCGTCAACAGCCGGGGCCTGACCACCCAAGCCGGCTTCAACTTCATCACCAATACCCCGGACCTGCGGTCATTTTTGGTGTCGCACAACGTGACCCTGGTCAAGCCTCCGGCCCCGCCCAAGGCCGGCTCAGGAATGCAGTGGTACCTGATCGGCGCTGCGGTGCTGATCGGCGCGGCGGTCGTCGGGCTGCTGCTACTGCTGCTGCGGCGCCGGCGTACTCCGCAGTTCGCGGGAGCGGCGGTGCTCCGATCGCCGGCTACCCGATGTCAGGGCCGGCGCCCGGGCCCGTGCCGGGCTGGATGCCCGGTCAAGCTCCCGGGCCGACCGCTCCGATGAGCCAGACCCCACCGGCCCCGGCTACCGCGCCGCCGGGCGCCAGCGCAGGTCCACCCGGACCGACGCCGACTGGAACCAGCCAGTGGAGCGGCGGTGACACGATGACAACTCCGACACGAAACGTAGGCAATTTTTGTGGCTCGTGCGGGGCCGCCCACAGCCCAGGGGCTCGTTTCTGTCCGCAGTGCGGCAAGCCGTTGAGTTGAGCGTCCGACGCGGCAGATAGCCAAAGCGATTGGTAGTCGGCGGTATTCGAGCTGCACTGCTTGCGTGGTCAGTTCGCTGCGCCCGACCTACAGCTCCGGGCCCTGCGCACGCAGGTCGTCGACTGTTGCCATCGCCTCACGCAGCCTGGCCAGCCACTCCTCGGTGTGCTCGCCGACCAGCTTGACCGCCCAGGCCAACGCATCGGAGCGGGACCGGGCCACGCCGGCGTCGACCAGGGTGTCAAGCACCTGACGCTCGGGCTGCTTCAGCCGCGTCATGACCGGTACCGCGATGTGGGTGAACAGGATTCGCTCACCACCGGCCTCGACGCCCCATGAGACCTTGCGCCCGTATCGGGCCTGTGCCTCGTCGGCGATGTTCATGCGCTCGGGCCTGGTTTCCTCACGGAAACGCGAGACACGCCCCGATAGACGGGCGCCGCTTTCCCCTTTGTCTTCGTCCGGCTTTTCCGGTTCGGGCAGCTTGCCGATGACGGTGATCTCCTCGCGGTCGACGATGACGGTGGGATCCCCCTCGAACCAGTCGTCGGGTAGGCGCCCGGCGAACCACTCCGCGGCGTCGCTGGCGTCGGGCTGATCGGCCTGCTGCCAGCCACCGGGCCGGCCGTACCGGCGCCCATGCATGTGATGACGTTTCATGATTACATGATTACATCATTACACGACCGATGGTGAGCCGTTCTCCACGAGCGAACAACCACGCCGAGCCCTCAGTGCTTACGAAGGACCGCCACCCCGCCGGCCACGGAGAGCGCCAGCAACAGGACCACCGCCCAGCCCACACCGGCCAAAACCCACACCGCGGCGACAGCGGCTATCGCCGGCGACGCCGCGAACAACACCATCGCCGGATGTTGTCTGACGACTTCCAGCGCGCTACGAGCTCGTATCGGGTCGATCTCCTTACCCGGCATGTGGCCAGGATGCCAGACTTCGGTCTGTGCGGTGAAAACCATTGATACGTCGGGCCGGATGGCG
The DNA here is from genome assembly GCF_009936235.1 of Mycobacterium xenopi. Taxonomy (NCBI): domain Bacteria; kingdom Bacillati; phylum Actinomycetota; class Actinomycetes; order Mycobacteriales; family Mycobacteriaceae; genus Mycobacterium; species Mycobacterium xenopi. The sequence continues at coordinate 1,609,044 of NZ_AP022314.1, read as the reverse complement.
TAACTTTATGACCGAAGCAGACCCGGAAGTGGCTGATCCAAAGTGTCGGCATAGGGTTAGAGCCGGCCGCGCAGGATGTATGGAGACGCGCCCAAGTGCCCTCCGGGTCTGCCTTTATTTGTGCTGACGCCGTGCTCACGCCGGCCCACCCTCGCGGCTCTGCCCGCGCCGGGCGCGAGACAGCTTTACCTCCCCCTTGATGCCCTTCAGGCGCCGCGCGCCGGCAAACGACCAGCTGAACCCGACGGCGTCGATGTCCGCCTCGATCGCCTCCCGCGCCGACTCGGCGACCAGCACCGTGCCGGGCCGGGCCACGCCGGTGACCCGGCTGGCCACGTTGACCGGGCTGCCGAACCAGTCGCCGGCCCGGCTTACCGCGGGCCCGGCGGCGACACCGGCCCGCAACCGTGGAAACTCGTTGTCGGTGTCGATGATCTCGACAAGCTTGAGCACCGCGTCCAGGAGCGGAACCGCATCAGGGCTGACGAACATCACCGCGTCGCCGATCGTCTTGACGAATCGCACCGGCGGGACCGCCACGTCTCGGGCGAGGTTGGCCAGCCGTTCGGCGAGCTGCACCAGCTCCTCGGGTGGCACCACCTCACCGAGGCGGGTGAAGCCGACCAGATCGGCGAAAGCCACGGCCACGTGGCGCGCTCCGGGCAGCGGCGCTCCCGCGGCTCGCTCGCTGGCGTTGACGGCTTCCGTCTCCATCTGATGCCGCAGGTGCATGAACAGCATGTCCTCAATCCACGGACCCAGCAGCGGCGCGATCCGGCTGACCAGCTCATAGGAGCGCTTTGCGATGTCCAGCTCGGTTAGGCCGGGTTCGAGAATGGCGGCCAACGCGGTGTAGCGCATCACCTCGGCCGCATGCGAGAGGCCCTCGGCAAGAACACGCACCACCTGGACCAAATGGTCCGGATCGAGGCCGACCTCAAGGAACCGTTGCGCGTGCGCGGCAGCGACGCCGTCGGCCCGCATGTGCACGACCGCGTCGGGGTCATCGACCCGCGCCAGCCCGATCGCGCGCTGGATTCGTTGCAGCAGCTCAAGATCGACGCCTGTGGTTTCGCTGATCTCGCGGGCCGAAACATAGCTGCCGTCATCGCCGATCAGCCGCCGAGAGGCCAACAACATCGGGGTGAACGAGCCACGTATTTCCTCGACGGTGACTCCGTGGTCGAGCAACCATTCGATCAACTCGGCGCGCTCGGCGCGCGCCTTGCCTTCCAGGCCGCCGAGCAAATCGTCCGGCACGTTCATCTGGTCAACGTATAACGCCGTCGGCGGATGATGTGAGTTGATGACCACGCCGCTGCTCGAGGGGTTGCCGCCGGCGGTCGCTCGTGGTGCTCGGCTGCTGATTCTGGGTTCGTTTCCGAGCGCACAATCGCTGGCAGCTCGTCAGTATTACGCCAATCCGCGCAACACGTTCTGGCGCCTCACCGGCGAGCTGTTCGAATTCGACTACCGCGCAGCATACGAACGTCGGTTGGCCGCGTTGCAATCGCACGGGGTGGCACTGTGGGACGTGCTGCACAAGTGTCGGCGCATCGGCAGTTCGGACGCCAAGATCGACCCGCGCAGCGTGGTCGTCAACGACTTTGCCGAGCTTTTCGCGAATCACCCGACTATCACCCGGGTGTACTTCAACGGCGAGAAGGCGGCCACGATGTTCCGCAGGCTGGTCCACGTGGACACCCCGGTCAACTGTCGACGGCTACCGTCCACCAGCCCGGCGAATACTATCGCCTTCGACACGAAACTGGCTGCGTGGCAGGTTATTTCGCTGTCATGACACCGGCGGGCGCCGGTACGCCCAGGGCCTGGCCTTCTCGATTTGGGCGCTGAGCGCCAACAGTGTCGCCTCGTCGTCGGGTCGGCCGACCAGCTGAATCGCGAGCGGCAGCCCGTCGCGGTCCAATCCCCACGGCACCACGGCCGCGGGCTGGCCGGTCAGGTTCCAGATCTCGAAATACGGAACCTGGCGTCCGGCCAGCAGCAGGCTCGACACTGCGCCGCGGCGTTGGTAGGCGCCGACTCGAGATGGACCGGTGGCGGTGGCCGGCGTGACGACCACGTCCACGTCGTCGAAGATCGACTGGATCCTGGCGGCCAGCGCTGCCTCGCCCGCGCGCACCGCTGCGATACGCCGGTCGGAGATCAGCCGACCGATGCGCGCCATGTTGCGGGTGCGTGTCTCCAGCCGCTCGGGATAAGGCAGGGTGCGCGCATCGTCGTAGATTCCGCGGAAGTACCGCGGTAGATAGTTGCCCGAGACCGCCGCCGGCGGGTAGTCGGGGTCACGGGTGACGACGTGATGGCCGAGGTCGCGAAGCAGATCACCGGCTTGGTGCACCGCTGCGCGCTGCTCCCTACCACACTTGACGATCAGCGGCGGTGGAACCTTGGTGCTCAAGGCGATTCGCAGCCGTGCGGGGTGTCGCGCGGCCGCGCCGATGAATCCGCCGTCGGGGCCGGGCAGGGTCGCCGTCGCATCGAGAAGCAACGCCGCATCGCTCACCGAACGCGCGATCGGGCCATTGACGCTCAGGCCGCACCACGCGTCGTCGTGCGGCGCCAACGAAATCCGGCCGCGCTGGGTTTTGAGGCCGAACAGACCGCACCACGTCGACGGGATGCGGATCGACCCGCCACCGTCAGATCCCAGCGCCAGCGGCGCCAGCCCGGCGGCCACCGCGGCGGCGCTGCCACCGCTGCTGCCGCCCGGGCTGCGGCAGATGTCCCACGGATTGCGGGTCGCGCCGTAGGTCAGCGACTCGGTGAAGGGCAACATCAACAGTTCGGGTACCGCGGTCTTGCCGATGATCACCGCGCCGGCGGCGCGCAACGCGCGTACCACGTCGGCGTCGCGGCTGGCGGCCGGGCCGTGGGCGCAGGTGCCGTACGTCGTAGGCTCTCCGGCGACGTCGACGTCGTCTTTGACCGCGACCGGCACCCCGAGCAGCGGCAACCGTTCGCCGGCGTTTAGGCGGAGCTGCGCGGCGACTGCCTCGTGGCGCGCCGCGTCGGCCATGACCACGCGGTAGCACCGAAGCTGGCGGTCGAGTCGCGTGATGCGATCCAGATAGATCTCAAGCAGTTCGGGAGCGGTGATGGTGCCGGCCGCCAGCATCTGCGCCTGCTGGGCCGCACCGGCGAAAGCAACCTCGCGGGGGTCCACCGCGGCAGCGTATCGCGTTGCCACGGCAGACTACTGCACATGACCGACTGGGGATTCGATGCGCTGACCGAGGAGCGGCTGCGGCAACGCAAAACCATCAAGTGGAACTACTTCGAACCTGACGTATTGCCGCTGTGGATTGCCGAGATGGATTTTCCCACCGCGCCGGTGGTGGTTGACGCCGCGCGGGCCTGCGTCGCCAACGAGGAGTTCGGCTATCCGCCCGTTGACGACGAGCTGCCGCAGGCGACCGCCGACTGGTGCCGACGGCGCTATGGGTGGGACGTGCAGGCCGACTGGGTAAGAGTGGTTCCCGACGTACTCAAGGGCATGGAGGCCGTCGTCAATTTCCTCACCCGCCCGGAAAGCCCGGTCGTGTTGCCCGTTCCCGCGTACATGCCGTTCTTCGACGTGCTACGAGTCACCGGTCGACAGCGAGCGGAAATCCCTATGCTGCAAGATGTTTCCGGCCGGTACGTGATGGACCTGGACGCACTGGATGCGGCGTTCGCCAGCGGAGCCGGATCGCTGATCCTCTGTAATCCGAACAATCCGCTGGGCACGGCGTTCACCGCGGAGGAGCTGCGGGCCATCGTCGAGATCGCGGCCAGGCACGGCGCGCGAGTGATCGCCGACGAGATCCACGCCCCGCTGGTCTACGAGCGACCGCATGTTGCCGCCGCCTCGGTTTCCGACGCGGCCGCCGACACGGTGGTCACGCTGGTGTCGGCGTCCAAAGGCTGGAACCTGCCCGGGCTGATGTGCGCTCAAGTGATCCTGTCCAACCGTCGCGACGCCACCGAATGGGACCGGATCAACATGCTGCACAAGATGGGCGCATCCACCGTCGGTATTCGCGCCAACATCGCCGCCTACCGGCGCGGCGGCCCGTGGCTGGACGAGCTGCTCAGGTACTTAAAAGCCAACCGCGACCACCTGGCGCAGCGCCTGCCGGAACTGATTCCGGGGGTGAAGGTCAATACCCCGGACGCCACCTACATGTCGTGGGTGGATTTCCGCGCGCTGAACCTGCCCGCCGAGCCGGCGGACTATCTGCTGTCCAAGGCCAAGGTCGCGCTGAGCCCGGGAATCCCGTTCGGCGCCAAGGTGAGTGCGGGTTTCGCGCGGCTGAACTTCGGCACCACCCGCGCCATCCTGGACCGGGCGATTACGGCGATGGCCGCCGCGATGCCGGCTTGACGGCCGAGCCAGTACGGTAACCGCATGTCCTGTGTGTTTTGTGCGGTCGCGGCCGGAGAGGCGCCGGCAATCAAGATTTACGACGACGACGAATACCTGGCCATCCTCGACATTCGTCCGTTTACCCGCGGCCATACGCTGGTGCTGCCGAAGCGGCACACCACCGACCTGACCGACACACCGCCGGAAACGCTGGCCAGCCTGGTCACCATCGGCCAGCGGGTGGCATGGGCGGCGCGGGCGACCGAACTGGCCGATGCCACCCACATTGCGATCAACGACGGGCAAGCGGCCTTCCAGACCGTGTCGCACATCCATCTGCATGTGGTGCCACGGCGCAACGGCGACAAGTTGTCGTTCGCCAAAGGAATGGTGCTGCGCCGCGACCCCGACCGGGAAGCCACCGGACAGATCCTGCGGGAAGCGCTGGCGCGGATCGATGGCGGCCAGTAAGACTGGGCCCATGACTCATCTCTCGCCGATCGAGCAGGCAGGCGCGCAGCTGTTGCGGATCCACAACTTGATCTACCGGAAAACTAACGGCTGGATCGGGCATCGGATACCCGGCGCGCCGCCGAACCTGCTGCTGCACACGACCGGTGCCAAGACCGGGCAGCCGCGCACCACGTCGTTGACGTATGCGCGCGACGGCGATTCGTATCTCATCGTGGCCTCCAACGGCGGAGCCTCACGGTACCCGGGCTGGTACCACAACCTGCGCAAGCACCCGGATTGCGAAATCAACGTCGGCCCAAGGCGTTTCCCGGTGAGCGCGCAGCAGGTCAATCCCGACGACGCCGAGTATTTGCGGTTGTGGCAGATCGTCAACAAGAACAACGCCAACCGCTACACCGGGTATCAACGCAAGACGTCGCGACCCATCCCGGTGTTTGTGTTGACGCCGCGCTAGAACAGTTCTTTCGCCAGCAGTTCCAGCGTCTTTTCCCGCCCCGGCGCGCTTGCCGGCTCCGTGCCGCGGCGAGCCGAGGCGACCGGGTTGACCATCACCTCGTCGACGCCGAACCGCTCGGCGAGCGCCCGCAGCTGGTCGGCGGCCTCGACCGCGGTGCCCACCACGGCACGTTTGAGCCCGCTGGCGACGATGCGCCGCTGGTCGGGGGTGAGTTCGTCGGTTTCGGCGTCTTCGACCAGCTGCAGCGGTCCGAGTGGCTGCCCGGTACGCATGCGGGCCAGCATGTGCAGGTTGGGGAGCATCAACGCGGTTGACTCGTCGCGGGTTTCGGCTACCACGGCGTTCACCGTGAGGAATGTCGTCGGTTCGGCGGCTAGCTTGCTGGGCTTGAATTTCGAGCGGTAGACGGCGAGTGCTTCTTCGGTTCCCTTGCCGGAGAAGTGGTGGGCGAACACGTACGGCAACCCCTTGGCGGCGGCCAGGTGTGCGGAATACAGCGACGACCCCAGCAGCCACAGCCGCGGTTCGCTGACCGCAGCCGGGGTGGCCTTGAGGATGTAGTCGTGGTTGCGGATCGGCACCCGCGCGCCGCGCGCGCTCATCAGCGCCACGACGTCGTCGAGATAATCCGGGAAGTTCTCGATGTCGCGGTCGTCGCGGCCAGCTGGGCCGCGCAACGCCAGCGACGTCACCGGATCCGAGCCGGGCGCGCGACCGATACCCAGGTCGATGCGACCCGGGGCGGCGGCTTCCAGCAGCGCGAACTGTTCGGCCACCGCGAGCGGGGCATGGTTGGGCAGCATCACCCCACCGGATCCCAGGCGCAGCTGGGTGGTCTGCGCGGCCAGGTAGGCGATCAGCACCGGCGGGCTGGTCGCCGCGATCGACGGCATGTTGTGGTGTTCGGCGACCCAATAACGGGTGTAGCCCAGCCGGTCCGCCGTCTGAGCCAGCCGCACCGTAGCGGCCAGCGCATCCGACGTCGACTGGTCGGTGCGCACGGGGACGAGATCGAGAACAGACAGTCGCACGACGCTGTCAACGCCGCCGCTCACCGCGATAGTCCCGCGATCGTCGCGGCGCGACCGAGGACGTCGTCGAGCATCGCCGGCGTCAGCTTGCCGGTGAAGGTGTTCTGCTGGCTGGGGTGGTAACAGCCCAGCAGCACGACGTCGCGTTCGCCGGTGCGCAGTCTGGCCTGCGCTCCGTGGCCGAATTGCGGTGTCGGCCTGCTGATTTGGGCGCCGCTTGCGCGCACCATCTGCAGCGCGGCCCGCCAGCCGAAATTGCCCAGCGCCACAATGGCCCGCACGTCGATCCCGGCCAGCCGCCACTCGGCGTCCAGCCACGGCGCACAGGTCGCCCGCTCCGTTGGCGTCGGCGCGTTGCCCGGTGGCGCGCAGCGCACCGCCGCCACCACCCGGGTGCCATTGAGGGCGAGGCCGTCCGCGGCGTCGACGCTGATCGGCGAGTTGGCCAGTCCGGCGCGGTGCAAGGCGGCGAACAACACGTCACCGGAGCGGTCGCCGGTGAAGATCCGCCCCGTGCGGTTGCCGCCGTGCGCCGCGGGCGCCAGCCCGACGAGCAGCACCCGCGGGCGTTCGGCGCCCCAGCCCGGGACCGGCCGGCCCCAATACGGCTCGTCGGCATACGCCCGTCGCTTGGTCACCGCGACGTGCTCCCGCCACTCCACCAAGCGTGGACATGCTCGGCACACCGACACCACAGCGTCGAGCCCCGCCAGGGTTCGAGCGGCGTCCGCGAGCGCGATCACTTGCGCCGGGGTCGACGCCGCCGGGGTCTCGGATGTCGCGGGATCGCCCGGCCAGCCGGTTCCTGGTGGCACCGGGGAGTCGAACAGCGCGCCGGTTCGGGGATGGGCGAGGCTCACCGCTCTACTGTGCACGCCCGTGCACCTGCGGGGAAAATCGCTCGCCGACAGGTCGGGGCCGCTGCTAGATTTCGCGAGTCCCATGCCCACCCCGTCGCGCCGACCGGTTTACCTGATCTTGTCCGCGGCCCTGGTCGCCGCGGCGGCCAACGGCATCTCGCTGGTCGCGTTCCCCTGGCTGGTGTTGCAGCGCAATGGCAGCGCGTCGGACGCCTCGATTGTGGCCGGTGCCGCGTCGTTGCCGCTGCTGTTGTCCACACTTATCGCCGGCACCGCAGTGGACTACCTTGGGCGAAAGCGCGTTTCGATCGTCTCCGACGCACTGTCGGGCGCCACGGTGGCCGCGGTGCCGGTGCTGGCGACGAGCTGCGGCCGGCAGAGCATCACCGTCGGAGTCCTCGCCGCACTGGCCGCGCTGGGTGCGGTGTTCGACCCGGCAGGCATCACCGCGCGCGAATCGATGCTGCCCGAAGCCGCTGCGCACGCCGGGTGGACATTGGACCGCACCAACGGCCTCTACGAAGCGATTTTCAACGTCGCCTACATCGTCGGCCCGGGCCTCGGTGGCGCGCTGATCGCGACCCTCGGAGGTGTCAACACGATGTGGGTCACCGCCGGGGCGTTCGGCGTATCCATCGCGGCGATCGCCGTGCTGCGGCTCTCCGGCACCGGGCCGCCACCGGCCGGTGAACTGCCGCGGCGTCCGTGGTCGGGGATGGTCGACGGGCTGCGGTTGGTGTGGGACGTCAAGGTGCTGCGCACGTTGGCGCTGATCGATTTGGCGATGACCGGGCTGTACTTGCCGATGGAAAGCGTGCTGTTTCCGAAGTACTTCACCGAACGCAACGAGCCCGCGCACCTGGGCTGGGTGCTGATGGCACTTGGTGCGGGTGGGTTCGCGGGCGCCTTGGCCTATCCGGTCGTGGTCCGACGGATAAACCGGCGCACCGCGCTGCTGGCCGCCACCGTGACGCTGGGCGTGAGCACCGCATTGATCTCGTTGTTGCCTGCGCTGCCGGTGATCTTGGTGCTGTGCGGACTGATCGGACTGGTCTATGGGCCGATCGCGCCGATCTACAACCACGCGATGCAGACCAGGTCGCCGCCGCCGCTGCGGGGCAGGGTCGTCGCTGTCATGACGTCGGTGGCGTACGCGGCCGGGCCGCTGGGCTTCATGCTGGCGGGCCCGCTGACCGACGCTGCCGGTCTGCGAACGACGTTTATGGTGCTGGCTATCCCGATGATCGTGATCGCGGTGATGTCAGTGCGGCTGAGGTCGCTGCACGACTTGGATCGCATGCCCGCGACTACCGTCGAATAACATTGCCCGCCAACGGAACTCAACGGTACTGCGCTATTCCCAGCCCGTCGATACGCCCGAAGTCGGCAACGTTGGCGGTGACGATGGGGATGCCGAGCCGCAGCCTTGTGCAGAACGATTCGTTCGGCGAGCGCCGCGGCGCACGAAGGCGCTGATATGCCTCGAGGTCAGCCGCACTGCAATTATCCAGATTTATCCAGGCGTGGAGCTATGTACGCGATGGGCCTGGCCGACACCTCCTAGGATCGCTATGTGGGCGCGGACGTGTTGGCGAGCCTGATCGCCGAGCTGCCGGACGGCATGGTGGTCACCGACCCGGCGATCACCGAAGGCTACCGCCAGGACCGCGCGTTCGACCCTTCGGCAGGAAAGCCGATGGCGGTGGTGCGACCGCGCCGCACCGAAGAGGTGCAGACCATCATGCGCTGGGCCAGCAGCCACCGGGTGCCGGTGGTGCCGCGCGGCGCGGGCACCGGCCTGTCGGGTGGGGCCACCGCGGTCGACGACGGGATCGTGCTGTCGACCGAGAAGATGCGCGACATCACCGTCGACCCGGTCACCCGCACCGCGGTGTGCCAGCCCGGCCTGCTCAACGCCGAGGTGAAAAAGGCCGTCGCCGAACACGGGCTGTGGTATCCGCCGGACCCGTCGTCGTACGAGATCTGCAGCATCGGCGGCAATATCGCCACCAACGCCGGCGGACTGTGCTGCGTCAAGTACGGCGTCACCACCGACTATGTGCTCGGGGTGCAGGTCGTGTTGGCCGACGGCACCGCGGTCCGGCTCGGCGGTCCCCGGCTCAAGGACGTGGCCGGGCTGTCGCTGACCAAGCTGTTCGTCGGCAGCGAAGGCACGCTCGGCATCATCACCGAGGTGACGCTGCGGCTGGTGCCGCCACAGCGGCCGTCGTGCACGGTGGTCGCCAACTTCTCGTCGGTGCAAGCCGCCGCCGAGGCGGTGCTCGCGGTGAGCGCGCGAATCCGCCCCGCAATGCTGGAGTTCATGGACTCGGTCGCGATCAACGCGGTGGAGGACAAGCTGCGGATGGGCCTGGACCGCGGCGCCGCTGCGATGCTGCTGGCCTGCTCCGACGAACGGGGCCGCGCCGGCAGCGAGGACGCCGAGTTCATGGCGGGTGTGTTCAGCGAATACGGTGCGACCGAAGTGTTTTCGACCGAGGACCCGGAGGAAGGCGAGGCGTTCGTCGCCGCGCGCCGTTTCGCGATCCCCGCGGTGGAGGCCAAGGGGCCGCTGCTGCTCGAAGACGTCGGTGTGCCGCTGCCCGCGCTCGCCGACCTCGTCAGCGGCATCGCACGCATCGCTGCCGAACGTCAGCTGATGATCTCGGTGATCGCGCACGCCGGCGACGGCAACACCCATCCGCTGATCGTCTACGACCCCACCGATGCGGCGGTGGCCGAGCGAGCCGAGGCGGCATACGGGGAGATCATGGACCTGGCCTTGCGCCTCGGCGGCACGATCACCGGCGAACACGGCGTCGGGCGGTTGAAGCGGCCGTGGCTTGCCGACCAGCTCGGACCGGACGCGATGGCGTTGAACCGCCGGATCAAAGACGCGCTGGACCCGCTGGGCATCCTGAACCCCGGCGTGGCCATCTGACTGCATCGCCGACCGGGACGCCGTGGCGAGTTTGGGGCCCGGGCTGGGTTGACATATCCAGGTGGTTGTCATACGAATAAGACATGACAGCTAGCTTGTCTCACGAGGCTCGGTTTCAGCTGGCGACGGCCGACACCTGGGCCAACCCGTGGCCGATGTACAAAGCCCTGCGCGATCACGACCCAGTGCATCACGTCGTTCCGCAGGGCCGGCCCGCGAGCGACTACTACGTGCTCTCCCGCCACGCCGACGTCTGGGCGGCCGCTCGAGACCACGAGACGTTCTCCTCGGCACACGGTTTGACCGTCAACTACGGCGAGCTGGAACTTATTGGGCTGCAAGATAACCCGCCAATGGTCATGCAGGACCCGCCGGTGCACACCGAGTTCCGCAAGCTGGTGTCGCGTGGATTTACGCCGCGCCAGGTCGAAGCCGTCGAGCCCAAGGTGCGCGAGTTCGTCGTCGAGCGCATCGAACGGTTGCGCGCCCGCGGTGGCGGTGACATCGTCGCCGAGCTGTTCAAGCCGCTTCCCTCGATGGTCGTCGCGCACTACCTGGGCGTCCCGGAAGAAGACCGCGCGCAGTTCGACGGCTGGACGCAGGCCATCGTGGCCGCCAACACCGCCGAAGGCGGCATCGCCACCGCCGGCGACGCCGTCGCCTCGATGATGGCCTACTTCACCGAACTGATCGAGCGGCGTCGCACCGAGCCGCAAGACGACACCATCTCCCATCTGGTGGCAGCCGGTGTCGGCGCCGACGGCGACATCGCCGGCACGCTCTCGGTGCTGGCGTTTACCTTCACGATGGTCACCGGCGGCAACGACACCACGACGGGAATGCTCGGTGGCTCAATGCCTTTACTGCACCAGCGCCCAGACCAGCGCCAGCTGCTGGTCGACAATCCGGGCTTGATCCCCGACGCCGTCGAGGAGCTGCTGCGGCTGACCTCGCCGGTGCAGGGACTGGCGCGCACCACCACCCGCGACGTCACGATCGGCGACACCACCGTGCCGGCCGGGCGCAAAGTCCTGCTGCTGTACGGCTCCGCCAACCGCGACGAACGCCAATACGGCCCCGATGCCGGCGAGCTCGACGTCACCCGGCGTCCGCGCAACATCCTGACCTTCAGCCACGGTGCCCATCATTGTCTGGGGGCAGCGGCGGCCCGGATGCAGTCGCGGGTGGCGTTGACCGAACTGCTGGCCCGTTGCCCGGATTTCGAGGTCGACGAGTCGGCGATCATATGGGCCGGCGGCAGCTATGTACGACGTCCCCTGTCTGTGCCGTTCACCGTGAAGCGCTGATGGCGGGTAACGACTGGCTGGCGCCGCGGCGCACCGAGATCGCCGCCGACCGGATTCTCGACGCCGCCGAACGGCTCTTCACCGAGCGCGACCCGGGTGCGGTAGGCATGAACGAGATTGCTGCTGCCGCAGGATGTTCCCGTGCGACGCTGTACCGCTACTTCGAGAGCAGGGAAGCATTGCGCGCCGCATACGTACACCGCGAGACTCACCGGCTCGCCGGCGCGATCAACACACAGATCAGCGGGATCGCCGACCCGCGCGAAAGGCTGATCGCCGGTGTCATGACCACGTTGCGCTTGGTTCGCGAAAACCCCGCGCTGGCATCGTGGTTCGCGACCACGCAACCACCGATCGGCGTCGAGGTGGCCGAGCATTCCGAGGTGATCAAGGCGTTAGCCGCCGCCTTCCTCAACTCGCTGGGGCCCGGCGATCCGGCCGCTGTCGAACGCCGAGCCCGCTGGCTGGTACGTGTGATCACGTCGCTGCTCCTGTTTCCCGGCCAAGACGAAACCGACGAACGCGCGATGGTCGCAGAGTTCGTCGTCCCGATCGTGGTGCCCGCCGAGCAGGCATCCAGTCAGGCCGAAGGTCGCCCAACCATCCAATAAGCGCGCGCTGCAATGGATTTCCGTGGGATGCGGTAGTCCTGAGACAGCACCCTGGTCACCGACCGAGTGGTGTGGTTGTCGCAAGCCACCCAACCGAAGTGGTCGCTTGCGTCGAACGCCGCAGATTTGACCTTCTGCACCAATGCTTTACCGTCGTCCTCGCGGTCCACCCAGGTGACACCGTTGTTGCGCGCTACCGGCAGCTCTTTGTCGTCGTCGTAACCGGCCTCCAGGAACACCCGCGCGGGAGCGTCCCCGATGGCGTCGAGCAGCGAGTTGACCGCCGGCAGTGACGCGGTGTCGCCGACGATGACGTATCCCGCCGGGCGCGGCTCTGGCAGCGCGAACTTACTGCCCAGCACCGTCGCCTCGATGGTGTCGCCGGGCTGCGCCGTTCTGGCCCACTGCGACGCGATGCCCTCGTGCAGCGCGAACTCGATGTCGACGGTGTCGGCGACCGGGTCGGGGTTGACCAGCGTGTAGCCGCGTTGATGCAGCTTGTTCCCGCCGGGAAACCACAGCCGCACCCACATCGTCGGGTGCAGCGAGTTATCGGCCAGCAGCCCGCCGGCGGCGAAGCTCAGCCGGATGTAGTGCGGGCTGATGTCACGGCGGCCGGTCACGGTGAGCCGGTATTCGCCGGGCCGCCACAACTTCAGTACCGCGCCCTGCCAGCCGCGCGAGGGCCTCTGTTCGACCACGTCCTGCTAACCCTTCCGTGTCGCCAATCAACTTAGGGCAGGGTAACCTATCTTGCGGGTCCGGTTCAGCCCTGCACCCGGGTGAAGCGGTGCAGCAGCCAGGCCAGCGGGATGGTGAGCGCCAGCGTCGCAACGAAAAGGTTGAGCATCGACCCGGTGTAGACCGGGTACCGGACGATCTCGACCATCGCGATCTCCATCGTCACCAGGTGGATCAAAAAGATCTCGTAGGAGATCTCGCCCAGCCAGACCATCGGCCGCGAGGCCAACATCCGGGCGTACCAGCCCTGGTTGCCCAGTGCCAGGGGCGCCACCGTCAGCGCGGCGATCACCGCATAAAACACGGCCTTGAACAGCGCCTCCGACAACCCGCTGGGCGTCGTCGTCGGGGCACCGGCGATCGGCGTCGAGGCGATGAAGTAGCACACCGTCGCCAGCGGTATGGCGGCAAACGCGTAGCAGCGCACACCCATTGCCTGCAGCACGGCCAGCGCCATGCCGGCGATGAACCAGGCCAGGTACGTCGGCAGCCACAGCCGCGCGCCGTCCGGTAACCAGTGAGTGGTGTGCACCAGCACCAGCCAGGCCGGGGTGATCAGCGCCAGCGCCCCCAAGGCGACCAGCAGCAGCACCGGCCGCCAGCGTCGCTTACACAGCAGCGTCAACAGCAAATAGGCCAGCAGCGGCAGCACCAGGTAGAAGCCGACCTCCACGGCCAGGCTCCACATCTGGGTGAGTCCCTGGTGCAGATAGGACCCCAGGTAGTTGTCGGTGTAGGTCTGCGTCAAGGTGAGGTTTCGGAAGAGCCCCATCCAGGTGTGACCGGGGTTCGGGCCCGCGGTGCGGAACTGATAGATGAGATAGGTCACTAGCACTGTGACGGTGTAGGCGGGCATGATGCGCCGCACCCGGTGCCACGCGTAGCGGCCGACCGACGGCGGCGGACCGTCGGTGGCGAGTGCCTTCACCCAGGGGCCGAACAGCAGGAATCCGGACAGCACGAAAAAGATCGGCACACCCATCTCCATCCGCGAGCAGATCAGCCCGTAGTAGCCGTGGGTGTATTTCCCGGTGGTGTAGGCCGAATGCGTTCCCACGACGAGCAGTGCGGCGACGGCGCGGATTCCGGTCAGCGACGCGATGCGGTCGGGCCCGGAGACTTGCTCGAGTCCGCCTTGGGCGGTGCTGATCTTCGGCAGGGTCATCCGGCTGGTTTTCGGCGTGGTTTAGCGCCGTCGCGGCGGCGGCCGTTGCGGGTTGCCCGGTCGGGCCGCAGGTTGATCAGTACGCCGGAGATGCGGGTGTGTTCGAGCGCCTTCAGCGTCGCGCGTGGCAGCCGGGCGGGCAATTCGACCAGGGAGAAGTCGCGCTCGATCGTGATGTGGCCGAAATCGCTGCGGTGCAAACCTCCTTCGTTGGCGATAGCACCGACGATCGCGCCCGGACCGACTCGGTGTCGTTTGCCGACGGCGATGCGATAGGTCGCCATTCCGGTTCCCGCCGTGCGCACCGGCTTGGCGGGGCGGCGCTCGGTGCGACGCGATCGCGGCGGCTCCGGGGGCTCCGGCGCCATGAGGAACTCTTCGCCGTCACGCGACTGCAGCGCCAGCGCCGCCGCGATGTCGACCATCGGAACGTCGTGTTCGCGTTCGTAGTCTTCGACCAGGCTGCGGAACAGCTCCATGCCCGGCGAGCCCAGCGCGTCGGTGATGGAATCGGCGAATTTGGCCACCCGCTGGGCGTTGACGTCGTCGACGGTGGGCAATTCGGCTTCGATAAGCCTTTGGCGCGTTGCCTTTTCGATCGCCTTGAGCAGGTGGCGCTCTCGCGGTGAGACGAACAGCAGCGCGGTTCCCGAACGTCCCGCCCTGCCGGTGCGGCCGATCCGGTGCACGTAAGACTCGGTGTCATGCGGGATGTCGTAGTTGAGCACATGCGACACCCGGTCTACGTCCAGTCCGCGGGCCGCCACGTCGGTGGCGACCAGAATGTCGAGACCGCCGTCTTTGAGCGCCGTGATTGTGCGCTCGCGCTGTGTCTGCGGAATGTCGCCGTTGATCGCGGCCGCGGAAAACCCTCGGGCACGCAGCTTTTCGGCGACTTCTTCGGTGGCCTGCTTGGTGCGGACGAAGACGATCATCGCCTCGAAGGGCTCGACTTCGAGCACCCTGGTCAGCGCGTCCATTTTGCGGGGACCGGCCACTTGGATGTAACGCTGCGAAATATTCTCCGCTGTCGTGGTTTTGGCTTCGACAGTGATTTCGAGCGGCTCATGCAGATATTTGGCGGTAATGGCGCGGATAGCCGGCGGCATCGTCGCCGAAAACAGGGCCACCTGCTTGTACTCCGGGGTGTCGGACAGAATGCGTTCGACGTCCTCGGCGAAACCCATTGCGAGCATCTCGTCGGCTTCGTCGAGCACCAGATAGTCCACCCGGGACAGGTCGAGTGTCCCGCGTTCCAGGTGATCGATGACCCGGCCGGGAGTTCCGACGACCACCTGGGCGCCGCGCCTGAGCCCGGCCAGCTGCACACTGTAGGACGCGCCGCCGTAGATCGGCAGCGCCGTCAGCCGCGGCAAGTGGGCGCCGTAGCGGCTAAACGCCTCCGACACCTGCAGCGCCAGTTCGCGGGTCGGCGCCAGCACCAGCGCTTGGGTGGCGTTGCTGGTGGTGTCGATCCTGGACAGGATCGGGATCGCGAAGGCCGCGGTCTTACCCGTGCCCGTCTGGGCTAGCCCCACCACGTCGGACCCGGCCATCAGCGCCGGAATTGTCGCCGCCTGAATGGCCGACGGTGATTCGTAGCCGACCTCGGCTATCGCCCGCAGAACCGATGGGTGGATCTGCAGGTCGTCGAAGGCGGCGGGCAACCGCTCAGCCGCGATGTCGGAGGAGGTCATTGCGGATTGAGTCTAGTGGCGACCGGACAACACGACGGTTGCCCGGCCACACCGCCGCGCCTGCCAGATCCGTGCAGCCGATGACGGTACGGTGCGCGGTGTGTGGTGGCTACCCTGCCGAGTCCGGACGCTGGCGGGCCTGGCCGCCGGCGCATTGGCGGCCGGGGCGCTGGCCGGCTGCGGGTCGGGTGACTCCACAGTCGCCAAGACACCGCAGCCGTCGACTACCCGGCCCGTTGTGACGTCCAAACCGCCGCCGGCTGCATCCCCCGCCCCGATCGCCAGCCCGCCCCCGGTCGACCCGTGCGCGGTCAATCTCGCAGCGCCGGCGATCGCCCGGGCGGTCTCCGAGCTGCCCCGTGATCCGCGCAGCCGGCAACCCTGGAACCCCGAACCGCTGGCGGGCAACTACAACGAGTGCGCGCAGCTGTCGGCGGTGATCGTCAAGGCGAACACGAATGCGGCCAACCCCAACACCCGCGCAGTGATGTTTCACCTCGGCAAGTACATTCCGCAGGGACTACCGGACACCTACGGCTTCAACGGGATCGACACCTCGCAGTGCACCGGTGACACCGTGGCGCTGACGTATTCCAGCGGGCTGCCGGGCTTGGTCAGCGTGGTGAAATTCCGCTGGAACGGCAACGGGGTAGAACTCATCGGCAACACCCGCGGCTGAGCGAGTCGCCAAAGTGCGCCAGCGGGCGCGTCGGTACGCCGACCTACAGTTGCTGGTGTGTTCGTCGACGACGACACCGTCATCTACAGCGCATCGGATTTGGTCGCAGCCTGCCGATGCGAATACGCGCTGTTGCGGGTTTTCGACGCAAACCTGGGTCGCGGTCCGGCCGTCGCCGTCGAAGACGACGACCTGTTGGCGCGCGCCGCTGCTCTTGGTGACGAGCACGAGCGGCGGCGGCTCGATCAATTCCGCGAGCAATTTGGGACCGTGGTGGTCATCGGCCGCCCGCCATACACGGTCGCAGGGCTGACCGCGGCGGCCGAGGCGACGCGGCGCGCCATCGCCGACGGCGCGCCGGTGGTGTATCAGGCGACAGTCTTCGACGGGCGCTTCGCCGGGTTCGTCGACTTCCTCATCCGCGACGGTGACCGCTACCGGGTCACCGACACCAAGCTCGCCCGCTCGGCCCAAGTCAAGGCCTTGCTCCAGCTGGCGGCCTACGCCCACGGCCTGGCGTCCTCGGGTGTGGCGGTGGCGCCGGAGGCCGAACTGATACTCGGCGACGGCGCTGTCGCGCGTTACCGCGTCGACGAGCTGATCCCGGTCTACCTGGCTCAGCGCGCCGCGTTACAGCGGCTGCTCGACGACCATTACGCCGCGGGCGTCCCGGTGCGCTGGGACGACGAGGATGTCAGGGCGTGTTTCGGCTGCCCAGAGTGCCAAGCGCAACTGCGTGCGTCCGACGACCTGCTGTTGGTGGCCGGCATGCGGGTCAGCCAGCGGGCCAAGCTGATCGATGCCGGCATCACCACAGTCGCGCAGCTGGCCCGCCACGTTGGCCCGGTCCCCCACCTAGCGGCCCGCACGCTGCACGATCTCACGGCGCAGGCCAGGCTGCAGGTCGCCGAACGTCAGAGCGGCACACCACAATTCGAGATCTCCGATCCCCAGCCACTGGCCGTGCTGCCAGACCCCGACGATGGCGATCTGTTCTTCGACTTCGAGGGCGATCCGCTCTGGAGCGCCGACGGCCGCGACTGGGGCCTGGAGTACCTGTTCGGCGTCCTGGACGCCCAGGGCGGCTTCCGACCGCTGTGGGCTCATAGCCGGGCCGAGGAGCGCAAGGCGCTGTCGAGCTTTCTGGCAATGGTGGCCAAGCGCCGCAAGCGCTACCCGAACATGCACATCTATCATTACGCCCCTTACGAGAAGACCGCGCTGCTACGGCTGGCCGGACGCCACGGCGTCGGGGAGGACGAAATCGACGACCTACTGCGCAACGGGGTGCTGGTCGACTTATACCCTTTGGTGCGCAAGAGCATTCGTGTGGGCGCCGAGTCGTTTGGCCTCAAGGCCTTGGAACCGCTCTACATGGGCGCGGGGCAGCGCCGCGGCGACGTCACCACCGCCACGGATTCGATCGCCCAGTACGCCCGATTCTGCGAGTTGCGCGACAGCGGCTGCGCGGACGAGGCCGCGGCGATGCTCAAGGAAATCGAGGACTACAACCACTATGACTGCCGCTCGACTCGCGCGCTGCGTGACTGGTTGCTCATCCGTGCCTTCGAATGTGGTGTCACACCCCGTGGCGCCCAGCCTGTTTCCGACGGCGACGGCGTCGACCAGCATGATCAACTGGCAACCACCTTCGCGGACTTCGTCGGCGACGCCGCCAGCGGCGATCGCACCCCCGAACAGACCGCTGTGGCCTTGCTCGCCGCTGCCCGCGGCTATCACCGGCGCGAGGACAAACCGTTCTGGTGGGCGCATTTCGATCGGCTGAACTACCCCGTCGACGAGTGGGCCGACGACACCGACGTGTTCATCGTCGACCGGGCCTCCGTGCTGTCGGATTGGCACCAGCCTCCCCGAGCGCGCAAACTGCGGCGGCGCGTGCGATTGACCGGCGAACTGGCACGCGGCGAGCTCAAGGTTGACGTGTTTGCGCTCTACGAGCCACCCGGCCCGCCAACCCTCACCGACGACCCCGACCGTCGTGCAGCGGGCCGCGCCCAAGTCGTCGAGTTCGACGATCCGACGGTGCCCACCGAGCTGGTGGTCCTGGAACGAGCCAGCGACGGCAAAGCATTTCACCAAGTGCCGTTCGCGCTCACCCCGGGACCGCCGCCGCCGACGGCGAGGCTTCGTGAGTCGATCGAGGCTACGGCCACCGAGGTGGCTGGCGGGCTACCGCAACTGCCCAACACCGCGCTCTTCGACATCCTGCTGCGCCGCCCACCACGAACCCGCCGCGGCGCTCCACTGCCACACAGCGGCGATACCGCGACCGACATCGCCGCCGCACTGCTCGACCTCGACTCGTCATATGTCGCCGTGCACGGACCACCGGGGACCGGCAAGACCTACACGGCCGCGAAGGTGATTACCCGCCTGGTCAACGAACACGGCTGGCGCATCGGCGTCGTCGCGCAATCGCATGCCGTGGTGGAGCACTTGTTCGACTGCGCGATCACGGTTGGCATGGATCCCATGCGGGTCGGCAAGAAACCGCACGAGCGCACCAATCCGCGCTGGCGACACATAGACGAAAGCGACTACGCGGCGTTCATTTCCGGGTCCGCAGGATGCGTGATCGGCGGCACCGCATGGGATTTCGCCAACCGGGCCCGCGTTCCGCCGGGCAGCCTCGACCTCTTGGTGATCGACGAGGCCGGCCAGTTCTGTTTGGCGAACACTATTGCCGTAGCACCGGCCGCCGCAAACCTGCTGTTGCTCGGAGATCCCCAACAGCTCCCGCAGGTCAGTCAGGGTACCCATCCCGAACCGGTCGACACGTCCGCCCTGGGCTGGCTGGCCGACGGGCAGCGCACCTTACCGCCCGAGCGAGGCTACTTTTTGGACCGCTCGTACCGCATGCATCCGGCGGTGTGCGGACCGGTGTCGCGGCTGTGCTACGAAGGGCGGCTGTGCTCGCACACCGAGAGCACCGCCGCGCGTCGCCTCGACGGGTATGCGCCCGGGGTGCACGTGCTGTGGGTCGAGCATGACGGCAACTCCACCGACAGCCCGGAAGAAGCCGACGCGATTGTCGCCGAGATCCGCCGGCTGCTCGGATCGTCGTGGACCGACGAGCAGGGCACTCGACCGTTGAACGCCTCCGATGTGCTTGTGCTGGCACCGTACAACGCGCAGGTGGTGCTGTTACGCGAGCGGTTGGCGGCCGCAGGGCTCGACGCGGTCCGGGTCGGCACGGTGGATAAGTTCCAGGGCGCCCAAGCCCCGGTGGTCTTCGTCTCGATGACGGCTTCGTCCATTGAAGAGGTGCCGCGCGGAATGTCGTTCCTGCTCAACAGGAATCGGCTGAACGTGGCAGTCAGCCGCGCGCAGTACGCGGCGGTGATCGTGCGCTCGGTCATGTTGACCCAGTACCTGCCCTCCACGCCCGCCGGGCTGATGGAGCTGGGCGCTTTCCTGGCGTTGACTTCCGATGACCTGCGGGCACCCTGGCCGTGCGGCGACGGGCAAGCCGAGCGTCACGGTGCGCTGTTGCGCGGCTAATCGCGCTGCGGGAACGAATGCCGCCCGTGGGTTGGGGTGTCATCGAAATCGGCGCGATAATGTCTATTACGCGGCTGCTCGTCCTCACGAAGCCGATGGCGCGCGGACCTGCGATACCACATGTCGTTCCACGAATCGTCGGGAACAAGAGCGCCACCCGCTCGCGCGTGCCCTGCACCCGAATCGGCGTGGCGATTCGCTGACGGCGGCACAAATCCGGCCAGCGGGCGGAACCGTTGCTCGTGGTCAACATGAAATCCGTTGTGGGCGAATCCAATCGGCTCATCCGCCAATTTCTGCTTGCGTCCGACCGGGTCGCCGTACCCTGCTTCGGCTGATGCCGCCCGAAGATGCGCGGCCCGCGCGTCGAGCGGCTCGGTGTCAGCTGCGTCGTCGTGGCCGAGGTGCGGCCGGGCGGTGAAGGGCTCACCAGACGGCTCCGGTCCGCGGGCGATGGTGTACTCGACGTAGTCGTCGTAGTCATCGCCGACCACGTCGTCGTCCGGTGTCACCGCGATGGCTTCGGTCCGCTCGCCGGCGCGGTCGGGTGCGCCGATCGCCCCCGAAGCGGCAAAACCGACCATAAACAGCGCCGCTGCCACGCCGAACAGCGAGATGAACGCCGGCAGCAGCAACGACTGCGACATCGCCGCCGCGAACGGTTCACGCAGAAACGCCGGCAGTTGCAACGCCGCGCCTTCGGGCCGCTGCGCAGACACGCCGTCGGGCAGCGCCGGCATTTCGGCGGTGATCCGCGAGGTCATGAAGGCCGCCATGCCGGCACTGCCCAACACGGCACCGACCTGCCGGGTCGCGTTGTAGACACCTGAACCGGCTCCGGCAAGGCTCGGTGGCAGGTTTCGGGTGGCCGTGGCGGCCAGCGGCGACCAGATAAAGGCCATCCCGACCCCCATCGCGGTCAACGGTAGGAGCAGGCGCCAGATCGGGGCCGACGGCGTCATCTCGATCGAGAGCCACGTCAGCGCGCTCGCCAACACCGAGAAACCGAACCCGACCACGGCGCGCGGATGGTAGTTGTCCACGATCTTGCCGACCACGGGGGCCAGCAGGCCGCTGACGAGCGCCATCGGCGCGGTCAGCAGTGCCGAACGGGTCGGCGACAGCCCACACACTGCCTGCGTATAGAACATCAGCGGCAGGATCATCGCGGTTGCCGCGAACCCGATCACCGCTACCCCGAGGTTGGCCACGGCAAAGTCGCGGACCCGGAAAATCTCCAGCGGGATCAGCGGCTCGTGAGTATTGATCGCCTGCCAGTACACGAACATCGCCAGGAAGCCCACGCCGGCGACGATCACCGCCCAGATCCACGGTGCCCAGCCGCCGGCTTGGCCCTGCTGGAGGCCGAAGACGATGAGAAACATGCCCGCGCCCGACAATCCCACGCCCGCCAGGTCAAACCGGTGATCGCGAGTCGACAGCACTGGAACCAACCAGGCCGCCAGCGCCAGGCCGATGATGCCGATCGGCACGTTGACGAAAAAGATCCACTCCCAGCCCAACTCGTCGACGAGCACACCACCGGCCAGCGGCCCCACCAGGGTGGCGACACCCGCGGTAGCGCCCCATACGCTCATCGCCGCGCCGCGACGCTCGGGCGGGAAGATCCGGGTGATCATCGACAGGGTTTGCGGTGTCAGCACGGCGGCCCCGATGCCTTGAACCACCCGGGCGGCGATCAACACGCCGATACTGCCCGCCAGGCCACACCACAGGGAGGCCGCGGTGAACACCGCCAGACCGGCCAAATAGAGATTCTTCGGGCCGAACCGGTCACCAAGGCGACCGGCCACCAACAACGGCACCGCGTAGGCGAGCAGGTAGGCGCTGGTTACCCAGATCACCGTGTCGTAGCCGCTATCCAGCTTGGCCATGATGCTGGGGTTGGCGACCGCGACGATGGTGGCGTCCACCAGGATCATGAAGAAGCCGACCATCGTCGCCCACAGCGCGTTCCACGGGTTCGTCACCCGCGGGCGGTTGCGGGGCCTCGCCGCGGTCGCGCGCCGGGTGCTCCTGGCAGCGCTCGCCCTGGCTGGCGCGGTCATATCGGGACCTCGCCGGTGTCGCGTCGGGGCGGGTGCGACGGTCGCTCCCCGGTGCGCAACGACTCCGCGAACCCACGCAACCAGGCGACCTGGGCCTGGGTAATTGCTAGCAAGTACTCCAACGCGACCCGGTTCGCCGCCGCCGCAGCGCTGGCGTCGCGCAGCGCCATCATCTCGGCAACATCAGCCTCCAACGCCGCCACCCGGCTGGTTACCGCGTCCACCGCGGTGTCGACGTCGAGATGGCCGATCTCGGCCAGCGCGGTGACGAACTGCGGGAACTCATCGACCGGGGTGGCTACCACGTCACGTACCCGATCGATGAGCGCTTCGACGCCGGCGTCGGTGATCTCATAGATCGCCCGTTCCGGCCGGTTTCCCTGGCGGCCGGTCGCCGCGCGCCGGATCAGTTTCTCCTCCGCCAACCGGTCCACGACGTGATACAGCGATCCCGGCCGGACCTTGACGATGCGCCCCGCCTGACGGTCGGCAAGCGTCTGGAACATCTCGTAGCCGTGCATGGGACGGTCCCGCAGCAACGCCAGCACGGCGACACCCAATGACGTCAACTTGTAGGCCATGCATGCTCCGTCCGGTCATGGCCCCGCATGGATTATTCCGAGCGGAGTAATCGCTGCGAGGCTACGGGGCTGACGCTCGCCGGCACAACTCCCCCGGAGCACTCTCGTCGGGGAAATCGGCGGGTGCTGGGGTTTTCCGACAACTCCCTGCACCGGCGCTAGCCTGGAACAGCGCCATTTGCCGCCCGGGACGACGCCGGGCACTGGGAATCGGAGGCACCATGAGCGCCCGAGGCACCGGGCCGACGCCTGATCCATCATCGGCCACCAAAGCCGAGCGGCCGAAGCTGTCCACCCGCGCATTAGCGCAGGTCATCGAGCGCAGCGCGCGGCTGCAGGGTCCGGCAGCCCAGGCGTACGTGGCGCGGCTGCGGCGCGCCAACCCGGATGCCACGCCCGCCCAGATCGCCGCCAAGCTGGAGAAGCGTTACCTCGCCGCCGTCACCGGCAGCGGCGCGGCGGTGGGTTCGGCGGCGCTGTTTCCCGGGATCGGCACGCTGACGGCGCTTTCCGCGGCCGCCGGGGAAACGGTGGTGTTTCTCGAGGCCACCGCGCTGTTCGTGCTGGCGCTCGCCGAGGTGTATCGCGTTCCCGCCGATCACCGGGAACGCCGGCGCGCGCTAGTGCTCGCCGTGTTGGTCGGCGACGACTCCAGGCGTGCCGCCGCCGATTTGATCGGCCCGGGTCGAGCCACCGGCGGCTGGCTCTCCGACGGCTTGGCCTCGTTGCCGCTGCCCGCCGTGTCCCAGCTGAATTCGCGGCTGCTGAAATACCTGGTCCGCCGCTACACGCTGCGGCGCAGCGCGCTGGTCTTCGGCAAGATGCTGCCGGTCGGTGTCGGCGCGCTGATCGGCGGTGTCGGCAATCGAATGGCCGGCAAGAAGATCGTTCGTAACGCCCGCAAAGCGTTTGGTCCCCCGCCCGCCCGCTGGCCGGTGACCCTGCACTTGCTGCCGAGCGTGCCCGACATCGGCTAACCGACGGCGACCACGCGGCGAGCTTTTTGCCGGGCGTGGCGGATCGCCCGCAAAGGGTTAGCCTTTATTGGGCGGGAATACTCCGAACCGTCGCAGGTCCAGATGCGCCGCTGTCGCGGGCGCACCGAGGGGCAAGCGTCACGCCGCGCTTGCCCGGGCAGAAGAAGCGAGGCGAGCAGCCGCAGTGAGCAGTACGAGTTCACCATTCGGCCAGAACGAATGGTTGGTCGAGGAGATGTACCGCAAGTTCCGCGAAGATCCCTCCTCGGTCGACCCCAGCTGGCACGAGTTCTTGGTCGACTACAACCCGGAACCGACCGTCGATACGTCGACCGTGACCGACGGGGCACCGGCCGCACCGGCGCCTGCCGCGCCGCCCGAGCCACAACCGGCCCCGGCGGCCACGCCGTCGACACCACCGACGAAAGCTGCCGACAGCAACGGCGCCGGTGCGCCGACGGCGCCGGCTAAGCCCGCCGCCTACACACCGGCCGAAGGCGACGAGGTGCAGGTGCTGCGCGGCGCCGCCGCGGCGGTGGTGAAGAACATGTCCGCGTCGCTGGAGGTCCCGACAGCGACCAGCGTGCGCGCCATTCCGGCCAAGCTGTTGATCGACAACCGCATCGTCATCAACAACCAGCTCAATCGCACCCGCGGCGGCAAGATTTCGTTCACCCACCTGCTGGGCTATGCGCTCGTACAGGCGGTCAAGAAGTACCCCAACATGAATCGGCACTACGCCGAGGTCGACGGCAAGCCCAGCGCCGTCACACCGGCGCACATCAACCTGGGTCTGGCAATCGACTTGCAGGCCAAGGACGGCAAGCGCTCGCTGGTAGTGGCCGGCATCAAGCGCTGCGAGACGATGCGCTTCGCGCAGTTCGTCGCCGCCTACGAGGACATCGTGCGGCGCGCGCGCGACGGCAAACTCACCGCGGAAGACTTTGCCGGCGTGACGATTTCGCTAACCAACCCGGGCACCATCGGCACGGTGCATTCGGTGCCGCGGCTGATGGCCGGCCAGGGCGCCATCATCGGCGTCGGCGCGATGGAATACCCTGCCGAATTCCAGGGTGCGAGCCCCGAGCGGATCGCCGAACTTGGCATCGGCAAGCTGATCACGCTCACCTCGACCTACGACCACCGCATCATCCAGGGCGCGGAATCCGGTGACTTCTTGCGCACCATCCACGAAATGGTGCTCTCCGACGGGTTCTGGGACGAGATCTTCCGCGAGCTGGGCATCCCGTACGAGCCGGTGCGCTGGCGGGCCGACAACCCCGACTCGATCGTCGACAAGAACCCCCGGGTCATCGAGCTGATCGCCGCCTACCGCAACCGCGGCCACTTGATGGCCGACATCGACCCGCTGCGATTGGACAACACTCGCTTTCGCAGCCACCCCGACCTCGACGTGTTGACGCACGGTCTGACGCTGTGGGATCTGGACCGCGAATTCAAAGTCGACGGTTTCGCGGGGGCAGAATATAAGAAGCTGCGCGACGTGCTCTCGGTGCTGCGCGACGCCTACTGTCGCCATGTCGGGGTGGAGTACACCCACATCCTCGAACCCGAACAGCAGCAGTGGCTGCAGCAGCGCATCGAGACCAAACACGAAAAGCCGACCGTTGCCCAGCAGAAGTACATTCTGTCCAAACTCAACGCCGCCGAGGCGTTCGAGACATTCCTGCAAACCAAATACGTTGGGCAAAAACGATTTTCGTTGGAAGGCGCGGAAAGCGTGATCCCGATGATGGACGCCGTCATCGACCAGTGCGCCGAGCACGGGCTCGACGAAGTGGTCATCGGGATGCCGCACCGCGGCCGGCTCAACGTGCTTGCCAACATCATCGGCAAGCCGTACCGGCAGATTTTCACCGAATTCGAGGGGAACCTCAACCCGTCGCAGGCCCATGGCTCCGGCGACGTGAAATACCACCTGGGCGCCACCGGGGTCTACATCCAGATGTTCGGCGACAACGACATTCAGGTGTCGCTGACCGCGAACCCGTCGCACCTGGAGGCCGTCGACCCGGTGCTGGAGGGCCAGGTGCGGGCCAAGCAGGACCTGCTGGACAAGGGCGACACCGAAGAGGGCTACTCGGTGGTGCCGTTGATGCTGCACGGTGATGCCGCCTTCGCCGGGCAGGGTGTGGTCGCCGAGACGCTGAACCTGGCGCTGCTACCCGGTTACCGTGTCGGTGGCACCATCCACATCATCGTCAACAACCAGATCGGCTTCACCACGTCGCCGGAGCACTCCAAGTCCAGCGAGTACTGCACCGATGTCGCGAAAATGGTTGGGGCGCCGATCTTTCACGTCAACGGCGACGACCCGGAGGCGTGTGTGTGGGTGGCGCGGCTGGCGGTGGATTTCCGGCAGAAGTTCAAAAAAGACGTCGTCATCGACATGCTGTGCTACCGCCGTCGCGGCCACAACGAGGGCGACGACCCGTCGATGACCAACCCGGCGATGTATGACGCGATCGAGACCAAGCGCGGGGTCCGCAAGAGCTACACCGAGGCGCTGATCGGCCGCGGCGACATCTCGATGAAAGAGGCCGAGGACGCGCTGCGCGACTACCAGGGCCAGTTGGAGCGGGTGTTCAACGAAGTCCGCGAGTTGGAAAAACACCCGGTGCAGCCCAGCGAATCGGTGGAGGCCGATCAACAGGTTCCGCGGGGGCTGTTCACCGGGATCGACAAGGCGCTGATGGCCCGCATCGGCGACGCGCATCTGGCGCTGCCGGAGGGGTTCACCGTGCACCCGCGGGTCAAGCCGGTGCTGGAAAAGCGCCGGGAGATGGCCTACGAGGGCAAGGTCGACTGGGCGTTCGCCGAGTTGCTGGCGCTCGGATCGCTGGTGGCCGAGGGCAAGCTGGTGCGACTGTCCGGGCAAGACACCCGACGCGGCACCTTCTCCCAACGCCACGCGGTGATCATCGACCGCAACACCGGCGAGGAGTTCACCCCGCTGCAACTGATGGCCACCAACACCGACGGCAGCCCGACCGGCGGCAAGTTCTTGGTCTACGACTCGCCGCTGTCCGAATTCGCCGCTGTCGGTTTCGAATACGGCTATACCGTCGGCAACCCGGACGCATTCGTCATGTGGGAGGCCCAATTCGGCGACTTCGTCAACGGCGCTCAGCCGATCATCGACGAGTTCATCAGCTCCGGCGAGGCCAAGTGGGGGCAGCTATCCAACCTGGTGCTGCTGCTGCCGCACGGTCACGAAGGCCAGGGCCCCGACCACACCTCCGGTCGCATCGAACGCTTCCTGCAGCTGTGGGCGGAGGGTTCGATGACGATCGCGATGCCCTCGACGCCGTCGAACTACTTCCATTTGCTGCGCCGCCACGCCCTCGACGGGATTCAGCGTCCGCTGATCGTGTTCACGCCGAAATCGATGTTGCGCCATAAGGCCGCGGTGAGTGAAATCAAGGACTTCACCGAAATCAAGTTCCGCTCGGTGCTCGAAGAGCCCACCTACGAGGACGGCATTGGCGATCGGAGCAAGGTTCGCCGCGTCCTGTTGACTAGCGGCAAGCTGTACTACGAGTTGGCGGCCCGCAAGGCCAAGGACCACCGCGACGACATTGCGATCGTGCGGATCGAGCAGCTGGCTCCCCTGCCGCGGCGCCGGCTTCGAGAAACACTGGACCGCTACCCGTCGGTGGACCAGTACTTCTGGGTTCAAGAAGAACCGGCCAATCAGGGCGCATGGCCGCGCTTCGGGCTCGAGCTGCCAGAGTTGTTGCCCGACAAGCTAACCGGGCTCAAGCGCATCTCGCGACGGGCGATGTCCGCGCCGTCGTCAGGCTCGTCGAAGGTCCACGCGGTCGAGCAGCAGGAAATCATCGACCTGGCGTTCGGCTGAGCACGTCGCAACCGCCCATTTTGCGCCCCGCTCGCGGTGGCGGCGTTGCCTGGTTCACCGACCCCAGGTACCTCGGACCTCTGGTACCGGCTAGCCTCGACGGGAGACAACTAGCAAGGAGCGTGTCCATGGAGGGGTTTGCCGGGAAGGTCGCCGTGGTCACCGGCGCGGGGTCGGGCATCGGCCAGGCGTTGGCCATCGAGCTGGCCCGTTCCGGTGCCAAGGTGGCGATCAGCGACGTGGACACGGAAGGACTGGCTCGGACCGAAGAGCGGCTGACGGCCATCGGTGCGCCGGTCAGGGCGGACCGGCTCGACGTCACCGAGCGCGAGGCGTTCCTGGCCTACGCCGATCAGGTCAACGAGCATTTCGGCAAGGTGAACCAGATCTACAACAACGCGGGCATCGCCTTCACCGGTGACATCGAAGTCAGCCAGTTCAAGGACATCGAACGGGTCATGGATGTCGACTTCTGGGGAGTTGTCAACGGCACCAAGGCGTTTCTGCCGCACCTGATCGCCTCCGGTGACGGGCACGTCATCAACGTCTCCAGCGTCTTCGGCTTGTTCTCGGTGCCGGGCCAGGCCGCCTACAACGCGGCCAAGTTCGCGGTGCGCGGGTTCACCGAGGCCTTGCGACAGGAGATGGCGCTGGCCGGTCACCCGGTGAAGGTGACGGCGGTGCACCCCGGCGGTATCAAGACTGCGATCGCCCGAAACGCCACCGCCGCCGAAGGACTCGACAAGGACCAACTAGCGGAGCTGTTCGACAAGCGGCTGGCCACCACCAGCCCGCAGCGCGCTGCCCGGATCATCCTGGACGCGGTGCGCAAGAACAAGGCGCGGGTGCTGGTGGGCACCGACGCCAAGGTGCTTGACCTGCTGGTGCGGCTAACTGGCCCGGGATATCAGCGGCTGTTCACCCCGGTGCTCGGACGCATGCTGCCCCGCTGACTTGGGCCGACGGCCCACTAAGAACGGCCCAACGGGTGGTCGGCCAGCCACGCGTCGGCCAGACCCTGAGGATTGGCGCCCTTGGCGGCTTGCCGGCGCATGTCGGCCAGCGCGGCAGTATCCAGCACCCCGGCGACCTCGTTGATCGCCAACACCTGCCGGTCAGTCAGCTCGTTGCGGCGATACAGCGGCACCACGTTCTCCGCCTGCACCAGAGCCGGTTTGCCGTCGACCAGCATGACCAGATCGGCGGGCACATCGGGAGCGGCGGTGCTGCTCCACGCCGCGGTCAGCTCCCCGGACCGCAGGGCAGCGAACATGGTTGTGCTATCTGGGAATTGACGGCTCGGAGGTAGCCGACAGCGGCTGATTTTCTGCGGTGTCGCGACTGTCGCGACAGAACCGATGACAAGCCCGCCGCAATGCCGCGGTAACTCGCTCAACTCGTTGCCACCCCAAGCCTTGGCTGTGGATCGACTCACCACCAGCGCGGGTTTGTCCTCGGCGGCGGTGGCGTAGTCGCCGGCGGCAATGCCCTCGGGCAGCGCGCCGACCATCGCACGGTACACCTGCGCGTCGGAGCGCACGGTGGCGCCGGGCTGAAACCTTTGCAGCAGGCGACCGGTGAAACCAGGGGCTACGTCGGCAGTGCCGGAGTCCAGCCCGCTCAACGGGTCGGCTGCCGATTCGACGCGCGCGGGGAAACCGTAGGAGCGCAGCGCCCCGGCGTAGATATCGGCCAGCAGCACCGACTCGGAATCGGGAGCGGATGCCACGACGAGTTCGCGCACCGGGTGGGTCGCACGCGAACCATGACCACAGCCGACCAGCGCCACTGCTGCGGTCAGTGCCAGCGCGGTAAGCCTGCGGACCGTCACTCTGCGGTATCTGACGCGGCCGACACCGCGGCGGCCACCGCCGCCGCGACCCGCGGATCCAGCGGGCTCGGGACGATCCGGTCGGGCGCAAGGTCGTCGCCGACCACGGAGAAAATCGCCTCGGCCGCGGCCACCATCATCTTCTGGGTGATCCGGCTGGCGCCCGCGTCCAGCGCGCCCCGGAAAACCCCGGGAAACGCCAGCACGTTATTGATCTGGTTGGGAAAATCGCTTCGGCCCGTGGCTACCACCGCCGCGTACTTGGCCGCCACGTCCGGGTGAATCTCCGGGTCGGGATTGGACAGCGCGAACACGATCCCGTCGGGCGCCATGGTGGCGATCAAATCCTCGGGTACCACCCCGGCAGATACCCCGAGGAACACGTCGGCGCCCTCAAGCGCCTCCACCATGCCGCCGGTGCGCCCGGCCGGGTTGGTGCGCTGCGCCAGTTCAGCCTTGACGCTGTTCATGTCGTCACGGCTGGGGTGCAGAATCCCGCTCGAATCGAGCACCGTGATGTCGGAAATCCCGTTGGCAAGAAGGAGATTCGCGCAAGCAACCCCAGCAGCTCCGGCGCCGGAGATCACCACGCGCAGTTTGGCCATGTCGCGGTCGAGCAGCGTGCTGGCACCCAGCAGCGCCGCCAGCACGACGATCGCGGTGCCGTGCTGGTCGTCGTGCATGACCGGGCAGTCCAGTGCATCGACGACACGGCGTTCGATCTCGAAGCAGCGTGGCGCGGAGATGTCCTCGAGGCTAACCGCGCCGAAGCTCGGCCGCAGCCGCACCAATGTTTCGACAATCTCGTCGGGATTTTTGGTGTCCAGGACGATCGGAATTGAGTCCAAGCCACCGAACGCCTTGAACAGCGCGCTCTTTCCCTCCATCACCGGAAGTGCCGCGGCGGGGCCGATGTCGCCGAGACCGAGGACCGCGCTGCCGTCGCTGACGACGGCGACCAGCCGGTTCGCCCAGGTGTAGCGGGCCGCCAGCGTGTGGTCGGCGGCGATGGCACGGCTGACCTGCGCCACCCCGGGGGTATAGGCGATCGACAACGCACGCTGAGTGTCTAGCCGAGTCTTGAGCCCCACGGAAAGCTTCCCCGCTACGTGGGCCTCGAAAATCTCCTCGTCGCCGATGAGAATCTGGGAGCGCTCGTCAGCTGGGTTCGTCACCGCGTGGGGCACGATTTCTGGCACGGTCTTTCAGCGTACTGGGCCTCAGATCAGGCCAAGTTCGGTGACCGCGGCGCGCTCGTCGGCGAGCTCGGCGGTCGACGTATCGATTCGGCCGCGGGAGAACTCGTCGATCTCCAAACCGGAAACGATGCTCCAGTTGCCGTCTTTGGTCGTCACCGGAAACGACGACACCAGGCCCTCCGGCACGTCGTAGGAGCCGTCGGAGACCACCGCCATCGACACCCAGTCGCCGTCAGGGGTGCCGAGCAGCCAGTCGCGGGCAGCGTCGATCGTCGCCGACGCCGCCGAGGCGGCCGAGGAAGCGCCGCGGGCCTCGATGATCGCTGCGCCGCGTTTGGCCACGGTGGGGATGAAGTCGTTTTCGATCCAGGCTTGGTCGCCCACCACCTCTGCGGCGTTCTTGCCGGCGATCTCGGCGTGGAAGATGTCGGGGTACTGGGTGGTCGAATGGTTGCCCCAGATCGTCATCTTCTTGATGTCGGTGACCGCGGCGCCGGTCTTCTTGGCCAGCTGGGCGATCGCCCGGTTGTGGTCGAGCCGGGTCAGCGCCGAGAACCGCTCCCGCGGAATATCGGGCGCGTTGTTCATCGCGATCAGCGCGTTGGTGTTGGCGGGGTTACCGGTCACGCCGACACGGATGTCGTCGGCGGCGACGTCGTTGAGGGCCTTGCCCTGCGCGGTGAAGATGGCGCCGTTGGCTTCGAGGAGGTCGCTGCGCTCCATGCCTTTGGTGCGCGGGCGGGCGCCGACGAGCAAGGCCAGGCTCACGCCGTCGAAGATCTTGGCCGGGTCCGCGCCGATTTCGACGCCGGCCAAAAGCGGGAACGCGCAGTCCTCAAGCTCCATCACCACACCTTCGAGCGCTTTCAACGCGGGCTCGATCTCCAGCAGACGCAGCTCGATCGGGCGGTCAGGGCCGAGCAGCGCGCCGCTGGCCAGGCGGAACAGCAGGCTGTAACCGATCTGGCCGGCGGCGCCGGTGACGGCCACTTTAAGGGCAGATGTGCTCACGTCAGGTGCTCCTTGGGCTCAGGTTGCGTCGGGTCGAAACTAGCGCACCGGGGCGGCCCCGAATTCGCGGGTACGGACCTGGTGGTGCCGCATCGCGCCGGCCGGTTCATGGCTGGCCGGGCCGCGGTGATGGGGCGTTGACGTGTCGCCGCGGCGTAGCATGGACCGGCGCCGAATCAGACCTGCGCTGCGACGGGAGATTGACCCGATGCCCTCGTTTCGCACCTCACTTCGACCGGTGGCCCGGCCCAAATTCGCCGAGCCGAACAGCCAGCCTTCGCCTGTCCCGGTCGCGAACGCGATGGTCGACTGCGGTGTGTACGTGGACGGCGCACGGCTGCCCGGGGTGTACACCCACGCGGACGCGCTGGCCAAGGTGCGTGAGCTTGAGCAGACCGGCCAGGAAGCGTTTGCCTGGGTTGGTTTGCACGAGCCCGACGAGCACCAGATGCAAGACGTGGCCGATGTTTTCGGACTGCACCCGCTGGCCGCGGAGGACGCCGTCGTCGCACACCAGCGACCCAAGCTGGAACGCTACGACGAAACCCTGTTTCTGGTGTTGAAGACGGTCAAGTACGTCCCGCACGACTCGGTGGTACTGGCCCGCCAGATCGTCGAGACCGGCCAGGTCATGGTCTTCGTCGGCAAGGATTTCGTGGTCACCGTCCGGCACGGCGAGCACGGCGGGCTCGCCGATGTGCGCAAGCGGATGGAGGCCGATCCCGATCATCTGCGGCTGGGGCCGTACGCGGTGATGCACGCGATCGCCGACTACGTGGTGGACCACTACCTTGACGTGACCAACCTCATCGAAGCCGACATCGACAACCTCGAGGAGGTCGCGTTTACCCCCGGCCACAAGCTCGATATCGAACCGATTTACCTGCTCAAGCGTGAAGTCGTCGAACTGCGCCGATGTGTGAGTCCGCTGTCGGTCCCGTTCCAGCGGATGCAGTCCGAGCACAAGGACCTGATCTCCAAGGAAGTGCGGCGCTATCTGCGTGACGTCGCCGACCACCAGGCGCAAGCGGCCGACCAGATCTCCAGCTATGACGAAATGCTCACCTCACTGGTTCAGGCCGCGCTGGCCCAGGTCGGCATGCAGCAGAACATCGACATGCGCAAGATCTCGGCCTGGGCGGCGATCGCCGCCGTGCCGACCATGATCGCCGGCATCTACGGGATGAACTTCAAGTACATGCCCATCCTGCACTGGCATTGGGGTTACCCGGTCGTGGTCACCGTGATGGTGGCTATCTGCCTGGTGCTCTACCGCAACTTCCGCCGCCGCGACTGGCTCTAGCCCGGCGTGTCGACGTGTCTGCTCGTCGGCGTCTACTCGGGCGGTGGCGGAATGGTCAGGTTGACGCCTGAGTCGGCGTCGAAAACGGTGAGTTTCACAGTGTCGAGCGCCAATTCGAGCGACTGCCCTTTTGTTGCCTTCGACTCGGGCGGGACGCGGGCGACGAACTGGCTTTCCCGGGCCCCCGATTCGGCGGCCAGTTCGTCGAGCTGAGGCGCATGCACATCCCAGCCGGCAGTGGTGAAGTACACATATTTTTCGGCGCCCAACGATTCCACCAGGTCGACCTTCACCTCGAACGTGAGTGCCCGCAGGCGTTGATAGGCGTCGATCAGCGCGGCATCGGCAAGATGCTCGGGGCGCACACCGACGATGACATTCTCCGGCGCGGGATGCTGTGCGATCACGTCATGCACTGGCTGCGTCAGCGTCACTTCGCCGAACGGCAGACTCAGACCGGTCGGAGTCAGGGTCGCGGGAAAGAAGTTCATCGCGGGCGAGCCGATAAACCCGGCGACAAACAGGTTGACCGGCCGCTCGTAGAGCTCGTCGGGGGTGCCGATCTGCTGCGCGACGCCCCCGTGCATCACCACCACCCGGTCGCCGAGCGTCATCGCCTCGGTCTGGTCGTGGGTGACGTAGACGGTCGTGGTGCCCAGCCGCCGCTGCAGCCGGGCGATCTCGCCGCGCATCTGCACCCGTAGTTTGGCATCCAAATTCGACAGCGGCTCGTCCATCAGAAACGCTTTGGGGTGCCGCACAATTGCCCGCCCCATCGCGACGCGCTGGCGCTGCCCCCCAGACAATTGCGAAGGCTTGCGGTCCAGAAGATCGGTTAGGTCGAGGATTCTCGCGGTCTCCTCGACCTTTTCGGCAATCTCCGCTTTTTTCTTCTTGGCCAAAGTCAGCGGGAAGGCGATATTCTGCCGCACCGTCATGTGCGGGTAAAGCGCATACGACTGGAATACCATGGCGATGTCACGGTCCTTGGGCGCCTTCTCGTTAACGCGTTCACCGTCGATGCGCAACTCGCCAGAGGAAATGTCTTCCAGGCCGGCGATCATGTTCAACGTTGTGGTCTTGCCGCAACCCGAGGGCCCGACCAGAATGACAAACTCGCCGTCGGCGATCGTAATGCTCAATTCCTTCACGGCCGTCGCGCCGTCGGGGTAACTCTTGGTCACCCTGTCCAACACAATCTCGGCCATCGAGCTATCCCTTCACCGCACCTGAGGTCAATCCGGCAACAATCCTTCGTTGGAAGATTAGAACAAAAACGATAATCGGGACCGTGATCACCATCGCGCCGGCCGCGATGGATCCCGTTGGTTCCTCGAATTGCGAACTGCCGGGAAAATTGACTATCGCCACGGGCGCGGTGATCGAGGCCTTGGTAGCGGTCAACGACAACGCCAGCAGCAGGTCGTTCCACGCGAAGATGAACACCAGGATCGCTGCGGTCACGATCCCCGGAGCAGCAAGCGGTGCGATCACCTTTCGGAATGCTTGGCCCGGCGTCGCGCCGTCCATCTTCGCCGCCTTCTCCAGATCCCATGGGATCTCGCGGAAGAATGCCGACAACGTGTAAATGGCCAGCGGCAACGCAAACGTGATGTAGGGGATGATCAACCCCGGCCAGGTGTTGAACAACCCGAATTCGCGCTCGATATTGAAAATCGGCGTGACGAGCGAAATTTGGGGAAACATCGCGATCAACAGCGCGACACCGATAAGCAACCTCTTGCCCGGGAAGGCCAGGCGTGCCACCGCATAGGCTGCCATAGCGCCGACCACCACCGCGATCGCGGTGGTGATCAAACCGATGCCGATGGAGTTGATCAGCGCCGAAGTGAACAAGTCACCGCGGAAGATGCCACGATAGTTATCGAAAGTCACCGTCGACGGAATCAGCTTGCCGTCCCTAACTTTTGAGCTCGGTTTCAGCGACAGCGACAGGATCCAGAGCACCGGGAACAGCGCATAGACCACCACCAGGGTGTCGATGACCGCCCAGCCGAGGCCACGCCTGACGCCGATCCGCTCAGCCATGGCTCACCGCCCGCCCCCGTCAGTTCCGGGCGCCGACGCGCCGAACACCTTGACGAAGATGAGCGCGATGATGGCCACGCAACCGAAGATCAGCACCGATATCGCCGATCCCAGGCCCAAGTTGAAGCCCTTGAATAGGTTGTCGTAACCCAGAATCGACACCGATTCGGTTTTGTTGGAGCCACCGGTGAGCACGTAGATGTTGTCGAAAATGCGGAACGCATCCAGCGTCCGGAACAGCAGCGCCACCAGGATCGCCGGTTTGATCAGCGGCAAGGTGACCTTGGTGAGCCGTCGCCAGGGCCCGGCGCCGTCGACGTGCGCGGCCTTCAGCAGGTCGTCGGGCACCAACGCCAGCCCTGCCAGCAGCAGCAATGCCATGAACGGGGTGGTCTTCCACACCTCGGCCAGGATGATGATGCCCAGCGACGGGATCTGCTGCGTGAGCGGCGCGCTGCCTTGTGGCAACAGGTTGGCCAAATACCCGGTGCCAGGTGTCCAGGCGTAATACCAGCTATACGACGCCGCCACCGTGACGATTCCGTAGGGAATCAGCACCGCGGTGCGCACCACGCCCTTGCCGACGACGGTGCGGTGCATCACCAGCGCCAACGCCAGACCCACCACGAACTCGATGGCAACCGAGACGGCAGTGATCGCCAGGGTGACCACGAACGCCGTCCACCACAACCGGTCGGTCAGGATGGTCTGGTAGTTGGCCAGGCCGACGAAGCGGGTGTCGCGGGGGGTTGCGAAGTTGCAGCGCTGCAAGCTCAGCCAGACCGCGTAGCCGACCGGATAAGCCGTCACCGCCAGCATCAGGATCACCGCGGGGGCGATGAGAACCAACGCCAGGCGCCGTTCGGACTTGCGCGACTCGCTGGCCGCGGTGGCCGACGGTTCGGTGGCAGCGACGGTCATGGGATCAGCCCCTTTCCGTCGATGGCCTTTTGCACCTCGACGGTGAGCACATCGGCCGTGCGCTCGGGGTCGATGGCGGTGATCGGAGCCAGCGTCGCCGAGATCCGGGTGGAAACCGCCTGATAGAGCGGAGTGGCGGGCCGCACGGCGGCGGTGGTGAGCTGCTGGCGGATGATCTCGTACTGCGGATACCTCACCTGGAATTGCGGGTCGGAATACAGGGAGGCGCGCACCGCCGGCAGGCCGCCTCGAATCGACACATACTTCTGGTTGGGCAGGCTGCGCAGACACCGCACCGCTTCGAACGCCTCTGCCTTGTGGCGAGTTGTCTTGGCCACCGCCAAATTCAGCCCGCCGATCGTTACTCGGGCCGGTTGGCCGGGCTGCACACCCGGGTAGGCCGCGAACCCGAACACCTTCTTGCTGGCTTCGTAAGCGGCCCGGAACTGCTCATCGTCGGGCCGGAACGAGCCGACGCTGTTGATGCTGCCGACCAGGTCGGGCCGCTGGTTGAGCGGCAGGAACGCGACCCCGCCCTTCACGGCGTTCTCCAGCATCGAGGGGAGCACGAACGGCCAGTTGACTTCCAACGCTGCCCTACCCGCTTCGAGCGCCAACCGCGCCGAACTCTCATCGGATTGGGTGATCGACGGGTCGGCGCCGGGCGCGGTCGCCACCGACTTCATGATCTGCAAAGCCTTGACAGTTGCGGCCCGATGCTGCGGCGTGTCGGTCAGGGTGACGGTCTTGCCGTCGTCGGAGAGCACCTGCCCGCCGGCGCTGGTCAGCAACGTGTTGAACCACACCACCAGACCCTCGTACTGCTTGGCCTGCACGCCGATCCAGCTGGGTTCTCCGGCCGCGTGCAGCCGGGTCGCCTCGGCCACCATGCCATCCCACGTCGACGGCGGCTGATCCATCAAATCAGCTCGGTACCAAAGTAATTGGGTGTTTGTGGTGATCGGCGCGGCGTAGAGCTTGTGCTGCCATCTGGCTGTGGCGAGCGGACCTGGCAACGTGTCGGCGGTGGCGTCGGCTTCTGCGCGGCCGGCCGGGTCGTCGGACAGCGGCAGCGCCCAGCCCGCCTCGGCGAACTCCGCGGTCCAGACTACGTCGAGGCCCATCACATCGAGGGTGCGGTCGTTGCCGGTGAGCCGGCGAGCCAGCTGCAGCCGCTGGTCGTCGGCGGAGCGCGGC
Source organism: Mycobacterium xenopi (assembly GCF_009936235.1). NCBI lineage: Bacteria > Bacillati > Actinomycetota > Actinomycetes > Mycobacteriales > Mycobacteriaceae > Mycobacterium > Mycobacterium xenopi. The sequence continues at coordinate 1,572,172 of NZ_AP022314.1, read as the reverse complement.
AAGCTGATCTGCTGGATGGCGAAACGCCCACCGAACTGGGCGGTGCAGCGCTTGGCGATCGCGGTGTAGGTGCCGCTGTCGTCGGCGGGCGTATAGAGGCTGATCACCGGCCCGCCGTTGCCCTGCCCACAGGCCAGCGGCAGCAACGCGGTGGTCAACGCCGCCAACGCGACCGCGCACATCCGCCGTGCGCGCACGCGACGACTCGCCACCACACCCGCCTCTTTCCGTCGGGGTTTTTCCCGCTGTCCCGCGCCAGAACCGTAGAGCCAGCTACGCGTGATTTGCAACACTTGCGCGGGCGTGCCGCACACTGACCGTCAGATCGCCAGACGGGCCAGCAAATCACGCGCCCTTTCGGCGTTTTGTGGATCGCACAGCACGTCGTAGCGGCCCGCCACCAATTGCATCGTCGAGCTGAAATCCCTTGTGCCGCGGGCCATCGCGTAGGGAACAGCCGACGTGATCAAGCCGAAGAACACACCGGCGACCAGACCAGTGGTCAACGCGGCCCACGGGTTCGGGCTGAAGAAGCCGAGCACCAAACCGATGAACAGGCCCAGCCACGCGCCCGTGAGCATGCCGCCGCCCAGCACTTTCGGCCAGGTCAACCGGCCGGTCACCCGTTCGACTTGCATCAGGTCGACCCCGACGATCGTCACCTGCTCGACCGGGAACTGCTGTTCGGACAGGTAGTCGACGGCACGCTGGGCCTCGGCGTAGGTCGGATAGGACCCGACCGGCCAGCCTTTCGGCGGCGTGGGCAGGGCCGGCACGCCACGCCGACCGGCGGCGGGGTTACCCGGCGTGGCACCGGGAACTTCTCCGGGCTGGAACGGGCTGGTCATCGATCCTTATCCTCCTCTGCGCCGGCCATCGGTTCGTCGACTGCCCGGCACTCGATTGCTATCTTCCCCAACGCGCCGGATCAGCCGTTGGTGCCCGCCGACTATGACCACACACGCCAGCAGGTCATAAGCTAGGTTGAAACGCATGACAACTCCCGGTGGCGATTCCGGCGAGAACGCGCACGACGGCGGCACAAAACCCGGGTCGAGTGGGCAACCTCCGGGTGAGTCCGAGCGAAATGCTGCCGGCGAGCCTGCGTTCTCCGGATTCGAGCCGCCACCCTCGGGATTCGAGGCTCCACCGACGCCAGGCTATCCACCACCGGCTTATCCTCCGCCCGGTTACCAGCAGCCCAGTTATCCGCCACCCGGCCCGCCGCCTACCGGTTACGGGGCGCCCCCGGGCTACCAAAACGAGTCTGGCTACAGCGCGTCGTATCCCCCGGGACCGCCGGAGTACGGCTCCTCGGCGGGCGGTTACGGCCAGCCGTATCCGGGTGGCTACCCTGGGCCGGATTATTCGGGGGCTACGGGCCCCCGCCGCAGCCCGGCACGAACACGCTGGCCATCGCCTCCCTGGTCGCGTCGTTCATCGGGTTGCTGTGCGGGATCGGCTCCATCGTCGGCATCGTGTTGGGCGCGGTGGCACTCAACCAGATCAAGCAGACCCGCCAGGAGGGCTACGGCCTGGCCGTCGCCGGCATCGTGGTCGGTGTCGCCACCCTGCTGGTGAACTTGATCATCACGATTTACGCGCTGCGCTAGCCTGCTTGTGATCCGTCGGTGGCACGAATGGCCCCGACTGGCGCCGCATTCCAGCCGCCCGGCCCTTAGCGGCCACAACCAGCGCCATTTTGCGGCTGGCCTCGTCGATCATCTCGTCGCCGAGCATCACCGCGCCCCGAGCTCCGCCCGCGGCCGAGGTATGCCATTCATAGGCTTCGAGCACCAGCTCGGCGTGGTCGTATTCGTCCTGGCGAGGGCTGAAGATCTCGTTGCCCGCAGCGATCTGATCCGGATGCAACACCCATTTGCCGTCGTAACCCAGAGCCGCCGACCGGCCCGCAACGCGCCGGAACGCCTCGATGTCGCGGACCTTGAGGTAGGGCCCGTCGATCGCGGCCACACCATGGGCGCGAGCCGCCACCAAAATCGTCATCAGCGCATGGTGGTAGGCGTCTCCGACGTCGTAACCCTCGGGCTGTTCGCCGACCACACGGGCACGCATGTTGAGGCTGGCGGTCAGGTCGGCGGGGCCGAGCACCAGCGCCTGGACCCGCGGCGCGGCCGCGATCGCGTTGATGTTCGTCAGACCCTGGGCGTCTTCGATCTGCACGTCGATGCCGATACCGCCGACGGGCAGCCCGTGGACGGTCTCCAGTTGGGTCAGCAGCAGGTCAAGCGCGTGCACATGCGACGCGTCGGAGACCTTGGGCAGCACTATTACGTCGAGCTGGGCCCCTGGTGTGGCGCCGACGGCCGAGACCACCTCGATGACGTCGGCGTGCGTCCACGGGGTGGTCCAGTCGTTGACCCGAACCCCGCGCAGTTGTCCGGCCCATCCCGGTTCGCCCAGCGCGGCGGCCACCCGGGCACGCGCCGAGGACTTGGCGGCCGGCGCCACGGCATCTTCGAGGTCGAGGAAAACCTCGTCGGCGGGCAGGCCTTTGGCCTTGTCGATCATCTTCTGGCTGCTGCCCGGCACCGACAGACAGGTGCGGCGGGGTCGATAGGCGTCGTTCACGCTTTCACTCCTACCCTGGCATCCATGACGTCGGTCAACAGGGTCTATGTCGCGCGGCTGGCGAGAATGCTGGTCCTGGGCCCGATGGGCGAATCGTTGGGACGGGTTCGCGACGTCGTGATCAGCATCAGCATTGTTCGCCAGCAGCCACGCGTGCTTGGGCTGGTGGTCGAACTGGTGACCCGGCGTCGCATTTTCGTCCCGATGCTGCGGGTTGCGGCGATCGAGCCGAACGCGGTCACTCTCACCACCGCTAACGTGTCGCTGCGCCGGTTCGAGCAGCGGCCCGGTGAAGCGCTGGTCCTGGGTCAGGTGCTCGACACCCGGGTGCGGGTCAACGACCCGGAACTGCCGCAGCTGGCCGATACCGACGTCGTCATCACCGATCTGGGGATCGAGCAGACCCGGACCCGCGACTGGATGGTGACCAGGGTCGCCGTGCGCATCCCGCGCCGGTTGGGCGGCGCGGCGCGGCCCACATCGTCGACTGGCACAACGTGGTGGGTCTGACGCCGTCGGCGCTGGCGATGCCGGGGCAGGCGGTGGCGCAGTTGTTGCAACAGTTCGAAGGGCTGCGGCCGGTGGAGGTGGCCGATGCCATCCGGGAACTACCGCCCAAGCGGCGCTACGAAGTGGTCAACGCCATTGACGACGACCGGTTGGCCGACATCCTGCAAGAGCTGCCAGAAGACGACCAGGCCGACCTGTTGCAGCAGCTGGGCGCCAAACGCGCGGCGGATGTGCTGGCGGCGATGGACCCCGACGACGCCGCAGACCTGCTCGGCGCAATGAATCCGGCTGAGGCCGAGATGCTTTTGGGCCGAATGGATCCCGGCGAATCCGACCCGGTGCGACGACTGCTCAAGCACTCTCCCAACACGGCCGGCGGTTTGATGACGTCCGATCCGATTGTGCTGACCCCGGACACCACGGTCGCCGAAGCACTGGCCCGGGTGCGCGACCCCGATCTCACTCCCGCGTTGTCTTCGCTGGTGTTTGTCGCACGCCCCCCGACGGCCACCCCAACCGGTCGGTACCTGGGTTGCGTGCACCTGCAGCGGTTGCTGCGTGAGCCACCGGCCACCCTCGTCGGCGGGATCGTCGACGCCGATCTGCCCACCCTGACACCGGAATTGCCGCTGGCGCCGTTGACTCGCTATTTCGCCGCCTACAACCTGCTGTGCGGGCCGGTGGTCGATGACCAGAGCCACCTCCTCGGCGCGGTGACCGTCGACGATGTGCTCGACCACCTGCTGCCACCCGACTGGCGCGAGGCGGACGAAGAATCCGCCCTAGACGGCGTCGGGAGCACCTCGTGACCAATTCCCCGCCGCGGCAGCGGCTCTACACTCCACGCACTTCGCGGATGGCCGCACCGCGAGTCGACCCCGAAGCGGTCGGGCAGATCACCGAGTCCATCGCCCGCTTTTTCGGGACCGGCCGCTACCTGCTGCTGCAGACCGTCGTCGTGGTGGCCTGGATCGCGCTGAACGTGTCCGCGGCTGGCTTTCGCTGGGACCCCTACCCATTCATCCTGCTCAACCTGGCGTTCTCCACGCAGGCCGCGTATGCCGCGCCGCTGATCCTGCTGGCCCAGAATCGCCAGGAGAATCGGGATCGCGTCGCGCTGGAGGAGGATCGTCGCCGCGCCGCCCAGACCAAGGCCGACACCGAATATCTGGCTCGCGAGCTGGCTGCGCTCCGGCTGGCCATCGGCGAGGTGCAAAAGACCCGCGACTACCTGCGCCACGAATTGGAAGGCCTGCGTGAGCTCCTAGAGGATCGGCAGCCTGAGAAGCCAGCCCGTGCCGCGGACGGCGCGGTCCGTCGCGCCAGGCGACACAGCTGAAACGCGCATCGGCGCCAGGCCCAACTCCGCCATTGTTGCCACTGCCGTCACCAGAGTTATGTATGGTGACCTAGTTCACGACGCCCTTTTCGGGTCACGGACGCTTGAGTCACATACTGAGGACGGTCGAGTGCGCATAGGGGGACGATCGGGGGCACGCCCGACCCTTGCAGCCATGCGGCGACAAGCAGCTCGCGTGGCTCGCACACCGGCGCTGGCCGCGGCCGTGTTCACTTCGCTGCGGCACCGGGTGGCGTCGGCACCAGCCCTCGGCGCGGGCCCCATCACTTCGCTGCGCCGGCAAGCGGCCCGCGTGACGCAGACCCCGGTGTTCGGCGTGGCCCTGATCACTCCGCTGATGTTCGCCGGAGCTGTCGGTGCGGCCGCGCCGCGCTTTCCGGGACCGGCGCCGGCGACGCGCGACACCGGCATCACGCCCGTGGCTGCGGTCACCCGATCCGGTGCCGACCTGTCCCGCCCGACCGTCATCGCGGTCACGCGTCGGCCGAGCAGATTCCGCGTCGCGGCGGCCACCCTGTCGGCTCCGCCCCCCGCGTTCGTCGTCAATACTCCCGGGGTGCTGGGAATCCCGAAGATGGCGCTGTCGGCCTACCGCAATGCCGAGCAAATCATGGCCGCGTCCGATCCCGGCTGCGGTGTCAGTTGGAACCTGCTGGCCGGCATCGGCCGTATCGAGTCGATGCACGCCAACGGTGGCGCCACCGACGCGCGCGGCACTGCGATTTCGCCCATCTACGGCCCGGCGCTCGACGGCACACTGCCCGGCAACGCGATCGTCGTCCAAAGCAGCATCGCCGGCCGGGTGACCTACGCGCGGGCGATGGGGCCGATGCAATTCCTACCCGGAACGTGGGCACATTACGCGTCCGACGGCGACGGCGACGGGGTGGCCGACCCCCAGAACCTGTACGACTCGACGCTGGCGGCCGCCCGATACCTGTGCAGCGGGGGGCTCAATCTGCGGGATTCGTCGCAGGTGATCGCTGCGATCCTGCGCTACAACAACTCGATGCCGTATGCCCGCAACGTACTGGGCTGGGCAGCGGCATACGCCACCGGCGTGGTTCCGGTGGACCTGCCACCGCTGACCGGCCCGCCACCGCCGCTTGGCGACATACATCTGGAGAACCCGGAGGGCCTGGGGCCCGGGTTGCCGCTCAACATCCACGGCCTGCCGTCGACCGACCCGCTGGCCCAGATGCCGCTGATCGACTTGGGCCAGTCGACCATGCCGACCCAGCAGCCGATGTGGCCATGGCAGTCGTCGGCTCCCCGCGCGCCGTCCTGCACCCTCATCTGCATCGGCCCGGACCCGGCCCAGCAGCCGCCCGGGACGGTGCCGCCAGGGTCGGCCCCGCCGGCGGCCGACATGATGTCCCCGGCATGCCGGCAGCGCCGCCAGCTAGCCCCCGGCCGGACCGCAGCCCGGACCGACAGGCGCGGCACCGGCTGCCGGGCCGGTCGGGTCCCAGCCCGGCTCCCCGCCGGCGCGACCGGGCCCCGCCGCCCCACAGCCAGGCCCGCCGCCGGCCGGGCCGCCGTCGGCGCCCCCGCCCGCAGCCGCGCCGGTCAGCTGACGGCCGCCTGAGCCGACCGTTGGGCTCCTCCTCAGGCCGAATCGGCTCGCGTCGTCGCCGAACTAGACTCGGCGATGATGTCCAAAACTCACGACGACACCGCCGAGCTTTCGGCCGCCGTACGGGGCGCGCTGGCCAAGGTGATCGATCCCGAATTGCGGCGTCCCATCACCGAACTCGGGATGGTCAAAAGCGTCGAGGTCGCGCCCGACCACGCGGTGTACGTCGAGATCTACCTGACGACGGCTGCCTGCCCCAAGAAAACCGAAATCAGTGAGCGCGTCGCTCGTGCGGTCGCCGATGTTCCCGGAACCGGCGCGGTGAAGGTCAGCCTCGACGTGATGAGCGACGAGCAGCGCACCGAGCTGCGCAAGCAACTGCGCGGGGACGCCCGCGAACCGGTGATCCCGTTCGCGCAACCCGGGTCGCTGACCCGGGTCTACGCGGTGGCCTCCGGCAAGGGCGGGGTCGGTAAATCGACGGTGACCGTCAACCTGGCCGCGGCGATGGCCGCTCGAGGGTTGTCGGTTGGCGTGCTCGACGCCGACATTCACGGCCATTCCATCCCCCGGATGATGGGCACCACCGATCGGCCTACCCAGGTCGAATCGATGATTCTGCCGCCCATCGCCCACGACGTGCGGGTGATATCGATCGCGATGTTCACCAAGGGCAACGCCCCGGTGGCCTGGCGTGGCCCGATGCTGCACCGGGCGCTGCAGCAGTTCTTGGCCGACGTGTACTGGGGCGAGCTGGACGTGCTGCTGCTGGACCTGCCCCCGGGCACCGGCGACATCGCCATCTCGGTCGCGCAACTAATCCCGAACGCCGAAATCCTGGTGGTGACCACACCGCAGCTCGCCGCCGCCGAAGTGGCCGAGCGCGCGGGCAGCATCGCGTTGCAGACCCGCCAGCGCATCGTCGGGGTGGTGGAGAACATGTCGTGGCTGGTGTTGCCGGACGGTGCCAAGATGCAGGTGTTCGGCGAGGGCGGCGGCCAGCAAGTCGCCGAGCGGCTGTCCCGCGCGGTCGGTGCCGACGTGCCGCTACTGGGACAGATTCCGCTGGATCCTGCGCTGGTCGCCGCCGGCGATTCCGGGGTGCCGATGGTGTTGAGCGCACCCGATTCCGCGGCGGGTAAGGAACTGCGCAACATCGCCGATGCGCTGTCATCGCGGCAACGCGGGTTGGCCGGCATGTCGCTGGGCCTGGACCCAGTGCGCCGTTAAGCGGCTCCTGTCTGCCCTGAGAACGCCAGAGCCAGCCGTTGATGCCGGAGCTGGCCTCTGATTAGGTCGCGTCGACGTCGAACGGGGCGGGGCCTGCGACCGGCGGCGGCTGCGCGGGCGGATACGGCGCTGGCTGGACGGCGACGCCGTCGGGCCGGTCGAACACGCGAAATAGCGAATCGTCGCCGTCGAGCAAGTGTTTGGTCAACGCCGCGCGCGGGGTCATGCCCCGCAGCTTCTGCAATTCGCTGAGCGGTTCACGCAAGTCGTCGAATTCCGGTCCGATGTCCTGGCGCAGCTGATTGGACATCTCGCTGAGGTAGTCGCGCGCCTGGCGCAGCGCGTTGGCCGTCCACCGGATCGCGCCCGGAAGCCGCTCGGGGCCAAGGATCACCAGCCCGACCACCACCAGGACGAGCATCTCCCCCCAGCCGACGTTGGCGAACACTTAGCTGGTATCCGGTCCGGGTTTGACCGTGAGCGTGACGTGGCGACCGTCGCGGATGACTTCGATCGGCGCGTCTTGTCCGATCGTCAGCTGACGCACAGCGACCACCATCTCGTCGGCGTCGGCGACGGTGCGGTTGCCGACCTTGATCACCACGTCGTTTTCCAGGATGCCGGCCTTTTCGGCGGGACTACCCGCCTTGACGTTGGCGACCTGAGCACCCTTGGCGAGCTCGTTGCTCACCGAGCGGGTGTTGACGCCCAGCGTCGGGTGCACGATTTTGCCGTCCCGAATCAGGCTCTGCGCAACCCTTTTCGTTTCATTCACTGGGATGGCGAAGCCCAGCCCGCTGGCGCTGTCCGACAGCGACTTGCCGGCGGTGTTGATGCCGATGACCTGGGAGTCCATGTCGATTAGCGGCCCGCCCGAGTTGCCGTGGTTGATCGACGCATCGGTCTGCACGGCGTCGATCACGGTGTCGGTATCGGAACCCTCCCCCGACAATGGGACGGGCCGGTGCACGGCGCTGATGATCCCGTGGGTGACCGTGCTGCGCAACCCCAGCGGCGCACCGGCCGCTAGCACCTCATCACCGACGCGCACCTTGTCCGAGTCACCGAGCCGGGCCACCGTCAGGTTGTTCACGTTGTCCACTTTGAGTACGGCCAGGTCGGTCTTGGGGTCACGGCCGACCAGGTGTGCCGGCACGTCTTTGCCGTCGTTGAACACCACCGTCGTCTTGTACTGGCTCGGGTTGTTGGCCGCATCGGAGATGACGTGGTTGTTGGTGACGATGTAGCCGCGGCCGTCGATGACGACACCGGAGCCTTGGGTGCCTTCTTGGTCGCTGACCGATTCGACGGTCACCACCGAATCGGCCACGGACGCGGCGACCTTGGCGAAGCGCCCGGCCGGCTCTTCGGCGTTGCCCTTGGTGGACAGCGTGACCTTGGAGGTGGTGAATGCCTCGGCGACTTCAGCCGTCTTGCGGCCGACCCATCCCCCGACCAGGCCGATCAGCAGCGCGATCACGCCCAGGATGATCAGCGCCCGATAGGACACCTTTCCGCCGAAGAGCACGTCGCGTACACCGAGTTTGTCGCCGTGGCCAAACCGGGGCGCGGGAGCCGGCGGTGTCAGCGCCGGCCTACCCAACGCCGCGGCGGCACCCGGGTCACGCCAGGGATCGTCGGGCTCTTCCCCGTCTTTGTGCTTTTCAGCTTCGAGCGCCCCGGCGTCGGCCGGATGACGCTGCAACGACTCGGCACCCGGGAACGGCCGGCCGAAGGCCTCGGCCAGCACCGGGTCGGCAGGCTGGTCATGCGGGACGAACTCGGTCTGGTTGCGGTATTTCGGCGGGCGCACACCTTCGGCGACAAACGAGCCCTGTACCCCAGCGGGGCGGCCGAAAGCCTGCCGCGAGGCCGGGTCGACGGGTGGTCGGGAAATGGGACGCGGCGCCAGCCGATGGGCGCCGTGGTAGTCCTGATCGGAGCTCACGTCATCCTCTTCTAGGCGCTCGAGACAACGCGCGGTCTAGGCGTGTGCACGGCGTTGCGCGCCGCGTGCCCACCCTACCGGCGTTTGCGCCGGTCATGCGCGCCGCCATCAGCCAATTGGTCGGACAGATCAGATCCCGAGACGTCGTCGTCGAGCCAGGCTGCGCTATCGGGCCGAGAATAAGGAATCTGGGCCAGCATGCCGAGCAAGGTGCTGGGGATTCTGATCGGCTGCGAGTCGCGCAGCGCAGCGCGCGCACGGCTTTGATCCTCAACCTCGGCGGCGCACTGCGCACAGAGCGACAGGTGATGCGCGGCGCGCAGGTGCGCATTCATCCGCAGTTCACCGTCGACAAATGCGGCGATGGCCTCGGTGGACAGGTGCTCCGTGGAGCCGAACTGGCGTGGCGCGCCCACGGGCGCGTCGCTCTGGGAGGCAAATTGCGAGGGCAGCCAGGAGAACGCTCGGCGGAACACTTGTCCCCGATCGGCCATCACCTGCTCCTCTCGACATTTACCCAGGCCTACACGGCACTACTTTGAATGTAGCGCGCTGCCTCATGCCGGACATCCGTGAACAGCCGATGAACCGCCGGCGCGGCGCTATGCAGACTTTTCCGCGGCGTCCTGGGTTGCGCCTCGGTCATGCTCGGGGTGGGCCGCCAAATAGTCGCGCAGCGCCTGTCGGCCCCGGTGAATGCGGCTGCGCACGGTGCCCAGCTTCACCCCCAACGTGGCGCCGATCTCTTCGTAGGACAAACCCTCGATGTCGCACAACACCACCGCGGCGCGAAACTCCGGGGGCAGCGAATCCAGCGCGGCCTGCAGGTCGGGGGCCAACCGGGCGTCGTGGTAGATCTGCTCGGGGTTGGGCTCGGCGGCGGGCACCCGGTCGTAATCCTCGGGCAACGCTTCCATCCTGATGCGGCTGCGGCGGCGCACCATGTCCAGGAACAGGTTCGTGGTGATGCGGTGCAGCCAGCCTTCGAATGTGCCGGGCTGGTAGTTCTGCACCGAACGGAACACCCGGATGAAGGTCTCCTGGGTCAGGTCCTCGGCGTCGTGCTGGTTGCCCGAAAGCCGGTAGGCTAGCCGGTATACCCGGTCCGCGTGCTGGCGCACCAGCTCATCCCACGACGGCATCGTGGCCTTGTCCCCGGTCGCGTCGAAGACTGCGGTGCCGTAGGGCTCGTCAGAAAGTTCCACCCAGTCGGCGTCGCGATACCGCTCGGGGTGCGACATGCTCGCTGGGCCGATCAATGTGGTGATGATTAGTTCCTCCGGGTCGAGACCGCGATAAATCGTCGGCAGTTCGTCACCGCCCCCAACGCCGGGAATCTCAGGTGTATTCCCAGACCATTCCCCGCGTTCCATGCAGATACCGTCGCGTATCGGCGTGTGGCCGACATATGAGCAGACTGAGCTTTCACTGAGAAACGGGACCGCACCCCTACTGTAGTGCGGCTATTCCCCGGTGTGTGACGTTGAACACTGGACGCGTCCGGGCGTGTCGACGCTATCGGGCCGGGCGCGCCTGTCAGGGTGCGACTTCGATTGCACCTACGCTGCGGGCATGGCCAGCACCAACCACACTTCGGGCCAGGCGGTCCCGGCGAGCCGGGCCGAATCCCTGTTGACGCACGCCGAGGGCTCGATCTCTGAGGATGCGATCCTCGCTGCGGCCCGCGACCGCGCGGCGGAAATCGGGGCCGACGCCGTCACACCCGCGGTCGGCGCACTGCTGAGCGTGCTGGTCAAGCTCAGCGGCGGAAAGGCCGTCGTGGAAGTGGGCACCGGCGCGGGGGTCAGTGGGTTGTGGCTGTTGTCCGGTATGCGCGACGACGGTGTCTTGACCACGATCGATATCGAGCCGGAATACCAGCGGATCGCCAAACAAGCCTTCGCCGAGGCTGGCATCGCGCCGTCACGCACACGTCTGATAAGCGGGCGCGCGCAAGAGGTACTGACCCGGCTTGCCGACGAGTCCTACGACCTGGTATTCATCGACGCCGATCCCGTCGACCAGCCGGATTACGTCGTCGAGGGCGTGCGCCTGCTCCGCTCGGGCGGTGTCGCGGTCGTGCATCGGGCGGCGCTGGGCGGCCGGGCCAACGACCCTGCCGCACATGATGCGGAGGTGGCAGCGGTGCGCGAGGCGGCGAGGCTCATCGCCGAAGACGAACGCCTTACGCCCGCATTGGTACCGCTCGGGGACGGACTGCTGGCCGCGGTCCGCGACTGAGTTTTTACGAGTTTTTACGAATCGCTTACGGGCCGCCCCCTTGACCGCAGGCTGAACGTGCGTTTAGTCTATTGAACATGCGTTCAGCCGATCTCACCGCGGCCGCCCGGATTCGCGATGCGGCCATCGAGCAGTTCGGTGAGCATGGGTTCGACGTCGGACTGCGAAGGATCGCCGAAGCGGCAGGGGTGAGCGCCGCGCTGGTGATCCACCACTTCGGCTCCAAGGAAGGCCTGCGCAAAGCCTGCGACGACTACGTCGCCGAGCAGATCCGCAGCGAAAAGTCCGAGGCCGTGCGATCCAATGATCCGGCCACCTGGTTTGCGCAGATGGCCGAAATCGAATCGTACGCGCCGATGATGGCTTACCTGGTCCGCAGCATGATGTCCGGTGGCGAGTTAGCAAACATGTTGTGGCACAGGATGATCGACAACACCGAGCAATATCTCGAAGAGGGTGTGCGGGCCGGCACCATCAAACCCAGCCGCGATCCAGCGGCCAGGGCCAAGTATCTGGCTATCACCGGTGGCGGCGGCTTTCTGTTGTATCTGCAGATGCACGAAACCCCTGCGGATCTGCGGGCAGTGCTGCGCGATTACGCGCGTGACATGGTGCTGCCGGCCCTCGAGGTCTCTACCGAAGGCCTGATGGCGGACCGGACCATGTACGACGCATTTCTCGCCCAAGCAGAAGGCCGAGCCGATCAAGGAGAAGCCAATGTCAGTTGACGACCGTCAAGCTGCTATCGAAATTCACGGCCTAAGAAAAAGCTTCGGCGCAGTGCGGGCTCTGGATGGGTTAGAACTCACAGTGCGCGAGGGCGAGGTGCATGGCTTCCTCGGCCCCAACGGCGCGGGCAAGTCGACGACCATCCGCATTCTGCTCGGTGTCGTGAAAGCCGACGGAGGCACAGCCCGCCTGCTGGGCGGCGACCCATGGACCGACGCTGTGGAGCTACATCGCCAGATCGCCTATGTGCCAGGCGATGTGACTTTGTGGCCGAATCTCACCGGCGGGGAGACGATCGACTTGCTGGCCCGCATGCGCGGCGGCATCGATGAGAAGCGGCGTGCGGAATTGATCGAACGCTTCGACCTCGATCCATGCAAGAAGGCCCGCACGTATTCGAAGGGCAATCGCCAGAAGGTTTCGCTGATATCCGCGTTTTCCTCACAAGCGCGACTACTGCTGCTCGATGAGCCCAGCAGTGGCCTAGACCCGTTGATGGAGCACGTCTTTCAAGAGTGCGTGCGCGAAGCACGCGATCGCGGCGTGACCATACTGCTGTCCAGCCACATCCTGGCCGAAACCGAGGCGGTCTGCGATCGAGTGACCATCATCCGGGCCGGCAAGACCGTCGAGAGCGGTTCCCTGGACGACATGCGCCATCTCAGCCGAACCTCAATCAAGGCCGAAATGATCGGCGACCCAGGCGATCTCACACGAATCAAAGGTGTCGAAAACGTCAGCGTCGAAGGCAAAACTGTGCGTGCCCACGTCGACAGCGAAAGCCTCGGCGAGCTGATACGGGTTCTCGGCGACGCCGGTGTGCGCAGCCTGGTCAGTCAGCCGCCGACCCTGGAGGAACTCTTCCTGCGCCACTACGGCGTCGACGGCCAACGGGACCACAGCAGGCAGGAGGTATCGGCATGACGACAGCCACGCTGGACCGACCGCACCGACCCGCTCACCAGGCGCCGCCGGCGCGGAAATCGAACTTTTCCGGAACACTTGGGCTTCTCCGGCTGTACCTGCGCCGCGACCGCATCGTGCTGCCGCTGTGGGTGCTGCTGCTGTCGGTGCCGCTGGCGACCGTCTACGTCGGCAGCATCGAGAAGGTGTATCCGGACCAGGCCGCCCGGGCTGCGTTTGCGGCCTCGATCATGGCCAGCCCGGCCCAGCGGGCGCTCTACGGGCAAATCTATGCGGACAACCTCGGCGCCGTCGGCGTCTGGAAAGCCGGGATGTTCCATCTGCTGATCGCTATCGCGGTGATCCTCACGGTGATTCGCCATACCCGCGCCGACGAAGAGACCGGCCGGGCCGAGTTGCTCGACTCGACGTCGGTCGGCCGATACGCCAGCCTGACGGCTGCCTTGCTGTTGTCGTCCGGGGCCTCAATTGCCACCGGCATGATCGGTGCCGCCGGCCTGCTGAGCACCGACGTACCCTCCGGCGGATCGCTTGCCTTTGGCGCGGCGCTGGCCGCATCCGGTCTCGTGTTCACCGCCGTGGCAGCGGTGGCGGCACAACTGTCACCCAGCGCCCGTTTCACCCGCAGCGCGGCCTTCGCAGTGCTGGCGGTCGCGTTTTCGCTGCGCGCCATCGGTGACGCCGGCTCCGGTGCACTTTCGTGGCTGTCGCCGCTGGGCTGGTCGTTGCAGGTGCGCCCGTATGCCGGGGACCGCTGGTGGGTGCTCTCACTACACCTGCTGACGACCGCCGTGCTGATCGTCGTGGCCTACCTGCTGCTGGCGCGGCGCGACGTTGGCGCGGGATTGATCGCCGAACGTCCCGGACCCGGAAAGGCCGGCTGGTCGCTGCGCGGCGCGGCCGGCCTGGCGTGGCGGCTAGACCGTGGTGCGGTGCTGATCTGGACCGTCGGGCTGTGTCTTTACGGCTTGCTGATCGGCAGCATCGTGCACGGCATCGGCGAGGAGATCGGCAGCTCCGCTGCCCGCGACATCGTGGCGCGCATGGGCGGCACCGGTGCACTGGAGCAGGCTTTCATCACGGTGGCATTCACCATGCTGGGGATGGCAGCGGCCGCGTTCAGCATCTCACTCAGCTTGCGACTGCACCAAGAGGAGACCAGCCAGCGAGCCGAAACGATATTGGCTGGCGCTGTGGGTCGAATCCATTGGGCAGCAACTCATTTGACTATGGCAATCGCCGGGCCGGCGGTCGCCATGGTGCTTGCGGGGATAGCGGCTGGGCTCAGCTACGGCACAGCGGCCGGTGACGTGGGCGGCAAGCTGTCCACGGTCGTCGGCACCGCGGCCGTACAGCTGCCCGCCGTGTGGCTGCTCGCAGCGGTCACGGCTGCACTGTTCGGACTGATGCCGCGGCTTGCGTCAGTGGCGTGGGGTGTGCTCGTCGGGTTCGTCGCGCTGTACCTGCTTGGCTCGTTGTCGGGTTCTGCGCAATGGGTTTTGGATCTAGAGCCCTTCACTCACATACCGCGGGTGGGCGACGGCAACTTCACACCGGTTCCGCTGCTGTGGTTGCTGCTGACCGATGCGGCGCTGATCGCGTCGGGACTTGCGGCATTTCGACGTCGGGATCTGCGTTGTTGAGGAGAGCTGCATGAAAACCTTTGGTAAAGGCGCACTCTCGGCTGCCTTAGGCCTGCTCGTGTTCGGCGTGATGTTGTTCTTGCCGGCAGGTACCTTGCACTATTGGCAGGCCTGGGTATTTCTCGCCGTGTTCGCGCTTTCCACTTGGCTTCCCAGCATCTATCTGTTGCGGACGAACCCAGCCGCGCTGGAACGGCGGATGCGTGCCGGACCATTGGCGGAGACCAGAACGCTGCAGCGGATCGTTATCGCCGGGTTGTTCATCTGCTTTGCGGCCATGTTCGTGGTCAGCGCACTGGACCACCGCTTTGGCTGGTCGCCGGTGCCGGCGACAGTGTCGCTGGTCGGCGATGTACTGGTCGCGATCGGCCTCGGCGTCGCAATGCTGGTGATCATCCAAAACAGCTATGCAGCCGCCAACGTCACCGTGGAGGAAGACCAGCAACTCGTCACCACCGGCCTCTACGGGCTAGTGCGACACCCGATGTACACCGGCAACGTCATCTTGATGGTGGGCACCCCGCTTGCGCTCGGCTCGTACTGCGGACTCGTCTTCGTCGTACCCGGACTGGTCGCATTGGTGCTTCGCATCCGCGACGAAGAACAGTTGCTCGCGCAGCGACTCGGTGGATACCGCGAGTACCTGCAGCAGGTGCGCTACCACCTGGTGCCCTACCTATGGTGAGCCCCTAGATCCACACCCCTTTGCCGACCGCAACCACGCCGCCAGCGCTGACCGCGAAGCGTTCCCGGTCCTTTTCCAAGTCGACGCCGACCATCTCGCCGGGCCCGACGACCACATTCTTGTCCAGGATCGCGTGGCGCACCACGGCGCCGCGGCCCACCCGGGTGCCGGGCATAATCACACTGCCTTCGACGATCGCGCCGTCGTCCACAACCACGTTCGACGACAGCACCGAATTGCGCACCGACGCCGCGGAGATGATGCTGCCCGCACCGACCACCGACTCCTGCGCCGACCCGCCGTTGACGAACTTCGCCGGGGCCAGGTTTTCGGTCGCACCGCGGATCGGCCAGCGCTTGTTGTAGAGATTGAACACCGGATGCACCGACACCAGATCCATGTGCGCGTCGTAGAACGCGTCCAAAGTCCCGACGTCACGCCAGTAGCCCCGGTCTCGGTCGGTGGCGCCCGGCACCTCGTTGTCGGAGAAGTCGTAGACCGCGGCTAACCCGTCGGCCACCAGCCGGGGGATGATGTCACCGCCCATGTCGTGGTCGGAATTCTCGTCCTCGGCGTCGGCGCGGATCGCGTCGATGAGCACCTTGGTGGTGAAGATGTAGTTGCCCATCGACACGAACGTGGACTCCGGATCGTCGGGCGTGCCGGGCGGGTCGGCGGGCTTCTCCACAAAGCTGCGGATGCGACCGGAGTCGTCGGCGTCGAGGCACCCGAACGCCGTCGCCTCCGAGCGGGGCACCCGGATGCCAGCCACCGTCGCGCCCGCGCCGCTGTCGATGTGGAACCGCACCATCTGCTCGGGGTCCATCCGGTACACGTGATCGGCCCCGAAAACCACTATGTAGTCGGGGTCCTCGTCGTAGATGAGGTTCATCGACTGATAGATCGCGTCGGCGGAGCCGGTGTACCAGCGTGGGCCGAGTCGCTGCTGCGCAGGGACCGGAGTGATGTATTCACCGGCCAAGCCGGAGAGCCGCCAGTTCTGCGATATGTGGCGGTCGAGGGAGTGCGACTTGTATTGCGTGAGAACGCAGATCCGCAGGTATCGGGCGTTGACGAGATTGGACAATACGAAGTCGATCAACCGGTAGGCGCCGCCAAAGGGAACCGCGGGCTTGGCCCGGTCCGCGGTTAACGGATAAAGCCGCTTGCCCTCCCCCCCGGCCAGGACGATGCCCAGCACATGTGGCGCTTCCCTCATGGCTCAAACCTATCGGCCGCTGTGAGCCCCTGCCAGGGCATTGGCTCGATTCGCCCACGTTGACGGACTGCCCGTCAAGGAATTTGGCGCGGCTCGCCCTAAGTATTGCCGCCACATCGCAGGGGCAAACCAGTAGATCGGATGGCCCGACTCCTCACCGGGCCGCTAGCGTGCCGGTATGCGCGTGGCGATGATGACCCGGGAGTACCCGCCGGAGGTCTACGGCGGTGCCGGCGTGCACGTCACCGAGCTCGTCGCGCAGCTGCGCCGCCTGTGCGAGGTCGACGTGCACTGCATGGGCGCTCCTCGCCCGACGGCGTCCGCGCACCAGCCCGACCCGCGACTGCGTGGCGCCAACCCGGCGCTGGCGACGTTGTCCACCGACTTGGTGATGGCCCACGCCGCCGCGGGCGCAAATGTCGTTCACTCGCACACGTGGTACACCGGCCTGGCCGGTCATCTGGCCGCCTTGCTTTATGACATCCCGCATGTGGCGACCGCGCACTCGCTGGAGCCGTTGCGGCCGTGGAAGGCCGAACAGCTTGGCGGCGGCTACCGGGTGTCGTCGTGGGTGGAGGGCACCGCGCTGAACGCCGCCGACGCCGTCATCGCGGTCAGCTCCGACATGCGCGACGACGTGCTGCGCCTGTACCCGGCGCTGGATCCGAGCCGAGTGCATGTGGTGCGCAACGGAATTGACACCGACGTGTGGCATCCAGCCCATCCCCAAGGCGACGAATCCGTGCTAGCCCGGCTCGGCGTGGACCGCAGTCGGCCGATCGTGGCGTTCGTCGGGCGGATCACCCGGCAAAAAGGGGTCGCGCACCTGCTGGCCGCCGGGCACCGGTTCAGCCCCGACATCCAGCTGGTGCTCTGCGCCGGCGCCCCCGACACCGCGGAGATCGCCGCAGAGGTAGCCACCGCGGTAACCGCACTGGCCCGTGAGCGCACCGGTGTGTTCTGGGTCCGGGAGATGCTGCCCATCGGGCAGATACGTGAAATACTTTCTGCTGCAACTGTTTTCGTGTGCCCATCGGTCTACGAACCGCTGGGTATCGTCAACCTCGAGGCAATGGCCTGCGCGACCGCGGTGGTAGCCTCAGATGTCGGCGGGATACCGGAGGTGGTGGCCGACGGAATCACCGGGTCGCTGGTGAATTACGACCCCGCCGATCCGGCCGGTTATGAAGCGGGGCTGGCCGACGCGGTCAATGCCTTGGTCGCCGACCCAGAGAAAGCCGAGCGCTACGGCCGGGCCGGTCGTCAGCGGTGCATCGACGAATTCTCGTGGGCGCACATCGCTGAACAGACATTGGATATCTACCGGAAGGTGTGCGCATAGCAGCGACCGCTCGCCGGACCCACAATGGGTTGGGTGAGACGGGTTAGCTGGTAACGCCCTTCAGTTCGTCACCCAGTGCGGCGGCTTCGTCGGGCGTGAGCTCGACGACGAGTCGACCACCGCCCTCTAGCGGTACCCGCATCACGATGCCGCGCCCCTCCTTGGTCGCTTCCAGAGGACCGTCTCCGGTCCGGGGCTTCATCGCCGCCATCGAGTACTCCCTCCAGGTTCGAGCCGGCCCGACATCACGGACCTTGTCCAGGCCGGGACCCCCCATACCCGGCAATGAACTGCCAATTCACCCCCCTATTGTTCCCTATTGGGACGGTCAGGGTGTACAAGACCCGGTTCTGGGAAATCCTACTGGGCCAACATAGGCACCCAGCAGGTGCTGAGGTGGTCGTCGACCATCCCGCTCGCCTGCATCAGGGCATAGGCGGTGGTGGGCCCGACGAACCGAAACCCTCGCCGCTTGAGTTCGCGTGCCATGGCGGTGGATTCGGCGGTGGCCGAAGGGATTTCCGATGCGTCGGCGGGCCTTGGCCGCGGGGGCGGCGCGAACGACCACAGCAACTCGGCTAGGTCGTCGGAGGAGCCCAGGGCCGCTGCCGCCCGCGCGTTGGCGATGGTGGCTTCGATCTTGGCCCGGTTGCGCACGATGGTGTCGTCGGCCATCAACCGGGTCACGTCGGCGTCGGTGTAGCCGGCGACGGTTTCGATGTCGAAGCCTGCGAAGGCCCGCCGAAAGTTCTCCCGCTTGCGCAGGATGATCAGCCACGACAGTCCGCTCTGAAAGGCCTCCAGGCACATCCGCTCGAACAACGCAACCCCGTCGCGCACCGGACGGCCCCACTCACGGTCGTGGTAGTCGCGGTACAGCTCGGTGGTCGCCCACGGGCAGCGGATCAGTCCGCCGTCGGGCGCGGTCACCCCGGTTCCTTGTCGTCTGGGAGGTCTTCGCGGTCTTCGGCCCCGGCCGTGGAGGTAGCCGTCGCGAGCTGGCTGCGCAGCAGGTCGAGTTCCTGGCCGAGCCGATCCAGCACCCAGTCCACCTCACTGGTCTTGTACCCCCGCAGCACCTGGGTGAATTTCACCGCTTCGACGTCGGCGCCGGTGACACCGGAGGCGGGCAGCACGGTTGCCGTGGTGGCCCGCGGCAGCGGCGGCAGCTGTTCGCCGCGGCCGAACAGGAGGCTGGCCACGCCGAACAGGACAAGCGCCAGCAAAATCAGCACCACCAGATACAGCAACACCAACGCCACGCCAACGATCCTGCCTCATCCCGCGCCGCGCCGTCGCGGGCGTCTTAGCGTGGAAGCAGTGCACTCATCGGCGGCCGGTCCACCAACGACACGGGCCACGTGCGCGGGGTGTAACCATCGCCGTCGGCGAAGAACTGGGTCAACCCGACCCCAGAGTCGGGGATGCCGCAGCGCGACAACAGCGTGGCGATGACCTGACGGCTCATCGCACCCAGCTCGGCCAGCGGCCGGTTACGGTGCGCCCGCACACCGAGGTTGACCTGCGCGATTGCGTCGAGACCCAGCCGGTCGTAGGTGTCGACCAGCAGCCCGATCTCCACGCCGTAACCCGGCGCGAACGGCAGCGACATCAATAGCTCCCGGCTGGCCGCGTACTCACCGCCCAGCGGCTGCAACACATGCCCCAGCT
Organism: Mycobacterium xenopi; assembly: GCF_009936235.1. Taxonomy (NCBI): domain Bacteria; kingdom Bacillati; phylum Actinomycetota; class Actinomycetes; order Mycobacteriales; family Mycobacteriaceae; genus Mycobacterium; species Mycobacterium xenopi. The sequence continues at coordinate 1,552,502 of NZ_AP022314.1, read as the reverse complement.
CAGGTCGCAGCGCCGCCAGCAGCGGTCGCGCCACCAGTTCGGTCACCCGGCCTCCGCCGGTGGCGCCCGCGCTGCCGCTGACGTTCAACGGCCGTCGATAGAAGCTCTTGACCAAGTGGATGCCATCACCGGTAAGCAGCGGGGCGACCAGCCACGGCACGAACATCGGGTCGGGGTCGATCAGGTCGGAGTCGACGAAGACCACGACGTCGCCCGTGGTGGCCGCAAGCGAACGCCACAACACCTCGCCCTTGCCCGGCCGCGGCGGAACGTCCGGCAGGGCCTGCTCACGGGTGACGACGCGGGCACCGGCGGCGATGGCGCGGATCTCGGTGTCGTCGGTGGAGCCGGAGTCCAGCACGATCAGCTCGTCGACCAGCCCACCGACCAGCGGCGAGATGCTGTCGATGACCGATCCGATGGTTTCTTCCTCGTTGAGAGCCGGCAGCACCACCGAGACCCTGCGACCGGCCTTGGCCGCCTCCAAGTCGGCGATTGTCCAGTCCGGGCGGTTCCAGCTGCGGTCGGGCAGCCAAGTGTCACCGGGGCGGGCAACCAGGACTCCGTCGCCGGCCAGATCGACCAGGTCTGATGCCGTCATGCCAGTCCTCTCACCGTGCGCGTCGGCGGACGGGTCCCGTGGATGGACGCGACCATCTCCAGTACTCGGCGCGTGGGAGCCACCTCGTGCACGCGGAACATCCGGGCACCGGCGGCGGCCGCAAGCGCAGTGGCTGCCAGTGTCCCCTCCAGCCGTTCGGTGAGGTCCACGCCAAGAGTCTCCCCGACGAAGTCCTTGTTGCTGAGCGCCATCAAGACGGGCCATCCGGTGTTTACCAGATCTTCCACGTGGCGCAACAACGCCAAACCGTGGAAGGTGTTCTTGCCGAAGTCATGGGTGGGGTCGATCAGTATGCGGTCGCGGGCAACCCCGGCCGCGACCGCGCGCTCCGCGGCGGCGGTCAGCTCACGGATCACGTCGTCGACCACACCGCGGGTGGTCGTCCCGTAGCTGACCCGGAACGGCCGGGTTCGCGGTGCCGCCCCCCCGGTGTGGGAGCACACCAGACCGGCACCGAATTCGGCAGCAACTGCCGGCATCTCGGGGTCGACGCCGCCCCACGTGTCGTTGATCAGGTCCGCGCCGGCGCGACAGGCCAGCCGGGCCACTTCCGAACGCCAGGTGTCGACGCTGATCAACTGGTCCGGGTACGCGGCACGCAACCATTCGATGAACGGCACCACGCGCGCAGCTTCGGTTCTGGCATCGACGTCGTCGCCGGGCCCGGCCTTGACGCCGCCGACATCGATGACGTCGGCGCCGTCGGCGATCGCGCGGTGGGCGGCAGCCTTGGCCGCATCGTCGCTGAACGTGGCGCCCCGGTCGTAAAACGAGTCCGGAGTGCGGTTGACGATCGCCATGATCAGCGGACGATCAGCGGCCACCGGACGGCCACACAGCGTCGAGTGCACGCGTCCTATCTTGCCCGTGTCCGGCTCAGGGCCGCGGTCGCTTACCGGCCGCGACCTCGTCGGGGTATTGGGGGTAAAACGGCACGTAGCCCTCGTCGCGGCCGGCCAACACATACAGCGGGTCCTCGATGCCGGGGCCATATGCCTGCTCGCGCAGGTCGACTTTGCGGCTTTTGAATGTCGTCGTGTGCTCCATCGACTCCACCACCCGCACGAAAAGCGGTAACGCGTACCCGGGCAGCCGGTCGTACACCGTTTCCGCAAGCGCCTTGCCGTCGAACTCGGCGTCGCCCCGCAGCTTGACTGCGGCCATCCCGGCCCGGCCCCCGGTGCGTGGTATTTCGACCCCATAGACCGCGCATTCCTCGACGGCTTTGTCGGACGCCAGCGCCGCCTCGACCTGTGTGGTGGCGACGTTTTCGCCCTTCCACCGGAAAGTGTCGCCGAGCCGGTCGACGAATGCGGCGTGTCCCATGCCCTGCGGCCTCATTACGTCGCCGGTGTTGAACCAGCAGTCACCTTCACGAAAAGCGTTGCGCACCAACTTTTTTTCACTGGCGGTCGGATCGGTGTAGCCGTCGTAGGGCTGAAGCCAGTTGACCGGGCTCAGCAGCAGGCCCGGCTGCCCCGGCCGTACCCGGCGCACCCGACCATTGTCGTCACGCAGCGGCGCGCCGGTGTCGGGATCGTATTCCACGTAGGCCAACGGCAACGGCGAGATGCCGGTCGTCTTGGGCACGTTGAAGATGTTGATGAATGCGGTGTTGCCCTCGCTGGCGGCGTAGAACTCACACACCCGGTCGATGCCGAACCGGGCGGTGAACTCGTCCCAGATCTCCGGGCGCAACCCGTTGCCGGCGATCAGCCGCACCCTGTGCGCGCGGTCGGTCGGCTTGGGCGGCTGGTTGAGCAAGTAGCGGCAGATCTCGCCGATGTAGATGAACGCGGTCGCGTCGTTGGCGATCACCTCGTCCCAAAACCGTGACGCCGAGAACGACCGGCCCAACGCCAGCGTGGCGCCGGAGGTGAGCACCGAGGCCAGCGCGACCGTCAGCGCGTTGTTGTGGTACAGCGGCAGGCAGCAGTACAGCGTGTCGTTGCTGTGCAGCCGCAGCCCCGCGCCGCCGAACGCGGCCAACGCCCGCAGCCACCGGAAGTGGGTCATCACGCTAGCTTTCGGGAAACCGGTCGTGCCCGACGTGAAGATGTAGAACGCGGTGTCTTTGGCCAACACCGCCGACGCCGAGGGGGGATTGTTGGCGGGCGCGGTGGCCGCCAGTCGCTGCAATTCCTCGATGGTTACCGGGTCGGCGGGCGCCCCGGACTCGAGGACGGCGCTGACCAGGTCGGATTCCGCGACCAGCACTTTGGCGTCGAGCAGTCCCAGGCTGTGAGCGAGCACGTCGCCGCGCTGGTGGTAGTTGATCATGCCGGCAATCGCCCCGCATTTGACCACAGCCAGCATCATCAGCACCGCGTCGGGCGAGTTGCGCAGCATGATGCCGACCACGTCGCCGCGGCCGACTCCCCGTGCGGCCAGCACCGCGGCGTAGCGGTTGGCGGTCGCGTTGGCTTCGCGGTAGGTCAATCGCTGGTCACCAAACCGCAGGAAGACCCGGTCGCCGTAGCGAGCGGCCCGATCCTGGAACACCCTGCCGATCGACGCCTTGGAGTTGCGCTGGGGCAACAGCCCGGTCAGCGCCCCCCGCGCCAGCACCGGCACGTCGGCCAACACGGCGGGTACCCGGGCGGCGACGTCGGCTAGCCCGACGCTGGTGCGGGTACCTGAGTCATGATCGGACACGGTGTCTCCCCTTTGCTGAACCGCAGTCGGCGGCCAGCCTAACCCCCACGGGGAGCGCACGCCGCCAGGGCCGCGTCCACGTCGTCGACCACCACCAACCGGTCCAAGGCCATCTGCGAGACGTATCCACTGTCGATCAGCCCGTATAGCCATGCCCGCAACCCGTCGTAGTGCCCGTCCGGGTCGAGCATCACCACCGGTTTGTCGTGCACGCCCAGATAGCCGCCGGTCCACGCCTCGAACAGCTCCTCGAGCGTGCCGATCCCGCCGGGCAGTGCGATAAACGCATCGGCGCGGTCTTCCATGACCTGTTTGCGCTCGCGCATGGTGTCGGTGACGATCAGCTCGTCGGCGTCGGTGTCGGCGACTTCGCGATGCACCAACATTTTCGGGATGACGCCGACCGTCCGGCCGCCGCGGGCACGCGCCGCTGTGGCCAGCGCGCCCATGGCCGAAACGTTGCCGCCGCCCCACACCAAGGTCCAGCCGCGATCGGCGATCGCCTCACCGAGCCGCGCAGCCAACGCCAGCAGGTCCGGATGGGTCGGCCCGGACGCGCAGTACACGCAGATCGCCCACTGCCTCGGCTTCATACACCGAAACGTAGACCAGCCTTGCCGCGGAGCGCATTTCGACCTATCGCCGTGCCGGTTCAGCTCCGCGCCATACAATCCGGCGATGCGCTGGGTAGCCGAGGTGGACGAAACCGCCGTCCAGCAGGTGACCAACGCCCTGGAAAGCCCGCACGTGTCCGGCGCCGTGCTGGTGGGTGCCGACGGTGTGGGCAAGACGTCGCTGGCGCGGGCCGCGGCTGGGAGGTTTGCCGCGCGGCGGCCGTCGACGATCGTGCGGTGGGTGGCGGGCACTTCGTCGGAGCGCATGGCGCCTTTCGGCGCGTTCCGCCATTTGGTGACCCTGGCCGATATCGGGCGGCGGCGGCGCTGCTGCGCGCTGCCCGCGAATCTCTCACCAGCGCCGACGGCGACCTGCTGCTGGTGGTTGACGATGCCCACGACTTGGACAGCCTCTCGGCCACGCTGGTGTATCAGCTGGCTCTGACCGGTTCGGCGCGCCTTGTGGTCACCGTGCACTCGGAGGCCCCGATGCCCGACGTGGTCGCCGCGTTGTGGACCGATCAGCTGCTCAGCCGAATCGAAGTGCGGCCGCTGGATGCCGCGGGGACGGCGGCGGTGCTGGCGTCCGCGCTGGGGACGCCACCGCCCGGCGCGCTGGCCGACGAGATCTTCGCCCGCAGCCAGGGCAACCCGCTGTATCTGCGGCATCTGATCGAGGGCGACGGGCTGGTGCAGGCCGGCGACGGCTGGCGCTGCCGCGACGTGCAGCGGTTGCCGCTGTTTGCGCTGATCGACGTCTACCTTCGCGGGTTGCCGCAGCCGGTGCGCGGCGTGCTGGACTACCTGGCCGTCGCCGAACCCCTGCCCCGGACGGATTTGACCGCATTAGCCGGCGAACAGGCCGTCGAACAAGCCGCGGGCGTGGTCCTCTTCGACGACCAGGAGCAGGCGCGGGCGGCTCATCCGCTCTACGCCCAGCGGGCCCGGGCCGCGCTGGGGCCGGAGCGTGCCCGGTCGCTGCGGGCGGCGGTGGTTGCGCAGCTGTCAACGCACCCGTCCGACCACGTCGGCGACCAACTGCGCCTGGCCGCGCTAGCCGCCGACAGCGACACGCCCGCGCCGGTTGCGGCCACGGTGAGCGCGGCGCAGCAGGCGCTGCGGCTGGGCGACCTGGTGCTTGCCGAGCGGCTGTCGCGCGCAGCGCTGGACCGCTCAGAGGGGCTGGCGGCGCGGCTGGTGTTGGCATACGCGCTGGCCTGGCAGGGCCACGGCCGAGAGGCCGGAGCCGTGTTGGCCGCCGTGGACCCGGACACGTTGTCGGACACCGAGCTGATGGCCTGGGCGCTGCCGCGCGCGGCCAACCAGTTCTGGATGCTCGACGAGCCGGAGCGGGCAACCGCATTCCTGCAGACCATTCGCAACCGGGTGGCGGCACCGACCGCGAAGGCCACGCTCGACGCGCTCGCGGCGACTTTCGCGATGAACTCAGGTACCCCGCTGCGCGCGTTGCGGATCGCCGGCGAGGTGCTGGCCTCTCCGCACGCCGACGAAGTGGGCGTGGGATGGGCGGCGTCGACCGCGGCGCTGTGTTCTGCCCGCACGGGCCGGTTCGGCGAGGTCGAGGCGCTGGCGGCCCGGGCGGTGGCCGGTGAACATCCGGGGTTGTTGAGGTTCACCAGTGGCTTTGCCCGGGTCACGGCGCTGGTGATGGCGGGACGGCTGGACGCAGCACGCTCGTTGGCGCAGCGGTACACCGATTTCGCCGAACTGCAGCAGCCGGGTCGGGCGATCGGCGAGGTGCTGGTCGCATATGTGGCGATCGCCCAGGGTGATTTCGATACCGCGGTGGCGTTGCTGGGCCCGGCCAGCGATGCGCTGGCGCGCACGGGGTATTCGTGGGGCCCGCTGTCGCTGATGCTGCTCGCGCACGCGCTGGGTCAGCAGGGCAAGCAAGTGGAAGCGGCAAAGGTGTTGAGCCGAGCGGAGTCTCGGCACGGTCTGAAATCGGCGTTGTTCGCCCCGGAGCTGGCTTTGGCCAAAGCCTGGGCGAGGTCGGCTCGCGGCGACGAGATCGGCGCGATCGATGCCGCCCGAGAAGCGGTGCAGGCCGCCGAGCGCGGTGGCCAGTCGGCGATCGCGCTGCGTGCGCTGCAGGACGCGGCGCGACTCGGCGACATCCGTGCGGTGTATCGAGCCGAACGCCTCGCGGTCGAAGTGGACTGCGTGCTCGGGCGGCTGACGTTGGCTCATGCGCGCGCGCTAGCCGCCGGTGACGCCGACGCGCTGGCCGAGGTGGCAGCCGACCTCGCCGACGCGGGGTTGCATCCGGCCGCCGCCGACGCCGCAGCTCAGTCGCGGCGGGCTCAACTGGTCAGATAGCGGCGCAACATGTCAGCCGCGGCGGTGATTTGCCCGACCGACACCCGTTCGTCGCGTCGGTGAGCCAGGTTGGGGTCGCCCGGACCGTAGTTCACCGCGGGAATGCCGCGGGCAGCGAACCGCGCTACGTCGGTCCAGCCGTATTTCGCCCGGACCTGCCCGGCCGCCGCCTCGACCAGGGCCTTGGCCGCGGGCTTGGACAACCCGGGCAGCGCGCCCGCCGCGACGTCGGTCTGCTCGATGCGCACGTCGAGCCCGTCGAACACCTCGGCGACATGGCGTAGCGCCTCGGCCGGTGAGCGATCCGGCGCGAACCGGTAGTTGACCGTCACCGACGCGGCGTCGGGAATGACGTTGCCGGCGATGCCGCCGTCGATGCGCACTGCCGACAACCCCTCGCGGTAGGTGCAGCCATCGATCTCGACACTGCGCGCCTGATAGCCTGCAAGCCGCTCGAGCGCGGCGCCGAGTTTGTGAATTGCATTGTCGCCCAGCCATGATCGCGCCGAATGGGCCCGGGCTCCGGTCGCGTGGACGACGGCGCGCAGCGTGCCTTGGCAGCCCGCCTCGATGTAGCCGGCGGTGGGTTCGCCAAGAATGGCCACGTCGGCTTGCAGCCAGTCCGGCAATTCGCGCTCGATGCGGCCCAAACCGTTTGCTGTGGACTCGATTTCCTCGCAGTCGTAGAACACCAGGGTCAGGTCGTGTGAAGGTGCGGTGACCGTGGCGGCCACATGCAGGAACACCGCGTCACCGGATTTCATGTCCGCGCTGCCGCAGCCGTGCAGCAGGTCGCCGTCCCGCCGGCTGGGCAGGTTGTCGGCCACCGGGACGGTGTCGAGATGGCCCGCGAGCAGCACCCGCGTCGGACGACCGAGATGCGTGCGTGCCAGTACGGCGTTGCCGTTGCGGACGATCTCGAACCCTGTGGTCTGCGCCCGCAGCGCGGCCTCGACCTCGTCAGCGATGCGGCGCTCCGCCCGCGACTCGCTGGGAATGTCGACCAGCGCCGCGGTCAGCTCGACGGGGTCGCCATGTAGGTCCAGCACGCTGTCACCATAGCCGCCGAATAGACGCAAAAGCGCCCCTGCGAGGCCGTATATGGGGGCGTTTACGTCTGCTCGGCGAAAGAAAGTAGCGTGGAGCCCGTGACTGGAGCTTCGGGTATCGGGCTGGCGACGCTTGCCGGCGACGGATCAGTCCTCGACACCTGGTTTCCCGCACCGGAACTCAGCGACTCCGGCGAGACCGGCACCACCCGGCTGTCGCCGGCCGAGGTTCCCGCCGACCTGGCGGCACTGGCCGGCCGCGACGAGGACCGGGGCGTCGAAACGGTCGCGGTGCGCACGGCGATCGGCTCACTGGACGACAAACCCGTCGACGCCCACGACGCCTACCTGCGGCTGCATCTGTTGTCGCACCGGCTCGTCGCGCCGCACGGCCTCAACGCCGACGGTTTCTTCGCGATCTTGACCAACGTGGTGTGGACCAACCACGGACCGTGTGCGATCGAAGGTTTCGAGTCGGTCCGCGCCCGGCTGCGCCGGCGCGGCCCGGTCACCGTGTACGGCGTCGACAAATTCCCAAGGATGCTCGACTACGTGGTGCCGAGCGGCGTGCGCATCGCCGACGCCGATCGGGTTCGCCTGGGTGCCCACCTGGCTGCGGGCACCACCGTCATGCACGAAGGTTTCGTCAACTACAACGCCGGCACACTGGGCACGTCGATGGTGGAGGGCCGCATCTCGGCCGGCGTCGTGGTCGGTGACGGCTCGGACATCGGCGGCGGCGCATCGATCATGGGCACGCTGTCCGGCGGCGGCACCGAGGTCATCTCGATCGGCAAACGCTGCCTGCTGGGCGCGAACTCCGGGTTGGGCATCTCGCTCGGCGACGACTGCGTGATCGAAGCGGGCCTATACGTCACCGCCGGCACCAAAGTCGCCATGCCCGACGGCAGCACAGTCAAGGCCCGCGAACTCTCCGGAGCAAACAACATGCTGTTTCGCCGCAACTCGGTCACAGGCGCGGTCGAGGTGGTGCCGCGCGACGGACAGGTCATTACACTCAACCGCGACCTGCACGCCAACTGATTTCTGCCGCGAGCGTGCGTGTTTGTACGCTGACACGCGGCAACTTGGGGCTAGCCGAAGTTCGAAGGCCGCGCTACCTCGGCCTCGAGGTCCTCGACCGAGCCCGTACCGCCACCGCCGACAACCACCACCAGGAGGCCACCACAACGCCAGAATTGACCGCTTAAACTGCATCCCGAAGAGTCGCGCGAATGAGCGGCTTCTTACACCACGCCTCTGGGCTTGGCTCATCGCGCTTGCCGACACCGTGCACCGACGCGACAACGGTGTCGACGCGCTCTTCGGTCGCATTGCGGTAATGCACAGCCACCGCAAAGCGCTTGTGCTCCAGCGTTACTCGGCCGATCGCACGAAACCGTTCGCGCCGTTCTGCTGCGACACGTTCGAAGGAAGTAGCGACCGCTCCCAAGGCTTCTTCGTTCTGTTGATGCGCACCGTCGAGGCCGATGAGCTCGAAACCGTGGCTGCCCGCATACCAAACGCCATCGACGCCAACACAACTGGAGACGTCGTCGAGATCCCGGCCGCTCAGCACCGCCGGCCAGTGGGCCATCCGCATACCAGCAGGGAAATGCATATACGGGTAGGGGGATCATCCCGGGCATGAGCGAACAACACCACCAGCGCGTACTGACCGATCTCAACCCACAACACCGCGCTTTGCGGCACATGAATCGCGGCATCTATCAGGGATTCGCGCAGTTGAGCAACGCCGCGCTGACCCAGGCGCGCTGGACAGAAACAGCAAAGAACTCATCGTGCTGGCCATCGGAGTGGTAGCCGGGTGCGACGGCTGCATCGCCTCGCACGCCCAAGAGGCCGTGCCCGTTGGAGCCCCCAAAGAAGCAGCCGCAACGCCATTGCGTCACTATTCTGATGCATGGCGGGCCGGCCACCATCTTCGGCGCCCGCGCATACGACGCGTTCTGCGAATTCGCCGAAGCGGCCAACAGCGCTGCCTCCGGCGCGAACCGCTGAGCGTGTGCTACCCCCGTTGCGGTAACACCACTTAGGTCGGCTGTGACTGACACGCCCAAGCCGCGATGGCCTCGTTACCCGTCGGCCAACTATGCACCCAACTATGCACCTGCCGCCACCACCACCGTTAGCCGAGCAGCCGCCGCTGCGGGGGTCGCGCAGCTGATCCACCCCAAAATTGCAGTGCCACTTCATCGATCAGCCGCTCGACGCAACGTGGCGTGCATGCTAGAGACAGGAAGCGAAAGGGCCAGCGGCGTTCCGAGCGACTACGCCCGGCAGACGTCTTCACCTGGCGCGATGCTGACCTCGCAAAAGCCCATTACACCAACCACATCCGAGCCGCGAAGCACCGCAGGCACATGTAGTCGACCGCCACACTACAAGAGGCCCCAGGGAAGGCAACGCCATCGCGTCACGGTGGTCATTTACTGTTGAGGTGGCGGTCCCGAGTTCGCGAGTCCGACCGCCCCCCCTCAGTCACCGGATCGGGGCGACCGCTCCATTTTGGCGGCGAATACCGCGGCCTGAGTTCGGCGTTTCATCCCCAATTTGGTCAGGAGCCGGGAAACGTAGTTCTTCACCGTCTTTTCGGCCAGAAACATCCGATCGGCGATTTGCTTGTTGGTCAGGCCCTCCGCGAGTAAGCCCAGCAGCGTGCGCTCCTGGCTGGTAAGGCCCGAGAGCGGATCGGGTTTTTCGCCTTCTCCGCGTAGTTTGGCCATCAGGACCGCCGCGGCCCGATTGTCGAGCAGCGAGCGCCCGGCGCCCACTTCCTTGACAGCGCGCGTCAAGTCCATTCCCTTGATGTCTTTTACGACGTATCCACTTGCGCCGGCGAGGATGGCGTCGAGCATGGCCTCGTCGGACGTGAACGACGTAAGCATCAGACAACGCAAATCCGGCATGCAAGACAACAGGTCGCGGCACAACTCGATACCGTTGCCGTCGGGCAGTCGTACGTCGAGCACCGCAACATCCGGGCGTGCGGCCGGCATGCGGGCCATCGCTTCGGCGACCGAGCCCGCCTCGCCGACCACATCCAACTCGGGATCGGTTCGCAGTAGGTCAATCAGTCCGCGACGCACCACTTCGTGGTCGTCGACGAGAAATACCTTGATCAAGGTACGTCCTCCAAAGGTGCGTTGCGCTTCCTACAGCTGGTCGCCGCGCACGGTGAGTGTCGAGCATTCCACCGGACCGGGCTTGCCCGTGTCACAACTGCGGCTGCGCGGCCCGGTGACGAAAAGCTGAACCGATTGGGCGTTTTTTGCGAGATATTGGCAGACGCCGCCGCGAATGACAGTCGGCTCGATATGCACGTCGGGGTACAGCCGCCGCCAGAGGGTGATCCGACGATTGAGCTGCGCTCGCGCCAAACGGTCTCCGTCGGCGCTGTCCCCCGGGGCCTCGGCCTGCCAGGAGGCGACTGCCCACAGCGGGGCCTCGCGAAGTCGCGCCTCCTCGAAGGCATGTCGCAGCACCACTCCATTGTCCACCTCGACGACGATGCTGCGGGGGTCCGGGTTCGTTCGGTCCAGCGACGGGCGGATTACCGCCACCGGACATCGGGCCAAGTCCGGTAACGCTGCCGCGACGGAACCGGCGCCGCGGCACGCGTGCTCGATTCCGACGGATCCGACACACACCATCACCGCTGACCTCGACTCTTCGGCGAGTTTGGCGACCGGCTTGCCCGGCAGGACGTCGGTCTCGATCTTGACCGGTTCGCCGATCGCCTCGACGGCGTGCTGGGCGTCGTACAACGCCGTCCGCGCGGCAGCGAACTGGAAGTGCTCGGTCCGGGAGAGGTCTGCCGCGTCGATGACGTACACCAGGCGCAGCGGCAGGTCGCGGCTGACCGCCTCGTCGACTGCCCATATGGCGGCCTGGATTGCCGTACGTGACCCGTCGACGCCCACCACCACCGAGGGCGCTGGACGACAGTCGCGCATCACTGGCTCCTTTATCGGAAGATGAGCACCTTTGCTGGTTGCAACGCTAGGCACGCGCACCGCTGCTTTTCAGGGCCATTGGTCACCGGTTATCGACCATTGGTCCTCTCGACACCCAAAATCCGGGTTTAGGCGGGCGACAACAGGTTTAATACGGACCATCCTTCCGCCGTCGAAAGGGCCATCGGTATGGCAATCGAGCCGGCACAACGTCGCAAACGCTTCGATCAGGCGACTTCTGAGCGGTTGATCGGCAAGGGTTGGGTGCAGGGCGTGGCCCTGGTGCTGATTTTTGGCTTCCTGGTATTGGGAATCCTGGCCTACCGCGCCTACACCGCCTCGATGCCGTTGCCGGACAAGGTGGTCAGCGAGTCCGGCCGACTGCTGTTCACCGGCAACGACATCACCCGCGGCCAGGAGCTTTATCAAGCGCGCGGACTGATGGAGTACGGATCGGTGCTGGGTCACGGCGCCTACTTGGGACCGGACCGTACCGCCGAGTACCTGCGCATGGCGACCGACGACGTCGCCGACCAGTTTCGCGGCCAGGGTGTGACGGACCCGCGGGACCGGGTGGTCACCGAGTTTCGCACCAACCGCTACAACCCCGCCACCAAGACACTGGTGTTCACCGACCGGCAGGCCCGGGCATTCGACGACATCCAGCTGCACTACGCGACCTACTTCGGGGAAAACTCCACCAAATACGGGCTGTTGCCACACACGATTACCGACAAAGCCGAAATCCACGAACTCACAGCGTTTTTCGCGTGGACGGCCTGGGCTTCGGCGGCGCAGCGGCCGGGCCACAATTACAGTTACACCAACAACTGGCCGTCCGAAAAGCGCGTCGACAACGGCCCAACCGCCCAAGTAGTGGTGTGGTCCGCATTGTCGCTGGTCGCGCTGCTGGGCGGCATCGGGATCATGTTCGCGATCTACGGACGCTGGAGCCAGAAGCTGGGCTGGCACGGCGACGAGATGGCGTCCACGCTGTCATTCCGGGAGCCGGGAGAGGTGCCCCTCACGCCGGCGCAACGATCCACGATCTGGTTCTTCGCGATCGTGTCGGTGCTGTTCCTGGCGCAGGCGCTGGTCGGCGCCGCAGCCCAGCACTACCGGGCCGACCTGTCTTCGTTCTTCGGCTTGGACCTGGCCCGGGTTCTGCCCTACAACCTGGCTCGCACCTGGCACGTGCAGCTGGCGCTGTTTTGGACTGCGGCGGCGTTCCTGGCGGCGGCATCTTCCTCGTTCCATTCATCGCGCGCCGCGAACCGCGGCGGCAGAGTTGGCTGGCTTACGGGCTGCTCGGCGCGGTCGCGCTGGTGGTGTTCGGCTCGCTGATCACCGAGGCGCTGTCGATCTATGGGGTGATCCCCGCCGGCAGCTTGCTCTCCCAGCAGTGGGAATACCTGGACTTGCCGCGGCTGTGGCAGATTCTGCTGATCATCGGGATGTTCCTGTGGATCGCGATCATCTGGCGGGGCATGCGGGCGCGACTGCGGGGCGAGTCGAAGACTAACCTGCCGTGGCTGTTTTTCTTCGCGGGCCTGGCGATCCCCGTGTTCTACGCGATCGGGTTGCTGGCCAGCAGCGACACCCACTTCTCGGTCGCCGATTTCTGGCGGTTCTGGGTGGTGCACCTGTGGGTAGAAGACTTCCTCGAACTGTTCACCACCGTGATGGTGGCCTACATCTTCGTGATGCTCGGGGTGGTGCGTGAGCGTATTGCGCTCGGGGTGATCTTCCTCGACATCATCTTGTATTCGGCCGGCGGTGTCATCGGCACGATGCATCACCTGTACTTCTCCGGTACCCCGGTGGAGCACATGGCGCTGGGCGCGTTCTTCTCGGCCGCCGAAGTGATTCCGTTGACCTTCCTGACCGTCGAAGCGTGGGCGTTCCTGCAGCTGGGATCGCGGCAACAGTCTGGTGACGCCAAGCCGTTCCCGCACCGCTGGGCGGTGATGTTCTTAGTGGCGGTCGGGTTCTGGAACTTCCTGGGCGCAGGTATCTTCGGATTCCTGATCAACCTTCCGATCGTGTCCTACTATCAGATCGGCACCGCGCTAACAGCCAACCACGGGCACGCCGCCATGATGGGCGTCTATGGGATGCTGGCCGTCGGGCTGGCGATGTTCGCGTTCCGCTACATGATCCCCGCCGACAAATGGCCGGAGAAGTGGGCCCGAATGTCGTTCTGGGGCATGAACATCGGACTGGCGTGGATGGTGTTCGCTACGTTGCTGCCACTCGGCGTGCTGCAGCTATACCACTCCGTCAACGACGGCTACTACGAGGCGCGGTCGCTGGGCTACATCACCCGACCCGGCAATTCGCTGCTGGAGTGGCTGCGCCTGCCCGGCGACGTGATCCTCATCGTCGGCGGTGTGCTGCCGTTCGTCTACATCGCATGGTTGGCCCTGCGCAATTTCCGGTCCGGCGCGGTCGCCGCGGAGTTACCCGAGCATCCGCTCTACACCGAGGTAGCCTCGCCCGCGGCAGCCGAATCCGCGGCGCCGGCCAAGGAGTGACGATGGTGACACCCACGACGTCGGTGTGGCTGGTAGCCGCATATGCACTGGTCCTGCTCGGTATCGGCTGGGGCTTCGACGCCATGGCCAAGCGGGTGTCGCGGCATGCCGCACGGTGGCGCACCGGCAAGTTTGTGTACCGGCCAGACCACGACGCCTGGGTGTGCCCGCAAGATCAGTGGCTCTGGCCGACGTCGTTCGACCCCCAGCACCGGGTGATGCGGTACCGCGCGTCGCCGGTGGTGTGCAACAGCTGTCCGGTCAAGGCGACATGCACCACCTCGGATCACGGCCGCGAGATCACCCGTGAGATCGATCCGTGGCCGTATTCGGATGCGGGTCGGTTTCACCGCGGGATCGCCTGCTTCGTCGCAGCGCTCGGGGTGCTCATGCCGCTGGCGATGCTGATCGGCCAGCACACCCCCATGGACGTCCTGGTGCTTGGTGGTGCCGCCATGCTTGTGGCGCTCAGCGGGTTACCCCTGGCGCGGCACCTTTGGAATACCCCGTCGAATGCACCGGAGTATCTGCCGCACCGCTCCGGACTGGAGGACCAGGCGGCTGTTGCGATAGACCGGTATTCCACTCGGTGGGGCGGCAACTGGGCACAGAAGGAGGACAGTTCGCAGTGAGCGCAGCAGTGCTCGTGATTGCTCTGGCGGTGCTGATGGCACTCGTCGTGCTCGGCTTCTTTTCACTGGCGGTGCTGCGCGAGTATGAGCGCGGGGTAGTGTTCCGGATGGGTCACATCCGACCGCTGTACCGGCCCGGGCTGCGGTTCTTGATTCCATTGGTCGACAAGATGATTCGGGTCGACCAGCGGGTGGTGACATTGACCATCCCGCCACAGGAGGTGATCACCCGCGACAACGTGCCGGCCCGGGTCAACGCGGTGGTGATGTTTCAGGTCGTTGATCCGTTGAAAGCGATTCTGGCGGTCGAGAACTACGCCCTGGCCACCTCTCAGATCGCGCAGACCACTTTGCGGTCGCTGCTCGGCCGCGCCGACCTGGATACCCTGTTGGCGCATCGCGAAGACCTCAACAGCGACCTTCGCACCATCATTGAAAAGCAAACCGAGCCCTGGGGCGTCGAAGTCCGGGTGGTCGAGATCAAGGACGTCGAGATTCCCGAGTCGATGCAGCGTGCCATGGCTCGGGAGGCTGAAGCCGAACGCGAACGGCGCGCCAAAGTCATCAACGCCCGCGGCGAGTTGCAGGCTTCCGAGGAGCTGCGCGAAGCCGCCGAAACGCTGTCGAAAAACCCCGCCTCGCTGCAGCTACGGTACCTGCAAACGCTCTTGGAATTGGGTGCCGACCAGAACTCGACCGTGGTGTTCCCGTTGCCGGTCGACATCATCACGCCGTTCCTGAAACACCCAGAGGTGCTGGAAGGTATTGCAAGCTCGCTAAACGAGCGGCGCTGACCAGCCAGGTCTCCGGGCCGATGCCGAATGGCCGCCGGGCGGAGGACCAATGGCCCTTTAGCCATACCCGGGTTCGGAGAACACTTGAGGGCGGGTAGAGATCGGAGGTCGACATGCCTGGCACGGCCGTAGGAACTAAGGTCATCAAGGATGCGGTGTGCTTAGCGTGCCGTGCCCCATCACTGCACAACACCCAACCTTGGCAATGGGTTCTCGACGGCGGCCAGCTGCAGCTGTTCGTCGATACCCACCGAGTCCTGGCCTATGACCGGTCACGCCGCCAAGCGCTGATCAGTTGTGGCGCTGCGCTCGACCATTTTCGGGTGGCGATGGCGGCCGCCGGGTTGCGGTCTCATGTCGACCGGTTCCCGAACCCCAACGACCCGAACCACCTGGCGTCGATTCACTTCAGCCCGATGGACTATGTGACCGATGGCCACCGCCGGCGCGCCGACGCGATCTTGGTGCGCCGCACCGACCGACTGCCATTGAACGCACCAATGAACTGGGAATCCTTCGAGCCTGTCCTGCGTAACGCCGTCGACGGCGACGCCGTCCACCTGGACGTGATGCCCGAGGATCTGCGTAAGTGCCTGGCAGACGCATCCCAGCTCGCCGAGTCGCTGCGGCTCTACGACTCCCAGTACCACGCCGAACTAGGGTGGTGGACGGCACCGTTCGAGGCATCAGAGGGTATCCCGTACAGTGCGCTGGTCTCGGCGGCCGAAGGTGACCGCGTCGACGTCGGACGGGCGTTCCCGGTCACCCACAACCAGGAGAGGCGCACGGAAGTCCCAGAAGACCGTTCGACGATTCTGCTTCTGTCCACCGACAGCGACAGCCGCCTTGACGCGCTGGTCGCCGGGGAGGCACTCTCTGCGGTCTTGCTTGAATGCACGGTGGCCGGGTTGGCCACTTGCCCGGTAACCCATATCACCGAGGTCCGCGCTACCCGTGACATGGTCACGTCGTGCATGGAACACGACACCGTGCCTCAGATCCTGATACGGGTGGGCGTGGCGCCGGCCACCGAACAAATACCGCCGCCCACACCGCGGCGACCGCTCGACGAAGTTCTGCTCGTACAACGCTGAGGGACCCGACAATGGCTGACCCCTACTGCGAACCGCAGTGCGTCGTCGGGCGTCGACGGCTCGCGCTCGGCCCTGCAGGCAGCGCTGTGGGCCGCCGACGAAGCCGTCGACCGGAAACTGCCGCTATGGTTGGTGCACGCGATCGACTCGCCCGAGGGTGATCCCGACCGCGCGGCACGCGACTCGATCGCCGCCGAGCAGGTGGTCGGCGACGCGTTCACCGCCATCGGGTCGACGGGAACCGGTGAAGCTGAAGGCCGAAATCCTGCATTGCCGTCCGATCGTCGCGCTGCTTGAAGCGTCGCGGTTGCGGCCATGGTCTGCGTCGGCTCGACCGACGCCGGACACGCCACGCAGGGGCGCATCGGATCCATCGTATCCGCCTTGGCGGCTGCCGCACATTGCCACGTCGGCGTCATGCCGACCAGCACCGGCCCGACGGCACGCCAAACCGGGTTGATCTTGGCGGTGGTAGACGGATCGCCGGCCAGTGGCGCCGTTTGTTGAGCTCGCCGCGCAGGAAGCCCGGCTCCGCGGCGGTCCGCTGCGCGCTTTGACCATATCGCCGGCCCATCGCGCCGGAACGCGCGTCATCAGGGCAATGGCCCCGGACCGTTCGGTTCTAGCGCTCGAACGCCGTCTCGACCATTGCCGGCGAGACCACCCGGACCTCGACTTTCGGTCAATCGCCACCCACAGCAACGTGCTCAACTATCCGGAGCATCTGAAGCGAACCGCCCCGCGGATTCAGCTGGTGGTGGTCGATCCTTTGCGGCCGGGCCCGAGCGATCTCCTGCTGGGGTCGTCCGGCCGCGCAACGCTTGACGCCACCGGTTGCACCCTGCTGATTTGCGACCGACAGTATTGGTTATGAGCCTGGCCTCGCAGCCGGAGCGCAGCCGAGCGACGGAAAGCACTCCCCCGCTGCGCGATACCCTCTCGCAGCTGCGGCTGCGGGAACTGTTGGCCGAGGTTCAAGACCGGGTCGGCCAAATCGTGGAAAGCCGCGACCGCCTCGACGGGCTCGTAGAGGCGATGTTGGTGGTCACCTCCGGCCTGGAACTCGACGCCACCCTGCGCTCGATCGTGCATACCGCGACGAATCTGGTTGAGGCGCAGTACGGAGCGCTCGAGGTACACGACCGGGCTAAGCGTGTGGTGCAGTTCGTCTATGAGGGTATCGACGAGGAGACGGTGCGGCGGATCGGCCAGTTGCCCAAAGGCCGTGGCGTGGTAGGCCTGCTCATCGATGATCCCAAACCCCTTCGCCTGGACAACATTGCCGACCACCCTGCGTCGGTGGGCTTTCCGGAGAATCACCCACCGATGCGCACCTTCCTTGGTGTGCCGATCCGAATCGGCGACGAGGTGTTCGGCAATCTCTACCTGGCCGAAAAGGCCAACGGGCAGCTGTTCAGCGAGGATGACGAGGTGCTGGTGCAGGCGTTGGCCTCCGCCGCCGGCATCGCAATTTCGAACGCGCGCCTCTACGAACAAGCCAAGACGCGCCAGTCGTGGATCGAAGCGACCCGCGACATCGCCACCGAGTTGTTATCCGGCGTCGAACCGGCAACGGTTTTCCGACGTGTCGCCGAGGAAGCCCTCGAGCTGACCGGCGCTGATGCCGCCATGGTTGCCGTCCCCGCCGACGACCACGCCGCAGCCGAGGCGGTGTCCGAGCTGGTGGTGGTCGAAACAGTCGGGGCCGCAGCATCTTCGGCCGCCGGGCAGGTGATTCCGCTGGTGGGCACAGTCGTCGGCGACGCGTTCGCGAAGCGGGAGACGCAACGGGTCGAACGGCTCGAGCTCGACGGCATCGACGGTGCGCGGCCCGCGCTGGTACTGGCGCTGCGGGCCACCGACACCGTTGCCGGAGTCGTTGTCGTGTTGCGCGGCGCCGGTTCGGCGTCGTTCACCGAAGATCAACTCGACATGATGGCCGCATTCGCCGACCAAGCCGCGCTGGCATGGCAGTTGGCCACCACTCAGCGCCGGATGCGTGAGCTCGACGTTCTCACCGATCGTGATCGCATCGCCCGCGACCTGCACGACCATGTCATCCAGCGCCTGTTCGCGGTCGGGCTGGCTTTGCAGGGCACGATACCCAGGGCTCGCTATCCCGAGGTGAAGCAACGGATTTCAAACGCTGTCGATGACCTGCAGGCCGTCATCCAAGAAATTCGCGTCGCTATTTTCGACCTGCACGGCGGTCCGCCGGGTGCAACTCACCTGCGACAGCGCCTCGACACAGCCATCGCCCAATTCGCGGACTCGGGGGTACGCACCACCAGTCAATTCGTCGGACCACTGTCGGTCGTCGACCCCGTGCTGGCTGACCACGCCGAAGCCGTGGTGCGGGAAGCGGTCAGCAACGCGGTCCGGCACGCCAACGCGACTGAGGTGTCCGTCGAGGTGCGGGTGGAGAACGACCTATCGATCACCGTCGTCGACAACGGTCGCGGCATCGCCGGCTGTGTCACCGAAAGCGGCCTAGCCAACTTGCGCAATCGCGCCGAGGAGTCCGGCGGTGACTTCCACGTCGGCAACGCCCCCGGCGGAGGCACCGCGCTGTACTGGTCGGCGCCCCTGTCATGAGCCCGGCACCAAGTAAAAGGCTGCCGTTGCGGGATCTACCGCGGAGTGTTGCGTGCCCGTACACCGACCTGAGCGCCGTATCGCCCACTCCAGGAGGATAATTCGCCGCCAAACGGTCAGGTTGTGTTGCCAGGTGTCGTCGACGACATCTTCTTCGCAACTGTCAGCAGGATGGCGGAGTCCTCCAGGGCGCTGACGCTGTGCGCGGTGTTCGGTGCGATCAAAAGGTCACCGGTACGCCCGATCCAGTCGGTTTGGCCCGCGTTAAGGTTAAGGCAGATACGACCACTGAGCACGTAGATGGTCACCTCGTCGAGATGGTGGTGTTCGCTGAGTGCGTGCCCTTGCCGGAGTGCGACGACCGTCTGCCGCAACACCTGCTCATGCCCTGCGAACACCGTGGACGCGCTTCGTCCGCTGTTCTCCGCCTTGGCGCGGTGGAGTTGGTCGCGTGCCAAGGCCGTCAACGAAAACTTCTTCATCTGTGGCATCCATCGTCAGCAGTGCTGCCGGGTAGACACCGACCAACCGTAACGAGTGAGTCAGGCGCTCACCACGAGTGACAGGCGCCGTTGTTCACGTCTGCGTTGGCGTCGTTTGCTGCTTGCCACCAGGCGACCCACTGCCGCTTCGACTCCGCGGGCGAGTTCGTCGATGTCGGGCACGGCATCGAAATCAGCGAGAATGCCGAAGAACAGGTCGTCGGCGTAACTAAGGATCGCTACCCCGGTCCGCAACCGCATCGCGATCGGTGGCACCGGCATCACAGCGGTCACCGTGTGTCCTAGGATCTGCAGACGTTCACGAGGACCAGGCACATTCGTGGCTAGGGTCGCCACGCCACGCTGGGGCAACCGGGTCAGTAATCGAACCGCGGGCGCCGTCAGCGCAAACGGAATGGCGTTGGCAAGCGATACGAAGGTATTTCCGGCTTGATGCTGCCCTCCGGCCTTTGTCTTCGACAGTCGGGAATGGACAAGTCTCAGACGCTGCACCGCACTCTCCTCCTCGACCGGCAGGCAGGGCAACATGACCGAGACGCGGTTGTCGGTTTTGTCGAAGCTCGCGGCTGACCGCATGGACACCGGCACCAAGGTGCGCAACGAATCGGGCAACAGCTGCTCTCCCCGGCGGGTCAGTAGAGAACGGTAGCTGTCGGTGAGCGCGGCCAGTGCGACGTCATTGAGGGTGACGTCGAACTCTTGACACACCTGCTTGACGTCGCCCAGGGAAACCCTGGCGGCGCTATAGCGGCGCAGGCTGGTGATCGGGCCGTTCAGCGGTGAAGTCGAGGACGCGCGCATCAGTCCGACCGCGAGTTCCCCAGCGCCGCGAGCCCCGTGGGCAACTCCCGCCGCCACGGAAGCGGATGTGCGCCACAGTCCGCTTACCCAGGTGAGCGGATTGAGGCTTGGCACCGTCACCCGAGACTTCGTCTCGGATTCTTCGGCGGCCTCTTTGGCGGCACGAATGCGACGGGCGAAGCTGTCGTCAATGCCGCTGTCGGAGAGACCGGCAAGCATGTGGGTGGCCGCTATCCCGTCGGCGATGCAGTGGTGGACTTTCATCAGCATCGCCCACCGATTGTCGACCAAGCCTTCGATGACCCAGATTTCCCAGAGCGGCCGACTCCGGTCCAGCCGCCACGACATCACGTCGGCGACAACCCGTAACAACTCCTGGTCCGTACCCGGCCGCGGTAGCGCAACGCGTCGCACATGGTGGGCGATATCGAATCTCGGGTCTTCGACCCATTGCGGTGCGCCCAAGTTGAACGGGCGTAGGCGTATCCGCTGGGCAAAGCGGGGGCAGCGACCGATCCGCCTGGCCAATGTCGACATCAGCAAATCATGATCGGGAATCGGGCCGTCAATGACCGCCAGACCGCCGATCGCCAGGTTCGCACGCGGATCGGCGTCCTCAGCGTGCAGAAAACTCGCATCCAGGGTGGTCAACTGGTTCACGGCCCTACCTTCCACATATATGTCACCCCTAGTACCACTATCTGCCAGGCGAAGGGTTTCTTGCAGGGCCAAAGGTCCCTATTCGGCGAGGCTTGGGGTTCCTTGTCGGACCGTGCCGGCCGCTGCTGTCGATATCCCGTGCTGGGGTGAGCACGGCCAAGGTGTCAAAGGAAAGCGCGCCCTGCATCCGATGACCCGCTGTCATCTAAAGCGGCCGAGCGTTTAATGAGACGATGCAGTCGAATTCGGTAGCAAATAAACGAGGCCGGCACGGTCCTCCGTTCAGGCCTCGGGCTGACACGCAATCGCTGTCGTGGCCGGTCTCGATGCAGCAGACGCAAGGGCGGTTGCCTTGCCGTCTACGATGGCCGCGCCACGATTACCGGCACCGGGACCGCCTTGACGACAGTATTGCTCACCGACCCTAAGAGCATGCCGGCGAATCCACCTCGTCCGTAACGGCCGAGCACGGACAAGTCGTCATCGGGCCGGACGTCGAAGTGGATGCGGTTCTTGACAATTCGCTCGTCAGGGACGCGCAGGAGGGTCCACTGCGAACGTCAGCCGCATGTCAGCAGCTCCTTTTTGAGGACCTTGCCCATCGCGTTGCGCGGCAGCGCGTCAACGATCCGCACCTCCCGCGGACGCTTGTGCACCGAAAGTTGTTGAGCCACATAATCGATCAATGTCTGCGGTTGGGCTTCCCCGACCACGAACGCAACAATCCGCTGGCCCAAATCGTCGTCGGGAACCCCTACCACGGCGGCTTCCGCGACATCGGGATGACTGAGCAGCGCCGCCTCCACTTCTCCTGCGCCGACGCGGTATCCGCCGGATTTGATCAGGTCGACGGACTCGCGGCCCACGATCCGGTGCATGCCGCCGCTATCGACCGCCGCGACGTCACCGGTGCGATACCAGCCGTCGCTGTCGAACACCTCGGCGGTGGCGTCGGGGCGGTTCAGGTAGCCGTCGAACAGTGTCGGACCGCGAACCTGAAGTTTCCCAATGGTTTCGCCGTCATGCGGGATGGGATGGCCGTCGTCGTCGACGAGCCGAGTCTCGACACCGGCCAGCGGCAGACCGACCCATCCGGGTCGGCGTTCACCGTCGGCGCGGGCCGACAGCGTGATCAACGATTCGGTACATCCGTACCGTTCGATGGGCTTGTGCCCGGTGAGCTGCACCAGCTTCTCGAACACCGTCACGGGCAGCGCAGCACTGCCAGACACCAGGAGCCGCGCCGACCGCAGCGCCTCCGCTGCGGCGGGGTCTGCCACCACCCGCGACCACACGGTCGGTACGCCGAAATACAATGTGCCAGCGGCTGCAGCGTACGCCGCAGGCGTGGGTCTTCCGGTGTGCACGAATCGGTTTCCGATCCTTAACGACCCGAGCAGGCCCAGCACCAGGCCGTGGACGTGGAATAGCGGCAATCCATGCACCAAAACGTCGTCGGCACTCCACTGCCAGGCCTGCGCCAGCGCGTCGAGGTCGGCGGCGATCGCGCGCCGGCTCAGCTGGACTCCCTTCGGCGGGCCGGTGGTGCCCGAGGTGTAGATGACCAAAGCGGTCGCATCCGGCGACGGCTCCGGGTAGCGATGCCAGGACCGGGCGTGCGTGCGCACCGGGATGTGCGGCAAGCCCTCCGGATCGTCGGGCTGTGGGCCCAGCCAAGCCTGGGCGGCGGAGTCGGTGAGTATGTGGCGGCGCTCGGCCCGTCCGACGTCGGCAGGCACCGGCACCACCGGCACACCGGCGATCAGGCAACCGGTGACGGCCAGCACAGTCGATACACTCGGGGTGGCCAGCACCGCGACCCGCTCAGCTCCGCCGACGCGCTCGGCCACCGACGTCGCCGCAGCGGCCAGGTCGCTGCGGCTCAACGTGGCATCTCCGATCCGCACGGCGTCACCGATATCCGCAGCGCCAGCCGCTGAGCGACTCAGCGAGGTCAGCAACACGCCAAGAGGCTACCGGGTCGGCGGCCAGTCTGGACAACCCGCCGCGCGAGGTGCCGAACCTCTGCGTTTCTGTCTGCTGTCTTAGCTTGTCGCATCAGCGAATTCGCAAAACGCCGTATAGGCGCGAGCCCCGTAGATGGTTGCCGGACCGCCATGCATGAGAATGCTGACGCCGATCGCCTCAGCAGCCTCCTCCTTGGTGGCGCCGGCGCACGCGGCACCTCTTGCGTGCGACGCGATGCAGCCGTCACAGCCATGTACCACGCCGATCGCCATCGCCATGAGTTCTTTGACCTTCGGTTCTAGCGCACCTGGTCTCAAAGCGGCGTTGCTCATGTCGCCGAAACCCCGGTAGACGTCTGGGATCATGTGCCGCAGGGCCCCATGTTGCGGATTCAACTCGGTCAAAACATCGTGATAATGCTCAGCCATACCCCCTAGGGTATATCCGGACGGCGTCCGACGCCAGTCGGAAGCACACCAAATCACCGTGCCGCGCCCAGCTGATACAACTTCTGCCCATACCCCCGCGGGTACGATAGGCGAATGTCATCGAAAGGGAGAACACCATGGTTGGCGATGAAGACAGTATCGCTGCGGTCCTAAATCGGCTGCGGCGCGCCCAAGGACAACTCGCCGGCGTCATCGCGATGATCGAGCAAGGGCGCGACTGCAAAGATGTCGTAACCCAGCTAGCCGCGGTGTCGCGGGCCCTGGACCGGGCTGGCTTCAAAATCGTTGCGACGGGCTTGCGCGAATGCGTAACAAGCGGCGGCGCAAAGAATCACAAACGGATGACCGAAGCCGAGCTAGAAAAGCTCTTCCTCACACTCGCCTGACCTCGGGGCACCGCATCGCGACTCGGCGGACTCCGCGGTCAACCGGCACATTGGCTAGGGCCGCAGCTCCTTTTTGAGCACTTTCCCGGTGGGGCCCATCGGCAGCTCGTCGATGATGCGGACTTCGCGGGGGTATTTGTAGGCTGCCAAGCGCTGCTTGCAGTGCGCGATCACCTCGTCGGCAGTCAGGGTGACACCGTCCTTGGGGACCACGAACGCCAGCACCTCCTGGCCGAGTTTTTCGTCCGGCTTGCCGATCACCGCCGCCGCGGCGACACCGGGATGATCGAACAGCACTTCCTCGATTTCGCGGGGATAGACGTTGTAGCCACCTCGAATGACGAGATCCTTTTTGCGGTCGACGATGAAGAAGTATCCGTCCTCGTCGCGGTAGGCGAGATCGCCGGTGTGGAACCAGCCGTGACGGAACGCCTCGGCGGTCGCTTCGGGCTTCTTGTAGTAGCCCTTCATCACGTTGTGCCCGCGGATCACGATCTCGCCGACGTTGTCGGGGCCGGGCGGCAACTCGTTGTCGTTCTCGTCGACCACACAAACTTCCACGCCCCAGATCGGTTTGCCGATCGAGAGCACCTTACGCTGCTCCGCGCTGATGTTGAACGTTGTGGTAGAAGCGGTTTCGGAGAGTCCGTAGCCTTCGAGGATGACCACGCCGGGAAACTTCTCTTCGAATGCGCGGATTACTTCGCCGGGAATCGCGGCGCCTCCAGATATCCCGACTCGCAGCGCGGAGAGGTCGCGGCCTTCGGTGTCGGCCTGCAACAACGCGAAATACATTGTGGGAACACCGGAAAAGATCGTGCAGCGATGCCGGGCGAGCTGCTCGATCACGGCGTGGGCATCGAAGCGCGGCACCAGGACCAGTGTGCCGCCGAACCGCACGGTCACGTTGAGCACGCTGGACAGGCCGAACACGTGGAACATCGGCAGTACCGCCATGCCGACGTCGTCGTCGCGAAAATCGAACAGTTCGCCGGCGACGGTGCAGTTCATGAACAGCTGGAAGTGCGTCAGCTCAGCGCCCTTGGGTTTACCGGTGGTTCCGGAGGTGTAGATGATGACCGCGGTGTCGTCGGCGTTGGTCGGCTCGATCTCGCCGGTGTCGTCGGCGAAGTACAGTTCGTCGAAATGCTTTGTGCCCTTTGGGCGTTGGCCATTTCCTGGCAGGTTCACCACATACGTGGCCAGCCCATCGGCGCCTTTCACCGCTTCCTCGGCGAATGTCTCGAAGGTGATCAGCAGACGAGAGTCGGAATCGTTCAGGTGGTAGTTGACTTCCGGGGCGCGCAGCAGCGGATTGAGCGGCACCATGACCGCGCCGACCTTGAGGATCGCGAAGTAGGCAAACAAGAAATGCGGCAAATTGGGCAACTGGACCGCAACCTTGTCGCCACGCCCCACCCCCAGGTTGCGCAGGCTGGTGGCGACCCGGCCGGAGATTTCGTCGACCTGGGCGTAGCTGAAGGTCTGGTCGGCGATGTGGCAGAGCGGCTTGTCGGGATGCGCGTGGCGGGCTTCGCGGAGCATGACCGCGAGGTTGAAACTCATCGATCGCTCCTGTACTGCTAGGCGAGGCGGGTCCGAGAGCCGCTCGGCGCGTGCGGCTCAGGTGGTGCGTCCGGTCGGGGAAACAGTGGCCGCAACACCGCAGGCGGCTTAAACGCCGTCCACGTGCCGCGAGGCTGAGACAGGCGGTCGGCGACGGCCCAGATCACGGCCGGGTTGTGGCCATAGCCGAAGTGGCTGCCGATCACCGCGATGTTTTCGGCACGCGGCGAGCGCAGATCCAGGCATGCCTGCCAGGCCACCACCCCGTCGTAGCGGGAGTAGATCGAGGTCGCCGGCACCGGCAACGGTTCGGTTTCCAGATCCACCGGCGCCGGCGCGCGCTCGACGTGCAGGTGGGAAAACCGGTTGAATGCCGCGCTGGCGCGGGTTTGGTTGCGATCCGTCAGGCGAAACGGGGTGCCCAGAGTGATCACTTGCCGTATCCACTCAGAACGTCGGCGAGCCATGGCGCGCGCGTAGATGCCGCCCAGGCTCCAGCCGATCACGCTGACCGGTGCACGGTATCGGGTGTGCAGGTCGCGCAGGCGCTCACCCATGCCGGCGACCGCTTCGGCGGTGGGACCGATGTTTCGGCCCAGCCGCCAGCCGTGCACCCGATACCCGAGACGACGCAGGCTGCGCCGCAGCGCCAGGGTGGAGCCGTCGCCGGCGAGCAAGCCCGGCAGCACCAGCACCGGGTGCCCGTCACCGGTCGGCAGCCGGCGCTGCAGCGGCAGCGTCCCGACCAGCAGCCCGAACTCCACCGCAGCACGGACGGGGTCGGTCAACGACAGCGGCCAGGGCGGGGCATCTGGCCGAGATGGGTGCTCGACCGGTTCGAACAACGGCTCCGGCATAACCGCCAGCCTGCCACCGACCCCCGCCCCGATGCGGCAGGTCCGTCCAGATGCACTCACGCCGGTGTCCGCGCGGGACACGCTTTAGGCGTTGAGCGGCCGATTGCCGATCACGCGTTGCACGAGCAGCGGGGCAATCTCGTCGTCGGATAGACCTAGGTCCCGCAAAATCTCGTCGTTGTGCTGGCCCAGCATCGGCGGCGCCGCGCGGTGGTGACGGCCAGGACCCGGCCGGATACGAAACGGCCAACCGGGATAGCGGTGCACGCCGGTAATCGGGTGCTCAAGCTCCTCGTAGTACCCGCGGGCAGCTAGCTGGGGCACGTCATACATCTGCTCAGGGGTGATCAGCTGTTCGGCGGGGACGCCATGGTCCTGAAGTGTCTTGACGATCTGCGCCGGTGTCCGCGAGCGAGTCCAGCAGGAGACGATCTCATCGAACATATCGTGACGATCGTCGATATCGCCCGGGCGGCCGAGGTTTCCCGCAGCACTGTCTACGAGTACTTCCGCGACAAGGCCGCGATCGTCGAAGCCTGCGCCTCCCTGTTCAGTACACCGCCATCGACACTGGACATGGACGATCCCAAAGCAGTCATGGAGTTCGTGCGCGCCCACGTGGTGCGTGGGTTCACCGAAGAGCGTTCCCGGCCAAGGCGATCATCCCGGTGAACCCGCCGGCGCGGGAGTCAGCCCCGCCGCTCCGCCAGCGCCCGAAGGAAGAACATCAAATTCGCGGGCCGCTCGGCTAGCCGACGCACCAGATAGCCGTACCACTGCGTGCCGTACGGCACGTACACCCGCACCTGGCTGCCGGCGTCGACTAGCCGCCGCTGTTCGGCGTCGCGGATACCATAGAGCATCTGGTATTCAAAACTATTTGCGATGCGGCCTGTTTCGCGAGCTAGCTTTGGTACCGCAGCGATGACAGCGGGATCGTGGGTAGCCACCATCGGGTAGCCCGAGCCGGCCATCAGCACCCGAAGGCAGCGCAGGTACGAGTCGGTGACCGCGGGCCGGTCGCGGTAGGCCACCGACGCCGGTTCGTCGTAGGCGCCCTTGCACAACCGCACTCGCGCACCCTCGGCCGCGAACTGCTGACAGTCGCTCAACGTGCGTCGCAGGTAAGCTTGCAAAACCACCCCAAGCCAAGGAAAATCAACCCGCAAATCGCGCACTGTCGACAACGTGGAGTCGGTGGTGGTGTGGTCCTCGGCATCCACCGTCACCCAGATCCCGGCCTGTTGGGCGCGCTCACAAATAGTGTGGGCGTTCTCCAACGCGATTTTTTCGCCGTCACGATCCAGCGCTTGGCCGAGCGCGGAAAGTTTCACCGACACCTCGAGCGGCCGCACACCGTCGCCAGCGACATCGGGCCGCCGCCCAGCGCGTCGAGCAGGCACAGATAGGTCTGGGTGGTCGCGGCGGCGTCGTCGGCGTCGGCAACGTCCTCACCCAGGTAGTTGACGCTGACGTAGCGACTTGAGTCACGAAGTGCGACAATGCTTTCCAGAACACTGCCCATTGTCTCTCCGGGCACAAACCGGTGCACCACCTTGCGTGTCACCGGCATCCGCTCGGCGGTGCGACGCAGCCAGTCGGAACGACTGGCTGCCAAGATCGCCGGGCGCACCGCCGTGGCGAAAACGCCCGGCCTGATCGGGGCGACCCGCCGCGGCGGCTTCGCCGCTCTTGCGATCGCCACCGTTTGATCGGGGCGACCCGCCGCGACCGGCTTCGCCGCTCTTGCGATCGCCACCGTTTGATCGGGGCGACCCGCCGCGACCGGCTTCGCCGCTCTTGCGATCGCCACCGTTTGATCGGGGCGACCCGCCGCGACCGGCTTCGCCGCTCTTGCGATCGCCACCGTTTGATCGGGGCGACCCGCCGCGACCGGCTTCGCCGCTCTTGCGATCGCCCCGGCATCACCGGGCCGCCATGTGTGGATACCGGTGATCGGTGGCCGGGACGAACGTCTCCTTGATCGAGCGTGCCGACGTCCATCGCAACAGATTCAGCGGCGACCCCGCTTTGTCGTTGGTGCCCGAGCCTCGCGACCCACCGAACGGCTGGCGGCCCACCACCGCCGCGGTCGGCTTGTCGTTGATGTAGAAGTTTCCGGCCGCGAACCGCAGCCGCTGCTGCGCCGCCACCACCGCGTCACGGTCGTCGGCGATCACCGCGCCGGTCAAGGCGTAGCGCGAGCCGGTGTCGATGACCTTGAGGATCCGCTGGTAGTCATCGTCGGGATAGACGTGCACCGCCAGGATCGGCCCGAAGTACTCAATCGCGAATGCCTCGTCGGTCGGGTCGTCGCCCAGCAGCACCGTGGGCCGCACGAAATAGCCCTCACTGTCGTCGTATTCACCGCCGACCGCGATGGTGACACCCGCTGCGCTCTTCGCCCGTTCAATGGCATTGACGTTTTTGGTAAATGCGCGCCGATCGATCAGCGCACCACCGTAGTTAGACAAATCTGTGACGTCGCCGTACCGCAATTCTGCGGTGGCGGCCAGGAAGTCGTCGCCCATCTTCTGCCACACCGAACGGGCGATGAACGCGCGCGACGCCGCAGAACACTTCTGACCCTGGTAATCGAACGCGCCGCGGATCAGCGCGGTGCGCAGCACGTCCGGTTGCGCCGACGCGTGCGCAAGAACGAAGTCCTTGCCCCCGGTCTCCCCGACCAGCCTCGGGTAGCTGTTGTAGCGCTCGATGTTGGCGCCTACTTCTCGCCACAAGTGCTGGAAGGTGGCCGTCGAACCGGTGAAGTGGATACCCGCCAGGCGCGGATCGGTCAGTGCCACATCGGAAACCGCGTAGCCGTCGCCGGTCACCAGGTTGATCACGCCCGGCGGCAACCCGGCGGCCTCCAGCAGCTGCATGGTCAGATAGGCCGCCAGAGTTTGGGTGATCGACGGCTTCCATACCACGGTGTTGCCCATCAGTGCTGGCGCCGTCGGCAGGTTGCCGGCGATCGAGGAGAAATTGAATGGAGTAATCGCGTAGACGAAACCCTCCAGCGGGCGATAGTCCATCCGGTTCCACTCGCCCGGTGCGCTCAATGGCTGCTGGGCCAGGATTTGGCGAGCGAATGCGACGTTGAATCGCCAGAAGTCGATCAGCTCGCAGGGGGCGTCGATCTCGGCCTGGTATGCGGTTTTGGACTGTCCGAGCATGGTTGCGGCGGCGATCTTTTCCCGCCACGGCCCGGCCAGCATGTCAGCGGCGCGCAGAAAGACCGCGGCGCGCTCGTCGAAAGGTGTTGCCGCCCAGCTGTTCTTGGCTGCCATCGCCGCTTCGACCGCGGCCGCGGCATCGGTGTGGGTGGCGTTGGTGAGCGTGCCCAGCGTGGCGGCGTGCCGGTGCGGCTGCACGACGTCGATGCGCTCACCGTCACCCATCCGGTGGGTACCGGCGATGACGTGTGGCAGGTCGATCGGGTGATCGGCGAGCGCGCCCAGCGCGGCGCACAACCGGGCCCGTTCGGGGGAATCGGGGGTGTAGTCGTGTACCGGCTCATTGGCCGGGACGGGCACATCGGTGATGGCGTCCATGCCGCCAGGATGCCCCTCGGCGTGACGCAACCGCTTGGCTGATCGAACAAGATCTCCAGCAGTTACTAGTAGGATCGGACAACATGCGGGTTGCTGGTGTCGGGCTGGGCCAGCTGCTGCTCGCGCTGGACGCCACGATGGTGAGCCTGGTCGACGCACCGCGCGGCCTGGACCTGCCGGTGGCTTCGGCGGCGCTGATCGACGCCGACGATGTGCGGCTTGGTCTTTCGACGGGTGCCGACGCCGCCGACGTCTTCTTCCTGCTCGGCGTCAGCGATGAGCAGGCGCTGGAATGGATCGAGCGGCAGACAACCGGGCCTGCCGCGCCGGCAGCCATCTTCGTCAAGGAACCCTCAGCCACACTGGTGGCGCGCGCGGTCGCCGCCGGCATCGCGGTCGTGGCCGTCGAGCCGCGGGCCCGCTGGGAGCGGCTGTACCGGCTGGTCAACCACGTCTTCGAACATCACGGCGACCGCAGCGACCCGCTGTCGGACTCGGGCA
The DNA here is from genome assembly GCF_009936235.1 of Mycobacterium xenopi. Classification (NCBI taxonomy): domain Bacteria; kingdom Bacillati; phylum Actinomycetota; class Actinomycetes; order Mycobacteriales; family Mycobacteriaceae; genus Mycobacterium; species Mycobacterium xenopi. Next base: position 1,522,348 of record NZ_AP022314.1, on the reverse strand, counting down.
CCGACCTGTTCGGGTTGGCGCAGGCGATCGCCGACCGCGTCCACGGCATGGTCAGCATCGAAGACGAGCAGTCGCACGTGCTGGCCTACTCGGCGTCCAACGACGAGGCCGACGAGTTGCGGCGGCTGTCGATCCTCGGCCGCGCCGGCCCGCCCGAGCATCTGGAGTGGATCAGCCGATGGGGCATCTTCGACGCGCTGCGCTCACGCGGCGAGGTGGTGCGCGTCGCCGAACGTCCGGAGCTGGGCTTGCGTCCGCGACTGGCTATCGGTATTCATCAGCGCTCGGAAGATGCCCGCCGGGCGCCGGTTTTCGCGGGCACCATCTGGGTGCAACAAGGTTCACAGCCGCTGGCCGACGACGCCGAAGAGGTGCTGCGCGGCGCCGCGGTGCTGGCCGCCCGCATCATGTCACGGCTGGCCACCCGTCCGCCCACACCCGCGCTGCGGGTGCAGCAGCTGCTGGGCCTGGCCGAGCGCGGCACGCTCGAGATCGGCGACATCGCCCGCGAGCTTGGGATCGCCGCCGACGGAAGTGTCGGGCTGATCGGCTTTCAAGCGACTGGTCACCGTGGCCGACTACACGATGTTGTGGGTTTGAGCGCCAGCGCCTTTCGTCCTGACGCCCAAGTGGCATCCAAAGGGTCGCGATGCTATGTGCTGTTTCCGCACGGGGCAAAGCCGGCATTGGTCACCTCGTGGATTCGCGGCACGATCAACGCGCTGCGCAACGAGATGGGCCTCGAGTTGCGGGCAGTTGTCGCCACACCGGTCGCGGGATTGGCGGGCGCCGCGGCGGCGCGGACGGAGGTCGACCGGGTACTCGACACCGCCGAGCGCCATCCACTGTCGATCGCTCAGGTGACGTCGCTGGCCGAGGCCCGCACTGCCGTGTTGCTCGACGAGATCGTGAGGCTGGTCGGCGCCGACGAGCGCCTCATCGACCCGCGGGTGCGTGACCTGTGCGCGCGCGATGCGGTGCTGGCCCGAACGTTGCAGGCTTACCTGGATAGCTTCGGCGACGTCGGAGCCGCGGCGCAGTGGTTGAACGTGCATCCCAACACGGTGCGCTACCGGGTTCGGCGCATCGAACGGCTGCTGTCAACATCGCTGGCGAATCCCGATGTGCGTCTGCTGTTTTCGCTGAGCCTGCGGGCGGCAGAGCGCACGTAGATCTCGGCGAGGAACTGCTCGACGGCTACGGCCGCGTGGGCGGCGCGCGCGGAGCCGAAGATGTCGAAGGCGTGCTGCGCGAACGGCAACTCGGCGTAGACGACGGGTTGACGGCTCACGTCACGCAGTCGCGCTGTGAAGCGGCGCGCTTGTTCGACGGGGATCAACGTATCGTTGCGGCCGTGCAGCACGAAAAATGGTGGCGCATCAGGGGAAATGTGCGTGATCGGTGAGGCGTCGCGGAACGCCGCCAAGGTTTCGGCTCGGCTCAGCTTGAACACGTACTTGCCCAGCATGGGCGCCATCTGGGGGTGGATCGACTCGTCCGTGCGGGTGAAGTCGTAGACCCCATAGAACGGCACTGCCGCCCGCACGCTGGTGTCAGCGTCTTCGAAACCCGGTTGGAACTGGGGGTTGTTCGCCGTGAGCGCGGCCAACGCCGACAGGTGACCGCCCGCGGAGCCGCCGGTGATCGCGATCCAGTCCGGGTCGCCGCCGTACTCGGCGATGTGCGCCTTGGTCCACGCCAGCGCACGCTTGACATCGACGATGTGGTCGGGCCACGTCGAGCGAGGGCTCAGCCGATAGTTGATCGCAACACACACCCAGCCCAGTTCGACGAGATGGCTCATCAACGGATAGGCCTGGTGGCGTTTGCCACCCACCATCCAGGCACCGCCGGGCACCTGCAGCAGCACCGGGGCCCGCCCGTCACGGTCTAGATCGGGGCGTCGCCAGATGTCGAGATGATTCCGGGAACCGTAAGGGCCGTAACTGATGTCGATATCGCGCGCATAATCGCGATAGACCCGCAACATTCGGATGACACCGGCCGTTTTGGCGGTGCCTGCGCCCGCGGGCCGCTTCCACAGATCGGCAGACTCGGTGCGACGCTCGCTGCCCAACCCTTCGTCGAGCGCCGCCGTCAGCGGCGCGTTGGCGCGCCGACCCATGCGATGTAACCCCACCAAGCCCAGCCAGGAGATGGCCGAGACTGCCCAACTGAACCACCGCACCTGTCGCGACAACCGCCGCGACACCGCAGCGATCATCGCCAGATGAGCGCCGAGCATCTGCAGTGGCAGTTCGGTGGCGAACACGCCATAGGCGAATGCGCCTAGCGAGGGATAGCCGCGCTTGCCTAGCGGACGGTATCCGTTGGCGGTGAACAGCAGTCCCGCCAACGAACCCGCCACCGCTGCCACTCGGTTCCACATCTGTCACTCCCATCGACCGCGCCGTGAGCCAAAGCAACCGATGGTTGAGGCATCTAACCATCTGGCGGCCGGATAGGAAACGGCGGGGTTACCGACCTAGACGGGGAGCGGATCGGCCGACGGGGTAATGGTGTCGATCCAGGACAAGATGGTGCGGATACAGGCGCCGCTGTTGCCCACCTGGCAGTGGTTGCTCGCTTGCTCGGCCGCGGTGAACACCCGCGTGGTCACCGAGCGAGCCGCGCTGAGGTCGCGTGCCTGGCGATGCGACTGGCGCAGACGAACGTAATGGTCGTCGGCCCCGGCGATGAGCAGCACGTCGGCGGTCACGTGCTTGGAGACGGTTCGGGTCGTCACCGTCCGGGTCGCCACGAGGAAGTCGTAGGGCGAGTCGGTGCCGGTGATGTGTATGCCCTGCCAAAGCCCCCACCGCATGACGGGCCGGCACGCCGCCGTGAGACCGGCCGCGGTGTTGATGACCCAGCGGGCGCACATGCTAAGCAGCGCACGAATCACCGGTACCGCCAGATCACCAGCCCGCCGCCCAGCGAGATGCCCACCGCCGTGACGTCGTCCACACATGAGATCTCGGTTTACCGGCGATGGCGCACCCGGCAAGACCTGATCATCGACGCATTACTGGATCGCAGTGCTGCCGAGATCCCGGTACCCGACACCGGTTCGCTGCGCGGCGACCTCATCGAGCTGGCCCGCTTGGTAAGCAGGTATCTGTCGCTACCGCTGGGCCGTGCGTTGGTGCGGATGACAGCGCTGACGGTCGAGGACGAAGCCCTCGCCCGGGCGAGTGCCGAGTTTTTCGGCTCGCGGGTGGCCACCGTGCGTGTGGTGGTCGACCGGACGATCGAGCGGGGGGAATTGCCTGCAGGCACGGATGCCCGACTCGTGCTCGAGCTGTTAGTGGCGCCGTTGCATATGCGCACGCTCCTGACCGGCGAGCCGCTGACCGAGGACCTGCCCGAGCAGGTGGTCGACGTTTTGCTCGACGGGCTGCGGCCGCGCGACTAATCGGCCGTCAAGCTGTTCGTCGACCCGCGCGCCGGTTGGTGCGATCCGGCGTCAGCGCCCACGCCGGCTGGCTACGCCGTTTCCTCGGATCGCTCCATGATTCGATACACGGGGTCGACCATCGACATGGGCCCGGTACCGCTTTGGCGCACCTTTCCGGTGAGCCGCAGCACCTGGCCAGGCTGGATATCGTCGCCCCGCCCGGGATGAAAGACGACGCGGATGTCCCCGCTGTCATCGCCAACGACGATCCACCGGAACGTCTTTCGACGTTTGGTGATGTCCTCGACCTGACTGACCCGCCCTTCGATGGTGGCACGTTGCCCTGGTATGAGCGCCTGCACCGGAATCACCGTCGGGGGCCGTTCCGGGTGTTCGTATTCTTCGACAGTCTGTTGTTCGCCCTTCGAGACCCATGCCTCGACTTGGTCGAGTACTCGCGCGATCCGCTGTTCGAACAGATCCGGGAACGCTTCGGCGATCCGCGACTGGACGTCGTACGGCACGATCGTCGCCGCAGCGTCCGGGATCCGGCTCACAGCGCGGGCGATCTTGTCGGCAGTGCGATCGTGCAGCAACCGGCCCAGCAGCGGCGCATACGTCCGACGCGGCAAGAGCACCGTGACATTGGTGTCGGGATGTTCGCTCAATGCCCGCAGGACCAGCGCTTGCGCGGCCCGATTAAGCTGGCGATCCGGACAGTCCACTACCCGCAGACGGGTGTCGAGATCGAACAGGTCCCAACGCTTGCGCAGCTGCGCCGCATACGAAGCGTCGACCATGAAATGCACTGCGATCAACTCGTCGGCGTGCAATCCCTTGCCGTACCGCAGTGCCTCAAGCACAGCAAGGTCCACCGAGCTCACGAAGACGAACACCCGATGTCGGGCATACTTGACCAATTCGGGGCGGTCGGTGCGGAACATCTCGAGAATGGCGGCCTCAGCACGGTATTCCATGTTGAGCCGTACCAACACCAACACCAGTAACGGGAAGACGACGACCACCAGCCAGGCGCCTTCGGTGAACTTCGCGACGGCAAAAATGCCGACGATGATCGTCGACAAGATCCCCGCGGAGAGGTTGATTGCCAGCTTGTGCCGCCAGCCGGGTTCGCGGTGCCTCAGATGGTGTTTGGTCATCCCGTAACCGGCCATGGCAAATCCGGTGAACACACCGATCGCGTAAAACGGCACGAGCGCGTTGACCGAACCGCCGGTCACCACCAGCAATGCCACCGACAGCGCCGTAAGTGTGATGATGCCGTTGGAGAACACCAAGCGGTGGCCGCGTTTGGTCAGCTGCCGCGGCAAAAAGCGGTCCTCGGCAACGAAACTCGCCAACGCGGGAAAACCGTTGAAGCTGGTATTGGCGCCGGTGAATAGGATTGCGGCGGTTGACGCCTGAACTAGGAAATACAACACATTGCCGATGAGACCGTGACCGAAGACGGCTCGGGCCACCTCGGAAAGCATCGACGGATATTCGTCGACGTACGGAGTGGCGTGGGTGACGTGCGTCAGGTAGGCGACACCGGCCAGCAGGAACCCGAGGATGCAGGCCATCGCGGTCAGGACACGACGCGCGTTGCGGCCCTGCGGCTTCCGAAAGACGTTGACGGTGTTGGAAATCGCCTCCACACCGGTCAGCGACGAACCGCCGTTGGCGAACGCGCGCAACAGCACCAGAATCGTCGCGCCCATCACCAGCCCGCTGCCCTGGTGGACCGGCACCGCGCCAGGAATATGTTGCGGATCGTAGGTCGGTAAGCCCCAGAAGACTTCGCGGATAATCCCGGTCACGATCGTCAGCGCGATCATGATGACGAAGGAGTACGTTGACACCGCGAACGGCAGGCCCGCTTCCCGTAGCCCGCGCAGGTTGGCATAACAAATAGCGAGCACCACCGCGACAGTGATCTCCAAACTGTAGGGCCCGAGCGGGGGTATCGCCGACACCACCGCCACCGTGCCCGCCGCCGACTGCACGGCCACGGTGACCACGTAGTCGATCAACAGTGCGGCGGCTGCGATCTGGGCCACCCGCGGCCCGAAGTTCTCCCGCGCGACCACGTAGGAGCCACCGGCGCGGGTGTAAGCCATCACGACCTGGCGATACGACGCGGCCACCAGCACCAGAATCAACAGGATGACACCGGTGATCGGCAGCAACAACGCGAACGCAGCCATCCCCGCATGGGGCAGCAGCTCGATCATGATCTGTTCGGGACCGTAGGCGGTCGACGAGATCGCATCCGGCGAAAGAGCGCCTAACGCAACAGGATTCGATAGTCTCTCGGTGCTGAGCTGTTCGCTGATCAGCGGCTTTCCGAGAAAGATGCGCTTGGCGACGTCACCAACCGACAGCGGGACGCTCACCCGGCGAGCCGATGTTGTCACGACACATCCTTACCTGATTGGGGAGCCGACCGAAGCTCAGCCGATCGCCAGGGCACCGTCGACGAGTTCGTCGAAACGCTCGATGGCCTCGTCACCTTCGGCGTCGATGCCGCGAAGCGGGCCCCGATCGGCCAGGTAGCGCTGCGCGTACAGCCGGGCGATCAGCGCCTTGCGGTCCGCCTGATAGGTGGCCCGCTCCCAGGCGGCCTGTTCGGCCAGCAGCGCGCCGGCGTAGACGTCTCCCATGAATTGGGTCAGGGCGAACAGCCGCGCCTCGGCAATCCGGCCGTGCAGTTTGGACCATGCTGTGATCGCCGCGTCGAGGTCCTCGACGCGGCGACGGACCAGCCGAGTGGTGTCGTCGTCGTCGCACACCTCCATCGCGTCGTGCAGGCGCGCCAACAGCGGCTCGTGCGCCGCGCTGCGCTCGATGCCGCGCCGCACGTCGAGGCACAAAATGTTGTCCGGCCCTTCCCAGATGGTGTTCACCTGGGCGTCGCGCAGCAACCGAGCCACCGGCCAGTTTTCGATGTAGCCGTTGCCGCCGTGGATCTCGATCGCATCGGAGGCCATCGTGATGCCCAGCCGGCAGACCCTGAGCTTGGTGACGGGCACCGCGATGCGTTGACGCACCGGCTTGCGCTGACGATGGTTGGCAAAACCGGTGCAGTCGAAGACCAGCGCTTGTGCGGCTTCGACGTCGACGATCATCTCGGCGAGCTTGCGACGCATGAGCGCCTTGTCGATCAGCGTTTCGCCGAACGCCCGCCGCTGCCGGGCATAGCACAGCGATTCGACCAGGGCACGGCGCGCGTTGCCTAGCGCGAACAACGCGATCCCCAACCGCGCCGCATTCGTCAGCTCCATCATGCGGCCGAGCCCTTTGCCGTCGGATGGGCCAGCGTCGACATTAGGCTCCCCGGACAGCAAAAATGCCTCGGCGTCGACGAATTCGATCTCCCCGGAGGCGACCGAACGGGTGCCCAGCTTTTCTTTGAGGCGGCGGATCCGCACCCCGTTGGCCGAACCGTCGCGGCGGGTCCGTAGCACCAGGAACGTCGCGACACCACGGGTCGAGTCGGGAGCGCCCTCCGGTTTGGCCAAGACCACGAACACCTTGCCGTCGCAGTTGGAGGCAAACCACTTGAACCCGTTGAGCAACCACGCGTCGCCGTGTCGAGTGGCGGTGGTTTCCAGCGCACCGAGGTCGGAACCCCCGGTGCGCTCGGTCAACAGCTGTGCGGTCTCCCCTTCCCACTCGCCCGACGCGAACTTCGCCAGCACGTAATCGCGCACGTCGGCCGGGGCGTACGCAGCGACGAGGGCCTTGACCATGTTGGCCCCGGTACCCAGCGCGCAGCCCATGCCGATATCGGCCTGGTTGAGCATGTAGTTGGAGGCGAACAACGGCAGCGACGGGTTCACCCCGGCGCGGCGTGCGTCGTCTTTGAGCATCCGATGGGCGTCCAGGATCGCGCGCTTGGACTGGATGAACGAGGCCGGCTGGACTACCCGGCTGACGTCGTGGCCCCACCGGTCGTAGCGTTCCAGCCGTGGCGGGTTGCGGTCGGTTTCCTCGGCCCACCGCGCCACCGGGCCGCCCATCAACTCGCCGATGCGGGTCAGGTGCGGTTCGGCGAAGGCCAACTCGTCGGGCTGCAAGTAGTAGGCCATCATGAATTGCAACGTCGGATCGCTGCGATACCAGTTGAGACCGACTGCACCCTGATAGTTCTCGGTGCGATAGCGCTCCGCCTTCTCCGCTGTGCTGAAAGGCAGGCGGTCGACGGCTTCCACGTCGTAGTCGCTCATGCAGCGACCGTATTACACGGCGCTAGGAATTGAGACGCTCGACGGCCGCGGCGATGCGCTCGTCGGTGGCGGTCAGCGCCGCCCGCACATGGCGGGCGCCGCGCGGGCCGTAGAACTCTCCGGGCGCGGTCAGGATGCCGCGCCGCGCTAGCCAGTCGACGGTGTCGCGACACGGTTGGCCGCGCGTGACCCACAGGTAGAGCCCGGCTTCGGAATGGTCGACGCCAAACCCGGCCGCCCGGAACGCCGCCAGCAGCGCTGCCCTTCTGCGGGCGTAGCGGTCTCGCTGCTCGCGTTCGTGGGCATCGTCGTCGAGGGCGGCGACCATGGCTGCCTGCACCGGTGTGGGCACCATCATGCCGGCGTGTCTGCGCACCGCCAGCAGTTCGGCCACCACCGCGGCATCTCCGGCGACGAATCCGGCCCGATAACCGGCCAGTGACGAGCTTTTCGACAGCGAGTGCACCGCCAGCAGACCGCGGTGATCACCGTCGCACACCGACGGATGTAGCACCGACAGCGGCTCGGTATCCCAGCCCAGGCCCAGGTAGCACTCGTCGGAAACCACCAAGACACCGCGTTCGCGGGCCCAGCCGACGACCTTGCGCAGGTGGTCGATACCGAGGACGCGTCCGGTGGGGTTGCTCGGCGAGTTCAGGTAAACCAGCGCCGGCGACTGCGGACCCAGTTGGGTCAGCGAGTCAGCACGCAGCACCTGGGTGCCGGCCAGCCGAGCACCGACTTCGTAGGTCGGGTATGCCAGTTCGGGCACCACGACCAGGTCGGCGCCGCCAAATCCCAGCAGCGTCGGCAGCCAAGCGATGAGTTCCTTGGTGCCGATGACGGGCAGCACGGCCGTCTCGGAGAGGCCCGTGACGCCGTAACGGCGGCCCAATGCGGACACGATCGACTGGCGAAGCCTCGGGGTGCCCGCGGTCATGGGGTATCCGGGTGAGGCGCTGGCCGATGCCAGCGCCCCACGGATCGCCGGCGCGACCGGGTCGACCGGGGTGCCGATGGACAGGTCGACGATGCCGTCCGGATGCGCCTCGGCAACCGCCCTGGCTTCGGCCAAAGTGTCCCAGGGGAATTCCGGTAATGTCGCCGACACACCCAGCCGGCGATCCACCAGGCCGCTCAGTCGCCCTCGCCCTGCGGCGGCAGATCCTTGACCACCTGCGGGTCGTTTTCGACCATGCCGACTTTCGCCGCGCCCCCCGGCGACCCGAGTTCGGCGAAGAAATCGGCGTTGATCTGCGTGTAGTGCGCCCACTGCTCCGGGACGTCGTCTTCGTAGAAGATCGCCTCGACAGGGCAGACCGGCTCGCACGCTCCGCAGTCCACGCATTCGTCGGGGTGGATGTACAGCATCCGAGCGCCCTCATAGATGCAGTCGACCGGGCACTCCTCTATGCATGCCTTGTCTTTGATGTCGACGCAGGGTTCGGCGATCGTGTACGTCACGAAGGTCTCCTCCATGTGCTGTTCGTGTGTGGCTGCTGTCTCGCCGCTCGGGAAAGGACGCCTGGGTTGCTGACCGAACTCTCAGTGTGCCCTATCGCTTCGCTTGCGGGCGACGCGCTTCCGTCGATTACTGATACTAGACGTTGCATATACAATCCAACCACTGGCACCCCGGTATGCGCGACGTTGCAGTGCAACTGGTTGCATCGGCCCCGCGCATCGATGGTGACGGGCTCCACATCAGCTTCGGCGGGCGGCGTGAGCGGCCTCGGCTGCTTGCCGTGGACAACGTGGTGATCTGTGCCGGAACAATATTGACCCGCACATCATCGGCGGAGCCGCCCTGGCCGTCGAGTTGGACGCCAAGCGCGCCATCCGGCAGGGCACCGAGCTGGCGGCGCGGTTTTAGGGCTTGCTTCAGCCGCCGAACAGGCCCACGATGCGGGCCTCCGCGGTGGCCGCCTTGGCGATCGTCTCGGTGGCTTCCCGCGCGGGTGTGCTAGACGCCAATGTCAACGGTTGGTTCAGCGCGTATAGCTGGAAACGGTAATGGTGCACCCCGGTACCGGCCGGTGGGCACGGGCCGAAGTACTCGGCTTTGCCGGCGGAGTTCAGGCTCACGCTCGCTCCCTGGGGAAGCGGGCCGTCGCCGATTCCGGTGGTCGACGGCGGGATGCCGGTGACTACCCAGTGGACGTACAAGCCGGCGGGCGCGTCGGGGTCGTCGACAACCAGCGCCAGCGACTCGGTGCCGGGCGGCACGTTCTCCCAGCGCAGCGGCGGAGGCACATTGCGCCCCCGGCAGGAGTACTCGACCGGGATCTGGGTGTTGTCGGCAAACGCGGTACTGGAGACGCTGAATTTGCCCGGCTCGGCCGGTGGTGGTGTTGTCGTGCTCATCGCGGCTCCTGAGGTGGTCGGGCCGGGACTGTGCTGCGGATTCACCTTGCCGCCGCCACATGCGGGGGCCGCACAAAGCAGCAGCGCAACAGCGGCCAGCGCCAGTCTCATGGGCGTGTGTATACCCCTTGAGCGGGCATGGCGTAAAGACTTCGTTATTGCGTGCCCACGCCGCCCGCTCGCGGCGGAGGTTATGCCGCTAGGACCGCATAGGTGGTGGTGCGCTGGCGCGCGGGCCGGCCAATCCCCGCGGCGATCGCGACCAACTCCGGCACCGTCTTGGCGGACCCGTGTTCGGAGCCGGCCATCCGCGAGATGGTCTCCTCCATCAGCGTGCCGCCCAGGTCGTTGGCGCCGCCGTTGAGCATGACCTGGGTGCCCTGCACCCCGAGCTTGACCCAGCTGGTCTGGATGTGAGAGATCCGGCCGTGCAACATGATCCGCGCCAACGCATGCACGGCGCGGTTGTCGCGATGGCTGGGGCCGGGCCGCGCCGCGCCGGCCAGATACAGCGGCGAGTTCTGGTGCACAAACGGCAACGGCACGAACTCGGTGAAACCGCCGGTTCGGTCCTGGATGTCGCGCAGCACGTTGAGGTGGGCCACCCAGTGTCGCGGGCTGTCGACGTGCCCGTACATCATCGTCGAGCTTGACCGCAGACCGACCTCATGCGCGGTGGTGACGATCTCGACCCACATCGATGTGGGCAACTTGCCCTTGGTGAGCACCCAGCGCACCTCGTCATCGAGGATCTCGGCCGCGGTGCCGGGGATGGTGTCCAGACCCGCCTCGCGCAGGCTGATCAACCATTCGCGAATACTCAAGCCGCTTTTGGTGACACCGTTGGCGATTTCCATTGGGGAGAACGCGTGCACGTGCATCGACGGCACCCGCGCCTTGACCGCGCGCACCAGGTCGGCGTATCCGGTGACCGGCAGCTCGGGATCGATGCCGCCCTGCATGCATACCTCGGTGGCGCCTTCGACGTGGGCCTGCCATGCCCGCTCGGCCACCTCGGCCACCGACAACGAATAGGCATCCGGGTCGCCCTTGCGCTGCGCGAACGCGCAGAACCGGCACCCGGTGTAGCAGATGTTGGTGAAGTTGATGTTGCGGTTCACGACGAAGGTCACGTCGTCGCCGACGGTATCGCGACGCAGTGAATCTGCCAGCGCTGCAACCGCTTCCAGCGCAGGGCCGTCGGCGGTGGCCAGCGCCAGATAGTCCGCGTCGGAGCAGCCGGCAGGGTTGCGCTCGGCCGATCGCAACGCGCACAGCACGTCGGTGTCGATGCGTTCGGGTGCACGCACCGCCAGCTCGTGCACCTGCGCGCGGATGGAATCCCAATCCCCGAACGCACTGTCCAGATCGCTGCGAGTCTCCGAGCTGCGGCCCTCGACATCGATCGCCGAATGCAGATCCACCCGACCCGAGGACGCCACGTCGTCGGGCTCCTGCCATACCATTCCCACCGGTTTCACGTCGCGCGCCAGGCCGGTCACCGGATCGGCCAGCGCCGTGACATGCCCACGCACTCGCGGGTCGATCCATGCCGCGCCGGCTTGCACGTATTTGGGCTGCACGGTCAACCGGGGCACGAGGTCGTATCCGGCTTCGGCGGTCACGGCGGCCAGTTCATCCAAAGCGGGCCACGGCCGTTCGGGGTTGACATAGTCGGGGGTCAGCGGTGAGACACCGCCCCAGTCGTCGACACCGGCCCCGATCAACGCCAGGCATTCCTGGCGCGACACCAGGTTCGGCGGAGCCTGGATGCGCATTCCCGGGCCGAGCACCAGCCGCGCGACCGCCACCGTCGCCAGCAAGTCATCGAAGCCCGCATCGGGGGTCGAGGCCATCGCGGTGTGCTCCTTGGCCCGGAAGTTCTGCACTATCACTTCCTGGATATGTCCGAACTCCTTGTGCGACTTGCGAATTGCTTGCAGCGTCTCGGCGCGCTCAACCAGGGTCTCCCCGATGCCTACCAGCAGCCCGGTGGTGAAAGGTATCGACAGGCGACCCGCATCGGTCAGCACCCGCAATCGAACCGCCGGGTCTTTGTCGGGGCTGCCGTAGTGTGGCAGACCTTTGGTCTCGAACAGCCGCCGCGACGTGGTCTCCAGCATCATGCCCATCGAAGGCGCCACCGGTTTGAGCCGCGACATCTCCGACCAGCTCATCACCCCGGGGTTCAGGTGCGGCAACAGGCCGGTTTCCTCGAGCACGCGGATCGCCATCGCGCGCACGTAGGACAGTGTCGAGTCGTAGCCACGTTCCTCCAGCCACCTCCGTGCCTCCGGCCAACGCTCCTCTGGCCGGTCGCCGAGGGTGAAGAGTGCTTCCTTGCAGCCGAGTTCACCTCCGCGACGGGCGAGATCGACGATCTCGTCGGGTTCCAGATACATTCCGGTCCCTTGGGCGCGCAGTTTGCCCGGCACGGTGACGAACGTGCAGTAGTGGCAGGTGTCGCGGCACAGCCGGGTGATCGGGATGAACACCTTGGGCGAATATGTGACCGGCAACCGGCCGCCGGGGCCGCGCCGTCCGCAGGATTCCAGACCGGCGTCGCGCACCCGCGCCGCGCTGCGGCACAAATCGGCCAGGTCCGCGCCCCGAGCGCTCATCGCCAGGGCGGCCTCGTCGATGTTGAGCGTCACGCCGTCGCGGGCACGCCGCAGCACGCGCCGCAGCGCGCCCGAGCCGGCGGCGCCGGTTTTGCGCGGAACGGCGGGGGTGGGCAGGTCGGTGCTGCGTTGCGGGTTCAGAGCCACTCCCCGGTAACACTTGCCCGCTGCGAAATCATCCGCACCGTCTCACCATCTCCATATCTCCGCGCTAGACATGACCGCCACATTAGACCTGACGGTCGCGCCCGTGCCCCGCCTGGGCGGGCGGTCGCTGACCCTGCACCGGTTTCGTCCGGCGTCGCCAAAGCACCAGCCACACCGGCGGCACCATGCCCAGCGCGATCAGCAGCACCGCACCGTAGGCCATTACGCCGCGGCCGCCGAGGATGATGTCGTCGCCGGGACCGCCCAAGGTCATCGCGGCAACGGTCAGCAGCCAGGTCCACAGCGGCAACACAGCAACCCGTGGCGACGCGGTCCAATGCATGGCGGCCCACACCAAAACCGCATTGACCAGGCCACTGACCAAGGCGCTTATCGGAAACGGGATCGCGCCGATGTAGCTGGGCAGCAGCAGGGCCGCGGCAAGTGCGGACAAAACTCCGTCGATGGCCAGCAGGGTGAGAACGACGATACGGATGGCAGGATCCGTCGCTGCGGTGTCAGCACCCGACGCGACGGTTGGCTTGGTCGCGGTCAGGTCGGGATGCTGTCGAGCTGCGCCACCAGGGAGGCGATCACCCACTGAAAGTTGTCGAGTCGATCCTGCCAGTGCTGCATGTTGGGGTCCATGTCGGGGTCCATACCGGTTCCTTCCAAAGCTGGCTGAATTGCAGCCTACCGCGCGCGGATCAGGTCAGATCTAGTCCGGTGAGCAGGTCGGTCTCCCAACCGCGCGGATCGCGCTGCCCCGCCGTCCCGGCCGCCAGAATGTAGTGCTCTTCGGCCAGGATCGGTAGCGCCAGGTTGTTCGACAATGCGCAGGCTCGTCCGGTAGGTCCCACGCTCACCTGGGTCGCGTGCGCACTTAGCGCGGCAACCTTGGCGGGCAACGCATCCGGCGCCTCGATGACGGCGTCGATGCGGTCGTCGGGGTAGCCGAACTCGCCGATATCGCTGTCGCTGGTCGGGAGCACCCAGTCCGGACGCAGGTCGGCCTGACGCAGCGTGCGCCAGCCCGCCGAGAACGCGCTCGCCGCAATCACGGTCCAGTACACCTTCGGCACCCGCCACGGCGGGCCCGGATAGTCCGCGGAACCGGCGGCCGCGACCGCCGCGGTGGTGACGAGGTGGGTGTGCACGTGGTCAGGGTGTCCGTAGCCCCCTTTGGGGTCGTAGGTCACGACGACGTGAGGACGCAATTCGCGGATGACGGCCACGAGCGCGCCGACGGTTTCGCGTTTGGCGGCGTCGACGAACTTCTGCCGGTGCCGCCGTGGGGTGCCGGGCATGCCGGAGTCGCGCCAGCGGCCCGCGCCGCCGAGAAAGACCGGCCCGTCGGCGCCGAGTGCACGCAACGCAGCAGCGAGTTCACCGATGCGGTAGCCGCCGAGTTGGTCCGCGTGGTCGACGGCCAGCTGGGCCCACTGGTCGTCGATGACTTCACCCTCTTCGCCGAGTGTGCAGGTGACCACCCGCACCTGGGCACCGCGAGCGCTGTAGTGCGCGATAGTCGCACCCGTGGTGAGGCTTTCGTCGTCGGGGTGGGCGTGCACGAACAGCAGCCGCGGAGTCTCCTGGGACACCATGGATGAACCATACCGGTATCGCAGCCGAGCACCGCAACAAATTCGTGGTAGCCGTTTCCGGTCAAAATCCCTGGGAAGAACGCAGATAACGCATGGCCGTTCGAATGTTGATCGGGCCAATAGCATTTCGTGCGACGACGTCGGCGCTATCAGAGAACCACGACGTGCGCCCGTCCATGAGAAACGATAACGGCTACTATCGCAGAATGGCGCAGCAGACCAAAGCCGTACGCAGCCGCCGCCGAGGCGAAGTCCTCGAGAATGCGCTGTACGACGCGACACTGGCCGAATTGTCCGCCGTAGGGTACGGCGGGCTGACCATGGAGGGGATCGCGGCCCGGGCCCGCACCGGTAAAGCCGCATTGTATCGACGCTGGCCCAGCAAGCGTGCACTTGTGCAGGCCGCTTTGCTCTACGCCCTGCCGCCGTTGCCTGAGCCGCGTGCCGACCGGCCGGCACGGGAGAACCTGCTCGCGGTGTTCACCGCGCACTGTGACGTGCTGGCCGGCAAGACCGCCTTCCCCGGCCTGGATATCATCGGTCAGCTCGTTCACGAACCGGAGCTAAGGGCCATCTTCGCCGACGCCGTCGTGGCCCCTCGTCTTCGCATCATCGAATCGATTCTGCGAACCGGCGAACGTAACGGCGAAATCGATCCCGCCAACCTCGCCCCGCTGACGGCACGTGTCGGACCCGCGTTGATCAGTCAGCACCTGTTGCTCACCGGCGCTCCACCCAACAGGCGCCAGCTCATGCGGATCCTCGATACCGTGATTCCCCGCCCGCCGGTCAGTCGAGGCGGGTAGCCGCGGCCGCCCACGTGTACCCGCTGATTTCTCCAAGTGGTTCAAGGGCTTTCAGTCGTATCCTCTCCGGATTGCTACTTATTACCTGGCGTGAAAATCGCTATTGGGTTTCGCCCGGCCCTCGTTCGAAGTGCTCGGCGGGCGGACCGTGCCGGGTCCACAAGGCACGCTCTCGGCGACTAAACCGAAGTTCCCCCTGATTGGGGCTGATTTGTCTGGTTGACCTGGGGTTTTGTGGTGTGTTACTGACTACGGCAGGCCGTGGCGATGGGAGACGCCCAGGAGGTCGAAGGCTCGCCGTTGCAGCGGGGTGGGGGTGGTGGTCTTGGTGAACGCTGGCAGGTCGTGGGTGGGTTGGATGTAGTTGGCGCAGATGGTGGCCAGGTCGGTGAGCAGGCTGGTGAAGCTGTGCACCGGTGTGTTGTCTTCGGTGCGTTTGCGGGCGGCCTTGGCGAGGGCTTTATCGGAGCGTTGGGCGGGGGCGACGGGGTCGGTGCGTTTGGCGGCGGCGGCGGGTTTGTCGTTGTCGGCGAACAGGATTGGGGCTAGGGCTTGTTTCATGTGCCAGCTGATGTAGTAGGACAGCATGCGTAAGAACATGTGCGCGCGGACCCGCTCGGCGAGCCGGTGCCGGATGGGCCGCACGTCTAGTTCGCTGTTGAGCGTGCGGAAGAAGCGTTCGACGTCGGCGAGGTCTTTGTAGCGGCCCACCACGTCATCGCGGCCCAGGGCGTGCTCGGGCAGGCTGGTGCGCAGCACGTAGATGCCGTCGAGGGCTGCCTCGGCGGCGATGGCCTGCTGGTTGCGGGTGAAACTGAACGCCTCGTCGGTGATGTGCAGGTCAAAGTGTTTGGCCATCTTGAACTTGTTGCATACCTTGCCCACCCGCAGGGCGATCTTGTCTTGCCCGCGTAAGGGTCGTTTCTGGCGGCGGGTGGCCTCGGCGATGGTCTGCAGCTCTGTTTCGGTGGCCGCCAAAAGTTCGCCGCGTTTGCGGGCGCGCTCCTCGGCCAGGGCGGGGTTGTGGCAGCACACCAGCCGCTCGCCCGGATAGTCGGGATGGGTGAGCTCGAACAGGTTTTGCTCATCGAACAGCGACAGCTGCAGCGCCCCGTCCTCGACCAGGGTCTTGATCTGCGGGGCGCGCAGCGCGCTGATCCAATCCAGGGCCGCCGGGCGCAGCTCGTCGCGGATGCGCGCACTGGTGAGCATGCCCCGATCGCCCACCAGGGCGATGTTGGATAGCCCGAACCGGGTTTTGAGCTTATCGATCTGGGCGGTCAGGGTTTTCGGGTCGGCGGTGTTGCCGTCAAACACCTCGATCGCGACCGGAACCCCGGCCGGTGAGCACAGCAGCCCGTAGACGATCTGGCGCCGACCCTTGACGCCGTCGCGGGCGTGTCCGATCGCCCCCAGCGGGCAGGTGTGGCCCTCGAACGCCGCCGAGGACACGTCATAGAGCACCAGGGTGCCATTGGCCAAATGACGTGCGGCCAAGGCGGTTTCGATGCCATCTTTGCGGGCCAGCGCCCAGTCCATCGCCTCATACAGGTCGTCCTCATCGGCGCCCGCCACACCCAGCACCACACCCAGGGAGCTGGTGGCGGTCTGGGTGCGCAGCCCGCGCGCGATCGCCAGTTTCGACCCCGGCGCGATCACCGTCGCGATCAGCATGGCGCACACCAGATCCCGGTTACGCGAGGGCGTCGGGTCGATCAGCTCGGCGATGCCCAGCTTGGCGGCGGTGCCCAACACGGCGGCCACATGCCCGTGCGGCAGGCTGCGGGTGATGTCAAACGCCTCGGATAGATCCCAGTCCGCCGGGGGTAGGCCCTTCAGCGCGCGATCGAGTCTGTCGACCTTGTGTTCCGGCCAGCGGGTCAGGTTGGCCAGGGTGCGGGTCTTGACCTTGCCGTTCTCACGGTAGCTTTCCCGCAACAGCACCGCCGGCGGGGATCCCCGGTTGGGCACCCGGGTGATGTACATGATTACTTTCTAACACAAGAGCAGCGCGATAGTTGCGATATCAGAGAATGACACGCCGAACTATTCTAAATAATACATGAGTACATATCGGGCAGTTGAACACAGAAACACCTGCTCACAACACAGATCGGGCCTCAGCCCCCACTACAAGGGGGAACTTCGGACTAAACGCAAAAGGCGGGTGTTACTGGGAGGTCTTCACCCACTGGCCGGCGTCACCGACGATGCCCACCGGCACCGCACCGGACAGGTTCACGTTTTGCACACTGGGCCCGGCCGCGACGATCGTGGTGTCTTGCAGGATCGGCAGCACCGTCGCCATGTTCCACAGCCGCGGCTCCACCGCGTTGATCACCTCGTTGATGTCTTTGGTGCCGCGAAGGGCAGCGTCGATATTCGACTGGATGCTGCGATCGCAGGTGCCGGTGAGGTTCGACGGCGCCTGCACCAGCGCACCCGGCTCGGGTGCGCGGTTCGGCGGCGTGGAGGTGGGGGTCGCCGATGGGCTCGCCGCGTGCGCCGAAGGCGTCGGCGCCCCATCGGATCTGGTGGCCGTCGGCGCAGCCGATGTCGACACCGCGGTGGCCTCCAGCGCCGGGCAACCATAGCGGGAAGCCAGCAGCGTCGCCAGGTTACCGCCGGCCTGGTGCCAGCCGACGATGGCGTCGACCCGGTTGTTGACCAGCGCGTCGCGGTAGAGCGCCACCGGGTCCAGGCCCAGCACGGTCGCGGCGATGCCGACATTGCGTAGCTGGTCAGCGGCCGTGTTGGCCACTGCCACCGACGTCGGATCGTTGGATGCAACACCGATGACAAGTGATAACTGCTTGCCGTCCTTGCTGATTCGGCCACGGGTGAATTCCGGTGCGCCGGTGTTCACCGGTGTGGTTCCGGGATCTGCCGCCGGCGGCGGCACCGGCGGAGACGTGTCGTTCTCGATCTGGTAGCCGGCGGCCTCCAACAGGCCCAGCGCCTCGGCCTTGCTCATCGCCGGGGGCGCGGTGGGCACGTATCCGGGGTCGCTGGGTGCGCGGATCTGCGCCTGGTCCAAAGTGACGGTGTTGTCGCTGCCGGCACCGACCGCGGCGAGCAGGTCGACGTCGAGCAGTCCCAGGATCGCCTTGCGCACTTGGGAGTCGGCGAGCTTGGGCACATTGGCGCGCAGCGTGAGCTGCATGACCCGCGGGGTCATGATGCGCGCGGTTCGCACGTCCGGGATGGCCGACAGCTGGGCGAAGGCCGCCGATCCGCCATGCACCTGGGCGACCTGGGTGTCGCCGTTGCGGATCGAGTCGGCCAGCGCGGCGGCGCGCCCGCCCGACGGAAAAGGATAAGATCCGGCTTCGCCGGCGGACAATACCGGTCGTTGCGGGCGATCAAAATCTCGTCGCGCTGCGGGTCGATGGTCTCCACCCGGAACTGTCCGCCCGTGACCGGCAGGGCGCGCGCCAGCCCGGCGGGGAAGCCGCCCGGGACGTCTTTGACGATGTGCGCGGGCAGGATGTTGCTGAACAATTCCCGCCATGCCGGATATGGCTGCGAGAACGTGACGACGGCTTGCTTGCCGCCATCGATTGACTGCACACCGGTGATGAGGTCGTAGCCGGCGGGATCGACCACCCCGGGTTGGCTGACCATCTGCCGCCACAGGTACCAGAAGTCGTCGGCGGCGATTGGCGCATTGTCGGTCCATTGCGCCTCCGGCCGGATCTTGTAGGTCACCGTGAACGGGTTGTCGTTGGTCACCTCGGCGGACACCAACAGCGTCGGGTCCATCTCCCAACGCGATCCGGTCGGCGTGGTCGGGTCGGGCACCGGGCGGAACGCGCTGGGCAGCACGAGAGCGCTGACCGCGGCGTTGACCGCCGAGAGGTCGGACAGCAGGTGCGGGTTGAACCCGGCGCCGATCGAGTCGATGCCCACGATTACCTGCATCACCCGCGGGGGCGGCGGCGGTGTGCTGCGCGTGGTCTCGGTGCTCTGCGGCGCGGGCGGCGGCTTGACGGTGCAACCCGACACCGCCAGCCCGCACGCCGAAACCAGCGCGCCGATCGTTACGCACACGCGGCGAGCTGGCTTCGGCACGCCCATCAGAGTATCGGCCGGACTATCGGCCACCCCGCAAACCGCAGTGACCATCTACGCCCACGCTTCGGCTCGGGCCCGGCTGCAAGTCCCTCGGCGGCGTCGAGCACGACTTCGCGGATTCCTCGACATATTCGTCGGGACCACAAAGCTCCATCGTTTTCCCAGGTCGCCCGGGCGCGACGAGGAACTGACCCCGATCGGCCAGCTGTAGCAGCGCGTAGCCGCGGTGACGGTCCCGGAGCGATTGGACAGCAGCGACCCGCTGTGGTGCCCTTACCCGCGGCCATCGACTGTGTGACCGCGCCGATGGCAACATGCGGAACTGCACCGGGTGATTCTGGCAGCGGTCGGCCCGTTCTGCGAAAACAGAGGAAAGATGACATGCAGCACGTCCAATTCCTCGGGCAAGCATGTGCCAGCGACCGACTACGCGTCCGGACTGCTGAGCGATGAACACGCGTCGCACGATCGACACGTGGGTTGAGCGGTTCAACGCGGGCGACGCCGAAGGCATATCAGCGCGACGGCCTGATTGCGCAGCAGCGGGGGTATTGGGACAGCGCCCAGCTCAATGACATTCACCCAAACTTGCATAGCGGTTGAGCAACGACGGTACCGTCGTCGACGATTAACGCCGTCTTGGATTCGATCAAGGGCGCTTCGCGATTCGCCCGAGGCTCACGTCGTCAGGAGATAGCCGGAGGCCACGCTGCGTTGGTCGAGGCGGCGCAGGCCGAGCTCGTCGGCGAGCTGCACCGCACGCAGGTACTCGTTTTGGTGCAGACACCGGTTGATCTCCGGGTAGGGATCCCGTGCGTCGCGACGCCCCACCAGGCCGGCCGGGTAGTACTGGGCCATCAGGTCGACGTAGGTGTCGGGTCCGAGCGTGCTGGCGATCCACCGGAGAATCTCCGCCGTTTCGTCGAACATCCCGGGCATCACCAAGTGACGCACCAGCAGGCCACGCACCGCCAGCCCGTCGTCGTCCACGACCAGCTGCCCCACCTGCCGGGCCATCTCCGGGATGGTTGCGCGCATCGCCTCGGGGTAATCGGGCATGCGCAGCAAGCGGCGTGCCCGGTCGCGGGTCCACACCTTGGCGTCGGGCATGTAGATGTCGATGATTCCGTCCATCAACGCCAGGCCGTCGAGGCTGTCGTACGCGCTGGTGTTGTACACGATCGGCAGCCGCAGGCCCGCGTCGAGAGCGTACGGCAACGCCTCGAGGATTTGCGGGACCACATGCTCCGGCGTCACGAAATTGATGTTGTGGCAACCCTTCTGCTGCAGCTCCAGCATCATCCGGGCCAGCCGCTGCGGGGTCACCTGCTCCCCGCGTACCTCCCAGGAGATGTCGTGGTTTTGGCAGAACACGCAGCGCAGATTGCAGCCGGAGAAAAAGATCGTGCCTGAGCCGTTCCACCCGCGCAGGCAGTTTTCCTCCCCGAAATGGGCGAAATACGAGGCAACGACAGCGCTGCGCCCGATGTGACACAGGCCTTTGACGTCATGCAGCCTGTCGACCCGGCACAGCCGCGGGCAGACCCGGCACCGGTCGGGACCAAGCAGAACCCGGGCCTGCAGGGCGCGCCGAGAGATCTCGTCGGCGCCGAGGCTGAGATACCCAGGAGACGGTCGATCGCTGTCCATGGCCCAATTCTCGTTACCAACCGGGGCGCCGGGGCGCTGACCCGACCAATCTCTCGCCGGTTGCCACCTCGCGGCTGCGGTAGACGATGTAGGGCCGGAACAGATATGCGATCGGGGCGCTAAATGCGTGCACCAGGCGGGTGAAAGGCCATAGGGCAAACAGCAGCAGTGCGATCGACGCGTGCACCTGGAAGTAGAGCGGGGCCTGCATCATCAGGTCGCCACGCGGATCCAGGATGAAAATCGAGCGGAACCATACCGAAACGTTCTGCCGGTAGTCGTGCACCTCGCCATAATGCGTGGCGCCCATCAACGTGCAGCCCATGCCGGCGACCAGCGCGCACACCAGCACCAGGTACATCAGCTTGTCGCTGAGGCTGGTGGCCAGCCGCACCGGGGCGCGGGTACGGCGGCGATAGATCAGCAGCCCGACCCCGATCAGAGTGGCCAAACCGGCGGGTGCACCAAGAACTAGCGCCTGCAGGTGGTAGAAGTGGTCGCTTAGCCCGATGTCTTCGGTCAACCACTCGGGAATGCATAGGCCCATCACGTGGCCCATGATGACCATCAGGCTGCCGAAGTGGAAGAGCGGGCTGCCGATCTGCAGCAGGCGCGACTCGTAAAGCTGCGAGGAGCGGCTGGTCCAGCCGAACTTGTCGTAGCGGTAGCGCCACCAGGTACCAAACCCCGCGATTGACAGTGAGACGTACGGCGCGACGTCCCAGAAGATCTCGTGGAGACTCGTATGGGCCATATCAGGTTCCGGCAGTTCGCTTGGATGGCACGGTCAACGTAAACGGTTGCAGGCCAACGGCTTCCGCGGGCGGGCCCTGCTGCGCTAGCCGTTGTGCCCGGCGCACATCCTGGTCGGTGACCGGGGGGAGCGTTTCGCACACCGCGGCGATCACGTGTTGGTACGGTGAGTTCGCATCCCGCAACGCCCTCAGCAGCACGTCGATGGGCACCCGGTGTTCGCTTAGCAGTCTGCGTCCCGCTTCCGGGTGAACGGTCGCAGCGAACTCGAGCACGACCGGTAGGTGGTCGGGCGCTTCGTTCTTCGGTGGTTCGACACCGGCGTCGCGGTATGCCGAGGCAAAAGCCAGCATTTCGCGGCCTCGGTTGCGGGTATCGCCCGCCGTCCAGTAGGTCAGGTACATCGTCGAACGACGGCGCATATCGAACGTTTCGACGTATTCGGCGGCGGCAGTCAGGACATCGGTGGAGCGCAGCGCGGCCACGGTGCGCCCCAGCAACTCGGCGACGGTCCCGTCCAGGTGGGCCAGGAGACCTTCGACTGTGTCGAGCCGCTCATCACGTTGCTCGTCCGGATACGCGAGCAGCAGCGAGGCCGCCTGCCACACCAGCCGGTCACGCAGTTGGGGTTCTCGTGGCCTGGTGCGCAGTCTCATTTGCTCTTGCCGCTCTTCGGAAACATCCCGGCGGGAACCTCACCGCCGTCCCAGTTCAAAAGGTTCACCCGCGACGACCCCTGCCCGTTGCCGGACCCGGCGGCCGCGCGCTGCGTCAGCGTGTGAAATGTCTCCACGCTGACCGGCGCCGGTGCATCGGCTCCCCCGAACGGTCCCACCTCGTACATGCCTGGTCCGCCAGCGCCCTCCAGCGAGCACCCTGCCATCTGCTCCAGATCACGCGCCTCGGCTTTGTAGGCGGTCGGGATGACATACCGCTCTTCGTATTTCGCTATCGCCAGCAAGCGGTACATCTCGTAGATCTCTTCTTCGGTCATCCCGACCGAATGCGGTATGTGCGGCTGCGTTTCTCGCCCCAGATTGATGTCACGCATGTAGGAGCGCATCGCGGCCAATCGCCGCAGCACTTGCTCGACGACGCTGGTGTCGCCGGCCGTGAACAATTCGGCCAGGTACTGCATCGGAATCCGCAGCGCTTCCAACGCGCCGAACAAGTTGCCCAGGTCCTCCCCGTCGTGGCCGTCGCGGCTGACCGCGTCGACCACCGGCGACAACGGCGGGATGTACCAGACCATCGGCATCGTGCGGTATTCCGGATGCAAGGGCAGCGCCACCTTGTACTTGTTGATCAGCGCGTAGACCGGTGAGCGCTGCGCGGCCTCGATCCATTCGTCGGAGATACCTTCAGCGCGCGCGGCGGCGATCACGTTCGGGTCGTTCGGGTCCAAAAAGACGCGGCACTGCGCCCGGTAAAGCTCGGTGTCCTTCTCCACCGACGCGGCCTCCAGCACGCGGTCGACGTCGTAGAGCACCAGTCCGAGGTAACGCAGCCGCCCCACGCAGGTCTCCGAACAGATGGTCGGCAGGCCGACCTCCATGCGCGGGTAGCACAGCGTGCATTTTTCGGCTTTCCCGGTCTTGTGGTTGAAATACACCTTCTTGTAAGGGCATCCCGACACACACATCCGCCAGCCGCGGCAGCGGTCCTGGTCGACGAGCACGATGCCGTCCTCGCTGCGCTTGTACATCGCGCCGGACGGGCAGGAGGCCACGCAGGACGGGTTGAGGCAGTGCTCGCAGATCCGGGGCAAATAGAACATGAAGGTCTCTTCGAGCGCGAGCTTGACCTCGTCGTTCACCTTCTTCAGCACCGGGTCGTCACGCATCGTCTCGGTCGAGCCGGCCAGGTTGTCGTCCCAGTTCACTCCCCACTCGATTTTCATTGGTTCGCCACTGATCTGGCTTCGCGGAGCGGCGGTCGGGAACGTGTCGCCGGCCGGTGCCGTGGTGAGGTTCTCGTAGTCGTAGGTCCACGGCTCGTAGTAGTCGCCGATGGTGGGCAGCCTGGGATTGGCGAAAATGCGCAACAGCTTGGCGAAGCGGCCGCCGTCACGCAGTCGCAGCCGGCCCTTCTTGTCGCGTGTCCAGCCCCCACGCCAGCGGTCCTGGTCTTCGTAAGTGCGCGGATAGCCCACACCCGGGCGGGTTTCGACGTTGTTGAACCACACGTACTCGGTTCCGCTGCGATTGGTCCAGGCTTGCTTGCAGGTGACCGAACAGGTGTGGCAGCCAATGCACTTGTCGAGGTTCATCACCATCGCCAGTTGCGCCATCACCTTCATTTAGTAGGTCACCTCCTGGCTGCGGCGGCGCACGATGGTCACCTCGTCGCGCTGATTGCCGGTCGGGCCAAGGTAGTTGAAGGCGAACGCGTGCTGTCCGTAGCCGCCGGCGAGGTGGCTGGGCTTGATGCGCACCCGGGTCAGCGCGTTGTGGTTACCGCCGCGCTTGTTGTTGGTCTCCGTGCGCGGCGTGTCCACAGTGCGTTCCTGCACGTGGTAGACGAACACCACCCCGTCGGGCATCCGGTGGCTGACGATGGCCCGGCACACGTAGATGCCGTTGGCGTTGACGGCTTCCACCCAATCGTTGTCGCGCACATTGATTTTCGCGGCGTCTCCCGGGCTCATCCACATGGTCGGGCCGCCGCGTGACAGCGAGAGCATGTAGAGGTTGTCCTGATAGGTGGAGTGAAACGACCATTTCGAATGTGGGGTTAGATACCGCACGGTGAGCCCGATGCCGTCGCCGGTCGGGCCGAGCTCGGGAGCCTTGAACAGCCGGGTCATGTCCAGCGGCGGCCGGTAGACCGGCAGGTGCTCGCCGAGTTCCTCGATCCAGTCGTGGGCGAGGTAGAAGTGCATTCGCCCGGTCAGTGTGTGGAAAGGCTTGAGGTGTTCGATGTTGATCGTGAAAGGCGCGTAGCGGCGGCCGCCGGCTTCGCTGCCCGACCATTCCGGGCTGGTGATCACCGGAACCGGACGTGCCTGGGCGTCGGCGTAGGTGATGCGCTTTTCCTCGCTGCCCTCGGCCAGGTGAGCCAACCGCTGGCCGGTGCGCTTTTCCAGCTCGCGAAAACCTTCGACGGCTAACCGGCCATTGGATGTCCCTGACAGTAGCAGTATCACATCGGCCATCCGGTTGGCCGTGGTGATCGCCGGACGTCCTTGGCCCGCACCGGAATTCATCACACCGAACTTAGCGGCCAGTTGCTCGACCTCTTGGAGGGGATGCACCGTGAAGCCCTTGACGGTCAGCCCGAATTTCTCGACCAGCGGACCCAGCGTCACCCACTTGTCGTAGATCGCGCCATAGTCCCGCTCGACCACGGCCAGCTTGCTCATGGTCTTGCCCGGCACCGGCACCTCGCCGCTGTGCAACCAAACACGTTCGTGACCATCGGGATAGGCCAGCGCATCCGGGGTGTCGTGTAGCAGCGCGGTGAGCACTACGTCGTTGCGGGTGCCCAGATGGTGCTTGGCCATCGCGCTGAAGGCCCGGGCGATCGCACCGAAAGCTTCGAAGTCCGAACGTGTTTCCCATGGCGGGTCGGTAGCCGGGCTGAACGCATGCACATACGGATGCATGTCGGTGCTGGACAGATCCGCCTTCTCGTACCAGGTCGCGGCCGGCAGCACAATGTCGGACACCAACGTCGTCGACGTCATCCGGAAGTCGATCGACATCATCAGGTCGAGCTTGCCCTCCGGAATTTCCTTGTCCCAGGCGACATCTGTAGGCCGAACCCCTTCTTGGGGCGGTTCGCCCAGCACATTGGAGTCCGTTCCCAGCAAATGCCGCAAGAAGTATTCGCCACCCTTGCCTGACGAGCCGATCAGGTTGGCACGCCACACGGTGAGCACCCGCGGCCAGTTGGCTGGGTCGTCGGGATCGGTGACCGCGAGCTTCAGCTTGCGCTGCGCGAGTTGTTCGGCCACGTATTCGCCGACGTCCCGGCCTGCCGCATGGGCTTCGTCGGCCACGTCGAGGCTGGACCGGTCGAATTGCGGGTAGAACGGACTCCATCCCATCGCCGCGGCGGCGGCCAGCAGATCCATGGTGTGCTTGCCGGCGAACCGGCCGCGTCCGATCGGGCTGGCCAGCTTGTCAGCGCCGTACGCGTCGTAGCGCCATTGGTCGGTGTGGGCGTACCAATAGGAGGCACCGGGCACCTGCCGGGGTGGCCGTGACCAGTCCGTGGCCATCGCCATCGTCTGCCACCCGGTCAGCGGTCGCACCTTCTCCTGGCCGACGTAGTGGGCCCACCCACCGCCGTTTCGCCCCATCGATCCGGTCAGCATCAGCAGCGCTAACACCGCCCGGTAGATGGCGTCGCCGTGGAACCAGTGACAGATCCCGCCACCCATGATGATCATCGATCGCCCGCCGGATTCCTCGGCGCTGCGGGCGAATTCTCGCGCTACCCGAATGGCCTGCGCGGCCGCCACTCCGGTGATCGGCTCCTGCCAGGCCGGCGTGTACGGCTGGCCGGGGTCGTCGTATCCCGTGGGCCACTCGCCGGGCAGCCCGGAACGCGCGACCCCGTAGTGGGCGAGCATCAAGTCGAACACCGTGCATACCAGGTGGCTGCCAACCCGGCGCACCGGCACGCCGCGCGCGACGGTTTCGCCGTGCCCGTCGATGGTGTCGAAGCTGGGGAGTCGTACTAGCGCGGTGGTGCGCTCACCGTTGGTCGCGTGCGCGCGTTCCACGCTCAGCACCGGTGTCACGTCACCGAGGTCCAGATTCCACTTTCCAAGGCCGTCCTCGCCGTAGCGAAATCCGATTGAGCCGTGGGGCACCACAATCGAGTTGGTGGCCTCGTCCAACACCACCGGCTTGAAGGCCGCGTTCTCCACCGTTTGGCCAATGTCGGCGGCGCTGAGGTTTTTCCCGGGAACGAGCGCGTCGCCGCGCTCCTCCAGCTTAATCAGAAACGGCAGGTCGGTGTAACGGCGTGCATAGTCCGTGAAGAATGGAACTTGTTGCTGCACATAGCATTCGGAGAGGATCACGTGGCCCATCGCCATGGCCAGCGCAGCGTCCGTGCCCGCCGCGCACGGCATCCACTCGTCGGCGAACTTCGTGTTGTCGGCGTAGTCCGGACTGACCGTCACCACCTTGGCGCCGCGGTAGCGGGCCTCGGCCATCCAATGCGCGTCGGGTGTTCGGGTGATCGGAACGTTGGAGCCCCACATGATCAAATACGCTGCGTCCCACCAGTCTCCGGACTCCGGAACGTCGGTCTGGTCACCGAACACCTGCGGCGAGGCCACCGGCAGATCGGCATACCAGTCGTAAAACGACGTCATCACGCCGCCGATCAACTCGACGAAACGTGAGCCGGCTGCGTGGCTGACCATCGACATCGCCGGGATGGGCGAGAAGCCCGCGACCCGGTCCGGGCCGTAGGTCTTGATCGTGTGCACATGCGCGGCGGCGATCATCTCGGTGGCTTCGGCCCAGCTCACCCGGACCAGGCCACCCTTGCCGCGAGCTTGCTGGTAGCGGCGGCGGCGCTCCGGGTCGGCCTGGATGTCGGCCCATGCCAACACCGGGTCGCCGAGGCGGGCCTTGGCTTCCCGGAACATCTGCACGAGCACCGCGCGCGCGTACGGGTAGCGGACCCTGGTCGGTGAATAGCTGTACCAGGAAAACGATGCGCCGCGGGGACAGCCGCGCGGCTCGTACTCCGGCCGGTCGGGGCCGACGGACGGGTAGTCGGTTTGCTGGGTCTCCCAGGTGATGATGCCGTCCTTGACGTAGATCTTCCACGAGCACGACCCGGTGCAGTTGACCCCGTGGGTGGAGCGGACCACCTTGTCGTGGCTCCAGCGGTCGCGGTAGAACACGTCGGCGTCGCGGCCGCCACGGCGCGTGACCGTGCGCAGGTCCTTGGAGATTTCACCGGGTGTGAAGAACCGCCCGCAGCGCTCGAGCAACTCCTCGAGAGGCCCTCCAACCTGCGGTGTCACAGTCACGTGTGGACCTCCTTACACGTCGCGGCGCGCTCGGGCCTAACGGCCTTGGGCGGGCAACCCCGTTGCGGTGTATCCGGGATGGGTCAGCGAGATTCGACGGCGACCTCGCCGACCCGGCCGACCAGGTACCGGCATGGCCATGTGCCTCAGCCCCCGCGCTGGTCAGCGACCACCCACAAGCATAGGCGGTGGGTTGCGGGAGGACCATGCTGGCAGTCGAGGCGCTGTTAGCGATGAGGCCGATCGCCGGCACCGCGACGCCGCGTCGAAACGCGCCGGTAATAGGGCTGGAAGCCATACCCACGCCGTACAGGAAAGCATCAGCGCTGCTAACACAGCGGTAACTCGGCGTAAATGTTTTGTATGGCGCTGTAAAAACTAGGTCACAAATCGCACCTTCGACATTCCTGTGTCTTTGCTGCAAGAACCCTGTGGGCGTGGCGGCTATGGTTGCTGGCACCGGCCCGCTTGACCGTTTACAGGGCCTCGGCCAAGGCTGCCAGCCATCCCCGGTCGGCCGGTACCCAGTCCACGGTATGCAGCTCGGCGGCCGTGACCCAGCGCAGCGCGCGGTGATCGCGAGGGTGGGGCCGACCACGGATCACCTCGACCCGATAGGCCCGCAGCGTCGCCGTGGCGTCGAGATCAATGTCGCCGCCCAACCGCTCGCCGACCGCCACCTCGACGCCGAGTTCTTCGGCCAGTTCGCGCGCCAGCGCGTCGGGCTCGGTTTCACCTGCCCTGACCTTGCCGCAGGGTAGTTCCCAGCGCCCGGCCAATTCCGGAGGGCGATCCCGTTGTGCCACCAGCAGTGTGCCGTGGGCGATGACGGCTCCGGCGACGATGATCTGGTTCGGCATCGTGGACTGACGGTACCGTCGATGCATGGCTGTGTTAACCGATGAGCAAGTCGACGCCGCACTCCCAGACCTCGACGGCTGGGAACGAGCAGGCGGTGTGCTGCGCCGGTCGGTCAAGTTCCCGTCATTTATGGCCGGCATCGACGCGGTGCGCCGGGTAGCCGAGCACGCGGAGGCCAAAAATCACCATCCGGACATTGACATTCGTTGGCGGACAGTCACTTTCATGCTGGTGACGCATGCCGAGGGCGGCATCACCCAAAACGACATAGCAATGGCGCGCGACATCAACGGGATTATCGGGACCCCGAGCTGACCGTCCGCCGTCCGCTCAGGGCGATCCAGGCCAGCGTGGCCAGCGTGGCCACGATGTAGACCAGGCCGCCCCAGGCCAGATACCACGGCCGGCCGGCCTGCCAGATCGTCGGCTGCGCGAAGCTCAGCAGCCACGGCACACCGACGATGGTCAGCGCGAGCCAGCCCCAGCCCAGAATCCGCGCGCCGCGGCGTTCGGAGAGCGGGCCGTGAAACAGCCACACCATCAACGGCACCAGCCATACCCAGTGGTGGGTCCATGAGATCGGTGACAGCAGTAGCCCGAACAACTCCACCACCAGCACCATGCCCAACCGGTCCGGCGCGCCGACGCCGCTGCTCAGTACCCGCCATGCCAGCAGGGCCAGTACCGCGGTAAGCAGGATCGCCGCCAGCACCAGCGGGTCATAGCCGGCGTCGTGACCGAAGATCCGGCAGATGGCCCCGCGCCAGGACTGATTGAACGTCGTGCAGATCGGCCCAACCCGGTCGGTGTCGCGAATCAAGTCGGTGAAGTAGTAGCGGACCTGGTCCCCCACCACAAGTGTCGACACCGCGACACTGGCCGCAAAGATCACCGCGGAGAATACCGCCGTGCCCCAACGTCGTACGCCGATGAAGTAGAGGCCGGTGATCGCCGGGGTCAGCTTGATCCCGGCCGCCAGTCCGACCAGCAAGCCCGATAACCACCAGCGTGTGGTGTAAACGGCCCAGAGCCCGGCCAGCACCAGCAGGACGTTGATCTGACCGTAGTCGAACGTGCTGCGCAGCGGTTCGATCCAGATGGATACCGCGGTCCAGCACATGGCCCCGCGTCGGCCGCTGTCGGCGGCGCGCCGAGCAAGCGCTGGCTGATGCGGACCACGCCGTACAGCGCGGCCATGGTCCCGACCGTCCACAGGAACGCGACCAGGCCGAACGGCAGGAAATGCAGCGGGTAGAAGACCACTGCGGCGAACGGGGGGTAGGTGAACGGCAGCGGGAAATCCGGTGTCTGGTCGGCATAGACGTAGCTGTAGAGGCTGCCCGGATGGTCGAGGGTGGCCGCAGCGCCGAGGTAGACGTGCAGGTCGACGAAGTTGGCGCCGTTGGGTGCCAGGTAGGTCCAGGCCAGGCGGGCCGCGACGCTCAGGCACAGCAGCACCGGCGCGGCAGCTCCCAGGGGGATCGCCTGCCGGCGGATGGTGGTTGCCGCCGGGGCGGCCGCGGTGGTGTCTATCTGCCCGACTTTAGCGATCAACTATCGACCTGACGGCGGCTTGCCCCCACGACGGCGCGCCGGTCACCGCAACCGATCAGCTGGGTAACGATCGAATAACCGCCACATGTGTCACTTGAGTCACTTTGGTATCGCGCGAAGTATCGGCCCGGGACCCGTCGCCAAGAATCAGGGAGAGCCATGTCGACCATCTGGACTGTGTTACGCGCCACCGCGGTTGTGGTGGCCTCGTTGGCCGCGCTGCTCACGGGCGGCCTGTTAGGCACCGCCAACGCCGACACGGGGCAGCCGGCGCCGGCTCCCAATATCGGTGAGCAGCTGGCTAATTCGGCGGCCAATGCGCCCCAGGTTCTGCAGAACCTGACGACGGCCCTCACCGGCACCCAACCGACACCCCCGACGCCGCCACCGCTGGCCAGCGCAGCGATCCAGGTTCCGCAGCCCGGACCTGCGGCCGTTCCCGGCGCGACCGCCCTCGCCCCGGCCGCAACGTCGGCGCTTCCTGGGACAGCGGCCGCTGTCCCGGGGATGACGTCGGTGTTGCCGGGGACGACCGCGGCCACCCCGGCGACGGGGCCGTCGCAGCTGCTGCCCAACGCCAAGGTCAGCCTGCCCAACGTGCCGTTCTTGCCGGTGCCGCTCCCCCAACAGGTTTCGCTCCCGGGCGATCTGGCCTCGCTGACGCCCGGCGGCGTCCCGATTCCGCGCAGCATCGCCCAGCCGCCCACACCGATATCCACCATGGCACCGGCTTCCAACCCGCTGTTAGTGCCGCTGTCGGCGCTGCCCTGACCAACCCGCTGACCCACCACGAACCGGGGAGGATACCGTGCCAAGCACCTGCAAGTTGGGCAGCGGCTTCGCCGCTGTGGCCATCGCCTCGACCGTCGGTTTAGCGCTATGTCCCCGCGTTGCAGCCGAACCGGTGCCACCGCAACCGATACCGTCC
This sequence comes from Mycobacterium xenopi, assembly GCF_009936235.1. Taxonomy (NCBI): domain Bacteria; kingdom Bacillati; phylum Actinomycetota; class Actinomycetes; order Mycobacteriales; family Mycobacteriaceae; genus Mycobacterium; species Mycobacterium xenopi. The sequence continues at coordinate 1,491,362 of NZ_AP022314.1, read as the reverse complement.
CAACAACTCCCGGGGCTGCCGGCGATAACCCAGCTAAGTCCGATCATCCAGCAGGCCGCAGCCAACCCTGAGCAGGCAACACAGCTGCTGATGGCGGCGGCGTCGGTGTTCTCTCACAATCCCAGCGCCCCGGACCAGTCGAAAAGCGTTGCCTCGGCGGTGAACCAGTTCGTGCAGGACCCCGCCGGTCCCGGTGTTCCGGCGGCCCACGTGCCAGCGCCCGGCGTAGAACCGGGCACTCAGGCACACCTGCCTACCGGGATCGACCCCGCCCATGCCGCCGGCCCGCCCCCTGCGGCAGCCTCTGTCGCGCCGGCGCCGCCACCCGCCGCTGCTCCGACGCCCACACCCGCGCCGGGTGGCCCCGCGCCCGCCGAAACCGCCGCGGCCCCTGGTTTCGGGCCGGACTCTCCGCCCACCCAGGACTTCATGTACCCGTCTATCGGCACCGGATGCCTGGCCGATGGCAGCAATTCCATCGCGACCGCGCTGTCGGTCGCGGGCCCCGCCAAGATCCCTGCGCCCGGCCCCGGTCCCGGCCAAACCGCCTACGTGTTCACCGCGATCGGCACACCGGGGCCCGCCGAGGTGCAGAAGCTGCCGCTGAACGTGACCTGGGTGAACCTCACCACCGGCAAGTCGGGCAGTGCGACGCTCAAACCGCGCCCCGACATCAATCCGGACGGGCCGACCACCCTGACCGCCATCGCCGACACTGGGTCGGGCAGCATCATGTCGACGATCTTCGGGCAGGTCACGACCAAAGACAAGCAGTGCCAGTTCATGCCCACCATCGGCTCGACGGTGGTGCCGTAGCGTTCGTCTGGCGCCTTGGCCGCGAGCGGGCGAAGTAGGTACGCGCGCGGCAGGAGGACGACTCAGTACGCCATGAAGAGGATCGCGTCGCGGTCGTACTCAAGACCGGGATGCGCGTCGGCGAGATGCGCCTGGGTCAGTTCGACCAGCTCGTCTTCGTCCTTGCCCACGATCGCCTCGCCGCACGGACAGTTTAGGTGTGTCTTCACGTTGCCACCTTTCGCCTCAGCGTCGGAGCCGCCGTCTTGGCTGCCTTCATCTGCTTTTTGTGTGATCGCACCTGCGCGAGCGAGCGGGCGTCGACGACGTCGGCAACCGACATGTGCGTCCCGGACTTGCCGTAGTCGCCTGCCGCCGCCCGCCAGCCCTCCGGGGTGACGCCGTATTGCTTGCCCAGCAACGCCAAGAAAATACGTGCTTTCTGCTCGCCGAAGCCGGGCAGCCCCTTGAGCCGTCTCAGCAGCTCGGGGCCGTCGGGGTCACCGGCGGTCCACACGGCGGCCGCGTCACCGGCGTAACGGTCCGCGATCACTTGCGCCAGCTCCTGGATGCGTTTGGCCATCGAACCCGGAAAGCGGTGGATGGCAGGCCGCTGCGAGCACAATGCAGCGAACTTGCCCGGGTCGTAGTTGGCGATCTCGGTCGCGTCGAAGCCGCCCATGCGGTCGGCGATTTTCTTCGGCCCCGCGAAAGCGGTCTCCATCGGCACCTGCTGGTCAAGCAGCATCCCCACCAGCAACGCGAAAGGGTTTGAACTCAGCAGCGCGTCGGCGGCCGCGTCCTGAGCGAGCTGCAGTTTGGGCACCCGCTTAGCCTGAATCCGTGGATGGGTGATTTCGTGTTGCCGTCGACGCGGTTGTTTTGGGATGCGGCCGAGTGTGGCGCGGTGGGGCGTGGGTGATCCGCTGGCCTGTACCAGCTTTCCTTTGGGTTCCTTGGGTCGGGCCTGGGATGGCGGGGCGGACAGGGCTTGGAAGGTGGGGTCAGGCGGCGCGGGGTTGCGCGATCGGGTAACCGATGACGTTGTGCCACAGGGCCTTCCATCTGGCTCGCCAATGCCAGTGGGCGGGTAGGTGCAGCATTGGTTTGCGGGCCGGGGCGGCGAAGCGGGCCGGGATGTTGATCAGGTCGCGGCGCAGGGTAGCCCCGCGGGCCACGGCATGGTGGCCACCGGCGAGGGTGCCGACGGCGCGCAGCAGGTTATGGGCGATCACCGCGCAGGCCAGCCAGGCGCAGTTGGCCGCGAACAGCCCCGACGGGATGTGTGCCAGTGGGCCGTCGATTAAATCGGCGAAGGTGGTTTCGATGATGGCGTGGCGTCGGTGGGTGATATCGGCCTGGTCGACCGGCAGCGCGGAGTTGGTGACAAACGGGTGATAGCGCCACACCGGAAACAACGCATCCAGGTGGCGGGCGTCTTTGACCCGGCGCACTACCAGCCGCACGGTCAGTGTTCGGCCGCGGGCCAGGCGCAGGGTGTAGGGGGTTTCGGCGACCTGGGCATCGGAGATCAACGCCCCGGTGTCGGGGTCTTCGACCGCGCCCGGGTAGTGCACCGGGGTCCAGGCGGCCTCGTCGATGGCGGCGATCGCGGCGTTGATGCGCTTGTTGCGGCTGATCGACAGGGAGAATTCGGCGCCTCGCTGAATGCAGGTGGTGATCACTTTCTTGGTGCCAAACATTGAGTCGCCGCGCACCAGGATCGGCGCGTCGGGGTTGATCGCTTTCGCGGTGGTGATCGCCTGCTTGAGCTGGTATGCGGCACCGCGCCCGGAGGCGGCTTTGCCGCTCCGTAGCTGCGCCTCGGCGATCACCGGCGCGGCGGTCGCCGTGGAGATGGTGGTGATCTGTGGGGACAGGCCCAGCCGCAGCAGCGCGCGGCTGGCGATCTTGGCATGACCGAAGGAGGCGCCCTGCTTGGCGTGGCCGTAGACCGGGCGCAGCAGCGAGTCGATGTCCAAAAACATCCGCTCGTCGGCGCCAGCCAGCAGCGGGTGCGCGCCGCCAGTGCGATCAGATGCTCGCGGGCCACTGCGGCGAGTTGTTTGGTATGCCCGAAGGTGAACTCGCGCAAAAAGATCCCCAACGTCGATGGGGCATATACCTCGTTGAACACCCGGGGTGTGCCGCCGGCGCGCAGCACATTGGCATCATCGATGCTGTCCGCGCCGCACATCATCCCGGCGACGATCGAGGTCAGCTTGCCAGCCGGGTTGACCGCGCCGGACTTCACCCGAGTCGACGGCAGATCCACGCGCTCGTTGATCAATTCCGAAAGACCGGTCTGCTCAGCCAGTTCCAGCACTGGCACCAACCCGGCCGCCGACAGCAGATTCTGCTCGTCAAACACCGCCGATCCGGTGGTGAACGTATACGATGAGTGCATCGAAAGTGCCTTCCCGGACTATGGACAAATGCGGCCTCAGCACTCGTATTGTCCCAGTTCAGAAGGCATTTTCGCTGTTCACACGCCGATCAAATCACCGGAACCATCCACGGATTTAGGCTTAGTTTAAAGCCGCGTCGGCATCACCGCGTTGAGGACGTCGATGCACAGGCCCCGGACCTCATCGCGGGTAAACTGTCCGTCGGCCAGCCACTGCACGCACAGCACCCGGACAAATGCCAACCAGCTGATCATGACGGCGGAAAGCCGTTGGCGCGCAGCAGGTTCGAGGTCAGCAGCGTCGGCGATTCGGTCGCGCAATGCGGCCAGCTCCGCGTTGATGATGTCCTGGACAGCCGGGTCGGTGGCCAATGTCCGGTTGGCCGCCAGCACGGTGTTGCGGTTGGCCAAGAAGTAGTCCAGGTGGGCGTCTAGCCCGCTGGCGATCTGGTCTTCGAGCGGCGCTTGCGGGCCGAGGCGAACACCGTCGAGTAGCCGCTCGGCTGCGCGACGGTACACCGCGGCGAACAGTGTGCGCTTACCCGGGAAGTACCGGTACAGCAGCGCCCGGGATATGCCGGCCTCTGCGGCGACGGCCGCCATGGTCACGTCTTCGTATGGCTGTGCCGCGAAGATCCGCTCCGCGGCGTCGATCACGTGTTCGCGGCGCAGCTCGGGGCCCAGACGGCGTTGGGTGGGCACACGCAGATGTTAGTTGACAGCCGTCTACCCTCGACAGATTCGTGAGGGGAAGCATCGGCAGACACGACGTTCGGCCTAAGTTGACAGTAGTCAACTTAGCTTTTATGGTTGTGCCGCAATCGCTCCCAGTTGCGAAAGGAACCGCTGAGATGGCTGGCCCTACTGCCCTCAGCACGCCGTGCGCTCGATCCCTGAGGCATTTGACAGCGGGTACCGGGGTGTCATGCATCGCGATCGGGGCCTACCACTTCGCCCTCGGCACAGCGTCGGTTCCCGGCGCCACAGACGCCAACGCGACGGTCGACTCGCGAGAGCGGTTTTACTCCGCCGTCTTCGCTGGCTACGGCATCGCCTGGATGCGCGCGGCGCGAAAGTCACCCATCCGCGCCGACGACGTGCGGTTGCTGGCCGCGGTGATGCTCGCCGGAGGTGTGGGGCGAGTGCTCTCCCGGGTCTTAAACGGCCAGCCGCACTGGTTCCAAGACGTGCTTACAGCGGTCGAATTTGTCGTTCCCGCAGTATTTTTCGGTCTCACTAGCAAAGCAGACTAGCCGCTCTTGCGCCGAAATTCCCGGCGACTTTCCACAGGCCCGTGAGCCCGCGGCTGCTTGGCGCCGGCGTCTTTGTGGTCCGATCCGGAGGCCGCCTTTGCCTTCTTGCGGTCCAGGGCTTCGCGGAATTTGCGCTTGGTCTCGTCGTCGAACGTGGAGTCGGGGCCGGGCTTCGATGCAGCCATGACGGCAGCCTAGCGCGGCGAAAGCGGCTTCGCTGACCTCGGCTCAGCGAATGCCGGGCGGCATGCCGTACACGTGCGTGATCGGCAATGTCAGCAGCACCCGCCGATCGGTGACCATCGCCTCGCGATACTCGTCCCAGTCCGGGTGTTCGCCAGCGATGTTGCGGTACAACGTGATCAGCGCCTCGACGGTAGCGTCGTCACGCGCGGCGGCGGCGGCGTCAACTCCGCGGTGCCCTCCGCGACGGCGTAGGCCCACCCGTCGTCGGCGCTGACCAAGATCGACGCCCGGGGATCACGGCGCAGGTTGCGGGTCTTGGCCCGCGGTTCGGTGATCGAAACCTGGATGACGAGTTTGCGAGGGTCGAAGTAGTACTGCACGTTCGACAGCTGGGGACGCCCGTCGCGCTTGATGGTGGCCAGTACACCGATGGAGTTCCCGCTGATGACGGCCAGCAGCTTGTCGTCGAACACGTGGCGTCCCATGCCGAAAGCCTACGTCAGTGACCGGTCCCGGTTCGCTCGCCGCATCGCTACGATCGCCCTATGTGGCCGCGGTCGACGGCAATTCGCTTGCTGGAGTACACATGACGCACTATGCGGCTTTTCTGCGCGGCGTCAACGTCGGCGGCGTCAACCTCAAGATGGCCGAGGTGGCCGCGGCGCTTTCCGCCGCGGGTTTTAGCGCCGTGCGCACGCTCTTGGCCAGCGGCAACGTGCTGCTGGAGTCGCCTTCCGACGCTGGTGTGGTGCGCGGGAAGGCCGAAGCCGTGTTACGCGAGAAGTTCGGCTACGACGCGTGGGTGCTGGTTTACGACATCGACACCGTGCGCGCGATCGTCGACGGCTATCCCTTCGAACCCGACCGAGCCGCACACCAGTCTTATGTCACGTTCGTCAGCGACCGCGCCGTGTTTGACGAACTTGCCGCGCTGCAGGCCGGGCCCGGAGAGAAGATCAGCCGTGGCCCCGACTTGGCGGGCGTCATCTACTGGCAGGTCGCCAAGGGCGCCACGCTGGACAGCACCATCGGCAAGGCCATGGGTAAGCCGCGCTACAAGTCGTCGACGACTACCCGCAACCTACGCACGCTGACCAAGGTGCTGCAGATGGCGGGCAAATAAGGTCCGCTTCAGTCGGTGGGCGCCGCATCGAGATAACGAATCGCGTCGTCTTTGCCGAGGCCCAGCCGGCGGGCCGTGTCGAGGTACGCCCGGGCCGCGGCCGCCATCGCCGCGTCGGCCGGATCAGCCCTGGCGACGAAAGTGCCGAAACGTCCTCGGGTTTCGACGATTCCTGCCCCTTCCAATTCGCGGTACGCGCGAGCCACGGTGTTGACGGCAAGGTGTAGCTGGCCCGCCAATTCACGAACTGTCGGCAACCGGGTCCCCGGCGCCAACCGGCCGGCTCGGATTTCGCCAATAAGCTGGGTTCGGAGTTGGTCGAACAGCGGTTTACCCGCCTTCGCGTCAAGCCGTACCGATTCCCCCAGCTCCACTAGTTCAGTATCTCGCAGGCGCTATGTTGGCAGGGTGCGGATTACGGTGCTCAGCGGGGCGGGAATTTCGGCGGAGAGTGGCGTGCCGACTTTCCGCGACGACAAGAACGGGCTGTGGGCTCGGTTCGACCCCTACGAGCTGGCCAGCATCGACGGCTGGCTGCAAAATCCCGACCGGGTCTGGGGCTGGTATCTGTGGCGGCATTACCTGGCGAGCTGCGTCGAACCTAACGCCGGGCATCGCGCCATAGCCGGCTGGCAAGACCACGCCGAGGTCACCGTCGTCACACAGAACGTCGACAACTTGCACGAGCGCGCCGGCAGTTCACCTGTTCACCATGTGCACGGAAGCATCTTTGAATTTCGTTGTGCGAGCTGCGCTTTGCCGTACACGGGTAAATTGCTGGAAATGTCGGAACCAGCACTTGAAATGGAACCGCCGACCTGCGGCTGTGGCGGCCTGATCCGGCCGGACGTGGTGTGGTTCGGCGAGCCGCTGCCCGAAGAGCCTTGGCAGCGCGCGGTCGAGGCCACGCAGGCAGCCGACGTGCTGGTCGTGGTGGGCACCTCGGCGATCGTCTACCCGGCGGCGAGCCTGCCCGAGCTCGCGCTGGCGCGCGGCGCGACCGTCGTCGAGGTCAATCCCGAGCCGACACCGCTGTCGGGCAGCGCGACGATCTCGCTTCGCGAAACGGCTAGTCAGGCGCTGCCGGGATTGCTGCAGCGGCTGCCTGCCCTGCTGACGTAGACCCACACGTCGCGGCTCATCCGCACGCCGCCGCTTCGGTGCCGGGCCGCAGCCTGGGCGCCGCGAGAATCGCCGCTGCCGGCGTTATGCCGGCGAGCCCTGCGACCGGTCAGCTACCATCAGCCGGTCAAGCAGTTGCTGAGGCGCGGTATCCGGGCCGACGATCCCAGCCACTAGGTGCCCCCAGAACACCGCGCCCAGCACCCGGTCCGCGAACGCCTCCGCATCACCGAATGGCAGGTGCGGCTTGGCGATCAGCAACGCCGCCACCCCGTGCGCGGCGCTCCACAGTTGCAGGGCCACCGTCGTCGGATCACCCGGCGGGTAGATGTTCTCGTCCATCAAAGTCTGCACGGTGTCACGGATGTGCTGAAACGCCGAGCTGTCCAGCGTCGCGTCGACATCGCTGCCCGACCGCCACTCCCCCATGGTGGCGATCCGATACAACTCCGGAGTCTCGAGGGCGAACCGGACGTAGGCAAGCCCCTGGGCGCGCAACACCTCCACCGCCGACGGTTCGCCGGCGGCGACCCGTTGCATTTCCTGATCGAGTTTGGCCAGGTAACGCGCGCAGACCGCGTCCAGCAAGGCGTCTTTGTCCTCGAAATGCAGGTAGATCGACGGCGGGGTGACGCCGACGCGCTGGGCGACCGCCCGGATTGACACCTCCTTGGCGTGCCCGGTTTCCAACAGCAATTCGGTTGCAGCATCTAGGATTTCGTCGCGTAGGCGATCGCCTGAGCCCCGCGGCGCACGCGATCGGCGCAGACTTTTCATCGGCACGTTAACCACTGTCCCTCACCGATGCGCGAAAACGTTGCCCATTCCCGTTCGTGTCGGCCGCCGCGACGTCGGCGCGGCGATGCCGCCCCGCTCGCAAAGCGGCTGGCGGCGTCTGTTTCGCGGCCGCGGATTCGCTGATGCCGAACCGGTCGTGGAACCATTGCAGCGGTGTGGGCGCCCACCAGTTCCACCGGCCCACAATGTGCATGAACGCCGGAACCAGCACCATCCGCACCAAGGTGGCGTCCACCAGCACGGCGAGCATCAGTCCGACCCCGAACATGCGCATAAACGACACCTGGGCAGCGATCAACCCTGCGAACGATATCGACATCACCAGCGCCGCCGCCGTGATCACCCGGCCGGTGCGCGCCACCCCGAGCGCCACGCTCTCGTCGTTGCCCGCCCGGCTGCGATCGGACCGCAGCCAGTACTCGCGGATCCGTGAAACCAAAAACACCTCGTAGTCCATCGACAGGCCGAACGCCACACAGAACATCAACAACGGCATGTTGACCTCCAGCGTGCCGCTGGGCGTCGTCCCGAGCGCTCCCAGGTGGCCGTCCTGGAAAATCCAGGCCAGCGCCCCGAACGTCGCGGTCAGCGACAACACGTTGAGCACCAGCGCCTTGAGCGGTAACACCACGCTGCCGGTGAGCAGAAACAGCAGCACGAAACTGATGACGGCGATCAAACCCAACACCAGCGGCAGTCGGGTCACCAGGGCGTTGACACTGTCATAGTTGATCTGCGCCAGCCCGGCCAGCTGCACGGGCCGACCGGCGGCCCGGCCACGGCGTGCAGCCGGTCCAGCTGGGTGTTCGAGGCTTGTGAGAACAGAGGCGCGGTGCTGGCGACCGTCAAAAACGCGCTGCCATCAGCGAATCCGGCGGCCGCGGCGGGCGGTCCGACGCGCTTGCCGGCAACGAACGTTCCGGTCGGGGCGGTGACCGCCGACACATCCGGCACCCGTGACAGATCGGCGGCGTAGCGTTCGACATCACCGGGGCGCAGGCCTTGAGCGTCTGGGATCACGACGGGCACGGAGGTCGCCGAGTCGTCGGCGAAATCGTTGCGTAACTGGTCACCGACTTGGTGCGCCGAGGCCGACCGCGGCAGCACCCGATCGTCGGGAAACCCCCACTTCACACCGAGAAACGGCGTCCCGGCCAGCACGAGCAGCGCGACCACCGCCACACCGATCGGCACCGCGCGGCGCATCACGAATTTCGTTGAGCGATACCAGAACAGCTGCTCCACCGGTTTGCGGGCCGGATCGGCCCGGCGCAGCACCCGACGCATCAGCCGGCGCACGTCCAGCGCATCCAGGCGCGGCCCTAACAGCACGATCGCAGCCGGGGTCACCACGATCGCCGCCACCGCCACGAATGCCACGGTGGCGATGCCGGCGTAGGCGAACGACTTCAGGAAGTACATCGGGAACACCACCATCACCGCCATCGACAACGCGACGGTGGTCGCCGAAAACAGCACGGTGCGCCCGGCCGTGGCCATGGTGCGGATCAAGGCCTGGTCCGGCGGCGCACCGTCGCCCAGCTCGTCGCGGTAGCGGCTGATGATCAGCAGGGTGTAGTCGATCGCCAGCGCCAGGCCCATCGCAGTGCTCAGGTTCAGCGCGTACGTCGACACGTCGGTGGTAACCGAAATCAGTCGCAGCACCGACATCGATCCGACAATGGCCAATCCGCCCAGCATCACCGGCAGCGCTGCCGCCAGCAGCCCACCGAAGACCCACACCAGCACAACGAAGCTCAGCGGGATGGCAATCGATTCCATCAGCAGCAGGTCACGCTCGTTCTGCTGGTTGATCTGGGCGTAGACCATCGCCACGCCGCCGACGCGGATGGTCACGCCGTCTCGACCGGGAATTCCGCGCACCACCTGGTCAGCCAGCGCCTTGGCGTACTTTTGCGCGTTGTTCTCCCCACCCTTGAGGTTCGCGACGATCAATCCCGACTTGCCGTCTTTGGTGACCAGCCCAGCCGCGGCCGGCGGTGGCGACGTCCACGCCGAGGACACGTTGAACACGTATGGCGAGCCCTGCAGCTCGCCCACGATGTCGGTGCCGATGCGGCGGGCTTGCGGGCTATCCGCTCCGGCGGGTGCGCTTACCACGATGAGCAGCTTTTGGTCGCTCTGCCCAAACTTGTCGGTCAACAGCCGGATGGCCTGTGCCGATTCCGACGTCGGATCCTGGAACCCGCCGGCCGACAGCGTTTTGGTGACCGGGAGGCCGAAGATCGCGGCGGCAACCAAGGTCAGGGCAGCGACGCCGATGATTCGCCGTGGCGCGGCGAGGGCGAATCGGGCGAGTCCCTCTAACACGTCGGGTCCTTCCACCGCCGACATCGGTCGGGGTTTTCGGCCCTCGACATCGTCGCGCCGCCCGCCATCCGATATCCGCGGTAACTTATCAGCGATAAGTCAAGGGTGTCAACGGCACCCGTCAGCCACCGCTCGTCTTGACACGAATGGACCGCCCAACCAGTTCAGCGGCCAAGCCGTGTCGACCCTACCCGGCGGTAAGATTGCCAACGTTTTCCGAACCGTGACTCACCGATTCCTTAATGGTGACCAATACGCTCGAGGCATGTGGATCGACGACTCGAGTGCCGACGTCATCAAAGCTGACTTCGAGGCTCTCTACCACGGCGACATGTTGGTAGAGGGTGAGACCTCCGAGCAGCTCGACGACTGGCAGCCGCTGCCCACCGCGAGCTGAGCCGCCCTCGCCGGACGCGCCCGGGCAAGGGCCGCGTCCACGATCTAGTCGTTTCCGCTTCCAGTCGTTCCCGCGTTATCGCGGCGCCATGCGGATGGCGCCGTCCAGGCGGATGACCTCGCCGTTGAGCATCGGATTCTCGACGATGTGCACGGCCAGTGCGCCATACTCCTCCGGCCTGCCCAGCCGGCTGGGGTGCGGCACCTGCTTGCCGAGCGATTCTTTGGCCGGCTCGGGCAGACCGGCCAGCAGCGGGGTATCGAAGAGCCCGGGCGCGATGGTGACCACCCGGATGGCCTTGCTGGCCAGATCGCGGGCGATCGGCAGCGTCATGCCGACCACGCCGCCCTTCGACGCCGAGTAGGCGGCCTGACCGATCTGGCCGTCGAACGCCGCCACCGACGCGGTATTGATGATCACACCGCGCTCCTCGCCGACCGGCTCGGTTTTCGCGATCCGTTCAGCGCCCAGTCGGAGCACGTTGAACGTGCCAATCAGGTTGACGTCCACGACCTTTCGGAACGCGTCGAGCGGGAAGACGCCATCCTTGCCCAGCACCCGAATCGCGTTGCCGGTGCCGGCGCAGTTGACCACGATGCGCAGTGGCCCCAGGGACTCAGCGATGTCGAGCGCCGACGTCACCGCTTTCTCGTCGGTGACGTCGGCCGGGGCGAATCGCGCGCGCTCCCCGAGCTCACGCACGACTTCCTCACCTCTGAGGTCCAGCACCACCACCTGTGCGCCGAGGTCAAGGAAGCATTTGGTGGTGGCCAGTCCCAGTCCCGACGCACCACCGGTGACCAGTGCTACGGCGTCTTTGATCTCCACACGGTTCCTTTCTTGTGGCCGGTCACGCGCTTTCGGTCTACCAATCGGTCGCGGACTATACCCAGTCGGCCAGTACCGCTTCGGTGTCAGACCCCGGCGGGCCCGCTGGCCGGGGCTGGTCTGGCACCGTCCGGGAAAACCGCGGCGCAGGCGCCGGCTGCAGCCCGCCGTCCGCCTGGTAGAAGGTGCGACGGGCGGTGATGTGCGGCTCGGTCTCGACTTCGCCGAACGACAGCACCGGCGTCACACAGGCGTCGGAATCGGCAAACACCGTGGCCCAGTGGTCGCGATCTTTGGAGCCGATCACCTCGGCGATCCGGGTCCGCAGTTCCGGCCAACGGCTGCGGTCGTTCTGCCCGGGTAAGTCGGCGTCGTCCAAGCCCAGGCCCTTGAGCAGTTCGGCGTAGAACTGCGGCTCGATCGCGCCCACCGCGACATAGCGGCCGTCGGCGCATTCGTAGGTGTCGTAGTAGGGCGCGCCGCCGTCGAGCATGTTGGTACCGCGCTCGTCGGACCACATGCCCATCGCCCGCATCGCCCACATCATCTGGATCAGCACCGACGACCCGTCGATCATCGCGGCGTCGATGACCTGACCCTTGCCGGAAGCCTGCCGCTCCCACAGCGCCGCCAGAATGCCGACCAGCAAGAACATCGACCCGCCACCAAAGTCGCCGACCAGATTCAGCGGCGGCACCGGTCGCTGCCCCGCCCGGCCGATCGCATGCAGCACACCGTTGAGCGAGATGTAGTTTATGTCATGACCGGCCTGCTGGCTGCGGGGGCCCGTCTGACCCCAGCCCGTCATCCGGGCATAAATCAGTCGATCGTTGACCCGCGCGCAGTCATCGGGGCCCAGGCCCAGCCGCTCGGTGACACCCGGGCGATAACCCTCGATCAGCACGTCGGCCTTCGCGACCAGCCGCAGCACCAACTCGCGGCCCTCATCGGACTTGAGGTCGGCGGTGACGAAGCGGCGGTTACGCAGCATCGCGTCGCGGACCGGCCCGCTGGCCGCGGTGGGCCGTTCAACGCGCACGACGTCAGCCCCCAGGTCACCAAGAATCATCGCAGCATGCGGGCCCGGCCCGATGCCGGCCAGCTCGATCACCCGCAGACCCGTTAGCGGTCCAGCCATCTCGCGACCTCCTTCTACCCAGTGGCATCTTCGCAGCCGCCCCCGATGGCCGCGCATCCCGGTCATCTCAAGTCACCTAAGGTGATGGCCATGACCGCCATCAACTCTGGGATCGACGAGCTAACACCAGTCGCAGGCCTGTCCGTCACACTCGCCGACGGGGTGCTGTCGGTGATTATCGATCGCCCCGACAGCCTCAATTCGCTGACCACGCCGGTGCTGGCCGGGATCGCCGACGCGATGGAGCGCGCGGCCACTGATTCGCGAGTCAAGGTGGTCCGCCTGGGCGGAGCGGGCCGCGGCTTTTGTTCCGGTGCCGGGATGAGCGCCGAAGACGTGTCAGGCAGCGGCGGTCCGGGCACCGAGATCATCGAGGAAGCCAACCGCGCGGTGCGGGCGATCACGGCGCTGCCACGACCGGTGGTGGCCGTCGTACAGGGTCCCGCCGCCGGAGTCGGGGTATCACTGGCTCTCGCATGTGATCTCGTACTAGCTTCGGACGCAGCGTTTTTCATGCTCGCATTTACCAAAGTCGGCCTGATGCCGGACGGCGGTGCGTCGGCGCTGGTCGCCGCGTCGATCGGCCGGACCCAGGCCATGCGGATGGCGCTGCTCGCCGAGCGATTACCGGCCGCCGACGCGCTGGCGGCCGGTCTGGTCAGCGCCGTCTACCCCGCCGACCAGTTCGACGCCGAGGTCGACAAAGTAGTCTGCACGCTCCTGTCCGGGCCCGCGGTCGCATTCGCCAAGACCAAAGACGCCATCAACGCAGCCACCCTCACCGAACTCGACGCCGCGCTCGACCGAGAATTGCGGGGGCAGACAGTACTGCTGAAATCACCCGACTTCATCGAGGGCGCAACAGCTTTCCAGCAGCGTCGCACACCGACCTTCACCGACAGCGTCTAAAACCCGAACAGCGGCGGCAGTGCCAGCAGCACGACCAGACTCCACACGAAGTGGGTCAGTATCGGCGCCAGCACCCCGCCCGTCGCGCGGCGCTCCCAGGCGCACACCGTGCCCAACACGACCGCGGCGAAGCCGAGCATCAGATTCTGGCTGGCCAGGGTGACGGCGACGTACAAGAAGGTCGAAACAAGGGTCGGATGGCGGCGGCCCAGCGCGGTGTAGAGCGCGCCGCGGTAAAACAGCTCCTCGGCGATCGCCCCTAGCAACGCGATGGACAGGGTCAACCGCCAGGAACCCTGGTCGGCGAATTGCAGCACTCGAGTGATCAACTCCGACACTGCCGGAATTTCGCGAGCGATTACCCCGCCCGCTACGAACACGCCCCCCAGCAACAGGCCAACGGTCGCGCCGCTGATCACCGGGCGCTGATTGCGGCCCCGCCAGCAAATGCCACCCAGATGCAGCGGGCCGGAGGCGAAGGCCCCGATCACCCACAGCGCCGCCAATGCCGCGGTCAGCCAGTAAAAGCTTGCCTCGCCCGGATGGCGACTCATCGACAGGCCGAGCATCACCGCGCCGAGCACCAAAACCACCGCGACCACGACGCGCCGACGGCGCACCACCGAAGGCGGTTCATGGTGTGGCACAGCGACATTGGTGATGGCGCGACGGATTTCGTCCAGCGCGCTGCTGGCGGGTCGGGTGTTCAGGTCGGTCATGCGGAGCGCACCTTCGGCGTGAGAGTGATCAATAGGTCGAGGCCGGTTCGCAGCGCACCCGCCAGCGGCCCCGGGACGGTGTTCACCAACCCCAGCGTCGGATGCGCAATGCGCGGTGTCACCGCGCGCGCCACCTGCCGGAGGCGCAGAGCGTCGCCACCAGCCCACACCGGGTCGCTGTCGGCGAGGTGGTGCGGATCAACCAATGCGTTGACAGGCCGCGGCGGCGGACTGGACAACGCCAGCCCGATCGCGGCGTCGACGGCCAGCAAGCCGCCGGGCGGGTCGGGAACCCGATCGCGCAGCCCGGTACCGGCGGCAAGCATCGGGTGGGCCAGCGACTCCACCAGATCCGCGGCTAGCCCGTCGGGAACCGGCAGCGCCACCGCGGTCAATCGCGACGCCACCGCGGTGTCGACACCCCAGACCGGCAGGCCCGTGTGCCATTTTCCGGCGATGCGTGCATACGTCTTGAGCAATTCACGGTAGGACGTGGTGTCGGGACCGCAGATGTCATAGGCGCCGGCCGCTACTTGTTCAGAACCGGCCGCAGCGACCAGGTAGTAGAGCACGTCGCGGATCGAAATCGGGTCAATCGGGTTATCCATCCAGGCCGGCATCGGCATTATCGGGAACCGGTCGCCGACGTAGCGCAGCATCTCGAACGACGTCGACCCGGCACCGAGGATCATCGCGGCTCCCAGCCATACCAATTCGGGGCCCCCCTCCACGGTCAGCGCATCGGCCACCTCGGCGCGGCTGGCCAGATGCTCGGAGAGATCGTCGCCGTCGGGTACGAAGCCGCCCAGATAGACGATGCGACGCACACCCGCTTCCCTGGCCGCGGTCGCGACGTTGGCGGCCGCGGCTTGGTCAACCTCCCGGAATCCGGGTTCGCCGATCGCGTGCACCAGGTAATACACGACGTCGACGGGCCCGCACTCGGCGAACGCGTGACGAGCCGATGCGGGATCGGATGCGTCAAGCACCACCGGCGCGACGTCGTCAACCCACCCCAGCCGACGAAGACGAGCCGGATTTCGGGTGGCGGCGACCACTTCGTGGCCTTCAGCAAGGAGCGCAGTAACAAGACGTGACCCGATGTAGCCAGTGGCACCGGTCACCAGAATCCGCACACCGTCCAACCTAGCGACGACGGCCGGTGGCGGTGGCGGATTCCGTTCGGCCCGGCCGGCGGTGGACAAAACGCCCTCGGATTGAACTGGCCGCGACGCGCGCCCGTCACTCCTATATGGACACCTCCTACCTCGATACCATGACGGGATGGGTTCGGTGACTCCTCGCCGGCAATCACCGAGAGCCAACATGCCGGCAAGTCCTTCGCTCGCAGCGGTTACCGTCGACTTCCCGCCACACCGGCACAGCCAAGACGAGATCGTCGCGACACTAGCGGGTTTCGCCGGCCCGGAGTTTTACCGATTCACCACCAGCAGCGGGGTTCAGGCCCGCCACCACGCATTGCCACTGTCGCGGTACGCCCAGCTGAGCGGATTTACCGAGGCGAATGACGCGTTCATCGAGATCGCGCTCGAGCTCGGTGAGCGCACGTTGCTGTCGGCCTTCGATGCCGCCAAGGTCAAACCGGTCGACATCGACATCATCTTTTCGACCACGGTTACCGGACTCGCGGTGCCGACGTTAGAGGCGCGGCTGGCCACGCGAATCGGCTTGCGACCCGACGTCAAACGGGTGCCGCTGTTCGGTCTGGGTTGTGTCGCCGGTGCCACCGGAATCGCGCGCATGAACGACTACCTGCGGGCGTTCCCCGATCATGTCGCCGCACTGCTAGCCATCGAACTGTGCACGCTGACCATTCAGCGCCAGGACCGTTCGGTAGCGAACTTGGTCGCGTCCAGCCTGTTCGGCGACGGCGCTGCGGCGGTGGTCGCGACCGGAGCCGAACGAAAGCAGGTCGGGCCCCGAGTCTTAGCCACGCGCAGCCGGATCTATCCGGAGACCGAAGACGTCATGGGCTGGCGCATCGGCAGTGACGGATTCCAGATCGTGTTGTCGGTGGAAGTCGCGACCGTCACCGAGAAGTACCTCGCCGAAGATGTCCGCAACTTCCTCGCCGACCACGGGCTCACCATCGCGGACGTATCGACCTGGGTGTGCCACCCGGGTGGGCCACGGGTGATCGAGGCGGTCGAAAACGTGTTGGACCTTCCCCCGAACGCGCTGGACCATACCCGCAAGTCGTTGCGCGACAACGGCAATCTCTCGTCAGTGTCGGTGCTGGACGTGCTTCGCGCAACCATGGCCGATCCGCCACCGCCAGGTTCTATCGGGCTGATGATCGCGATGGGGCCAGCGTTCTGCTCGGAACTCGTCCTGCTCGGCTGGTAGGCCTGGGCCGTGTACTACCTGCTGATCCTGTTGGTCGGCATCGAACGCCTGGTGGAGCTGACCGTATCCAAGCGCAACGCGCGGTGGGCTTTTGCTCACGGTGGAAAAGAGTTCGGCCACAACCACTATCCGGCGATGGTCACCCTGCACAGTGCGCTGCTGCTCGGCTGCGTCGTCGAGGTTTGGTTGCTGCATCGCCCCTTTATCGGGTGGCTAGGCTGGCCGGCGCTCGGCGTGGTCGGGCTGAGCCAGGCCCTTCGCTGGTGGTGCGTCACAACGCTGGGCCGGCGCTGGAACACCCTGGTGATCGTTGTGCCGCAAGCCCCACTGGTCCGACGCGGTCCGTATCGCTGGCTTCGCCACCCCAACTACGTGGCCGTGGTGGCTGAAGGTCTGGCGTTGCCGCTGGTGCACACCGCGTGGTTGACCGCGTCCGCATTCACACTGGCCAACGCCGTGTTGCTCAGGGTACGTATCCGGGTCGAGAACGCGGCGCTGGGCTACACATGACGTATGACGCTGATCTGCTGGTGGTCGGCGGCGGCCCGGCCGGCCTCGCCACAGCGTTACACGCGCGCGCCCAAGGGCTTTCGGTTATCGTCGCAGAGCCGCGAGAAAGCCCGATCGACAAAGCATGCGGCGAGGGCCTGATGCCCGGCGGCCTGGCCGCGCTGACGGCGCTGGGCGTCGACCCGGCTGGCCTGCCGTTCCGCGGGATCGCCTACGTCACCGAGCAGCGCCGTGCAGAGGCGTTGTTCCGCAGCGGATCAGGCCGCGGCGTGCGGCGCACCACCTTACATGCCGCGTTGGCGGCGCGCGCCAAAGAACAAGACGCCGAATGGATCCGGACACGTGTCACCGCCGTCGAGCAAGATGCATGCGGGGTCGCCGCTGGTGGTGTCCGCGCTAAATGGCTAGTAGGAGCCGACGGACTGCATTCGCCGATCCGACGGGCCGCGGGAATCACCGCAGTGGCCGGAACGCCACGGCGCTACGGCGTACGCTGGCACTTTCGCGTGCCGGTCTGGTCGGAGCTCGTCGAGGTGCATTGGTCACCCTGGGGTGAAGCGTATGTGACACCGGTCGAACCGGACCTGGTCGGTGTGGCAGTCCTGTCCCGGCATCGACCCGACCTGGCGTGGTTCCCTTGGCTGGCAAGCCTTTTGCGCGGCGCGCAGCCTGGGCCAGCCCGCGGCTGCGGGCCCCTGCGTCAAGTGGTGTCCCGCCGCGTCGCCGGACGAGTGTTGTTGGTGGGAGATGCAGCCGGATACGAGGACGCATTGACCGGGGAGGGCATCAGCCTGGCCGTCAGGCAAGCGGCGGCCGCCGTGACCGCCATCGTCAATGACGACCCGTGGTCGTATGAGAGGGCATGGCGGCGGATTACCCGCAACTACCGGCTGCTGACCCGCGGGCTGGTGCTGGCCAGTGCGCCCCGCCCGGCCCGGCGCGCCATCGTGCCTGCGTGCGCGCTGCTACCCGGCGTTTTCGGTCGGGTAGTGAATGCCCTCGCGCAGTGAAATGAACTGCGTCAGCGCGCCTTCCAGACCGGTTGGCGTTTCTCGGCAAACGCCAGAGGCCCTTCCTTGGCGTCCTCGGACTTCAATAGTGCACGGAACTCGCGCTGAGTGCGGGCCCAGCACGGCTCCTCGTCGGGGATGACGCCGTCATCGGCCCCGTAGGCGATCCGCTTGCTGGCCTGCACCGACAGCGGCGCGTTGACGGTGACCCGCTCGGCCAGCGCCAAGGCGGCTTCTAGCACTGTGCCGTCGGGAACGACCTGGTTGATCAGACCCCACTTGAGCGCCTCGGCGGCGCTGATCGGCTCACCGGTCAGCAGCATCTCCAGTGCGACCTTGCGGGGCAGCTGGTGCACGATGCGGAACACGCCACCGGCGCCGGCGATCAGTCCGACCTTGACCTCCGGCAGACCGAACTTCGCCCGTTCCTCCGCGACGACGAGATCGCTGGCCAGCGCCAACTCAGTGCCGCCGCCCAACGCGGTGCCGTTGACCGCGGCGATCGTCGGCTTGTCGATGAAGTGACGCACGTAACCGGCGAATGCCCACTCCGGATGATCAGGGTGATAGAGGTTTTCCCGCCGCGAGATCGCCTTGAGATCGGCTCCGGCACAAAATGATTTGTCGCCGGCGCCGGTGATCACCACCGCCCTGATCTCAGGATCGTGTTGTGCCTGTTCGAGGGCGTCGCCGACGGCGGTGCCGACCGCGGCGTTGACGGCGTTGCGGGCCTCGGGACGGTTGATCGTGATGACCATGACGTTGCCGTGTCGCTCGACGAGCGCGGCGACGCTCACAGCAACTCCACGATGGTGGCGTTGGCCTGTCCGCCGCCCTCGCACATCGTTTGCAGGCCGTAGCGAATTCCCTTGTCTCGCATGTGGTAGAGCAGCGTGGTCATGATACGTGCCCCCGAGCCACCGAGCGGATGGCCCAGCGCGATAGCGCCGCCGTTGGGGTTGAGTTTCTTCTCGTCGGCGCCGATGTCGCGCAGCCAGGCCAGCGGCACGGGCGCGAACGCCTCGTTGACCTCGTAGGTCCCGATGTCGTCCAGGCTCAGGCCGGATTTCTTCAGGGCCTTCTGGGTGGCCGGGATCGGCGCGGTGAGCATGATCACCGGGTTGGCGCCGGCCAGCGTCGCAGTGTGTACTTTGGCGATCGGCTTGAGCCCCAACGCCTTCGCCTTCTCCGCCGACATGAACAACACCGCCGCGGCCCCATCGGAGATCTGGCTGGAGTTGCCGGCGTGGATCACACCGTCTTCTTTGAAGGCCGGCTTGAGCTCGGCCATCTTTTCGATCGTCGTTCCTCGGCGGATGCCCTCGTCCTTGAGCACCACGTTGCCGTCCGGGTCCTTGATCGCGACGATCTGGTCATCAAACGCACCGGAATCCTGTGCGGCAGCAGCTTTCTCGTGAGAGCCGAGGGAGAACTCGTCGAGCATGGTGCGGTCGAATCCCCACTGCTCGGCGATCATCTCGGCGCCGATGCCCTGGTTGGGGATCGCGCCGTTGTAGCGGCTCAGGAAAGCGTCGGGGAACGGCCTGCCGCCGTTGGCCAATGACGAGCCCATCGGCACCCTCGACATCGACTCCACACCGCCGGCCACGACGACGTCGTAGTGACCGGCGACCACGCCCGCGGCCGCGAAGTGGATCGACTGCTGGCTGGATCCACACTGGCGGTCGACGGTGACACCGGGCACGGTTTCCGGCCAGCCCGCCGTCAGCAACGCAGTGCGGGCGATGTCGAGCGCCTGCTCCCCGGCCTGCATCACGCACCCCCAGATCACGTCGTCGACGATCTCGGGATCGATCCCCGCCCGCTCGACCAGCCCGTTGAGCACCTGCGCGGACAGCTCGGCGGGATGCACGCCGGATAGCCCACCGTTGCGCTTGCCGATCGGTGAGCGCACTGCCTCGACGATGACGGCTTCAGCCATGACCTATCTCCTTCACATGAGGTTGTGCCTCGATTGTTGACCAACCCGTTGGGCGGTTCACCGCGGGGGTACGGCGGCGGCGCCTGCCCCGCGACGGCGACGTCCCCGGTGCCGAAGCGCTGGCGACCGGCTAGTACCCTCGATTACGCAGCTGGTTTGCCGGCAATGTCGGCATCGAGCGAGGCAGCTTGATTCTGCCTCGCGAGAGGGAACCCGGTGAGAATCCGGGACTGTCCCGCAGCGGTATGCAGGAACGACCGCCGTCATCAGCACTGGTCGCCCGACTGGGAAGCGACGGCCATTAGGAGCACCGCCGGTGCGCGCCTGCGAGTCCGAAAACCTGCCGGTTGTGCCGGATGCGCCGCGTCCGGCGGCTCATCGCCTCGTGGAATGGGCGCCTGGCCGTAACGGTTGCAGTGCATGCGCCGCGACCTGATCGGCTGCGCGTCCGCGGGCGGTGACCACCCCGTCGCGAGTGAAGGACGAACAGTGACCGCTCAACCGTTTACCGCCACCATCACCGGCGCACCCCGCATCGGCCCGCGCCGCGAACTCAAACGCGCCACCGAAGGATATTGGGCCGGACGGACCAGCCGAGCCGAGCTGGAGTCCGTCGCGGCGACGCTGCGCCGCGACACCTGGTCGCAATTGGCGGCGGCGGGCCTGGATTCGGTGCCGGTCAACACCTTCTCCTACTACGACCAGATGCTCGACACCGCGGTCATGGTCGGTGCGCTGCCCGCACGGGTGCAGACGGTGCACGACGACCTGGACCGTTACTTCGCCGCCGCGCGCGGGACCGAGGACATCGCGCCGCTGGAGATGACGAAGTGGTTCGACACCAACTACCACTACCTTGTTCCCGAGATTTCGCCCGGCACCCGGTTCAGGCTGAACCCGGCCAAGGTGGTTGCCGAGCTGAAAGAAGCTTTGCAGCAAGGTATTCCGGCGCGTCCGGTGATCGTCGGTCCGATCACCTTCCTGCTGCTGAGCAAAGCGGTGGACGGCGGGGGCGCACCGATCGGGCGCATCGACGAGCTGGTCCCGGTGTATTCCGAGCTGCTGTCGCAACTGGCCGACGTCGGCGCGGCCTGGGTACAGTTCGACGAGCCCGTCCTGGTGACCGACATCAGCGCCGACGCGCCGGCGCTGGCCGAGCGGGTGTATAGCGCGCTGGGTTCGGTGGCCAAACGCCCGGCAATCCATGTCGCCACCTACTTCGGGGATCCAGGCGATGCCCTGGCTGCGTTGGCCCGCACACCGGTCGAGGCGATCGGCGTCGACTTGGTCGCCGGTGCGGGCACTGCCGTCGCCTCGGTGCCGGAGTTGGCCGGCAAGGTCCTGGTGGCCGGGATCGTCGACGGCCGCAACGTGTGGCGCACCGACCTGGAAGCCGCGCTGAGCAGGCTGGCCACTCTGCTGGGTTCGGTTGGCACGCTGGCGGTCTCGACGTCGTGCTCGACGCTGCACGTGCCCTACACGCTGGCCGCTGAAACCGGGTTGGACGACAACCTGCGCAGCTGGTTGGCCTTCGGCGCCGAGAAAGTGCACGAAGTGGTTACGCTGGCGCGGGCCTTGCGGGACGGACGCGATGCGGTGGCCGACGAGATCGCGGCCTCCAATGCGGCGGTAGCGTCGCGCCGTTCGGATCCGCGGCTGCGCAACGAGCAGATCCGGGCCCGCATCGACTCGATCCTGGCTTCTGGCGCCAAACGTGGCAATGCCGCCGAGCGCCGCGAAATGCAGAAAGCGCGGCTACACCTGCCGCCGCTGCCGACGACCACGATCGGCTCCTTCCCGCAGACCCCGGCGATCCGTAAGGCGCGTGCCGCTTTCCGTTCGGGCGAGATCGACGAGGCGGAGTACGTGCGGCGGATGAAGGCCGAGATCGCCGACGTGATCGCGCTGCAGGAGCGGCTGGGCCTCGACGTCTTGGTCCACGGCGAACCCGAACGCAACGACATGGTGCAGTACTTCGCCGAGCAGCTAGACGGTTTCGCCGCCACCGACAACGGCTGGGTGCAGTCCTACGGCACCCGCTGTGTGCGCCCGCCGATTCTCTACGGGGACGTGTCAAGGCCGCATCCGATGACGGTCGAGTGGATCACCTACGCGCAGTCGCTGACCGACAAGCCGGTCAAGGGCATGTTGACCGGGCCGGTGACGATCTTGGCGTGGTCGTTTGTGCGCGACGACCAGCCGCTGGCCGACACCGCCTACCAGATCGCGCTGGCGATCCGCGACGAGACCGTCGATCTGCAATCGGCCGGTATCGCGATCATCCAGGTCGACGAACCGGCGCTGCGAGAGCTGCTACCGCTGCGCCGCGCCGAGCAAGATTCCTACCTGCAATGGGCGGTAGGCGCGTTCCGGTTGGCCACCTCCGGGGTCTCCGACTCAACGCATATCCAAACCCATCTGTGTTATTCGGAGTTTGGTGAAATCATCGGCGCTATCAGCGAATTGGACGCCGATGCCACGCTGATCGAGGCGGCTCGCTCGCACATGGAGGTGCTCGACGACCTGAATGCTGCCGGCTTTGCCAACAGCGTGGGACCGGGCGTCTACGATATCCATTCCCCGCGGGTGCCCGGCACCGAGGAGATCGCCAATTCGCTGCGTGCGGCGTTGAGAGCTGTTCCCGCTGAGCGTCTTTGGGTCAATCCGGACTGTGGGCTGAAGACCCGCACCGTCGAGGAGGTCACGGCGTCGCTGCAGAACATGGTCGCGGCAGCGGCCAAGGTGCGCGCAGAAGTCGCCTAGCCGGAATAGTTCGCCGAATGTGAAACTGTTGCGGTAAAAGACGCCTCAGACTCAAGGGGTCGCTGCAACAGTTTCACGCTCGGCGCGAGTCCAGCCCTTGATGCTCGTACACGTGCACCGGCACGGTGTCGTCCCACGGTTGCCGGGTGACCATGTCAGCCACCTGCACATAGCCGCGCTCGAATTCGCCTGTCGCTGCGTCGACTAACCGGTACTCCTGGGTTTGCCGGTGGATGGGTTGCGCGTCGAGCAGCACGACGCGCACCTCACCGGGCTCGAAGTGGCAGCGCTCCTGCATCGCGGTGATCAGTTGTTCGTTGTGCATGTGGCCGTCGCCGAAATTCCAGCCGATGGCAGTGGAGCAGATTCGTTCGCCGTCGGTGATGACGTAGTCGTCCTCGTTCTGCCCGGCCATAGCCCGGTGCGCCAGCGTGAACAAGGCTCGGCCGTGGGTATTCATCGCGCGGAAGGCGTATCCGAGATACATCGGGATCTGCGCGCGGTCCTTGCCGTAGAAGCGTTCCAGCTGGGCCGCCGGCATGCTCGCGATGGCCACCAGCCCGCGACTGATCTTCTCGTCCGCCGACGGTTTGACGCACCACAGCGTGGTATCCCAGTTGCCCGCGTAATAGCGCATGCCGGGCAAGAACGAGATCTTGCGCGGGAACAGGTTGCCGGCAATCACGATGCCGGCCAAGACGGCGAACAAGATCGCCACCGGCACAGGATGTTTCAGGTCAGCTAGCCCCAGATCGGCATAGGCAACGAAGAGTGCTCCGATCCCGTAAATCATGAAGACATTCCACTCCAGGGGCACTCCCATCGGAATCGCGGTCAGGATCGCCAAGTGAAAGCACACCATCACGGCGGCGGCCACCGCGGTCAACCAGCCGCCGTGCGCGAAGAACAACACCACCGGCACACACATCTCCACAGTGGTGCCGCCATGGGCGACGATCCGCGACAGGCGACCGGGTCGCAGGTCGTCGGGGAAACTTTCGAAAAAGGCCCGTTTCATCGACTTTGCCCGAATCAGCGGATTGTTCGACATCATCGTCGAAATCACGAACGGGAAGTGGTGGTTGAGCTTGGAGGTGGCCGCGCCCATCCAGATCACGACGAACACCACTTTGGAAGCCACGATCATGTCCACTGCGGGGAACAAGAACGTCACCGCCAGCGACGCATAGACCTCGCCCCGTGCGGCCAAGAAAATCACCTTGTCGCGCAGCCCGAGCACGGTGAGCAGCCCGAGGATGACCCAGACCTGCCACACCGGGAGCAGCCCGATGTCGGTGTGCAGCGCTGGAACCGGGCCGGTGCCGTCGGAAAACAAGGACAGAAGCAACATCGTCAGCAGGGCCGCATACAACGCGACGTCGACCGGGGTTCGGGCGGTGCCCTTGGTCAACGGGATTCGATCCGGCCAGGGCGGCAGCCGGATCGTGTCTGGGCGCAGCCAGTACAAGATCGAGCCCATCGGCGGGAAGAACCGGTTGTTCAGCGGCCCGAAGCCGCACCCCAGCCCGACCACCTCAAACAGCATGGTGTAGAGCACGACCTTCTCGAAAACGATCGGCTCCGACCACCATGAGCCGACGGTCGTGATCCCAGCGAGCCCTCCCAGTCCCGCCGTGGTCACGGCGAACAGCCCGCCGCCCAGAATGTAGAGACCAATTTTGACGACGTAGAACAGATGCAGCGCGACCGGCGTCCCGAAGCCCACCTCGGCCCAGTGCCTGGCCATCGGCCGGATCTTCTCGCTGCGCGTGCCTTTGCTCCACTCGGTCATGTCGATCTGCGGCAGCTCAGGTTTGAAGAATCCCATGCGGCACAGATTAGAACGTGTTCTAGATGTGTGAGTGCCGGTTTGCGTTGCCGGCCGGTCGAACGCATCGACTACTACGTAACGTAGTCACACCTTCACGTTGTTGGCAGGTGACGCCGCGAGGTGAAGGATGGGCATGTGTCAGGCATCCTGTTCTTTGACGGCGCCTGTGGAATGTGTACGCGGTCGGCGAACCTCGCGCTGAAACTCAATCGAACCGGCAATGTGCAGATCGAGCCGCTGCAAAGCCCATCAGCTGCGGAGCGGCTGAACATCCCGCAGTCACAGCTACTCGATTCGGTGCGGTGGCTGGACTCTTCGGGAGTGGTCTACTCCGGTGCTGAGGCCGTCAACGCAGCACTGTCGGCCGCGATCGGCACCAAGTTGCCGCTGGTGGTATACCGGATTGCGGGCGTGCGGTTTATCCAGGACGCGGTCTATCGGTGGGTGGCCGCGCATCGCTACCGGTTTCCCGGGACCACGCCGTACTGCGAGTCACATCCGGCCGCCTGCTGACCGACGCCGTCAGCGATGAGCCGCCTGTCTGGAGTGGCAATGAAATTAGTGCAGGAAACCCCATTTCGGTTCCGGATCGACCCATCCGGGGGCATGCGGGTGCCCGGCGTGATCTTCGCGTCGCGGTCGCTGCTGCCCGAGACCAATCGCGAGCCCTTGCTGCGGCAGGTGGCAAACGTGGCGACTCTGCCCGGCATCGTCGAAGCTTCCTACGCGATGCCCGACATCCATTTGGGCTACGGCTTCCCGATCGGCGGGGTGGCGGCGACCGACGTGCGCGCCGGCGGGGTGATCTCTCCCGGCGGCGTGGGATTCGACATCTCCTGCGGGGTGCGAATGCTGTCGGCCGACCTCGAGAGAGGCGAGTTCGCCAAAGTCGGCAAATTAGTCATGGACCGGTTGAGCAAACGGATTCCGCGTGGTGCAGGGCCGGGCGCCGTGCGCGCACCGGTAAGCGACGAGGAGTTGGACCAGGTGCTGCGCGGCGGTTCCCGGTATGTGGTCGAGCACGGCGACGGGTCCCAGCTCGACTTGGACCGCTGTGAGGATGGCGGCGTGTTCGAGGAGGCCGACCCCGCGGCGGTCAGCGAACGCGCGCGGGCGCGGGGACGCCACCAATTGGGCAGCCTGGGTTCGGGGAATCACTTCCTGGAAGTCCAGCATGTCGCCGAGGTGCTCGACGAGCCGGTCGCCAAGGCTTTCGGGCTGCGCGCCGGCCAGGTCTGCGTGATGATCCACTGCGGTTCGCGGGGACTTGGGCACCAAATCTGCACCGACGAGGTGCATGCCATGGACCACGCCATGCAGCGTCATGGCGTGCGTGTGCCCGACCGGCAATTAGCCTGCGTCCCTGTCGATTCCGGTGAAGGCCGCCGCTACCTGGGAGCGATGTACGCGGCAGCGAATTACGCCCGCGCCAACCGGCAGATCCTCGGCCGGGCCGCGTCCGAGGTGTTCTTGTCGGTCACCGGTACCGGGCTTGAACTGGTCTACGACATCTCCCACAACCTCGCGCGGATCGAGCGGCACGACGTCGCCGGCGACCTGGTCGACCTTTGTGTGCACCGCAAGGGAGCCACCAGGGCACTGCCTCCCGGACACCCGGAGTTGCCAACGGATTTGGCCGACGTCGGGCAGCCTGTGCTGATTCCCGGCTCGATGGGAACATCGTCATATGTGTTGGCCGGGGTCGCTGGTGGCGGTGCGTTTCACTCCACCTGCCACGGTGCCGGTCGACAGCTCAGCCGCCACCAAGCAGCCCGCTCGGTATCCCAGAAGGTGCTGCGCGACCAGCTGGAGCGGCAGCAGGGGATTCTGGTCAGGGGCGCGTCGCGGCGGGGTCTGGTGGAAGAAGCTCCCGCGGCCTACAAGGACGTCTCCGAGGTCGTCGCCGTCGCAGAACAAGCAGGCCTGTGTCGCACGGTGGCCCGACTCGAACCGCTGGGCGTGGTGAAGGGTTGACCGCAGCCGACCGCGGGCACCGCACGCTACCCCATCCGGCCGATATCGTCGTCGAGGCCTGGGGGCCAAGCCGCGAAATATGCCTGGCCGAGGCGGTCATGGGGCTTGCGGGCAGTTTCGTCGACTTCTCTCGAGCGTCACCGTTGCGCACCGTCACGTCCGAAGTGCCTGCTACCACCGACGATGATCGCTTGGTGGCGGCGCTCGACGAGCTGATTTACCTGCTAGACACCGAAGGCGTTGTGCCGCTCAGCGCCGAGGTCAACATCGACTCGGACACGATGCGGCTGACCATGCCCGTGGCATCGCTGAGCGATGTCAGGCTGATCGGTGCGGTACCGAAGGCCGTCGCGTTGTCTGGACTCGAGTTCAACCATAGCGGCAACGAATGGCGTTGCCGCGCAACGATCGATGTGTAGACGGATTTCCCTACCTGGGCGGACGCGTTGTCGTCGACGAGAACACCGGTAGCAGCCTGGCCTATCCACCGGATGTTTGATGGTCCCGACGACGCCCGTGACCATCTCAACCAACAAGTTCATATGGCCGCGTGCGGCGTCGGGGACTCAGTTGGGGGATCACCGACCGGTGATGCAGGTGTAACTTCGACAGTTGACTCCACCGAAAGTTAAGGCACGTCATGCACGGTCAAGCCCCAGCTCCGCATCGATGCGACCTTGCCCAGCTGGCGCCGGGCCAGCAGGCAACCGTGGTGGGCTTGGCGCCGCAGGCCGATCCCGCGGTGGGACGTCGACTCCACCAACTGGGCTTCCGGCCAACCGCCCGCGTCGACGTGATCCGCCGGGCACCGCTAGGTGATCCCACCATCTACCGGGTCCACAACACCGAACTGTGCATCCGCCGCCGCGAGGCGCGACTGATCGAAGTCGTCCCGGAGGCACCCTGATGACGTCGTGCCACACCGAGAGCAGCGCCGCGATCCAGGTCGAAGATCTTCGGCGGGTGGTGCTGGTGGGCAGTCCGAACGCCGGCAAGACCAGCGTCTTCAACCACCTGACAGGGCTGCGCGCGAAAATCGGCAACTACCCCGGCGTCACCGTCGGACGCAGCGTGGGCACCACCAAAGTGGATGGTGCCGCGATCGCCGTGGAGGACCTGCCCGGCACCTACAGCCTCGACCCCATCAGCACGGACGAGCAGGTGGTCGCCGACGTCCTCGCCGGTGAACTCGACGACATCGGCAGACCCGATGCGATCCTGCTGGTGGCCGACGCCACCACACTGCGTCGTTCGATCACACTTGTCGCCGAGGTTTTGCGCCTCGATCTGCCGTGCCTGCTGGTACTCACCATGATCGACGAATTGACGTCACGGGGCGGCCGGATCGATATCGACGCGCTCTCCACGGCGCTTGGCATTCCTGTCATCGCAGTCGTCGCACACCGCGGCACAGGCATCGCGGCCCTGCGCGCACAGCTAGGGTCGTTCGACCAGTGGCAACGGCCCCCGCTGCTGCCTCCATCCGATCCCGACACCGTCGACTCCTGGGGCAAGTCCGTGCTTGGCGCTTCGAACTACGTTGCGCCGCAACCGGATCACCGCACCAACCGGATCGACCGGTTGCTGCTGCACCCGTTGTGGGGCACGGTGGTGTTTTTCGCGGTGATGTTTGCTTTCTTCCAAGTGGTCTTCACGATCGGCGCACCATTGCGGGATGGGATAGCCGATGGACTGAACTGGCTGGGCACCCAGCTCACCGAGCACATGGGCAATTCGATGGTGGGTAGCCTGCTGGGCCACGGAGTCATCGGTGGCGTAGGCACCGTCCTGCAGTTCCTCCCCCAGATTGTGTTGCTGTTCTTGCTGATTGCGCTGCTGGAAAATATCGGCTACATGGCACGGGCGGCATTTGTGATGGACCGGGTGATGGCCACCACCGGCCTGGAAGGCCGCGCTTTCGTGGCGATGCTGTCGTCGTTCGCCTGCGCCATCCCCGGGATCATGGCGACCCGGACGTTGCCGTCGTCGCGCGACCGGATCGCCACCATTTTGAGCGCACCGCTGATGACCTGCTCTGCGCGCCTGCCGGTGTACACCTTGCTGGTCGGCCTGCTGGTCGCCCCCCAAACGCGTTGGTGGGGGCTCAGCGCCCAGGGCATCACGATGTTCTTGCTGTATCTCGGCGGAGGCACTTCAGCGCTGGTCGCGGCCTGGCTGTTCAAGTCGACAATCCTGCGCAGCGATCTGCTGCCGTTCACTATGGAGCTTCCGCCGTATCGGTTCCCTCCCCTAAAAGCTGTGTTGGTCGCGGTCTGGAGTGCGGCAAACGCGTTCTTGCGCAAGGCCGGAACCATCATCTTGACCGTGTCACTGGTGCTGTGGGCGCTGCTCAACCTGCCGGCGCGCGAAGCGGAGACCGCGACCATGTCCCGCACCGACGCGACCGCATATGTGATGAGCCACAGCTATGCCGCCGATGTCGGCAAGGGGATCGAGCCCGTGTTCAAACCGCTCGGCTTCGACTGGCACATCGATGTCGCCCTGGTCGGTGCCCTGTCGGCGCGCGAGGTGTTCGTCTCCACGCTCGGCCAGGTGTCAGCGGCGACCGACCCCGCCAACCCAGGGCAAGCGCTGGCAACGATGACCGACGATCGGGGCCACACGGTGTTCACCGCACCGACAGTCATCGCATTGCTGGTGTATTTCATGTTCGCATTGCAGTGCATGTCGACGGTGGCCGTGATGCGCCGAGAAACCAACTCGTGGCGGTGGCCCGCCCTGGCTTTCGGTTACATGTTCGCGCTCGCGTGGGTAATGGCTTTCGCCGCCAGGTCAATTGCGGTAGGTGTCGGGGCATGATTCCGATCCATGCCATCGCGACCTCGAACCCCCGGCAACTGTGCTGGGTGGTGCCACCTGGCAGTCTTGCAGCTGAAGGCAGCGTCCGGCATGCGCCCGGTCGGCTTGGGGCATTGCTTGACCGCGGCGTGATCGACGAATTGGTGGTGCGCGACAGCAATGTGTTCGTCACACTCGGCCCTGGCTCCAGTTGGCGCGAGCTGGGCGACGACATCCGTGACGCGCTGAGCGCGGCACTGCGCGAGCCCGCGGGTTGGCAGGTGGACGCCTCATCCGGCGAGCTGGCCGAGGTCACCGCCGAGCTGCTCGCTGGCCCGATCGGTGTGCTGGCCGAATCTCACGGCGGATCAATCGAATTGGTGTCGGTCAGTGGCGATCATGTGACGGTCCGGATGTCCGGTGCATGCGCGGGGTGCCCGGCGTCCAGCTCGACGATCTACGGAAAGCTCCAGTCCGAATTGCGCCGACGGGTCGGCGAGCAGGTCACTGTTTCCTCCGACAACGAGTCTCCCTCATTGTCGTTCGGCAAGAAGCTGCTGTCCTTGCTGATCCACTGAGGGGTCGTGTCAACGGGGCAGCCCGCCGCGTCGCTGAAACCGACGTGGCAATTGTGATGGTTCGCAGGGGTCCGCGACGCGCGGTGCCGCCCTACTGCGCCTGTTTGACAGGGGGCCGGTAGAAGATCAGCAGCTGGCCGATGGCGCCGGCCAGACCGAGCAGCGTCGACAACAGCAGCCCATTCCAGCCGTCGAGCCAGTTGTGCCCGAAAATCAGCCAGTCCAGGCTGAGTCGTCCCGGGCCCAGCGTGGCCACCGCGACAGCGCTGACCGCGAGCACCAGGTTGTACTCCCAGCCCTCTTTGACGATGAAGAAGCCGTTGGGCCGGTGCACGGTCCAGGCTGCGACCAGCATCAGCGAGACGAAGCCCGCCGCCGGGATCGGCGTGAGCAGTCCGACCGCCAAGCCCAGTCCAGCGGATACCTCCGTGGTGGCGGCCACCGCGGCGTGGAAGGTGCCGGGTTTCATACCGATGCTTTCGAACCAGCGCGCGGTTCCCGGTATCCGGCCGCCACCGAAGAATTTGTTGAAACCGTGGGCGGCGAGGGTCAGGCCCAGCACCAGCCTCAGGATCAGTAATCCGACGTCGTAGGCAGTCATAATGCCAAGTTAGATCATCCGACGGGCCCGGTGCGTTTTACCCCTTACGCAGCGCCGGCGGAGTGCGCCGCTGGCTCGGCTCCTCGACCCGTACGCACTACTGTGGATTCATCTGGCCGCTGCGCCGCGGATTCGGCCCTAACTTCGGATTCGGGCTGCTGCGCGGACAGCCCTGATCGCGCCTTCGCGCGGGGACGCCAGTTAGCGTGTGGGAACATAGCGGGTAGTCGGACGTTTGCTGAAAGAGCGTCAAGGCCCGCCGGAACGCGCCGAGCGACGAGGGGTGTGGACGATGAATCGTGGCGTGCCTGAGGGCGGCGCCTGCGACAATGCATCGGTCGAGTGGGCGGGGACCTCGGTGTCGGCACCGCGGTCATCGATCGCCGTGGTGCTAGACGGCAATGCTGGGCTGCCGCGGGAAGTGCTGGGCAACAAGGGGTACGGCATCGATATGATGCGCCGGCACGGTTTGCCGGTACCGCCCGCGTTTTGCCTCACCACCGAGGTTGGCGCCCAGTACCTCGCCGACCCCGAGGCCACGATCAAGGCGATCTGGAACGACGTGCTCGACCGGGTCCGCTGGCTGGAAGCCCAGACGTCACGAACGTTCGGGCGGGGACCGTGTCCGCTGCTGGTCAGCGTGCGGTCCAGTGCGGCGCGCTCGATGCCCGGGATGATGGACACGGTGCTGGATCTGGGCATCGACGACGTTGTCGAGCAGGCGCTGGCCACGCTGGGCACGGCGGCTTTCGCCCGCGACACCCGGCAACGATTTAGCCGGCTGTATCAACGCATCGCCGCTATGGGTGAGAGCGGCTCAACGCGATCCCTGGTGCCCGCCGACCCGTATACGCAGCTGCGGACGGCGATCGAGGCTGTGTTCGCTTCGTGGAACTCGCCGCGCGCGATCGCCTACCGCGCGCACCACGGCATCGACGACAACGGTGGCACCGCGGTCGTCGTGCAGTCGATGGTGTTCGGCAACATGGGGTTCAATTCAGGTGCGGGAGTGGTCTTTTCGCGTAACCCGATAACAGGTGCCGATGAACGGTTCGGCGAATGGGTACCCGGCGGGCAAGGAGACGACGTGGTGTCGGGCACGGTCGACGTCGAACCCATCGCCGCCCTAGGTCACGAGCAACCATCGGTCTACGACGAGCTGCTGGGCGCCTCCCGCACACTCGAACGGCTCGCTGCCGACGTCCAAGAGATCGAGTTCACCGTCGAAGAGGGCAAGCTGTGGCTGCTGCAGACCCGGGCCGCCGAACGATCGGCACAGGCGGCGGTGCGACTGGCACTGCAACTGCGCCGCGAAGGACTGATCGACGATGCCGAGGTGCTGCACAGGGTAAGCCCTGCTCAAGTCGAGACGCTGCTGCTGCCGTCGCTGCAGCCGGAAATCCGGCTGGCCGCACCACTTTTGGCGCGCGGATTGCCAGCCAGCCCCGGAGTGGCATCAGGCCGTGCCTACACGGATATCGATGAGGCCATGGACGCCGCCGACGCAGGTGAGGACGTCGTTCTGGTGCGCAACCACACCAGCCCCGATGACGTCCACGGCATGCTGGCCGCGCGCGGCATCGTCACCGAAGTCGGCGGCGCCTCCAGCCACGCCGCGGTGGTCAGCCGCGAACTCGGCAAGGTGGCCGTGGTGGGCTGTGGCCGCGGAGTCGCCGAATCGCTGGCCGGGAAACTGGTGACCGTCGACGGCAGCGAAGGCGAAGTGCGCGAAGGTATTTTGGAGCTGTCCGCCTGGTCGGAGGACGACACCCCGGAGCTGCATGAGTTGGCCGACATCACTCGCCGTGTCGCGCCGCTGCGTGCGCATGCCGACGGTGATTACCCCACGCTGACCGACAATTCCGAAGCAGCGGTGCGCAGCGCCCTAACCGAGGGGCATACCGACGTGGTATCGCCAACACCGGTGATCACCATGCTGACGGCGCTGCGGCTGGCCGAAACACGATGAGTGAGTTGACGGTGTTGCAAGCGGTGCGGCTGAAAGGCCAGGTGACTGCCACGGACTTGGCCGTGACGTTGGGTGCTGATCCGGCAGAGGTTGCCGATACCGTCGAGCGGTTGGCCGCAGCGGGTCTGGTGGAGGGCGACAAGGTATTGAAGCTGAGCCGCGACGGCCGCACCCGGCTCGGCGAACTGCTGGCCGAGGAACGCAAGAATATCGACGAAGCCGCATTATTGGCCGCCTACAACGACTTTCGGGCGGTCAATGCAGATTTCAAAGCAGCGGTCACCGACTGGCAGCTCAAAGACGGCGAAGCGAATACCCATCAAGATGCCGAATATGACGCGGCCGTGCTGGCCCGCATCGCCGACGTACACCAACGGGTGCTGCCGATCATCGCCGCGGCCGCCTCGGAATTGCCCCGGCTCAACGCATATTCCGCGAAGCTGCAAAATGCGCTGGACAAGGTCAAGGCGGGCGATGCAACGTGGCTGACCCGGCCGCTGATCGACTCCTACCACACAGTGTGGTTCGAACTGCATGAGGAGCTGATCGGCGCCGCCGGTCTGACCCGGGAGGCCGAGGCCAAAGCCGGAAACGCTCAATAGCGTTGGCTAGAGTGCGGCGTCGAGGCGATGCAGATAGGCGTCGATATCGGCGATTGCCGACTCGGCAGCGTGCACACTGATCGCGATGGTGTCGCCGATGCCGTGTACCCCGTGGGTGAGGCTGATCGCTGGCGATAGCGCCGGGTACCCGGCGGTCAAAACCACGGGCGCACCGCCGAAGTGCAGATTGGCCTCGCCCCGATAGACGCTGGACACCACGGTGTTGCCGGCGACCCGCTCCGGCCGAGCGTCTTGATCGAACTGGGCGACGCCCCAGCGGAGCAGCGGGGCGGGAACCGCAGCAAACGCGCGATCCGCCGCGCGCGCCGCTGGATGCTCTGCCCGGCGGCGGCCATCGGCCAAGTCCGCCGCAATGCGAACGACCCGCATATCGGGCGCCAGCTCGGGATACAGCCCGACGACAACGTTGCCGAAGTAGTTATTAGCATGGCGCACACCAGGTTTCGCCATGGGCACTTCGGCGCCCAGCGTATCGGTCACCTCACCCAGGTGAGCTGACAATGCGGTGGATACCGCGCTGAGCACCGCGACAGTCACCGTCGGTCCGCGCAGCGCAGAGCGCCGTCGCACCAGCGTGCGCACGGTGCGAGCACCAGCCGGGCGGGAATTGGTGGCCAGCGGCGGCCGGGATCCGACCGCCGGAGCCAGCAGCCCGGCGCGCGTATCGCTGACCAGCTGGCGGTGGGTGCGCGCCGCTTGCAGAGCTCGCCAGAGCAGCAATCGCCGCGACTGGGGCGTCACCGATGGAACCGACTCCGTCCGACCGAAAAGCCAAGCGGCCATTGCGGAGGCACGCGCTCCGTCGCCCAGCGCGTGGGCGACTTGCATGACTGCGACGGTGCCCGTCCCGCTGCTTTCAGGAATGTCGCGCACTTCGGTGAATACGTGTAGCCGCCACGGCATCTTTCGGATGTCGAGCTGGTTTTCTGCCAACCGCACCACGGCGTCCAGGCAGCCATGCCAGGTGTCGTCGTCCAGTTCGTGGCAGATCACCTGGTCGGGTTGGATGTCCGCGTGCACCCACGTCGGATAGGTGAGCACACAGCCGTCGTCGACCCGCATCGTCAGGTCAGGGCACCCTCGGGCGCGGGCACGAAGGTCGTCTATTGCCTTGTCCAGATCGGCCGGTTGGCTGCCGAATGCGTAGAGCAGGAACTGATCATTGGGGATTTTGGCCGACATCCAATAAAACTGGGCGTCGACCGCCGCCATCCGGTGCTTCGTCATTGGTCGTTTCCGATGTTCGCCCGTTCGACGATACTGCGGACTGCAGACAACTGAGCTCGGAGTTGTCGGCTGTCACACAACGACGTCCGGCAGGCATTTGCCGAGCACCGTCGTGGGTGACTTGCACCCAATTCCTGGTACTGGTGTGGGATACTCAGCAGCTTCGGAGCGAGGTGGTAACGGGCATGGCAGCTCAGGACGAGTTGCGGGTCGACTTGGAGACCTTGGCCTACTCTGCCGCGCATGCCCACGGGCAGGGCGAAGACTTGGCGATTGCTCATGTGTCGTCGAACAATCGGATGGAGGCGGCGCAGACCGGCTGGGTCGGGAGTTCTGCGGCAGCGCTGAATGCCCGGCTGACGGCCTGGCTGACCACGTCCCAGGCGTTGCTGACAATGGTCGGTGAGCATGCGCTGAGCCTGCACAATGACGCCCGTGATTTCGCGGCGATGGAGCGTGCGAACGCTGAGAAGCTACGCGCCGTCGCCGAGTACGGGAACGGGGCCGCCAGCACCGCTCGGGATTAAACCGTGACGTTGACGGTGGCCGATATTGATCGGTGGAACGCCGAGGCCTTGCGCGGTGTTTCATGTGGCCACCGCACGCGGACAGGCCACCCTGGACGTGTCGCGCCAACTGGGATCGCTTGCCGTCTTCGACACCTGGGAAGGTCAAACGGCCGAAGCCAGGAAACACCAAAACGCGCAGATCCGCAAAGATCTTGATGCCCATGGCAACGAGGCGCTTGCAGTGGGTCGAGCCGCCAACCAAGCCGCCGACGGCATCGAAAACGTGCAGGCTAAGTTACGGCAATTACGGGCCGATGCGGCTGCGCTTCAGATGACGATCGACCCGATGACCAATGCGGTTGTACCGAGTTCGACGTTCAAGGGTTTGCCAATAGAGGCCCTCATCGCCGAAGAGCAGCTACAGCCCAGGCTGGATGAGATCTTGGCGGAGGCCAACGCGGTCGACTCGGAGCTAGCCGCCGCGATCAACATGGCTGACGGCGACACACCTATCCCGACCGATGCCGGTCCGCCCATCGGCCCGCAGGGGCTTACTCCCACTCAGCGCGAAAGCGATGCGAACCAAGCGCGGCTCCGCGACGAACGCGCCAAACTCCAGCACCACATCGATGAGCTGCAGGGGCGCTATGACCGGCTGGCGGCACACGGCGGTAACAGTGCGGAACTCCAGGGATTGAAGGATCAGTTAGACGCCGCCCACAACCGCATGGCCGAATTCGACTCCATCGATAGAGCGCTAACCGAAGCGCCCGAAACCTACCTGACGCAACTGGACATTCCAGCAGATCCCGGCCAGAAGGTTCGCGCGGCTGTCGCTGTCGAGAATCCCGACACTGCCACCGACATCGCGATAACAGTCCCCGGCATTGGCTCCACCACCAAAGACTCCTTGCCAGACATGGTGAACGAGGCCCGCAATCTCCAAAGGACAGCCCAGGACGAACTTAAGCGGCTCGGTCTGCCCGGTTCTGTATCCACGATCGCGTTTATGGGCTACGACCCGCCGGCGAACCCCATCAACACCACGAGCCCGCGTGATTTTTGGCGGATGATCAACGACGGGCAAGCCCGCGCCGGCGCCGCGAACCTCGCGTCGTACCTACAACAGGTCCGCGCCAACAACGCCAACGCGCATATCAGCCTATTCGGCCACTCGTATGGCTCCTTGACGTCGTCGCTGGCACTGCAACAGCTCAACGCCCAGGGCTTGCATCCAGTCAACGACGCAGTGTTCTACGGATCCCCGGGCCTCGAGCTCACCAACCCCGGTCAGCTTGGGCTCGCCAATGGTCATGCCTACGTGATGAGGTCGATTGGTCATGACTTGATCCCCGAGGTTGGACCGCTCGCCCCACTGCACGGTTGGGGTGTCGACCCGTATAGCGGGATAATGCCCGAGTTATCCGCCGCCGCGGGGACCAGTCCGGACGGCGTTGCGCGGGCGGGTGTGCTGAGTCACGCCGACTATCCTCGGGCGGTCATCGGACCAGGCGGCGAACCAGTGTTGAGAATGTCAGGTTATAACTTGGCGGTGATCGCGGCCGGGATAGCGGACCTTCCTGAAGGTGGTAAGCAGTTGGTGATGGCGCCGACGCCATTGAAGCCATATCCCCACCCGGGAGGATGATGATTCGAATCGCTGCAGGAATTGTGGGGATGGTGGTATGCATGTCGATTTCCGGTTGCGGCGGAGGCGATTCCGGGCCGCACGGCAATCCGGGGCCGCAGCGGGTGGCTGAGCTGGAGAACGGACTACGGTCCAAACCATCATTTGAGACCGCAAAAGCCGAGTACACGGCGGCCATGAGCGAGATGGCCGACAAGGTCGCCGCCCTCGTGCCAGGAATGAAGTGGACGGTCGACGAGAACAGCTGGGACCACTGCGCCGGCGAGTACGTCTGGACCCGCGCTGTTCGCGTGTTCGAACGCATTGTTTTTGACCGCCCGATCCCCGACGACATCTGGCCGAAGGCGCTGCAGATCGTCAAGGACGGCGCCGCGCGGTTCGGTGCCACTACTGTCAATGTTTTCGTAGATCAGCCAAGGAACAAAGATCTCGCCATCTCTGGTTCCGGAGCTCAATTTCACTTCGGTACTGCGGTGCAGACGATCCTCACGGCGACATCGGACTGCCGTATGCGGGAGACCGACACGCCAACACCGACGTCGACGTCGAGCGGCCAGCCTCATCCGTAGCGTCGAATTGACCGACCATCATTCCATGAGACAGACCGCGAGATCGACTACGTCCGAGCGACCGTCGCACCCGGCCTCCGCATATCGCAAGGGAAGTTACGGCCGTCGCTGGCTGGGCTTGACCCCGTTTGGTGGACACAGGGTCAGGCGGCTTGTGCCGTCTGAGTGAGTTGGTCTTCGAACTCGACCGGCCTCATCATAGCGAGGGCCGAATGACGTCTGCGTCGGTTATAGACCCGCTCGATCCAATCGCCCACGGCGAGCTTGGCGGCCGTCTTGGTCGGCCACAGATATCGGTCGTAGAACTCGACTTTCAGTGTGGCCCAAAATGATTCCTGCTGGGCGTTGTCCCAACACACCGCGGTGCGCCCAACCGAGCGCACCAGGTTGTGCTCGCGGGCGAACCGCGCGAGCTGTGCCGAGGTGTACTGGCAGCCGCGATCGGCGTGCAACACGACCTGCTCGGCGAGCTCGCCGCGCATCGCCACAGCCATCTCCACGGCGGCCTGGACCAGATCGGTGTGCAGGTAATCGTCGATGGCCCAGCCGATTACCCGCCGTGAGCAGCCATCGCGGACGGCGCACAGATAAAGCCAGCCCTCACCCGTGCTCAGATAGGTGTAGGGGTCGGACCGAGGCGCGGTGTCGGCATTTCTGCCAATCCGTTTCCCCGGCCCGCCCTCCGAACCCGCCGAGCGAATCTCTCCGCAACGGGCTCTCCACGGATTCATGCCACTGGTGCAGTGATGTCCGTCGGCCTCGCTGTCCATGGGGTATTGATCTTCGTGCCCCGGTAGCGGTATCGGGTGACCTCTACCTTCTGCGGCCGGAACATCGCCGTCTTGCCTTCGCGGATCTGCCAATTGGGCAGGAACCGTCGATGGAAGACGCCCCACGCCAGCCCGTGGTGCCGTTTGCGCATCCAGGTCACCACCCGCCACCATGCGAAGTGGTCGAGGTAGTCGAAGGTGCGTTTGGACACCCCGTGCTGAAAGTAGTTGCACCATCCCCGAAGGACGGGGTTGAGTCGGCGCAACAGATCAGCCAGCGCCCGATGTTTGTGTCGCCGCGTCAGATTCCTGACCTTCTCGGTGATGGACATGAGTGCCTTCTTCGACGGCCAGGTGTAGACGTAGTGCTTGGTCGTGCCCTTCTTGAGCTGCCGCTGGATGCGGAAGCCGAGGAACTCAAACCCTCGTCGATGTGGCAAACCCTGCTCTTTTCGACCGACAGGCGCAGGCCCATC
Source organism: Mycobacterium xenopi (assembly GCF_009936235.1). Taxonomy (NCBI): domain Bacteria; kingdom Bacillati; phylum Actinomycetota; class Actinomycetes; order Mycobacteriales; family Mycobacteriaceae; genus Mycobacterium; species Mycobacterium xenopi. The sequence goes on along the minus strand of NZ_AP022314.1, from coordinate 1,453,190 downwards.
GGCGCGAGCACTGCCGCGATCTCGCCCCACAGCGCTTCGGCATCAACGCGAGTGCCGTGGACCATGACACAAAAATCGTCCGCGTAGCGGACGATTTTCATGGTCGGGACTCCTGCGCGTCGATGCTTGGCACGTGTCCATTCCGAGCCGAGCGCCTTCCACTTCGCGGCGAAGTGCTCATCGAGAACGGACAGGGCGACATTGCTGAGCAGTGGTGACAGGATTCCGCCTTGCGGAGTGCCGGTGACGTTGTCCCGGTAGCCGAGATCCTTCGAGAGAATCCCTGCCTTGAGAAACGACTTCACCAGGGCCAGAACGCGTTTATCCCCGATGCGTCGCCGCACTCGGTCCATGAGGGCCGAATGCGAGATTTCGTCGAAGCACGCCGTGATGTCTCCCTCGAAAACCCAGTGATAGGCCCGTGAGCCGCTGGCGAGGTGATGGATCTCGGCGATGGCGTCCTGGGCTCGCCTGCGTGGCCGGAACCCGTATGAGCACGGATGAAAGTCCGCCTCGAAAATGGGCTCCAACACCAGCTTCAGCGAAGCTTGCACGACCCGGTCGGCGACGGTCGCGATACCCAGGCTGCGGAGCTTGCCGTTCGCCTTCGGGATCGTCACCTCCCGCACCGGATCCGGCCGGAACACCCGCTCCTTGAGTTCCTGACGGAGCCGCGCAAGCAATCCGACCGCCTCCACCGGGCCGACAGACCGCGGTGCGATCCCATCGGTTCCAGCAGAACGCGCACCCTTGTTCGTCCGCACCCGCTCCCACGCGACGGTGAGGAACGCGGGGTCATAAACGAGGTTGTACAAATCATCGAAACAGCGGTCGGTTTCATCAACCGCCCAGTGGTGCAGCTTGCGCTGCATCCTGCGTACCCGCAGCTCGGCCGTATCCGGGTCGGGCCACGAAGCACTCGTATTCACAAGTGACCTCCACAGTTTGCGTACTTGCCGCGAACCTGCTGGAGCCCTTCGCCATGTGACCGGCTTTCCCGGCCTCGGACTACTACGGCTCCTCCGCCCCACCACACCGGCATCAGCCGACGACTGCCTTCCCCTCCCGCCCGGCGGGCTGCCGGGTCGGGTCGGGGACCGGCGCGGTGGTTCCCGTGTTCACTGTCAACCGATAGACGGGTGAGGTGCCCAGCTATGCCCCTGCGACCTCGTCACGGCTACGCCGCAGACCTTCACCGTGACCTCCCGAACCGGCGACATCAACCGGCCCGCGAGTTCCCCGCCATCAGGGCGGGTGCGCGTCGCTGCCCAGCCCACATCCGCCAGGTTGGAGCTGGTGTTTTTCTCTTGAGAGGCGTTCAGCCGCTGGTTCCTCGCGTACACCTTCCCGTCTCGCTAGCCGGACCCAACCCGTCTGGCAGTACCAGGCCGTCCCGGCGTTGTCGGGGCTGCTTCCCACCCTCACCGTTGCCTCCTCGGATCAGGCTGCCCCCAGCTTCTGCCGCGCCACTGCGATGACTCGGCGACGGTGGTCTCTCACCCCCGTTCGGTCAAACAGCGCCTCACGGCGCTCGATGTCCGAGGTCCACACCCGGTTGAGGATCCCGGTGTCGAAACGACGCTTGACCAGGTCTTTAGGCACCGCAGCATCCAGGTCAACCACCGTGGTGGCCGGCGCGAACCGGCGGGGGCAGATCCCGGCCAGGCCTTGGCGGCGCAGTGAGGCCGCCACCGTCTTGCGCGAGACCCGCTCACCGTCATCGCGTAGATCGGCCAGGATGCGCGGGGCGCCGTAGACGCCGTCGGAGGCCGCGTGGAACTTGGCGACCTTGGCGTCCAACTCGGCGCGCCGCTGCTGGGCCGGGGTCGGACCGCGCTCGCGGGATTTGCGCCATTTGTAGAACCCCGACCGGGACACCTCCAGGCACTCGCACATCCGCTTAACCGGGTAGGTGGCCTTCTCCGCCTCGATCACCCGGTAAGCTTCTACCGGTGCTGTTCGCAGACGAAGAAGGCCGCGGCTTTTTTCAAAAACTCACGGTCCAAACGTAATTCAGCGTTTTCACGGCGCAGACGCTCCAACTCTGCGCGCTCATCAGCATCTAGCACCGCGCCAGTATCACCAGAAGAAGCCCCTTGACGTTGCAGGCGCACCCAACGCCCCAGCACTGCTTCACCAACACCAATCTCCGCGGCTACATGAGCCACCGGGCGGCCGGTCTCAATCACCAAGCGGGCAGCCTGCTCCCGAAACTCCGGGGTGTACCTGCGACGCTTGCCCGACATACGGACATCCTTCCCGCGGGACCAGCAGTCCCACCAGTCGGGTGTCCACCATCAGGGGTCAACTCCAGTTGCACCGTTAACTTGACAGCCTCGTCGTGGGTGACTTGCACCCAATTCCTGGTACTGGTGTGGGATACTCAGCAGCTTCGGAGCGAGGTGGTAACGGGCATGGCAGCTCAGGACGAGTTGCGGGTCGACTTGGAGACCTTGGCCTACTCTGCCGCGCATGCCCACGGGCAGGGCGAAGACTTGGCGATTGCTCATGTGTCGTCGAACAATCGGATGGAGGCGGCGCAGACCGGCTGGGTCGGGAGTTCTGCGGCAGCGCTGAATGCCCGGCTGACGGCCTGGCTGACCACGTCCCAGGCGTTGCTGACAATGGTCGGTGAGCATGCGCTGAGCCTGCACAATGACGCCCGTGATTTCGCGGCGATGGAGCGTGCGAACGCTGAGAAGCTACGCGCCGTCGCCGAGTACGGGAACGGGGCCGCCGGCACCGCTCGGGATTAAACCGTGACGTTGACGGTGGCCGATATTGATCGGTGGAACGCCGAGGCCTTGCGCGAGGTGTTTCATGTGGCCACCGCACGCGGACAGGCCACCCTGGACGTGTCGCGCCAACTGGGATCGCTTGCCGTCTTCGACACCTGGGAAGGTCAAACGGCCGAAGCCAGGAAACACCAAAACGCGCAGATCCGCAAAGATCTTGATGCCCATGGCAACGAGGCGCTTGCAGTGGGTCGAGCCGCCAACCAAGCCGCCGACGGCATCGAAAACGTGCAGGCTAAGTTACGGCAATTACGGGCCGATGCGGCTGCGCTTCAGATGACGATCGACCCGATGACCAATGCGGTTGTACCGAGTTCGACGTTCAAGGGTTTGCCAATAGAGGCCCTCATCGCCGAAGAGCAGCTACAGCCCAGGCTGGATGAGATCTTGGCGGAGGCCAACGCGGTCGACTCGGAGCTAGCCGCCGCGATCAACATGGCTGACGGCGACACACCTATCCCGACCGATGCCGGTCCGCCCATCGGCCCGCAGGGGCTTACTCCCACTCAGCGCGAAAGCGATGCGAACCAAGCGCGGCTCCGCGACGAACGCGCCAAACACCAGCACCACATCGATGAGCTGCAGGGGCGCTATGACCGGCTGGCGGCACACGGCGGTAACAGTGCGGAACTCCAGGGATTGAAGGATCAGTTAGACGCCGCCCACAACCGCATGGCCGAATTCGACTCCATCGACAGAGCGCTCGGTGAAGCACCGGAGACGTACTTGACTCAACTCGACATTCCCTCAGATTCCAACGAGAAAGTCCGTTCGGCTGTTGCTGTGGGCAACCCCGACACTGCCAGCAATATCTCCGTACCGTGCCAGGTCTCGGTTCGAGCACCCGGACCACGCTGGACGATATGGTGAAAGAAGCCCGTAGCCTCCGCGAAGAAGCCACCCAACAGCTACGCAACGCCGGTAAGTCAGGCTCGGTGTCGACAATCGCGTTTATGGGTTATGACCCACCAGCAAACCCGCGCGACACAGGAAGCCCGCGTGATATTTGGCGGACGATTCACGACGACCGGGCCCAGGCGGGAGCTGCAAACCTCTCGTCATATCTGCAGCATGTACGCGCCAATAACCCTACGGCGCACTTGACGTTGCTCGGCCACTCCTTGTTGACCGTCTCTCCGGGTGACGACCACGGCGGTCTTGTTCGTCATTGAGTTTGCCGATGTGGTTGTCGGCTTGTTCGCGGGGTTGATCTTGTTCGTGTGCACCGTCAGTGTGACGAGGAACTGGTGGGTGCGCGACACCCCGCTGAAGTCTTGGCGGGCTTGCGGGGTGCCGCGCTGTTAGTGCTTGGAGGCACCGATGGTGACGGTAGAGGCTGATGTTGTCGGCGTCGAGTCGCGGCTGGCGGGCGGTGGGATCGGATGCCCGACATGCCGGGATGGGGTGCTGGGCGGCTGGGGGTATGCCCGGGTCCGGCGGGTCGAGGGACTGGGCGGTCCGCTGCGGCCGCGGCGGGCACGATGCCGGGCGTGTTTGGTTACCCACGTGTTGTTGCCGGTGACCGTGTTGTTGCGCAGAGCTTATGCGGCGGAACGGATTTGGGCCGCGTTGACCTCCCGCGCCGAGGGAGCTGGGCATCGCCGGATCGGCGCGAGCCTGGGCGTACCAGCGGCGACGGTGCGGGGCTGGCTACGACGGGCGGCTGATCGGCTCGAGGTGATTTGGAATTGGTTCTTGCGGGTGGCCGTGGCCGCTGGAGTAGATGTGCAGATCCCGGACGGGTCTGGGTGCCCATGGCGCGACGTGCTGGCCGCGGTGCAGGCGGCGACCGCGGCGATCAGGTTCCGGTTCGGTGCGGTCGGGTTGGGCGGCGCGGTGACGCCGGGGCGGGTGGTGGTCGCGGGCAGTGGCGGGCGGCTGCTGGCACCGGGATGGTCGCCACCACGCAGTTGAGGCTGCGCAACACGAATCGCCCCTGCCGCTGCGGGCGATGATCGGTGATCCTCGCCAAGGCGCCTGCCCGGCAACGGTTTCGGGCAGGCCTTCGATTGGAGAGGAGAACCAAGGGTGTCGTTGGAGGAGCACAAGCGCCGCGAGCGGGCGCAGGCGATCGGGCTATTCCGGTATCAGCTGATCTGCCCGGCCCTGGACGAGGGGCTATCCACCAAGCAGCGCGGCAAGCTGGTGCGCGAGATCGCCGGCCAAACCCATGCCGACCCGTTCGGTAACCAGGTGCGCATCTCGCGGGAGACACTGGATCGCTGGATCCGCCGCTACCGCGCCGGCGGGTGTGAGGCGCTGGTGCCGGCCCCGCGGCGGCTGGCGGCCCGCACCGATGCGCAGGTGCTGGAGCTGGCGGCGTCGCTCAAGCGGGAAAACCCGACCCGCACGGTGGCGCAGGTGGCTCGGATCCTGCGCACCGCCACCGGGTGGGCGCCCTCGGAATCCACGCTGCTGCGCCACTTCCATCGGCTCGATCTGATGGGGCCGGGCGGCGGGGAGGCCGCGGCGGTGTTCGGCCGGTTCGAGGCCGCCGACCCCAATGAGCTGTGGGTCGGGGACGCACTACACGGGCCGCGGGTCGGGGACCGCAAGACCTACCTGTTCGCTTTCCTCGACGACCACACACGGCTGGCGGTCGGCTATCGGTTTGGCTTCGCCGAAGATGCCGTGCGGCTGGCCGCCGCGTTGCGCCCGGCGTTGGCCGCCCGCGGTGTTCCGGCCGGGATCTACGTGGACAACGGCAGCGCGTTCGTCGATGCGTGGTTGTTGCGGGCGTGCGCGAAACTCGGTGTGCGCCTGGTGCATTCGGCACCTGGCCGGCCCCAAGGGCGGGGCAAGGTCGAACGCTGGTTTCGCAGCGTGCGTGAACAGTTCCTCATCGAGGTAACCGACACCAGCGGCGAGGACCTCGCCGCCGCCGGGGTCGATCACGCGACCGCGCTGTTGGAGCTTAACCGGCTGTTTGTGGCCTGGGTGGAAACCGAATACCACCGCCGTGTGCATACCGAGACCGGCCAATCGCCGCTGGATCGCTGGGAGGCGGCTGGGACCGGCTCGGGCGCACACCAGCGATGCCCACCGCCGACGAGCTAACTGAGGCGTTTTTGTGGTCGGAATACCGTGTGGTGACCAAGACCGCCACCGTGTCGCTGCACGCCAACACCTACCAGGTCGATCCCGCGCTGGTGGGGCGCAAGGTGGAGCTGGTGTTCTCACCCTTCGACTTGGAAACCGTGGAGGTCCGCTACCGGGACAAGAGCTACGGGAAAGCCCTGCCGCACACCATCTCCCGCCACACCCACCCCAAGGCCAAACCGGAGACCCCTCAGCCCGAGCCGCCGGCGGCGACGGGGATTGACTATTTGGCGCTGACCGCGGCCGCCCACGACGAGCAGCTGCGCGGTGATGAACGCATCGGCTATCACGCCCTCTACGGCCAGGACGACCAGATCCCCGGTCAGCTATCCATCGACGATCTTCAGCCCACCGTCGATGACAATCCAGAAGGTGAGGTGTCGGCGTGAGTATTCAACGGCTGCAATCACATTGGGGATTCACCCGGATGCCGTTCGGGCGTGACCTAGCACCGGGGATGCTGCATCGCCACGCCGGCCACGGTGAAGCGGTGGCCCGCATCACCTGGTGTGTGGACCAGCGCGCGATCGGGGTGATCACCGGCGAGGTCGGCGCCGGCAAAACCGTGGCCGTGCGGGCCGCCACGGCCAACCTGGATCCCTCCCGGCACGTATTCATCTACCTGGCCAACCCCACCATCGGGGTGCGCGGCATGCTCACCCACATCGTGGCCACCCTCGGGCACACCCCCGCCTACCACAAATCCGCCCTGGCCCCACAGGCCGCCGAGGCGCTGGCCAGCGAACACGCCGAACGAGGACGCAACCCCGTGCTGGTCATCGACGAAGCCCACCTGCTGGATAACCACCAGCTCGAAGCGATCCGGCTGCTGACCAACCACGACATGGACAGCGGATCCCCATTCGCAGTCATCCTGGTCGGCCAACCCAGCCTGCGCCACCGGCTCCGGCTCGGGGTGCTGGCAGCGTTGGATCAGCGCATCGCGGTCCGCTACACCATCGCCGGAATGAGCGGCGCCGACACCGCCGACTACATACGGCATCACTGCAAGATTGCCGGCCGAGCCGACACGCTGTTCTCCGAGGACGCGATCGGGTTGATCCACAACGCCTCCCGTGGCCATCCCCGCGCAGTCAACAACCTCGCCCTGCACGCACTGACCGCCGCATTCGCCGCCGATCACGCCATCGTCGACGAAAAGGCCGCCCGCATCGCGATCAGCGAAATCGCCGCGGACTGAACCCGATCCGCGTCAACACAACCAGCACCACATCAACCCGACGAGCATCCCGTCACCACGCCCACCACCGCCCCGCTCACCACACCGAGCGGGGCCGTTCCCATCATCGGCTCGTCGTCAACCCCAATGACGCCATCATCGTCATCCAGAGTGACGCGCAACACTCCTACGGATCCCTAACCTCGCCACTAGAGTTGCAGCAACTCAACGCGCAAGGCCTACACCCGGTCAACGACGTGGTGTTCTACGGGTCGCCCGGTCTCGAGTTGAAGGATCCCGCCCAGCTCGGGCTCGGTTCCGGCCACGCCTACGTGATGGGCGCACCCACTGACCCCATCGTGCAGGGAGCTGCGCCACTGGCGCCGTTACACGATTGGGGGCCCAACCCCTATGAAGGCATGCTCCCTCAATTGTCCTCGCAAGCCGGCCTCGATCCGGCGGGCATCTATCGTGCCGGGGTGCATGACCACGCCGACTACGCGCGGCTTTTTCACGCTCCGGACGGACAGGATATTCTGCGCATGTCCGAGTACAACTTCGCCGCCATCGTCGCGGGCTTACCCGACAACAAAGTGCTAGCCACACCGCAACTATCTCCACCACCGCAAACTCCGATCGCGCCTAACCTGCTTGGCGGAGGCTACTAATGCGTTGGTCAACCCTATGGTTCGCCTTCGCGTTCTGTTTGCTAGCAACCGCCTGCGGGACAAATCCGGACGGCGTAAGGAACCCAAGCATGAGCACAGAACAGACCGCACAGCGGGAGAACCAAATACGATCCAAACCGTCGTTGGAAGCTGCGCGAGCCCAATACGAAGGCGCTATGCGCCAAATGGCCGATAGCATCATCGCCCTGGTGCCTGGCCTGACCTGGAACTTCGAAGAAAATTCATGGAACGGCTGCGGAAGCGAGTACCCCCATATTCGCGCAAAACAGGTTTACCAGCTGATCGTCTTTAGCGGTCCAATCCCCGACGCCAAATGGCCGCAAGCCCTACAGATCGTCAAAGACGGCGTTGCACCCTTTGGAGCCACCCAATTCGGCGTCTTTCACGATCAGACCGGTTTCCATGACATCTACCTGGCAGGCCCAGACGGCATCGAGTTCCGATTCGGGACCCAGAAAGCTTCCACCCTATCTGCGAAATCAGACTGCCGAATCAGCGAGACCGACACACCCAGCCCACCCTCGTCCACCAGCCCCTAACGGGCCAATGCGATTCGCTTATCCGTCTCAATCCGGCATATCTTAACTGCCCCACACTAACTAATCCAAATCCGCTCAGGGTATATGAATAACCTTGGGGCCAAACATGACTCGGGAAGTCAACAAAACTCCAATCGGCCTATAAGGTCGTGCCTCTCACAGGTGTCGTTACCGGGCCGAACCGAGGAACCTCAGCACTAACTCGGCCACCTTTTCCGGCTGATCGAGTTGCAGGAAGTGCCCGGCGTGTTCGACGATCGCCACGTCGCTGCCGTCGGGCAGGACCCTTGCCGCCCAGTGCGCGAAATCGGCTGTGACGCAGCCATCGTCGCGACCATGTAGGTACAAGCTGGGCAACAGCGGTGCAGCAGTCCAGTATCGGTGCAGTTCGGCGTAGCGTTCCGGCGGGCGGGTGTTACGGATCGTGGCGCGGTACGGGCCCAGTGCGGCCCGCCAGCTCTCCGGGGTGCCGATCGCGGCGTCGACGTGGCGCAGATCCTCCTCGGCGTCGTAGGTCGGCGACCATCGCCGCCACAGCCGAGGCACCACCCACGACGCCGAGCGCTCTGGTAGCCAGGGCAATTGGAAGTAGAGAATGTACCAGCTACGGGTCATTTGGCGCGGCAGCTTGGCGAGCAGCCGGCCAACGTCGGGCACTCGACCCAGGGGACGAAACGCCGCCGCCGGCGGCACGGACATGATCACCGCCTTGGCGAACGGACTATCCGGCATGGCGACCAGACCCGTCGCCGCGATCGCACCCCAGTCGTGGCCGATCACCACGTCGCGCGTGGTACCGCCAGCAGCTGAGCGCACCTGTAGGGCATCGTCCATCAACGCCCCGATGTGATAGCTGCCGTCAGTGGGAATCGACGATGGGGCGTAACCCCGCATGAAAGGGGCGACCACCCGCCAACCCGCCTCCGCCAGCCGTGGCCCGAACTTGCGCCACCCATAAGCGGTGTCTGGAAACCCATGCAGGCACAACGCGATCGGGCCGTCGGTAGGCCCCAAGGTGAGGGCTTTCAGCTCGACTTCGGGAGCCTGGACGTTGATCCAGCCTGGTTCAGTCATCGCCTGATCCTTCTCACACCGGGTCGAATCCGGAGACCAGCCATCGCTCGCCGATCTTGTCCAGCGTCACCCGGACACTGGAGGTCGCGTTGTTCGGTCGCGAAGTACCGATCGTGACGGTCTGATCGACGAACACCAATACTAACGCGTGGTTTTGCGTCGCCGACACCGAAGCGGCCGCAAGGACGGTGGCCGATGCCGTAACACCTTTTTCTTTCGCATTGGGAATCAAGACTTCCCGGGTCACTTGCATGTACGCGTCACGGAATCCGCCAGTCAACCGATCCCGCGCGATATGCACCTGCTGATCGATCGTGTCAGGTGTAAACGACAGCAGCGCCGTCGCTGAATCCTTCGCTGTCTGCACCGATTCCGCGCGCGCGAGGTCAATGTTGCGGTCAGAGGAGTCGTGCCACTTCAACAGAGCCGCCGCGATGGCAAGCAGCAACGCGAGGCTGGGAAGCAGACCATAGACCAGCACGCGAAACCAGTCGACACGGCGCTCGGATGCCGACGCCGGTTCCGTTGCGCCGGTGCGGTTGTCGGCCCTGCCGGAGTGCGGTGCAGTCATGACAGGAATGCGACGTTGGAGACCTTGCCCCCATCGCCCACCTTGTGCACGGTGATACGCATCCGCAAGGCCTGAGGTTCTTGTTCCGCTCTGCCGGAGTTGACAGTCTTTACGGTAACCGCCACCAGCACCTGGCCTTGGTCACGCGTCTGCGATTCCACCCCAGCCTCGGTCACCGTACCGGCCGACTTTGACTGCGAACGTTTGACGGTGTCGACGAACGAGCGCGATCGATGAGAGAAGTTGTCGTAGAAGCTTCCGGTCGCCGATCCCAGAATGCGCTGGACGTCCGCGTCGACATGCTGGTAGTCGAATGTGGTGAGGTTGACCGCACCCTGCCGGGCGACCTCGAGGTAAATGTTGCGCTGCACCTCTGCGGTATGGGACTGGTAGGCGCGGAACCCGAGCCATCCGACCAAGGCGCTCAAGACCACCACGGCGGTCAACCCGGCGACCAATGCCCAGCGATCAGCCGCCATCACCCGGTACGGGGGCGGCGGGGCTTGGCCGGCGTAGGCTGTCACACCGGCACTTTCCGGCTCGCCGTCCGTGGTGGACCCGCTCGATTTCGGTTCCGCCGCATCGTCTGCCATGTTCGCTCCTGTTCGGCCGCTTCCAGACCGATCGGCCGGCATACAGCTGCCGGTACGGTCCAACGTACGTCCAAGCGGCTGGCCTGCACCCCGCGACGCCGCCCCGAGGCGGCTGTCGGGGCCAACGTCGTGCTCCGCGCCGGTTGCGGCATGGCAGGCCGCGTTACCGTCTTCTTATGGCGACTTCGGCCCAGACGCCGACGGAAGGCATCCCGAACGCCGGCCGCGACGCGCCCCCCGCCCGCCGCTGGGCCAAAACGGATGCGACTCAAGGGCGCATCCTCGACGCGGCGACCGATATCTTCGCGACCAAGGGCTTCACCGGCGCCACGCTGGCCGATGTCGTGGCCGCGTCAGGCGCCAGCATCGGCAGCATCTATCACCACTTCGGCGGAAAGAAAGAGCTGTTTCTGGCCATCTTCGAGCACATGGCCCAATCCGTCGACAGCCGTATCGAGGCGGCGCTGCACCAAGCCAGCGAGCGGCTCGACAGCCGGCGCGCCTTCGAGCTGCACGTCCGGGCATACCTGGAGGCAATGTGGGAAAACCGGCGCGCAGCCAGGGTGCTGGTATCCGACGACACACCGGCTGGGTTCGAGACCGCGCGGCGCAAACGCATGACCGCAGCCTTCGGCAGCTGGATGTCGGTCCTGGAGTTGGACGACTCGTTGCGCGCTCAGCTGCTGCGCCGAATCCTGGTGGCAACCATGGCGGAGTCGTCGCTCATGGCGGCCGAGTGCGAGGACCGCAGCGAGGTGACGGCCATTATCGAGGCCACGGTCGAGTGGATCGACCGGCTGATCGGGTGATCAAACCTGCGCACGGCTTCTTCAAGATCGGCAATGACGATCTTGCGCATGCCCAACATGGCCTTGGTGGCCGCTCGGCCCTCTTCTTGGTCTACACAACTGACCAGAGGCAACACCGCTTCGGTGAACGGGAACTGCGGGCCACCGTTGATCCCGCAAAAGCCGCTGCCCTCGAGCACAAACGTGTCGAACACCACCTCACCGGCCTCCCCGGGGCGCGCCTCGGGGAAGCGGTTGAGCGCCTCGATCCGCGAGTTGGGGAAGACCGAGGTGTAGAACTCGGCGGCTTCCTCCGAGTTGTCGTCAAACCAGGTGCCGGAGTGATCGCCGGCATCGGCGCCTCCTTAGCGTCGTCCTCATCGCCCGGATCGACTCAAGTGAGGCCGGAAAATCATCGCGGCAGCGCGTTGACAAGTATTAGAATCAGATTCTAATATCGTGCTCTGTCGTCATTCGCCAAGAAAACCGATGACTGTCACCGTAGAGCATGAAACACCGGTCAAGCTGTGGGCCAACTCGGCAGACTCGCATTTCATCGAGCCCGCCGACCTGTGGCGGACCCGGCTTCCCAAGCGGCTGGCCGAGCTGGTACCCCGGGTAGAAAAAGACGCCGATGGCCGGTGGGAGACGATCTACGTCGACGGCCAGGTTTTTCGACGCCGGCTGCCGAGCGTCGCGCAACAAGAGTTCATGGCGGCGATGGTGTCGGCCGCTGGCTCGCACGACGTAAGCAAGCGGTTGGCCGACCTCGACCAGGAAGGCATCTGGTCGGAGTTGGTGTTCCCGTCGCTGGGGATGTGGTCGAGCTCGTTTCGGACGCCGGAGCTGCTGCGCGAAGCGCTGAAGGCCTCCAACGACTGGGCCAAAGAGACATTGATGGACTACTCGCCGCGGCTCATCCCCACCGCGCAGGTGTCGACGCTGGACATCGACGACGCGGTCAGCGAACTACAGCGTTGCGCCGCAATGGGATTCAATGCAGTGTTTTTGCCCGTTGCTCCCCATCCCGCGCAGCGGGATTACCACCAGGCGGAGTGGGAGCCGTTTTGGACCACGGCCGAAGACTTGGGCATGGTCATCGCCTTCCACATCGGGACCGAGCCCATCGATTTCGCCGGCGGCGGTTCGATCGGGGTGACCTACCACGGGCCGGGCGGGGCGGTGCTCAATTACACCGAGACGTCGTTCGGCGGGCAGCGGGCGGTGATGAAGCTGGTGGCATGCGGCGCACTGGACCGCCACCCGAGCCTCAAGGTGCTGGTGTCCGAAGGCGGGGCAACATGGGTGCCGTTCATCGCCGACCGCATGGAAGAGGGCTATCGCCAGCATGCAATGGTAGTGCGGCCCAAGTTATCTCGCAGTCCGCGGGAGATCATCTACTCGCAGGTGTACGCGTCGTTTCAGCACGACGCCTCGGCGATCGCCGCGGTGGCGGCGATGGGCTTTAACAATGTGTTGTGGGGCAGCGACTATCCGCATATCGAGGGCACATTCGGCCACACCCAGTCGACTCTGCATGAGCTCTTCGACGAAGTCGACCACACCACCCGTGATCGTGTGCTATTCGGTGCGTTCAACGAGTTGTTCCCCGGTGCGCCGCTGCCGCCGGCGCCCGGCGCTGTGCTCAACGACGACCACTGGTGAGACCAGGATCTGCTGCCGGTAACGTCAGGCGTAATTCGGCGGAAGGACGCTTGTGAACACCGTGAACAGCAAACCTCGGACCGTTACGTTTTCCGGCGCCGGCGGGATCACTCTGGTCGCTGACGAGTGGAACCGCGGCTTGGCCGCGTCGGCCGATCGGCCCACGGTTCTGATGTTGCATGGGGGCGGTCAAAACAGGTTCTCGTGGAAGAACACCGGTCAGATCCTCGCCGACAAGGGGTTTCATGTGGTGGCGCTTGACAGCCGCGGGCACGGCGACAGCGACCGCGCGCCCGACGCCGACTATGCCGTCGAAACCTTGACCTCCGATGTGATGCACGTCTTGGATGCGATCGGCCGGCCAGTCATTGTGATCGGAGCCAGCATGGGCGGACTGACCGGCATCCTGGTCGCGCACCGGGCCGGCCCGGAAAAGGTGACCCGACTGGTACTGGTCGACGTGGTGCCGCGATTCGAAAAACGCGGCAGCGCACGTATACGCGATTTCATGTTTAACCATATTCACGGGTTTAGCTCACTCGAGGAAGCCGCTGACGCCGTCGCCGCTTATCTGCCCTACCGCAAAAGGCCGCGCAGCCCGGAGGGCTTGAAGAAGAACCTGCGCCTGCGCGACGGGCGCTGGTACTGGCACTGGGATCCGGCGTTTATGACCAAACCCGGCGATGACCCGCAGCTGCGCACCGAGAAGTTCGAGCGGGCCGCCAGCGACCTGAAGATCCCGGTCTTGTTGATCCGCGGCAAGCTTTCCGATGTGGTGAGCCCCGAGGGCGTTCAGCATTTCCTGGCCACGGTGCCCCATGCAGAATTCGTCGAACTGTCCGACGCCGGGCACACCGCGGCCGGCGACGACAACGACGCGTTCAGCGAGGCTGTGGTCGCTTTCGTCGCGCCCGGAACAAGCCGTTATTGAGCCGGCTTTTCCGCATGCCCGCCGAACTGCTTGCGCATCGCCGAGAGCGCCTTGTTGGCGAAGTCATCGAGGTCGCGTGAGGCAAACCGGGACTGCAGCGCGGTGGTGAGCACTGGCGTGGGAACGCCCTCGTCGATCGCTGCGATGGAGGTCCAGCGGCCCTCACCGGAGTCGGAAACACGACCGGAGAACTCGCTTAGCTCAGGCGATTCGTGTAGCGCGATCGCCGTCAGGTCCAGCAGCCAGGAGCCGATCACGCTTCCGCGACGCCACAGTTCGGCAACCTCGGGTATGTCGAAGTTGTACGTGTAGAACTCGGGATTTGGCAGCGGCGCGGTTTCCGCGTCGCCTTTGCCTTTCTGGATGCGGGCGCCCACGTCGGCGTTGCGCAGGATGTTCAGACCCTCAGCAAGCGAGGCCATCATCCCGTACTCAATCCCGTTGTGCACCATCTTCACGAAGTGTCCCGCACCGGTCGGTCCGCAGTGCAGATAGCCCTTTTCGGACTGGGCGACTTCACCTTCCCGGCCAGGTGTGCGCGGGGCCGCGTCCACCCCGGGTGCGACGGTGGCGAAGATCGGCTCAGCGTGCGCGACGGCATCCGCGTCGCCGCCGATCATCAGGCAGTAACCGCGCTCTCGCCCCCACACGCCACCACTGGTCCCGCAGTCGAGTAACCGAATTCCGCGCTCCGCCAAGATCTTTGAATGACGGATATCGTCGCGGTAGTACGAGTTACCGCCGTCGATCACGATGTCGCCAGAGTCAAGCGTCTTGGCCAGGTCCTCGATCACGCCGGTCGTGATGTCACCGGCGGGCACCATCACCCACACCACCCGCGGCGTGTTGAGTTTCTGTGCCAGTTCAGCCAGCGATGAGACACCAATGGTGTTGTCTTCGCCGGCCATCGCCTTGACGGCGTCAGGATCGTGGTCGTAGACCACGCATTCATGTCCGTCTTTGACCAGCCGACGGACGATGTTGGCGCCCATCCGGCCCAGGCCGATCATCCCCAGCTGCATCCCGTCCTCCTTACCGTCGTGCGTGCTTGTCCCCAGGCATCCACGGCTCGGACCAACTGTGATGCCCGCGCAGCAGCGACTGCGCCGCCTCGGGGCCCCAGGAGCCGGGTTCGTACTCGTGCACTTCGCCTGGCGCATCGAGCAGTGGCTGCACGATGCGCCAGGTCTCTTCGATGCTGTCCTCGCGGGCAAACAACTGGTGATCGCCGACCAACCCGGCATGCAGCAGACGCTCGTAGGGCCGCAGCGGTTCACCGAGGTCCTCTGCGAACAGCGAGTCCAGATGCACAGGCCGCCAGGTGTTCCCGTCCTGAGCCGCCAACTGCAGGCGCATGCCAGGGTCCGGATCGATGCGGAGCACGATCTGGTTCGGCTCGGCCTTCCTGCGGTTAGGTAAGAAGGCCAGCGCGGGAACCCGGCGCAAAAACAGCCGGACTTCGGTCACCTTCTCCGGCAACGCCTTTCCGGCGCGCAAAAAGATCGGCACCCCCGCCCAGCGCCAGTTGTCGATCTCCAATCGCACGGCGACGAACGTCTCGGTTGTCGAATCTCGACCCACCCCGGCCACGTCGCGGTAACCGCGGTATTGGCCTCGGACGCAGTGGGCCGGGTCCAGTGCGGGCATCGCGCGGAACACCTCAACCCTTTTGTCGTTGAGGTCGTCGGCGCTCGGACCCACCGGTGGCTCCATCGCCACCAACGCCAAGACCTGGAGCAGGTGGTTTTGTACGACGTCGCGCAGGGCGCCCACCGCGTCGTAGAACTTGCCGCGCTCCTCGACCCCGAAGTCTTCGGCCATGGTGATATGGATCTCGGAGATGCTGTGGCGATCCCACAGTTCGGCCAGGGTTTGGTTGGCGAACCGCAGGTACTCCAGCTCGACCACAGGCTGCTTACCCAGGAAGTGGTCCACGCGAAGGATCTGTTTTTCGTCGAGAACCGCGTGCATCCGAGCGTTGAGCTCTTGCGCGGAGGCCAGGTCGTGCCCGAACGGCTTTTCGACCGCGACGCGTGCGCCCTCCAGCAGTCCCGCCTTGCCGAGGTTCTCCACGATCGGCGCGAACAGCGCTGGCGGCATTTCCAAGTAGTACAGCGGCTGGTGGTCTGAGCCGATCCGTTCGGCCAGCTTGGCGTACAGCCCGCTGTCGGTGACATCACCGGATACGTAGGACAGCCGGTCCGCCAGCCGGCTCAGCACTGCCTCGTCGAAGCTTTCGCCGCTGTCCTTGATCGCATCGCGGGCACGGTCCACCAGCTGCTCGACCGTGATGTCGTCGCTGGCTACGCCAAGAACCGGGCATTCCAGCAACTTACGACGTTCCAGCCGGTAGAGTGCCCGAAACGTCATCTTGCGTGCCAGATCCCCGGTAATCCCGAAGATCACTAGCAGATCCGCGGGACGTCCGTTACCTTCGGCCAATCTGGCACCTCCACACCAGCAAACTCATCAGCTCATCCCCTACAACTCGATCCCCCCGGGGTGGCCACGACCCACCCTAAGCACCCGCGGGTGAACCGACAACGAAATCACCGTTGCGCACATGCAGGCAGCCCACTATGCGCGACGTATGGAGCCGCATTCGGTAAATGACCGGTTTTCCCGTGCACCAAACCCGCCCGCGCTAGGCGCTCTGCCGACTTCCGCGCCGAAATCGGGAAAGATCCTTGGCATGGGTGGTGCCCCGATGATCGCGGTCTACATCCTGGCCGGCCTCGCCGTGGTCGAAGCCGCGGCTCTGGCCGCGGTGTCGGTGCTGCTGGTGCGCAGTCGCCAGGAAGCCGACGAGCTGCGCCACCGAGCCGACGCCCGCAACTGGCTGCTGTCCGGAGGCCGCGAAGCCGTTAAGACGGTGTGGCAGACGGCGAATTTGGTTCGCAAGGAGGGGCTGGGTGCCGCGGCGCGCAGCGCGATTGAAGACCTCGCCGACTGGGCCGAGGTGGAGCGACCCGATCTGGCCCGGGTCACGCCGGACGGCCGGGTGGTGATCTTGTTCTCCGATATCGAGGAGTCCACCGCGCTCAACGAGCGCATTGGCGACCGTGCCTGGGTCAAGCTGCTCGGCGAGCACGACAAGCTGGTCCGCAGGTTGGTCAAGAACTACGGCGGACATGTGGTCAAAAGCCAAGGCGACGGTTTCATGATCGCCTTCTCACAGGCCGAGCAGGCGGTACGATGCGCCATCGACATCCAGCACGCAATGCACAACGAGGCGAAACGTCGGCGGCGGAACGGCTTTCGTGTACGGATCGGTATCCACATGGGAAGGTCTGTGCGGCGCGGTGACGACCTTTTCGGGCGCAACGTCGCGATGGCCGCACGCGTCGCCGGCGAGGCCGCCGGTGGTGAGATCCTGGTGAGCAAACCCGTGTGCGACGCCATCCGCGACTGCGCCGATATCAGCGTCGACGAGGGTCGCGAGGCCGAATTGAAGGGTTTCACCGGCGCCCACCGCCTGTACGCGGTGAAAGCCGCCGCTTAGTTCTCGGTACCGGATTCGGCCAGGCGCTGATGCAAGCGCGCCCGGATCTCGTCGGGTGTGTAGGCGTTTCGCCGCCGCTGGTCGCGGACCACCAGCGCTCCGCCGGCGGCAACACCGACCAGACCGGCCAACCCCAGCCACTTCCACATGTTGCGCATGGGATCAGTCTGCATATCGTGCAGTTGTGGACACCAGCAGCGTGACCCTGGATCGCGCGCTCGAGGAAACCCGAACCGGCGACATTTGGCTGTTTCGTGGTCATTCCGCGCCCGACCGCGCTATCCAGACCTTGTCGAACAGCCCGGTCAACCACGTCGCGATGACGGTGGCGATCGAGGACTTGCCGCCGCTCGTGTGGCATGCCGAGCTGGGCGACAAGCTCGTCGATGTGTGGACCGGAACCAACCATCGCGGCGTGCAGCTCAACGACGCCCGACAAGCTGTCCAGCGGTGGATGCACCGATACGGGCAGCGATGCTGGCTACGGCAGCTGACCCCGTACGCCAACCGCGAACAGGAAGACCGGCTGCTGCGGGTTATCGCCCGGATGGACGGCACCCCGTTTCCCAGCACCGCACGGCTGACCGGTCGGTGGCTGCGCGGCCGAATCCCTACCGTGTACGACTGGGTGCGAGGAATACCGTTGGTAGACAGGAAGGTTCGCGAATCGACGCAGCGACGTAAGGCGCAACGGCGGGAGGTGGGGCTAGAAACCGCTTACTGTGCCGAGACCGTGGCACTCACCTACGAGGAAATGGGACTACTCGCCACCGAGAAGTATTACAACTGGTTCGATCCGGGCTCATTCTGGAGCGGCGACACCCTCCCGTTGGCACCCGGCTATCAGCTCGGTCGCGAAATCGCAGTTACTGCAGCCTAGTTCGCGGGCCGAGCAGCTCGAATCAGAGCGCGACCACGTGAACCAGCGGGTCAAGTCCGGCGAAGTCATCGGGGTTTCTGGTGTACAGATCCAACCCGTTGGCATGTGCGGTGGCAGCGATAAGTAGATCTGCGAAGTGGCTTCTGAGCTTTCGGCCCTCGGCGACTACGGCGGCGACCACCAGTCCGTAGCTGCGCACTGTCGCCAAAAACGCTGTCGGGAATCTTGCGGACTCTGTGCGGACTGATCAACATCAAAAACGCTCCGACCTGCGGGAATAGCCCCCGCTTAGACGTTGAATTTGAACTCGACCACGTCACCGTCGGCCATCACGTAGTCCTTACCTTCCATCCGCACCTTGCCGGCGGCTCTGGCGGCGGCCATCGACCCGGCGGCGACGAGGTCGTCGTAGGAGACGATCTCGGCCTTGATGAAGCCCTTTTCGAAGTCGCTGTGAATCACGCCCGCCGCCTTCGGCGCGGTGTCGCCCTGATGAATGGTCCACGCGCGGGCTTCTTTGGGACCTGCGGTGAGAAACGTCTGCAACTTGAGGGTGTGAAACCCGGCCCGCGCCAACGCGTCAAGCCCACGCTCGGTCTGCCCTATCGACTCCAGCAGCTCGGCGGCGGACTCGTCGTCGAGCTCGGCGAGTTCGGCCTCGATCTTGGCGTCCAAGAAGACTGCGTCCGCGGGTGCGACGAGCTCATGCAGTTCGCCAATCCGCTCAGCGTCGGTCAGCACCGCTTCGTCGGCGTTGAACACATACAGGAATGGTTTGGTGGTCAGGAGGTTCAGCTCGCGCAACGAGGAGGCGTCGACACCCGCGGCAAACAGTGTCGTCCCGCTGTCGAGCACGTCTTGGGCGGTGAGCGCCGCCTCGTAGATCGGTTTGCGTTCCTTGTTGTTGCGGGCTTCTTTCTCCAGCCTCGGCAGGGCGCGCTCCAGGGTTTGCAGATCGGCCAGGATCAGCTCGGTGTCGACGACCTCGATATCCGATTTGGGGTCGACCTGCCCAGCCACATGCGCGACATCGTCGTCGGAGAACACCCGCACCACCTGGCAGATCGCGTCGCATTCGCGGATGTTGGCCAGAAACTTGTTACCCAGACCCGCGCCTTCGGATGCGCCTTTGACCAATCCGGCGATGTCGATGAACGTCACCGTCGCGGGCACAATCCGCTCCGAGTGGAAAATCTCGGCCAACTTAGCCAACCGTGGATCGGGCAGCGGGACGACGCCCTCGTTCGGTTCGATCGTGGCGAAGGGATAGTTGGCAGCCACCACATTGTTTTTGGTCAACGCGTTGAACAGCGTCGATTTGCCGACGTTGGGCAAACCCACGATCCCTAGACTCAGGCCCACAGGAACCCCAGTCTATGGCCCAGCGACCGCGGCAAGCCGAGCCATGGCACGCCCGCGCGGTTCACTAGCTCTTTACAGCCCTTCGGGCCGATAGCCGGTACGGTCAGACCTGTGTCAGCACAGCGGGCAAGGTCGGGGGTAGCGGCGGATCGTCGCTCGATCCACCCCAACATCCCCGGCGTGCCGTGGTGGGCGGCAGTTGTTATCGCGGTGACGGCGACGGCCGTCGGCTTCGCGTACGACGCCGGATCCGGCAACAAAGAGTTGACGATCGTGTTCGCCGCGCTGTATGTCGTCGGCTGCGTGGCCGCGGTGCTGGCGGTGCGCCAGTCAGGGGTATTTACTGCGGTCACCCAGCCACCCCTGATCTTGTTCTGCGCCGTGCCCGGCGCCTACTGGCTGTTCCACGGCGCCAAGATCGCCGGCGCCAAGGACATCCTGATCAACTGCGGCTATCCGCTGATCGAACGCTTCCCGCTGATGTTGTTCACCTCAGCGGCGGTATTGCTGCTTGGCATGGTCCGCTGGTATGCGGGAACGGCGGCGCGTGCCAAGACCCAACCCGACGACGCCAGCGGCGCGAGACGCGGTTGGCTGGCCGCGAAATTCGCTGCGCTGGGGAGTCGCAACACGGCTGACGGCGCCGAAAAGACCGGGACCTCCCGGCGGGTCCACCCAGTGGCGCGGACGAAATCCGCCAAACCGGCCAGCGGCGCTCGGCCCGCCAAACGCCCGGCCCCGACCCGCTCCCGCCATGCCCGCCCACCCCTGGACGAGCAGCCCGAGTCGGCCGTCGAACGCACCCGGCGCCGTCGGCCCTATCCGCCCCGCGATCCCGACCTGCGCAGTCAGCCGCCGCGGGAGATCCGCCGCGATCCGCATACACGCACCGGCGGCCCGCGTCCCGCAGCGGCCGCTTCGACCCGTACGAGCCCATGGAGCCCTATGAACCGCAGCGGCGCCGCGCGGCATCGAATGCCGCCAACGGCGCCGCCGCGACGCATCACCCCATTTCCCGGGTCCGCTATCGAGGAGCGGCCCGCAGCGACCAGGCCGACGCCGATCGGCGAACCCGCTCGCGCGGGCCGTACCAATCGGCGGCTGAATCCTGGGAGTACGACATCTGACGCCGCCCTGAGCGTCAAGAGCGGGCCGGGCGGATCTCTCGCGGCAGGGCGAACACCAGCGTCTCGTTGGCGGTGGTCACCGGTTGCACCACGTCGTAGCCGTATTTGGCCAGCCGCTCCAGCACACCGCGCACCAGCACCTCGGGCACCGAGGCGCCCGAGGTGACCCCGACCGTGGTGACATCGTCCAGCCACCTCGGGTCGATATCGTCGGCGCAGTCCACCAGGTGCGCGGCTCGCGAGCCGGCCCCCAGCGCCACCTCCACCAGCCGCATCGAGTTCGACGAGTTGGCCGAGCCCACCACGATCACCAGCTGACACTGCGGCGCCATCGCCTTGACCGCGACCTGGCGGTTCTGGGTGGCGTAGCAGATGTCGTCGCTGGGCGGGTCCTGGAGTTTCGGGAACCGCCGCCGCAGCCGCTCGACGATGTCCATGGTCTCGTCGACCGACAAAGTCGTCTGTGACAGCCAGATCACCTTGTTCTCGTCGCGCACCCTCACCCGGTCCACCGCGGCGGGCCCGTCGACCAGCTGCACGTGGTCGGGGGCTTCGCCGGCGGTTCCGATGACTTCCTCATGGCCCTCATGGCCGATGAGCAGGATGTCGTAGTCGTCGCGGGCGAAGCGCTTGGCCTCGTTGTGCACCTTGGTGACCAGCGGGCAGGTGGCATCGATGACCTGCAGGTTGCGCGCGGCCGCGGACGCGTGGACAGTCGGCGCGACACCGTGCGCGGAAAACACCACGATGGCGCCCTCGGGCACCTCGTCGGTTTCGTCGACAAACACCGCGCCGGCCTTGGCCAGTGTCTCCACCACATGCCGGTTGTGCACGATCTCGTGGCGGACGTAGACCGGCGGGCCGTGCTTTTCCAGCGCGCGCTCGACCGTCTCGACGGCACGGTCCACCCCGGCGCAGTACCCGCGCGGCTCGGCCAACAGCACGCGCTTGCCGGCCGGGCTGTCGACCGTCGAAGCCGCAGCGCCAGGGATTCCCATATTGACGGTGGGCGGCATGCCAGCCAGCGTACTTTCTGCCGGTCCAGCACCGCCACGTCGCGCCGACGGCTTGGAGTTGACCCGCCGCTTAGGGCAGTCTTGGACTCATGGCTACTGCACCGTATGGGATTCGGCTGCTGGTGGGTGCTGCCACCGTCGCCGTCGAGGAAACCAGGAGGCTGCCGCGGACCATCCTGATGTACCCGATGACGCTGGCCAGCCAGGCAGCGCACATCGTGATGCGGTTTCAGCAGAACCTGGCTGAGCTAGCCATCAAGGGGGACGCCACGCTCGAGAAGCTGTTTCCGCCGAAAGAAGAGCAGCCGGAGTGGGCGACATTCGACGAAGACCTCGCCGGGACGACCGAGGAGGCGCCGACGTCCGGCGCGGCTGACAGTGAGCGCCGCGCCGAAGGACGCTTCGCGTTGTACTCGGTATCCGACACAGCCGAGGACAACCTTAAGAGCGGTACCGTCCCCGAGTCGCCGACCACGCCGATACCAGCCAAGAAGAAACCGGCAACCAACCCCGGTGTGCCGGTGCCGCCCGTGGCCGCCGAGCTTGACTACGAGTCACTGACGCTGGCCCAGCTGCGAGCCAGGTTGCAGTCGCTGGACGTGGGCGAACTCGAGGCTTTGCTGGCCTACGAGGAAGCCACGAAGGCGCGTGCGCCGTTTCAGACGCTGCTCGCCAACAGGATCACCCGCGCGACCGCCAAGTGACCCGAGCGGTGCCGGCTCAACCGGCGAATTCCCCTGAGAACCCGTTTCCGGTGCGCGCGGTGGCCGTGCGGATCGCGGGCTGGATCGACAAGCTGGGCACGGTCTGGGTGGAAGGGCAGTTGACCCAGATCAACATCCGGCCCGACTCCAAGACGGTGTTCATGGTGCTGCGTGACCCGGCCGCCGACATGTCGCTGAGCGTGACCTGTCCGCGGGACCTGGTGCTGGGTGCGCCAGTCGAGTTAGCCGAAGGCACCCAGGTGGTCGTGTGCGGCAAGCCCACGTTCTACACCGGACGTGGCACATTGTCGTTGCGGCTCAGTGAGATTCGCGCCGTCGGCATTGGCGAGCTGCTGGCACGCATCGAGCGGCTACGTCGACTGTTGGATGCCGAAGGCCTGTTCGACCCGCGCTTGAAACGACCGATCCCGTTCTTGCCCAACATGATCGGGCTCATTACCGGCCGGGCCAGCGCCGCCGAACACGACGTGACCACGGTGGCCGCCGCGCGCTGGCCCGGAGTGCGTTTCGCGGTGCGCAACACCGCTGTCCAAGGACCCAACGCCGTCCCGCAGATCGTCGAGGCGCTGCGCGAATTGGACGCCGACCCGGACGTGGACGTCATCGTCCTAGCCCGCGGCGGCGGCAGTGTGGAGGACTTGCTGCCGTTCTCCGACGAGACGCTGTGCCGCGCGATCGCCGCATGCCGCACCCCGGTGGTCAGCGCGGTCGGGCACGAGCCCGACAACCCGCTATGCGACCTGGTCGCCGACCTGCGCGCGGCCACCCCCACCGACGCAGCCAAAAAAATCGTCCCGGACACCGCCGCCGAGCAGGTGTTGATCGACGACCTGCGTCGGCGCAGCGCTCAAGCGCTGCGCAATTGGGTGTCCCGCGAACAGCACGCGCTGACGCAGCTGCGCAGCCGCCCGGTGCTGGCCGAGCCGCTGACGATGCTGCGGACCCGCGCTGAGGAAATCCAGCGCGCCCGGTCGGCGATTCGCCGCGACGTCACTCGGCTGACCGACGCGGAAACCGAACGCATCGGCCACCTGGCCGCCCGGCTGGGCGCGCTGGGCCCAGCGGCCACCCTGGCCCGCGGCTACGCGGTAGTGCAGACGATCCCAGCGTCCGGACCCGCGGCGATACTGCGGTCGGCCGCCGACGCCCCGGCGGGCACCCGGCTTCGGGTGCGGGTGTCCGACGGCGCCGTCGCGGCAATCAGTGAAGGGCCTACCGATGGCCGCTGAGAAGAAAGACGCTAAGCCTATTAGTGAGCTCGAGTACGAACAGTGCCGGGATGAGCTGATCGAGGTCGTACGGGTGCTCGAGCAGGGTGGCCTGAGCCTAGAGGAGTCGCTGACTCTCTGGGAAAGAGGTGAAAAGCTGGCCAAACGCTGCGAAGAACACTTAGCTGGCGCTCGTAAGCGCATCGAAGACGTGCTCGGCAGCGGCGACGCCGAAGGAACGTGAGCACGCCACTGTGTTGAGCGCTGACACTCGAAACTGAAACATGTTTCAGTTATGCTCGCCCGCATGGCTGATCCTTCGCTGACCACTGAACTCGGCCGTGTGCTGGTCACCGGTGGGTCGGGCTTCGTCGGCGCCAACCTGGTGGCGACGCTGCTCGACCGCGGCTGTCAGGTGAGGTCCTTCGACCGCGCACCCTCGTCGCTGCCCGCGCATCCCCGGCTTGAGGTGCTCCAAGGCGATATCTGCGACACCGGGATCGTCGCCGCCGCGGTCGACGGCATCGACACGGTGTTTCACACCGCGGCGCTGATCGAGTTGCTGGGCGGTGCATCGGCGACCGACGAATACCGGCGGCGCAGTTTCGCGGTCAATGTCGGCGGCACCGAGAATCTGGTGCGCGCCGCCCAACGGGCCGGAGTGAAACGGCTGGTCTACACGTCGTCCAACAGCGTGGTGATGGGCGGTAAGCGCATCGCCGGGGGCGACGAGACGCTGCCCTACACCGACCGGTTCAATGACCTTTACACCGAGACCAAAGTGGTCGCTGAGCGATTTGTGTTGTCGCAGAACGGTGTTGAAGGGATGCTGACCTGTGCGATCCGTCCCAGTGGCATCTGGGGCCGCGGCGATCAGACGATGTTCCGCAAGATCTTCGAGAGCATGGCCGCAGGCCAGGTGAAGGTGCTGATCGGACGCAAAACCGTCAAGCTGGACAACTCTTACATTCACAACCTTATTCACGGGTTCATCCTTGCCGCAGAGCATCTGGTCCCCGGCGGCACCGCGCCTGGTCAGGCCTATTTCATCAACGATGGCGAACCGGTCAACATGTTCGAGTTCACCCGGCCGGTCATCGAAGCGTGCGGGCAGCGCTGGCCGAGGCTGCGGGTGTCCGGTGCCGTGGTCCGCGCGGTGATGTCGACGTGGCAGCGGCTGCATTTCCGGCTCGGCCTGCCCCGGCCGCCACTGGAACCGCTTGCAGTGGAACGGCTTTATTTGGACAACTATTTTTCGATTGCCAAGGCGCAGCGGGAGCTGGGATACCGGCCGCTGCTAACCACCGAGCAGGCGATGGCCGAATGCCTGCCCTATTACGTCGAATTGTTCGAAACCTTGAAGGCCACCACCAAGCACCACACGGCGTCGGCGGTGACGATGCCGGCCCACGCGTAGCCAATCACGGCATCGTCGCCAGCGCCTGGATCTCCCCCGTCGCGCTGTTGACCAGTGCGGCACGGTCCAGTCGGGCGTGCAGCGGCAACACGTCGAGCACCGAACCGACGACCACCGGCAGCTGCGCCAACATCGCGCGCGGCGCAAGCGAACAATGCGGCAGCCAGATCCCGGGCACATAGTGTTTGTGCAATTCGGCTCCGGTGGCGGTGACCGCCGCTACGACGCGCGCCTGCCGCGCCACGAAATCGGCACCCACACCGGCCACCAACCACATCCGGCCGCGCCGAAACAGCCCCACTCCGTCAAAGCACAGCTCGACCGGCGAGCCGGCGGCGATTTCCTCCAGTGCGGCGGTGACCGCCGTCTGATCCCAGCTGCGCAGCACCGCGTAGGAGACATGCGGCACGTGCCGTCCATGAGTGTGTGAGCGCAGGCTCGGCACCCCCTGCTGCTCGATGCGATCCCACAGCGCACGGATCGCGCGCTCCGACTGTCGGTCGAACAGCAGGCAGACAGCCAGGGCCACGGATCACCGATACAGGTGGACCGGCTGGTGGGTAATCTGTTCGATCCGCCGCGACGCGGCCTGCAGCAGCTCGGTGCCCAGCGCGATCAACCCACGGGCAGCGGCGATCTGCTCCCCGATCATCGGCTGGCTGGCATCCTTCGGATGACGGTACGCGTCGCCGGCGGTGGTGATGGTCTCGTCGTCACCGAGTTGGGCACGCACGGTCGCGTGCGTGTGGGTGTCGTCCTCGTCGAACTCGATGTCGACATGCCATTTGGTGTCCAGGTCGCGGTCATACATTGCAATCACCTTCTCTGCTGCCAAGTTAACCGCCAAACGGCAACACGCAAGCCGCACCCGTACTATCGCTACCCAGCGATCCCCGACCGGCAGGAGGCCAACATGACCGACCGCAACGCTGTCGATGTGACAACAGCGAGGCCGTCATTCATGAAATTAGCGAAGCACCAATGAGTTTCACCGGCAAGCAGGCCATCGTCACCGGCGCCGGCTCGGGCATAGGGGCGGCACTGTGCCGGGCGCTAGTCGCTGCCGGCGCCGAGGTCGTCTGCACCGACATTGACGCCGCCGCTGCCGCTCGTACCGCCGACAACGCCACCGGCCCCGGAACCGCCCGCTCGGCCGCGGTCGACGTGACCGACGCCGCCGCGGTGCAGGGCGTCGTCGACGAGGTGTTGGCCCGCGCCGGCCGCCTCGATCTGATGTTCAACAACGCCGGCATCGCCTGGGGCGGTGACACCGAACTGCTGACACTTCAGCAGTGGAACGCGATCATCGACGTGAATATCCGCGGCGTGGTGCACGGGGTGGTCGCCGCATATCCGGTGATGCTGCGCCAGGGCCACGGCCACATCGTCAACACCGCGTCGATGGCCGGGCTGACCGCGGCCGGACAGATCACCAGTTATGTGATGTCCAAGCACGCGGTGGTGGGGCTTTCGCTGGCGCTGCGCTCGGAGGCGATCCCGCGCGGGGTGGGCGTGCTGGCGGTCTGCCCCGCCGCCGTGGAGACGCCGATCCTGGACAAGGGCGCGGTCGGCGGGTTCGTCGGCCGCGACTACTACCTGCGCGGCCAGGGCATCAGGCGCGCCTACGACCCCGACCGGCTGGCCCGCGACACGCTGCGCGCGATCCAGCGCAACAAGGCGTTGCTGGTCGTGCCGAAACGCGCGCATGCCACGTGGCTGGTCGCGCGGCTGGCACCTGGTCTGCTGCAACGGTTTTCGATCCGGTTCGTCGAGCGGCAACGCGCCCGCCAGGCCGCTAGAGCAAACGCTGGGTGAGGAACTCCACGACCCGCTTGCGGGCCTCGTAGGCCGGGTGGCCGTCGGTCTCGCGAACCTCATCGGTCAACACCGAATGCGCCATCCGGGAGAAGCCGTATTCGTTGCCGGGCCCGGAGTCGATCTCGATCACCTCGAACGCGTCGCCAAGGCGGTCCTTAAGCGTCTGAAACCGGTCCCGCGGCACCAGCTTGTCCTCGCTGAACCGTAGACCCATGGCGCACAAGCCCTCAGTGGCGGCCCGCTCCGCGACGACGCGCAGCTCATGCTCGCTCACCCCGGGGTCGCGCCGCTGAGCACGGGTGAGCGGAAGCGGCAGCGACGGCTGGCTAAGCACCGGCGCCAGCACAGTGTCGTCAACCGCGGCGGCCAGCGCGAAACCGCCGGTGAAACACTGGCCGATCACCCCGACACCCTTGCCCGGCGTTGACGCGTTGAGTTCGCGGGCCAACGCCCGCAGGAACACCGCCACCGGGCGCTGCTTGTTGGTGGCGAACGCCGCGAATTCCCTTGCCACGCAAGCGCGCACCATGACCGGAAGTGCGTAGCCGACCGAGACGGGTCGGCCCGGGGTGCCGAACAACGACGGGATCGCCACACTGAAGTTGTTGTCCACCAGGTGGTTTCCCAGAGCCAGTACCCCTGGATGGATGCCCGGTATCTCGGGAATCAGCACCACACCGGGGCCCTCGCCCTTGCGGTAGACGTCATGGGTGTAGCCGCCACCGGTGAACGGCGCGGCCGACCACCCGGTGAGGTCGGCTTCGGGTGCAGTCATCGACGGGTCCTCACTATCGGCTCGCCGGCAGCGGCGGTTGAGACTGGGTTGCCGCCGCTAGCGTACGGAACTGGTCGCTGCTTCCGGCACCCGTTATCGCGATCTGGGTGCCGCCCGCCGCGCCGTCGAGCCGGGTAGTCCACACCGGCTCGGCGGCGTCGCCTTCGTAGACGACCCAGCGGGTGCCGTCGACGTCGACCACGCCGCTCGGGTACATCGCGGCATGAATCGATCCGACCAGCTTGTCCTCGTCGGCGTTGCTTTGAGTCAGGCTGAGGTACATCCCGGTCGGGCTGATGTACCCGACGGTCGAAGTCGCCGCGTGAGCGCGTTGGCCGCTGGCCGGGTCGGTTCGCCCGTTGTCGATCCCGCCACGGCTGCCCGAGTTGGACCGCCAACCCTCCGGCAACCGTGGCAGCCGGATCGGGAACCCCAGTGTCTGAGCATCGGCGCGCAGCGCGCTGGTCGCATCGTAGGTCGGCACCACCCCTTTGTTGGTGCCGCCGGGCGCAAACGTGCACATCCCGACCAGCCCCGCCAGCAGGATGCACGCCACCGCCAGCGGGGCGATCGACCAGAACATGTCGCGCCCGTCCTGCAGCAGCCGAGGCTTGGCCGTCTTGGGCGCCGGTGCTGGCGGCGTCGTCACGAATCCAGTATCCCAGCTCCCGACGGGCCATCCGGTTCTGGGACAATCGGCAACATGACTCCTCCCGCTGGCGCCGCTGCCTCCTCCCCGGAACCCGGCTCGTCGTCGCGGACGCGTCGACAGCCTTCCCGTCGCGAAGCACCCGACCGCAACCTCGCTCTGGAACTGGTGCGGGTGACCGAGGCCGGCGCCATGGCCGCCGGCCGATGGGTGGGCCGCGGCGACAAGGAGGGCGGCGACGGCGCGGCCGTCGACGCGATGCGCGAACTGGTGAACTCGGTGTCCATGCGCGGCGTGGTGGTCATCGGCGAAGGCGAGAAAGACCACGCGCCGATGCTGTACAACGGTGAGGAAGTCGGCAACGGCGACGGCCCGGAATGCGACGTCGCCGTCGACCCGATCGACGGCACCCGGCTGATGAGCAACGGCATGCCGAACGCCATCTCGGTGCTGGCGGTGGCCGAGCGCGGAGCGATGTTCGACCCGTCGGCGGTGTACTACATGAACAAGATCGCCGTGGGTCCCGAGGCCGGGCACGTGCTGGACATCACCGCGCCGATCGGCGACAACATCCGCGCAGTCGCCAAGGTCAAGGACCTGTCGGTGCGGGACATGACGGTGTGCATTCTGGACCGTCCCCGCCACCAACAGCTCATCCACGACGTCCGTGCCACCGGGGCCCGGATCCGGCTGATCACCGACGGCGATGTGGCCGGCGCGATCTCGGCCTGCCGACCCAACTCGGGCACCGACATGCTGGCCGGCATCGGCGGCACCCCGGAGGGCATCATCGCCGCGGCGGCGATCCGGTGCATGGGTGGCGAGATCCAGGCGCAGCTCGCCCCCAGGGATGACGCCGAACGCCGGAAGGCCATCGACGCCGGACACGACGTCGACCGGGTGCTGACCACCGAGGACCTGGTTTCGGGTGAGAACGTGTTTTTCTGCGCCACCGGCGTCACCGACGGCGACCTGCTCAAAGGCGTGCGCTACTACCCCGGTGGCTGCACCACCCAGTCGATCGTGATGCGCTCGAAATCCGGCACCGTGCGCATGATCGAGGCCTACCACCGGCTTTCGAAACTCAACGAATATTCAGCCATCGACTTCACCGGCGATTCCAACGCACAATATCCCCTGCCCTAACCACGACCAAGCGAGGACGCAACCCATGGCCGACACCGGCGGCGACAACGAGTACCGCATTGAACACGACACCATGGGCGAAGTGCGAGTGCCGGCAAAGGCGCTGTGGCGCGCGCAGACTCAGCGCGCGGTGGAGAACTTCCCGATCTCGGGACGGGGGCTCGAGCGCACTCAGATCAGGGCTTTGGGTCTGCTCAAAGGCGCGTGCGCGCAAGTCAACAAGGACCTCGGGCTGCTGGCGCCCGAGAAAGCCGACGCGATAATCGCCGCCGCGGCGGAAATCGCCGAGGGCCGTCACGACGACCAGTTCCCCATCGACGTCTTCCAGACCGGTTCGGGCACCAGCTCGAACATGAACACCAACGAAGTGATCGCGTCGATCGCGGGCTTGCGCGGTGTCACGGTGCACCCCAACGACGACGTCAACATGTCGCAGTCGTCCAACGACACGTTTCCGACCGCCACCCACATCGCCGCCACTGAAGCCGCTGTGCGCCAACTCATCCCGGCGCTAGAGGTGCTGCACGAGGCGCTGACGGCGAAGGCGCGCGAGTGGCGCACGGTGGTGAAATCGGGACGCACGCATCTGATGGACGCCGTTCCGGTGACGCTCGGCCAAGAGTTTTCCGGATACGCCCGCCAAATCGAGGCGGGCATCGAAAGGGTGAAGGCGACGCTGCCCCGGCTCGGTGAGCTGGCGATCGGCGGCACCGCGGTGGGCACCGGCCTCAACGCGCCGGAGGGTTTCGGCGCCAAGGTTGTCGAGGTGCTGGTTGCCCAGACCGGGCTGGCGGAACTGCGCACGGCGACAAACTCTTTCGAGGCACAGGCCGCTCGCGACGGGCTGGTGGAGGCGTCCGGCGCGCTGCGCACGATCGCGGTCTCGTTGACCAAGATCGCCAACGACATCCGCTGGATGGGCTCCGGTCCGTTGACGGGCTTGGCCGAAATCCAACTGCCCGATCTGCAGCCGGGCAGCTCAATCATGCCCGGCAAAGTGAATCCCGTTATCCCGGAAGCGGTTACCCAGGTGGCTGCTCAGGTAATCGGCAATGACGCCGCGATCGCCTGGGGCGGGGCGAACGGCGCCTTCGAGCTCAACGTGTATATCCCGATGATGGCCCGCAACATACTCGAGTCGTTCAAGCTGTTGACCAATGTGTCGCGGTTGTTCGCCGAGAAGTGCATCGTTGGGCTGTCCGCCAACGTCGAGCGCCTGCGGGAACTCGCCGAATCCTCGCCGTCGATCGTCACTCCGCTGAATTCCGCGATCGGCTACGAAGAAGCCGCCGCGGTGGCCAAGGAAGCACTCAAGGAACGAAAGACCATCCGGCAGGCCGTCATCGACCGCGGCCTGATCGGCGACAAGCTGTCGATCGAGGAACTGGACCGCCGGCTTGACGTGTTGGCGATGACGAAGGTGGACCAGGGCTAGGCAGCACTCGCCGAGCGTGAAGCAGTTGCGAAAAATCGCGGCGAATTTCGCCACAGATTCACGTTCGACGCCGTCGGCGGCTAGGCCCCGTTGTTGGGCCCGCCGGAGTTCTGGCCTGGGATATCGGTGATCGGGAAGTTTGGCATCGGTGTGGGCGAGGGTGTGTTGGGCAGCGTCGGTATCTCGCCAGCCGGAATGTCATGCAGGGCATTGGCGGGCGCCCCGTTTTCACGGCTGCCGTAGCTACTTCCGGGCGCACGCGGTCCGAGCATCTGGCTGACCGTCACCAAGTGGTAGCCATTGGCTTTGAGCACCGGGATGAATTGGTACACCAGGTCGACTGTGCTCGAGTAGGTGTCGTGGAACAACACCACCGAGCCCGGCTTGATCTGCCGCATGAGCACCTGCCGTGTTGCGCCGGTGTTGGAGTCGTTGATCCAGTCGTATGGGATGACGTCCCAGAGGATCTCGGCCTGTCCAAGCTGACCGGCGGCGTGGCGCACCGCAGCGTTGGACAACCCGCCCGCAGGCCGGTACAGCGTCGGCGTATGCCCGGTAGCGGCAGCGATGACGTCCTTGGCCTTTGTCAGTTGCAGTGAAATATCTTGGGGCGCAAGCGTTGTCATATTGGGATGTTCCCAGGTGTGGCTGCCGATCTCCATGCCGGCGTCGGCGATCCGTTTGGCGCCGGCCGCGTTGGCGGCCACCTTGTTGCCGATCAGAAAAAACGTCGCTTTGGCATCGTTGTCCTTCAGGACCTGCAGCAGCCGGTCGGTGTATGGGCTGGGCCCGTCATCGAACGTCAGCGCCACGCATTTGACCCGCGAGCAATCCACATCGTCGGCACCGGCGCGCCTCACGTGACCGGTCAGCGCCCCCACTACCAGCACCGCGCCAGCCACGGCGACCCCCAAAACGGTTCGCCAGTATCGCCAGGCCGGGCTGTCGGGTCGTCTCGGCACGCTGGCAGCCTACCGAAACGTGGGGTCAGCGCGGCGGCGCGATTTCCTCAAGCATCTCGGTGACCAGCGCGGCAATCGGCGAGCGCTCACTGCGCACCAGCGTGATGTGCGCGAATAACGGGTGGCCCTTGAGCTTCTCAATCACCGCGACGACGCCGTCGTGTCGGCCCACGCGCAGGTTGTCTCGCTGAGCCACGTCGTGGGTCAGCACCACCCGTGACCCTGCGCCCAGCCGTGACAGCACCGTCAGCAGCACATTGCGCTCCAGCGATTGGGCCTCGTCGACGATCACAAACGAGTCGTGCAGCGAACGTCCCCGGATGTGGGTGAGCGGCAGCACTTCGAGCATGCCGCGCGAGAGCACCTCGTCGAGCACCGCCGGGCTGGCCAGACCCTCAAGGGTGTCGAACACCGCCTGCGCCCACGGACCCATTTTGTCGCTCTCGCTGCCGGGTAGATAGCCCAGGTCTTGGCCGCCCACGGCGTAGAGCGGACGAAAAACCACCAGCTTGCGCTGGGTGCGCCGCTCCAACACTGCTTCCAGGCCAGCGCACAGCGCCAGCGCCGACTTGCCGGTGCCCGCTTTGCCACCCAGCGAGACGATGCCCACCGACTCGTCGAGCAGCAAGTCCAGCGCCACCCGCTGCTCAGCGGAGCGGCCGCGCAGCCCGAACACCTCTCGGTCGCCACGGACAAGCTGGACACGTTTGTGGGGGTTGACGCGGCCCAGTGCATGCGAGCTGCCGCCTAGCAACCGAACCCCGGTGTGGCAGGGCAAGTCTCGCGCATCCGCCAGGTCGATCTCGCCGTCGGCGAACAGCGCGTCGATATCTTCGGCCGCCGTTTCGATCTCGGCCATGCCGGTCCAGCCCGAGGTGATGACGTCTTGCGCGTGATACTCGTCGGCGGCCAAGCCGACCGCACCGGCTTTGACCCGCAGCGGAATATCTTTGCTGACCAGGGTGACCCGCTTGCCCTCGGCGGCCAGGTTGGCGGCGCAGCTTAATATTCGCGAGTCGTTGCTGTCGGTGCGGAACCCGGCGG
Source organism: Mycobacterium xenopi (assembly GCF_009936235.1). Taxonomy (NCBI): domain Bacteria; kingdom Bacillati; phylum Actinomycetota; class Actinomycetes; order Mycobacteriales; family Mycobacteriaceae; genus Mycobacterium; species Mycobacterium xenopi. The sequence goes on along the minus strand of NZ_AP022314.1, from coordinate 1,420,200 downwards.
GAAGCACCGCCGGGTCGCTGTGGTTGAGCTCGACGTGAAACGTACCGCCTTGTGTCCCAACGGGAATCGGCAGATCGAGCCGTCCGTGCTCCAGTCGAAGGTCGTCGAATAAGCGCAACGCCTGGCGGGCGAACCAACCCAACTCGTGGTGGTAGCGTTTGGCCTCCAGTTCGCTGATCACGACCAGGGGTACCACGACGTGGTGTTCGGCGAAGCGGGTACACGCCCACGGGTCAGACAGCAGCACGGAGGTGTCGAGCACATACGTGCGGACGGTGTCCTGTGGGACCGACGGGGAATCAGCCACGGGCGCTCCTGATCACTGGTCAGCCGCCCGCGCGGCCCCACGCGGGCGCTCGGCGGGGGCCGCGGCACCAGGACCGGGGCCGGTCCTGCCGGAGTTGTGACACAAGGCGCCGCTCGGACAGCAGAGCATGTCGCTAGCCATCGACTGCGACGCTACTCTGGTCGCCGCATGCCCGCCGTGCAGGCGCGCCGGTCTAGCGGATCACGAACTCCTGCAGCTTGGGCTCGTCGGCCAGGCCCCACTCGGTAATGCGGTCAGAGATCACCTGCCGCAACTGTTCACGGTCGAAAATGCCGGCCTCGGCGACGTTTCGCACCTTGTCTTGGTAAGCGTCGATGTCTGCGCCGACGACGTCGAACTCGGCTGCGCGCGCGGCGATCGCGGCCACGGTCTCGTCGCGGACAAAGGTCAGGCAGTGTGCGACCAGGTTGGCGAAGTACTCCTCGTGGCGCTCTTCGTCCTTGGCGATCCTGCTGATCAGACCGGCCAGCACAGGCTCTTCGACTTGGGCGGCCAAGTTGCGGCAGAACACCGCGTGGGCGCGCTCGTAAAACGTCATGTAGACCAACGTTTCGACTTGGCTGTAGTGGTCGGCGCGGTAACCCTTCATCACATGTTCAACGCGGACCTGCTCGTTAGCGGCTGGGTCGACTTCGCGTGTGACCACGAGGTATTCACGCAATGCGATGGCGTGCAGATGCTCCTCGGCGGTCCACCGGCCCAGCCAGCGACCCCATTCTTCTTCGAGGATGAAGTGCTCGACGAGCTCGCGGTGGTGCCCGGCGAGGTTGTCCTTGGTGATCAGCAGGATCTCACAGGCGTCGGTGATCACCCGCGGCAACGTGGCCTGCGACGGGTCCCAGTCACGCCCACCCAGAAGGGCGAAGTTTTCGCCTTGCTCGAACGGCACGTAGTCGTGCGCAAACCAGAGGTCTTCGGTGTCGAGGTGGCGTTCCAGGTTCTCGGCCACCACGGGAAGCAGTTCGAGCGTCAGCGCATTAGGTACAGGTTTCTGTGCCATGAAGTAACTGTAACTCGGGTTACGGGTTTCATGAAATCGGGTGTGTCGAGTCTGACGAGTCGACCAGCTTCCAGTCTTCCAGGCCCTCGTAGAGCGGGAACTCTCGGGCCAGGCGGGTGACCCGCTGGCGCAGGGCCGCGACGTCCGCCGAGGCACCGGCGGCCAGGGCGGTGGCGATGATGTCGGCGACCTCGGTGAACTCGGCGTCGCCGAATCCGCGGGTGGCCAGCGCCGAGGTCCCCACCCGCAGCCCTGAGGTCACCATCGGGGGGCGGGGGTCGTTGGGCACGGCGTTGCGGTTGACGGTGATGCCGACGTCGTGCAGCAGGTCCTCGGCCATCTTGCCGTCCAGCGGCGAATCACGCAGGTCGACCAGCACGAGATGCACATCGGTGCCGCCGCTGACCACCGACACACCGGCCGTGGCGACGTCGCCGGCCAGCAACCGCTCGGCGATGATCCGTGCGCCCGACAGCGTGCGTCGCTGGCGTTCGGCGAACTCCGGTGTGCTGGCGATCTTGAACGTGACGGCTTTGGCGGCGACCGCCTGCAGCAGTGGCCCGCCCTGCTGGCCGGGAAATACCGCGGAGTTGATCGCTTTGGCGAACTCCTGCTTGCCGAGGATCAGCCCGGACCGGGCACCGCCCAGCGTCTTGTGCACGGTGGTGGAGACCACGTGCGCGGGCGGCACCGGCGACGGGTGCAGGCCGGCCGCCACCAGCCCGGCGAAGTGGGCCATGTCCACCCACAGCTTGGCGCCGACCTCGTCGGCGATGGACCGGAACGCGGCGAAGTCCAGCGTGCGCGGATAGGCCGACCAGCCGGCGATGAGCACCTTGGGCCGAAACTCGCGCGCTCGCGCGCGCACCGCGTCCATGTCGATCAGGTGTGTTACCGGGTCGACGCCGTAGAACCCGGTCTCGTAGAGCTTGCCGGAGAAGTTCAGCCGCATCCCGTGGGTCAAATGCCCGCCGTTGGCCAGGTCCAGGCCGAGCAGCCGCTCCCCCGGCGTCATCAGCGCGTGCAGGATCGCGGCGTTGGCCTGCGCACCCGAATGCGGTTGCACGTTGGCGAATTCGGCGCCGAACAACACCTTGGCGCGGTCGCGGGCGATGTTTTCCACCGCGTCGACGTATTCGCAGCCGCCGTAGTAACGCCGGCCCGGCAGTCCTTCGGCGTATTTGTTGGTCAGCACGCTGCCCTGGGCCTGCAGCACCGAGCGCGGCGCGAAATTTTCCGACGCGATCATTTCCAGGGTGTCGCGCTGGCGGCCCAGTTCCTTGCCCAGCAGGTCGGCGATCTCAGGGTCGACCTCGGCCAGCGGGGCCGACATCAGGGAGGTGGCGGTGTCAGGAGCGGCGGTCACGCAGGCCAGTCTGACATGCGGAGCCGACGAATTGGGGGCTACGTCTTGCCCGGCCGCGGCCCTATAACGCCAACCCGGGGTAGAGCGGATTGGCGGCCAGCAGCTCGGCGGCCGCGGCGCGCACCCGCTGGGCGGTGCCGTCGGCCAGGGTGTACTTCGCCTTCGACGAGCCCTGCGGCGTCGTATTGGTCAGCACGTCGGTCACCAGCTCGGCGACCCGGTCGAAGTCGGCGGGCCCAAAGCCGCGGGTGGTCAGCGCAGGGGTGCCGAACCGGATGCCGCTGGTGTACCACGCGCCGTTGGGATCTGCGGGAACGGTGTTGCGGTTGGTGACGACGCCGGCGTCCAGTAGCGCCGATTCGGCCTGCCGCCCGGTCAGCCCGAACGACGTGACGTCCAGCAGCACGATGTGGTTGTCAGTGCCGCCGGTGACCAGCCGGGCGCCGCGGCGCAGGAACCCTTCGGCGAGGGCCTGGGCGTTGTCGGCGACCCGCTGGGCGTAGCTGGCGAACGCCGGCCGGCGGGCCTCGGCGAGCGCCACTGCCTTGGCGGCCATGACGTGCGGCAGCGGCCCACCCAGCACCATCGGGCAGCCCCGGTCGACGGCGTCGGCGTAGTCCGGCTGCGCCAGGATCAGCCCGCCGCGTGGTCCGCGCAGCGACTTGTGCGTGGTCGTGGTGGTGACGTGGGCGTGCGGCACCGGGTCCTCGTCGCCGGTGAACACCTTGCCCGCCACCAGCCCGGCGAAGTGGGCCATGTCGACCATCAGCGTGGCCCCGACCTCGTCGGCGATCTCACGCATCGTGGCGAAGTTGATCCGCCGCGGGTAGGCAGAGTATCCGGCGACCAGGATCAGCGGCTTGAATTCCCGTGCGGCCACGGCGACCGCGTCGTAATCCAGCAGCCCGGTTTGCGGGTCGGTGCCATAGCTGCGTTGATAAAACATCTTGCCGGAGATGTTGGGCCGGAAACCGTGGGTGAGGTGGCCCCCGGCGTCCAGCGACATTCCCAGCAGCCGCTGGCCGCCGAGCTTGTGCCGCAACGTTTCCCAGTCCGATTCGGAGAGGTCGTTGACGTGCTTGACGCCAGACTCGGCCAGGTCCGGCGCTTCGACCCGGGCGGCCAGGATCGCCCAGTAGGCAACGAGATTGGCGTCAATGCCGGAGTGGGGCTGGACGTAGGCGTACGGTGCGCCGAATAACTCGCGGGCATGCTCGGCGGCCACACTCTCGACGGTGTCGACGTTCTGGCAGCCGGCGTAGAAGCGGTGGCCGACGGTGCCCTCGGCGTACTTGTCGGACAACCAACTGCCCATAGCCAGCAGCACTGCCGGCGAGGCGTAGTTCTCGCTGGCGATCAGCTTGAGCGAATCACGTTGATCGGCAAGCTCTTTGCGTGTCGCGGCGGCGATGCGAGGTTCGACGGACTCGACGACCTGCAACGCGGCGCGGTAGGCGGCGCTGGCGGTGTCGGCATATTCGGCGCCAAGCGGTGGTGCTGGGGTGGCCGTTCCGGTCGAGTCAGCTGGCATGCAGCCGAACCTACTCTGTCCGCGACGGCCGTCGCGCTCGGCCGCGCTATCCGGTCGCCCCTGCCACTGCGGGCACGACGGCGGCTGCAAGACTGACAGTATGCCGCGGCTGAGCGAGCCGAGCCCGTATGTGGAGTTCGACCGAAGTCAGTGGCGTGCGCTGCGCATGTCGACGCCGCTGAAACTTACCGAGGAAGAGCTCGTCAAGCTGCGCGGTCTCGGGGAGAAGCTCGACCTGCTCGAAGTCGAAGAGGTCTACTTGCCGCTGGCCCGGCTGATCCACCTTCAGGTCGCCGCCCGTCAACGGCTGTTCGCGGCCACCGCGGAATTCCTCGGCGAGCCTCAGCAAAACCCTGATCGGCCGGTGCCGTTCATCATCGGGGTGGCGGGCAGCGTCGCGGTAGGCAAATCGACCACTGCCCGGGTGCTGCAGGCGCTGCTGGCGCGCTGGGAGCACCACCCACAGGTGGACTTGGTGACCACCGACGGCTTCCTCTACCCCAACGCCGAATTGGAACGGCGAAACCTCATGCACCGCAAAGGCTTCCCGGAGAGCTACGACCGCCGTGCGCTGATGCGCTTCGTTACTGCGGTCAAGTCCGGTGCGGAGTATGCGTGCGCGCCGGTGTATTCGCACCTGCTCTACGACATCGTCCCGGGCGCCAAGCAGGTGGTCCGCCACCCTGACATCTTGATCCTCGAGGGCCTCAACGTCCTGCAAACCGGGCCCACCCTGATGGTGTCGGACCTGTTCGATTTTTCGCTCTACGTCGATGCGCGCATCGAAGACATCGAGCAGTGGTATATCTCACGCTTCCTGGCCATGCGCACCACGGCGTTCGCCAACCCAGCGTCTCACTTCCACCACTATGCGCGGCTCAACGACCAGCAGGCGATCGCCGCCGCCCGGGAAATCTGGCGTTCGATCAACCGACCCAACCTGGTGGAGAACATCCTGCCCACCCGGCCGCGGGCCACGCTGGTGCTGCGCAAGGACGCCGATCACTCCATCAACCGGCTCCGGCTGCGCAAGCTGTAAGCCGGTGCGACACGGCGCCGGCCAGCGCAGGCCCCCGGCGGGCGGGGACTCAGGCCGGCAGCCGGCGCACTCCCAAGTACTGCAGCATCGCGAACAACGCGGTGTAGACGCCGCTGCCCAGGGTAGCGGCGGCACCGAACGCGGTCAACGGTAGCCAGCCGGCGGCCACCACAGCGATCACTGCCAGCGTGTACGCGATGTTGGCGACGACCACGCCGATGCCGGCGCGCCGCAGATCCGGCAGCGCTGCGAGGCTGAAGACAATCAGGCCGTAGAGCACGAAGCCCGCGCCCATGGCGTATTCGGCGGCGGAGCTGAGCCCGCTCAGCGACGAGAGCGGATCGGCAGCCGCCGCGACGATCAGCCCGGCGAGCCCGGTCAGGGTGGCGTCGACACGCATCGCGAAGCGCAATAACGAATCGGTCGAGTCGTACAGGGGCCGCGTTTGCAGAGAAGAGACAGCGGTCATGTCAAAGCTCCTTGCGACGTCGGTCGGGGGACACGGTTGAGCTTGCGGTCTAGTCGCTGCCAGATCGACACATGACACTGCCAAGCATTGCCATGCGCAAATCAACCTATGTCGAATACGGGGCTATTCCCGGCTTGGTTCAAATCCGGTCGCCGACCGGCACCCGCCCGCGCAGATCGGCGGCGATCAGCCTGGCCGCGGCGTTTTGCCAGTTGTGCAGCGAGCGCTGCGGCACCTCCGTGACCAGCCACTGCCAGGCCTGCCGGGCCGTCGGGTCCAAGCCAGCCGCGGTGGCGTTCTGCGCGTAAGCGCGCACGCCGACCACATACGGGAAGTACAACGAGTTGTAGTGACGCCACTGCTCGGTGGTGCCGAAATCGCCGCCGTCGCGGGGTTTGAGCCGGGCAATGTGCTCGGCAAGCAGGGCCCTGAGTTCGTTGGCCCGCTCCAATGGCTGGTCGGGCGCACCGCGGGCGGCCAGCCGCTCGCCGATGATGGGCAGCGCGGTCAACGGGCTGGCCACCAACTTCGACAGGTCGCCGTAGTGGGCGAGCGCGCGACGGGTAAGCCGGGCAAACGTGTCGTCGTCGACATCGTCAAGCGGGTCAGCCGCACGCAGCGGCAATGCCGCCTCGGTGCGCCGCAGTGTGGCCCGGTCGGCCCGCAGCGCCGGCGACCGCCAAAACGCCATCCGGTCGAGCAGCCCCGCCAGCGGGTCAGCTAGCACTTGGACGTCGATAGCGATCGCCAGGCTGGTGAACAGCAGCACCGTCAGCGCAGTCTGCTGGCCGGTCAACGCGATGCCAATCAGCACCTGACCGCCGAACAACGCTGCCGCGACGACGCTGCCGGCGAACGAGCGCAGCATGTCGGCGCGCAGCGCCTGGCCCTCGTCGAAGGCATCCCAAAGGGCAACGGCAAGGCCGAGCGCCAGCACGTCGCATCCGGTCGACGCGAGCGCCAGCCAGCTGGGCACCAACCCCAGCGGAATGATCAGGATCGCGTTGCCCAATGCGAAAAACAGCGTCGCGACGACCACCAGCCCCGCCACCGGCATCGGCTGGGCGGGCCGTACCAGGGCCTTGGCCATCGCCCCGAGGGTGGAAAGCGATATCACCGCGAACATCACCCAATGGCCAGCCCGCAGCGGCCCGTCGACGCTGCCCGCCATCGCCGCGCCGACCAGGGTCAGCGCCGCGACGCCGCCCACCAGCAGCACCTCGCCGGTGCGGGCCCGCCAGCTGTCGCACGGCCTGCCCAGCTCGATGAGCACGGCGAACCATGCGACGCCGGGAACAGTCGCCAGGTAGATCTCGACCTGGCTGAGTACGCTGCTGTGCGCCACCATGCGGATCGCTTCAAGCGCGACCACCGCGGCGAATCCGCACAGCCCGGTGGCCGCCAACACGAGCACAGGCTTGCGCGGGTCACGCGCCAGCAAATACGCCCCCAGCCACCAGCTCAGCGCGAACACCGCAGCCGACAGCGCAGCCATGGATCAAGTCTGGCACGGCCCACCGTCGTGCCATCGTGTCGATCGCGAGCGTCCGGGGACCAGCGCGACTTATCAGTGCTCGTATCTGTGCTGGGGCCAGCGCCACGTGTTCAACTGCCAGCCGCCAAGCGCAAACGCGACACCGCCGGCGAAGGCGAGCGCCCAGTTACCCGGCTCGCTCAGCGGCAACCAGCCATACCACGCCGTCGCCCACACGATTGGGGCAAAGACGACGTTGAACAGCCCGAAACTTTGCACCAGCCGGCGCGGCGTCGGACGGATCCGGTTCAGCCCGAACAGTAGGCAGACACCACCGACGAGGAACGTCACGCCACCGACGAGCAGCGCCGCCCGCGGCGCCCTCCACCAGTCAGCGAGCGGCCCGGACATGGTGGCGACGATCGCGCCCGCGACACTCCAGAAGGCCAGGTCGGCAAGGATCGACCGCCAGTGCGGGTCATCGGTTCGCCTGTGACTTTGTGAAACTAATTCGCCTGTCATGTGCCGATATTGCGGCCGCGAGCAGCGCCAACTGCAGACACGGCACTGCCAAATACTGCCAGCGCCGCCTCACATGCCGTAACGGCGATGACGCAGGCTGTAGTCGCGCAGCGCGCGCAGGAAGTCGACCCGGCGAAACGCCGGCCAATACGCCTCGGTGAACCACATCTCGGAGTAGGCGCTTTGCCACAACAGAAATCCCGACAGCCGCTGCTCCCCGGATGTGCGGATGACCAGGTCGGGGTCCGGTTGTCCTGAGGTGTAAAGGTTTTCGGAGATGGCCTCGACTGTGACCGCGTCGATCAGTTCCTCCGCGGTGGCTCCGTTGGCCAGCTCCTTGCTCAGCAGGGCGCGCACCGCGTCGACGATCTCTTGGCGTCCGCCGTAGGCGACCGCGACGTTGACGTGAAACCCACTGTTCGGGCGGGTGGAGTCGACGGCGTCGCGCAGCCGACGTGCCGTTTCCTCACCCACCAGCCCCAGGTCGCCCACGGTTCGCACGCTCCAGCGGTTGACCGGCGCGCAGATCTCCTCGACGACGTCGGTGATGATCTCGATGAGCGCGGCAAGCTCGTCGGGATCGCGTTGCAGGTTCTCGGTGGACAGCAGGTAGACGGTGGCCATCTCGATGCCGGCTTCTTGGCACCAGCGCAGCATCTCGGCGACCTTGGCCGCGCCCATCCGGTAGCCGTAGCTGACGTCGTCGTAGCCCGCGCTGCGCGCCCAGCGCCGGTTACCGTCGCACAACACGGCGATGTGGCGGGGCAGCGCGGATTTGGATGCCGCCAGGCCCTGCCGCAAGCGCAGCTCGTAGACGCGGTACAGCGGTTCCTTAAGGCGCGGCGGAATAATCTCCACGAGGCTCAAGACTAGTGCGGTCGCCAAGAATTATCGGCGATCTTGGCGCGCGGCACCCGAGGGTTCCTCGACATCCGCATTACTGTGGGCTACAAGCATGGTAGCGATCTTGATGAGGCAGGAAGGGAGATGAGGGCTTCGACCGGCGTGCGCGATGCTGCTTCCGGCCCGGCCGCTGCGGCCGGGCAATTCGTCGAGGGCGCGGTCAACGTCCTGGTCAAGCCGCGGTTCCGGGGCTGGATCCACGTCCACTCCGCGGTGGTGGCCATCGTCGCGGGTGCCACGTTGGTGGCGGTGTCGTGGCCGTTGGCGGGCACTGCGGCCGGGCTGGCGACGTTGACTTACACCGCGGCCATCGTGGCCATGTTCGCGGTCAGCGCCACCTACCACCGGATCCATTGGAACTCGGTGACCGCCCGGATATGGATGCGGCGGCTTGACCATTCGATGATCTTCGTGTTCATCGCCGGTAGCTATACGCCGTTCGCGGTGTGCGCCATGCCCACCCGCGAAGGGCAGCTGGTGCTCTGGATGGTGTGGGGCGGCGCGCTGGCCGGGATCGTCCTCAAGATGTGTTGGCCGACGGCGCCGCGCTGGGTCGGTGTGCCGCTGTATCTGATGCTGAGCTGGGTGGCGATCTGGTTCATCGGCCCGATCCTGCACGGCGCCGGGGTGGCCGCGATGGTGCTGCTCATCGTCGGCGGGGTGATCTACAGCCTCGGCGGGCTGTTCTACGGGCTGCGCTGGCCCGATCCGTGGCCGACGACATTCGGCTACCACGAGTTCTTCCACGCCTGCACCGCGTTGGCGGCGATTTGCCACTACATCGCGATGTGGTTCGCGGTCTTTTAGCCCGCGAACCCCGTGGCGAGCAGACGCAGAATCGCCCAAATCCCGCGGGATTTGGGCGATTCTGCGTCTGCTCGCCAGCTACAGCTGGGTGACGTTCTCCGCTGACCAGTAGGCCTTCATCGCCGTGACCTTGCCGTCTTCGTTGACCACCATCACGTCGATCGGTTCGATGACCACCCCGCCGTCGCCGGCCTTCACGGTCAGCCGGAACTGAAACGCCGCCTCGTTGCCCGCGATTCGCAGCGACACCAATTCGCAGTCCCGTTCTGCGCCCTCGACCGCCGAATAAAACCCGCGGATGGCCTGCCGACCGATGTGCACCTCGCCGCCGACGGGATCTTCGACGGTGGCGTCGTCGGCGTAGAGGTCGGCGATATCGTCGGCGCTGCCCTTGGCGACCAGGCTGATGTAGCGGTTGACGGTGTCGGCGATGACTTCAGCACTCGGCATGACAGGTCAGGCTACCGTGCCAGCGCGGCGGCCAGGTCCTCGGTGGTGGTGACCGGCAGGTCGCAGACCCGGCCCCGGCACACATAGGCCGCGTCGACGCCGTCGACCCGGTCGCGGCCGGTCAACAACTCCGACGAGTTCGCTTCCCCGCCAACCACGATCGCCCCGCCGGGTGCCAGCCGGCGCGCGTCGGCCAACAACGGGGACCGCGACGTCTGGCACGCCACCGCGATCTGCAGCGGCCCCCGCACCGCGGACTCGGCGACCGCCAGCCAATGCCCGGCCGAGCGCGGCACGCGGGCCAGCAGCGGCGAGTGCGCCCGCAGCGCGTCGGCCGCGGCCTGCCGATAACGCTCGGCGCGGTCACCACCGACCAGGTGCGCGGCGGTCAGCAGCGCTTCGGTGATCGACGAGGCCCCCGACGGCGTCGCACCATCGGTCGGGTCGGCGGGACGCGCCATCAGCTGCTCGGCATCGTCGGCGCTGTCGAACCAGCGGCCCGGCTGGTCGGGGTCGGCGAAGTGCGCCAAGGCAATGTCCAGCAGTTCGATAGCCGTCGCCAGCCACCCCGGGTCCCCGGTCAACTGGTGGAGCGTCAACAGCCCGGTCGCCAGCATGGCATGGTCTTCGAGAATGGCCGCGCTCTCGCCGACCTGCCCGCCCAGGCTGGCCCGTCGCAGCCGCCCGTCGACCAGATGCAGCCCGACCAGCGCCGCGGCGCATCGCCCCGCCGCGTCGGCCAACCCCGGATCATCCAGCGCCACACTGGCTTCCGAAAGTGCGGTAATGGCAAGCCCGTTCCAGGCGGTGACGATCTTGTCGTCGCGGTCCGGTTGGGGTCGGGTCGAACGCGCGGCCAGCAGCGCGGCGCGGACCCGTTCGAAGCGATCGGTGTCGTCGGGATCGGCCGGCAGCTGCAGCACCGAGGCCCCGGCCTCGAATGTGCCCGCCTCGGTCACACCGAAAACCGAAGCAGCCCAGTGCCCGTCGTCGTCACCCAGGACTTCGCGCAGCTGCCCCGGCGTCCACACGTAGGTCGAGCCCTCCCGACCGGCGGCATCGGCGTCTAGTGACGAGGTGAACATATTTCCGTCGGCCAGCTCATCGAGCATGAATTGGGCGGTCTCGCGGGAAACCCGGTGCGCCAGCGGGTTCCCGGTGCGCCGTGCCCAGTGCGCGTAAACCCGCAGCAGCAGCGCGTTGTCGTACAGCATTTTCTCGAAATGCGGTACCACCCAAGCATTGTCGACACTGTAGCGGGCGAAACCGCCGGCCAGCTGGTCGTAGATGCCGCCGCGGGCCATCGCGGTGCAGGTACGCTCCACCGCCTGCAGCGCGGCCGGCGATCCGGTTCGCTCGTGGTGCCGCAGCAACGCCTCCAGCAGCGCCGACGGCGGGAATTTCGGTGCGCCGCCGAAACCACCGTGCACGGTGTCCTCGTCGCGCAGCACGGCGGCGACGGCGTGATCGCAGAGTTCCGGCGTTACCTCCGGGCCGGCGGCGGGCAGTCCCGAAGACATCGCCCGCAGCTCGCGTGCGATGTGGTCGGCGGCCTGTTCGACTTCGTCACGGCGGTCGCGCCACGTGGCTGACACTGCGGAGAGCAGTTGTAAGAAAGTGTGTTTCGGGTAGTAGGTGCCGCAGAAAAAGGGCCTGCCGTCAGGGGTGAGGAAACACGTCATCGGCCAGCCGCCCTGCCCGGTGAGCGCGACGGTGGCGTTCATGTAGACGCCGTCGATGTCGGGCCGCTCCTCCCGGTCGACCTTGATGCAGACGAAGCCGGCGTTCATCGCGGCCGCCACCTCATCGTCCTCGAACGACTCGTGGGCCATCACATGACACCAGTGACAGGCCGCGTAGCCGACCGAGAGCAGGATCGGCACGTCACGTTCGGCGGCCTCGGCAAGAGCCTGCGGTGTCCACTGCTGCCAGTGCACGGGGTTGTCGGCGTGCTGGCGCAGATACGGGCTGGCTGCGCCGGCCAGGGTGTTGGCCGCGGGACTCATCGCCCGGTCCTAGCTGTCGGGCTCACGGGGCGGCCGCTTTTCATCCGTGGGCCGCTCGACGTCGCGCGTTCCTTCGTCGGCGGCCTGGTCGGGCTCGGGGTTGTCGCGGTCGAACGATTCGGGCACCTTCTTCAGTTGGCGGTTCATCGACCGGATCAAAAACACCGTGGCCAGCAGCAGCAGCACGATGACCAGCAGGCCCATCGGGCTGGCCTTGCCGAAATCCGGGCCGGTGTGGCGTGGTGCGTCGTCGGCCAGCACCACAATCGCGGAGAGCCAGACTTCGGACACTACTCGGCCTCGATTCCGGCGAACAGATCGGTCTCGGGAAGGCTGACCGGCACCCGCGAGCGCGCCAGCTCGAACTCCTCGGTCGGCCACAGCCGCTGCTGCCATTCGATCGGTGCGGCGAAGAAGTCGGCGTTGGGGTCGATCTGAGTGGCGTGGGCGCGCAGCGCGTCGTCGCGCTGGCTGAAATATGCCGAGCACTGCACGCGTGTCGTGACCCGGTCGGCTAAGACGTCGTGCTTGGCATCCCACAGCGCCAGCCACTTCTCGAATGGCCCTTCCTGACCGTGCCTGGCGAATTCGTCCTGCAGCACCTGCATCCGTTGCCGCAGGAACCCGTGGACGTAGTACAGCTTGGACACCGTCCACGGGTCCCCGGCGTCGCGGAAGCGGGCATAATCTCCGGCCGCTTCGTAGGCGGCGACCGATACCTGGTGGCACCGGATATGGTCGGGATGCGGGTAGCCGCCGTTCTCGTCGTAGGTGATCATCACGTGCGGGCGGAAATCCCGCACCACGCTTACCAACGCCTCGGTGGAAACCTCCAGCGGCACCAGCGCAAAGCAGTCCTCGGGCAGCGGGGGCGGCAGTTCGCCCTTAGGCAGACCGGAGTCGACAAAACCGAGCCAGGTGTGCTCGACGCCGAGGATTTCGGCGGCCTTGGCCATCTCGTCTCGCCGAATTTCGGCGATGCGTCCATGCACCTCGGGCAGGTCCATGGCGGGGTTGAGGATCTCGCCGCGTTCGCCGCCGGTCAGCGTCACCACCAGCACGCGATGACCCTCGTCCGCGTAGCGAGCGAGGGTCGCGGCGCCTTTGCTGGATTCGTCGTCGGGGTGGGCATGCACCGCCATCAATCGCAGTTGGCTCACCTGCTCTCTGTCTGTCAGCGGTTTGGCTGAGGTGCTCCTATAGTTCCAGTTCTAATCGTTCCATCCCGTCCACCCGGCCCCGAAACCCCACCACCAGACCCGCCACACCGACATGAGCGACGGCCGTATCCTGCGTCCCCAGACCCGCTATGGGCGTCCCCGGCTGTCCGGCTGGTCGCGCCGCGGTGTCGTCATCGTCTTGGCGTTGTTGGTGGTCGCCGCCGGTGTCCTCATCGCGGTCATCGGTTATCAGCGGTTGGGCAACCGCGACGTGACCGGCACACTGGCCGGCTACCGCCTGATCGACGACGAGACGGTGTCGGTGACGATCAACGTGACGCGCCCGGACCCGTCGCGTCCAGCTGAGTGCATCGTGCGAGCACGGTCGAAAGACGGCAGTGAGACGGGCCGGCGCGAAGTGCTGATCCCGCCGTCGGACCGGGTCACCGTGCAAGTGACGACGATCGTGAAATCCTTTCGGCCGCCGAGAATGGGCGACGTCTACGGTTGCGGCACCGATGTGCCCAGCTACCTGCGGCCCTCGTAACCACACTGCTGTTGCCGCATCGGAGCAAAGCGGCGGCCGTCCAAACCTGACTAGCGGACGGTGTGGCGGTGGTACCATGTTTGAGTACACGGTTCCCGCTGGGACCGTGTATTGCTGCATTAGCGCGACATACGCGGCACAGCGCGGCGCACGCGCGGTGAAGCCGCCTGCGCGGCAGCGAACCGAAAGCCTTGCCCACGCGAATATCGTGGAAACGACGACACAAGGAGCGCGACGAGATGACGGACACTCAGGTGACCTGGTTGACCCAGGAGTCACATGACCGGCTCAAGGCCGAGCTCGACCAACTGATCGCGAACCGTCCGGTCATCGCCGCGGAAATCAACGCCCGCCGCGAGGAGGGTGACCTCAGCGAAAACGGCGGGTATCACGCCGCTCGCGAGGAGCAGGGGCAGCAAGAGGCCCGCATCCGTCAGCTGCAGGACCTGCTGAGCAACGCCAAGGTCGAAGCGCCCACGCAGTCCGGGGTGGCGTTGCCGGGCTCGGTGGTGAAGGTCTACTACAACGACGACGAGTCCGACACCGAGACCTTCCTGATCGCCACCCGGCAGGAAGGACTTAACGACGGCAAGCTCGAGGTGTACTCACCGAATTCGCCGCTGGGCGCTGCCCTGCTGAACGCGAAGGTCGGCGAGAGCCGCACCTACAAGGTGCCCAACGGCAATACCGTCAAGGTGACATTGGTCAGTGCGGAGCCATACCGCGCCTAGAGCAAAGCGAGGGTCGGGGAACCGGGCGGTATCGCGGGCCCGCCATGGCGAGGATCGCCGAGGACTTGTTGTTGCTGCTGCTCGACAATGCGTCGGGACAGCCGGCGTTGGATCGGACACGGCGCGGACGCCTGCTGGCCGCCGCGGTGCTGCTGGATTTGGCGTACGCCTGCCGGATTCGCCCGGCGGTCGACGGCGACCCGGTACAAGCCCGACGACTGTTGGTGCTGACCGGTCCCGACCCGGGCGATCCGGTGGTCGCGCCGGCGCTGCAGCTGTTGCTGCGCCGCCCCTAAGCCCCGCCGCGGCGATAGCCAAACTGCGCCGCGAAACCCCGGCCATTGTGCTCTCGCAGCTCGAACGTGGCGGTCAAGTGCGGCGAGTCCAGTTATACGCCAAGGGATTCAAGCCGACGTATGGCTGGCGGTTGACTGACCGTGGCCGGGTCTCGCAAACACGCGCGGCTATAACGGCGGCGCTGTTCGACCGGCAGTGTCCCGATCCGGCGACGGCGACGATCATCTCGCTGCTGCACGCCGTCAACGGACTGGGCGCAGTGTTCAGCCTCGACCACCGCGGCTGGGTCTGGGTCCTCCACCGTGCCGGCGATATCGCCAGCGGCGGCTGGGTGAACGAATACGAGCCGGGCCTGCCCGAGGTCAACCTGGCGGTGACGACGGCGGCGATCCGCTCCGCGTTGACGTGACGCCCTCGCCCGGCGGTGGCGCGAGCACGCAACGCGCGGCGTGCAGCTAGCCCAGGGCTTGCTCGAGGTCGGCCAGCAGGTCGGCGACATCCTCGATGCCCACCGATAGCCGCACCAAGTCGTCGGGAACCTCGAGCTGCGAACCAGCCGTCGACGCATGTGTCATTGCGGCCGGATGCTCGATCAGTGACTCCACCCCTCCCAACGACTCGGCCAGAATGAACACTCTGGTGTTGACGCACAACTTCTCGGCTGCTTTGCGCCCGCCCCGCATCCGCACGGAGACCATCCCGCCGAAACCGCGCATCTGCCGCGCAGCGACCTGATGGCCAGGATGACTGGGCAGACCCGGATACAGCACAGTGCCGACCGCCGGATGCTCGGCGAGGAATTGCGCGACCGCCGCGCCGTTTTCGCTGTGCCGCTGCATCCGCAATACCAGCGTCTTCAGGCCGCGCAGTGTCAGGTATACGTCGAACGGGCCCGGCACTGCGCCGGCGCCGTTTTGCAGAAAGCCGAACGCCGCATCGAGCTCTTCGTCGTCGGTGACCAACGCACCGCCCACGACATCGGAGTGTCCTCCGATGTACTTGGTGGTCGAATGCAGCACAACGTCGGCGCCCAGCGCCAATGGCTGCTGCACCGCCGGTGAAGCAAACGTGTTGTCCACCAACACTTTTACTGAGCGCGGTCGCGCAATGTCGGCGATCGCCCCGATATCGGCGATCGATAGCAGCGGATTGGTCGGCGTTTCCACCCAGATCAGTCGGGTGCGCGGAGTGATCGCATCGCGCACCGCGTCGAGATCGGCAAGGGCTACCGGCGTGTAGTCCACACCCCATTCGGTGAAAACCTTGTCGATCAGCCGAAAAGTACCGCCGTAGGCGTCGTCGGGGATGACCACATGGTCGCCCGGGCGCAGCAACGCCCGCAACGCGCAGTCGGTGGCCGCCATCCCGGAACTGAACGCGCGGCAGAACCTGCCCTGCTCGACCGCGGCCAGCGCCGCTTCCAGCGCTGCTCGCGTTGGGTTACCGGATCGGGAGTAGTCGAATCCTCCGCGCAGGATGCCGACGCCGTCTTGCGCGAACGTGCTGCTGGTATTGATTGCAGGGTTGACCGCGCCGGTCAGAGGGTCCGGTGGGTAGCCGGCGTGAATGGCCCTGGTAGCGAGCCCGTGCACGCGACGCTTGTCGCCGTCACCGGAGGTGTTGCGCTGTTGGCTCATCGACGATCAGCCTAGTGAGGTCAACGAATCGCGGTCGCATGGACCGCTAGCGCAGTTTGCGACCGTGAGCGTCAGGAACCGCTCCGGTAAACATCATGATCGCGTCGACAAAGGCCCATATCGCGACCCCGAACAAGATGGGGAACCCGACGAAGACGATGGTCAGTATCAGACCAATAATGGTGAGCGCCAACTGAATTCCGCCAACTGCCACCGAACCGATGTAGAAGCGGCCGACACCGAGCATGCCGACAAACAACTGCAGGCAGCCAGCAGCGGCCGCTGACTTGTCGGACAACGGCAGTCCCGTGGCGGGATCACGCCCATATGGCGCTTGAGGATCGACCGCGTACCCGGGGTACCCGGAATAGCCGTACGGCTGACCGTAATAGCCCGGGTGCCAGGACGCCGGCGGCACGGCAGGGTTCGGAAAGCCGTACGGATTGGGCTCCCGCCATTCCGGCTGTTGGCCAGGTGGCCCAGGCGGTGTCGACATGTTACCGACGGTGTCCTTTGCTCTTGCTGTGCGATCCACGGATGGTCATCGCGCGTTCACGGTGTCGGTGGTGGCATGGTATCGGCCCGGGGTTCGCTCGGCAGGCAAACCGTCGACATGATCTTGTCGGCGATGGTTTGCCGCTTCGCGTCCCACAGCGGCAACAAATAGCCGATGTAGCAGATGATCGCGTCGATGAAATGCGCGAGTTGACGCGCGATGGACACCCCGAATCCGACTGGCTGGCCGGTATTTTCGCTTACCACCTTGAACTTCATCACCGTCTTGCCAATGCTTGAGCCGGTCATGCCCTGGCGGTAGCCGTAGTTCCAGATGAGGTAGGCCAAACCCACCAGCACCGCCAACCAGAACGTCGTCATACCCACCGCGGAATAGCTGCTGGCACAGACCTGGTCGACGGCGTATCGCGAGATGTCGGCGATGCATGCCGTCTGTTCCGTGCCAACCAGCACGAGCCAGCCGATAGCGATGATGATCGCGTAGGGGACGAAGTCGACGATGGAAGCCAGGACTCGGGTGCCCCACGAGGTGTAGGCGTGCGGTGGCAAACCGCGAATCACCGGGCCGGGCGGTGGCGGCACGAATCCCCCGGAAGGCGGTGGGGGCGGCGGGTACCCGCCACCGGGCGGCGAAGGCGGGTAGCCCCCTGGGGCGGGATGCTGCGGATCAGGGCCGCCGGGCGGCGGGGCGGGTTGGTCGGTCACGAGACGCCTTCCATGGACATGGGCTGACCTGCACTCGGCGGCATTACGGTACCCGACGAGCGATCCGCGCAAGCGGTCGTCGGCGACAGGGCGACCAGGAGGACCAACCTCTCCGTTGAATTACTAGCCGAGTTAATTTGCCTGACACCGATTTCGCTACCTACGCCGTGGACCCTCGGACAGGAAACCCAACAAGTCATGGCGGGTGATGACGCCGACCGGTTTGCCTTCTTCCACCACCATCAGCGCATCGGCGTCGCGCAGCGCCTTGGCTGCGGCGGTGATCAGCTCACCGGCTCCGATCATCGGCAGCGGCGGGCTCATATGCAGGCTGACCGCGTCGGCCAGCTTGGCGCGCCCTTCGAAAACGGCTGATAGCAGTTCGCGTTCAGACACGCTGCCGACGACCTCGCCGGCCATCACCGGCGGCTCGGCACCGACGACGGGCATCTGGGAAACCCCGTACTCGCGCAAGATGCCAATCGCGTCGCGGACGGTCTCCGATGGATGAGTGTGCACCAGGTCGGGCAGTGCGCCGGACTTTCCGCGCAACACGTCGCCGACGGTGGGTTGTTGCATCGAGCCGTCGAGGCGGCTGCGCAAAAAGCCGTAGGAGGACATCCACGCGTCGTTGAAGATCTTCGACATGTAACCGCGGCCGCCGTCGGGCAGCAGCACCACAATCAGCGCGTCCGGTCCGGCATCCTCAGCCACCTTCAAAGCGGCCACCACCGCCATCCCGCACGACCCGCCGACCAGCATGGCTTCCTCGCGAGCCAGCCGCCGGGTCATCTCGAACGAATCCGCGTCGGACACCGCGATCACCTCGTCGGGCACGGTCGGGTCATAGGCCGCCGGCCAGAAATCTTCGCCGACACCCTCGACCAGGTAAGGCCGTCCGGTCCCGCCCGAGTAGACCGACCCCTCCGGGTCCGCGCCGATCACCCGCACCGCTCCCCCGGACACCTCCTTGAGGTAACGGCCCGCGCCCGTAATCGTCCCGCCGGTGCCGATCCCGGCCACGAAGTGTGTGACCCTGCCGTCGGTGTCGGCCCAGATTTCCGGTCCAGTCGTCTCGTAATGGCTTGCCGGCCCGTCGGGATTCGCGTACTGGTCCGGCTTCCAGGCGCCGTCGATCTCGGTGACCAGCCGGTCGGACACGCTGTAGTAGCTGTCCGGGTGGTCGGGTGGCACCGCCGTCGGGCACACCACGACTTCGGCCCCGTAGGCCCGCAGCACGTTCTGCTTGTCCTCACTGACCTTGTCGGGGCAGACGAACACGCACTTGTATCCCCGCTGCTGGGCCACCATGGCCAGCGCGACACCCGTGTTGCCCGAGGTCGGTTCGACGATGGTGCCACCCGGTTTGAGTTGACCGCTGGCCTCGGCGGCGTCAATCATTTTGACCGCGATCCGGTCCTTGGCACTGCCCCCGGGGTTGAGGTACTCGACCTTGGCGACCACGGTCGCGGCCCCTGCCGGCACGACAGAATTCAGTCGGACCAGTGGTGTGTTGCCGATGAGCTCACTGATGTGCCCAGCAATCCGCATGCAGTCATCGTCTCAGGCGGTTTGGATGTGCACGCAACGGCTCGGCCGGGACGTCGACTCAGTCGGTGGCTTCGCGGATGTATTCGCCGATCTGGTGCAGCGAGCGCGTCGCCTCCGGTACCAGCGGGGCCGCGAGCTGGAAGTCGTGAACCTGCCCGGGCCAGATGCGCACCTCGGTCGGCACACCCACGGCGGCCAACCGCCGAGCCGCTAGTCGCGCGTCGTGCAGTAACACTTCGGAGCCGGACACGTGGATCAAGGTGCGCGGTAGTCCGGGTTCGAGTTCGTCCAGCGGCTCGCAGAGTTCTTCGGGCTTGCCATCGACGACGTGCCTGGCGGCTGCGCTGGCAACCAGCGCGACCAGCGCGTCAAATGTCCGCGACGCGAACATGGCGTCGGTCTTGATATTGGGATGTGCCTGCTTGGGTTCCTTGGCCAGCTGCAGCAGTGGCGAGATCGCGACCATGGCCGCCGGTTCCTCGCCGAGCTTCTGCAGCCGCTGCGCAAGTGCCAGCGCCAGATAGCCACCCGCTGAATCGCCTGCCAGCACGATCTGGTCGGGCTGATACCCACGCCGGCGCAGCCAACGGTACGCGTCGTGGCAGTCGTCGAGGGCCATTCCGACGGAGTGCTTGGGGATCAGCCGGTAGTTGACCACCAGGACGGGCGAATCCGCGTAGCGCGAGATCGCATTGACCACCCTGCTGTGCGAATTGGCCCCGCATGTCAAGAACGCGCCGCCGTGCAGGTAGAGCACCACCCGCCGCTTGCCGTCAGCAGGCAGCACCCCAGGTGCACGCACCAGTTGCGCTGTGGCGTGCGGCAAATCAATTGTGGTGCGGACGGTGACGGGCGCCGGCAGCAAGACCCGGCACGTGAAGTCGATCACACCGAACGGCCACCGCACATGCGGCGCACGGCTGCCGATCGCCAACACGGGACGGATCGTCAGCCGCGACGCGAGCCACAGCAGCCGGCCCGGCAAGCTGGGGCCGGTTTCAATGACTTCGACGGGAACGCCGTCGCTGACAGCAAATCGGCGCGGGAGTGGGCGGAGCGCGAGCGCTCCGCGCACAGATGGACCAGGTCGCGTATCTCGGGGCGATCCGGATACCTTGCTGGGTGCGGTCATGCTCAACACTTCCTACGCCGTTGTAGTGCGGTACAGCATGTCGACGAGGTAGCGGAGCGGCCGGTTCATCTTCGCCATCTTCGTGTGTACCCACCTGGGGCGCCCAGCTAACCTCGCAAACTTAGCTTGACACTCTTACTAACGTCAACAGTCAAAGAATCCGATTCGATACCACATCTGATCCGGGCTGTGATCGCCGCGGCCCGCGCTTCCCGGGTCGGCGGTCGGGAGCGCCTTAAACTAAGGACGTGGACATACGCGCGCCACGTCGATCGCTGATCGCGCTGGCCGCAGCGGGTGCACTCGCGTCGACCGGAACCGCCTACCTGGGCGCACGCAACCTGCTGATCGGCCAAGCGCGGCAGGCGCGCAGCGTCATTCCGAAAGCCTGGGATCCCCCGCCACGCGCTGACGGCGTGTACACCCCCGGCGGCGGGCCTGTCGAGCGGTGGCATCGTGGCGTGCTCTTCGACCTACACCTGATGGTTTTCGGTGATTCGACGGCGACCGGCTACGGCTGCCGGACCGCCGACGAAGTTCCCGGCGTGCTGCTTGCGCGTGCGCTTGCCGAACGCACCGGCAAACGGGTCCGACTGAGCACGAAGGCGATTGTGGGCGCCACCTCCAAAGGGCTGTCCGGCCAGGTTGACGCGATGTTCGTGGCCGGACCACCACCGGACGCGGCGGTGATCATGATCGGCGCCAACGACGTTACCGCCCTCAACGGCATCGGGCCTTCGGCGCGCCGGCTGGGCGCGGCCGTGTGGCGGTTGCGTGCCAGTGGTGCCGTCGTCGTCGTTGCCACCTGCCCCGACTTCGGAGTGATCACCGCGATCCCGCAGCCGCTGCGCTGGCTGGCGCGCACCCGCGGCCTGCGGCTGGCGCGCGCCCAGGCCGCCGCTGTTCGAGCTGCCGGAGGCGTGCCAGTGCCGCTGGCGGATCTGCTGGTGCCCCATTTCCGGCGCTCACCCGACGTGTTGTTCTCCGAAGACCGCTACCACCCCTCGGCGGCGGGTTATGCGCTCGTGGCCGATCAACTGCTGCCGGCGTTGTGTTCCGCCCTCGGCGAGTCGACGGGCGGGTTGGCGGCCGAGCTGCAGTCGACATCCGGTTCGGCGAGAACCGGTCTGGGTCGGGCCCGTCTTCGGATCGTGTCGCGGCTGTGGCGGCGGCCCACCACCGGTGTACCCGCACCCGTCGTCGTGCCGACCGGCGGCTAACCCCCAACCATGGCACGACTCCTCCTCAGGCCACTCCGCGGCCCGCATCGTCGTCGCGCTAGATTCGCTTTAGCCTGGCCAAGCAACGTAAGCCGGACCACTGGGATCCAACCCGCATCCGTTGGAGGGAGCCGATCGTGCCGGAAGCCGTCATCGTGTCAACTGCCCGCTCACCGATCGGCCGCGCCGCCAAGGGATCGCTGGTCAGCATGCGGCCCGACGACCTTGCCGCCCAGATGGTGCGCGCTGCACTCGACAAGGTACCCGCGCTGAACCCCCACCAGATCGACGACCTATTGATGGGCTGCGGGCAGCCGGGCGGTGAGTCCGGGTTCAACATCGCCCGTGTCGTCGCCGTACAGCTGGGTTATGACTTCCTGCCGGGCACCACCGTCAACCGCTACTGCTCGTCGTCGTTACAAACCACGCGGATGGCTTTTCATGCCATCAAAGCCGGCGAGGGCGACGCGTTCATCTCCGCCGGTGTGGAAACCGTGTCGCGATTCGGCAAAGGCACGTCGGACTCATGGCCGGACACCAAGAACCCGATTTTCGCCGAGGCTCAGCAACGTACCGCCGCAGCGGCCGAGTGCGCCGACGAATGGCATGATCCACGCGCCGACGGGGCATTGCCAGACATCTACATCGCGATGGGCCAGACCGCGGAAAACGTTGCTCTGCTGACCGGGATCAGCCGCGAAGACCAGGACCGCTGGGGCGTGCGCAGCCAGAATCGGGCCGAGGAGGCGATCAAGAGCGGGTTCTTCGAGCGCGAGATCGAGCCGGTCACCCTTCCCGATGGGACCACGGTCAGCGTCGATGACGGCCCCCGGCCGGGCACCACCTACGAAAAGGTGAGCCAGCTCAAACCGGTGTTTCGGCCCAACGGCACCGTCACCGCAGGCAACGCCTGCCCGCTCAACGACGGCGCCGCCGCCGTCGTCATCACCAGCGACACCAAAGCCAAGGAGCTCGGGCTCAAACCCCTGGCTCGTATCGTGGCCACCGGGGTAAGCGCGCTTTCACCGGAGATCATGGGCTTGGGGCCCATCGAAGCCACCAAGAAAGCCCTGGCCAATGCCCGAATGTCGCTGCGCGACATCGACCTGTTCGAGATCAACGAAGCCTTCGCGGTCCAGGTGATCGGCTCGGCTCGCGAGCTGGGTATCGACGAGGACAAGCTCAACGTCTCCGGCGGGGCGATCGCGCTGGGCCACCCGTTCGGCATGACCGGCGCGCGCATCACCGCCACGCTGTTGAACAACCTGCAGACCTACGACAAGACACTCGGCCTGGAAACCATGTGCGTCGGCGGCGGCCAGGGCATGGCAATGATCATCGAGCGGCTCAGCTGACGGCCGCAGCGACCCGCGCACAGCAAGACCGGCACGTCGCTTGGCGTGCCGGTCTTGCGTGGTAACGGCTAGTCGTTCTGCAGGTAACTGAGCAGACGCAGGATCTCGATGTAGAGCCAGACCAGGGTCACGGTCAAGCCGAGCGCGATGCCCCACGCGGCCTTTTCCGGCGCCCCGGCGCGCACCATCTGGTCCGCCGCGTCGAAGTCGATGAGGAAGCTGAACGCCGCGAGACCGATGCAGACCAGCGAGAAGATGATCGCCAATGGTCCGCCGCTGCGCAGGCCCAGGCCCTCACCGTGGCCGACACCGAACATTCCCAGAACGAGGTTGCCGATCATCAGGGCCAGCACGCCGAATAACCCGGCAACGATCATGCGGGTGAATTTCGGGGTGACCCGGATGGCGCCGGTTTTGTAAACCACAAGCATGCCGAAGAACACCCCGAGGGTGCCCAGAATCGCCTGTCCGATCAGCGCTCCGGCGCTGGTGGACGATACCGCGATGTTGGCCAGCACAAACGAGATGGCACCGAGGAACAGACCCTCCAGTGCGGCGTAGGTCAGCACGATCCCCGGGTTGTCCTGTTTGCGCCCCAGGGTGGCGATCAGCACCAGGGCCAATCCGCCGAACCCGCCGATGAAGGTGAATGGCGCGGCCCATG
Source organism: Mycobacterium xenopi (assembly GCF_009936235.1). Classification (NCBI taxonomy): domain Bacteria; kingdom Bacillati; phylum Actinomycetota; class Actinomycetes; order Mycobacteriales; family Mycobacteriaceae; genus Mycobacterium; species Mycobacterium xenopi. Next base: position 1,396,790 of record NZ_AP022314.1, on the reverse strand, counting down.
CAAGGTTGGCCGCCACCATGAAGTACGAAGCAATCGCAACGGCCGACAGCACCGCCAGCGTCACACCGGTCTTGGTTACGACGTCGTCAATAGTCAGCGGACGGGAAACACCGGTCCGCTGGTCGTACGGAGCCACATAGGGGTCCGTCTGGTACCCGTACTGTGTTGCGGCGCCGGCAGCGCCAGTGCCGAACTGCGCGTATCCGCCCCGCTGCTTCGGCAAGGAACGAAATACCGGGTTGCTAGTCTCCCGCACCGTCGGATCCTCTCTTGAGCTGTGGCTTCGAGCTGTGCGAACACCTGGACAACGATCAGCGGTTCGACCGGGTTCCCTGGCTGGGATGTCCTGACGTCGCTGTCCAGCTAAACCTTACCCGCGGGCGCCCCGTCGAGGGCAACGATCTAGATTGCTGATCAGTCTTGGCGTGCATGAAGCGACACGAGGGGAGACCACGCGCGTGACGGGCGAATCCGACGAGATCTTGACCCGCATCGACGACGGTGTCGGCATCGTGACCCTCAACCGCCCCAAGGCGATCAACTCGCTGACCCAGACCATGGTCAACGCGTTTAGCGCAGTTCTCAGCGAATGGGAACACGACGACGCTGTGCGCAGCGTCGTTCTGGAAGGGGCTGGCGAGCGGGGGTTGTGCGCCGGCGGCGATGTTGTGGCGATCTACCACAGTGCCCGCGCCGATGGCGTTGCGGCACGGCGGTTCTGGCGCGACGAGTACCTGCTCGACGCGCAGATCGGCCGCTTCGCCAAGCCGTATGTGTCGCTGATGGACGGCATCGTGATGGGCGGTGGTGTCGGGGTGGGCGCGCACGCCAACACCCGGGTGGTGACCGACACGACGAAAATGGCGATGCCGGAGGTGGGCATCGGGTTCATTCCCGACGTCGGCGGCACGTACCTGCTGTCGCGGGCGCCGGGATCGCTGGGCCTGCACGCCGCACTGACCGGCGCGCCGTTTTCCGGCGCCGACGCCATCGCAATGGGATTCGCCGACCACTACGTGCCGCACGCCATGCTGGGCGCGTTCACCCGCGCGATCGTCACCGACGGCGTCGAACAGGCGCTCGCCGACCATGCCGTCGAACCACCACCCAGCAGCCTTGCAGCCCAGCAGGATTGGATCGACGAGTGTTATGCCGGCGACACCGTCGCCGACATCGTCGCTGCGCTGCGCGGCCATGAGGCCGCAGCCGCCAACGACGCCGCCGAGCTGATCGCCACCCGCTCGCCCATCGCGCTGTCGGTGACATTGGAGGCGGTGCGCCGCGCGGCAAAACTGGACACGCTCGAGGACGTTTTGGTTCAGGACTACCGGGTGTCGTGCGCTGCGCTGCGCTCGCACGATCTGATCGAAGGCATCCGCGCCCAACTGATCGACAAAGACCGCAGCCCGAAGTGGTCACCCGCGTCGCTCGATGAGGTCAATCCAGCCGACGTTGACGCCTACTTCGCACCCGTCGACGACGATCTGAAGTTCTAGAAAGGCAGCACATGACCGAAAAAGACTGGGCAACCATCCTGGTCGAACGCGACGGACGAGTCGGCACCATCACGCTGAACCGGCCGCAGGCGCTCAACGCGCTCAACAGCCAGATGATGAATGAAGTTACTTGTGCGGCAACGGATTTCGACGAAGACCCAGATATCGGCGCGATCATCATCACCGGTTCGGCGAAAGCATTTGCCGCCGGTGCGGATATCAAAGAAATGGCCAGCCTAACGTTCGCCGATGTGTTCGACGCCGACTATTTCGCCACCTGGGCCAAGCTGGCCGCGGTGCGCACCCCCACGATCGCCGCGGTGGCCGGGCACGCACTCGGCGGCGGCTGCGAGCTGGCGATGATGTGTGACCTGCTGATCGCCGCCGACACAGCGAAATTCGGTCAGCCCGAAATCAAGCTCGGCGTGTTGCCCGGCATGGGCGGCTCCCAGCGGTTGACACGGGCCATCGGCAAAGCCAAGGCCATGGACCTCATCCTGACCGGCCGCACCATCGATGCGGCCGAGGCCGAGCGCAGCGGCCTGGTGTCGCGTGTCGTCCCGGCCGACGACTTGCTCACCGAGGCCAAGGCGGTCGCCGCCACCATCGCGCAAATGTCGTTGTCGGCGACCCGAATGGCCAAGGAAGCCGTCAACCGCGCCTTCGAATCCACCCTCGCCGAAGGACTTCTCTACGAACGCCGGCTATTCCATTCAGCTTTCGCGACCAGCGACCAGTCCGAGGGCATGGCGGCGTTCATCGAGAAGCGCCCCGCGAACTTCACGCATCGTTGAGCACACCGGCGTCCACCAGCGCCCGAAAGCCGCCGACCACATCGGTGGCCCGGCGTAGACCGAGGTCTTGCAGCGCGGCCGCCGCCAGACTCGACGTGTAGCCCTCCGAGCAGATGATCACCCACTCGACGTCGTCGTCGACAGCGTGGGGCAGCCGGGCGTCGCTGGTTGGATCACATCGCCATTCGAGGACGTTGCGTTCGACGACCAGCGCGCCCGGGATCTCCCCTTCGACAGCGCGCTGGGCCTGCGGACGGATGTCGACGAGCACGGCGCCGCGGCGCATCGCGCCGGGCACCTGCTCGGCGGTAAGCCGGCACAATCGGGCCCGGGCGCGACCCAGCATCCGATCTATCCGGCTGGTCATGGCACGCGGTCGGTCAATTCGGTGCGCCGGCGGCGCAGCGTGTTGCGTTCGGTGACTTCGTAGTACGACATCGCGGTCAGCGGGGGCGAGTATGCATGCACGCTCAGGGTGGGGCCGACCGGCGCACCGACCGGCGGCGGAGCCCACACCACGTCGTGCACCCAGCCCAGCGGGAACCCGGCTTGATCGCCCGCGTGCAGCCGCCGACGGCGCAATTGGTCGCCCTCCCAACGGAATTCGTCGAGAGACCCGGACAGCAGCGTCAACGCCCCCAGCGACCCGCCGTGGTCGTGCAGCTCGGTGGCATGCCCGGGCACCCAGCTGATCAGCCAGATGTCGATTTCGTCGTCACCATGGATGCGGCTGAACCAGCGGTCGTCGGCGGGCACCCCAGCCGACGGCAGCAGGTGGTCGTAGTCACCGCTGAGCACGTTGTCGGCGGCCCGATCCGTGGCATGCAACAGGTCCGGCACCCGCAACCGGGTGGGGCCGGAAACCGACGGGAAGCTGGCTGTCCGCAACGCGGCAGGGCTGGCGAGAACCATGTGAGAACTCCGGGGACAGATGGACGGATCTGGGGTCGGCGCGACGTTAGGGCCGACAACACTCCAGAACCATGGCGCGCTCCATCACGGCAACCAGCCTTGCATACATTGACACCGTGCGCTGGCGTCGATATCGCTCACTGGTCTGGGTCACCCTTGCGGTCGTCGGGTTTCCGATGATTGCCAGCTGCGCCTCAGCCGACCGCCAGGACACCGCACCTCCGCCCGCCACATTGGAGCCCTTGCCGGCGACCAGCCCGCCGCCGCCCGGTGCCATCGGCGTCTCACCCGGCGGGGTCACCACCAAGGTCGACGTGCCCGCTGACTCGTCGCAGGACGAATACGCCCTGGCCTGCCGCGCCGCCAAGCAGTGGATGACCAGTCGTGGCGGCGACCCGCACGCGCAGATCGAGCCGTATCTGGCAACCCTGCAGTCGCCGGCCGCGAAGCCCGGCAAGGGCACGTTCAACCGGCCGTGGGCGCAGCTGACGCCGGGCCAGCAGGCGGCGGTGATCGTCGCGGTCCAAGCGGCCGCCGACGACCAGTGTGGCTGACGGTGAGCGTGCGGCGCAGTTCGAATCACGCCTGAAAGAAAAGCGGCCGCGCGCACAATGAAGTGATGCCTGTCGTCGACCCGGTGCGCTCGCGCGCCGCATTCCAGCCGGCCGCGCTTCGGGTGGGCAGCTCGCCGAGGCCGCGCGTGGCACTGGCGCTGGGCAGCGGCGGTGCGCGCGGATACGCCCACATCGGAGTGATCAACGAGCTGCAGGAGCGCGGCTACCAGATCGTCGGGATCGCGGGTTCGTCGATGGGTGCGCTGGTGGGGGGTCTGCAGGCGGCGGGCAAGCTGCATGAATTCGCCGATTGGGCGAGGTCGCTGACGCAACGCGCCATCCTGCGGCTGCTGGACCCCTCGATCACCGCCGCCGGAGTGCTGCGGGCCGAAAAGATCCTCGACGCGGTGCGCGACATCCTCGGCGACGCCACCATCGAGCAGCTGCCGATCCCCTACACCGCGGTGGCCACCGACCTGCTGGCCGGCAAGTCGGTGTGGCTGCAGCGCGGTCCCGTCGACGAGGCCATCCGGGCTTCCATTGCGATTCCGGGCGTCATCGCACCGCACGTCGTCGACGGGCGGCTCTTGGCCGACGGCGGGATTCTCGACCCGCTGCCGATGGCCCCGATCGCCGCGGTCAACGCCGACCTGACCATCGCGGTGAGCTTGAGCGGCAGCGAGGCCGACGGCGCTCGCGAGCCGGAACCACGTGCCACCACCGAGTGGCTGAACCGGATGGTGCGCAGCACCTCGGCACTGTTCGACGCCAATGCCGCCCGGTCGCTGCTGGACCGGCCGACGGCGCGTGCGGTGCTCAGCCGGTTCGGCGCATCGCTTCCCGCACCCGATGACGAGCCGGAGATCGCGGCCGGCGAAGAGCCGACCGACCTTGCGGAGGCGCCGGCCGAGGTGCCGAAGCTGGGCAGCTTTGAGGTCATGAACCGCACTATCGACATTGCCCAGGCCGCGCTGGCGCGCCACACACTGGCTGCCTATCCGCCCGATTTGTTGATCGAAGTGCCCCGAACCGTCTGCCGCGGCTTGGAATTCCACCGGGCTGCCGAGGTGATCGAGGTCGGCCGCACACTGGCCATCGACGCGCTGGATAGCCTGAACGTCGACGACCCGGCTCCGCCGGCTAGCGAGAGCTGACCGCGGGCAGCGCTGCTAGGTGCCGTCCAGGAAAGCGGTGAGGGCGGCAACGTCTCGCCGGCCTTGTGCCCGCCCTGCTTTCGCCGACGCCACCCGGCAGCGCGGGTCCAGCGGGTTGGCTCCGAACGCAGCCAGCGAGTCGTCGTCGGCGAACACACCGAATGCCGCTCCGTGGAAGGCCGCGACCTCGGCACCCGGGCGGCGCCAAACGGCGACGGCGCCGCCCCACTGGAGGGCACCAGCACCACCGCCACGTCACAGTCGGCGGCGATGTCGAGGTTGACACTGCTGGCGACCCCGCCGTCCATGTAGCGCCGCTCCCCGATCGTCACCGGTGGCCACGCCCCGGGCACCGCGCAGCTGGCGGCGACCGCGTCAACCAGGTCCACGCCCGACTCACGGTCGAATACAACGCGTTCGCCAGTGACGATGTCGATAGCGGTCAGGCGCAAGTCGCGGTCCGGCCAGTGGTGCGACGGCAGACGGCCGGCGATTACCTCACGACGGACCGGCTCGGCCACGGTATCGGTCGCCGCCGCGATCGCCCCGATCCGTCGCAGCTTCTGCCGCGTTGTTCCTGGTTTCGTGATGGCGTTGAAGAAAAGCTCGGTGATGGTTTCGACGCCGACACCCGGGTCCAGTTCGGCTGATGTCGGAGCGATTTGCCGGGCGTACAACTCGTCGAGGGCCGAACCGCTGCTGATCTGCGCCGCCACCGCCGAACCGGCCGACGTCCCCACCAGCACATCGCAGTCCAGCAGCGTCCGTGCCGTCTGCGGCGCCTGGTCGGCGATTCCTTGCAAAACGCCTGTCTCCCAGGAGATTCCGGCTATCCCTCCGCCTGCCAGGACCAGTGCGCGTTTGGCTGCCATGTTCACCGCGTCACGTGTGCTGCGCTGCCTGCGCCGCCGAACTCAAGTCGTCGCGGCGCAGCTGGTAGCGGGGCGGGTGGGGGAGCACCATATCGCGGGTGATCTGCAGTGCGGCGTCGACATGGACGAGCTCCCCGGGCGCGATCAGGTCCCACCGCGGGTCGTCATCCATCGGCTCGCTGGCGAACACCGCCGACGGAGCGGCGCTCAAGTGCTCTGAGCGTGCGCGAATTCGGTTGGTGCGCAAGTGGAATCCCGTACCCGGTACAAATTCGCGGCGGTCCAACAGGTAGAGCTCGTGCGCCTCGGGGTAACGCAGGGCCCACACATCGGTGGCCGTGCTCAGCAGCACGTTGACCGCATAGATCGGCACGTTGGCCGCCAGCCATTGCATGGCGTCGATTAGGCCAGCCGACACATCACCGCCACGCGCGCGGATCGACGCGGTGATCAACGCGAACATCCGCTCCGAATCGGTCTGGCCCAACACAAGGTCCGCGGTACCGACCTCGCGGAGCCGGTCGTCGAGCACGTCCAGACCCTCAAGCACACCGTTGTGGGCGAAGATGCGTCCGTCCTGCACGAACGGATGGGTGTTGAGCACGTCGTGCGCCCCGGTTGTTGCGTAGCGCACGTGAGCGACGAAGGTGGTGCCGGTCATCTCGTGGGCTTCGGTGGCGAAATCGGCGTCCTGCCACGCCGCTATCGGCTGCTTGCGGACGTCGGGACGGCCGTGGCCGTCGAAGACCCCAAGCCCGGTGCCGTCCGGGTTCCGCCGGCTCTGAGCGGCCAGGTTGTCGGGAGCGTCGAGCAGCCAGAACGTGGCGGTCACGACGTTCGTCCCGGCGTGCAGTCCGAAGAGTCGACACATGCTGGTCGCCTTCCTGTGGTGAGCAGACGCTAACGCCCCCAATTTCGCGCCGAAATGGGGGCGTCAGCGTCTGCTCCCCTACTCTCGCGCCTCGATGACCTGGTATCCGTTCTCGGCGTAGCGCGCCCGGATAGCCTTCTTGTCGTACTTGCCCACGCTGGTGCGCGGAATCTGGTCGACGAACGTCCACCGTTCCGGTAGCCACCATCGAGCTACTTTGTCCGCCAGGAATTTTCGAAGCTCCGCGGCATCGGGAGGGACACCTTCTTTGAGCACCGCAACGGCCAGGGGCCGCTCCTGCCAGCGCTCGTCGGGTACGCCGACGACCGCGGCCTCGACCACGTCCGGGTGCGCGATGAGGTAGTTCTCCAACTCGACCGACGAGATCCACTCCCCGCCTGATTTGATGACGTCCTTGGCCCGGTCGGTCAACGTGATGAAGCCCCGCTCGTCGATGCGGCCCACGTCGCCGGTCCGCAACCATCCGGATGCAAACTTCGACTGGTCGTGCCCGCGGTAGTAGGACGCGGCAATCCACGGACCACGAACCTCCAGCTCGCCGACGGCCTTGCCGTCATTGGGCAATACGTTGTCATCGTCGTCGACGATGCGGGCCTCCACCCCGCACACGGGTTGGCCCTGGGTGGCGCGCAGCGGCCAATGCTGCTCGTCCGGGGTTCCAGGCGGGGGCCATGCCATGGTGGCCATCGGCGATGTTTCGGTCATCCCCCACAGCTGGCGGATCTGGACGCCGTGCTTTTCCTCGAAAGTGCGCATCAGCGAAAGCGGGACGGCCGAACCGCCGCAGGCGACCACCCGCAGCGACGACAAGTCGTGGTCGGGATCCTTAGCCAAGTAATGCAGGACGTCGTTCCAGATGGTGGGGACCGCACCGGCGACCGTGGGCCGCAGCGTCTCGATCATGTCGATCAGCGACCCAGCATCCAGGTGGCAATCGGGCAGCACCAGATCGGCGCCGGCCATCAGCGCCGCATACGGCAGCCCCCACGCGTTGGCGTGAAACATCGGCACTATCGGCAGCACGCAATCGCTGGACCCGACGCCGATTCCGTTGGCTGTGCAGGCCGCCATGGTATGCAGGAAGCTCGAACGGTGGCTGTAGACAACGCCTTTGGGATGGCCGGTGGTGCCGCTGGTGTAGCACATCGCGGCGGCTGAATACTCGTCGATGTCCGGCCAGGCAAATTCGGTCGGCTCGCCGGCGATGACATCGGTGTAGCGCAGCACGGTCTTGCCGGCTTGCTCGAGGGGCGCGGTGTCTCCGTCTCCGACCGCGATCACGGTGTGCACCGTCGGAAGGCGGGACAGGATCGGGGCGAGCAGTGGTGCCAACGACGTGTCGACCAGCACGACTTGGTCTTCGGCCTCGTTGGCGATATAGACCACCTGGTCGGCGAAGAGCCGGACGTTGAGGGTATGCAGCACCGCACCCATCGCCGGCACCGCCACATAGGTTGCCAGGTGCTCGGTGTTGTTCCACATGAACGTGGCGACGCGCTGGTCTGCGGTGACGCCCAGACCGCGTAACGCATGCGCCAATTGGGCCGCCTGCTGGCCGAGCTCACGGTAAGTGCACTCCCGATAACCGTCGCCGGTGGCGGTAGTGACCTTGCGGGCGCCGTGGACGCCGCTGGCGTGCCTCAGAATCGCGGTGATCGTCAGCGGGAATTGCTGCATGGTGCTCTGCATCGACGTACCGCCTTACCGTTCGCAGCATCGCTTGGTGTTCAGTCGCGCGAATGCTAGCGCCGAGACGCCCGACTGTTAGTGGTTCCCGCGAGAAGCGCTGATAAACCACGCCGGGTTACGTCAACGCCGGCTCAAGCTGCGGCAGTGCGTGCCGACCCAGCCCCGAGCGGCGCGTGCGGTTGTCTTCGCCCGGCAGCCTCGGGGCCGCCGCAGCGGAGTCGATCGACACCACGGTCACCGCGCCGGAATAGTCGCCGACATAGAGGTAGTGGCCGCCCGGACTTTCCGCTACGCACGACGGCTGCCTGCCCACGGTGATGGTGGCGACGACATCCTGCGTCAGCGGGCACAGCACGCTGATCCTGTCCTCACCGACGAGGTAGGCGCGATCGCCGTCGCTGCTGAGCACCAGCTGCGTGACCAATGCCCCGGTCTCGCCGAGCTTGCGTGTGCTGATGATCTTGTTGCTGCGGGTATCGACGACGTCGATCACCGCGCCGAACCCCACGCCGCTGCTGGCGATGTAAGCCGTAGCGCCGTCCGGGCTGATCGCGATATCGCGGATGGCACAACCGATCTCGATGGTGTCGACGACGCGCTGCCGGCGTGCGTCAATCACCACGACTTCGCCGCCAGCGGCCCGCTGGGTGGCGGTGTAGACAAGCCCATCCGGGGTGATGCGCAGGCATCCGGCGGTGGTGCCCGCCCGCGCGCCAATGTCGATCGCTTCAACACGACCGGTCGCGCTGTCGAGGACGGCGACGTCGGCGCCGCTCGCTGCGGTTCGGCTCACATAGATCCGCCTGCCGTCGCTGTCGACCGCCAGGTCGGTCACCGTCAGGGCCACCGGATGCGCGGCGACGACGCTGTCGGTCTCCAAGTCAACGACCGCGATCGCGTCGTATGCCGGTGAAACCGTGCTGAGGTAAGCGTGGCGGGGGTCGGCGGGGCTCATGGCGATGGTGAACGGTTCATTGATCCCGGTGATCGTCCTTACCCCGGCCCAGGTGCCGGTGTCGATGATCGACACGCTGTGATCGCGGTAGTTGCTCAATAGCAGCCGATCACCGTCGGGGCTGGCGACGATGCCGCTGATGGGTCCGCGGTGCACGGCCATTCCGGCAACGATCGCGAACTGCGACGTGCTCTCCGTGCCGACGGCTGACCCGTCATCGCCAAGCCAATTGCGTTTCAGATAACCCACATTGACACCAGCCTTTGCTGTACTTGTCGCGCTTCGACGCCACGCGACAAGGGTCACCGCAGCATGACGACCGGAATATCCCTGGTTGACAGGATTTCGGCGCCATCAGCGCCGCTTCTGGGCGAGTCTAGCGGCCGATTTCTTAACGCAACGCGCGCAGTTCGCCGCCCGCCCTGCCGGTCCCGCCAGAAGACCTCAAAGCCCGCTTAAATATCGATCTGTCGGTATGAGCGGGTTGCCATACAGCGAACGCAGTAATGCGGTCTTCCAGGCTTTTGCAGGTTGCTCGCTAACCACAGGGCGATGCGCGTCACGACACGGAAAGTTAAGAGATCGTTCAGCATCAGCGTCGAGAAAGAGGCGAAAGTCACATCCGCGGCAGTCGCGTGGAACGCAGCTTCGCGCGCAGCCGGGGCTTACGTCATGGGTACCCTGCCGGCGATCTGATTCGCGATGTCGACCGCCGTGTTCTTCGGGTCGGCGCTGCAGGTGTTGACATCGATGACGACGTTGTTGCGGGCTGTCAGCGCCCGCCCGCAGGCCCAGCCAGGGGCGTTGGCGTTTTGTTGGGTCGCGATCGTGCTCAACATGCCGTTGGTGTTGGATACCGGCCCCACATCCCACACCGTGTGGCTTTGGGTGTGGGTGTACTGGTGACAGGCCGACCACTGGAGCCCGGATGCGGCGACGAAGGCGCTGGCCTGCTTGGCGGACGGAAACAGCACCACGGCCTGCTCGACGAAATGGGTGAAGTTATCGCCTTCCTGAAGTGTCTCATCCCGCTCAGCGGTGTAACCGCTTTTGGCGTAGACCTTCTCCTGCGCTGAACCATCGACGGCCAGGCATTCCTTGGGCTCCATCGTGGCGCTGTCGTCAGACATCTGAGTGCGGTATCTCGTCACCTTCATCTCGGATGCGCCCATGACGGCGTTGACCTGATCGGCGCTGAGCAACAACCCCTTCAGCCCAACCTCGGTAATCGGTGGCGCCGTCTTCGACTTGGTGGTGGTGGGCCGCGACTTGACGCTGCCTTCGTGGCCGCCACCGCCGCACCCGGCGGCGAGAATGCAGATGCCCGCGACGGCCCCTGCGGCCGTCAGGTAGCGCACATGTTCGTTTCGCATCCCCGCTGTGACCCCCAACCGATCAGCGCGACGCTCACCACCCCTGCTGCACTGCTGGCCAGAATTTGCGTGTATTGAGCCTACCGCGACCGGAGCCGGACAACGCCGCGAATTCGCTAATCGTCCGTGCCAACACGTCATTTCGGGCAAGACCGGGCAGTTCGCCGAGGCGCACGCCGATCCTGGCAAACGCGTGGTTCGCAGGACCGCAATTCGGCGCCTCGACGAAGCCCCCGGTGCTATCGCGCCGGCCCGCCACCGCGGGTGGCCACAGCCGGGTTCTCGGACGCACAGCTGACCACCGGTGCCCCCAGTCGGACTCGAACCGACACTGGACGGATTTTAAGTCCGCTGCCTCTGCCAATTGGGCTATGGGGGCTTTGCAGTTCAGAAGCGTATATGGGCTGGCCTTAGCGGGCCCGAGCTGCTGCCGACGCGGCACACCGGCAGTAGCATCTCGCCATGAACCGACGACCGGCCGGGTGTTTCGCGGTCGCCGTGTCGGCGGCCTTGGGGTTGCTCGGCACCGGTATCGCGCATGCCGATGCGACCGACAGTTCGTTTTTGCACGCCCTCGACCAGGACGGCGTCACCTATCAAGACCCGGCACGGATCATCAACTACGCCAAAGCCGTCTGCGACGCGCTCCACTCCGGACGACCAGCAGCCGAGCTGGTCAACCGTATCCAATCGGAAAACCCGAAGTTGACCCCACAAGGCGCGAGGTATTTCGTCGCCGACGCCGTGGCCCACTACTGCCCCGACCTGAACACTGCTGCCAAGCCCGGCAACTGAACCCCCCGTAGCTGTCGCTGTGCGCGAAACATGCTGCGCCGCTGTGTAATTCATTCGGAAAACACGTCACGTGCAAGGTCGATGACATTGCTCGCAGCCAGCCCGCCGTCGGGCTGATGAACACCACATCCCGGCAAGCGGTTGATGTTACTGGCCAGTTTCTGCAATCTCACCATGTAGGTAAATTCCCGGCGAATTCGTGAGCAATTGCTTCTTCTCGGTGCCAGTCGCGAATAGCCCACTCCTTTACGGAAATGTTGTTCGGCCGAGTTGGTTTGCCGACCCTGCGCGCCCGCCAGCAAAGCGTTAAAACCGCCGCCAAAACCGTTAAGGAGCCGTTAACGAGGTATCACCGCTGCGTCTGTGCACGGAAGCGTGGAGTCGTGGCATCACAAACGGAAGACGACAGCCGACCTATCGGCTCGGTTGCCGAGGAGTAGTCCAATGTCGTACGTCACCACGCTGCCTGAAGCGTTGGCGGCTGCCTCGAGCCAGCTACGGGGAATCGGCTCGGCATTGGCCGCCCAAAACGCCGCCGCGGCGGCCCCGACGACGGGAGTGGCCCCCGCGGCCGCCGATGAAGTGTCGGCGCTGCAGGCCACCCAGTTTTCTGCCTACGGCAGCCTGTATCAGGCAGTCAGTGCCCAGGCCGCGGCGATTCACGAGATGTTTGTCAACACGTTGGGAGCCAGCGCCGATTCGTACGCAGCCACCGAAGCCGCCAACGCGGCTGCCGCCGGTTCCTCCGGGTCGGGGCTCTCGCTCCTGGGGTTCCTGACGGGGGAAGGGTCATACGGGCTGGTCCCCGGTGCGTTGAGCAACAGCGCCATCATCGGCGCATTGCAAGCGGGGAATTTCGGTTCCGCAGCATCCGACCTCATCCAGGCCAGCCCCGCTTCGGGCACCGCCGCAGCGAGTGCGACCGCGCCTCTGGGTGCCGGGGCCGCCGATTCCGGCGGGGTGGGCGGAGCGGTGGCGACGAATGCCGTCGGGCCGGCGGGCGCGGTTGGTGCCCGCGCGGCGCCGGTGTTGGCCAGCGCAGGTCAGGCCTCCGCGGTCGGCGGGTTGTCGGTGCCGCCCAGTTGGGCCGCAGAGACCACGCCAGTGTCAACCGGCGCCCCGGCGCGGCTGGCTGGCGCGGGTTGGACGGCCGCCACACCCGACAGCGCGCCCGCGGCGACGGTGCCGGCCGGGATGCCGTCGGTGGCCTCGGCTGGCAAAACCGCCGGATTCGGCGCACCGCGCTACGGCGTCAAACCCACGGTGATGCCGCGCCCGGCGGTCGGTTAGGGACCGCGTCCCTGCATCTTCGACACAAGCGCAATCGGTTACTACGAACGGGGGATGTGCGAGATGGACTTCGGCGCGTTACCTCCGGAGATCAACTCCGCACGCATCTACGCCGGGCCAGGATCGGGCCCGATGACGGCCACCGCGGCCGCGTGGAACAGCCTGGCCGCTGAATTGGCTACCGCCGCATCGGCGTACGAGTCGGTGATCTCCTCGCTGACGAGCGAGGGTTGGATGGGCCCGTCGTCGGTGGCGATGGCCGCCGCGGCGGCGCCCTATGTGGCGTGGCTCAATACCACCGCCGCGGCCGCCGAGCACGCAGCCGCGCAGGCCACCGCCTCCGCAGCCGCCTACCAGACCGCGTTTGCGATGACGGTGCCGCCGCCGGTGATAGCAGCTAACCGGGCTCAGCTCGCCGCGCTCGTCGCGACGAACTTCCTCGGGCAGAACACTCCGGCGATTATGGCCACCGAGGCCCACTACGGCGAAATGTGGGCACAAGACGCGGCCGCCATGTATGGCTACGCGAGTTCCTCGGCGAGCGCCGCACTATTGCATCCGTTGACCCCGCCAGCGCCGAATACCAACCCTGCCGGGCTGGCCGGCCAAGCCGCCGCGGCCGCGACCGCCGGCACCCAGACCGAGTTGTCGCAGCTAGTTGCCAGCCTGCCCAACACCGTGCAAGGCCTGGCCTCCCCGCTGGCCGGATCGGCCTCCGCGTCGGCGGGTCCCGGTGGGTTTCTGTCAGATTTCATCAACTCCACACAAAACATCGGGATTTGGAACGCAACCCAGACCTACACCGGGGCGGCAGGAAACATCGGGGCTTGGAACATGTTTGCCGGCATCGCAAGAGGCATCAGTTCCTCGGGAGCCGGGCCAGGCTTTCCTGGCGGCACCGCCGCACCTGCCGGCTCGGAGGGCGTCGCGGCGAGCGCCGGCGGATCGATGCTGGCAAGCGCAGCCTCCCCAGCGGCCGCAGGTGGGGCACCGGTGTCAGCGGGCATGGGCCGGGCCGCCACCGTCGGCAAGCTCTCGGTGCCGGCCACGTGGTCGGCAGCCACCCCAACTGCCAGCACAGAGGCTGCATTCACCGCCTCAGGCTGGACCAGCGCCGCCGAGGAAACCCCGCCGGTGGCCACGATGCCGGCCGCCATGCCCTCGGTGGCTTCCGCCAGCCGCGGGGTGACCGGCTTCGGCGCTCCTCGCTACGGCGTCAAACCAACCGTGGTAACACGCCCGGTGGTCGCCGGCTGACCAAAAGGGAAGAGAAAAGGGAAAGAATATGTAACTTGTTTGAATCCACCCGTTCAACGCCAGGCCGTACTGTAGTCCATAAGGCTGCTGCGGCGCAGCGATCATCGACGGCTTCGAGCTAAGGAGATATTCAGATGCCAACTCGGTTTATGACCGATCCCGACCAGATGCGGGCGATGGCGGGCCGGTTCGACGTGCACGCCCAGACCGTGGAGGACGAGGCCCGCAAGATGTGGGCGTCGTCGGTCAACATTGCCGGTGCCGGCTGGAGTGGGTCTGCGCAGGCCACCTCCTACGACACGATGAGCCAGATGAATCAGGCGTTTCGCAACATCGTCAACATGCTGCACGGGGTGCGTGACGGGCTGATCCGCGACGCCAACAACTACGAGGCCCAAGAGCAGGCGTCCCAGCAGATCCTGAGCAGCTAGCACCGAAATCGTTAGGAGACAACGACAATGACCATCAACTACCAATTCGGCGACGTTGACGCTCATGGTGCCACGATTCGGGCGCAGGCGGCGGCGTTGGAGGCCGAGCATCAGGCGATCATCCGTGATGTGCTGGCCGCCGGTGACTTCTGGGGTGGTGCCGGGTCGACGGCGTGCCAACAGTTCATCACCGAGCTGGGCCGCAACTTCCAGGTGATCTACGAGCAGGCCAACGCCCACGGCCAAAAGGTGCAAACCGCCAGCAGCAACATGGCCAGCACCGACAGCGCCGTCGGCTCCAGCTGGGCCTAACAACCAACCACAGGCGTAGCCCGCACGTCGATCCGAGGTGCGAGCTATGTTGTGGCCGCGCGGCGGATCTATCCGACCATCGGTGAACGCGCAATAACTTTGGGGCGCAGGCCGATTTGCTGAATTGCGCCCTCGAATTCGCGCCCAGACAGATTCGCAACGGGCATCTTGGGCGCGCCAGTCGCGCCTGCCGACGCCCCCGCGACACTGCCCAGGCCGCTACCCGGCAACGGCATGGCGCTCGCCTGACTCATGGTCCCGGCCGAAAGCGCGTCACCCCAGCCCTGCGGCACCGACAAGACGCCCACCGAGCCGGCCTGACCGACGCTGGCCGACGCCCCTGCACCGCCCAAGCCGCCCAAGCCGCCCAAGCCTGCCCCGGGTGCCAACCCCGTCCCACCGCCTAAGCCGCCCAGCGACCCAGGCGGCAGCGCTCCTAAAGGTCCCAAGCCTCCCGACTCGGTGAGCTCGTCGGCGCCCAGGAAGTCAATTCCAACACCGATCAGGTCCAAACCGACGCCGCCGCCGTCCAAACCACCGGCGGCGGCCGCGTCGATCTCCAGACCCACTGTGTCCTCGATCAGGCCCAACTCGTCGGCGCCCATGCTGGACTGGAGACCGGCCAGCGCATTCGCGCCAAATGTCGCGCCGTTCCCGGCACCCTTGACAGCTCCTTTGCCCGATGCGCCGGTCAGGCCCGCAAGGGCACTAGCGGGGGCAGACGCCCCCGACGTGGTCATCGAGGCGGCCTCACCCATCGCCAGCTGCGATAGTCCCGGCGACGACGAGCTTGGGGACGCGAGCGCATGCAGGGCCTGGGGCATCATCGACAACGGTGACATCGCCGTGCGCACATGGGTAGCTGCCGAGTCGCCGGCCGCGTGGGCGACGGCCGCGGCCTGGGCGACCGGCCCGCTCGGGTTGGTGTTCTGCTGCGGCGGCGTGAACGGCGCCAAGGTCGCAGCCGCGGCCGAACTGCCGGCATAGCCATACATGGCGGCGGCATCCTGGGCCCACATCTCGCCGTACTGGGCCTCGGTGGCCGCGATCGCCGCAGTGTTTTGCCCGAGGAAATTCGTCGCGACCAGCGCCGCCAGCTGAGCACGGTTGGCGGCGATCAGCGGCGGCGGCACCGTCATCGCGAATGCGGCCTCGAATGCGCTCGCGGCCGCCCTGGCCTGGTTAGCCACCTGCTCGCACTGGGCCGCGGTGGCGGTCATCCAGGTCACATAGGGTGCCGCTGCTGCGGCCATCGCCGAGGACGCCGGGCCCTGCCAGGAGCCAGCGGTCAGGCCGGTAATCACCGACTGGTAGGAGTCCGCGGTCGCGTACAGGTCGGCGGCCAGCCCGTCCCAGGCGGCTGCGGCTGTCAGCATCGGGCCTGCACCCGGCCCGGCGTACATCCGGGCAGAATTGATCTCCGGTGGCAGCGCGCCGAAATCCATCTTGGTTGGCCTCCTGTTTGCTAGCTGGCTGCGATCGCGTTGGCGGCCTCGGTCGCGGCGTACGATGCGGCACTGGTGCCCAAGGTCCTGACGAACAGCTCGTGAACCGCCGCCGCCTGGGCACTCACGGCCTGATAGCGGGCGGCGTGTGCGGCGAATTGGGCGGCAGTCAGCGCCGACACTTCGTCGGCCGCCGCCGGAATCACCCCGCTGGTCGGGGCGGCCGCGGCGGCATTTGCCGCGGCCATTGCAGCGCCGACGCTGCCCAAATCACTCGTCGCTGCCAGCAGCCCTTCAGGGTGCGTGGTGACGAATCCCGCCCCGAAAGTCATTGAATACTCCTAATTTCTGCTTACAAACTCCGCCGCCGTTTGCGACGGCGGTCCCGTGCCAAGCCTGGGTCTCGGCCGTCAGGAGCCCGTCATGCATCAGTAGGGCTCGTAGCTACACGCCGAAACCACTTCACGCACAACTCATTAGGCACAGCTACCTAAGCCATTTCGCGGTATCCGCACAACGGCTGTGCACCACAGTATTTTTCGGAAATTCGCTGGATCAAGGACGCTGACGAGACACATAGAAAACACAAATATGCCCGCCCTCCACCGACGGCGGAGCGTGAAACATTTGAAGTCTCTATGAGCTCCGTGACAACCTCATATGAGCCGGGGAAAATGTGGGAACATGACGGCAATGTCGGGGTATGCGCGCGATCAGCGTCCACGTCAGGCCATCCTCGGGCAGCTGCCGCGGATCCACCGCGCCGATGGATCGCCGATCCGGGTTTTGCTGGTTGACGACGAGCCCGCGCTGACCAACCTGGTGAAGATGGCGCTGCACTACGAGGGTTGGGTGGTCGACGTCGCTCACAACGGGCGCGAAGCTGTGGCCAAGTTCGACAAGATCGGCCCCGACGTGCTCGTCTTGGACATCATGCTGCCCGATGTGGACGGGCTCGAAGTCCTGCGGCGGGTCCGCGAATCGGACGCCTACACACCAACGCTGTTTCTCACCGCCCGCGACTCGGTGATGGACCGGGTCACCGGGTTGACCGCAGGCGCCGACGACTACATGACCAAGCCGTTCAGCTTGGAGGAACTGGTTGCCCGGCTGCGCGGGCTGTTGCGTCGCTCTAGCCATCTGACGCCGCCGGCAGACGAGGTCCTCACCGTGGGAGATCTCACGCTGGACGGGGCAAGCCGTGAAGTCACCCGCGGCGGCGCGCCAATATCGCTGAGCTCCACCGAATTCGAGCTGTTGCGCTTCATGATGCGTAATCCGCGACGAGCGCTAAGTCGCACCGAGATCTTGGATCGGGTCTGGAACTACGACTTCGCGGGCCGCACCAGCATCGTCGATTTGTACATCTCGTATCTGCGAAAAAAGATCGACGCCGGCAAGCAACCGATGATCCATACCGTGCGCGGCGTCGGCTACATGCTGCGCCCTCCGGGATGACCCCGGCCAGACGCGCCAGGTGGTGGCGTCCTCGCTCGTTGCGCCATCAGCTGTTGTTGGGCGTGCTGGCCGTGGTCAGCGTCGTATTGGTGGTCGTCGGGGCTGTCTCCGTGCTCAGCCTGCGCGGATACGTCACCGCGATGAGCGACGCCGAACTCGCCGAATCTCTCGACGCATTCACCCATTCGTATGCGCGATACCGCGCTAGCGAGGGCTCGGCGGGACATGCGATCCCGATCGGGGAAGCGATGTTGGGATTCACCGAACAGACGCCCGGTAACCTGATTGCGGTCGTGCGCGACGGCGTGGTGATTGGTTCGGCGGTGTTTTCTCAGAACGAGCCGACGCCTGCTTCAGCCGACGTCATTCACGCCCTGGAGGCACAGTCGTGGACCAACGGGCCGCCCCGCACCGAAAAGCTGGGCAGCCTGGGCCCTTATCGGCTGGACAGCCGGGCATTCGGTGCGGACCGCCTTGTGGTAGGCGTCTCCCTCGATCTCGTCAATCGGATCGTCACACGCCGGATCGTCGCTGCCGTAGCGCTTTTCGTTGTCGCGCTGCTGATCACGGCAGTGTTGACGATTTCGGTGGTCGGTTACGCCTTGCGGCCACTGCGCCGTGTCGCGGCGACCGCCGCGACCGTTGCCCGGATGTCGCTCACTGACGGCGAAGACAAGATTACCGTACGGGTGGGATCCGATGACACCGATCCTGACAGTGAGGTAGGGATTGTCGGCCACGCGCTGAATCGGTTGCTGGACAACGTAGATCGCGCTTTGGCCCATCGTGCAGATTCGGACCGGAGGATGCGGCAGTTCATCACAGACGCCAGCCACGAACTGCGTACCCCACTCGCGTCGATCCAGGGATATGCCGAGCTCACCCGCCAGGACAGTTCCGCCCTGCCACCGACCACCGAATATGCGCTGGCCCGCATCGAATCCGAGGCCCGGCGAATGACTTCGCTCGTTGATCAACTGCTGCTGTTGTCGCGGCTAGGGGAAGGGGAAGACCTGCAAACCGAGGACGTCGACATCGCCGAGCTGGTGCTCAACGCCGTCAACGATGCGGCCGTGGCTGCGCCCAGCCACCGATGGGTCAAGGAGCTGCCCGACGAGCCGGTGTGGGTGCGTGGGGATCGCGACCGGCTGCATCAACTCGTCAGCAACCTGTTGAGCAACGCCTGGGTGCACACGCCGGCCGGTGTCACGGTGACGACGGCAATCACGCAGCAGCACAACGACGATGGCCCGCCATACGTTGAATTGACCGTCGCCGACGACGGACCCGATATCGATCCAGCGCTGCTACCGCATCTGTTCGAGCGATTCGTGCGTGCGGACAAGTCCAGGGCGGAAGGATCCGGTAGCGGATTGGGACTCGCCATAGTCGCCTCGATCGTCAAGGCGCACGGCGGATCCGTGACGGCGGAATCCGCGAACGGCCGAACGGCCTTTCGGGTGCGGCTTCCGATGATTGCGCAGCCGGCACGCGGCTGAATCACGATGCCATCAGGGGACACCACAAGTCGATCGTGAGGATTGCGATGGCCGGGGCTGTGGCAGTCAGCCCGGTGACGAGCTGGCGAAGATAGTTTCGCCGCGGCCGGCAAAGCAGCTGTTCGAGGCGTTCTGGTGCCCCGCTGAGCGCCGCCCCGAGCGCGCCCGGCGGCGCGGGAGCCAGCGCCAGCAGGGCGCGAGCGAGCGTGTGCGGGTGGTGGCGTCGCGCGGCGGCGCTATCGGCGCAGAGTTCAGTTGCAGCTGTGACGCGCTCGGCGGCGCGACGAAAGAATCGCAGCCACCGTACGGTAATGGCGACAGCCTCGATCATGGCGCGCAACTGGATGTGACGCTGACGTAGGTGTGCTTCCTCATGGGCGAGAACTGCTTGCAGCTCGGCGGAGCCCAGCCGCTTCCGTACAGCGGTAGTGGTGACGATAAGGCCCGGGTGCCCGGGGAGGCAGTACACCAAGGGCAACACCGAGTCGATGGTGACGACAGGAGTCTGCGATCGCACGCCGTTCGCAGGACGGGAGATGAGGTATACCGCTTGGGCATGTTCACGGGTGCTGCGCATAATTTCGGTGTAGCGGCGCCAAATGCCTTGTGCCAGTAGTGCAATCGGCACGCTGACCACCGTTGCCGTGGCAGCATGCCCGGTAGCCATGGCGATAACCGGCAAGGCCAGCACCGCACCCAAAACAGTGACCAGTGTCGCGAGCCATGCCGTCAGGCGCACCACGGGTGACGTCATGGGTGTGACGCGGTCCAGCAGGGCCGGCACCACCGCGATGCATACCAGCGTGATGGTTAAAACACACAGCACCATGGCATATGCCTATTCCCGGCGGGCCGTGTGACGCTGCCAGGCGGCCCGCAGGCTACGAGCTTCCTCGGCCGACATCTGGGAAACGAAATGCGTGAAAACAGCCTCGTGGTTGTCGGTGGCCGCTAACACATCACGCATCAGCCGCGCGGTGTACTCCTCCCGACTCCATGTCGGCCGGTAGTGAAACGCTTTGCCGACTCGTTCGCGTGTCAGCAGGCCTTTCCGGTGCAAGTTGTCCATCACGGTCATCACCGTCGTGTAGGCCGCCTGCCGATTGAGGGCAGCACGGACCTCACGCACGGTGGCGACTTGCCCGTTGTCCCACATGATGGACATGATCTCAGCCTCTAGTTCACCGAGACCATGCGCAGCCGGCATCCGGACCTCCTGCCTCAGCGGCGAGCCTATATTCAGGATCTACTACTAATCTACTAAGTAGGATAGTATATATTGCGGTCAGCTACGACGGCACGTGTGAGAGAGGTCTGCAGTCATGACAACCGCCACCCCCGCTACCCCGGCTCCTACCGAACCACCCTGGACGCGTTGGCTCTACCGAATCTTGGCGATCACCGGCATCGCCGTCGGGATCTTCATCATCGTCGCCGGCCTGTATCTTCTCATCGCGCAGCCTGGGCACAAGACTTGTTGTGACGCCAAGAGTCCGACCACGACGACCAGCCAGACAAAGGACGACAAGTCTTGCTGCGCCTCGATGAAAGACGCCATGAAAAACATGCCCTCCATGCCGCCCATGTCGCCAATGCCGAGCATGTCGCCAATGCCGACGATGCCCATGCCTACACCCGGCAGGTGAACCCAGTCGGTCGCGCACCGATCCGCTTCGCAGGCCTTACGCCGATCAGCACAGCACCGCGACGCGGCCGCAGTGCAGGATTCATTTGCGCTCAGGCCACAAAACCAAGGCCGTAAAGATAGCGGCCCAGGACGTAAAGAAACCGTCAACGCGGCTCCCGGCCAGCGCCGAGCCTGTCTAAGGTCAGCTGGGCCCTGGCTCCAGGACCGAGACAATGCTGCGCGCAAAGCGTGACGGGCTGTCGCGAACGGAGAAGATGTGTCTGTCGTGCTCTACCTGGTGTTGACGTCGGCGATCTTTGCCCTGATCGGCGCCGTGCTGAAGCTGGTCGAAGGACTATGACCCTTACCAACGCCGTCGGTCTGGTGCTGGCCATCCTGGTCGCGTTGTTACTCGGTGCAGCCCTGCTCGTTCCGGAAAAATTCTAGTGAGCGACGTAACCGCAAGCGTGTTGTTCCTTGCACTGCTGGTCGCGGCGCTGGCGGTCGTCCACGTGCCACTGGGCGACTACATGTACCGCGTCTATAGCTCTGAAAAGCACTCGCGCGCAGAGAATTTCATCTACCGCACGATCGGTGCCAACCCGCGCTCCGAACAGACCTGGGCTAACTATGCGCGCAGTGTGCTGGCCTTTTCCGCGGTCAGCGTCGTCGTGTTGTTCGTCTTCCAGCTGGCGCAGAACAAACTGCCGCTGCACCTGAAGAACCCGGCAACACAAATGACCCCGGCGCTGGCGTGGAACACCGCTGTCAGCTTCGTCACCAACACCAACTGGCAGGCCTACTCCGGCGAATCGACCCAAGGTGATCTGTTGCAGATGGCGGGCTTGGCGGTGCAGAACTTCGTGTCAGCTGCCGTGGGCATGGCGGTGGCCGTCGCGTTCGTCCGCGGGTTTGTCCGCGGGCGCACCGGTGAACTCGGCAATTTTTGGGTCGATCTGGTGCGCGGCACCCTGCGAATCCTGTTGCCGATCGCCGTCTTCGGTGCCGTCGCATTGGTCGCCGGAGGGGTGATCCAGAACTTTCACCTGCACGACCAGGTGGTCACCACGCTGGCCGGTTCGCCGCAGACCATCACCGGCGGTCCGGTCGCCAGCCAGGAGGCGATCAAGGAGCTCGGCACCAACGGTGGCGGGTTCTATAACGCCAACTCCGCGCATCCATTCGAGAACCCGACCAGCTGGACCAACTGGATCGAGATCTTCCTGCTGTTGGTCATCGCCTTTTCGCTGCCCCGCACTTTCGGCCGCATGGTGGGCAACACCAAACAGGGCTACGCCATTGTCGCGGTGATGGCTGTCATCGCCACTATGAGCGTCACCGCGATGATGCTGTTTCAGGTGCAGCACCACGGCACCGTTCCCACCGCAGCCGGGGCCGCCATGGAAGGCGTCGAACAGCGTTTCGGGGTGCCCGACTCCGCAATATGGGCCGATGCGACCACGCTTACCTCCACCGGCGCGGTCGACTCGGCGCATGACTCCTACACCAGCCTGGGCGGCATGATGGCGCTGTTCAACATGCAGCTCGGCGAGGTCGCGCCCGGCGGTGTCGGCTCGGGCCTCTACGGCATGCTGGTCCTGGCGATCATCACGGTTTTCGTGGCCGGCTTGATGGTCGGCCGGACCCCGGAATACCTCGGCAAGAAGATCAGCGCACGTGAAATCAAGCTAGCAGCAAGCTATTTCCTGGTCACTCCGCTGATCGTGCTGCTCGGCACCGCGGTGGCGATGGCGCTGCCGGGGCCGCGCGCCGGAATGGCCAACACCGGCCCGCACGGCCTGTCCGAGGTGCTCTACGCGTTCACCTCCGCAGCCAACAACAACGGCTCGGCATTCGCCGGCCTGGCCGCCAACACCGCGTGGTACAACACCGCGCTCGGTGTTGCGATGCTGCTCGGGCGGTTCGTCCCGATGGTGCTCCTGCTGGCGCTGGCCGGTTCTCTGGCCCGTCAGCGCCGCATTCCGGAGTCCGCTGGGACCTTGCCCACGCACAAGCCCCAGTTCGTCGGCCTGGTGGTGGGCGTGACGGTCATTCTGGTCGCCCTGACCTTTCTGCCAGCATTGGCCCTCGGGCCCATCGCCGAAGGAATCCACTGAAATGCCCTCGCAGACAAGCGATCGTGGCGCGGCACCGCTGGTATCTGGCCAGCGAGTCCGGGGTGGTCGGCTAGACCCGGCCCTGCTGCTGAGATCGCTGCCCGACGCGTTTGGCAAGCTCAATCCCGGCACCCTGTGGCGCAATCCGGTGATGTTCGTCGTCGAAATCGGTGCGGTGTGGTCAACGGTGCTGACACTGTCCCAACCGAGTTGGTTCGGTGGGCTCATCGTGTTCTGGCTTTGGCTGACAGTGCTGTTCGCCAACCTGGCCGAGGCGGTCGCCGAGGGACGCGGCAAAGCGCAGGCCGACACTCTGCGCAAATCCAAGGCCGACACCATCGCTCGCCGCCTGCGAGGCTGGGCGCCCGGCGTTACCGGCGTCGAGGAGCTCGTCCCCGCGCCGCTGTTGCAGCAAGGCGATATCGTCGTCGTCGAAGCCGGCCAGCTCATCCCCGGCGACGGCGACGTCGTGGAAGGCATTGCGTCGGTGGACGAATCGGCGATCACGGGCGAGTCCGCGCCGGTCATCCGTGAGTCCGGCGGCGACCGTTCGGCGGTGACCGGTGGCACGAAGGTGCTCTCCGACCGCATCGTGGTGCGGATCACCCAAAAACCCGGGGAAAGCTTCGTGGACCGGATGATCGCACTGGTCGAGGGCGCCAACAGGCAGAAGACGCCCAACGAGATCGCACTGAACATCCTGTTGGCGGCGTTGACCATCATCTTCGTGTTCGCGGTGGCGACGCTGCAGCCGCTGGCGATCTATTCCAAGGCCAACAACCCCGGGGTACCCGACACCGCCGCGCTCAACGGCGACGGCGTCACCGGCATCGTGTTGGTGGCGTTGCTGGTGTGCTTGATTCCCACCACAATTGGCGCGCTGCTTTCGGCGATCGGTATCGCGGGCATGGACCGGTTGGTGCAGCGCAACGTGCTGGCCATGTCCGGACGTGCGGTGGAGGCGGCCGGTGACGTCAACACGTTGCTGCTGGACAAGACCGGAACGGTCACGCTGGGCAACCGTCAAGCGGCCGAATTGATTCCGGTCGGCGGGGTCAGCGCCCACGCGCTCGCCGACGCGGCGCAGCTAGCCAGTATCGCCGACGAGACGCCCGAGGGCCGGTCAGTGGTGGTCTACGTCAAAGAGGCCCACGGGCTGCGCGCACGCACACCCGGTGAATTGGCCGGCGCGCGGTGGGTGCCGTTCAGCGCGGCCACCAGGATGTCGGGAGTCGACGTCGACGGACGCCAGTTGCGTAAGGGCGCGGCCAGCGCCATCACCGATTGGGTGCGCGGTCACGGCGGCGCGGTCGCGCGCGAACTCGGCCGGATCGTCGACGGAATTTCCGCCGCGGGCGGGACCCCGCTGGTGGTGGGCGAGGTGACCAGCGGCGAGTCCGGCAAGCAGGCAAAGGTTCTCGGCGTGATCCACCTCAGGGATGTGGTGAAGCAAGGCATGCGACACCGGTTCGAGGCGATGCGCCGCATGGGCATCCGCACCGTGATGATCACCGGTGATAACCCATTGACCGCCAAGGCAATTGCCGATGAAGCCGGTGTCGACGACTTCTTGGCCGAAGCCACCCCCGAAGACAAGTTGATGCTGATCAAGCGCGAACAGGAGGGCGGGCGGCTGGTCGCCATGACCGGAGACGGCACCAACGACGCCCCGGCGCTGGCCCAGGCCGATGTCGGCGTCGCGATGAACACCGGCACCACCGCGGCCAAAGAAGCCGGCAACATGGTGGATTTGGACTCCGACCCGACCAAGCTGATCGAGATCGTCGAGATCGGCAAGCAGCTGTTGATCACTCGCGGCGCGCTGACCACATTTTCGATCGCCAACGACATCGCCAAGTATTTCGCGATCATTCCAGCGATGTTCGTCGCGCTGTTTCCTGGCATGGATCTGCTCAACGTGATGCGCCTGCACAGTCCGCAGTCCGCGATCTTGTCGGCGGTGATCTTCAACGCGATCATCATTGCCGCCCTGATTCCGTTGTCGCTGCGCGGTGTTCGCTATACGCCGAGCAGCGCGTCTGGACTGCTCAGTCGCAACCTTTACCTGTATGGGTTAGGCGGGATCGTCACACCATTCATCGGGATCAAGCTGATCGACCTTGCGGTTCAACTCATGCCGGGGATGAGCTGAGATGAAATTCACCATCCTGGTTCGCCTGCATTGGGCGGCGCTGCGTGCACTGCTTGTGTTGACCGTGGTGCTGGGTCTGGGCTACCCGGTGGCGGTCTGGTTGGTCGCACAGCTTCCCGGGCTGCACGATCAGGCAGAGGGCTCGATCATCGAGGTCAACGGCAAGGCCGCCGGCAGCCGGCTGATCGGCCAGTCGTTCACCGACGCCGCCGGCCACGCGTTGCCGCAGTATTTCCAGAGCCGCCCGTCAGCGGCCGGCAACGGCTATGACCCCACCGCCAGCGGCGCGAGCAATCTGGGGCCCGAGGACATCGTCGACACGCCGGCCCGCAAGAGCCTGTTGACGCTGGTGTGTGAGCGCAGCAAAGCCGTGGGCGAGCTCGAACACGTCGATGGATCACGGCCGTTCTGCACTGGCGGCGGTGTGGGAGCCGTGTTGTCGGTCCTCGGCGCGCGCGACGCGCGCGGCAATGTTATCCACCCGACCCGGGTGGTCAGCGTGAACGAACCGTGCACGACCACGGCTCGGCCGTTCGTGGACAGCTTTGCCGGCGTTCGGGTCGAGTGCGCGAAGCCCGGCGAAAACTACTCGACCGGGCGTATCGTTCCGGTCCGCGGCAGCGCGCCCGGCAATCCACCAGTCCCGGCCGACGCGGTGACGGCCAGCGGCAGCGGCCTGGACCCAGACATTTCACCGGCCTACGCCGACATTCAGGCGGCCCGGGTGGCCCGGACGCGCCATGTCAGCACGGATCAAATACGCGAGCTGGTACGGGAGAACCAGCATGGCCGTGATCTGGGGTTCTTCGGCGAGCCGCGGGTCAACGTCGTACAGCTCAACCTGGCGTTGGACCATAAGTATCCGCTCCCAGGCTGATGTCACAGGTGGATGATGGTCACGTGAGCGTCGTCGACCATCGCCGCAAACGCGGGGAGCTGCGCATCTACTTGGGTGCGGCGCCCGGTGTCGGCAAGACGTACGCGATGTTGTCCGAGGCGCATCGACGGCTGGAACGCGGCACGGACTTGGTGGCTGGCGTGGTGGAGACCCACGGCCGCCGCAAAGTCGAAGAGCTGCTCAAGGGCATCGAGGTCGTTCCGCGCCGCCGCATCGAGTATCGCGGTAGCCACTTCACCGAACTGGACGTGCCGGCCGTGCTGGCCCGCAATCCGCAAGTGGTTCTGGTCGACGAGCTCGCCCACACCAACGTCCCCGGCAGCAAGAACCCCAAGCGATGGCAGGACGTCGAGGAGCTGCTGGACGCCGGTATCACGGTGATCTCCACGGTCAACATCCAGCATCTGGAGAGCCTTAACGACGTGGTCGCCCAGATAACCGGCATCGAGCAGCAGGAAACCATACCGGATTCGGTGGTGCGCCAGGCATCCCAGATCGAACTCATCGATATCACGCCGGAAGCCTTGCGGCGCAGGCTATCCCACGGCAACGTGTATGCACCGGATAAGATCGACGCGGCGCTGTCCAATTATTTCCGCAGCGGAAACCTCACCGCGTTGCGGGAATTGGCGCTGCTGTGGCTGGCCGACCAGGTCGATGCCGCGCTGGCCAAGTATCGCGCCGACAAGAAGATCACCGACACCTGGGAAGCCCGCGAACGCGTGGTCGTCGCCGTCACCGGTGGACCCGAATCGGAAACCTTGGTGCGCCGCGCATCCCGAATCGCCTCCAAAGCCAGCGCCGAGCTCATGGTCGTGCATGTCTTACGCGGCGACGGCCTCACGGGTGTATCGGCGTCGCGGATGGGCAAGATCCGCGAACTAGCCGCCAGCCTCGACGCGTCGCTGCATACCGTGGTCGGTGACGACGTGCCGACCGCGCTGCTGGATTTCGCCCGCGAGATGAACGCCACCCAGCTGGTGATCGGCACGTCGCGGCGCTCGCGGTGGGCACGCATCTTCGACGAAGGCATCGGCGCGACGGTGGTGCAGCGGTCCGGCAAGATCGACGTTCACATCGTCACCCACGAGGAATCCAAGCGGGGCTTTCGGGCGGCGTCGATCTCGCCGCGTGAACGGCGCGCCGCGTCGTGGCTGGCGGCGCTGATCGTCCCCTCCGTCATCTGCGCGGTGACGGTGTCTTGGCTGCACCGGTTTTTGACCACCAGCGGAGCCAGCGCGCTGTTCTTCATCGGAGTCCTCGTGGTTGGCTTACTGGGAGGCGTTGCCCCAGCGGCGCTTTCGGCGGTGCTGTCCGGTCTGCTGCTCAACTATTACCTGACCCCTCCCCTGCACAGCTTCACCATCGCCGAGCCCGACGCTGCGGTCACCGAACTGGTGCTGTTGATGGTGGCGGTGGCGGTGGCGGTTCTCGTCGACGGCGCGGCCAAACGCACCCGCGAAGCCGGACGCGCATCCCAGGAGGCCGAGCTGCTGACAATGTTCGCCGGCTCGGTGCTGCGCGGCGCGGATCTGGAGACCCTGCTCGAGCGGGTCCGCGAGACCTATTCGCAGCGTGCGGTCAGCATGCTTCGGGACTGCGGCGATGGTCGCCGATACGTGGTGGCATCGGTAGGCAAAGAGCCCTGCGCCACAGTCGATTCCGCCGATACCGCGATAGAAGTCGGTGACGACGAGTTTTGGATGCTCTTGGCGGGCAAGAAACTCGCCGCGCGTGATCGCCGTGTGCTGAGCGCGGTGGCCAAGCAAGCCGCGAGTCTGGTCAAACAACGCGAACTCGCCGAGGAAGCCAGCCGGGCCGAGGCCATCGGGCAGGCCGACGCGCTGCGCCGCTCCTTGCTGTCGGCGGTCAGCCACGATCTGCGCACACCGCTGGCGGCGGCCAAGGTCGCGGTGTCGAGCTTGCGCGCCCAAGACGTCGACTTTTCTGCCGAAGACACGGCCGAATTGCTCGCCACCATCGAGGAATCGATCGACCAACTCACCGCGCTGGTGGGCAATTTGCTCGACTCGTCGCGGTTGGCGGCGGGCGCGATTCGCCCTGAACTGCGGGAGGTGTACCTCGAAGAAGCCGTGCAGCGCGCCCTGGTCAGCATCGGCAAGGGTGCCACCGGTTTCTTCCGGCCCGGCATCGACCGGGTCAAGGTCGACGTCGACGGCGCGGTCGCGATGGCCGATGCCGGACTGCTGGAACGGGTTTTGGCCAATCTCATCGACAACGCGCTGCGATACGCGCCCAACTGCCTGGTGCGCGTCAACGCCGGCCGGGTCGGCGACCGTGTGCTGATCAACGTCATCGACGAGGGCCGCGGCATCCCGCGCGGAAGCGAGGAACAGATCTTCGAGGCCTTTCAGCAGCTGGGAGATCACGACAACACCACCGGGGCGGGCTTGGGATTGTCGGTGGCCCGTGGCTTCGTCGAAGCGATGGGCGGCACGATCCAGGCGACCGACACGCCCGGCGGGGGACTGACCGTCGTGGTGGATCTGGCGGCCCCAGCGGGGCAGCGATGAGGAGGAACGGCACAATTTGACGCGCCAGCGACGATGCAGAGCGCAGCGATGAGGAGGAGCGGCGCAATTTGACGCGCCAGCGACGATGCAGAGCGCAGCGATGAGGAGGAGCGGCGCAATTTGACGCGCCAGCGACGATGCAGAGCGCAGCGATGAGGAGGAGCGGCGCAATTTGACACGAGTTTTGGTGATCGACGACGAACCGCACATTCTGCGGGCGCTACGGATCAACCTGTCGGTGCGGGGCTATGAAGTCACAACCGCCGCAACCGGCGCCGCTGCGCTGCGCGCCGCCGCCGAACACCGCCCGGATGTGGTGATCCTCGATCTGGGGCTGCCCGACATCTCTGGAATCGAGGTGCTGGCGGGGCTGCGCGGCTGGCTCAACGCGCCGGTCATCGTGTTGTCGGCGCGAACCGACTCGTCGGACAAAGTCGAAGCCCTCGACGCCGGTGCCGACGACTACGTCACGAAACCGTTCGGGATGGACGAGTTTTTGGCCCGGTTGCGCGCCGCCGTGCGCCGCAACGCCGCAGCGACAGAAGTCGACCAGCCTGTCATCGAAACCTCGTCGTTTACAATCGATCTCGCTGCTAAGAAGGTCATCAAGAATGGCGCCGAAGTGCATCTGACACCGACCGAATGGGGAATGCTGGAGATGCTTGCCCGCAACCGCGGCAAGCTGGTGGGCCGCGAGGAACTCCTCAAAGAGGTGTGGGGGCCGGCCTACGCCACCGAAACCCATTACCTGCGTGTGTATTTGGCGCAACTGCGACGCAAACTCGAAGACGACCCGTCGCACCCCAAGCACCTGCTGACCGAGGCGGGGATGGGTTATCGCTTCGAGAGCTGAGGGTAATTCCGGTACTTTTACCCCCGCAGGCCGCACTGGTCGCCTTATAGTGGCCCGATAAAGCGCAGTGTCAGCAAAGCGGGCCGCTATGCCGGAAAACCTCAAGCCGTGGCGTAACCGCCACGACAACGACATCGGGCACATCGACTGCCCGCCCCGGTGACAGGACCAGACCATGCACCGCCACGTCATTGTCAGCGGTGAGGACGCGCTGGCGACGACGATCGTCGAGGAGCTGAAAACCGCCGGGGTGAGTGTTGCAAAGCTCACCACCGGTGAGCATTTCGATACCAATGTCAAGGCGGAGCTCGCCTCGGCCGGAATCGCCCAAGCTGTGGCCGTCGTATGCGCCGGCGATGACGACGCCGGGAACCTCGAAATCGCCCTGCTGGCAAGGAAAGCCAATCCGGACGTGCGGGTGGTCGCGCGACTCGCTAATGACGTGCTGCGAGAAGCAGTGGCCGCAGATAACGGTCCCGGCGCGATCCTCAACGTCGCCGATCTTGCTGCGCCGGCGATTGTCGAGGCATGCCTGGCTTACACCACGCACCCGTTCGAGGCGGCTGGCATCAATTTCGTCGTCTGGGGCACCGCGGCACCGCGTGATGCGACGCTGCGTGAGATCTACGGCGACCTGGCCCCGGTGGCAGTGATTCACGGCGAAAACTCCTCCACCCCCGGCGAGATGGTGGTGTGCCCAGGCCGCGATCTGCAGGTGCACACCGGTGACTGGACGACGATGATTGGTACCGCCGACGAGCTGACCGGCCGGGGCATCAAGGTCCCGCGCCCCAGCGCAACACGCTCACGACAGTCCCGGCTGCGCCGAATGCTCGACGCTGCACGCACCCTGCGCGACGACGTCAACCCGGCGTTTTATCCCGTGATAGCCGCAGTGCTGATCCTGCTGATCGGGGCGACTGCCGTGTTGCGTTTCACCTACACCAGCCGCCCCGGGATGACGTGGATCGACGCGTTCTACTTCACCACCGAGACAATCACGACGACGGGCTACGGCGACTTCAGCTTCAGCCACCAGCCCACCTGGTTGCGACTTTTCGCCGCGATGCTGATGTTCGGCGGCGTGACCACCGTGGCTCTACTGGTCTCGTTTATTGCTGATGTGCTGTTGTCGCGCCGCTTTATCTACACGGCTGGGCGCCCGCGGGTGCGCCATTTGCGTGACCACATCATCGTCGTGGGGCTGAGCGTGCTCGGGATCCGCGTCGTGCGCGATCTGGTTAGCGCCGGCCACGACGTCGCGGTGATTGAGCGCGACGAGAACAACCGCTTCCTGTTGTCGGCGGCCGAACTCGACGTGCCAGTGATCTTCGGAGACGCCACGTTGCCCCAGACGCTGGAATCGGCCCGCGTCGACCGCGCCCGGGCGGTGGCGGTGTTGACCCGCGATGACATGGTCAATATCGAGACCGGCATCGTGTTACGCGAGTTGTTGGGGCCCCGGGTGTGGCCCGAGGTCAATCGGTGGCTTGACGTTCCCATCGTGCTGCGCGTCTACGACCGCGCACTCGGCTTCGCGGTGGCGGAGCGATTCGATTTCCAGAATGTTCGGTCGACCGTCGAGTTGGCCGCGCCTTGGTTCATTGGGGCCGCGATGGGGCTGCAGGTGCTGGGAACGTTTTCGGTGGGACAGAGCTCGTTCGTGGTCGGCGGAATGCACGTCGAGCCCGGCAGTGAACTCGACGGGCTGCAGATGCTCGACCTGTCCACCCGAACCCGGGTCATCGCGATCACCAGGCCAGACGAGCCGGTCAAGCTGCACCCACGCCGCGATGCCCTGCTGCGAGGCGGCGACACCGTATACCTCATCGGTCCTTACCGCGAACTGCTGGACACGCTGCGCAAGGGACAGCCTGCCTGAACTGTTCGGCGCTGGCGCCGCTCTCGCATGCAGGAATCTGGCTACGGTGCCTGCAGTGACCGGCTGGGGTGGCGGCTTAGTTGTTGGTGGGTGGGGGTTGTGGTTGGAAGGGTTGGTACCACCACCAGTTGGCGCGTTCGCCGGTGGGCCCTGGGCAGGGTGGGACGGCGGGCGGGGGACGGTTGGGTGGTCGGGCCAGCGATCCGGCGCGAAGCCGTCGGCCGGTGCTGTCGGTGACGATGAGCTTGTCGGCGGATCCGGTGATGGTGATCACCCCGCGGTGGTGTAGCCGATGGTGGTACGGGCAGACCAGCACCAGGTTGGCCAATTCGGTGGCGCCGCCGTCTTCCCAGTGGACGATGTGGTGGGCGTGCAGCCCGCGGGTGGCCCCGCAGCCGGGAACCGCGCACGTGGGGTGGCGGTGCTCGAGGGCACGGCGCAGCCGCCGCCGACGACCCGGGTGGCGCGCCCGGCGCCGAGGGGCTGCCCGTGGCGTTGAAACCACACTTCGCAGGTGGCATCACAGGTCAAATATTTCCGGTCGGCCTCAGATAGCAGTGGACCCAGATGCAGCGCCGCGGCGCGCTGGGCGATGTCGAGATGCACCACCACCGTGGTGCGCGCCCCGTGCGGGCGCCGTGTCGCTTCGGCGTCCCAGCCGGACTCGACCAGCCGCATGAACGCATCAGCGGTGCTCGGCATCGGCGGCGCGTTCTCCGATCCGCCCCGTTCGTGTTTCCACTCGGTGACCAGCGCCTCCAGATGCGAGGCCAGCGCCGCGTCGAACGTCGCCGCCTCATCATGAGGCAGTCTGATCCGCCAACAACTGGACCGCTCATCGCTGGTCTTGGTGATCGAACGCGGCGCTGGCCGCTGCGGCTCGGGGTCGGGTCGCGGTTCGAGCCGCACCGCGGTGCGCAACTGGTTGACCGTGGCCACCGCCGCCAACTGCGCATAGTGCTCGTCAGAGCCCGCAGCGGCCCCCGCGGCGATCACCCCGACCTGATCCAGCGACAGCCGACCTCGACCAGGCCCGCCGCGCAGCGGGGAAACTCTTCTAGCCGGCGCGCCACCGCGGCGATGGTGTGGGCAGTGGCCGACGAGGCGCCCAACTTCCAGGCCACCAGCGCCGCCACCGAACGCGCCCCCGTGCCACCCCACAGCCCGTCGCGATCCAGCTCGGCGACGATCTGCACAATGCGCCCATCAATCGCGTTGCGCTGACCGGCCAACTCCGCCAACTCCTCGAACAACACCTCAAGACGCTCGGCAGGACTCAACCCGGTGGCAGCAGGCGCAGCGGTCGACGACATACCGTCATCATCACAGCCGGGTCTGACAAAACTCGGCTGCCCACATCGGTAGGCAAGCTAAACCGACAAACACCAGGTCAACCCGCGTCCACCGCAAACGGCGAACCGCGAACCAAGTCAGGCCTGATGCGGAACGTCAGGCTCATCAGACCGAGTAAAGAAATTGGTCGTTCACCGAAGATTCGCGTCAAGCATTGCCGATGTCTCCACGCCATTTTCCACAGGCTTTTGACCTGTGATTTAGTTGCGCGCCGACACGACACCGTCGTTAAGAAGTCGTTAATGAATTCGCGCGGATTACATCAACAATCCATAATGGGTTTGCCTGGCGGTCAAAGCGGTCTTTGGTGGGCAACCTAGCCATAACGTAATCTGCGAATTCCACGTTGCCCAGAAGTCACCGAGCAGAGGAAGCCCATGTATTTCCCAGTAGTCGCGCCGGACATGGTTGCCGTGACAATGGGCAGCCCCTTTGTGACCGCTGGTGAGGTAGCAAAGCTTATGCGGCCACCGAGCCCAAGCTCTGTAAGCCGCTAAGGAGTTAGGCCGCAATGGATTTCGCGATGTTACCGCCGGAGATCAATTCCGGTCGAATGTACACAGGTCCGGGTTCAGGGTCGCTGGTGGCCGCCGCAGCGGCCTGGGATGGACTCGCCGCCGAACTGTCTTCGGCGGCGAACTCTTATCAGTCGGTGGTTGCGGCGTTAGCCAGTGGCCCGTGGCTGGGTCCCGCATCGGCGTCGATGGCGGCCGCGGCAGTCCCCTACGTGACGTGGTTGAGCAGCGCCTCCGCACAGGCCGAGCAGACCGCCGCGCATGCCAGGGCGGCGGCCGCGGCCTACGAGGTGGCCTTTGCCGCTACGGTGCCGCCGTCGGTGATCGCGGCCAATCGCACTCTGTTGATGGAGCTGGTGGCGACAAATCTGCTCGGGCAGAACGCCTCGGCGATTGCGGCGACCGAAGCACAGTACGCCCAGATGTGGGCCCAAGACGTGGCAGCGATGTACGGCTACGCGGGATCCTCGGCATCGGCAACCGCCCTGACGCCGTTCACGCCACCGCAACCGAGCACCAGTGCGGACGCCGCGGCGATTCAAGCCAGCGCCGTCGGCAAAGCCGCGGGCACCGCCGCCGGCAACTCGAAAAGCACGGTCGCATCGACCCAGCAAGCCTTTTCGGCGGTGCCCAACGCGCTGCAAAACCTCGCCGCGGTGACACCCGCCGCCGCGGCCGACCCCCCGGATCCGCTGGCCACGCTGGCAAACCTGGTCACCGTGTTCATCGACGCGCCAAGCGGCCTCGCGACCCTTGGCGTCGATACTCCGCTGGCCCCCTTGACCGCAGTTTCGCTTCCCTTCGACGTTGTCGGTGCGCTGACGGGTTTCCACACCGATGAGATCGTCAGCGGCTGGGCAGGCGTAGAGCCCTGGCCGGGCACCGGCACAGTGCCTCCGACCGAGTTCCCCGCGATCATCACCGGCCCGATAGTGCCGTCCGCGCCGGCCGTCTCAGCCAGCGCGGGCCAAGCGCATACGGTCGGGGGGTTGTCCGTGCCGCCGACGTGGACCATCTCGACACCGGCGGTGCGTCCCGTCGCGGTGACGCTACCGGCACTACCGGGAACCGGTGTTGGTGCAGCGGCAGAAGCCGCCGCACAGGGAGCGACAGGTGCCGCGGGGAGCACGTTCAGCGACATGGCTCTGGCGGGTATGGCCGGGCGCGCCATGGCCGGAACCCTCGGCACCGGCGGCCGGGATCGCGGACGGGCGAGTCCCGCTGAACGCCAGAAGCCCACCGGTGAACGCGCGGCGACCGCCGGTGACCGTGCGGCAGATGACCGCGAAGATGACGCGTCGGAGAGCAAGCCGCGAACCGTGGTGACGGGTGTCGCGGCTGAGCTGCGTGAGTTCGCCAGGCTACGCGACGAGGGCATTTTGACCGAAGAGGAGTTCGCCGAACAGAAGAACCGCCTACTCGGGCGCTGAAACACACGCCCGTTGACACGAGCACCGATGAGGATGGGCTTCAATGGATTTCGCGATGCTGCCGCCGGAGATCAACTCCGGTCGGATCTATGCCGGTCCTGGGTCGGGGCCACTGGTGGCGGCTGCCGAAGCCTGGGACGGGCTGGCGGCCGAGCTACATTCGGCGGCGAACGCGTACCAGTCGGTGATCTCGGGACTGACCGCCGGGCTGTGGTTGGGCCCGTCGTCGGCGTCGATGGCGACCGCGGCCGCATCTTATGTCGCGTGGCTGAGCGTCACCGCCGGGCAAGCCGAGGAGGCGGCCAGCCAAGCCAAAGCGGGAGCGGCAGCATATGAGGAGGCGTTGGCGTCGACAGTGCCGCCGCCGCTGATCGCGGCCAATCGCGCTCAGTTGACGGCGCTAGTGGCCACGAACCTCCTGGGGCAGAACACGCCCGCGATCGCTGCCATCGAGGCCCAGTACGCGGAGATGTGGGCCCAGGACGCCGCCGCGATGTACGGCTATGCGAGTTCGTCGGCATCTGCCACAGCGCTCAGGCCCTTCACGTCACCACTTGCGAGCGTCAACCCGGACGGTGCGGCGATCCAAGCAACGGCGGTCGATCATGCCACCGGCACCGCCGCCGGGAACGCGCAGCGCACCGTCTCGTCGGCACAGCACGCCTTTTCCGCGGTGCCCAGCGCGTTGTCGAGCTTCGCAGCGGCTCCGGCGGCCGCGGCCGATCCCCCGGACCCGCTGAGCACTTTGGCCAGCCTGATTTCGATCTTTATCAACGGACCAAGTGGCATCGCGGCGCTCGGTGCCCTCACACCCGTCGCCCCGCTGGGGTTGGCGGGGTTTCCCTACGTTGTCGAAGGTGCTTTGTCGGGGCTTCACGAAGATCAGATCATCAGCGGCTGGGCAGGCGTCGAGCCCTGGCCGGGCACGGGATCGGTGCCGCCGACGGAATTCCCGGCGATCATCACACACCCGGGCCCGCTGGCGGGGTCGTCGGCGTCGTCGGTGTCGGCGGGACTGGGTGAGGCAAACAAAATCGGGGCGTTGTCGGTGCCGCCGACCTGGACGGTCGCGACGCCGGCCGTACGACCGGTGGCGCTGGCATTGCCCAGGACCGGCGTGGGCGCACCCGCGGCGGGCCTGGCAGGTAACTCGGTAAACCCATTGAGCGATATGGCTCTGGCGGGTATGGCCGGAAGCGCCATGGGTGCAACCCTGGGCGCCGGCAGCGGCCGAGAAGACGGCAAAGCGACACCGGGGCACCGGGTGGCTGCTCGTGCCGGACGGGCGGCGACGCCCGGCGACAATGCATCGACAGATAGCAAAGGTCAAGCATCGCAAAGTAATCCGCGGCCCGTGGTGACGGGAGTCGCGGCGAGGATACGCGAGATCGCCAAGCTGCGCGACGAGGGACGCTTGACCGACGAAGAGTTCAGCGAGCAGAAAAAGCGGCTGCTCGGGCGCTGAGTTATTCGGCGTCGAAGTGCAAATCAGCCGGCGATCGAGAGCGCAATCCCGTCGAGAATGTCGTGCTCGCTGACCACGAGTTCCTCGATGCCAGCGCGTTCGCGCAGCGCGTCGGCCAGCTCTTCGACAATGATCGCGCCCGCGACGATCACGTCGGCCCGACCGGCGTGCATCGGGCCCAGCGCGGCACGCTGCGCACGCGTCATACCGATCAACCGGTCGCATACCGCCATTAGCTTGTCGCGGCCGACACGTGAAAGATGAATGGCGGCAGCATCATACGTCGCCATGTCCTGGGCCAGCGCCGCCAGCGTCGTCATCGTCCCGGCCACACCGACCCAGGTCTGGGCATCTTGCACCGACACCGCCCGCAGCGCCACCCCAAGCCGCTCGCGGACCACGCCGCGGGCGTCTGCGACCTCGGCGCGGGTCGGCGGATCGGAATGCAAACATCGCTCGGTCAGCCGGACACACCCGATGTCGGCCGAGAAACTCGCGGAAACCCTATCGTGGCCCACCACGATCTCTGTGGACCCGCCACCCAAGTCCACGACCACGAAAGGCCCCGCAGTGTAATCGAATTCGTTGACCGCTCCGTGAAAAGACAGTTCTGCCTCTTCGGCACCGGTGATCACTTCAGCGACCGCCCCCGGCACCGCAGCACCCAACACCTCGGCGGTCATCGCAAAGAACACCTCACGATTGGCGGCGTCACGGGCGGCCGACGTGGCAACCATGCGCACCCGCTCGACGTCGTGGACCCGTAGCAGCGCGGTGTAGTCGACGAGCGCGGCCCGGGTGCGCTCCAGCGCCTCGGGCAGGAATTCACCGGTCGCGTCGACGCCTTGACCGAGCCGTACGATACGCATCTCGCGGTGCACGTCGCGCAGATGCCCGTTGACCACGTCGGCAATCAACAACCGAATCGAGTTGGTGCCGCAGTCAATTGCCGCAACGCGTTTCATTCCCATTGTCCCGGTGCCAAGATGCCGACCTTCGTCAACTCAAGGTGCGGGTCGGTGGACAGGATCGCCAGGACCTCGTCCCCGATCGGATTCACCCCGCGGCCCTTGGCCAACGAATGCGCCACGAGCACGTGTAGGCACTTCACCCGGTCGGGCATACCGCCAGCCGAAACCGTCGTGCCCAGCGGTTCGATCGCATCACGCTCGGCCAGGTACGACTCGTGAGCTTGCCGATAGGCGGCGGCCAGGTCGGGGTCTTGCCGCAGCCGGTCGGTCATCTGCCGCATCAGCCCCGCTGACTCCAGCCGACTGGTGGCGGCCGTCAGCACGGGGTGCGTCAAGTAGTACAGCGTCGGGAATGGTGTGCCGTCAGGAAGTTTCGGCGCCGTCTTCACCACGCCCGGCTCACCGTTGGGGCAGCGATAGGCGATCGCGAGCACTCCGCGAGGCTCACGGCCAAGCTGCCGCGCAATCGTTTCCAGGTCGGCACGATCAACCACCGGGCGGTACCGGATTCGTCGGCGCGGGGGCCGGGGGTGGGGCCGGGCCCGGCGGCGGGGGTGGTGCCGGCGGACCGTGCGGCGTGTCGGCGATCGTGTGCCACAGCGACGTGTACCAGGGCCCGTTGGCGGCGGTGGGTACCGCCTGCGAGCCCGGCTCGTTGGGTGATGCCGCCGTCGGCGGAAGCTGGACCTGATAGGGAATGTCGCCGGGCTTCACGAAGCCAAGCCGCTCACGAGCTTGTGCCGCGATGTAGGCCGGGTCTGCCAGTTTGACTTTTTGCTGCTCGAGGTCGGCGATCTGTCGGCGCAACGCGGCTTCGGTAGCGGCCAGCTGGTTCATCTCCGTGCGCTGTGCAAAGTAGGTGCGTACCGGACCGGCGATCGTCAGCGTCAACACGCAGACCACAGCAGCCAGCACCGCCGCCCGCCGCGCGGTAAAGCCCAGCCGCTGCTCGGAGCGCTGCTCGGCCGACGCGGTGATCGAATGTTTGACGGGTTGTGGCACGGCCTCGGGCTGCGTCCGGGACTCAGCGCGGCCTCGAGGAGAGCCCGGCGCTTTGCGCCGACGGTCGGCAGCCGTGTCGCGGGGTCGGCCCGGCCGCGAGGCCGGTGACCGCCGCTTGGAATCGTGCCGCTTTCCTTCGGACATCGGGGTTGAAGCCCGCTACTTGATTTCTGGCACGTACCGGGGGAACGCCAGATCGCCGGCGTAGCGGGCGGCATCGCCGAGCGTCTCCTCGATCCGTAGCAGCTGGTTGTATTTGGCGACACGCTCGCTGCGCGCCGGTGCGCCAGTTTTGATCTGCCCGCAACCGACCGCCACCGCCAGGTCGGCGATGGTGGTGTCCTCGGTTTCCCCGCTGCGGTGGCTCATCATCGTGCGGTATCCGCTGTGGTGCGCCAACGCCACAGCGTCCAGTGTTTCGGTTAACGTACCGATCTGATTTACCTTGACCAGCAGAGCATTTGCGACGTTCTTCTCGATGCCTTCTTCAATCCGTTCGGGGTTGGTGACGAAGATGTCGTCGCCCACGATTTGCACCCGATCGCCGATGGATGCCGTGAGAGCTGCCCATCCGTCCCAATCATCTTCGGCGAGTGGGTCTTCGATGGATACCAGCGGGTATGTGTCGAGCAGCTCGGTGTAAAACTCGGTCATCTGCGCCGCGGTGCGTGTCTGCTTTTCGAAGTTGTAGCCCGTCTTCTCGGCGAAGAACTCGGTGGCTGCGGCATCGAGCGCCAACGCCACGTCGGCACCGTATTTCAGACCTGTCGACTCGATGGCCAGGCTGATCAAATCAAGCGCGGCCTTGGTACCTGGCACGTCCGGCGCGAAGCCGCCCTCGTCGCCCAATCCTGTGCTGAGCCCCTGCTTTTTGAGCACCGACTTGAGCGCGTGGTATACCTCGGCACCCCAGCGCAGAGCCTCGGCGAAGCTGGGCGCCCCGATCGGGGCCACCATGAACTCCTGGACGTCGACGGCGGTGTCGGCGTGGGCGCCGCCGTTGAGGATGTTCATCAGCGGTACCGGCAGGATGTGCGCGTTCGGGCCGCCGATGTAGCGAAACAGCGGCAGCTCAGCGGCATCCGCCGCGGCCTTGGCGACGGCCAGCGAGACGCCGAGCATCGCGTTGGCGCCCAGCCGGGACTTGTCAGGGGTGCCGTCGAGATCCACCAGCGCCTGATCGACCAGCCGCTGCTCGTCGGCGTTGAGCCCGATCACAGCGGGTGCGATCTCGTCGAGCACCGCCTGCACAGCCTTCTTGACACCTTTGCCGCCGTAGCGATCGCCACCGTCGCGCAGCTCGACGGCTTCGTGCTCGCCGGTCGACGCACCGGAGGGCACCGCTGCCCGCGCGAATGTCCCGTCGATGAGAGCGACCTCGACCTCGACCGTCGGGTTGCCGCGAGAATCGAGGATCTCGCGGGCCCCGACCTGCTCGATAATCGGCACTGACTTCTCCTTGCGTCGTCAGGTGAGCACGTGGTTTGTGACTACCCGCTGTAGCCTAGAGCCTGCTTGGGCGGGAAGGCTCACAGCGGGTGGCCCGCCGCGTAGGCGGTAGCCCAATCCCGTACCGCGCGCGCATACACGTCGGAGTCGTTGTAGGCCCGCAGCGCAGTGATCCACCCTCGTGGTGTCGCGAGATTCTTTCCACGCCAACATAAATAGCCAGCAGCCGAGAGCGCGGCGTCGTCGATGTTGTCGACGCTGACGACGCCGTCATTATTGGCGTCGACTCCGTACAGCCGCCACGTCTCCGGGATGAACTGCATTGGCCCCATTGCCCGAACCGTGCCGTCATCGTCGGCAAGGCCGCCGGCATCGGTGTCGACTATGTGCAACGTGCCGCCACTTCCGTCCAGGCGCACGCCCCGAATCGGCGGGTGCACATCGCCATTGGGGGCAATCGACGCATGATGGTAGGTGCCGTGGTGACTTTCCACTTCACCGATACCGGCCAAAGTCGTCCACGATATACGGCAGTTCGGGTTTTCGACCTCAGCGACCCGGGCCGCGTAGGCATAGGCTTCCAGCGCAATAACCGGAATTTGCAGTGCCGCACTGCGCTCGACCGCCCAGCTGTGCAACTGATCGGCGGGCCGGCCCTTGGCATGGGTGTCCACCGGCGGAACCGGATCCCCCGCCGGCGGCGGCACCCCCTTGGGGATGTAGCTGCCGAGCTGCCACGTACAACTCGACGCCAAGAGCAATGCCGCCGCCCCCACCACGGCGGCCGCCCGCAGCCAACGCACCGGCGACACAGAACTCCCTCAACCACTCTCGGTCCCCACCATCGTCCCATGAGACGTGGCGTCCCAGAGCGTTACCTCACGCCAATTCGTGCAAACATCGCCGGTTTACAGCTGCCTATCGGTTAACCACGGCAATTCATAGCAAGCGGGCACAGTCGCTTCGCTGGTCGTGGATCCCGGTAGCCGGCGCGCTAGCAACCATTGCGACAGTCGCTGCCTTTCCCCAACCTGCCGTGCACAAACGCCTACTGTGGCGCGGTGTCGGACTGATCGCCATTTGTCTCAACCCGCCCCGGGTCGTCGGCCAAGCCGCCACCTTCTCCGCGGCCGGCTGGGCAATGTCCTGCGGCCAATAGGCCCGCCACTCTTCTTCGGTCACGACACCCAGCGGCGTGGCATCGAGCTCCTCGGGAACGTCATCGCCGCGGCGTCCGGCCGCAATCGCCTTCTCGGTTTCGCGGACGGTATCCATAAACTCTAAAACAGCTGTGCGTAAGGTGTTTTCGGCATCGCCGTCGGCTGTCACAGCGACCGAGGTGATGGATTGTGGAATCAGGTCCTCCGGGAGTCCGGCTTTGTGCACTCGTTGGATTACCTTCTGCGCCAAAGACAATGCCGGCTGGGCGGTAGGAACGTCGTCGAGCACCGAGTCCCGTGGCTTCTCCGCCGCTTTGCGCTCTTCCCACTGAGCCAGCTGATCGTCGAGTGAGATCTCCTCGCCGGCAAGCACTCCCGGCACCCGGTTGCCCAGCTTCCGCATCAGCGTGTCGGCGACATCGTCGATGGTGAAGGGGTGTTGTGGCGCGTCCTCGGCGATGCGCGCATGAAACAAGACCTGCAGCAGCACATCGCCGAGTTCCTCGCGCAACTCGTCGGCATTACCGCTGCGCACCGCGTCGAACAGCTCGTAGGTCTCCTCCAGCAAGTAGCGGCGCAACGAGTCGTGCGTCTGTTCGCTTTCCCACGGGCCGGCGGTGCGCAGTTTGTCCATCATCGCCACCGCATCGACAAGTCTTTC
The DNA here is from genome assembly GCF_009936235.1 of Mycobacterium xenopi. Classification (NCBI taxonomy): domain Bacteria; kingdom Bacillati; phylum Actinomycetota; class Actinomycetes; order Mycobacteriales; family Mycobacteriaceae; genus Mycobacterium; species Mycobacterium xenopi. Next base: position 1,355,543 of record NZ_AP022314.1, on the reverse strand, counting down.
GCCGCGTTGCTGCTCGGGCGCCGAAATCAACCGGTCCCCCGCCGCCAGTCGCGCTGTCACCGCCGGATGCTCGGGGTCGGACGACAGCAGCACCGGGGCGTCTTCTCCGGTGTGCGCCGGACGCGCCGACGGCAGCGACCACGGCACCGCCACCGGCATCTCCTCGGTGTATTGGACTTCGCCGGTGAGCAATTCGATCGCTTCGACGGGAACCAGCGACGGGCGGCGGGGGTCGACCAAAACGACTGTCATGGGCGCCGCCCTGCGATCGCGGCTACGCCGGCGTTATCGTCGTTGGCGCGGGTCATCGCGCTTGTCGCTCCTCACTCACCGCCGCGGCTCCGTTCGTGGGCCCGGGTTTCGTTATACCAATTTCTGCCTGCGGCTTTCCATCGAGCGCGGATAGCAGATCGGCCACCATCTGCACCAATTCGAGGTCACGAATTCGCGGCGCGCCCACACCGCCGGCGCGTGGAATCGGCACCTGCACGGTCGAGGTGGTGGCGCGGTAGCGCGCGCCCGGATGCAGCCGCACCAGGCGCACCTGCGCGGAGTCCGGCAGGGTCATGGGCGATAGCCGCACCGTCGCCTCCGACGGCGCGGACACTTCGGTGACGCCGTATCGACGGCACAGCAAACGCAGCCGGGCGACGGCCACCAGCCGCTGAGCCGGTTCCGGGAGGGCGCCGTAGCGGTCGGTGAGTTCCTCGACAACGGCGGCGACCTCGTCGTCGGACGACGCGGCGGCAAGCCGCCGATAGGCCTCCAGGCGTAGCCGGTCGCTGGCGATGTAGTCCGCTGGCAGGTGCGCGTCCACCGGCAGGTCGATGCGCACGTCCTTGGGCTCCTCGGCGGTCGTGACGGTTTTGCCGTCGGCGGCCGCCCGATAGGCCTCGACCGCCTCGCCCACCAGCCGCACGTACAGGTCGAATCCCACGCCGGCGACGTGGCCGGACTGTTCCACCCCCAACACGTTGCCGGCACCGCGGATCTCCAGGTCTTTCATGGCCACCGCCATGCCCGCGCCCAACTCGTTGTTTTGCGCGATCGTGGCAAGCCGGTCGTAGGCGGTCTCGGTAAGCGGAGCGTGCGGCGGATACAGGAAATAGGCGTACCCGCGTTCCCGGCTTCGCCCGACCCGGCCGCGCAGCTGATGCAGCTGGGACAACCCGAACGTGTCGGCGCGCTCGACGATCAAGGTGTTGGCGTTGGAGATGTCCAGGCCCGCCTCGACGACCGTGGTGCACACCAGGATGTCGTATTCCCGGTTCCAGAATCCCTGGACGGTGCGTTCCAGCACGTCCTCGTTCATCTGGCCGTGCGCGACGACGACCCGCGCCTCGGGCACCAGCTCACGCACCCGCGCGGCCGCCTGTTCGATCGAGCTGACCCGGTTGTGCACGTAGAAGGCCTGACCGTCGCGCAGCAACTCGCGCCGTAACGCGGCCGCGATCTGCTTGTCGTCATGCGGCCCGACGTAGGTCAGCACCGGAAGACGGTCTTCGGGCGGGGTGAGGATCGTCGACATCTCCCTGATCCCCGCCAGGCTCATCTCCAGTGTCCGCGGGATGGGGGTGGCGCTCATGGTCAGCACGTCGACATGGGTGCGCAGGCTCTTGATGTGCTCCTTGTGTTCGACGCCGAAGCGGTGCTCCTCGTCAACGACGACCAGCCCGAGGTCCTTCCACCGCACCCCGGTCTGCAGCAGCCGGTGCGTGCCGATCACGATGTCGACACTGCCGTCGGCCATGCCGTCGAGCACGGCGCGCGACTCGGCCGGCCCGGTGAACCGTGAGAGCCCCTTGATGGTGACCGGGAACTCCGACATTCGTTCGGTGAAGGTCTGCAGATGCTGGTCGGCCAGCAGCGTGGTGGGCACCAGCACCGCGACCTGCTTGCCGTCCTGCACCGCCTTGAACGCTGCCCGCACCGCGATCTCGGTCTTGCCGTAGCCGACGTCGCCGCAGATCACCCGGTCCATCGGGACGGGCTTTTCCATGTCGGCTTTGACTTCGGTGATCGCGGTGAGCTGATCGACGGTCTCGGTGAACCCGAACGCGTCCTCCATTTCGGCTTGCCACGGCGTATCCGGCCCGAACGCGTGCCCGCGGGTGGCCTGCCGCTTGGCGTAGAGCGCCACGAGCTCACCGGCGATCTCACGCACCGCGCGGCGCGCCTTGGTCTTGGTGTTGGCCCAGTCGCTGCCGCCGAGCCTGCTTAAAGCCGGAGCTTGCCCACCGACGTAGCGCGACAGCTGATCCAGCGAGTCCATCGGCACGTAGAGCTTGTCGGTGTCGTTTTGGCCCCGCCGACTCGACGCGTACTCCAGCACCAGATATTCGCGTCGTGCCCCGCCCACGGTGCGTTCGGTCATCTCCACGAACCGGCCGATGCCGTGCTGGTCGTGCACCACCAGGTCGCCGGGCGTGAGCGCCAGCGGGTCGACGACGTTGCGGCGTTTGGCCGCCAACCGCTTGCCGTCGGTGGCGTTCACCCGGTTGCCGGTTAGGTCGGTCTCGGTGATCACCACGAGATTGGCGCCCGGAACCACCACGCCGTCGTGCAGCGGACCTTTGAGCACCCCGACCACGCCAGGTTTGGGCGTCGCTCCGGACTCCAATAACGTTGCGGGAGTGTCGGATTCGGTCAACCGCTCGACCACGCGCTGCGCGGTGCCGGTGCCGGGTGCGACGACCGCGGCGCACCCGCCGGTGGACACGTGCGCGCGCAGCATCGCGAAGATCTCGTCGATGTCGCGCTGATGGCCGCGCGCTGACGGCGCGGCCCGCAGCTCGAGTTCGATCGCCGACTCGTCGGAGAGCTGGCTCAGCGTCCACCACGGGTGACCGGTCTTGCGAGCGGCGGCGCGGACCTCGTCGAATTCGACGAAGCCGGACCCGCCGAGCTGTTCGACGTCGACCGGGGCTCGGTTTTCCTGGCTACCGCCGAAGCCAGCTACCGACCACGACGCCTCGAGGAACTCCCGGCCGCTCTTGATCAGATCGGCGGCGCGGGCGCGGACCTTTTCCGGATCGCAGACCAGCACCGGGGTGCCCTCGGCCAGTTGGTCGGTCAGCAGCGTCAGCTCGTCGGGACGCAAGACGGGCAGCAGCGCCTCCATGCCGTCGACGGGGATGCCCTCGGCCAGCTTGGCCAGCATGTCGGTGAAGCTGCCGACGATCGCATGCTCGGCGGCGGGATGTTTACCAGCCAGCCTGGCGGCCCGTTCCCGCACGTCGTCGCTCAGCAACAGCTCCCGGCAGGCCACGGCGACCAGGGTGGTCACGGTCAGCTCGGGGATGGAGCGCTGATCGGCGACCGAGAACATGCGCATCTCGGTGACCTCGTCGCCCCAGAACTCGATGCGCACCGGGTGTTCGGCGGTCGGCGGAAACACGTCGAGTATTCCCCCGCGCACCGCGAACTCCCCGCGCCGACCGACCATGTCGGCCCGGGTGTAGGCCAATTCGACCAGCCGGGTGATCACCTCTTCGAACGCGACCTCGTCGCCGACAGCCAGGGTGAGCGGCTCGATGTCGCCCAGTCGCGGTGTCATCGGCTGCAAAAGCGAGCGCGCCGACGTCACCACCACCCGCAGCGGCGGTCCCAGCCACGCGTCGTCGGGGTGGGCCAGCCGACGCAGCACCATGAGGCGGGCGCCCACGGTGTCGACACCTGGCGAGAGCCGTTCGTGTGGCAGGGTTTCCCAGGACGGGAACAACGCGACCGCGTCGCCGTGCACACCACGCAGCTCGGCGGTCAGATCGTCGGCTGCCCGGTTGGTGGCGGTGACCACCAGCAACGGGCCGTGCCGGGCCAGGGCGCTGGTGACGAAGACACGTGCGCTGGCCGGACCGACCAGGTTCAATTCGTCGGGTCGATCGGCTGCCCGGTCGATGAGTTGCTGAAAGGTCGGCGCGCTCAGCGCCAGGTCGACGAGCCCCGCGATCGGGGTATCTGGTCGGGCAAACCCCGGTGCGGTCATGATGCAGCCATTCTATGCTTCGACTGATTCACGTTGCGGCCCCGGCCAACTCGGGTGATCGCCACCACATCATCGGCGCGTCACCAGCACGCTGGCGATCGGGCGCTCGAGGCTGAAGCTTTCAGGACCGGTTGGGATTCGTGCTCAACGGATTGGTCCAGCGCAGACCTGGAAATCGCATGAAATCTGTATCCGCAGAGGCGACTTCGACTCCATGTTCGATCGCCAGCGCGGCCAGTTGCGCGTCGGGTACCAGATTTCCGGTGATCGCCACCTGCGCGCACAGCCTTGCGTAAACGCGGGCGGTGTTCTCCGTTGCGGGGGGCACCCACACCACCGGGACCGCCAGCCACTGCTCTACATATCTCCAAGCGTCAGTGCCTGACAGTGGGTTTTCTGTGACCCGCGGATGGGTGACGATCCGCAGAAACGCCCCGATGGTCTGCCAGGGCAGGCCGACGCGAGTATCGCCGTTCAATGTCTGTTCCAGCCAGGCAGCAGCGGCGGCGTTATGGCTGCTGTTCTCGTCAACTGCGAACAGCAGCAGGTTGGCGTCAACGATCATCGAGCAGATCAAGCACGTCGCCGACGTTGGTGACATCGACTTTGAGGCCGATCTTCGCGGTGCGGTGCCGATACGTGACCTTCTCGGCCGCTTCCTTGGCCATGCCGCGGCGCGCGAGCAGGTTCAGGGCCTCGCTCACACCCATTCCTTGCCGGCGAAGACGCTCGATCGCGGCCGCCACATCGCTATCGATCACCACGGTTGTCCGCACAATCACCATGCTAGCCAAAACGCATCATGATGCGTACAAAACCGCATGGACCTGCCTAGCTCGTGGCTCTGCGCGCCGGGAGGCAAAACCTGTCAATTTCGGGCTCGGTGCCGTCAAGGATCCGTTAGGGCAGCGGAATCCGACAACAGCCCCACCGACCGTGGAAGCATGACCACAACGTTGGCCGATGTCTTGCCGTCCATCGCTTATGGCGCTGCCCCGTGGTTCGACCCCGCCATCTGACCGGTCACGGCACGCGCCGACGACGACGGCCGGCTGTGCGTCGGCGAGGTGCCGGTGACCGACATCGCCGACGAGTTCCGCACTCCGGTTTACGTGATCGACGAAGCGAACTTCAGGCATCGCGCTCGTCGCTTCCGCCGGGGGTTGCCCTGCCCGGCGCCGAGGTGCTCTGTGCCGGCAAGTCGTTGCTGAGCATCGCCGTGGCGCGCTGGACTCGCGAGGAGCGGTTAGGTCTGGCGGTCCATTCGTCCGGGTAGCTGACCACCGCGATCGTCGGCGGCGTTGACCCGGCCCGCATCGTCATGCACGGCGACGCGAAATCGGTCGAGGAGTTGCGCGCCGCCGTGCGTGTCGGGGTAGGCCGCATCGTGGTGGACTCGTGCATCGAGATCGCCTACCTCGCGGGGTTGGCAGCCCGACGCCAACGGGTGCTCATCCGGGTGGCCGCGGAACGCGAGCTCTACGGGCACAGCCTCGCCGAGACGGTGGCGCGTGTGCTGGCCCAACCCAACCTCGACCTGATCGGCCTGTCCTGCCACGCCGGCTCGCAGGTCACCGATCCGGGGTGCTACGGCGCAGCGAGTCACCGGACGGTCACCGCCATGGCCAACATCCGCGCCAACCATGGCGTAATCCTCACCGAACTCAATCTCGGTGGGGGCCAAGGCATTCCATATGTTCACGGTGATCGCGAGCTCGATATCCACGAGCTGGCCCACGTCATCGACGAGGCACTGGACGCTGCCTGTGCCGCCGAGCGTTTCCCCCGCCCGGTCGTGGTGGTGCAACCGGGCCGGGGCATCAGCGGGCGCGCCGGTATCACGCTGTATCGGGTGTGCTCGGTGACGACACAGCCGCGCGGGCGGACTTTCGTCGCCGTGGACGGCGGACTAAGCGACAGCCCGCGGATGGCGCCGTGTCGCGCGAAATACACCGTGGCGCTGACTAACCGGCATTCGCTTGAACGCAGACAGCGAGTCGCGGTGACGGGACGACACGGCGCCAACGAGATTGCCCGCGACGTCGAGCTACCCGTCGACGTGCATCCCGGTGACCTGCTGGCCGTGGCGTGCACCGGTGCCTACCACCACAGCATGGCGTGCAACTACACCATCGTCGGCCGGCCGCCGCTGGTGGCGGTCAAGGACGGCCGGGCCCGCGAATTGATCCGCCGGGAAACCACCGCCGACCTGCTGGCCCGCGACCGGGGTTGATTGCAGCGACCCGCAGGGCCGGTGCGCCCGGCCACGCCGCTATTCGTCGAGCAGGGTGGGGTCGGCTTCCAGGTGGGTCAGGCCGTTCCAGCACAGGTTGACCAGGTGCGCGGCGACCACCTCCTTCTTGGGCTCGCGGGCGTCGAGCCACCACTGGGCGGTCATCGACACCGAACCGACCAGTGCCTGGGCATACAGCGGCGCCGTTTCGGGGTCAAGACCGCGGCGGGCAAAGTCACCGGCAAGGATGGACGACACCTGGCTGACCGCGTCGTTGAGCAGGGTGGAATAGGTGCCCGAGCTGATCGATGCCGGCGAATCACGGATCAGGATCCGGAAGCCGTCGGTGCGCTCCTCGACGTAGGTGAGCAGCGCCAGCGCCACCCGTTCGATGCGCAGCCGCGACCGGTTGTTGGTCGACCTGGTCAGCGACGACGTGATGCCATCGAGCAGCGCCGACATCTCGCGGTCGACGACCACCGCGTACAGGCCTTCCTTGCCGCCGAAATGTTCGTATACCACCGGCTTGGACACGTTGGCCCGCTGCGCGATCTCCTCGATCGACGTGCCCTCGTAGCCACGTTCGGCAAAGAGCGAACGTGCGATATCGATGAGCTGATGCCGCCTCTCGCTGCCGGTCATCCTGGCGCGCGGCTCCCGCACGTCCTTGTCTGGCCCCCTATCCAGCGCAGCCACGCCTCCCAGCGTATCGGCTTGCATTAGAGTGGACGCGGTCCTGCACCGTGACAGGTCCCCGTCGCCCTACCTTCCGTCGTGGTGTAATCGGCAGCACATCAGATTTTGGTTCTGAGAGTTCAGGTTCGAGTCCTGGCGACGGAGCCGGCCGTGATGCCGCGGTTTTTTGCCGCGAGCGTGCGCGAAATGACAGGCTGGACGGCGTGTCGGCGTACGAACATCCACACTCGCGGCAAAAGAGGTGTTCATGACAACACACGGCGAATCGGCGGTCCTGGTTTTGGCGGCGGGGGCCGGAACCCGGATGCGCTCGGACACTCCCAAGGTGCTGCACACGATCGCCGGGCGCAGCATGCTTGCGCATTGCCTGTATTCGATCGCCAAGGTCGCACCGCAACATCTGGTCGTCGTGTTGGGCCACGACCACGACCGGATTGCACCCGTCGTCGCCGAACTGGCCGACAGCTTGGGTCGCCGCATCGACGTGGCGCTGCAGGACCGGCAGCTGGGAACCGGACACGCCGTGCTGTGTGGACTCTCGGCGCTGCCTGCTGACTACAGCGGGGTCGTCGTGGTCACCTCGGCCGACATTCCCCTGCTGGACGCCGACACGCTGGCTGACCTGATCGCCGCCCATCGCGCCCACCCGGCAGCGGTCACCGTGTTGACCACCACGCTGGCCGATCCCACCGGCTATGGCCGCATTCTGCGCACCCAGGACAACGAAGTGATTGCGATCGTCGAGCAAGCCGATGCGACACCGTCCCAAAAACAGATCCGCGAAGTCAACGCCGGGGTCTACGCCTTCGATATTGCGGCGCTGCGCTCCGCGCTGGGCCGGCTGTCCGCCGACAACGCCCAACGCGAGCTCTACCTGACCGACGTGATCTCCATCGTTCGCCGAGACGGCCATGCCGTGCACGCCCGCCACGTCGACGACAGCGCGCTGGTCGCCGGGGTCAACGACCGGGTTCAGTTGGCCGAACTTTCCGCGGAGCTCAACCGCCGCATCGTGGCCACACACCAGCTGGCCGGCGTCACGGTTGTCGACCCCGCGACCACCTGGATCGACGTCGACGTGAGCATTGGCCGCGACACCGTGATCCTGCCCGGAACCCAGCTGCTCGGCCGCACCCGCATCGGCGGACATTGCACCGTCGGCCCCGACACCACCTTGGCCGACGTCACCGTCGGCGACGCCGCGTCGGTAATCCGCACGCACGGCACTTCGGCGTCGATCGGCGACGGCGCGGTGGTCGGACCATTCGCCTACCTGCGGCCCGGCACCGTGTTAGGCGCCGACGGCAAACTGGGCGCGTTCGTCGAGGCCAAGAACTGCACGATCGGCACCGGCACCAAGGTGCCCCACCTGACCTACGTCGGTGACGCCGACATCGGCGAGCACAGCAATATCGGCGCATCCAGCGTCTTCGTCAACTACGACGGCGAGACCAAGCAGCGCACCAGGATCGGCTCCCACGTGCGCACCGGCTCCGACACCATGTTCGTCGCACCGGTCACCGTCGGTGACGGCGCCTACACCGGTGCCGGCACGGTGGTGCGCCACGACGTCCCACCCGGGGCGTTGGCCGTGTCGGCAGGACCCCAACGCAACATCGAGGGCTGGGTGCAACGCAAACGGCCGGGCAGCGCCGCCGCGGAGGCGGCAGAAAGGGCACAACGTCAGCCCGATCAGACATCTTGACAGTTCTCTCCTTAGTATTAGGCCACCACTTGATCCCAACAGCGGGGGCAGCACGTGAGCCACGACTGGACCGACAACCGCAAAAATCTGATGTTGTTCGCGGGTCGTGCGCACCCCGAACTGGCCGAGCAGGTGGCCAAGGAACTCGACGTCCACGTGACCGCGCAGACTGCCCGGGACTTCGCCAACGGCGAGATCTTCGTCCGCTACCACGAGTCGGTGCGCGGCTGCGACGCCTTCGTCCTGCAGTCGCATCCGGCGCCGCTGAACAAGTGGCTGATGGAGCAGCTCATCATGCTCGATGCGCTCAAGCGCGGCAGCGCCAAGCGGATCACGGCCGTCGTGCCGTTCTACCCCTACGCCCGGCAGGACAAAAAACACCGCGGCCGCGAACCGATCTCGGCGCGGCTGGTCGCCGACCTGCTCAAGACCGCCGGGGCCGACCGGATCGTGACCGTCGACCTGCACACCGACCAGATCCAGGGCTTCTTCGACGGCCCGGTGGATCACATGCGCGCGCAGAATCTTCTGACCGGCTACATCAAGGACAACTACAGCGGCCACGACATGGTGGTCGTCTCCCCGGACTCCGGCCGGGTGCGCATCGCCGAGAAGTGGGCCGACTCGCTGGGCGGCGTGCCATTGGCCTTCATCCACAAGACCCGCGACCCGCGGGTGCCCAACCAGGTGAAGTCCAACCGGGTGGTCGGCGAAGTCGCCGGCAAGACCTGCATCCTGATCGACGACATGATCGACACCGGCGGCACGATCGCCGCGGCGGTGCCGCTGCTGAAGGAGGACGGCGCCGGAGACGTGATCGTCGCCGCCACCCACGGCGTGCTGTCCGATCCTGCGCCGAAGCTGCTGGCGGAGTGCGGAGCCCGTGAGGTAATCGTCACCAACACGTTGCCGATCGACGAGGCCAAGCGGTTCCCGCAACTGACGGTGTTGTCGATCGCTCCCCTGCTGGCCAGCACCATCCGTGCGGTGTTCGAAAACGGTTCAGTGACAGGGCTGTTCGATGGAGACGCGTAAATGTCCCGCGCTTCGACCGATACCGTCATCTACCACAACCCCAAGTGCAGCACGTCGCGCAAGACACTGGAGTTGTTGCGCGACAACGGCATCGAGCCGACCATCGTCGAGTATTTGAAGACGCCTCCGTCGCGGGAGCAGCTGGTGAAAATGATCCGTGACGCCGGCATCGATGTGCGCGCCGCGGTGCGCACGCGTGAGCCGATCTACACCGAGCTCAACCTTGCCGAGGCCACCGACGACGAGCTGCTCGACGCGATGGTCGAGCATCCCATCCTGATCCAGCGGCCGTTCGTCGTGACGGTTAAGGGCACCCGGCTGGCTCGTCCGATCGACGCGGTGCACGAGATTCTGTGACGGTCCCTAGCCGGTGCGGGACCGCCGTCCTGATTTTCGTGCTGGCCGCGGTCGGCTGTAGTACCAAAGAGCCTGACTACCAGTCGATTTGGACGACAACCACGACGACCACCACGACCCCGACGACGACTGCAACGCCGGAGCCGCTCGGGAAATACCTGGAGAGCGTCGGCGTCACCGGCCAGCAGGTGGCCCCCGACACGCTAACCGATTTGGCGGTGTCGATCCCCACCCCGCCGGGCTGGGAGAAATTCAGCAATCCCAGCATCACGCCAGCCACACAGGCCATCGCCAAAAACGGCAGCTATCCGATCGCGATGCTGATGGTGTTCAAGTTGCGCGGGGATTTCGACGCCGCTGATGTGATCAAGCACGCCAACGCCGATGCCGAGCGGTCAGAGAATTTCAGGAAACTAAACGCGTCCACAGCAGACTTCCACGGCTTTCCGTCGTCGATGATCGAGGGCAGCTACGACCTCAACGGCAAACGGTTGCACGGCTGGAACCGGGTCGTCATCGCCACCGGCTCTGCCCCGGCCAAACAGCCGTATCTCGTTCAGCTCACGATCACCAGCCTGGCCGACCAGGCCTTCCCGCAGGCTTCGGACATCGAGACGATCATCGCGGGATTCACCGTCGCGGCCAAATAGCCGGCAGCACCGCGTTGCTTGGTCGCGTTACCGTATCTGCCGTGAGGTGGACTGCCGCAGACCTGCCGTCATTCGCCGGACGCACAGTCGTCGTCACCGGCGCCAACAGTGGCCTGGGTGCGATCACGGCCCGCGAATTGGCCCGGGTCGGCGCCCGCGTCGTCCTTGCCGTGCGCAACACCGACAAAGGCGAGGCCGCTGCGCGGCAGATGACCGGCCAGGTCGAGGTGCGCCAGCTCGACCTGCAGGACTTGGCCTCGGTGCGGAACTTCGCCGACACCGTCGACAACGTCGACGTGCTGATCAACAACGCCGGCATCATGGCCACCCCGGAGGCCAGGACCGTGGATGGCTTCGAAAGCCAGATCGGCACCAATCACCTCGGCCACTTCGCGCTGACGAATCTGCTGCTGCCCGTGCTCACCGACCGGGTGGTGACCGTGTCGTCCGTGTTCCACCGGATCGGCCGCATCAGCCTGACCGACCTCAACTGGCAGTCCCGGCAGTACTCGCGGTGGCTGGCCTACGGCCAGTCGAAACTCGCCAACCTGCTGTTCACCCGGGAACTGCAGCGGCGCCTGGATTCGGTCGGTTCACCGCTGCGCGCGCTGGCTGCCCATCCCGGGTATTCGCACACCAATCTGCAGGGACACTCAGGCCAGCGGGTGGAAGACGCGTTGATGGCGATCGGCAACCGATTCTTCGCGACCGACCCCGAATTCGGTGCCCGCCAGATCCTCTATGCCGCGTCGCAGGATTTGCCGGGCGATACGTTCGTCGGGCCGCGGTTCGGCATGGTCGGCCGCACCCAGCCTGTCGGCCGCAGCCGGCGAGCGCGCCAAGACAGCACCGCCGTCGCGCTCTGGGAGCTGTCTGAGCAGCTCACCGGCGTGAAATTTCCGCTCTGACCCGCCGATGCGCTACCCTGTCGGGCGTCACGGCGAGGGTGGCCGCCAATTCGGCCGGCCGCCGTTATCGACGGGGACCTTCTGGTTGTCGCGATGCTGGCCGTGCCCGACCATCACAGGAGCGACACCATGGCTAAATCCGCGGGATCGACAACCAATCAGCTGACCGCCTCGGTGCGAAGCCAGACCGGCAAAGGCGCATCTCGCCGGGCGCGACGGGCCGGCAAGATCCCGGCGGTGCTCTACGGTCACGGCAGCGATCCACAGCATCTGGAGCTGCCCGGACACGAATTCGCCGCGGTGCTGCGCCATTCCGGTACCAACGCGGTGCTGACCCTCAACATTGACGGTAAGGAACAGCTGGCGTTGACCAAGGCGATTGACGTGCACCCGATCCGGCACACCATCCAGCACGCTGACCTGCTGTTGGTGCGCCGCGGCGAGAAGGTTGTCGTCGAGGTGACGGTCGAGGTCGAGGGTGAGCCCGCGCCGGGCACTTTGGTCACTCAGGAAACCAACACGATCGAGATCGAGGCCGAGGCGCTGTCTATTCCCGAGCAGTTGACCGTCTCCGTCCAGGATGCCCAGCCGGGCACGCAGTTCACCGCGGGACAGGTGGCGCTCCCGCGGGGCGTCACCCTGGTGTCGGATCCCGACCTGCTGGTCGTCAACGTCGTCAACGCACCGACCGCCGAGGAGCTGGAGGCCGAAGGTGCCGGCGAGGTCGCGGAACGCGAAGAAGCCGCGGAAGAGGTCGCCGAAGAAGCCGAAGCCGCCCCACCCGAGTCCGAGTAACACATGGCCGAACCCCTGTTGGTGGTCGGCCTTGGCAACCCGGGACCGAACTATGCCCGGACCCGGCACAACCTCGGATACATGGTCGCCGATCGGCTTGCCGCGCGACTGGGGTCAACGTTCAAGGCGCACAAGAAGTCTGGCTGCGAGATTGTCACCGGTCAGCTCGGGGGGCGTTCGGTGGTGCTGGCCAAACCGCGCAGCTACATGAACGAATCCGGTCGCCAAGTCGCACCGCTGGCCAAGTTCTACTCGGTGCCGCCCGCGGACATCATCGTCATCCACGACGATCTCGACCTCGATTTCGGTCGCATCCGGCTCAAGCTCGGCGGCGGCGAAGGCGGCCACAACGGGCTGCGATCCGTAGCTGCAGCGTTGGGCACCAAGGACTTTCAGCGGGTTCGCATCGGCATCGGGCGTCCACCGGGCCGCAAAGATCCGGCCGCGTTCGTGTTGGAGAACTTCACCGCCGCTGAGCGCGCCGAGGTGCCCACAATCTGCGAGCAGGCCGCCGACGCCACGGAGCTGCTCATCGAGCTGGGGCTGGAGGCGGCACAGAACGTCGTGCACGCCTGGTAATCCACCGCGAGGGTGCCGCGAGGGTGGAGCGAGGGTGGCGCGAGCAGACGCAGAATCGCGCTGGCGCGGGCTGATTGGTGCGATTCTGCGTCTGCTCGGCTGCAGTTAGGTGACCAGCGTGACGGAATTGGCCCGGCGCAGTTTGCCCGACGGCGTTTTGGGAATGGTGCCGGGGCCCAGCACCACGACGTTGCGGGGCCGCACGTCGACCTCGGTGACAACTTCGTGGGCCACCTGATGCTCGATGCGACGCACTTCGGCCGGATCGTCGTAGGCGTTGGACTCGACCGCGACGGCGAACGTCTCCCGCGAGTGCCCGGCGTCGAGGCGCACGGCCACCGCACAGCCCGGGCGCACCCCGGGAACCCGGCAGGCTGCGCGTTCGATGTCGGTGGGATAGATGTTGCGGCCGGCCATGATGATGACGTCCTTGACCCGCCCGCACACCACGATGTGACCGTTTTCGGTGATGTAGCCGAGGTCGCCGGTGTCGTACCAGCCGTGCTCGTCCTGCGCCGGGATGAATCCGCCCATCGTGATATAGCCGGGCGTGATTGGTTCACCGCGCAACTCGATCACCCCGACGCCCCGGGGCGGCAACACGTTGCCGTCCTCGTCGACGACGCGGGCCTCGATCCCGTCGAGCACCGGCCCGAGCGACGCCAGTCGGCGCACGTTGCCCTTGGTGGCCGGCACCGCGCGACGCAGCGCAGCCAGCAGGTCGGCGTCCACCTCGTCGACGATCAGGCCCTGTTCCACCGGGGAGAACGACACCGCCAGCGTGGTTTCCGCCATGCCGTAGGCGGGCAGGATGGCCTCGGGTCGCAGGCCGAACGGCCGGCCCGCGTCGATCAGGTCTTCGACGTCGGCGGGGTCCACCGGTTCGGCGCCCGACATCGCAATCCGCAGGGTCGACAGGTCGAACTGCCCGGGCTTGGCCTGCTTGCGCAACCGCTTGGCGAACAGCGAGTAGGCGAAGTTCGGCCCGCAGATGAACGTGCCCTTGTACTTGTCGATCAGCTTGGCCCACAGCAGCGTGTCGCGCAAAAAGTCCATCGGGGTGACCTTGACCAGCTCGGCGCCGAAGTACATCGGCACGGTCAAAAAGCCGATCATGCCCATGTCGTGGAAACACGGCAGCCAGCTGATCATCACGTCTTTCTCAAGGTCGTACTTGACGCCGACGAACATGGCCTCGACGTTGGAGTACACGTTGCGGTGGGTGATCTGCACGGCCTTGGGCGAGCCGGTCGAGCCGGACGTCAACTGCATCAACGCCAGATCGTCCTCGTCGGTGTCGATCGGGTCGATCGGGTCGGCGGCCAGCAACTGCTCAACGGTCAGCACCTTGACACCGCGCTGCTCGAGCACCGGCGCCGCCGCCATGAACGGGTCGGAAACGACGACCGCTTTGGCCTCGATCATGTCGACGACCGTCGTCGTGTCCTGCGCCCAGACCGCCAGATCGGTGCGCGGAGTGGGCTGATGCAGCATGGTCAGGCTGGCGCCGCGCATCCATAGCCCCTGCGCGGTCGGCGCGATCTCCACCGGCGCGCCGACAAGTACACCGACCGCGTCGCCGTGCCCCACGCCGTTAGCCGCCAGTCCACCGGCTACCCGGCGGGCCCGCTCATGGACCTCACGCCAGGTATGCCGGACCGGGTGGTGCGGCTCGCCGGTGACCATGCCGCGCGGGCTGGTGTGGGCGTTGCGGAACATCTTCTCGGTAAACCTGCTCACCACACCCTCCTGGCTTCCGGCACCGGCGCTTCCCGGGCCCGAAATTTCATGCTCCCCGCGCTAGTGCGTGATGCGCAGTAGCGGCGCGCACACGATTGAGGAGCGGTTATGTCTCGAATCGGTGATGCGTGAGCGACCTCGCGAGAGGTTCGACGGTCAGCGAAGGAACGGCCGCTGTGGTGCCTGGTCGACCGCCCACCGGACGTGCCGGTGGGCGGTGCGGGGGGGCGCATTGTTCGACCGCTAGTCATCACCGCCGAACATCTTAAGCTCCTCTTAAGTAACCACCAAACAATTGGTTGCTTTTGGTTGCTTTGAGCCTCAGGTCACACTTCGGTCACGGGCGCTGGCACGACTCGGGCACCGTGCACCGGCCCGCTGGCGACGCGGACCGTGCGGCAGACGCCGGCACCAGACAGCTGAGTGCCGACGTCGATCGCCGACGTCGCCGACGAGCACAAAAACGCGCACGTCGGCCCGGATCCGGACACGATTCCGGCCAGGGCGCCCGCCTCCACGCCGGCACGCAGCGCGCGGCGCAGCGAGGGGTCCAAACTCACCGCGGCGGCTTGCAGCTCGTTGCCCAGCAGCGGCGCCAACTGCTGCGGATTACCGGCGGCGAGCGCCGCCAGCACAGGGCCGGGCTCACCGAGTCGCGGCGGCGCCCCGGCCTTCCGCAGCCGGTCGAGCTCGGCGAACACTGCCGTGGTGGACAGGCCGCTATTGGCGAACGCCAGCACCCAGTGGAAGGTGTTACGCGACAGCACGGTGGCCAGCTCCTCGCCGCGGCCGGTTCCCAGCGCGGTGCCGCCGTGCAGCGCGAACGGCACATCGCTGCCCAGCCGTGCTGCGAGGGCGTGCAGGTCGCGGCGTGGCACGCCGAGCTCCCACAGCGCATTCATGCCGACCAAGACTGCGGCCGCGTCGGCGCTTCCGCCCGCCATCCCACCGGCAACGGGAATGGACTTGTCGATCGTGATCGACACGTCCGGTGCCCGACCGACATGCTCGGCCATCAGCTCGGCGGCCTGCCAAGCCAGGTTGCGTTCGTCCGTGGGCACCTCGTCGGCGCCTTCGCCAATGACCTTGAGTGACAGCACGTCAGCGTTGCGGACAGTGACCTCGTCGACCAGCGAGACCGCGTGAAACACCGTCGTCAGCTCGTGATAGCCATCGGCGCGGCGATCGCCAACGGCAAGGTAGAGGTTGACCTTTCCGGGCACCCGGACCGTGACCGATCCGGTGGGCACCCACTGAGCAGCGGTGTTTCCGTCCATTGGCACCGCCCGAGAGTATCGCCGGTGCTGGGCAAACCACAGGGGTTCCGGCGACGATGCTGCCACCGCTCACCGAGGATCCGGGCCATCAAACCCCGCCGCAACCTACCCTGAGGGCATGGTCGACGCCGGCGAGACCTTCGACGGCTACGTCGTGGATGAAGAGGTTGGCCGCGGCGGCTCGGCCATCGTCTACCGGGCGCATGACCGCGAACGTCCCGACCATGTGGTGGCCCTGAAAATCCTTACCGAGGAGCACCGGACTGCGCCGGAGCGCGCTCGCCTAGTCCGCGAATTCGAGTTCGCGCATCGACTCGGCCATCCTCACATCGTCGAGGTCTACGCACACGGGCCGCATTGGCTGGCAATGCAATTCATCGACGGGGGCAAATCGACGCGGCTGCAACGGCTGGAACAACGCCTAGCCGCCCTTGCCCAGATTTCCGACGCCCTGGATTACATCCACCGTTGTGGTGTGGTGCACGCCGACGTCAAACCAGCTAATATTCTTGTGGCAAAATACTTTTCGGGAACAGGCGCGGTGCTGGTCGACTTCGGGGTGGCGCACGCGGTCGTCGAGGACGTATTTCGGCGACCGAAGAACCTGCAGGCCTCGCTGTCGTACGCCGCCCCAGAGGTGCTGCGCGGGCACGCGCCCACAGCGGCCACCGACCAATACGCGCTGGCTTGTTCAGCGGTCGAACTGATCACCGGCGCACCGCCGTTCACCGCCGACACCGCCGCCGAGCTGGTCGACGCTCATCTACGTGGTATCCCCCCGCGGATTTCGCGTAAAGCCGCGTGGCTGCCGCGAGCGTTCGACGCCGTCATCGCCAAGGCGATGGCCAGGGATCCCGAACTGCGCTACCAATCTTGCGCCGAATTCGTCGACCACCTCACCCGAGTACTGCGCTGAGCCGCCGGTTAGGACGCCTCCTGACCGGCAGCGCTGTCGTCGTTCCACTCACCGGAGCGCTGCAGCAAGCGCACGAAGTCCTCGATCGACAGCGTCTCGCCACGGCGGGCAGGGTCGATGCTGGCGGCGAGCAGGCGCTTCGCGGATTCATTGCCCGAGCCCGCCCATTCGGCGAAGGCGTTGCGAGATGTCTTGCGCCGCTGTGCAAATGCGGTGTCGACCAGTTCAAAGACACGCTGGCGGAACAGCTCGTCGGTGGGCCACGGCGACACCTCGTAGCGGTCGATGCGCACCAACCCGGAGTAGACCCGCGGGATCGGCCAGAACACCGTCGGCGACACCATGCCAAAGCGGCGGACCCGTCCGAAGAAGCGCACCTTGACACTGGGCACGCCGTAGTCCTTGCTTCCGGGTTCAGCGGCGAGCCGTTCGGCGACCTCGGCCTGCACCATCACCATTACCGTGCGCACCGAGGGGAACTCGGCGAGCAGGTGCAACAGCGCAGGAACGGCGACGTTGTAGGGCAGGTTGGCGACGACGGCTGTCGGTTCGGCAGCCAGGTCGGTGCGGCGGATCGACAAGACATCGCGGTTGAGCACTGTCAGTCGGTGGATTTCGCTGTGGGAGTGCTCGGCAACGGTTTTGCGCAGCCGGCCGGCCAGCGCAGGGTCGATCTCGACGGCGGTGACCGTGGCGCCACGGTCGAGCAATGCCAGCGTCAGCGACCCCAGACCCGGCCCCACCTCGAGCACGTGGTCGGACCGGCTCACACCGGACGCGGACACCACCCGGCGCACCGTGTTGGCGTCGTGGACGAAGTTCTGCCCCAACGCCTTCCGTGGCCGGAATTCGAGTTCTCTAGCCAGCCGCCGTATTTCGGTCCGGCCCAATAGCCGTATGGTCAGCGCGCACCTGCTCTTCCGCTGCACACCGGCCACGCGCCCCAGCCCTGTCGTTGTAGCACCGTCTCGGCGACGGCGATCTGCTCCTCACGGGTGGCCAGATCAGCGCGGGGGGCATACCGCAAACCGCCGCTGCGTTCCCAGGTGCTTTGGTCGAACTGCACACCGCCGTAATACCCGTTCCCGGTGTTGATCGCCCAGTTGCCACCCGCTTCGCAGCGCGCAATCGCGTCCCACACGGTGGCATCGGGTATCGGCGGCACCTCGGTGCCGGGCTTGGTGCCGACCCGCAGCACGGCGTCACGAGCCGGTGTGATCACCGTGTTGGCGACGGGCAAGCGGCCGGTCTCTACTCCATTGACCTTGGCCACGGCGAAGGTCACGTCCTGAGTGCCCGGGCTGCCCGGGTCTTCGACGACCTGGCGGCTGATGTTCATCTCCGGGTCTTCGATGCGATGCGGGGTCGGCGGTAGCGGCACCCGCTCGGTGACCTTCTCCATGCGGATGCGGGTGACCTCAATCTGCATTCCGTCGGTGACCGGCGTCGAAGCGCCCGGCATCACTTTGTCGCTTTGCTCTAACGGCGCGCCGGCGGCGTCCAGTAGCTCGCCGACGTTCGGCGCGGCCAGGTGCACGGTGCGCACGGTCCCGCCGTCGTTGATCCGCACGGTCTTCGCGGTGACCACCGGAAGGGCCATCCCGGCCAATGGCACCCGGCTGCCGCGGGAGGCCGCGGCGGGCGCGGTGTCGGTCATGGCCAGTTGGGCCAGGGCCTCGTCAACGGTGGATGCCGTCGTCCACACCTGCTTGGTGCCGTGACCATCTAAGGAGATCTGCAGGGGCCGGCTGCGCCGAAGGATTATCTCGTCGTCGTCGTGAACCCGCTCGTTGCCGGTCGGGTACAAGTCGTCGCGTTCGCCGACGTCGAACCCGTTCTCCTTGAGCACGTCGATAACCCGAGACTTCATCGTGGTCACCGTCAACCGGGTGCCGTCGACGCTCAGCGTCACAGTCTTGCGCGCGGCGACCGCATACCCGCCCGCGAACGTCAGCACCAGCAACAACGCGGCGACCAGGATCCGCAGGATCGGTGATGGGGTCTGGTGAAGCCTCGTGAGTACGTTCAACGCGCGTTTTCCCCGACCTCAGCAGCACTTCAACGACACCGTCAGCAGCAGCCACAAACGAATGGGGCCCAACAGGCCCCACCGTTCGATCACAAGACGGTAACGAACCGGCCTAGATAGGGCAACTCCGACGCGATGCTCTTAACGGATTCTTAAGAGCCGGCGACGAGCCGGTAGGCCCGGTGAGCGTTGGCCGTGGTGGCTTGCGCCAGGTCCTGCGCGGGTCGCTGCAGGAGTTCGGCCAACGCCCGCACAGTGTAAGGCAGGCAGTACGGCTCGTTGGCGGCGCCACGGTAGGGGTGCGGGGTCAGATAGGGCGCGTCGGTCTCCACCAGCAACTGGTCGGTCGGCACCAGCACGACGGCGTCCCGCAGCTCACCGGCGTTGCGGAAGCTGACCGTCCCGGCGAGGCTCAGCCACCAGCCGACGTCGACGCAACTGCGGGCCATCGCCGGACCGGACGAGAAGCAGTGCAAGATCACGGTCTCGGGTGCGCCCTCAGCGCGCAGCACGTCGAGCACCTCGGTATCCGCCTGCCGGTTGTGAATCATCAGCGGTTTGCCGGTCCGCTTGGCGAGGTCGATGTGCCAGGCGAACGCCTCGCGCTGGGCGGCGGCTGCGCGCAGCCGTCGAGGCGGCCCGGCCAGTACAGGTCCATCCCGGTCTCGCCGATCGCCACCACTCGTGGATGCGCGGCGAGTCGCTCGAGTTCGGCGCGAGCGGACTCGGTCAGCGCATCGGCGCGGGTCGGGTGCAAAGCCACGGCGGCATAGACCCGCGGATCCCATTCGGCGGCCCGGGTCACCCAGCGCGCCGAGTCCAGGTCGTCGGCGACGGTCACGACCGCCTCGACGCCGACGGCGGCGGCGCGGTCGACGATCGCGTGCACTCCCTCGACGTCGGCGGCGCCGCACGCGTCGAGGTGGGTGTGCGCGTCGACCAACGGGGCCAACGGCTCCGGGGCGGGCGGCGCCTCGCGTTTACCGGGCCGGTTGGTGCTCACCCGCACACAATAGGGTGGATTGTCGATGAGGCCCTACTACGTCACCACCGCGATCACGTATCCCAATGCTGCGCCGCACTTGGGGCATGTGTACGAGTACATCGCAACCGACGCGATTGCCCGGTTCAAGCGGCTCGACGGCTTCGACGTGCGGTTCTTGACCGGGACCGATGAACACGGGCTGAAGATGGCCGAGGCGGCAGCGGCCGAGGGGCTGCCGACCGCCGAGCTGGCCCGGCGCAACTCCGATGTGTTTCAGCGGCTGCAAGAGCGGCTCAACATCTCGTTCGACCGGTTCATCCGCACCACCGACCCCGACCACCACGAGGCGTCCAAGGCGATCTGGAAGCGGATGGCCGATGCCGGCGATATCTACCTCGACACCTACTCGGGCTGGTATTCGGTGCGCGACGAGCGGTTCTTCGTCGAATCGGAGACCCGGGTGCTCGACGACGGCACTCGGATCGCCACCGAGACCGGGGCGCCGCTGACCTGGACAGAGGAACAGACGTATTTCTTCCGGCTGTCTGCCTACACCGACAAGCTGCTGGCGCACTACGAGGCCAACCCCGATTTCATCGGCCCCGAGGTGCGACGCAACGAGGTGGTCAGTTTCGTCTCGGGCGGCCTGCGCGACCTGTCGATCTCCCGGACGTCGTTCGACTGGGGGATACCGGTGCCCGATCATCCCGACCATGTCATGTATGTGTGGGTCGACGCGCTGACCAACTATTTGACCGGCGTCGGCTATCCCGACACCGACTCGGAGTTGTTCCGCCGCTATTGGCCCGGCCGATCTGCACATGATCGGCAAGGACATCATTCGGTTTCACGCCGTGTACTGGCCCGGCGTTTCTGATGTCGGCTGGGATCGAGTTGCCGCGAAGGGTTTTCGCACACGGGTTCCTGCTCAACCGCGGCGAGAAGATGAGCAAGTCGGTGGGCAACGTCATCGACCCGGTGGCGCTGGTGGATACCTTCGGCGTGGATCAGGTCCGCTACTTCCTGTTGCGGGAGGTGCCGTTCGGCCAGGACGGCAGCTACAGCGACGAGGCGATCATCACCCGGATCAACACCGACCTGGCCAACGAGCTGGGTAACTTGGCGCAGCGGTCGCTGTCGATGGTCGCGAAGAACCTCAACGGAATCGTCCCCACCCCAGGCGAATTCAGCGCCGACGACACGGAGTTGCTGGCGATCGCGGACGGCCTGCTCGAGCAGGTGCGGACCCATTTCGACGCCCAGGCCATGCATCTGGCCCTGGAGGCGATCTGGCTGATGCTGGGCGCGGCCAACAAATACTTCTCGGCGCAGCAGCCCTGGGTGTTGCGCAAAAGCGAATCGGAGTCCGATCAGACCCGGTTCCGCACCGTGCTCTACGTGACCTGCGAAGTGCTGCGTATCGCGGCGCTGCTGATCCAGCCCGTGCTACCCGAGTCGGCGAGCAAGCTGCTGGACCTGCTCGGTCAGCCCGCGGACCAGCGGACGTTCGCCGCGGTGGGAACTCGGCTCACCCCAGGCACGGTCTTGCCGCCCCCGACCGCGGTGTTCCCCCGCTACCAACCGGAGTGACTACCGTGGCGAGCACGGTGCGAGCAACAGGAGGCAGCGATGGGATCGCGGGACTACACCGACGCCGTAAACAGCGCACTGGACCGCTTGCGTGCCACCGGCTTCTACCTCGATCACTTCTTCGCCAACCACGGGCCGATGGCCGCCGAGGCGCTGGCCAAGCTCGGGTTCTGCGAGGAGGTCGACGGCTGGGTCGAGAACAACATCCAGCACCGCAACTATCCCCCGCTGCCGACGCCGACGGAGCCGATCACTAATTGGCAAGCGGCACTGGGCGATCGCGAACGTGGCGGCGATTGGGTGGAGCTGTTCCGCCGCGAACTCGCCGAAGCCCCGTGGCGAGAAGTGCTGCAGGACTGGTGGCCAAGGCTACTGCCGGGTTGCATGGGCTCGCTCACGCACGGCTTGATCCGCACCGCCCATGCGGTGCGGTCCGTGCGGGAAGCAGCGCGGCCGAGCAAGCTTCAGATCGACGAACTCGCCCGCGCTCTGGGCTTTTGGGCGACATCATTTCAGCCGCTGCAAAACGAGCCTGGCGGGGACGGCGATCTCGACGACGCTGCCGTGGACCGGGCGCTCAGCGAGCTGACAGCCGAATACGCGGGCCACTACACCGCGACGATGCCCTCGTTCCCAGTCCCATTGATTCACACCATCACCGCACCGGCCGCGATGCGTCTGCTGTTGGCCGACGTACCGGCCGAGCTGCACGCGGCGTCATTGCGCACGATAACGGAAGTCAACCGTGAAGTGTTCTCGGCGTTCGGCGGCCAGCGCTTGGCCCGCAAGCCTGTCGAGCTGGACACCGACCACACGTTCTCTGACCTCGCGGGCGAGGCGCTCGAACTCGGCGACGAGCATGCGATCAAGCTCTGCGAGGCCGCCATGCGCGAAAATGCCCTGCGCCAAGACCCTCGCTATCTCGGCGCCGCCAGCGCCGCCATCGATCTAATCCGCCGTCGGCTGGGACCGCAGGGCGTGACGTAACGAAGTCAGGTCACAGCCGGGGCCGTCAAACCTCCCCTGAACCGTCCCGGGTTTCGTGCACACCTTCTTTTGAGGGAAGGATGGCACGATGCCGAGCAAGTACGATGAGAACACCAAGGCCAAGGCGGTGCGGCTGGTCCGAGAGCATCGCGATGACTACGAGACCGAGTGGGCGGCGATGCGCGCGATCTCGGCGCGGTTGGGGATGAGCGCGGAGACGCTGCGCAAATGGGTGCGCCAGGCCGAGGTGGACGACGGTGAGGCTGCGGGTGTGCCGACTGAGACCGCACGCGAGCTGCGGGAGCTGCGCCGCAAAACCAAGGAACTTGAGCAAACGATCGAAATACTAAAGGCCGCAACAACTTTCTTCGCGCGGGAGTGCGACCCGCTACACCGCTGATCTGCGAGTTCATCGACGAACACAAGGACCGGTTCGGGGTCGTACCGATGTGCCGCGCCCTGGGTGTCCAGGGCGTGGCGATCGCCCCACGCACCTACTGGGCACACCGGTCGTCGGCGCCGTCAAAACGGGCCCTGTGGGACACCACGATCACCGAGATCCTCGCCGGCGTCTATGAGCCTGACGAGCACGGCAAACGCCCACCGGAGTGCCTGTACGGCAGCCTGAAGATGTGGGCGCACCTGCAGCGCCAGGGCATCCCGGTGGCGCGCTGCACGGTCGAACGGATCATGCGCAAGCACGGCTGGCGCGGGGCCACGCGCGCCCGGACGATACGCACTACCGAGCGCGATCCGGCCGCCGCGAGAGCGCCGGACCTGGTGCGGCGGCGCTTCCATGCATCGCGGCCCAACGAGCTGGACGTGGCGGACTTCACCTACGTGCCGCTCGATGGCGGCGGGTTCGGCTACACCGCATTCGTAATCGACGCCTATGCCGGGCTGATCGCGGGCTGGGAGTGCTCGTTGACGAAGAACACCGCCTTCGTCGAGCGGGCGATCCGCCAAGCCACGGCATACCGGGCGCGGCAGGGACATCCGCTCACCGGTGACACGATTCATCACAGCGATGCCGGATCACAATACACCGCAACACATTTCACTGAGACACTGATGCTGGCCGGACTCGTCCCGTCGATCGGGACTGTCGGGGACGCCCTCGATAACGCGTTGGCCGAAACCACGATCGGGCTCTACAAAACCGAGTGCGTGCGCGCGGGCTCCCCGTTCCGCACCGGACCGATCCGCACCCTCGCCGACCTGGAGAACATCACCTCGGCGTGGGTGCACTGGTATAACACCGCCAGGCTCATGCACCGCCTTGGCCGCCGCCCGC
The DNA here is from genome assembly GCF_009936235.1 of Mycobacterium xenopi. Lineage (NCBI taxonomy): Bacteria > Bacillati > Actinomycetota > Actinomycetes > Mycobacteriales > Mycobacteriaceae > Mycobacterium > Mycobacterium xenopi. The sequence continues at coordinate 1,331,782 of NZ_AP022314.1, read as the reverse complement.
CAGCCGAAGCCGAGGCCGAGTACTACGCCCGGCTGCAAGCCGGCGACCCCATCAGCAGTCCGTAGGCTCGGGTCGCGACGGGGGTGTCACCCAACACCGATGGCAGACTCGGGACTTGTGGCGGAGTTGTTGATCGCGGTCAACCCGGATGAAGACTCCAGGCTGCCGTTGTTGCTGAGGGTCCCGCTCGGTGGCGGTGACCTGCTGTTCCGCACGTCGGGAACCTGGCCGCGGGAAAAAGCTTTGTTCGCCTACCCGGTACCGCTGGACGAGTGGCCCGACGATCCGGTAATCGTCGAACGAGTGCGGTTGCGGTCGTGTCGTCGGCGCGGCGCAGCGATCGACGTGATCGCCGACCGGTCCCGGCACAACCGCTCCCAGCTCGTGTTCACCCAGGCTCGGGGCCGCGACGTGGTGTTTTGGCAGTCGCCGCGCACCCGCAAACAGGCACGCCCGAACGTGCGCACCCCGACCGCCCGCGCGCACGGCATCGAGGAGCTGCAGATCGTGGTCGACAGCCACGAGCAGTACGCCTACCGGTTCGCAACCCAGCAGGTCACCACGGTCAAGCGGGCGCTGCCGTGCGGGGACTACGGAATCGTCGTTGATGGTCAGCTTGTCGCCAGCGTGGAACGCAAGTCACTGGTCGATCTGGTAGCCAGCCTCACCGGCGGCAAGCTGCGCTACCAGGTCGGCGACCTAGCCGCGCTCCCGCGCGCGGCGGTGGTCATCGAGGATCGCTACTCGCAGCTGTTCAAGCTTGACCGCATCCGGCCCGCGGTGGTCGCCGACGGGCTCGCCGAGTTGCAGATCCGCTGGCCGAACGTGCCCGTCGTGTTCTGCGAGACCCGCCAGCTCGCCGAGGAATACACCTACCGGTTCCTCGCCGCCGCCAACGCCTGGGCGACCACCGAACACGCTGCCATGCAACGTATCTCACCGATCAGAGTCGACATCGCCCACCTCGACCAGGCACCCGCAGCGCCGACGCCATCCACCGCCGAAGTCCGCGCCTGGGCTCGCGGCACCGGCTTACCGGTACCCGACCGCGGCGGCTCCGCCCCGAGATCTGGACTGCTTGGTACGACACCAACTCGTCGAACCGAACCTAGCGTCTACGGCCGCGTACTACGCTCACCACCAGATCAGGAAGCACACCGGTCACACGAAACGAGGTGTGCATCAAACCCGGGATGGTTCACCCCGTCGAGTCGGAATGTCCCTGGTGCTGTGGCTTAGCCGCACAGCGGATCTATGGGATCGGATACGTGATGAGCGTGAGCGCGAAGGTTGCGCTGTTAAGGGCGAGCAGGACCGAGGCCAGCCCGAATTGCGGGGAGATGTCATTGGCGAGCACGTGGGTGTACATCGCGCAGACAAAAAAGATGACCAGGCCGGCTGCTGCAGCGAGGCCAACGGCCGGAATCCAAAGCCCCGCAACGAGTCCCAGCGCACCCAGGGTCTTGAGGGTGCCGATCGGAAATGTCAGCCACGACAGGGGAACTCCTGCGGCTTGCATACCGGGAATGATCGGTGCGAAGTGAACCAGGGCGCTCACGCCGGAAAATCCGTTGACCGCAATCGCGATCAGGGTCAGAACAAGGTAGGCGGTGTGCATGGGTGGCCTCAGCTCGCTGGAAGGGGATCGAATCGAAACACAGCTATTCGGCCGGCAAGGGCCTCGACTTCCTCCGGGGTTCCCTGGCACACCAGACCGGAGCGCTTCAGGAAGCCGACGCCGACCGGCACCTCAGTCGGATACGCTCGCAGGATCGGGCGGGCGTCCGCGGCCGACAGCTCCACCATTTTCACTTGCCGTTTCTTGCGGCCCCTGCTAAGAGTCCCAACACCGGCGGCGCGGGCGTTGCGCGCCCAATCGGCACCGGGAAATCCCGCCACCACATAGAGATGCCCGCCGAAGGTGAACGGGGTCATCGGTGTACTGCGCGGTCGGCCGGTCTTGCGACCCGGGACCGTCAGCACCATCGGTGGTCCGGTTGGGATGCCGAGCTTTTGCACCGCGATCATGAACTTGTTTACCGGTTTTAGCCAGCGCGGTGGCGTGGGATTGGTCATGGTGTATCCCTCATCCTTAGTTCGTGAAGATGTCGCGGTGTTCGGCGACCCATTGCTCGAACGATTGCGCTGGCCTTCCCAAAATCTTGGGCACCTCGTCGGTCACGAGGGCCGGCTCCTCGAGGGTGGTGGCCAGCATCGCGATGTAGGCGTCACCGAACTCGGGCGGAAAGCCAAGCCCAACGAACCGCTGACGCACCAGCTCGTCGGGCACTTGCTCATACCGCAGCGGCCGGCACAGGACAGCGCCGATGATGTCGACCATCTCGGCGTTGGTCAGCGCCTGCGGGCCTGTCAACGGAATCTTTTGCCCCACAAGGTCATCGGTAAGCAGAGCTTTGGCGGCGACGGCAGCGATATCGTTTTCGACGATCGGGGCACTGGACGCGGCGGGGTAGGGGCCGCGGACGATGTCGCCAGCCCGGATCTGGGCGGACCACATGCCGACGAAGTTGGTGACAAACACCGAGGGCCGCAAGCTGACCCATTCCAGTCCAGAGTCGACTGCGAGTTGTTCGACTTCTTTATTGCGGTCGCCGCGATACCGCGATGGTTGGCGCGAGAAGGCGTCGTCGGCGTTGATGGCCGATAGCGCGACCAGCCGGCGGACCCCCTCGCGCCTGGCTTGGTCGACCACCGCGGTCAACTCTTGGCCCAGCGCACGCGAATTCAGGAAGACCGCTGATGCTCCGGGAATGGCCGCGGCGGCCGACTCCACCACATCGACATCGGCGGCAAATCCAGCTGACTGCAAGTTGCGGCTCACCGCGCGCACCTTCGCGCCGGCGTTGACGAGTTGGGTAACAAGCGGCCGGCCGACATTGCCGGTCGCTCCGGTGACGACAATCGTCATGACTGACTCCTCTTCCTCGATATAACGGCCGGGGAAGGCCACATCAGCTAAGGACGAGTTGGTGGACCAGGAAGTTACAAACCGTCGCGGAACTTTCCCGACGGCCGGATTCCACGGGGCCGCTGGGACGCGGGAGAGTTAGGTGCCGCCGACGCCCGTCAGTGACGTCGGTCACACGGTGTCACATCGGCGGGTGCCGCGGTGTCTCCATGGCACCAGCCCGCGAGAAACTAGGAGCCATCATGATTGACCAACGCCTGCGCGTCGTGGTCGTCGGCGGCGGATACGCCGGCACTGTGGCCGCCAACCATCTGCGGCTGCGCGCAGATCTCGACATCACGTTGGTGAACCCACGTCCGATGTTCGTCGAGCGGATTCGCTTACACCAGTTCGTCGCCGGGACCGGTTCTGCCACCGTCGACTACGGCACGCTTCTTGGCGAAGGCATCCAGCTGGTCGTTGACACCGCCGAACGGATCGACATGTCCGACTGCAAGGTGGTATTGGCCTCTGGTGCGGTGGTGGGCTACGACTACCTGATCTACGCCGTCGGCAGCACCGGCACACCGCCAGCAGCGGTGCCTGGCGCAGTGGAATTCGCCTACCCCATAGCCGAATTCGAACACGCCGAGCGGCTGCAGCACGCACTCGACGAACTGCATCCAGACGCACCCGTCGTGGTGGTCGGCGCCGGGTTAACCGGCATCGAAACCGCCTCCGAGCTTGCCGAGCAGGGTCGCCGCGTGACGTTGGTCTGCGGCGGGGTGCTCGGTCCGTCGTTGAGCGCAGCCGGTCGACGCTCGGTGGCCAAGTGGCTGCGCAAACTGGGTGTCGATGTGCGCGAAACCGCGGTCGTCGAAGCAGTAGCGCCCGGGGCGGTGCGGCTCGTCGACGGCACCGTCCTTAACAGCGCGGTGACCGTGTGGACCGCAGGCTTTGGTGTGCCGGACTTGGCTGCCCGCAGTGGTTTAAGCACCGACGCCCTCGGCCGGCTGCTCACCGACGAAACCCTGACCAGCATTGACGACCCCCGCATCGTGGCGGCTGGCGACGCCGCCGCCCCGTCGGGCCAGCCGCTGCGGATGAGCTGCCAGGCGGCCGGACCGCTGGGCGTGCAGGCTGCCAACACCGTGCTGGCCCGCATCGCGGGGACCGAGCCGAAAGTGCTGAACCAGGCATTCGTGGGCCAGTGCGTCAGCCTGGGCCGCAAGCACGCCACGTTCCAGCTTGCCCGGCTCGACGACACCCCCATCAACGCCGTCATCGGTGGCCGGATCGCCGCTGCGATCAAGGAGACGGTCTGCAGGGGCACAGTGTGGGGCATCCGCCGCGAGGCGGCCAAACCCGGCTCGAACCGTTGGCTCAAGGGCGGCAAGCGGTCCGAGCGGCTTGCGCGTGAGGCGGTCACGGTGCCGTGACCGCCTCACCGGGCAGGTCCGAGCACGCCGAACGGTTCACGCTGCTGCGGCCGCTGCTGTTTACCATCGCCTACGAAATCCTGGGTTCGGCCACCGAATCCGACGACGTGCTGCAGGACAGCTATCTGCGTTGGTCGCAGGTCGACTTGTCGACAGTGCGCGACACCAAGTCGTATCTGGCCCAGCTGGTCACCCGACAAGCGCTCAACACGCTGCGCGCCGACGCCCGCCGCCGCGAAGACTACGTCGGGCCGTGGCTGCCCGAGCCGCTGCTGCTGGAAGACCAAGACCCGTCGGCGGATGTCGTTCTCGCCGAATCGGTCTCGATGGCGATGCTGGTTTTGTTGGAGACCCTCAGTCCCGACGAACGCGCAGTGTTCGTGCTGCGGGAGGTGTTCGGGTTCGATTACGACGAAATCGCCTCTGCGGTAGACAAATCCGTGCCAGCAGTGCGCCAGATCGCGCACCGGGCGCGGGAACACGTGCAGGCGCGGCGTCGTCGTTTCGGCCCCGTCGACCCGGAACAGAACGCACGTATCACGGCCGAGTTTTTGGCGGCCGCGTCCAATGGCGACGTGGCGACCGTGATGTCGATGCTGGCACCGGATGTGGTGTGGACCGCCGACGGTGGCGGCAAGGCCACCGCGGCCCGCCGACCGATCGTTGGTGCGCGAAAGGTCGCCAACGCGGTCATGGGGATTATGCGCGTCGGCAAACGGATGCCCGACGTTCGGCTGGAAATGGCGCTGTGCAATTCCGCACCAGCCGTGCTGTTCTACCGCGGCGACCGCCTCGAGGGAGTGTTCACCGCCGAAATCGTCGACGGCAAGATCACCAACTTCTACGCGATCCGCAACCCCGACAAGCTGGCCGCCTTGGCGACCACCCACCACGTCAGCCGCGGCTGAGCCCCTGACTGCCGCGCGGTGACGGGAGCTTTTGCGTCTGCTGGCGCAACACACCAAGCTGGTGCAGTGCGAATCGAGCGGCTTGGCGACCTGGGTGGGGCACCGCAGGTGTTGCGCGCCGTGGGCGACGCCGCCAGCCGGCTCGGCCTGCCGCCGCCGGCCGCGCTGATCGGTGACTGGTTCGGCGCGCAAGCCGTCATCGCGCCGAGTGTGTCGGCGCAACCTGCGGATCCCGACGAGGCATTCGCGGTTCGGCCAGGCTGCGACACCACCGCGGTGGGTGGCGGCTGGATCGGCTACCTCTCCTACCCCGACCCCGGCCGAGACGGCGCACCCGGGCGGCTTGCCCGGGCCGCCGGGGGCTGGACCGATCGCGTGCTGCGCCGCGACCGGCGCGGCCAGTGGTGGTATGAGAGCCTGTCCGGTGCCCGCATGCCGGATTGGCTGGCGGGCGCGCTCGCGACGCCGGCACCGGTGCATGCTTGGAGCATCGACTGGGCCGTCGCCGACCGCGCGGAACACCGCGCCGGGGTGCTGGCCTGCCTGGAGGCCATCGCTGCAGGGGAGGTGTATCAGGCGTGCGTGTGCACGCAGTTCAGCGGGAAGCTCGCGGGGACGCCGCTGGACTTCTTTGTCGACGCGGTCGCGGCCACCGCTCCGGCTCGGGCGGCCTATGTGGCAGGACCGTGGGGGGCGGTGGCGTCGCTGTCACCGGAGCTTTTCCTGCGGCGCTGCGGTGATGTCGTGACGTCCAGCCCGATCAAGGGCACGTTGCCGCTGCAGGCATCTCCTTCGGCGCTGCGAACCTCGGTCAAGGATGTCGCCGAGAACATCATGATCGTGGACCTGGTCCGCAACGACCTGGGCCGGGTTGCGGTTACCGGCACGGTGACCGTGCCGGAGCTGTTGGCGGTGCAGCGTGCTCCAGGCGTGTGGCATCTGGTGTCAACGGTGTCGGCCCGGGTGCCGGTCGACCTGCCGGCTTCGGCGCTGCTCGACGCCGTCTTTCCCCCCGCGTCGGTGACCGGCACACCTAAACTACGTGCACGCCAACTGATTTCGCGGTGGGAGCAGGCTCGCCGCGGGATATATTGCGGCACAGTAGGTTTAGCGTCACCGGCAGCTGGCTGTGAGCTGAACGTGGCCATCCGGACCGTCGAGTTCGACGCCGCCGGAAACGCCGTGCTGGGCTCGGGTGGAGGGATCACAGCCGACTCGAATCCCGACGCCGAGTGGGACGAGTGCCTGCACAAGGCGGCGCCAATTCTCGGTCTCACATCTGAGGTCGCCGCCGCGGCCCGCGCGGGTTAGGCGCGCGAGCGCACGACCGCGTCATAGAGCTCGCGTCGCGATCGCAGTTCCGGATGGGCGGCGGCCACCTGGCCGCAGGCTTCCTTGAGCCCAATCCCTTTGCGTGTCAGCGCGTTTACCGCCGTCACCAGGGCCGACAGGTCAGTTTGCGCGGTCGCGCCGGCCAACACCACCGTGATCTCGCCGAGCACACCTCCCTCCGCCCACTTCACCAGCTCGTTCAACGATCCGCGCACCACTTCCTCGTGCACCTTGGTCAGTTCCCGGCATACCGCCGCGCGACGCGCGCCGCCGAGCTGCTCGACCGCGTCGCGCAGGCACGCGGCCAGCCGGCGCGGCGACTCGAAGAACACACAGGTGCGTCGCTCGTCGGCCAACGACGCCAGCCACGCCCTGCGGGCCGCCTGCCTGCGCGGGGCGAAACCCTCGAAACAGAACTTCTCCGAAGGCAACCCGGACACCGCCAGGGCGGTGATCACCGCGGAAGGCCCGGGCAGGCATGTCACCGGCACGCCGGCGTCGATACAGGCCACGACCAGCCGATACCCCGGGTCGCTGATGAGCGGCATCCCGGCGTCGCTGACCACCAGCACCGTCGCGCCAGCGGTGATCTCGGCCACCAGCGCGGGCACGCGGGCAGCCTCGACATGGTCGAACAGGCTGACCACGCGGCCGGCGATCTCGACGTCGAGAGCGTTGGCCAACTTGTGCAGCCGCCTGGTGTCTTCGGCGGCGACCACGTCGGCGGAAGCCAGCGCGGCGACCAGCCGCGGTGATGCATCGCAAGGCTGTCCCAACGGGGTTGCGCCCAGCAACAGTCGACCACCGCTCATGGGGCAAAGCCTACGATCGTGGTGATGACAGCCCCGACCAGCGAAAGCCCCGTCGCCGTCGCCGAGCGGGTAGCGCCCGTCATCAGCCCCGGGCCGCTGGTGCCCGTCCCAGACTTCGGGCCCCTCGACCGCTTGCGGGGCTGGGCGATGACCGCGGTGATCACCGCGCTGGCGGCGGTGACCCGGTTCGCGAACCTCGGCTCACCGACCGACGCCGGCACCCCGGTCTTCGACGAGAAGCATTACGCGCCGCAAGCCTGGCAAATGCTGCACAACCATGGCGTGGAGGACAACCCCGGCTTCGGCCTGGTCGTTCACCCCCCGGTGGGCAAGCAGCTGATCGCGATCGGCGAGGCGATCTTCGGCTACACCGGTGTGGGCTGGCGGTTCACCGGTGCGCTGCTCGGCGTCATCATGGTGGGGCTGGTGGCCCGGATCGTGCGGCGAATCAGCCGCTCGACGCTGGTCGGCGGCATCGCGGGACTGCTGCTCATCGGCGACGGCGTGAGCTTCGTGACCTCACGCACCGCGTTGCTCGACGGCTACCTCAGCTTCTTTGTGGTGGCGGCGTTCGGCGCGCTGGTCGTCGACCGCGACCAGGTACGCGAACGCATGCACACCGTGCTGCTGGAGGGCCGCAGCGCCGAGACCGCGTGGGGTCCCCGGCTGGGAGTGCGCTGGTGGCGGTTCGGCGCCGGCGTGCTGCTCGGATTGGCTTGCGCCACAAAGTGGTCAGGGCTGTACTTCGTGTTGTTCTTCGCAGTGATGTCGCTGGGGTTTGACGTGGCCGCGCGCCGCGCCTACCGGGTGCCCCGGCCCTGGCTGGGGGTGCTTCGCCGTGACTTGGGGCCCACCGCCTATGCGCTGCTGCTGATCCCATCGGCGGTGTATTTGGCCACCTACGCGCCGTGGTTTGCTTCCGAGACGGCGATCAACCGCCACGAGGTCGGCCAGTCAATCGGCGCGCAAACGTCGTTCCCGCTGCCCGATGCCATCCGCTCGCTGTGGCATTACACCTACAACGCCTACAAATTCCATGCGGGCCTGACGAATTCGGCGGGCAACCACCATCCGTGGGAATCCAAACCGTGGGCCTGGCCGATGTCGCTGCGCCCGGTGCTTTACGCGATCGACCAGCAGAACATTCCCGGTTGCGGCGCGCAATCGTGCGTCAAAGCGGTGATGCTGGTCGGCACCCCGGCCATGTGGTGGCTGTCGGTGCCGGTGCTGTTGTATGCCGGTTGGCGGACGTTAGTGCGTCGCGACTGGCGCTACGCCGCGGTCCTGGTCGGCTACTGCGCGGGGTGGCTGCCGTGGTTTGCCGACATCGACCGGCAGATGTATTTCTTCTATGCGGCCACGATGGCGCCGTTTCTGGTGATGGCGATCGCGCTGATTCTCGGGGACATCTTGTATCAGCCCGGGCAGAACCCGGAGCGACGAACCCTCGGGCTGATCGTGGTGTCCTGTTACGTCGCGCTGGTGTTGACCAACTTCGCGTGGTTGTTCCCGGTGCTTACCGGTCAGCCGATCTCGCCGTCCACCTGGAACATGGAGATCTGGTTACCCAGCTGGCGGTAAGTCTTTCCGCGAAACAGAAGCCACGGCTGCGATTACGCAACGAATCACGACCATGGCTTCTGTCTCGCGAAGTTCGCGGGGTGTCAGTGCCGACGGCGATGATCACCGGCATGAACGAGGTGATCGTCGGCAGCGAGGCGCTAGCAGCGGGCTCACTAACACGCAGCCAGCTGCGGTGGAACTACCGGCGCATCTTCCGCGATGTCTATATCCGCAAGGAGGTGCCTCCGTCGCTGGCGATGATGACCGTCGGGGCATGGTTGTGGTCGCGCCGTCGCGCAGTGATCACCGGACGCGCGGCGGCCGCCTTGCACGGCGCGAAATGGGTCGACGAATGCGCGCCTATCGAACTGCTCTGGCAAAACAACCACTACCCTCCCGGCACCATCGTTCGAAACGAACAGTGGGACGTCAGCGAGGTCACAACGGTTCACGGCATACCGGTAGCCACGCCTGCGAGAGCAGGATTCGATCTTGCTCGACACCTTCCGCGCAGTATGGCGATCGCCCACCTCGATGCGCTGGCCCGCGCTACAGGTATCACGCAAGAAGACCTCATGTGCCTGGTGGACCGCTATCGCGGGGCCCGCGGTAACAAGCGCGCGCGGGCTGCCATCGACCTAATGGACGCTGGTGCGGAGTCACCCAGGGAGACCTGGTTGCGCTTGGTCCTGATCGACGCCGGGCTTCCCAGACCGACCACACAGATTCGGGTCAGCGATGGCCACCTCGTCGCATACCTCGACATGGGTTGGAAAGAGCCGATGGTGGCGGTTGAGTACGACGGCGAGCACCATCGCACCGATCGGCGACAATACGTGAAAGACATCCGGCGAGCGGAGATGGTGGCACGGCTTGGTTGGCATGTGATCACGGTGATCAAGGAGGATCCGGCCAGCGACGTGGTGTGGCGGGCGCGCAATGCGTTGGCCCGCCGCGGCTGCCCGCCGTCGCGAAACAGAAGCCAGGGTCGCGCGGCCGCCTGAAACCACAGCCGTGGCTTCTGTTTCGCGGCAATCGGACCTACAGCGGGTCGCGGGCCACCGGGCACGACATGCACCGCGGACCGCCGCGGCCCGTGCCCAGCTCGGAGGCGGCGATGGTGAGCACCTCGATGCCAGCGTCCTGCAAACGCGCATTGGTCCGCGCATTGCGCTCGTAGGCGACGACGACACCGGGCGCCAACGCCAGCGTGTTGTTGCCGTCGTCCCATTGTTCGCGTTCGGCGATCACCGGGTCCAGCCCGGTGTCGATAACCCGCAACTTGTCGATGCCCATCGCGTTCGCCGCGGCCTCGACGAACGGCGCCTCGTCGCTGATCTTGACACCGTCAGGGGTGCGTTCAAGGGTGAACGCGGACAGCGTGTCCACCACGTTCGCGTACATCACTACCGCGTCGGTGTCGACCATCGTGCATACCGTGTCCAGGTGCATCTGGGCGCGTTTCTGCTCGATCGGCACGGCTAGCACCGTGTGGGCCAGATCGTCGTCGAATAGGCTGCGCGCCAAGGCTTCCGCGCCGGCCGGTGTGGTGCGTTCCCCGACCCCCACCGCGACCACGCCCGGCGCGAGCAGCAGCACGTCGCCTCCCTCCACCGGCGCGGTGTGCGATTCGTATGCGCGCCGCACACCGGTGAACCGCGGGTGATGGGCATAGATCAGGTCGGTCAACGACGCCTCACGCGCCCTCGCCGGTAGCGCCAGCGACGGGATGATCACTCGGGGCCCGATCCATATCGACGAATCTCGGGTGAACACCAGGTTGGGCAGCGGCTCGATGACGAAATCGGCCGCGTGGTGCATGCGGCGGACCAGCGACACGTCGGCCTGCGTGCTTGACGGCAACTCGGTGAACGTCATACCGGCCGTCAGCACACGCGCCAGGCTGGCCGGATCCAGACTCCGCAGGTAAGCCGAAAGTTCTTGTGCCAAAGGCAATCCCAGCCGACGATCATCCACCGCGGCGGCGATACCCTGCATCCGGGCTGCCCCGCTGTTGAGCGCTTCGGTCAGCAAATCGGATAGCAGCAACACTTCGACACCGCGGGAGCGAAGCAACTCCGCGAACGCATCGTGTTCCTCCTGCGCGCGAGCGACCCATGGCAATCCGTCGAACAGCAGCTGGTCGTTGTTGCGGGGCGTGAGTCGCCGCAACTCCGCTCCGGGCCGGTGCAGGATGGCCACGCGCAGCCGTCCCACTTCGGAATTGGTCCCCAGTTCGGTGACAGTCACATCTAGCACGGTAACGCCCGCGACACCTCGCCGGCGTTCGAACGGGCGTGCGATAGACTGTGCGCCATGTCGCTCGCGGTGCAGGGTTCGCTGTTCGACCTTCAACAGCGCCGCTACCTCGGTGACGGCGCGTGGATCGACATCCGCTCCGGCTGGCTGGCCGGCGCCGACGAGCTGTTCGAGGCGCTGCTGACGACCGTGCCGTGGCGCGCCGAGCGCCGCCACATGTACGACCACATAGTCGACGTGCCGCGACTGGTGAGCTTTTACGACCTGACGGTCGACGAGCCGCCGCACCCAGAGCTTGTGCGGCTGCGCCGGCGGCTCAACGACATCTACGCCGGCGAGCTGGGTGAGCCGTTCACCACGGCGGGGCTGTGTCTGTACCGCGACGGCGCCGACAGTGTCGCCTGGCACGGCGACACCATCGGCCGCAGCAGCCGCGAGGACACCATGGTGGCGATCGTCAGCCTCGGCGCGACCCGCACGTTCGCGTTGCGGCCCCGCGGCGGTGGCGCGTCGGTGCGGCTGCCGCAGGGGCATGGTGATTTGCTGGTGATGGGCGGATCATGTCAACGTACTTGGGAGCATTCGGTTCCCAAGACGTCCGCGCCGACGGGTCCGCGCATCAGCATCCAGTTCCGTCCACGCGATGTGCGCTAATGCGAGTTTTTGACCGCGGCCACCGCGGTGGTCAGCAACTCGCACGCGCGTCGGGTATCGACGGCGACCACCGGCTTGTCCGGAAGCACCAGCGGGTTGGCCGTGACAATCACCTGATAGTTGCCGAAATGGGCGGAGTAGTTGTAGACCTCGCCGGTGCGGGTTTGTCCGCCGATGACGGTCTGCAGGATTCGGTGCACGCCAAGCGTCTGTGCGCCCGCAATATGCGGAGCGTCGACCACCTCGATGACGCCACGGACTGAGCCGCCAGCGAAACCCACCTTCTGACAGCGGGTTCCGGGATCGTTGACCGGCACCGGCCGGGAAGTTTCGAGCGCGATGGCGATGAATCGGTTGCCGTCGCCCTCGGCAGAGACGGCGGCCATATTGCCTTGCAGGCCGGGCGGCACCGGTGGCGCTGTCGCGACCCTGGCGCACTCCGCGGGTTCGAACTTCAGGCCGTCCGGTAGCTTCTGCGCCGCCAACAACTTCGGGTCGATACCGGTCGGCGCGATGGTGGTGACGTGAAATTCTGGCCCGAAACTCGATCTCACCTGGGCGACTTTGGCGATGTCGGCCGATGCGGAATCGGCCGATTCGGCGGATGCGCAGGCGGCGAGCCAACACACACATCCGAGCGCGAGCACCGCTCTGGTCACCATGGTGAATCTACCCAACCAGCGGCGATCAGCCGCGTAACGCGGCCACCGTTTTGACCAACAAGTCGGCGACGAATTGCGGCGGCAGGGGCGAGTGCGCCGAGCCAGGGTCGGTGACAAGGATGGTGAACACGTAATAGTCACCCAGATAAGCAGCGAATGTTTGAGCGTGAGAAGCGATTTGGGTGCCGTTTTCGACTGAGGTGGTGGTCTCGCTTGCCATCCCCACGGTTTGGATGCCATCGATGTGTGGTGGGTCGACGAGTCGCACCCTAGTTGCCGCCTGGCGCGTCGCCATGCTCCACTGCCGGCATTCGGACATTGTTGCGTGGTCTGCCGGCGCAGACTTTCCTGGCAGCGTCGTGACCACCGCGTAGACGATTCCACCGGAACCAGACCCCGACACCCCCTGCGCGGATTCGCCACGGCCGCGCAGCGGGTCGGCCAGCGTCGCGCATTGAGCCGGATGTGCCGCCCAGTTCGGCCCCACACCCCAGATCGCTGCGGGCGTCGTCGCCGCGGCCAGGCCAGTCACCTCGTAACCGCCGGGCAGGTCGCGGGCAACCCTTCTAATGTTGGCGGGGGTGATCCGCATGTCGCTGGCGGCCGACGGGGTGGGCCAGTTACTGCGAGCAGAGCCATCCGGGTGAGCGCATGCCGCTGCCAGCATGACCGTTATCGCAGCCATCGCGCGCCGCATGCCCGTTGATACCACGTGATGGCCACGCCTGTCTGCTGACACGCCGTCAGCTGACAGCCTGGATCACTTGGCGCGCAACACGTTTGATCTGGTCAGCCATGTCGCGCCCGAACGGCAGGTGCCGCAGATCGGGTACCTCGATGACCGTGGTGACGACGCCCACGTCGTCACGCTCCCACACCGCGCCATAGTGGTCCATGATCGTGCGCATCGGTAGGTTATCGGAAAGCATTCGCCCACAGAACTTTTCAACTCCTGCCACCCGGGCCGCCACAGCTAGGGCACCGATGAGGAAGCTGCCGATCCCACGATGCTGATACGGGTCGGCGACGATGAACGCGATCTCGGCGAGTGTCGGGTCGTGTTCGTCGCGCACGAAGCGGGCGTCCGCAACCGGATATCCGTCGGCGTCAGTGACCACCCATACGAAATGGTCGACATAGTCGACCTCGAACAAATACTCCATCAGCGCTGGGCTGGGGACTCGCGGGGACATGAATCGCCGGTACAGGGTCTCGTTCGAGAATTGGACGTGGCCCTGTGTGGTTTTTTCGACGTCGCCCGGCAGCACCGGGCGAAGCAGCAGTTCGGTTCCGTCGCGGACACGGATCGGGATCGGCCGGACAAATGCGGCCAGACGCTGGCGGGCGGTGCGAACGAGCCGCTGCATGACGCCGGGGAGGTAGACCATCTGCGCGAAGGCGTCGCGGCCGCCGATCCAGCCGGTCAGCGGTTCGGTCGTGGTGACGGTTGCGGTGCGCGGGGTGTCGCGCAGCAGAGCGATCTCCCCGACGATCATGCCGGCAGAGACGTGCTCGACGATCACGCTGTCGTCGTCGCCGACGTGTTTGACTTCGGCAGTGCCGGACCTGATGAGAAGGAAAGAAACGGCCTGCTCGCCTTGCCGCATGAGCACTTGGCCGGCGGCCGCCTGCAGCGGCTGCAGGCTCGCGGCCAACGATGTCAAGTCCTCGGCGGGACATCCTTGGAAGACGTCCATGGTGGCGAGCTCGTCGGCGCGCAGCCCGGTCGGTTGGCTCACCGTGACATCCACCACTCGTTGGGGACCCGCCACGACCGCACTCCCATCGGCGCTCGGCCGCGGTCCAATGTGGCCTAGGCTATGGCGTCGCCTGTGCGTGCGGCAAGGATTCGCCGGGCCCGGTGTGCGCGGACTTGTCGGCTTACAGGCCTCGTCGTGCGTTGCGGACCGCTTGGATGGCGTCGTCGGCACCGTCGAAGCTGACCCGGGCGTCGCGGCCGACAGCGAAAAGCAGCAATTCCTCCGGTGCGCCGGTGACCGTGACCGCCGGTCCCCGCCCGACGGTCACCACGGTCTTGCCTTCCGGTGTGCGAAGCGCTACCCGGGCCGGCACTTTCGCCATCGTCATCCGGGCCATCAATGGCAGGGGGCGTGCCAGAGCCCTGACGGTCCTGGCATCGAGAGTTCGCGGTTCCCAACCCGGTTGGGCGCGCCGGACGTCTTCGTGGTGAATGAACATCTCGTTGAGGTTCACCAGCGGATCGATCAGCCTGAGCGGCGAGAAGGCCGGCGGTCCAGAGGCGATCTTGTCCAGCAGCTCCGCCCAGTCGCTCGATTCCGCGACCTCTTTTTGCACCTTGGCCGTATAGGACGCAAGCGCCGGGATGACGATACCGGGAGCGGCGTCCGGCCGACGTTCCCGGATCACCAGATGCGCGGCGAGGTCACGAGTGGTCCAACCCTCGCACAGGGTGGGCGCGTCGGGTCCGATACTGCGCATGGTCTCGACCAGTGCGGCACGTTCCCGTTGTGCAGCGGTCATGTTCCCTCCACGCTACGAGGCAGAATTGAGCGATGAAGCCATCCGGTGTCCACCATGTTGCTATCTGCGTCGCGGACGCGCAGCAGGGTCTGGCCTTCTATCGCGACGTGCTCGGCATGATGCAGCTGCCGCGTCCCGACCTAGGCCCGGGGTACTGGCTCGACGCCGGCGGTCAGCAAGTGCATCTGCTCGAGTCCGATAACCAGCCCCACGGTGCCAACCACTTCGCGATCAGGGTCGACGACCTCGACGCCGCAGTCGCCGACTTACAGCAACGAGGCGTGGAGGTGCACCGGGTCCCGTTCGTTCCCGGCGCGGGACGTCAGGCCTTTTTGCACGACCCGTTCGGCAACCTGCTCGAGTTGAACCAGCCCGACTAGTTTGGCCGCGTCGGTGCTGATTTCACCTGTGGAGCTAAGGGGATTCGAACCCCTGACCTACTCGATGCGAACGAGTCGCGCTACCAACTGCGCCATAGCCCCTAGCCGCTAGCAGGTTACCAGTCACGGCGCCGGCAGCTGAAACCCGCAGCGCTACTGGCCGGCCGCTCGCGGCAGGTCGTAGTGGGGGGCGAACGGCGCGTATTCCAGGTGCTCGAAGATCGGATCTTCGTCGTCGATCTCCAGCACCACCGCACCCGGGCGTCGCAGCCGCGCCGGCACCAGGTCCAGCTCGCGGTCGTGGGTGTTTTCCACGCCGAGCCGCGACCGCGCCATCCGCTGCATCCGCCGCCGCCGCAGCCGCTGCTCGATTCGGGTCTGCCGACGCAGATAGGCCAGATACAGCAGCGTCAGGCCACCGACACCGCCGCAGACCCACCATGCGCTTGGCGTCGCCAGGTATGCCACCATTGCCGAAGCGAGCATGCTCAGCGCCATCGTCATCAGCATCCGCTTGCGGAACCGGTATTTGCGGGCACTGACTGCCGCGGCCGTCTTGGAGTCGTATCGGTAACGCGCCGCCACTGGGGTGGCCGCCGTTGGCGGGTCAGCCGCGACCTCGATACCGGACGTGTCCTCGACATACTCGTATGGAGCGGCGTCCTCCTCAGGCCCGTCGGCGTCAGGCTCGTCGCTGTAGGCGTCGTCGAGTTCGGCTTCGTTGCTTCCCGGATCAGCGGCTGCTATCGGCTCCTCGTCAACCGATTCGGCCTCGTCGCATGCCACCGCGTCAACGTCATCGGAATCCGGCCGAGTCGAGGCCGACTCGTCACCGTCGTCTTCATCATCGACGTCGTCGCTGTCCTGCGGCTGCCAATCGGGATCGCTGCGATGCCCCGCCGCGGGTCCACTGCGCCTCAGCAGCCGCGCGCCAGCGGCGCTATTGAGCACCCGGGTCGCCAGTGCCACATCACTGGTGCGCCGAACCGCATCCCGCTTGCTGACCAGCATCGGAACCAGCACGAACAGCCATAGCACCACCAAGGAGACCCACAGCAGCGATTGCGGGATGCTTGGCATGGCGACCTGCTCCTTTCCCGGCGATCAAACCCAGCCGGTGAGGACAATTACACACCTGTAATTTGCCCATGACAAGCACCGCAAACCACAAATGTCACTTCTGTAACATCGCGCGCGGCCGACTTGCCCGACGCAACGCGGTACCGCGACGTCGAGCGCGCCCGGGCCGGGGTGATTAGCGCATGCCCCCGAGCCTTTAGACCCAACTGGCGTGCCCTTCGCGCACCAGCGTCGAGGTCACCGACCCGTACACCTCTTCGACGGTGAGCCCCATCAACAAGTGGTCGCGCCAGGCCCCGTCGACCTCGAGGTAGCGTCGCAGCAGGCCTTCCTCCCGGAATCCGACTTTTGCCAGGACCGCACGGCTGGCCACATTTTCTGGGCGCACGGTGGCTTCCACGCGATGCAACGTCACCGGGCCGAAACAGTGGTCGAGACCCAACGCCAGGGCGCCGGTCGCAACTCCGCCACCCGTCGCCGCACTCGACACCCAATACCCGATCCATGCCGACCGCAGCGCGCCGTGGATGACGTTGCCGATGGTCAGCTGACCGCAGAATTCCCCGTCCAGCTCGATCGCATATGGCAGCATCCGGCCCCTGCGGGCCTCCGCGCGCAGACTCGAGCACACCGCTGGCCAGGACGAAACCGTATGGCGCACAGTCCAATCCGCACCCGTGCTGGGCTCCCACGGCTCGAGGTGGGCCCGGTCGGCCAACCGGATCCGGCTCCACTGGACGCCGTCGCGCATCCGCACCGGGCGCAGCCGGATGACGCCCGCAGGAACCCGTAGCGGCCCGACCACCATCGGCCACCCTGGATGCCGGAAGCTGGAGCGCCACAGGTTCACTGCAGTGCGCGATCGTGCCACTCAGCCACGCTGAGCCAGGAAGGCGACGTCGACGATCTCGCCGGTTCGGATCTGTTCAGCCTCGCTGGGAACCATCACCAGACAGTTTGCCTCAGCGAGCGTCGCCAGCAAATGCGATGAGGCGCCCGGGGCACCGCCGAGAGCCTGTACCAGGTATTCACCGCTGTCCTGGTCGCGCATCAACTGCCCACGCAGATAGCCCTTGCGACCGGGCACCGAGCTGATCGGGGACAGCGTTCGGGCCTGAACCACCCGGCGCATCGGTTGGCGTTTGCCCAGCGAGAGACGGATCAGCGGACGCACCATCACCTCGAAGACCACCAGTGCGCTTACCGGGTTGGCCGGCAACAGAAACGTCGGCACACCCTCACTTCCCAGTTGCCCGAAGCCTTGGACGGACCCCGGGTGCATGGCGACGCGAGTGACCTCCATCTCGCCGAGTTCGGACAGCACCGCGCACACCGCGTCGGCCGCTGCTCCCCCCACGGCGCCCGCGATGACGACGATCTCAGCCCGGTTGAGCTGGCCCTCCACGACATCGCGCAGCTGCCTGGGATCGCCGCTGACGATGCCGATGCGGTTCACCTCCGCGCCGGCGTCGCGGCCCGCGGCCGCCAGGGCATAGGAGTTGACGTCGTACACCTGCCCGGGGCCTGGCGTGCGTGAGACGTCGACCAGCTCGCCACCGACCGCCATCACCGACAGCCGCGGACGGGGATGCACCAGGACCCGCTCGCGGCCCACCGCCGCCAGCAGCCCCACCTGGGCGGGCCCGATGATCGTCCCGGCCCGCACGGCCACGTCGCCTGGCTGCACATCGTCACCGGTGCGTCGCACATAAGCACCCGAGCGCACCGCCCGCAGCACCCGCACCCGCGACTGCCCGCCGTCGGTCCAGGGCACCGGCAACACCGCGTCGGCCAACGTGGGCAACGGCGCACCGGTCTGCACCCGAACGGCTTGCCGTGGCTGCAACCTTCCGGCGGTGCGGGCACCGGCTTCGATCGAGCCCATGACCGGCAGGCTGACCTCGGCAGCAGCCTCGTCCTCGGCGTGATCGGAGTTACCGACACCGAGCACGTCGACGCTGCGTACCGCGTAGCCGTCGATGGCGGCTTGGTCGAAGCCGGGCAGCGGGCGTTCGGTGACCACTTCTTCGGCGCACATCAGGCCTTGCGCCTCGGCGATCGCGACCCGCACCGGCCTAGGCGCCACCGCGGCGGCCGACACCCGGGCTTGCTGTTCTTCCACCGAACGCACAGCGCGCCCTCCTGCCGTCAAGCCGGGACAAGCTCAGGCCCGACCCGTCGCTAGCGCCCGGCCAGGCCTAACCGCGCCACCAACCATTCCCGCAAATCCGGGCCGTAGTCGTCACGGTCCAGTGCAAAGTCAACCGCAGCCTTGAGGTAGCCGCCGGGATTTCCCAAGTCGTGTCGAGACCCGCGATGCACCACCACGTGCACCGGATGGCCTTCCTTGATCAGCAGCGCGATCGCGTCGGTGAGCTGCACCTCCCCGCCCGCGCCGCGTTCGGTCTGGCGTAGCGCGTCGAAGATGGCGCGGTCGAGCACGTAGCGGCCCGCGGCCGCATAATTCGACGGCGCGTCCTGCGGCTTGGGCTTTTCCACCATCCCGTTGACCTTGAGGACGTCCTTACCCGCGTCGGCAACCGGCTCGACGTCGAAGACGCCGTAGGCGCTGATCTCCGCGGAGCTGACCTCGATCGCGCACAGCACCGTGCCGCCCCGCTGGGCCCGCACGTTCGACATGGTCTCCAGCACACCGGTCGGCAGCACCAGGTCGTCGGGCAGCAGCACGGCGATCGCGTCGTCGTCGGCCGACAGCACCGGCTCCACGCAACTGATGGCGTGGCCCAACCCCAGCGGCTCGTCCTGCACCACAGACTCGACCTTGATCAGCCGGGGGGCGCGACGCACCTTGTCGAGCATGTCCTTCTTGCCGCGAGCTTCGAGCGTTCCTTCCAGCACCAGGTCTTCGACGAAGTGCGCGACCACGCTGTCTTTGCCTTGCGAGGTGACGATCACCAGGCGTTCAGCGCCGGCCTCGGCCGCCTCGGCGGCCACCAGCTCGATGCCGGGCGTGTCGACGACCGGTAGCAGCTCTTTGGGCACCGTTTTGGTCGTGGGCAAAAACCGGGTACCCAGGCCGGCCGCGGGCACGACCGCCGTACGGGGAACATGTGGGGGTGCCATGAATCACACCCTAACTGCAGCAGGTGGCGCCGGTGTGGCCATGCCAAAGCCGTTGCTGTCATCGTTGGGGCATGGGCACCGCCGGCAAGGCCACATTGCGGCAGCGGCTGCTCGCCGCGCGGCGGTCGGTCGCCGACGAGGTGCGCGCCGCCGAGGCTCATTCGCTGGCCGAGCAGCTGACGCGGCTGGCGACCAACGGCGACACCGTCTGCGCCTATGTACCGGTGGGCGCCGAGCCGGGATCGCTGGAGATGCTCGACGTGTTACGGCGGCGGGTGCGACGGGTGCTGCTGCCAGTCGCGCGCACGAGGGCCGACGACACCCCGCTGCCGCTGCGGTGGGGCGAATACCGTCCCGGCGGCCTGGTGGCCGGGCGGTTTGGCCTGCTCGAACCCGCTGAGCCGTGGCTGCCGGCGTCGGCGTTGACCGAAGCCGGCCTGGTGCTGGTGCCTGCCCTGGCGGTCGATCGCCGCGGGATGCGCCTGGGCCGTGGCCTCGGTTTTTACGATCGCTCCCTGGTCTGTTGTGACCCGCGCGCGCAGCTGGTTGCGGTGGTGCGTGACGCGGAGCTGGTCGACGAGCTGCCCAGCGAAGCGCACGACGTGCCGATGACCCATGCCCTGACACCCGGCCGCGGGATGGTCGCCCTGCACACCGCAGGAATGAGGCGGCCAATGTAGCGGTTCTAGCACTTAAGACGCTAGAGTGCTAACCAGGCTCAGACACTCGGAGGTTTCCGTGCCGACCTACAGCTACGCGTGCACCGAATGCGACAACCGCTTCGACGTCGTGCAGGCCTTCACTGATGACGCGCTGACTACCTGCCAGCGTTGCTCCGGCCGGCTGCGCAAGATTTTCAACTCCGTCGGTGTGGTGTTCAAGGGCAGCGGCTTTTACCGCACCGACAGCCGCGAGTCGGCGAAGAGCTCGACCAACGGTTCGGGCGAGAAGAGTTCGAGTGAATCGACCGCAAGCGAAAAGAACAGCTCGACCGAGAAGTCGAGCGCGTCCTCGAGCACGGCGGCAGCGTAGGAGGTTATCCACAGCCCGGTGCCGCGACCGGGCACCACGGCCATGGCGTCGCGCCTAGCGTTGCGGCGTGCGCGAGTCGCTGAACCCGTCGCTGCTGAGCCAGCTCACACAGGCACTGCGTCCCGACTGGACCAGGACCGTGCTGGCTCGCCGCGTTGCGGCCGCCGTCCTGGTCGTCTTGGCAGGTGTCGCGGCGATGCGCTCCAACCCCGAGGGCGACCGGGCAGACGTCGTGGTCGCAGCGCGTGACCTCAGCCCCGGCGTTGCCTTGTCAGCGGAGGATGTGCGCCTCGAAAGACGGTTGACGACGACAATTCCCGACGGATCGCACGCTGATGTAGCGCGAGTGGTCGGTTCGACGCTGGCCGGACCGACCCGGCGGGGCGAGGTGCTCACCGACGTCCGCTTGCTAGGCAGTCGGCTGGCCGAATCGACGGCAGGTCCCGGTGCGCGGATCGTGCCACTGCACCCGGCGGATCCCGCGCTGATCGACCTGGTTCGCCCCGGTGATGTCGTCGACATCTTGGCGGCGTCCGACACGGACTCGAAGGAGGCTCCCCGCGTCGTGGCAACGGACGCCGTCGTGGTTTTGGTCTCGGCCAAACCGAAGGCGGGCACCACCGACGATGACCGAGTCGTGCTCGTCGCGTTGCCGGCGCGCACCGCGCACGCGGTGGCCGGCGCCGCCCTGGTTCACACGGTGACCCTTACCCTGCACTGACCGCCTCGCTGGTCTTGGGTTGCTCGGTGGCACAGTACTTGCACTTTTGGGCGGCCTCGGGAATGTCGGACAAACATGCTGGGCAGGCCTTGGTCGCAGGCTCCTCGCCGAATACGGTCACTCCACGGCGTTTTTGGATATGCCGGTAGGGCACCACGATCACCAAGTACACCACCGCCGTGAAGACGACGAAGTAGATGATCGCCGAGATGAATGCCCCGATGTCCAAGAAGGTGGTCTTGTTGCCCGCGTCGCCGAGTTGCCAACCCAACCCGAGGGGGTGATGAGGCTGCGCGGCCGCGACAAGCGGATTGATCACACTGTCGGTGAACGCTTTCACCAGGTTCGAAAAGGCCAGGGCCACCACCAGACCGACAGCCACGGTGATCACGTCACCGCGCATCAGAAAATCTTTGAATCCCTTGAACACGCGAGCCACCTCCCGTCAGCGAATGGCGAGGCGACATGATGCCGCCGCGAAGAACGGTATGCCCCCAGGCACGCGGTTGCGCGTGTTCACCGCGATTGCGTATCAACCCGGTGCTGAAAAGGCCCGACAGCCGGAGTTAAATCTCCAAACTCGACAGCTGGCCGATGATCTGCGCCGCCAGCGGATTCAGCGTGGCCATTCCGTCCCGCACGGCATAGCGCGAGCCGGCGAGGTTGACAACCAGCGTGCTACCTGATATCCCGGCAAGCCCGCGTGACAACCCGGCGTCGACGATGCCGGCGGACAGCGCCGATGCCCGGATGGCTTCGGAGATCCCGAGGATTTCCCGGTCCAGAATGTCGCGGGTGGCTTCCGGGGTGACGTCGCGGGGCGTCACACCGGTGCCGCCGACCGACACCACCAGGTCCACCCCGCCGATTACCGCGGTGTTCAACGCGTTGCGGATCTCCACTTCGTCGGCGGCGACCGCGACCACACCGTCGACCACGTAACCGGCTTCGGTGAGCAGTTCAGTGACCAGCGGACCGCTGTGGTCCTCGTCGCCGTGCGCGGTGCGGTCGTCGACCACGACAACCAGTGCCCTGCCGACGATGCCCGCACGCTGTTCCATAGCTGCCACCGTATATCTGGAGTCTGACCACGGCGCGCCGACTCTCATCACTGGCCCGCCTTACCGAGGGTGACCTGCACGGTCCGGCTGCCACCGCCCGGATCCTGGTAAGTCAACGTGACCTTGTCGCCGGGAGCCTTCGACCGGATCGCGGCGACGAGGGCGTCGGCGCCGTTGACCCGACGGTCGTCGACCTTGGTGATGGTCACGTCCTTGGGCAGCCCCGCGCGAGCCGCCGCACCGTCGGGCACCACGTCGACCACCTTGGCGCCCGGCGTGTCCTTGTCACTGGTCACCTGCACACCCAGCGAGGCATGTGACGCCGTGCCGGTGCTGATCAGTTCGTCGGCGATGCGCTTGGCCTGGTCGATCGGAATGGCGAAGCCCAGACCGATCGAGCCGCTTTGCGCATCGGCAGAATCAGCGCCAAGGGTCGCGATCGCCGAGTTCACGCCGATCAAATCGCCGTTCATGTTGACCAGCGCGCCGCCAGAGTTCCCGGGGTTGATCGCGGCGTCGGTCTGGATGGCGTCAAGCACGGTGTTCTGGTTACCCGACTCGCCCGTCGTGGACACCGGCCGGTTGAGCGCGCTGACGATGCCGGTGGTGACGGTGCCCTCCAAGCCCAGCGGCGACCCGACCGCCACCACGGGTTGGCCCACCCGCAGGTTGGCCGACGAACCGAGCGTGATCGGTTTGAGCCCGGACATGCCCTGAACGCGCACCACCGCGATGTCGCTAGTCGGATCGGCGCCGACCACCGTGAACGGCGCGGTGCGACCGTCGGAGAAAGTCACCGTGGTTTTCAGCGGGCTGGCGCCGATGTCGTGACTGTTTTTGGCGGCGGCGGCTACGACGTGGTTGTTGGTCAGGATTGTCCCGTCGGGCGACAATATGATGCCCGAGCCCTCCTCGGACTGCCGGCCCAGGTCGGTCTCCAGCATGACCACGCTGGGCACCACCTTGGCGGCGACCTGCTCCACCGACCCCGCCGGCGCATTAGCCGCGGGCACGCTAGGCGCCGCACTGCCCACCGTCGCACCGGCTGCACTGCTCGCCGGCTGCTGCCCGTGCTCGACCACCGACGCCACTCCCCCGCCGATGCTGGCCGATACCACCGCGATCGCCAACGCACCGACCGCCAATAACCCTGTGCGTGAACGCTTTTGGTCCACACCACCGAAAAGCGGCGAAGGCGCCCCGACCGGGGCGCCTTGCCCAGCTCCGCCGAACGGAGCATATGGCTGGCGGTAGGGGGCTGCTGGCCGAAGCGCCAGTCGTACTGCGGGCCCGGGCCGACATAGCCGGGGCCCGTCGGCTGATTTGGCGCTGGACGGTATCCGGGCTGCTGCGGCGGTGGCGAATACCTCGGGTGATTCGTCATGTCGCTGGGTCGCTCTTTCTTGGATGGGGCTTCGGATTCAACAGTAACCGCAACTACCCTGCCTGGGTGGACTGAGAATCCGCTGAGACAACGTTCGCGGGACTCAGAGAGTTTCCCGAGTCTGCGGTGCGGCCGGCGCCGTCAACGGGGTGGGGCGCAACCGGTAGCGGACGCCCGGGAAGCAACACATAGATCGACGTGCCTGGGGGCTGACCGCCCGGCACGGTATCTTCCACCCGCAGCGCGCCACCGTGTTTGAGCACCACCTGCTTGACGATCGCGAGCCCCAGGCCTGATCCGGGCATCGCCCGCGCGGACGCCGAGCGGAAGAACCGCTCGAATACCAGGCTGCGCTCATGCGGCGGGATCCCCGGACCGTTGTCGGCCACCACCAGCTCGGCGTATGCGGGATCGAGCTGTCTTAATGTCACGCCGACCCGCCCACCGGGCGGGCTCCACTTTGCGGCGTTGTCCAAAAGGTTCAGCACGGCGCGCGTCAAACCGCCGGAGTCGCCGTGGACCTGCCACGGGATGACGTGCACATCGAATTGGATATCGTTGCGGCGCCTGCGAACTCGCTCAAGGCTGCGGTCGATGACGTCGGACATGTCGACCGGTTCGTGCACCACCTCGCCCGCGTCGTATCGGGTGAGGTCCACCAAATCGCCGACCAAAGTTGACAATTCCTCGATCTGGGCGAGTACGTCGGCACGCAGGCCGACCATTTCTTGCTCGGGCAGCGGTGGTGCACCGGGCTCCATGGAGGCCATCAACAGTTCGACGTTGGTGCGCAGCGACGTCAGCGGGGTCCGCAGCTCGTGACCGGCGTCGGTGACCAGCCGCGCCTGCCGTTCCCGAGACTCGGCCAACGCTCGCAGCATCAAATTGAATGCCTCTGTAAGCCTTGCTAATTCGTCACTGCCGAACACCGGTATCGGCCGCAGGTCGTCGGTGCGGGCCACCCGTTCGGCGGCTTCGGTCAGCCGCGCCACCGGGCGCAGCCCGGCCCGGATGACCATCGCCCCGGCCACCGCGGCGACCGCGACGCCGACACCACCCACAATCAGCAGCACCCAGCGCAGTTTCGTCATGACCGCGTCGGTCGGCGCCAGGCTCTTGGAGATCAACAGCGAACTGCCGTTCGGCAGATGGATCGCCAGCACCCGCTGATCGCCGGCCGTGCGCCGCGACATGAACAGGTCGCCGCGGATGACCGCCTTCTCTGGCCCACCTACCGGAAGTGTCTGGCCTTCCTGATGTGCGGTGTATACCGATCGGCCCGGGTTCACCAGCATCGCATTGACGTCTGAATAAGCGGTACCCTCAATGGCTTTCGCGGGGTCCGCCGCCAGCGACCCGCTCGCGATCAGCATCTGCGCCCGGCTCTGCAGCTGGTTGTCGATCTCCTTGTAGGCCGCCGCCGAAATCACCGCGTAGACGGCGGCTGCCATCAGCACCACCACCATCGCCACCATCGACATCGCCAACAGCATCACCCGCCACCGCAACGACAACGAGGTGGTGGGTCGCAGCGGAACTCGGCGCCGTCGGCGAAACAGTGACATCAGGGTGGCGTTTCGCGCAGCACGTAACCCACGCCGCGCACGGTGTGGATCAGCCGCGGCTCTCCTCCGGCTTCGGTCTTGCGACGCAGATACCCGACATAGACCTCCAGCGCGTTGCCCGAGGTGGGGAAGTCGAATCCCCACACCTCCTCGAGGATGCGGCTGCGGGTCAAGACCCGTCGCGGATTGGCAATCAGCATCTCCAGCAACGCGAATTCGGTTCGCGTCAAACTGATCTGACGTTCCCCGCGGGTGACTTCGCGAGTGACCGGGTCCAGCGTCAGGTCGGAGAACGTCATCGCGGCCGACTCCGCGGAGTCGTCGGGCTTGGTGCGGCGCAACAGGGCGCGCATGCGGGCCAGCAGTTCTTCCAGTGCAAACGGCTTGGGTAGGTAGTCGTCGGCGCCGGCGTCGAGACCGGCCACCCGCTCCGAGATCGAATCACGTGCAGTCAGCACCAGGATCGGCAGGTCGTCGCCGGTGCTGCGCAGCTGACGGCAGACTTCCAGGCCGTCCAGCCGCGGCATCATGACGTCCAATACCACCGCGTCGGGGCGATCGCTGGCGATCATGTCGAGCGCCTCGACACCGTCGCCGCCAACGCCACCGAGTAGCCGTTGAACGACAGCGACCGGCGCAGCGACTCGCGCACGGCGCGATCGTCATCAACGACAAGAATCCGCACGGCCACCAGTGTCATCCAATCGCCTGAGAGCGACCTGAGAAGCGTTCGGCGCCTCGTGCGCCGAACGTGGAGCTACGTCGCAAACTCGG
The DNA here is from genome assembly GCF_009936235.1 of Mycobacterium xenopi. NCBI lineage: Bacteria > Bacillati > Actinomycetota > Actinomycetes > Mycobacteriales > Mycobacteriaceae > Mycobacterium > Mycobacterium xenopi. Next base: position 1,305,662 of record NZ_AP022314.1, on the reverse strand, counting down.
CGGCAATATCGCCGTGGTGGCACGTTCGACGCGGGCGGTGCACCTAGCGCCGCTCGAGATCGAGCAGCCCGAGGCGAGCGGCCTTGAGCAGGCGGCGGGGCACCTTGTGCTGCCGGCCGGCCACGGTGACGTTGACAAGCTCGGGGCGGGCAGCTTTCCACTGCGCGCGCCGGCTGCGGGTGTTCGCGCGCGACGTCCTGCGCTTGGGCACAGCCATGATCGGGCCTTACTCCTCGTAGGTAATGCCGAGCCTGTTGTTAGCGCGTACCCCACTCGCACTTTTGCTCGTTAACTACAGGCTCGGGCCGCATTGGCGGCGGCGATTGCTGTTCAGGATAGTCGTTGGCCGGCACGTGACCAAAACCACCGACAAACAGGCATCCTTGACGTGGCACCCGCGGTACCCGCTAACCTACCGGTTGGTTGGTGCGGCTGGAGGAGGGATGCGCGTGGGGCGCGCCGGTGGCGATGGTTAAGCGAGGCGACGAGAGGGAGCGGCGCCAATGAGCTCGGCGGTCCGCATCGGCAACTGTTCAGGTTTCTACGGCGACCGGCTGTCGGCGATGCGCGAGATGATCGCCGGCGGCGAGCTGGACTACGTCACCGGGGACTACCTGGCCGAGCTGACCATGTTGATCCTGGGCCGCGACAAGATGAAGCACCCGGAGCGCGGTTACGCCAAGACGTTTTTGACCCAACTAGAAGAATGCCTCGGGCTGGCCCACGACCGCGGGGTGCGGATCGTCGCCAACGCCGGCGGGCTCAACCCGGCGGCTTGGCCGACGCGGTGCGCGGATTGGCCCAGCGTCTGGGCGTACCGGTACAGGTGGCGCATGTCGAAGGCGACGATCTGTTGCCGCGCGCCGAAGAGCTCGGGCTGGGCAACCCGCTGACCGCTAACGCGTACCTGGGTGCGTGGGGCATCGTCGACTGCCTCAAGTCCGGCGCCGACGTCGTCGTCACCGGGCGGGTGACCGACGCCTCGGTGATCGTCGGGCCGGCGGCCGCCCACTTCGGCTGGGACCGCACCGATTACGACCGGCTCGCCGGCGCGGTGGTCGCCGGCCACGTCATCGAGTGCGGAGTCCAGGCCACCGGCGGCAACTACGCGTTTTTCACCGAGATCCCCGATTTGACCTACGCCGGGTTCCCGCTGGCCGAGATCTATGCCGACGGTTCCTCGGTGATCACCAAGCACCCCGGCACCGGTGGGCAGGTCAGCGTCGACACGGTGACCGCGCAGCTGCTCTACGAGATCACCGGCGCGCGCTACGCCAACCCGGATGTCACCGCGCGGATGGACAGCATCGCGCTCTCGGACGACGGCACCGACCGGGTGCGCATCAGCGGGGTGCTCGGCGAACCGCCGCCGCCGACGTACAAGGTGTCGCTGAACAGCATCGGCGGGTTTCGCAACTCGATGACGTTCGTGCTGACCGGGCTGGACATCGAAGCCAAGGCCCAGCTGGTGCGCCGGCAGCTCGAATCCAGCTTGACGGCCAAACCGGCCGAGCTGCAGTGGACGCTGGCGCGCACCGATCACGTCGACGCCGATACCGAAGAAGCGGCCAGCGCGCTGTTGCACTGCGTGGTCCGTGACCCTGACCCCGCCAACGTGGGCCGTCAATTCTCCTCTGCGGCAGTAGAACTGGCGCTAGCGAGTTATCCGGGCTTTACCGTCACCGCGCCGCCCGGCGAGGGCCAGGTCTACGGCGTGTTCACCGCCGGCTACGTCGACGCCGGCGAGGTGCCGCACGTCGCCGTGCACGCCGACGGCACACGGGTCGATATCCCTTGTGCCAGCGAAACCCTGGTTCTCGCCCCGGCCGACGAGCCGCCGCCGCCCGAGCCGCTGCCGGCCGGCCCCACCCGCCGGGCGCCGCTGGGCGTTGTGGCCGGTGCGCGCAGCGGTGACAAGGGCGGTTCGGCCAATGTCGGGGTCTGGGTGCGCACCGATGAGCAGTGGCGCTGGCTGGCTCACACGCTAACCGTCGACCTGCTGAGGCAACTGCTGCCGGAGACCGCCGACCTGCCGGTGACCCGGCATCTGCTGCCCAACCTTCGGGCGGTGAACTTCGTCATCGACGGCATCCTCGGCCAGGGCGTGGCCTACCAGGCGCGCTTCGACCCGCAAGCCAAAGGGCTGGGAGAATGGCTGCGCAGCCGGTACGTCGACATCCCGGAAAGGCTGCTGCCGTGACCATTTGGACCACCCCGGAGCGTGACCAGCTGCGAAAGACGGTGCGCTCCTTCGCCGAACGGGAGATCCTGCCGCACGTCGACGAGTGGGAACGCATCGGGGAATTGCCGCGGGAGTTGCATCGGCGCGCCGGCGCAGCGGGGCTGCTGGGCGCAGGCTTTCCGGAGGCAGTCGGTGGTGGCGGCGGCGACGGCGCCGACTCGGTGATCATCTGCGAAGAGCTGCACGAAGCCGGCGTGCCGGGCGGAGTGTATGCGTCGCTGTTCACCTGCGGTATTGCGGTGCCGCACATGATCGCTTCGGGCGACGAGCGGCTCATCCAGACGTTTGTGCGGCCCACCTTGGCCGGGGAGAAGATCGGTGCGCTGGCGATCACCGAGCCCGGTGGCGGCTCCGACGTCGGTCATCTACGCACCACCGCGGTCCGCGACGGCGACCACTACATCGTCAACGGCGCCAAAACCTACATCACCTCCGGGGTCCGGGCCGACTACGTGGTCACCGCGGTCCGCACCGGCGGCCCGGGTGCCGCTGGCGTGTCGCTGCTGGTGGTGGAAAAGGGCACACCGGGGTTCGAGGTCACCCGCAAGCTCGACAAGATGGGTTGGCGCTCCTCGGATACCGCCGAGCTGTCCTACACCGACGCGCGGGTGCCGGCGGCTAATCTTGTCGGCGCCGAAAACAGCGGCTTCGCCCAGATCGCACAGGCTTTCCTGGCAGAACGTATCGGCCTTGCCGCGCAAGCGTATTCGAGTGCACAACGCTGCCTGGACATCACGGGGCAGTGGTGCCGCGACCGGGAAACCTTCGGCCGACCGCTGATCTCCCGACAGGCCGTGCAAAACACCCTTGCCGAGATGGCCAGGCGCATCGACGTCGCCCGGGTCTACGCTCACCATGTGGTGGAGCGCCAACTCGCGGGCGACACCAACCTGGTCGCGCAGGTGTGCTTCGCCAAGAACACCGCAGTAGAGGCCGGCGAATGGGTGGCCCATCACGCCGTTCAGCTGTTCGGCGGGATGGGCTACATGGCCGAATCCGAAGTCGAGCGCCAATACCGCGACATGCGAATCCTGGGCATCGGTGGGGGAACAACGGAGATCCTGACTGCGCTGGCCGCCAAGACTCTCGGATATCGATCATGATCACTTTGCCTCTTGCGCATCACTTCGCTCTGCATCGTCGGCGGTAGCGATGACAGTCCTGCAATCGACCCTCGATCCGGCCTCGCCCACCTACACCGAGGCAGCTACTGCACTGACCGCCAAGCTCGCCGAGATCGACCGCGAGCTGGCCAAGGCGCTTGCGGGTGGCGGCCCCAAGTACGTCGAGCGCCATCATTCCCGCGGCAAGCTCACCGCACGAGAACGCATCGAGCTGTTGGTCGACCCCGATTCCCCGTTCCTGGAATTGTGCCCGCTCGCCGCGTGGGGCAGCGAATTCCAGGTGGGCGCCAGTGTCGTCGTGGGCATCGGCGCGGTATCGGGCGTGGAATGCATGATCGTCGCCAACGACCCCACAGTCAAAGGCGGCACCAGCAATCCGTGGACGCTGCGGAAGATACTGCGGGCCAACCAGATCGCCTTCCAGAACCGGCTGCCGGTGATCTCACTGGTGGAGTCCGGTGGCGCCGACTTGCCCACGCAAAAAGAGGTTTTCATCCCCGGCGGCCAGATGTTCCGCGACCTGACCAGGCTGTCGGCGGCCGGGATTCCGACCATTGCCCTGGTGTTCGGCAACTCCACGGCAGGTGGCGCCTATGTGCCCGGGATGTCCGATCACGTGGTGATGATCAAGGAACGCTCCAAGGTGTTTTTGGCCGGCCCGCCGCTGGTGAAAATGGCGACCGGCGAAGAATCGGACGACGAATCCCTGGGCGGCGCCGAAATGCATGCCCGGATCTCGGGTTTGGCCGACTACTTCGCCCTCGACGAGCTCGACGCGCTGCGCATCGGCCGCCAGATCGTGGCCAGGCTGAACTGGAAGAAACTGGGGCCGGCGCCCGGGCCGGTGGTCGAACCGCGCTACGACGCCGAGGAACTGTTGGGCATCGTGCCGTCTGATCTGCGTATCCCGTTCGACCCGCGGGAGGTCATCGCCCGCATTGTCGACGGCTCGGAATTCGACGAGTTCAAACCGTTGTACGGCTCGTCGCTGGTCACCGGGTGGGCCCGGCTGCACGGCTATCCGCTGGGCATTTTGGCCAACGCCCGCGGCATCCTGTTCAGCGAGGAATCCCAGAAAGCTACCCAGTTCATCCAGTTAGCGAACCGCTCGGATACCCCGCTGTTGTTCTTGCACAACACCACCGGCTACATGGTCGGCAAGGACTACGAGGAACGCGGGATGATCAAGCACGGCTCGATGATGATCAACGCGGTCTCCAATTCGACCGTGCCGCACATCTCGCTGCTGATCGGAGCGTCTTACGGGGCCGGGCATTACGGCATGTGTGGGCGGGCCTACGACCCGCGGTTCTTGTTCGCCTGGCCCAGCGCGAAGGCCGCGGTCATGGGCGGCGCGCAGCTGGCGGGCGTCATCTCCATCGTCAACCGCGCTGCCGCGCAAGCGCGGGGTCAGGCATTCGACGAAGACGCCGACGCTGCGCTGCGGGCGGCGATCGAGGCACAGATCGAAGCGGAGTCGTTGCCGATGTTCCTCTCCGGGAGGCTTTACGACGACGGCGTGATCGATCCGCGCGACACCCGGACCGTGCTGGGAATGTGCTTGTCCGCCGTCGCTAATGCACCGATTAAAGGCACATCGAACTTCGGCGTCTTTCGGATGTGATGGGTATGGGAATCACTCGGGTTCTGGTGGCCAACCGCGGCGAGATCGCCCGCCGGGTCTTCGTGACCTGCCGGCGGCTGGGCTTGAGCACGGTCGCGGTCTACACCGACCCAGACGCGGAAGCGCCGCACGTCGCCGAGGCGGACCTGCGGGTGCGGCTAGGGCGGGTCAACGACTACCTCGATCCCGAGGCGCTGATCGCAGCAGCCCGCGCCGCCAAAGCGGACGCCGTGCATCCAGGTTACGGGTTCCTTTCCGAGAACGCTGATTTCGCAGCGGCAGTACTCGACGCGGGGTTGACGTGGATCGGCCCGCCGGTGGCGGCGGTGCGGGCGATGGGCTCGAAGATCGAAGCCAAGAAACTGATGGCCGCGGCCGGAGTGCCAGTGCTTGCCGAACTCGACCCCGACGCCGTCACCGCCGAGCAACTGCCGGTATTGGTCAAGGCTTCAGCGGGTGGCGGTGGCCGCGGGATGCGGGTGGTGCACGAGTTATCGGCTCTGCCACACGAGGTTGCCGCCGCCCGGCGCGAAGCGCAGTCCGCGTTCGGCGACCCGACGGTGTTCTGCGAGCGCTACCTGGCCACCGGCCATCACGTCGAAGTCCAGATGATCGCCGACACCCACGGCACGATATGGGCTGTCGGAGAACGAGAATGCTCGATCCAGCGCCGGCACCAGAAGATCATCGAAGAAGCACCCTCCCCGCTCGTGGAACGCACGCCGGGCATGCGAACCAAGCTGTTCGACGCCGCCCGGCTGGCCGCCAGCGCGATCGGCTACACCGGTGCGGGCACCGTGGAGTTCCTGGCCGACGACGATGGCGACTTCTACTTCTTGGAGATGAACACCCGCCTGCAGGTGGAGCATCCCGTCACCGAGGAGACGACCGGAACGGACCTGGTCGAGCTGCAGCTGGCTGTGGCCGACGGCGCTCGATTGGATTCCGAATCTCCAGCGGCACAAGGGTATTCGATCGAAGCTCGGGTCTACGCCGAAGATCCGGCGCGCGGCTGGCAGCCGCAGGCCGGTGTGGTGCACACCATCGACGTGCCCGGGGTGCGCGCGAAGTTCGAAACCCTGGGCCGGCGTACCGGGATCAGGCTGGACTCCGGCATTGCGGACGGCTCGGTGGTGTCGATCCACTACGACCCGATGCTGGCCAAGGTGATCTCTTATGCTCCCACCCGCCTGCAGGCGGCGCGGGTGCTCGCCGATGCCCTGGCCCGCGCCCGCCTGCATGGCCTTCGCACCAACCGCGATCTGCTGGTCAACGTGCTGCGGCATCCCGCTTTTCTCGACGGCGCCACCGACACTGCGTTCTTCGACACCCACGGGCTGTCGAAGCTGGCGGCACCGCCGTGCGACGCGGCGGCGGTCCGGTTATCCGCGATCGCGGCCGCCCTCGCCGACGCCGCACACAACCGTGCAACGGCAGCCGTGTTCGGGTCGATACCCAGCGGCTGGCGCAACCTGGCGTCGGGGTATCAGGTCAAGAACTTCCGCGACGACAGCGGCCAGGACCATCGTGTCCAATATCGGTTCACTAGAAAGGGTTTGGAGCTTCCCGATGATGAATCGGTGCACCTGATGTCCTGCACCGCCGACGAGGTGGTGCTAGCTGACGGCGACGGCGTGGCGTGCCGGTTCGAGACCGCCCGTTACGGAGACGACATCTACGTCGACTCACCGCACGGACCGGTTCACCTGGTGGCGCTGCCCCGCTTCCCGGAACCGGGTTCGGCCGTCGAACAGGGTTCACTGGTGGCGCCGATGCCCGGCAACGTCATCCGGGTCGGCGCTCAGGTCGGCGACACGGTGACCGCCGGCCAGCCGCTGGTGTGGCTGGAAGCGATGAAGATGGAGCACACAATCACCGCGCCGACCGACGGGGTGCTGGCCCAACTCGACGTCAGCCCCGGCGCACAAGTCGAAGTGGGCGCGGTGTTGGCTCGCGTCGATGCATCCCCCCAACAACCAGAAGGAGACTCGCAACCGTGACCGACACCAGCTTTATCGAAAACGAGGAACGCCAGGCCCTGCGCAAGGCGGTCGCCGCCCTGGTATCCAACTACGGTCCGGACTACTACCTGCAGAAAGCGCGAGCGCATCAGCATACCGACGAATTGTGGAACGAGGCAGGCAAACTGGGCTTCCTCGGGGTGAACCTCCCCGAAAAATACGGCGGCGGTGGCGCTGGCATGTACGAACTGTCACTGGTGATGGAAGAAATGTCGGCGCATGGCTGCGGACTGCTGATGATGGTGGTGTCACCGGCCATCAACGGCACCATCATCTCCAAGTTCGGCACCGACGAGCAGAAACAACGCTGGCTGCCCGGCATCGCCGACGGCTCGATCACGATGGCGTTCGCCATCACCGAACCCGACGCGGGCTCCAACTCGCACCGGATCACCACCACTGCCCGCCGTGACGGCAGCGACTGGATCCTTTCGGGCCAAAAGGTTTTCATTTCCGGCGTCGACCAAGCCCAAGCGGTACTCGTGGTGGGCCGCACCGAAGAGAGCAAGACCGGTAAACTGCGGCCGGCGCTGTTCGTGGTGCCCACCGACGCGCCCGGCTTTACCTACACCCCAATCGAGATGGAATTGATAAGTCCCGAGCGGCAATTCACAGTCTTCATCGACGACGTGCGGCTGCCCGCCGACGCGCTGGTCGGTTCGGAGGACGCCGCGATCGCCCAACTGTTCGCCGGTTTAAACCCGGAGCGGATCATGGGTGCGGCCAGCGCTGTCGGTATGGGACGCTTCGCGCTCGGTAAGGCCACCGACTACGTCAAGACACGCAAGGTGTGGGACACCCCGATCGGTGCCCACCAGGGGCTGTCGCATCCGCTGGCGCAGAACTACGTTGAGATCGAACTTGCGAAATTGATGATGCAGAAAGCCGCCACGCTGTACGACACCGGCGACGACATGGGTGCCGCCGAAGCGGCCAACATGGCGAAATACGCTGCGGGCGAAGCATCTGCGCGGGCCGTCGACCAGGCCGTGCAGTCGCTGGGCGGTAACGGGCTGACCAAGGAATACGGGATCGCCGCGGCGTTGACGGCGTCACGGCTGTCGCGGATCGCACCGGTGAGCCGGGAGATGGTGCTCAATTTCATCGCCCAGACGTCGCTGGGTCTGCCGCGCTCCTACTGATGGATACCCTGGTCGAATACGCGGTCGACGGAAACGTCGCTCGGCTGACACTGAATTCTCCGAACAACCGCAACGCGCTGTCGAGCGCACTGGTGAGCCAACTGCACCAGGGGCTGCGGGACGCAGCTGCCGACACAGCGGTGCGCATGGTGGTGCTCGGCCACACCGGCGGCACGTTCTGCGCGGGTGCGGACCTCTCGGAGGCATCGGGCGGCGACCCCTTCGACACCGCGGCCGAACGCGCCAGGGAGTTGGCCTCGCTGCTGCGCGCGATCGTCGAGTCGCCGCTGCCGGTGATTGCCGCCATCGACGGTCACGTCCGTGCGGGCGGCCTGGGGCTGGTCGGCGCCTGTGATATCGCGGTGGCCGGTCCACGCAGCAGCTTCGCGCTGACCGAAGCGCGGATCGGGGTGGCGCCGGCGATCATCTCACTGACCTTGCTGCCAAAGATGTCAGCCCGCGCGGCGGCGCGCTACTACCTGACCGGTGAGAAATTTGACGCGCAGCAAGCCGCGGCTATCGGGTTGGTAACCCTGGCGGCAGACGATGTCGACGCCGCGGTGGCGACGTTGGTCGCGGAGATGGAACTGGGGTCGCCGCAGGGGTTGGCCGCGTCGAAGGCCTTGACCACGGCCGCGGTGCTCGAGGGCTTCGACCGCGACGCCGAGCGGCTCAGCGTCGACTCGGCACGCCTGTTCGTCTCGGACGAGGCCCGCGAAGGAATGCTCGCCTTCCTGCAGAAACGACCGCCGCGATGGGTGTCGCAGCACGGTGGCGACGCAGTTTAGCGAAGTCGCCTTGCGGCCGAATTTCTTCGTCGTAGGCTCAGCAGTGATGAGCAAAGAAGCGCAGCGCGAGGTGCGGGGCGAGTCGCGCGCCGCAGACACCGATCGCATACAGGTGGCGCAGTTGCTCACCGATGCCGCTGCGCAGGGTCGCCTGCAACTAAGCGAATACGAGGAGCGGCTTACCAAGGCCTATGCGGCGACCACGTATCAAGAACTGGATCGGCTTCGGGCCGATCTCCCGGGTTCCTCGATGAGCCCGCGCCGCGGCGAGGCCTGTAAACCGGCGCCGTCTACCCTGCTGTTGGCCATCATGGGTGCGTTCGAACGGCGCGGCCGATGGCCGATCCCGAAGAAATTGACGACGTTCGCGTTGTGGGGCGGCGGCGTCATCGATTTGCGCTACGCCGACTTCACCTCTACCGAAGTCGACATCCACGCGTATTCGATCATGGGTGGGCAGACCATCTTGCTGCCCCCGGAGGTCAACGTCGAGATCCACGGCCACGGCGTGATGGGCGGCTTCGACCAGCACGTCAACGGCGAAGGCACCCCCGGGGCACCGAAGGTGACCATTCGTGGTTTCTCGCTGTGGGGCGGGGTCGGCATCAAGCGGAAAAACCGGAAACCGCAGCAGTAGTCGCGAGCAGGGCTAGCGACGCCGCCGCCGAGACCGCAGATAATCGCCCACCACCGCCGCGCCCAGCCCGTCGAGATCCGGCACGACGACGCGGCCCTCGACCCGTCGCGCCACCTGATCGATGAACCGCGCCAACCCGGGGTCGCTGCCCAGTCGGAAGATGGTCACCTGAGCGCCCAGCCGCGCCATGTCGTCGAACCCGCGCACGGTGTGAGCAATGGTCCGCGGGTGTGGTGGGTAATCGAAAAACACTGCCGTGCCCTCGCCGTCGAAGTCTTCGAGATGCGCGGTCGGCTCACCGTCGGTGACCACCAACACAACCGGCTGAGCATTGGGGTGTCGTCGCAGATGCCGACCGGCCAGCGCTAGCGCGTGGTGCAAGTTAGTGCCCTGCTCGTATACACCTTCCAAGCCCATCAGTTCGGCAGCCGTGACCGTACGCGCATAGCGCCCAAAAGCGATGATCTGCAGGGCATCCGAGCGAAACCGGGTGCTGACCAAATGGTTGAGCGCCAGCGCGGTGCGTTTCATCGGAATCCAGCGATTCTCCATGACCATGGAGAACGAGGTATCCACCAGCAACGCAACCGCTGCCTGCGTGCGTGTTTCGGTCTCCGAAACCTCGACGTCTTCAACGGTGATCCGGATCGGCAATTCGGCTGTCGCGGTTCCGGCTTGCCGCAGCACGGCGTTGGTCAGCGTCCGGGTGACATTCCACGGCTCGGTGTCGCCGAACTGCCACGGCCGGGTAGCACCGGTCAGTTCGCCGGCCGCGCCGGCACGTCGATGATCGCGCTCACCGCGTCGTCCGGAAAGCTGTTGGGCCACATCACGTAACGCCGTCTCACCGAGCCGGCGCATCGCCTTCGGAGACAGCCGCCACTGGCCGTCGGAACCGCGGTCGAAAAATCCCTGGTTGAGCAGTGCGCGCTCCAGCTCGGCGAGCGTTTGCGCGTCGACGGCGGCTTGGTCGCCGAGCTGGCGGGCCAGCGCATCGAGGTCGACATCGTCCATGGTGGCGCCCGGATAGCTTTGCGACAGCTGCTCAGCCAGTTGCTCCAGCTCCGCGATATCCGACAGGGCCTGGGTTCCCTCGCCCATGCCAAGCGGGTTGTCGCCGGAGAATTCCGCGCTGCCGTACCAGTCCTCGCCCGGACGCGCGGCCTGCAGGTGAGCATCCAGCCGCTCCAACGCCTGCATCAGTGCTGGTGATCCAAAAGCCTGCTGCGCCAAGGCATCTAGCTCAGCGCGTTGCTCCGGCGTCAAACTATTGCGGAAACGCTGCGCAGCGGCTGCCCGTTTGGCCAACGAGTCCAGCAGTTCTTCGACATTACGGGGGTTCTCCGGGAAGAACTCGCCGTGCTTGTTCATGAAGTCGTCGAAATCTTGCTGGGTGTCTTGCCCTCTGGCATGCTTGTCCAGCAGCTCGTTCAGGTCGTCGAGCATTTCGGTGACACGGCGACGATCCTCGTCGGTGGCACCTTCAAGCGCCTGCTTCATGCCCGCGAAGCGCTGGTCGAGCATTTCGCGCCCCAGCAAATCCCTGATCTGCTCGTATTTTTCGCGGGCCTCGCTGCTGCGCCAGTTGTAGTCCGACAGCTCCTGTATGGCCTTCGCCGGCGACGGCGAGAGCGCATCCAGCTGCAGTTCACCGAACCGGGCGTCGTCGTCGAGCGCGCGCGCCAACGCCTTGCGCTCCGCTAGCACTGCCTCGTCGAGCAGCTTCTTGATCTCTTGCAGTGTCCCATCTAAGTTGTTGCGCCGCAACAACTCACGTCGACGTCGGTTCGCCTCGGCTGCCAGCCGGTCGGCCCCGGGCATGTTCCTCGTCCCCCGCCTGAGCAGTTCGGACAGTGCCCGCCGCGGCGAGGTGCCCGCCATGACGTCCTGGCCGATCTGCTCCAGCGCCTCACGCAGGTCCACCGGCGGAGCCAGCGGGTCGGGCCCGCCGGTGTACGCCGAGTACCGCGTCGAGTGGCCCCTAGCAGGTCTAGCCATAAACGGTTTCGCCTTCTGTCGACACCTTGTCGATGCGCTTGGCCAAATACAGGGCCTCCAAAGCCAGTTCCAGCGCGGCCGCGCGTTCACCCTCGGATTCGGCGCCCAGCCGCTTGGCGATCGCATCGATGACGGGCAAGTCCGGCAGCGCGGCCAGCACATTCTTGGCCGACACCCGCTCGCCCGTCGTCACCGCCGAACCGGCCTCCACCGCCGCGACCAGCGGTCCGACGTCGATGCCGCCCAGCACTTTGGCCGCGGTGTCGGCGGTGGCACGGCGCAGCAGGTGTTCGAGCACCGCCTGCTCACGGCCCTCCTCGCCGGATTCGAATTCCAGCTTGCCGCGCAGCACGTCGATGATCGTCCCCAGGTCGACGACCCGGGCGACCGGATCGGTCTCCCCCAGCACCGCGCCGCGATGCCGGGCAGCGGCCGCGACAGTCTCTGCGGCAGCGATCGCGAACCGCGCCGAGACTCCCGAACGCTGGTCGATCGACTTGGACTCCCGCAGGTAGCGGGCGAACCGCGCGATCACCTGGATCAGATGGTCGGGCACCTGCGCGCTCAGGTGTGCTTCTTGGACGACGACGCCCATCTCGGCTTCCAGCTCGAGCGGGTAGTGGGTGCGGATCTCGGCGCCGAAGCGGTCTTTGAGCGGAGTGATGATCCGGCCGCGGTTGGTGTAGTCCTCGGGGTTGGCGCTGGCCACGACCAACACGTCCAACGGCAACCGCAGCGTGTATCCGCGGACCTGGATGTCGCGCTCCTCCATGACGTTGAGCATCGACACCTGGATGCGCTCGGCCAGGTCGGGCAGCTCGTTGACCGCAACGATCCCGCGGTGCGCCCGCGGGATCAGGCCGTAGGCGATGGTTTCCGGATCGCCCAGGGTGCGACCCTCAGCAACCTTGATCGGGTCGACGTCACCGACCAGGTCAGCGACGCTGGTGTCGGGTGTGGCCAGCTTTTCGGTGTAGCGCTCGCTGCGGTGCTTCCACGCGACCGGCAACTCGTCGCCGAGCTCGGCGGCCCGCCGGATCGACTCGGGGGTGATCGGCGAGTAGGGATGTTCGCCCAGCTCGGCCCCCGCGATCACCGGTGTCCATTCGTCGAGCAGGCCGACCAGGGCCCGCAGCAGCCGGGTCTTGCCTTGTCCGCGTTCTCCGAGCAGCACGATGTCGTGGCCGGCGATCAGCGCCCGTTCGAGCTGGGGCAACACGGTCTCGTCGAAGCCCACGATGCCGGGCCAGATGGCCTCGCCATCCGCGCCCTCGGCGAGGCGCGCGAGCAGATTCTCCCGGATTTCCTGTTTGACACCACGTTCGCGATGCCCGGCGGCGCGCAGCTGGCCGACGGTGCGGGGCAGATCGGTGGGTAAAGTCACCACTCCACGCTACGACGGCCCGCGTTCGGCGTCACAGTGTCCTGGATTACTGATGATCACGCTTCACGGCGACGCGGGTCACCGGCCTGGGTGGGCCGGCTGCCATCACGATGGCGCGACTGGCTCTCATCATCGGCCGCTGACGGTGCCCGATACCCTCGGTACGGTACATCCGTGCCGACCGGCGTGGCCGGCGTGCGCCCCCTTCGGGCGGCTACTGGCAGGGCAGCCTGTTTGGGCATCGAGGTGCCGCGTCCGACGGCCTGGACGCGCATCGGCATGTCGTGTCGCTGGGTTTGCGCCGGATCGTATTGTGCGGGCTAAAGGTTCAGCAGCCGATTAAGTAGCCACGCGACGATGTACCTAGTGCGAAAAATGCCGTGCGCCGGTGAGATACAGCGTCACTCCGGCCTTGGCTGCGGCAGCGGTCACCTCGTCGTCGCGTACCGAGCCACCGGGATGCACGATCGCGGTAACCCCCGCCGCCGCCAACGTCTCGAGCCCGTCTGGGAATGGGAAGAACGCGTCGGAGGCCGCGACCGCTCCGCGCACTCGCTCACCCCCGCGTTCGACCGCCAACCGCGCTGCGTCGACTCGGTTTACTTGGCCCATGCCCACGCCGATCGTGGCACCGTCGGCCGCGATCACGATCGCGTTGGATTTCACCGCGCGGCAAGCCCGCCACGCAAAAAGCAAGTCCGCCATGGTATTTGGGTCGGCCGCTGAGCCGGCTGCTAGCGTCCAGTTGGCCGGGTTATCGCCGGGCGCGTCGAGGCGGTCGCGTTGCTGGATCAGCAACCCGCCGCTGACTTGACGTAGCTCGGTCCCGCCGCGTGTCGGCTGGGGGGCCACCAGTATGCGGATGTTTTTCTTGCGTGCCAGCACATCGACCGCGCCGGGAGCATAGGCCGGTGCCACGATGACCTCGGTGAAGATAGTGTTCACATACTCGGCCATCTCGACGCTGACCTCGGTGTTGGCCGCGATCACGCCGCCGAACGCGCTGAGCGGGTCGCATTCGTGCGCCTTGCGGTGGGCGTCTGCGACCGAGACCGACGAGATCGCAATTCCGCACGGGTTGGCGTGCTTGATGATCGCCACGCATATCTGCTCGTGGTCGAACGCGGCCCGCCAGGCAGCGTCGGCGTCTGTGAAGTTGTTGTAGGACATCTCTTTTCCGTGCAGCTGCTCAGCTTGCGCCAGCCCGGGCCCCGCGCTGGTGTCGCGGTAGAGCGCGGCCTCCTGGTGCGGGTTTTCGCCGTAGCGCAGCAGCGCCGAGCGTCGCCATGTTCGAGCAAACCACACCGGGAAGGCGACCGGCGGCTGCTCCGGTGCGAGCACTGTCTGCATCCAACTCGCGACGGCGACGTCATACTCGGCGGTGTGTCGAAATGCCATCGCCGCCAGATGTTTTCGTTCAGAAAGCGTGAACCCGCCCTTGCGGACCGCAGCCAGCACACCGTCATACCCGGACGGGTCGACTACCACCGCCACACTGGGATGGTTCTTGGCGGCAGCACGGATCATCGACGGTCCGCCGATGTCGATCTGCTCGACGCAGTCGTCGATCCCGGCGCCGGAGTCCACAGTCTGGGTGAACGGATACAGGTTGACTACCACTAGCTCGAACGCCGCGATGCCCAGTTGCTCCAGTGCTGCCGCATGCTGGGGTTTCCGCAGGTCGGCGAGTAGTCCGGCATGCACGCGGGGATGCAGCGTCTTGACCCGGCCGTCGAGCACCTCGGGAAAACCGGTCAGCTCTTCCACCGGCGTGACTGGGATACCCCGGTCGGCAATGGTTTTCGCCGTCGAGCCGGTGGAGACAATATCGACCCCGGCTTGATGCAGACCACGGGCAAGGTCGACTAGCCCGGTCTTGTCGTAGACACTGATCAACGCGCGGCGGATCGGCCGTCTCGCTGTGCCTTGCCCGTCGTCGTCGATGCTCATCCTATGGTTGCCTTTCGTCCGATCCACGTCACTCCGCTGGTTGCCACCGCAGCCACCACCTCCACCAACAACCGCCGTTCCACTACTTTGATGCGCTCATGCAGGGTCTCTTCGTCGTCGCCGTCGAGGACGGGAACGGCCTGTTGCGCCAGTATCGGTCCGGTGTCGATACCGGCATCGATCAGGTGGACCGTGCAGCCGGTGACCTTCACTCCGTAGGCCAGCGCGTCGGCCACGGCATGCGAACCCGGGAACGCGGGCAGTAACGCCGGATGGCTGTTGACGATCCGTCCCGAGTAATGCGAAAGAAACTGTGGACCAAGGATTTTCATGAATCCAGCGGACACGATCAGGTCTGGGGTATGCGCTGCGGTGGCAGCGGTGAGGGCCGTGTCCCAGGCATCACGGTCGGGGTGGTCGGCGAGCCGGACGATGAAGGTGGGCAGGGATGCGGCCGTGGCGATTTCGACGGCCCGGCAGTCGCGGTCGGCGCCGACGGCGACCACCCGCGCCGGGTATTCTCCGGCGGCCGCCTCCAGCAGTGAAGCGAGCAGCGTACCGGTACCCGAGGCCAGCACCACCAGCCGTGCCGGTGCGCTCGGGGGCACGCGGAGCGGTTGCTGCTGCACACGGCGAGCCTAGTCCGGTGACGATGCGCGCCGCCCGCGGCGCGAGGAGGAACCGGACAATCGCGGCTCAATCTGAATCGTTCGGCGACTGTTCGGCGCTCGTCGGGCCGGTGTCGTCTTGTGCGTCGTCGACAGGGAGCAGCGTGTCTTCATCGGCAATGTCAGGGCCGGCGTCGTCGCGGTCCGGTTGGGAGGGCGTCGGTGTCTCGGCGGCGACCTCCTCTGCGGGTTGCGGCCGGAACTTAGGTCCGGCGGGTTCGCGCTGGATCCCGTTGGCCATTGCCACGGTGATCGCGCCGACAACCGAGAACCAGAGGAATACCGCGATCCCGAAGGTTGCCTGGTCCACGCCGACGCCGCCGAAGTTGCCCAGCTCTCCGCCGGCGGCGTAACCGAGCAGCGCCATCGTCAGCGCCGCGAGCACCGCCGCCGACAGCAGCTTGCCCATCGCGGGCGCCAGCGGCAACGGGTGTCGCGCGCATTGCTGTCCCACCGCCACACCCGACGAGGCGCCAATGATCAGCAATCCGACCCACACCGGGTCGAGCGGCGGTGCCGGGGTCGCGGCCAAGACCGGCAGGGACGGGATGTCGCCGCCGAAAACGGTGAACGAACTAAACGTCGCGAACCCCACGTGGGCGCTGGACCCCACCGCGACCGCGGTCGCGCCAACGATGACGTTCGGCGCATAGAGCACCGACAACACCGTGAGACTGAATTGGCCGAATACCGAGTCGGTGATCGCGTAGAGCTCATGCATCCTCGCCCAGTGCACAACCAGCGATACCGCCGTCACCAGCCCCGACAGTCCGATCAGCGCCAACACTCCCGCCGCTGCCGCGCGCAGCGAACCGCCCAGCCACCCCGGCAACGGCGAGGCCGCCAGCAGCCGGGGCCCGACTTTCGATCCCACCCCGACGGCGGCACCGATCGCGTGCACCACCAGCACGCTGGCAAATGCGCGCAACGCATTGGGGGTTTGAAGCTCGGTGATCACCGAGGCGGCATCGTGAATGACGGCCAGCGAGATCGCCGCACAAAGCAACGGCCCACCCAGTGCTGAGGCCACGATCCAGCGGATGACGAACCAAGACGCCGCCGGTGGTGTGGCCAGTGCGGTGGTTCGCGCTGTCGCCCACACCATCAGCAGCACCGGAAGCAGGGGCATCACCCCTAGTTGACGGCCGCCGATGGAAATCGGCACATCGTGCACCCCGAGCCACATGCTGGCGATGGCGCCCAGCGCGCCGGTCATGTCGCTGTTGGCGATCAGCAGCTGCAGCAGCGTGACCGCGGCGATGACGACCAGCGCCACGACAGCCGGCCCGAACGCCACCCGCAGAAGCTCGCGCGCCTGGTGTGCGCTCGCTGCTCGACTGTTTTGCACCTGTGGTCAGTCTTCGCGCAGGTGGCTGGCTAGGCGCAGAATCGCCTGGCTAGGACGGCGGTGGGCCCGATGGCGAGGACGGCGACTGCGGCTGCTGGCCCTGGCCCTGCTGCTGGCCCTGGCTCTGCTGCTGGCCCTGGCCGGTTCCCCCCTGGTTTCCGGAGTTGCCTTGGCCGTGACCTTGAGCACCCTGGCCAGACCCAGACGGCGGCTGGCCATAGCTGGGGAATCCGGTCGGCGGAGTGGGCGGACCTTGCTGCGAAGACTGCTGCTGCGGGCCCGTCTGCGCGCCCTGCTGGTGACCGACCGCGCCGAATCCGCCAGTGGACGGGCCGGAATAACCGCCGTACTGCGACCCATAGCCGGAAGGCTGCGGGGACGGCTGCTGCCCATGATGCTGAAACGGGGCGTGTTGCTGCCCGCCGGCCTGGCCGTAATATCCGCCGGGCTGGGTGCCGTACTGCCCATACTGCGCGTACTGGTCGTATCTGGGCCGCGGCGCGGGCGGGGTGACGACGCCGGCGTCCAGCAAAAGTGCTCCAACCGCGACGATCGCCTGCGCCACCGTGCAAGCCAGCACAAACCACAGCGCCCAGCCGATCGAGAAGCCGCTGGGCCTGCTGAGCGCCTGAGAGATCGCCAGCAAGGCGCCTACCACCGCCACCGCGCCGACGACGGCGGTGTAGTTCTTTGCCTTGGGTAGCAGACCCACCGCCGCTAACAGCGCCGCCAGCAGGGCCGCAACGATCGCCAAGCCGCCGCCACCGCCTGACAGATCGCTTCCGGATGGCCCCAGGTCGGCGCTGATGGTGAACATGGGACCGAAACTCGCCAGGTAGGCCGCCAGGCCGAGCGCCACCACCGCGACGGTCAGATACAGCTGCAGCTTGCTGGCGCCGTCATCGGATTTGGCGAACGACTGTGGGGAGCCGCCGTAGGAACCGGGGGACTGCGCGGGTGGATATCCGGGGCTACCGGGCGAGTACGTCATGGCTTCTCCTGTGCATCAGTGCCGTTGGGGCGCCACTGTGTTGCGACGCTGTATCCCCAGGGCGCCGCTTCCGCGCGACGCTGCGTGGACCGCTCCATTAACGCCGTGACTTGTCAGGGCAGGCGTTGCGACGCGATTCGACCATCCACGCTAGCGCACCTGGCGGCGGGGGTGTCGCGGCGACTGGCGTGTCATCGCAGCTTCTACCGGCGCCGCTTGCTCGCGGTGGGTGAACACGTTCTAATTCTCGGCATGGATCACGGGCTTGTGCTTTTCACCAGCGACCGCGGCATCACCCCAGCGGCGGCCGCGCGCCTCGCCGAAGACCATGGCTTCCACACCTTCTATGTGCCCGAGCACACTCACATTCCGGTCAAGCGGCAGGCCGCGCATCCCACGACGGGTGACGCGTCGCTTCCCGACGACCGGTACATGCGCACCCTGGATCCATGGGTGAGCCTGGGCACGGCGTGCGCAGTCACCTCCCGGGTGCGCCTGGCCACCGCGGTGGCGCTGCCCGTCGAGCACGACCCGATTACCTTGGCGAAATCCATCGCCACCCTCGACCATTTGTCGGGTGGCCGGGTGAGTCTCGGCGTCGGATTCGGTTGGAACACCGACGAACTCGCCGACCACGGCGTCCCACCCGGGCGCAGGCGCACGATGCTGCGCGAATATATCGAGGCGATGAGAGCCTTGTGGACCCAAGAAGAAGCCGCCTATGAGGGAGAATTCGTCCACTTCGGACCTAGCTGGGCTTGGCCCAAACCGGTGCAGCGACACATCCCGGTGTTGGTCGGCGCCGCGGGCACCGAGAAGAACTTCAGGTGGATTGTCCGCAGCGCCGACGGCTGGATCACCACTCCCCGCGACGTGGACATCGACGAGCCGGTCAAGCTATTGCAGGACGTTTGGGCAAGCGCCGGGCGCAGAGGCGCGCCGCAAATTGTGGCCCTGGACTTCAAGCCGGTGCCTGAAAAACTTGCCCACTGGGCCGAATTGGGCGTCACCGAAGTGCTTTTCGGGTTGCCTGACCGATCCGAGCAGGAAGTGGCCGCCTACGTCGAACGCCTGGCCGGCAAGCTCGCCGCTGCCGCCTAGCGCGAGCAGACGCAGAATCGCACGATCGTTGCCCGAACAATGCGAGTCTGCGTCTGGTCAACGAGGTAAACAGCGGTTGCCGTAGTCGAAGGAGCGCACTGAAACCGGTTGTCCGAGCGGATCGCCGTCGGTGAGCAGCGCGATCAGCTCCTTGTCCTCGGTGGTGGCAAGAAACCGGCTGTTGTCGGCGTCGAGCCGGCCGACGATGATCCCCGTCAGCCGCCCGTTGTCCCGGCGGACCGTGTAAGTCTCCACGACGCCGCCACCGTCGGGATGTTCGGTCACCGCCACCGAAGGCCACGCGTCGATCTCCGCCTGCAGCTGCGCACTGCGGTCCGGCTTCCACTCCAAGGGAGTAGTGGAGTACACGCCGACCGAGTATTTGCTCATGATGCCGCCGTTAGCGCCGACAAGTCCGAATTGCCCTGGCGCACTTCTCATCCGCACAACCGTCTCGGCCACACCATGCATCGAATAGTTGTTGCCGGCACCGCCGAAGAACGGCAGCCCGCCGGTGAGGGTCAGCCCCCGCGGGTCGTCCGGCGCGATGCCCATGCCGTCGCAGATGTTAAATACCACCACCGGGAAACAGCTGTAGAGGTCGAAGGTGGCCACGTCGTCGATGCCGATGCCGGCCACCCGCAGCGCTTCTCGCACCGCCATCACCGCCGACGGCGCATGCCCCAGGTCGGGGCGGTCCAGCAGACTTTGCTCAGCCAGGTCGGCGTGGCCGTGCAGATACACCCAGTTCTCCGGTGGCACACCCAGCCGCTGCGCGGCCCCCACCGACATCAGCAGTGCAGCCGCCCCCTGGTTCACCTGATCCCGGGCAACCAGCAACCGTGGGTAGGGCTCGGCAATCATCCGGTTGCTTTCGGTGACGGTGATCAGTTCCTCGACGCTGCGTTCCACCGGCGCAGCCGCGAACGGATTGGCCGCGGCCACCTTGGTAAACGGCGCGAACAGCTCGCCCATCGAGCGCAAATACTCCGCCGGACCCAGACCCGTCCACGCCCGGCGGGCATTTTCCAGCAGCCCGTACTGCGTTGGGGCGTCGACCAGGCCGTGGATGACCGTGTAGCGGCTGATGAGCCCTTCCAGCCCGTGGCCGCGGTCTTCGAGCGAGCCCTCGACCGTCTCGGAAAAGTCCGGCCGGTTGTCCAAGCCGGCGAAATAACGGGTGGTCGAGGTGGCGTCGGAGCCGAAGATCAGCGCGACTTCGCAACGCCCCCGGGCGATTTCGCCGGCAAGCTCGTTGATCAGGTGCTGCGGACCCTGGCCACCGACGATCTCCAGGATGGCGCGGCCGGGATCGGCGTCGATCCGCTGCGCCACCGACCGCGGATAGTTGTTGGACTTGCCTAAAACCGCCTGCGCCGGCCCGGAGATCTCGAATTGCCGCACACCGGCCACGGTGTCGATCGCGGCGGCCACCTTGGCGGCATCGGCGCCGCAGTCCTCCAGCGTGGCCCGCGCCGCAGCGGCCGCCAGCTCGACCGCCGACATCGCGCGGTAGTAGGGGTCATCGATCCGCTCGGCGGCCTGCCCTACGCCGACGACGACGGGCGTGTGCGGATCGAGGGTCACAGGCTCTGCATGACCTTCCGGGCCAGCGCCGCGGTCTCCGATGGGGTCTTGCCCACTTTGACGCCGGCTGCCTCGAGCGCCTCCTTCTTGGCAGCGGCGGTGCCCGACGAGCCCGACACGATCGCCCCGGCATGACCCATGGTCTTGCCTTCCGGCGCGGTGAATCCGGCGACGTAGCCGATGACCGGTTTGGACACGTTGGCCTTGATGTAGTCGGCTGCCCGCTCCTCGGCGTCACCGCCGATTTCACCGATCATCACGATGATCTTGGTTTCCGGGTCCTTCTCGAACGCCTCGATCGCGTCGATGTGGGTGGTGCCGATCACCGGGTCGCCGCCGATGCCGATCGACGTGGAAAAACCCAGATCCCGCAGCTCGTACATCATTTGATAGGTCAAGGTGCCCGACTTGGACACCAGACCGATCGGGCCGGGCCCGGTGATGTTGGCCGGGGTGATGCCCACCAGCGACTGACCGGGGCTGATGATGCCCGGGCAGTTCGGCCCGATGATGCGGATCAGCGGGCCCTGCGTTCCTCCTTTTTCGACGTTGTAAGCCCACGCATAGGCGGTGTCCTGCACCGGGATTCCCTCGGTGATCACCACCAGCAGCGGGATTTCGGCGTCGATTGCTTCGATGATGGCGTCTTTGGCGAACCTCGGCGGCACGAAGATGATCGACACGTCGGCGCCGGTCTCTTTCATCGCCTCCGCGACGCTGCCGAACACCGGCAGCTTGATCATCCTGCCGCCCTTGTCCTCGTGTGTGACGGTGGTCCCGGCCTTGCGCGCGTTGACGCCGCCGACGATCTGCGTGCCCGCCTTCAGCATCCGCGCGGTGTGGATGGTGGCCTCGCTGCCGGTGATGCCCTGGACGATGACCTTGTTGTCCTTGGTCAAAAAGATTGCCATCAGTTACGCGTCCTTCCTCTTAGTGGCGACCCGCTGCACCCGGCTTCGCCGCGCTTGCGATCGCCACGTCAGGCGCTCGCCAACTCGGCGGCCTTGTCGGCGGCCTCGTCCATGGTGGGTACCAGCGTGACGAGAGGGTGGTTGGCTTCGGCCAGGATGCGCCGGCCCTCGTCGACGTTGTTGCCGTCGAGGCGCACCACCAGCGGCTTGGTGGCCGCGTCGCCGAGCATCCGCAGCGCCGTGACGATGCCGGTCGCGACCGCGTCACACGCGGTGATGCCGCCGAACACGTTGACGAACACGCTCTTGACCTGCTGGTCGCCCAGGACCACGTCGAGGCCGGCGGCCATCACCTCGGCGGACGCGCCCCCACCGATGTCGAGGAAGTTCGCAGGTTTGACCCCGCCGTGTTTTTCCCCGGCATAGGCCACGACGTCCAGGGTCGACATCACCAAACCGGCGCCGTTGCCGATGATGCCGACCTGCCCGTCAAGCTTGACGTAGTTGAGGTCGTTCTCCTTGGCTTTCAACTCGAGTGGATCGGTGGCGTCGCGGTCCTCGAACTCGGCGTGACCCGGCTGGCGGAAGGCGGCGTTGGCGTCGAGGGTGATCTTGGCGTCCAGCGCCAGGATCTGATCGTCGGGAGTGCGCACCAACGGGTTGACCTCGACCAGGGTGGCGTCCTCGGCGACGAACAGCTCCCAGAGCTTGTGAATCGTGACCGCCGCGGCGTCGAGCACCTCGCTGGGCAGATGACCCTGCTCGGCGATGGACCGGGCGAACTCCAGGTCGACACCCTTGACTGCGCTAACCGGAATCTTGGCCAGCCGCTCGGGTTTGGTGGCAGCGACCTCTTCGATCTCCATGCCGCCTTCCACCGAGCACATCGCCAGGTAAGTCCGATTGGCGCGGTCGAGCAGGAAGGAGACGTAGTACTCCTCGGCGATGTCGCTGGCCTCGGATACCAGCAATTTCTTCACGATGTGGCCCTTGATATCCAGACCCAGGATGTTGTTGGCATGCCTATAGGCGTCCTCGGGTGTGGCGGCGTACTTCACGCCGCCGGCCTTGCCGCGGCCGCCCGTTTTGACCTGCGCTTTGACCATCACCGGGCGGCCGATCTCCTCGGCGATCGCCTTGGCGTCATCGGCGCTGTCGGTCACCCGTCCCGGGGTGGTGGGCACGTTGTGTTTGGCGAATAACTCCTTCGCCTGGTACTCGAAAAGATCCATTGGCTCACTGTCTGTATCGGCCTGTGCATCGTCGGGCTGTGGTAGCGCACCACGCCTGCGGGGAACTGTATCGACACGGCTGAAGCGCCCTGACGCCGCATCCGTCGATGTGGTGCAGGTCACCGGGCAGCTCGAGTGATTCAGATCACAATCCCGGCTGGATTTTCGGCATCGGTTGCCACATATGTCCGAAAGTGGTTAACGTCTCAGGGTCCAGATAACGCTTTGGTTACGACCCGAGGACTTTCCAGGTTGACCCAGCATCGTTTTGCCCGGTCTCCTGCAGCCGGAGCCCCTCGCGGATCCGCTGACCGCTGGCCAGACCTCGACCGCAACGAGGTCACCGACATCATCCCGTTCAACGAGTTCGGCAGCCTCGACGATCTGGACTTCAGCGACAACTGCGCTTTCGACAACGAGGTGCAGGTCCTGCGGGCACCCGAACTGGACGACCTGGACGACACCGACGATCTGACCCCGCTCTGGCTGGCCGCTCCAAGCGAGCCCGATCCCGGCATCGAGCGCTGCGCCGACGACTCCTATCCGTACCTGGTGGCCGAAGAGCTCGACGAGCTGGATGACGATGTGGACACCACCGCCATCCCCTGGCGACGTGGCCAGCATCGCAAGCCGGCTAGCAGTGCGGTGCGCGGACGCGTGCTGATCACGGCGATGGCGGCAGGCGCCGCGGCGGCGGCTGCGCATTCGGCGACCCACCCGTCCAATGCCGCCAAGACCGAGACGGTGCTGGCCGCCGACGCATCGCCCCTCAACGGCGGGGCGACGACGACCTCGGCACGCGGCATGCAGATGATCACCGTCAAGCCGGCCGCCAATATCGCGGTGCACAACGAGGAGCTCGCCAAAGGAGTCGCCTTCGCCCAGGAGCGCGCCCAACGCGAGGCCCGGCTTCAGCAGCCACTGTTCGTCATGCCGACCAAGGGCATTTTCACGTCGAACTTCGGATACCGCTGGGGGGTGCTGCACGCCGGCATCGACATCGCGAATTCGATCGGAACCCCGATCCTGGCGGTGTCCGACGGTGTGGTCATCGATGCCGGCCCGACCGCCGGTTACGGGATGTGGGTCAAGCTGCGCCACGCCGACGGAACCGTCACGCTCTACGGTCACGTCAACAGCACGCTGGTCAGCGTCGGCCAGCGGGTGATGGCGGGCGATCAGATCGCCACCATGGGCAACCGCGGTAACTCCACCGGCCCGCATCTGCATTTCGAGGTGCTTCTCGGCGGCACCACGCGTGTCGACCCGGTGCCCTGGCTGGCCCAGCGGGGTCTCAGCGTCGGCAATTACGCGGGCTGAACCGAGCGGCCAAGCCGATCCCGGGCACTGGGCGGGGCCTAGCTCGGGCCGCTTGGCTGGGTTGGGCAAGACCAGTTCTGGATAACCTGGATAGCGACCCACCGACCGACGGCAGAAAGGCTTTGAGACGACAGCACCAGCCGACGACAACGCCTCAGCCGGGGCAGGAGCGTCATCGCAGCAAGACGAACCACGGACGCGCATCATCCGGCGGGCACCGACCACGCCGCTGCCTCCGATCACCCAGCAGTTCCAGACCACCCAGATTCCTCGACGACCGGCCGCCTGGGAGGGTGCGGCGCGGCCGAGCCAGGCCGGCGGCTACGGCGCGGTCGGCGCTGGCAGCGGGCAGACCGGTTCCGCGACAGCCGTCGCCACCTCCGCCGTCAGCTTCGTCAGCGGCTGGGCCACCGCGGTGGTTGCCACCGACCTGATCGCGGGCTGGTGGCGATCCGACCGGCTGTTCTGCGTCGCGGTGGGATTTTTGGCGTTGGTGTTCGCCCTGGCCACGGTGGCGGGCGTGATTCTGCTGTTGCAGCGTCGCAGCCTGGGCCGCTATCTCATCGCGGCCGGGGCGGTGGTCG
This sequence comes from Mycobacterium xenopi, assembly GCF_009936235.1. Lineage (NCBI taxonomy): Bacteria > Bacillati > Actinomycetota > Actinomycetes > Mycobacteriales > Mycobacteriaceae > Mycobacterium > Mycobacterium xenopi. The sequence continues at coordinate 1,281,010 of NZ_AP022314.1, read as the reverse complement.
CGTTGCTTACCTATGGCGGCATCTTCATCGCCGGTGCGCGGGTCGCCTGGATCGTGCACACGCTTCCGCTGTTGCCGGTGGCCAGCGTTGTGCTCGCACTGCACCCCCGAACCAAGCGCTGGCTCATCGATTAGAACACCGGCTACAGCTTGGTCAGCGGGGCGTGGTTGTGCATCAGCTTGACCCGGCCGGAGCTGCCGAAATCGATCAGTGACATCGCCGAGTCGCCGACCCCGGAAACTTCCTCCACCCGGCCCAGCCCGTACTTGTCGTGCGAGACCCTGTCGCCGGGTTGAAGCACCAGCAGTGGACGCCGGCCGCCGTCGAGCGAGCCGGCGAGGGGCGGGGGGCGCCGAATCGGCCGGCGCCGGTCACCGGTGCGCTGACCGACGGTGCCGGATCGCTGCGTCGCCAGTCGATGAGCTCTTGCGGGATCTCCCGCAAGAACCGCGATTCCGGATTCAGCATCGGCTGGCCCCACGACGAGCGGACCTTGGCGCGGCTCACGTAGAGCCGTTGGCGGGCCCGGGTAATGCCGACGTAGGCCAGCCGGCGTTCCTCGGAGAGCTCGCTCGGATCATCCAGCGCCCGCATGTGCGGGAACATCCCGTCCTCCCAACCGGTCACGAACACCACCGGGAACTCCAAGCCCTTCGCCGTGTGCAGGGTCATCAGGGTGACAACGCCTGAATTCTGCTCGGGGATCTCGTCGGCCTCGGCGACCAGCGACACCCGCTCAAGGAACTCCGCCAGCACGCTGGTGTCGGGCACGTCTTCGTCTTCGGGAGTGTGTAAAGACTCGTCGAAGGCGGTGGCGTTCGCCCGGTCAATACTGAATTCGTGTGCGACGCTTACAAGTTCGTTGAGATTGTCAAGCCGGGCCAAATCCTGTGGATCACTGGAGGGCTCGAGTTCGGCGCGGTATCCGGTCCGGTCTAACACGGCCTCCACCAGCTCGCCGAGGTCGTCGCCGAGACGGCCCCGCAGATCGTCGAGCAGTTCGACGAAGCCCGAGATCGCTTTCGCCGAACGGGAGTTCAACATCGGAACCTTGCCTTCGGCCGCGGCGACCAGCGCGTCGGCAAAGCTGGCACCGATGTTCTCGGCGTACACCGCTACACACGCCTCGGCCCGGTCACCGATGCCGCGCCGCGGTGTGTTGAGGATGCGCCGAAGACTGACCGCGTCGCCTGGGTTGTCCAGAACCCGCAGGTAGGCGACGACGTCGCGGATCTCCTTGCGCTCGTAAAACCGCACTCCCCCAACGACTTTGTAGGGGATGCCAGCGCGGACGAATACTTCTTCCAACGACCGCGACGAGTTGTTGGTGCGGTAGAAGACGGCCACATCCTGGTAGGTGATTTCGCCGCGCTCGACGAGTGCGTCGATCTCCTCGGCGACAAACCTCGCTTCATCGTGTTCGTTGTCGGCGACATAACCGACGATCAGCTCGCCCGCACCGGCATCGGTCCACAGGCGCTTGTCGCGCCGCCCGGAGTTGCGTGCGATCACCGAGTTGGCCGCAGACAGAATGTTTTGGGTGGAGCGGTAATTCTGTTCCAGCAGAATCGTTGTGGCGTCCGGGTAGTCGCGTTCGAAGTCTTCGATGTTGCGGATGGTGGCGCCACGAAACGCATAGATCGACTGGTCGGCGTCGCCGACCACGCATAACTCGCCGGGAGGGACTTCGTCTTCCACATCACGACCGACCAATTCCCGCACCAGCACATACTGGGCGTGGTTGGTGTCCTGGTACTCGTCGACCAGAATGTGCCGGAACCGGCGCCGGTAATGCTGGGCGATCTGCGGGAACGTCTGCAATACCCAAACGGTCTCTGAAATCAGGTCATCGAAGTCCAGCGCATTGGCCGCGCGCAGCCGCCGCTGATATTCGGCGTAGACCGCGGCGACCGTGCGGGCGAGCTCGTCGGTACCATCGGACACGCTGGCCGCCGCTTTTTCGGGGTCGATCAGCTCGTTCTTCAGGTTGGAAATGCGGTTGGCCAGCAGACGAGGCGAGTACCGCTTGATGTCAAGACCCATATCCCTGCCGACCATCTGCAGCAGGCGTCGGGAATCGTCGGCGTCATAGATCGAAAAGTTGGAATTCAGGCCCGCGATGAGCGAGGCGTGATTGCGCAAGATCCGCACGCACATCGAGTGAAACGTCGATACCCACATCGAGCGCGCGCGCGCTCCGACGAGCTGCACCACACGGTCGCGCATCTCGGCGGCCGCCTTGTTGGTGAAGGTGATCGCCAATATCTGCCCCGCGCCGACGTCGCGCGCCGCCATCAGGTAGGCGATGCGGCGGGTCAGCACCGCCGTCTTGCCCGAGCCTGCGCCGGCGACGATCAGCAGCGGCGAACCCTCGTGCAAAACGGCCTGTCGCTGCTGGGGGTTGAGCCCGTCGAGGAGTTGCTCTGCTTCACGGGCGGGCTTGGCATCGGTCACATGCACGCTCAATATGCGCTGCTCCTCCTCATCGCTTCGCCGTGCATCGTCACCGGCGGTCATGTCGATCCAAACTTACCGCCGTTCGCCGACAGTTTTTGCGCTGGCGCGACCGTTAGTGGCACACTCGATCCGTGCTCAAACCGCAGCTTCGTAGACGTGGCTCGACCCAAGAGTCGCGTCGCCGATTTTTCTACGGGTACCGGCCAGCGGTGCCTGTGGCTTAGCTGCTTTCCAGAGCCCCGCGGTTCACATCCGGGGCTCGTCTGTTGTGTGAGGCCCCGGACCGGATGAGACCAAGACCCCCACACAACGAGAACGCGGAGACCAAACCCATGGAAACCGAACAGCTTCCTGACATCGACGAGCTGCGGCAGGAAATCGACCGCCTCGATGCCGAGATCCTCGCCGCAGTCAAACGCCGCACCGAGATATCCCGGGAAATCGGCAAGCTGCGGATGGCCTCCGGCGGCACCCGTCTGGTGCACAGCCGTGAGATGAAGGTCATCGAGCGCTACAGCGAGCTTGGTCCCGACGGCAAAGATCTGGCCATGCTTTTGCTTCGGATGGGCCGAGGTCGGCTCGGTCACTAGGCCCCAGGCGGGGATGACGCATGCGAACACCTGGTGTTGCCCGATGGTGTCGGTCGACCCACGGCTGGGAGTACCGGGGTGCGCAACTGCCGGCCATGACACCTGACCTGCAGCGGGTGCTGGGCACTTGTCGAACCGCCTCGGTGACCGCATCATGGCCGAGCTGATCCTGGTCACCGGTGGCACCGGAACGGTCGGGTGCGTCGTCAGCGAACGCCTTCTCGATGCCGGAGCGCAGGTGCGCGTTCTCAGCCGCGGTCTGCGTTCGATCGGCCGCGCACCCCATGTGGTGGGCGATGTCCGTACCGGCGAAGGACTCACCGAAGCGATGCGGGACGTCGACACGATCGTGCACTGCGTCGACCCGGCTCACCACGTCGTCGATGCTGCGCTTGCGGCCGCAAAACCGCATCTGGTTTTCATTTCGATCGTCGGTGTCGACCGGGTACCGCTCGGCTATTACCAGCGCAAGCTCGCCGACGAGCAGCTGATCATGGGCTCCGGGTTGCCGTGGACAGTGCTGCGCACCACGCAATTTCACGATCTGATCGCCGCGGCGCTGCGGATGCTGGCCAAACCGCCGATCCTGGTGGTCCCGGCGGGGTGGCGAGCGCAGCCCATCGATGTTCGCGAGGTGGGCGCACGCCTGGCCGAACTCGCGTTAGACGGTCCCGCCGGGCGGGTCGCCGAGATGGGTGGCCCGGAAGTGCTACCGATCGCCGAGCTGGCCCGGCGGTATCTGGCGGCGGTGGGCAAACGACGACCGGTGGTGTCGCTACCCCTGCCCGGTCGCGTCTCTCGCGGCTACCGCACCGGCGGCAACCTAACACCCGAGCATGCGGTGGGCACCATACCGTTCGAGCGGTACCTCGACGAGCAACTGGCCGCGGGCACGTGGCCCTACAGCGACGCGATTCGCTCCTATCTGCGGCTGCCGCGACGCTTCCGGTCACGCTGAGCGCACTAGGGTCGAACCCATGGCCTCTGTCCAACAGATTCCTGACATCTCCGCCACCAGCGCGTGGCACGCCCTGCGCAGGCATCACGACGAGATCAAAGACACCCACCTGCGCCAGCTGTTCGCCGACGACCCTGACCGCGGTCGCGATTTCACGGTGACGGTCGGCGACCTCTACATCGACTACAGCAAACACCGGGTAACGCGCGAAACGCTCAGGCTGCTGATCGACCTGGCGCATGCGGCGGGCCTTGAGCAGCGCCGCGACGACATGTTCGCCGGCAAGCACATCAACACCTCGGAAAACCGGGCGGTGCTGCATACCGCGCTGCGCCTGCCGCGCGACGCCGAGCTGGTCGTCGACGGCCAAAACGTCGTCGAGGACGTGCACGCGGTGCTCGACGCGATGGGGGATTTCACCGACCGGGTGCGCAGCGGCGAGTGGACCGGCGCTACCGGCAAACGCATCGCATGCGTGGTCAACATCGGCATCGGCGGCTCGGACCTCGGTCCGGTGATGGTGTATCAGGCCCTGCGCCACTATGCCGACGCCGGCATCTCGGCGCGTTTCGTGTCTAACGTCGATCCCGCGGATTTGACCGCGAAGCTGGCTGACTTAGACCCTGCCACAACACTTTTCATCGTTTCGTCGAAGACGTTTTCCACGCTGGAGACGCTGACCAATGCCACCGCCGCGCGGCGGTGGCTGACCGCGGCACTCGGCGACGCCGCGGTGGCCAAGCATTTCGTCGCGGTCTCGACAAACAAGAAGCTGGTCGAGGAGTTCGGCATCGACACCGCCAACATGTTCGGATTCTGGGACTGGGTCGGCGGACGGTATTCGGTCGACTCGGCGATTGGGCTTTCGGTGATGGCCGCCGTCGGCCGACAACGGTTCGCCGAGTTCCTGTCCGGTTTCCACATCGTCGACGAGCACTTCAAGAGCGCACCGCTGCAGTCCAACGCGCCGGCTCTGCTGGGGCTGATCGGAGTGTGGTACTCCAATTTCTTTGGCGCGCAATCGCGGGCCGTGCTGCCGTATTCCAACGACATGGCACGCTTCGCCGCCTATCTGCAGCAATTGACCATGGAATCCAACGGCAAGTCGGTGCGCGCCGACGGCACACCCGTCACCACTGATACCGGTGAGATCTATTGGGGTGAGCCGGGAACCAACGGCCAGCACGCCTTCTACCAGCTGCTGCACCAGGGCACACGGCTGATACCGGCCGATTTCATCGGTTTTTCCCAACCGCTCAACGACCTGCCGGACGCCGACGGCACGGGCAGCATGCACGACCTGCTGATGAGCAACTTCTTCGCCCAGACCCAGGTGCTGGCCTTCGGCAAGACCGCCGAGGAGATCGCCGCCGAAGGCACACCACCAGATGTGGTGCCGCACAAGGTGATGCCCGGCAACCGGCCCACCACGTCGATCCTGGCGACCCGGTTGACGCCATCGGTGCTGGGACAGCTGATCGCGCTCTACGAGCACCAGGTGTTCACCGAGGGCGTGGTGTGGGGCATCGACTCGTTCGACCAGTGGGGTGTGGAACTGGGCAAGACGCAGGCCAAGGCGCTGCTGCCGGTGATCAGCGGTGACGGGCCGCCGGACCAGCAGTCGGACAGCTCAACTGACGCGCTGGTGCGCCGATACCGCGTGGAGCGCGGCCGTCCGGCCTGAGCCCGGTTGCCGCGAGCGGGCGCAATTGCATGCTCGTGCCGCGCCGCGCTACGCGAGGTACTTGGTCATCCGCGGCGGCAGCACCCGCATCAGCTGCACCAGCGGCGCCCACGGCCACCACGGCACCGCGGCCCGGCCCGGCTCGCGCTCGATGGCATTGACCAGGGCCCGCACACCGGTTTCGTTGTCCACCATGAACAACGTCGACTCCGATTTGGCGGTCATCTCCGACTCGATGTAGCCGGGCTCGATCACCGACACCTTGATCGGACCACCCGCGTATTCGGCGCGCAGCGATTCCCCCAGCGAGCGGATGCCGGCTTTGCTGGCGGCGTAGGCGGCCTTGACGCCGGGCACTCCTTTGGCGCCGAGCACCGACGAGATGAGCACCAAGTGTCCCGAACCGGCCTGTTTGAACATCTCCAGCGCGGTTTCGATCTGAACCAAGGCGGCCACCAGGTTGGTCTCGATGGTCGCCTTGTTGGCCCACAGCTTGCCCGAGCCCAGCGGCGCCCCCTTGCCGATGCCGGCGTTGACGATGATCCGGTCGATGCCGCCGAGCGTGTCGGACAGCTCGGCGAACACTTTTGGCACCTGCTCGTGGTCGTTGACGTCGAGCGCGGCAACGGCCACCGTGCTATTCGGATGTTGCTGCGTCAACTCGGTTTTCAGCTCGTCGAGCCGGTCGGTGCGACGGGCGCACAGCGCCAGGTCGCGGCCTTTGGCGGCGAACTGTCGCGCCATCTCTGCGCCCAGGCCGGAGCTCGCACCGGTGATGAGGATCTTCTGGCGAATCACCCTGGCAGGATAGCGGCGATCGCCAGCGCGGCGAAGCCGGGCGCAGCGGGTCGCCGCCATCAGCCCAGCGGCGATCGCCAGCGCGGCGAAGCCGGGCGCAGCGGGTCGCCGCCATCAGCCCAGCGGCGATCGCCAGCGCGGCGAAGCCGGGCGCAGCGGGTCGCCGCCATCAGCCCAGCGGCGATCGCCAGCGCGGCGAAGCCGGGCGCAGCGGGTCGCCGCCATCAGCCCAGCGGCGATCGCCAGCGCGGCGAAGCCGGGCGCAGCGGGTCGCCGCCATCAGCCCAGCGGCGATCGCCAGCGCGGCGAAGCCGGGCGCAGCGGGTCGCCGCCATCAGCCCAGCTACTTCAGCAGCCGCGACATCCGCCGGTCGGCCAACACCTTGCCGCCGGTCTGGCAGGTCGGGCAATACTGAAACGACTTGTCGGCGAACGACACCTCACGCACGGTGTCCCCGCACACCGGACAGGGCAAACCGGTACGGGCGTGCACCCGCAATCCAGAGCGCTTTTCGCCCTTGAGCATCGCGGCCTGTTGGCCGACCGAGCGGGTGACCGCGTCGCTGAGCACCGACACCATCGCGTCGTGCAGCGTGGCGACCTGCTCACGCGAGAGTTTCGCGGCCGTGGCGAATGGCGAAATCCGTGCGGTGTGCAAGATCTCGTCGCTGTAGGCGTTGCCGATCCCGGCGATGACCTTCTGATCGGTCAACACCGTCTTGACCCGGCCGCTCTGCCCGGCCAGCAGACCGGCCAGGTCGTCGGGGCTGATCGCTAGCGCATCGGGGCCCAATGCCGCGATGCCGGGCACCCGGGCGGGGTCGTCGACCAACCACACCGCCAGCCGCTTTTGGGTGCCGGCCTCGGTGAGGTCGAAGCCGGGCCCCTGACCGGGCGCGCCCAGGTGCACACGCAGCGCGATCGGTCCCTTACCTGGGCGCAGCGGCGTGGCGGGCAGGTTGTCGGACCAGCGCAGCCAGCCCGCCCGTGACAGGTGGGCTATGAAGAACAGGTCGCCGACCCGCAGACCCAGATATTTGCCCCACCGCTCGGCTGCGGCGACGGTCTGGCCATGCAGCGCTGTGATGGGCGGGTCAAAGGTCTTGAGCACCGAAAACGCCGCGACGTCGACGCGGCCGATTGTCTCACCGACCGCGTGCCGGCGCAGATGCTCGGCTAGCGCCTCGATCTCAGGAAGTTCGGGCATCTGTTCAGTGTGCCGGTCACCCGCGGGTGGCGCGGCTAACGTCGCGAACCGCCAGCGACAGCACCCAGCTCACGATCGACAACACGATGGCCGCCCAGATCGCTGTCCACCAGAAGTGGTCGATGTGCAGCCCCCAGTGCGTGGTGTGGCGGGTGATCCACGCCGTGATCCAGAGCATCAACGCGTTGACGACGATGTGAAACAGGCCCAGGGTGAGGATGTAAAGCGGGATCGACAGGATCTGCACGATCGGTTTGACGAACGCGTTGACCAGCCCGAAGATCACCGCGACGACGAAGATGATGCCGACCCGCTGCAGCCGGGTATCTCCGCCGACAAAGCTCATCCCGGGCACGATCAAAGTGACCACCCACAGCGCGAAACCGGTCAGTGCCGCGCGCAGAACAAAGAGCCCCATGGGTTCAGATCCTGCCACGCAAACGTCCGGGGATGATACGGGTCGAGCAACGAGCCGGGCAGATGAAGGCGGCCGCTAGCGCCTCGGGTGGGCGGGAAAATTGGGCACCACATGGCGCGCGAACAACCGCATCTGCTCGCGCATTTCGCTGACGGTATTGCCGACGAACAACAGCGCGGCGAGATGGTCAACGCCGGCCCGCTGGTATGCCGCGACTTTGTCGCACACCTGATCGGGCGATCCGACGAGATTGATCTCAAGATAGGTGTCCAAGTCGACGCCTCTGGTCATGGTGTGCTGCAAGGATTTCCGGAACAGGTCGAACGAGGAGTTGAGGAAAGTTTCGCGGGCGAGCTGTGGCCCGGGGGTATTCACGTCATCCTGATCGAACCGGCGTCCATCCGTACCGACGCGGTCGGCAAGGTCGAAGCCGACGCCGAGCGGGTGCTGCAACAGATGACCGACACCGATCGCCAGCTCTACGCCACCACGTATCGGTCGATGACGCGCAACGCACTTGCCCGGGAACGCAACGGCAGCCATCCCGATGTGGTCGCGCGCACCGTGCTGCGAGCGCTTACGGCTCGGCGGCCCCGCAACCGGCGAGTACTGCGACGAAATTGACCAACCAGGACACGGTGGCCGCGTTATACGCAGACTTTGCGCAGATGGCGATCGAGGTGGGCCAGCACGCCTGGGGCATCGCCAATCTGACGATGCGGGAGAAGGTGTTTGTCTTCGTGGCCGCCGACCTGTGCGCCCGCAGCCTCGGCTTTGCGCTCAAAACCCACGTCGAAATGGCTCGGTCCCAAGGTGTTTCCGTCGCTTCGATCCGCGAAGCGGTACACCACCTCGCGCCGTATGTCGGATACCCGACCGCGGCTGAGGCACTGATTGCGCTCGCTGAGATCGATGGCGCCGACGCGCCTGATCCGCAGCGCGCTGATCGTCTTGAGGTGGACGCGACGACACTGCACCGAATCGACGGCCTCGACGCCCAATTCGCCGGCTTCGTCCAGCGGCAGTACGCCGACAGGTGGGGGCGACCGGATCTGACGGTCCGCGAGCGGGCTTTGTGCACCATCGCCACTGACGTTCTCAACGGGACACTGGACGAGTCGTTTGCCCTGCACGTCGATCTGGCACTGGGTCACGGCGCCGGCATGGCCCAGGTCCGCGCGGTGCTTTTGCTGGTCGCCGAATCGGTATCGCCAAGGCGTGGCGGGCCTACCGCGCGCTTGAATCACTCGGCGGCGACGCGCACTAGGCGCGGACTAGATAGGTGTCCATGATCCAGCCGTGCCGCTCTCGGGCGTCGGCGCGTAGCGCCGCGATCTGCTCCCCCACCTCGGCGACCGTGCCGGACACCAGCAGCTCGTGGTCGGTGCCCAAATAGGCGCCCCACCAAATCCGGGTATCGGGCGGGCAGACGCGAAACGAGCAGTCGGCGTCGAGCATTACCACCGCCGAGCCGGACAACCCGTGGGCACGCAGCTGTCGGCCGGTGGTGATCAGGACGGGCTCACCGACGTCGTTGAGGGGGATGCGATGCCGGGCGGTCAGCGCCTGCACGGCGGTGATGCCGGGGATCACGTCATAGCTGATGTCGGTTTCGGCGGCCACCGCCGCGAGGATGCGCAGCGTGCTGTCATACAGCGACGGGTCGCCCCACGCCAAAAATGCCCCTACGTTTCCCGGGGCCAGTTCGGTGGCGATCGCGCTGGCCCACACCCGCGCCCGGGCCGCATGCCAGTCGCACACCGACTCGAGGTAGCGGACATCCTTCGCGCGCGGCGCGTCCGGCAGTTCGACGAATCGGTAACCCGGCTCCCGGATGAACCGCGCGCAGATCTCACGACGCAATGCCACGAGATCGCGCTTTGCCTCACCCTTGTCCATTGCGAAGAAGACCTGGGTGTCGTTGAGCGCCTCGATGGCTTGGACAGTCACGTATCCGGGGTCGCCGGCCCCGATGCCGATGACGTGGATATGCCGACTGGTCATTTGCCAGCACAGCTTAGTGCGGGTTGGTGCGCGCCCGTCGCGGGTAATCCGGCCGCATGGCCATCGAAACGGAGCCAACCCAAACCCTGACCCGCGCAGGCCGTTTCCGCCACGCCGACGCTCCCGCGGTGAAATGGTGTAGAACCTGGTCACCACCAGCGACCACAAGCTAATTGGTCAGATGTAGTCAGATGTATCCAGTGACAGCCCACTCCAGCGAGTTGCCGTAGCCCCACGGGTCGTCGTCCGTGACCGGTTCGCCGCAGCGCCAGCTGCCACCACCTGCCCACCGCCACGACACAACTTCTACGCGCCGCCAGCCGTCATCGGTAGCCGAGACCTGAAGTACCCGATACCATAGGTATTGACATCTTCATGGGTGCTTTTTACCGTCGAGGGCACGACACCGACGAAGGAGCGGCACCATGACCACTCCGGTGAAGTCCACCGGCCCCAGTCGCGAAGAGTTTTCGGAGCGCTTGCTGAAGGGGTCGGTGAAGAAGTCCTACGCACCGATCGTCGACATCGACTGGGACGCCCCGCTCGACCCGGACAAGTTCTACCTGCCGCCCAAGACCGTATCGTTGTACGGCACCCCGATGTGGGATCAGATGACCCGCGCGCAACGGATCGAACTGTCCCGCCAGGAATTCGTCAACACGCTCTCGGCGGGAATCTGGTTCGAGAACATCCTCAACCAGGCCCTGTTGCGCAGGCTCATGCATGAGGATCCGACGGCGTCCGAGTCGCACTATGCGCTGACCGAACTGGGTGACGAAACCCGGCACATGGTGATGTTCGGCAAGGCCATCGAGCGGGTCGGCGCCAAGCCGGTACGTCCGCGGCTGTATCACCGGATCATCATCAACGCGCTGCCGTTAGTGTTCCGCGGCGCGATGCTGTGGGTGGCCGCACTGATCGGCGAGGAAATCTTCGACGCCCTGCAGCGGCAGATGATGGACGATCCCGAGCTACAGCCAATGGTCCAGCGGCTGATGCGGATTCACGTGACCGAAGAGGCTCGTCACATCCAGTTCGCGCGCGACGGCCTGCGCAAGCGGGTGGCCGAAATGCCCAGGCTCAACAAGTGGTTCATGGCCAACATCAACGGGCTTGGTGGCCTGTTTTTCCGCTACCTGTTCACCAATCCGATCCCTTACGCTCGCGCCGGCTTAAACGTGCGCCAGGCGCGTCTGACCGCGCTCCACAGCGCGCACCGCCACGAGACTCAGCGAGCCGGCTTTGCCCCGCTGGCAGCGTTTTTGACCGAAGTCGGGTTGATGGGCCCGATCGCGCGCCGGCAGTGGGCCCGCAGCGGATTTCTGTGACGAAAACGGCCGCTACCGCTGAGCCGCGTCACGACGTCGTCGTCGCCGGGGGCGGTGCGGAAGCGGCGTGCGCGCGAACAGCACTCACGGAGGCAGGCCTCACCTGTTTTGTTCTGCAAGATCGTGTCCTTACCGCCGTTTTCGACGACGACACCGACACCTGGACGCTGACCACCAGCGGCGGCCAGACCTGCCGTGGCCGCGTGGCAATTGCCACCGACAGTCGGCTGTTCGTCCCGTGGATCCCAAAGCTTCAGGGACAGCACGACTTTCGGGGTATGTGGTTTCACTCGGCGACGCCGAGCCGTGATTTCGATCCAGCCGGCAAACGCGTCGCGGTGATAGGCGCAGACAGCACCGGCGGCCGGGAAATCGAGCGGCTGGTTGCATCGGCGGCATCAGTCGCGGTGTTCGCGTATTCGCCCCGCCGGTTCGTCCCCATGCTGCCCGGACCGGCTACGCGCACCAAACGCTGGGTGCGCCGCCACGCATGGCCAGTGCAGCAAGCCGCGCCGAAGCGGCGGCCCGAACTGGTGGGTGCCCCCATCGACGCCGTGACCCCCAACGGCATCCGCACGTGCGACGGGGAGCACCATGACGTCGACGCGATCATCTACGGCACCGGTTTTCGCATCGCCGATCACGTTCGCGACGACTCGTTGGTCGGCACTCGCGGAATCACCCTTCGGCAGGCTTGGCACGACGGCATGGAGCCTTACCTTGGTGTGGCCGTGCACGGCTTCCCCAACTATTTCCTAATCACCGGGCCCGATTACCAAGCGCAGGAGCGCCACATCATCGACTGCCTGCGATTGATGGCTCGGCGGGACAGCGCCCGCATCGAGGTGCGCCGCAGCAGCCAGCAGGTGTTCAACGAGCGGGTATATCTGCGGTGTCCGGGGTGGCCGCCGGTGGCGTCGGCATTTGACCTGTCGTCGAGTATCGACCTGAACGACCATGCCTACGACGGCCCGGCCACCCTCAGGATTGCCGACACCGACCGGCCGGTGCGGGTCCGACTGACCGGCTATGTCGACCCGATCGACGGCCAATTCCATTGGCAAGGCACTCTTTTCGATAACTTGCCGACGGATCTTCTCCAGCGGACACGGACGGTCACACTGGCTGTCGGCGAGCGCAGCGCGCCCGCGCGCATCGTTGAAGAAACACCGCAGCACACCCACACCATCGTCGGCGTGGGCATGCCGCCGTTCGCAAGCGCACCGCGCTGATGCGAGGCGTGCGCTATCGCATGGACCAGCGTTGAAACCTGCGCGAAGCGCCTTGACGTCGCGCTTAGTATTTGGGCGCCCGGGTTTTTCCATCCGAGTCCAGGAGGCGGTGTGCGGTTCAGCTACGCGGAGGCCATGACCGACCCGGCGTTCTACATCCCGTTGGCCAAGGCGGCCGAAGCGGCCGGATATACCGCCATGACCATTCCCGACAGCCTCGCCTACCCCTTAGAGTCCGACGCGAAGTATCCATACACTCCCGACGGCAGCCGGGAATTTCTCGACGGCAAACCGTTCATCGAGGCGTTCGTCTTGGCGGCCGCGTTGGGCGCGGTGACGATTACGCTGAGGTTCAACTTCTTCGTCCTCAAACTGCCCGTCCGACCGCCGGCACTGGTGGCCAAGCAGGCCGGTTCACTGGCGGCCTTGATCGGCGACCGGGTTGGCCTGGGCGTCGGCACCAGCCCCTGGCCTGAGGATTACGAGCTGATGGGCGTGCCATTCGCTAAGCGCGGCAGGCGAATTGACGAATGCATCGAAATCGTTCGAGGGCTTACCACCGGCGACTACTTCGAGTTCCACGGCGAGTTCTACGACATTCCCAAGGCAAAGATGACCCCGGCACCAACTAAGCCGATCCCGATCTTGGTCGGGGGCCATGCCGATGCCGCGCTGCGCCGCGCGGCCCGCGCCGATGGATGGATGCACGGGGGCGGCGGGCCGGACGACCTTGACCGGCTGCTCGCGCGGCTCAAGCGGTTCCGCGACGAGGAGGGGAAGACCGGCCCGTTCGAAATCCATGTGATTTCCCCCGAAGGCTTTACCGTTGACGGCGTTAAACGACTGGAGGACAAGGGTGTCACCGACGTGATCGTGGGTTTTCGCGCACCCTACGCCAAGGGACCCGACACCGAGCCGCTCGACGCCAAGATTCGCAACCTGGAGACGTTCGCCGAGAAGGTGATCACGAAGGTCTAGCCGTGCTTGGCCAACCACTCGGCCTGCAAGACCAGCAACGCCGTCGGCTCTAGGTGGGGGGTGTCGGGGTCGAGCTCGCGGTAGCGCCGATAGACGTTGGCGACGACACGTTCGGCGTCCAGCCACGTCGCGTACTCGCCGAGGTCGATGGTCTCGGCGGCCTCGACGAACGACAGACCCTTGCGGTAGGCGGCCTCTGCGGCGTCGGCGACGTGCACGAAATACCCGCGGACCGCACGGACCCCATCCGGATCGGTCACCGGTCCGTGTCCGGGTACCACGGTGGGTGCATCCAGCGCGAGCATCGCGTCACAGGCCGCGATCCAGTTGGCGATCGGCCCAGCCCACACGATCGGCGTGCACCCGATGAACAACAGATCACCGGCAAACAACACGCCGGCGTCGGGCACGTGCACGACGCTGTCGGCGGCGGTGTGGGCGGGTCCGAGATTCAGCAGCCGCACGGGCCGGCCGCCGACCTCGATGGTGAGCTCGTCGTCGAAGGTCTGGTCGGCGTTGCGCACCGTGATCCCACTAAAATCGAAGGGCCCGAACCGATCTCGCACATAGCGGGTCGCGACCGGGCCGAGATCCGCGGTCTGGATCATGGCCAGCATCTCCGGCGCCACGCCGTGGGCAATCTCCTCGGCGGTGCCTTTGGCCGCAATGATGCGCACCGATGCGTCCAGCAGCTGGTTGCCGTGGGTGTGGTCACCGTTGGAATGAGTGATCAGGGCGTCGGTGATGGGCGCGTGGTCGGTGACGAGCCGCATCGCGGAGAGCATTTCGCGGGTCAGCGGCAGGTCGAACAGCGTGTCGACGAGCAGCGACGCGCCGTCGCCGGCGACCAGGCCGGCGTTGCTCCAGCCGTATCCCCCGTCCGGCAGGGTCCACGCCCACACCCGGTCGGCAACCTCGTGCAGCCCACGGGTGTACGGAACCTTTGCCGGTGCCCGGTTCACGCGCGGCTTGTCCGGCTTGACATCCGGGTTGGGTCGCGCCGCCAACCGTTGCGGCGAGGCTGTGGCGCGCACCGTTTGGCGTGTCTCCCCGAGCCCTTGGACCCGCAGGCTGACCACGTCGCCGTCGTGCAGCCAGCCCGGGAAGGTCTCCCGGTCGGTGAGGTGCTCGACGAGCGTGCAGGTGGGCACGGTGCCGGAACCGAACACGTCGCCTGGAACCAGCGTCACCCCGCGCGACGCATAGGAGATGACTTCACCGAAAGTCCAGTCCATCGTGCCGGTCGACCCGGAGCCGATCACGGTGTCGTTGACCAACGCGGTCACCTCGAGGCTCAGTTTGCCGTTGCGGCGGTACGGTTCGAGTTCGTCGGGTGTGACCAGATACGGCCCGAGCGTCACCCCGGCGTCTTTGCCCTTGGCCTGGCCGATTCCCAGCTGGCCTTCCAGTCGCTGCAGGTCCCGCGCGGACCAGTCGTTGAAGATCAGGTAGCCGATGATCGCGTCTTCGGCTTGCTCGACAGACAGATCCTTGCCAGTTGTTCCGATGACTGCGCCGATCTCCAATTCGAAGTCCTGCCAAGCGCTTCCCGGGGCAATCGGTGCGTCGTCGTATGGACCGAGAACAGTTGCGGGACAAGCGAAGTAGAACGCCGGGATCCGGTACCAGACGTCTTTGAGCACCCGGCCGCCGCCGGCTGCCTGCTGGCAATTGCGCATGTGGTCCAAAAAGCACAAACAGTCGCGAATCGACGGCGGGCGGGGAATCGGCGCGGCGAGCGACACCTCGTCGAGACGCACCGTGGCCGGCCTGCGCAGCGCCTCCTCGCCGGCCACACGCAGCCCGTCGGCGCCGCGCTCGATCAGGTCGAGCAGTGTTACGCCCGGCGGCATCGCGTGGACCTCCTCGCCGGAGAGCACGCCCGTGCGCTCGCCACCGTCGTCTCGATAGGTCACCCACCGCATGCGGTTCTACTCCTCTCGCACTACCTGGTGTGGCTCTTTATCCGGCCGCAGTCCCCGCCAGCTAGGTTGGCGCAGCCGGCCATCCGACGTCCATTCGCTGTAGCGCACTTCGCCGACCAACGTTGGCTTCACGAACGTCACACCCTTGGCGTCACGAGCGGGAAGGGATGCGTTGAACGGGGATTCGCCGGTTTGCAGGGGCGCCAGGGTCTTCTTGAGACGGGTGAGCTCGCGTTCGGTGAACCCAGTGCCTACCCGGCCGGCGAAGTGCAGGCCACCGTCGGCGGGGATGCCCATCAGCAGCGACCCGATGCCACTGGTGCGGCCACCCTCGCCGGCACGCCAGCCGCCGATCACCACTTCTTGTGTGCGCCAATGCTTGTCCTTGATCCATGACATCGAACGGCGGCCCGGCTGATATGTGGAGTCGAGTTTCTTGGCGACGACTCCCTCCCAGCCGTGAGTGCTCGAGTATTTCAGGGCCGCAGCACCGTCGCCCGGTATCAATTCGGGGACAACGAGACTCCGCCCGCCGGCCAAGGTTTCCAGCAGCCGGCGCCGGTCGCGGTATTTGGCCCGCAGCAGCGGGCGCCCGTCCAGATAGAGCAAATCAAAAGCCCAGTATTCGACGCGGGTGGCGCGCACCCGGTTTTGCATCTCGGAAAATCTCGGGACCCCAGATTCGTCGAGGGCCACGATCTCGCCGTCGAGCACCACGTGGTGGTCGGCGAGATCGCGGGCCAGCGCGCGCAATTGCGGATACTCGGCGGTGACGTCTCGGCCGCGGCGCGACCGCACCCGCAGCCCGCCGTGGTCGGCCTCGACGAGCAGCCGGTACCCGTCCCACTTGCCCTCGAACGCCCACTGGCCGGCCGTCAACTTGGCCACCGAGCCCTCGGTCGCCAGCATGGGGGTGAGCTCGCCGAACTCGAAGGCTTTCTGCTCTTTCATGCGGTGTGCCAGCCATTGGTCGCCGGAAGTCTGGATCAGCGCGTAGCGGCCGGAAATCCGGCTGCCGTGCAGGTTAACGATGACCTCGTCGTCGCGGAACTTCTCGGTGTCGTAGGTGCCGGTATCCCAGATGATCACCTTGCCGGCCCCATACTCCCCTTTGGGGATGGTGCCTTCGAACATGGCGTACTCCAAGGGATGGTCCTCGGTGTGCACCGCAAGATGGTTGACCGCCGTGGTCTCGGGCAGGTTTTTCGGAACCGCCCACGACACCAGCACACCGTCGCGCTCGAGCCGGAAGTCGTAGTGCAGCCGACGGGCGTGATGCTCTTGAATGACGAACGTATTGTTTTGTCCCCCAGCTGGTTTAGCGTTGGGCACCGGTTCTGGGGTTTTCGACGGGTTCCGCATACTGCGGTATTTGGCGAGTCGATCCACATTGATGTCGGCATCAAGGGGCGCCAGCAGGTCACCGTCTCGGGACACCCGCTGCAGCACCTCGTCGTAGCGCAGTTGCCGAAGCTTGGGGTCGTCGAGTTCTTCCCAGGCGCGCGGCGCGGCCACGGTCGGCTGTGCCCGGCCACGCAGAGAATACGGTGCGATCGTCGTCTTCGACCCGTTGTTCTGGCTCCAGTCGACGAACACCTTGCCCGCCCGCAAGCTCTTGGTCATCGTCGCAGTGACCAGCTTCGGCATCGCCTTCTCTAGTTGCTGGGCCACACGTTTGGCCAACACCACTGCGCCCCTGCTGCTCACCGGCTTGTCCAGCGGAGCATAGATGTGTATGCCCTTGCTGCCGCTGGTGACGGGGAAGGTGGTGAGCCCGATGTCGGCGATTAAATCCCTGATCATGCGTGCTACGTCGGTCAGCTGCCGCATCGTCACACCTTCACCTGGGTCAAGGTCGAACACCAATCGCGTTGCCGGGCCGGGCTTTAGCTCTTCGCCGTTGCGCGTCCACTCGGCGACGAAGCGCCACTGCGGCACGTGCACCTCCAGCGCGGCCTGCTGGGCGATCCAGGCCAGCGCGGTGCTGGTGTCGATGATCGGGTAGGTGGTGGTTCCGGACGAGTGCACGACCGAGGCGCGGGGCAACCAGTCGGGCGCCGACGAGGCCAGTTGTTTTTCGAAGAACGACGCCGCCTGCACGCCGTTGGGCCAACGCTTGCGGGTGGCGGGGCGTCCGGCGACGTGTGGCACCATCACCTCGGCGATGCTGGTGTAGTAGTCGAACACCTCGGCCTTCGTGACGGCTTTTCGCCTGCGGCCCGCGGGCGGGTAGAGCACCTTGTCGGCGTTGGTCAGCTTCACCCGCGGCTGCGCGGTCGGCTCAGAAGGCCAAGCACGCGGCGAATCCATGCTGCTAAAGCTACGCTCCGCAGACCGGTGTGGCGCATTTCACCATCGGGGTTAAAGGCCTGCTAATGCGAGGGATATCTCGCGTGGCCGGGACCTGCAGCCTTGACCGACCCGATTTGACGCGAGGTATCTTCGGCGACCGATGCGCTACGTTGACAGCCTTCCGTGCCTTGTCACCGAGCACCGTCCCACCGGCCTTCCGCTAAGCGACGCCACGTTGCCCTTGCATTCGCAGCGGATCGACGTGCCAACCTATGACAGAGCGACACTTCAGCGGGGTGTCGTTCATATCGGCGCAGGCAACTTTCACCGTGCCCATCAGGCTGTTTACCTCGATGAGCTTGCCTCCCAGGGCATTTCGGACCAGTGGGGAGTTAGTGCTGTCAGTCTTCACTCCCGCGACGTCAAAGACCTGCTCTCGGCTCAAGATGGCCTGTACACGGTGGTGCAACGCGGCCACGACCGCCAAACCGCCCGGGTGGTCGGCTCGATCGGCTCCTACCACTACGCACCGGTCGACAGCGCCGCGGTCCGCCGCGCCCTAGTCGATCCCCGGACCCGCGTCGTCAGCTTGACGATCACCAACAACGGCTACTTCCTCGACCCGGCCACCGGCGAGTTCGACGCTGCCCACCCCGACGTGCGTGCCGATCTAGTCGCGTCGGATTGCTTTGTCACCGCGTGGGGGTACCTGGCCGAGGCGCTTGACCGGCGCCGCCGCGCCGGTATCGCCCCGTTTACCGTGCTGTGCTGCGACAACATTCCCGGCGACACCCAGGTGGCGCGGACCGCGCTGGTGTCGTTCGCCGAATTGAAGGATCCGGAGCTCGCTCGCTGGATCGATCACCATGTCGCATTTCCGTCGACCATGGTCGACCGAATCACTCCGCAAACCTCGGACACGGAGCGCGAATTCGTTGAGCACACGTTCGGCATCGCCGACAAGTGGCCGGTGCTGACCGAACCGTATTCGCAATGGATCATCGAAGACACGTTCAGCGACGACCGTCCGCCGCTCGACGAGGTCGGCGCCCAGTTCGTCACCGACGTCAGCGGCCACAAGCTCGTCAAGACCCGGTTGCTCAACGGAACCCATATTGCGATGGCCCCGCTGGCCACGCTGGCCGGCTACCAGCGCACCGCCGAGGCAATGAGAAACCCGGTCATCTCCGGCTATGTCGAGCAACTCATGCGCGACGAAATCCAGCCACTGCTGCCGGCGATAGCCGGGATGAACACCGCGGAATATCGGACCACGTTGCTCACCCGGCTCAGCAATCCGCAGATGAGCGACCAGTTGTCGCGATTGGCGCGCCGGGGGTCGATGAAGATGTCGTCGTTCCTGCTGCCGTCCCTGCAGGAGGCGATCGCACAGCACAGACCGCACACCCTGCTGACGTTGGCCGTCGCCGGGTGGGCCCGGTATCTGCGCGGCCACGACCTCAAGGGCCGCAAGATCCCTATCGACGATCCGCAGTCAGGGTTGCTGACCAGGTTGGCGGCCATGCCGGGCAACAACCCAGTGGCGCTGCTGCGCCACGAGATCTTCACCGAACTGCGTTTCATCCCCGGCTTCGCTGAGCGCCTCGGCGAGATGATCTCGGACATCGACGAGCACGGTGTGATACCTACATTGCGTCGAGCGCTGCGCGACCATGCCCGGGAGCTGGTGCTGCGATGAACCAACGCGGGCTGCGGGTGGTGCGCGAATTCGACCCCACACCTATCACGACTTTGCTCTGTGACGCTGACGACAACCTCTTTCCTTCCGAAAAGCCGGCATTTGCCGCCTCCGTCGAGGTAATCAATCACTTTCTGGCCAGGTTCGGTGTGACGGCCCCGTTCACCGCCGAGGAACTGCGCCGACAGGCCGTCGGAAAGAACTTCCGCAGCACCGCGATCGAGTTGGCCACGCAGTCCGGGGTGCCGATGGAACCGACACTGGCGGATGGTCGTCCCGGTGCCGTCGTAGCTTCCTCCTTCGACGTGGCAGCCGGGCGCGCACTGGGCGCCGAGGAACTCGAGGAATGGGTCCGCCGGGAACGCGACCACGTCACCGCTCATCTGGCCGCCACGCTACGGCCAGACCCGCAGGTGCTCGCTCCGCTGCAGGCCCTCGCCTCGCGGTATGCATTGGCGGCGGTCAGCTCCAGCGCCTCCCCGCGCCTCGACGCGTGTTTCACCGCCACCGGCCTCGACGCACTCATTCCAGCGCCATCGCGCTTCAGCGCGGAAGACTCCCTTCCGGTGCCGACCAGCAAGCCAGACCCCGCCGTCTACCTGCATACCGGCGAAGTACTGGACATCGCCGCCCACCATGGCCTGGCCATTGAAGACTCGGTGTCCGGCGTCACCTCCGCGGTCGCGGCCGGCTACGTCACCGTCGGTAACCTGATGTTCGTTCCTGACGACGAACGGCCTTGTCGCAGTGCAGAACTGATTGATGCCGGCGCAGTCGCGATCACGGACTCGTGGCACGCGTTAGCCACTGCCCTCACGTTGTCGACGGCGACACCGGAAACTCCCCGCTAACGTAGGCGTTCTCGACTTCGCATCGCCGCCAGGCTAAGCCTGAATCCGTGGATGGGTGATTTCGTGTTGCCGTCGACGCGGTTGTTTTGGGATGCGGCCGAGTGTGGCGCGGTGGGGCGTGGGTGATCCGCTGGCCTGTACCAGCTTTCCTTTGGGTTCCTTGGGTCGGGCCTGGGATGGCGGGGCGGACAGGGCTTGGAAGGTGGGGTCAGGCGGCGCGGGGTTGCGCGATCGGGTAACCGATGACGTTGTGCCACAGGGCCTTCCATCTGGCTCGCCAATGCCAGTGGGCGGGTAGGTGCAGCATTGGTTTGCGGGCCGGGGCGGCGAAGCGGGCCGGGATGTTGATCAGGTCGCGGCGCAGGGTAGCCCCGCGGGCCACGGCATGGTGGCCACCGGCGAGGGTGCCGACGGCGCGCAGCAGGTTATGGGCGATCACCGCGCAGGCCAGCCAGGCGCAGTTGGCCGCGAACAGCCCCGACGGGATGTGTGCCAGTGGGCCGTCGATTAAATCGGCGAAGGTGGTTTCGATGATGGCGTGGCGTCGGTGGGTGATATCGGCCTGGTCGACCGGCAGCGCGGAGTTGGTGACAAACGGGTGATAGCGCCACACCGGAAACAACGCATCCAGGTGGCGGGCGTCTTTGACCCGGCGCACTACCAGCCGCACGGTCAGTGTTCGGCCGCGGGCCAGGCGCAGGGTGTAGGGGGTTTCGGCGACCTGGGCATCGGAGATCAACGCCCCGGTGTCGGGGTCTTCGACCGCGCCCGGGTAGTGCACCGGGGTCCAGGCGGCCTCGTCGATGGCGGCGATCGCGGCGTTGATGCGCTTGTTGCGGCTGATCGACAGGGAGAATTCGGCGCCTCGCTGAATGCAGGTGGTGATCACTTTCTTGGTGCCAAACATTGAGTCGCCGCGCACCAGGATCGGCGCGTCGGGGTTGATCGCTTTCGCGGTGGTGATCGCCTGCTTGAGCTGGTATGCGGCACCGCGCCCGGAGGCGGCTTTGCCGCTCCGTAGCTGCGCCTCGGCGATCACCGGCGCGGCGGTCGCCGTGGAGATGGTGGTGATCTGTGGGGACAGGCCCAGCCGCAGCAGCGCGCGGCTGGCGATCTTGGCATGACCGAAGGAGGCGCCCTGCTTGGCGTGGCCGTAGACCGGGCGCAGCAGCGAGTCGATGTCCAAAAACATCCGCTCGTCGGCGCCAGCCAGCAGCGGGGTGCGCGCCGCCAGTGCGATCAGATGCTCGCGGGCCACTGCGGCGAGTTGTTTGGTATGCCCGAAGGTGAACTCGCGCAAAAAGATCCCCAACGTCGATGGGGCATATACCTCGTTGAACACC
Source organism: Mycobacterium xenopi (assembly GCF_009936235.1). NCBI lineage: Bacteria > Bacillati > Actinomycetota > Actinomycetes > Mycobacteriales > Mycobacteriaceae > Mycobacterium > Mycobacterium xenopi. Next base: position 1,259,246 of record NZ_AP022314.1, on the reverse strand, counting down.
CGGGGTGTGCCGCCGGCGCGCAGCACATTGGCATCATCGATGCTGTCCGCGCCGCACATCATCCCGGCGACGATCGAGGTCAGCTTGCCAGCCGGGTTGACCGCGCCGGACTTCACCCGAGTCGACGGCAGATCCACGCGCTCGTTGATCAATTCCGAAAGACCGGTCTGCTCAGCCAGTTCCAGCACTGGCACCAACCCGGCCGCCGACAGCAGATTCTGCTCGTCAAACACCGCCGATCCGGTGGTGAACGTATACGATGAGTGCATCGAAAGTGCCTTCCCGGACTATGGACAAATGCGGCCTCAGCACTCGTATTGTCCCAGTTCAGAAGGCATTTTCGCTGTTCACACGCCGATCAAATCACCGGAACCATCCACGGATTTAGGCTAAGGCGTGTCGTCATATCGAGCCCGATTCGAGGCTGTGGCCCGGGAGGAGTTCGGCAATGGCGCCTAGCGCGACGAAACTCAATAGTGCAGCGCTAGCAAACCTGCCGATCGCAGCACCCGACTATGACCGCAGCAGCATCCGTGTCGGTATCGCGCATCTCGGCACTGGTCATTTTCACCGGGCGCATCAAGCCATGTACATCGACCGGCTGTTGCGGCAAGGGCTCGCCCGCGAGTGGGGCATCTGCGGGGTGGGGGTGCTGAGGGCCGACCGGAGGATACGAGATGTGTTGCGCGCGCAGGACGGGCTGTACACGCTGGTGCTGGCGAACCCAGACGGCAGCCGTGACGCGCGGGTGATCGGCTCGATCGTGGACTACCGCTACGCGCCCGAAGACTGGGAAGGCGCCATCGACGTGCTCGCGGCGCCGAGCACCCGGATCGTCTCGATGACCATCACCGAGGGCGGATACAGCCCGGACGGCCCGGCGTTCGCGCTGCTCACTGAGGGTCTCGCTCGTCGCCGCGAGCGCGGCGTCACGTCACCGACCATCGTGTCCTGCGACAACATCGAAGACAACGGTAACCTCGCTCGGCGCACCGTCCTCGAGGCCGCCGCACGCCGTGATCGCGGCCTGGCCGATTGGATCGCCACCCACACCCGGTTCCCTAATTCCATGGTCGATCGGATCACCCCGGCCACGACGGCTGAGATCGTCTCGGATGTGCGCTGCGATTTCGGCGTCGACGACCGGTGGCCGGTGCTGGCCGAATCGTTTGCCGCGTGGGTGCTCGAGGACGACTTCGGCGACGGCAGGCCACCATTGGAACAGGCCGGTGTGCTGCTGGTCGACGACGTCAGCCCGTATGAGGCGATGAAACTGCGGCTGCTCAACGCCGGTCACCAGTGCCTGTGCTACTTCGCTTGGCTGTGCGGATACCGCTTCGTCCACGACGCGGCCCGCGACCCGTTGCTGGCCGGATTCCTCCTGGCCTATTTCGATTCCGAAGCCGCTCCCACGCTCAAACCGGTGCCTGGCATCGATCTCGGCGAGTACCAGCGGACGCTGATCGAGCGCTTCGCCAACCCCGGTGTGCGCGACACGATCGCCCGGTTGTGCGCCTACTCCTCGGACCGCATCCCGAAGTGGCTGCTTCCGGTGATCCGCGCCAACCTGGCCACCGGTGGGCCGATCCGGTTGGCGTCTGCGGCGGTGGCGGGGTGGGCGCGCTACGCCGAAGGTATCGACGAGTGCGGGCATCCGATCGAGGTCGTTGACCACCTTGCCGATGCGCTGGTGCCGATCGCGCGATCGCAGCGGACCAACCCGACCGCGTTCATCGAAAACACCGCGTTATTCGGCGATTTGGCGCAGCAGCCGCGTTTCGTCGCGGCCTACCGGTGGGCGCTGGATTCCTTGCACCGCAACGGGGTTCGGGCGACATTGAAAGCGCTGCTGTGATGAGCCGCGGACTGGTGATCGGGGAAGCGTTGATCGACGTCGTCGAGCGGGACGGGCGAATCACCGGGGAGTATGTCGGCGGCAGCCCGCTCAACGTCGCCGTCGGATTGGCCCGGCTCGGCCATGCCGTCGACTTCCTGACGCACATCGCCGACGACCCGGAGGGCCGCCGAATCGCTGACTACGTGAAATCCTCAGGCGCACAACTCCTTCCAGGAAGCACGGCTGCGTCCAGGACATCGAGCGCGCGGGTGAGGCTAGCCGACGGCGGGCTGGCCGACTACGTGTTCGACCTCGACTGGCAGCTTGCCGGTATCCCGACGGCAGCGCCACCGGTTGTGGTGCATACCGGCTCCATCGCCGCCGTGCGGGAGCCCGGCTGCCGGGCGGTGGCGGCGCTCGTCGACACATACCGGGTTTCGGGCACCGTCACGTTGGATCCCAATGTGCGACCGGCGCTAATCACCGACCGTGATGAGGCCCGCGAACGGCTCGAGCGCCTCGTCGAGCGCAGCGACGTCGTGAAGGCCAGCGAGGAAGACCTGCGCTGGGTCGATCCCGGCCGCACACCAGAGCAGATCGCGCGGACCTGGTTGGCGCTGGGCCCGTCGATCGTGGCGGTGACGACGGGTGCGCGCGGCGCATTCGCGGTGTGTGCAGCGGGCCGAGCGCAGGCGGCCGCGCGGCCGGTCGAGGTGGTGGACACGGTGGGCGCCGGCGACGCGTTCATGGTCGGCCTTATCGATTGGCTGTGGCGATCCGGGCTGTTGGGCGCTGACCGGCGCGAGCGCCTACGCAGGATCGGGGTTGACGCGCTGACCGCGGCGCTGCAGTCGGCGGCCGTGCTAGCGGCGTTGACCGTTGCCCGTGCCGGTGCTGATATGCCCGACGCGGCGGCCCGGGACGCCGCGGCCGAGCAGCGCTAGACGCTTAGTCGGCCGCTGCTGCGGGCATACTGGCGGTATGCGTTCCATCTGGAAGGGTTCGATCGCCTTCGGGTTAGTGAACGTCCCTGTCAAGGTGTACAGCGCCACCGAGGACCACGACATCAAGTTCCATCAGGTGCACGCCAAGGACAACGGACGGATCCGCTACCAGCGGGTGTGCGAAGTGTGCGGTGAAGTCGTCGAGTACCGCGATGTGGCGAGGGCATACGAATCCGACGACGGCCAGATGGTGGTGATCACCGACGAAGATCTCGCGACGCTGCCGGAAGAGCGCAGCCGAGAAATCGAAGTGCTCGAATTCGTCCCAGCCGGCGATCTCGACCCGATGATGTATGACCGCAGCTATTTTTTGGAACCAGACTCGAAAACCACGAAATCCTATGTGCTGCTGGCGAAAACACTCGCCGAGACCGATCGGGTAGCGATCGCGCACTTCACGCTGCGCAACAAGACACGCCTTGCGGCGTTGCGGGTCAAGGACTTCAGCAAGCGTGAGGTGATGGTTGTCCACACGTTGTTGTGGCCCGACGAGATCCGTGACCCCGACTTCCCGGTGCTCGACAAGAAGGTCGAAATCAAACCCGCGGAGCTCAAAATGGCGGGACAGGTGGTCGAGTCGATGGCCGTGGATTTCAATCCCGACCGCTACCACGACGACTACCAGGAGCAGCTGCGCGAGCTAGTCGAAGCCAAACTGCAAGGCGGCCAAGCGTTTACAGCTGAAGAGCAGCCGACCGAACTAGACGAGACCGAAGACGTATCCGATCTGCTGGCCAAGCTGGAAGCCAGTGTGAAGGCGCGTTCCGGCGACGGAAAACCACCCGCGGAAAAGACGGCCGCCAAGAAGGCCCCGGCGAAGAAGGCCGCCAAGACGACGGCCAAAAAAGCGCCTGCCAAGAAGGCACCGGCGAAAAAGCCGCGCGCCAAAGCTGGAACTCGGTCCTAGATACGTCGCGCGTCAGCGTTTGAGCTTGCCGTCGCGCACGTCGGTTAACGCGTCCTCCAGCGTCTGGTACAGCGGAAAAGCCTCGTCGAGTCCGGTCAGCTGAATCGGCCGCCTGGTCGCCGGGCCGCGGGCCACGACCGCGAACGGCGCTGATTTGCTGACTTCCTCATGGGTGGCGGCCAGTAGCCGAAGGCCGGCCGACGCCAGGAATTCGACCGCGGTGAGGTCGATGACCAGTCCCGCCGGATTGTCGGCGATCACACTACTGATGGCGTCTTCCAGGGCGGGGATGGTGACCAGATCGACTTCACCGGCCACAGCGAGCACGACGACGCCGTCGCGATTCCCAATCGAGATGGAGATCGGATCCGTAGCAGACAACGGCCATCCTTATCCGGCGGTCGATCGCTCTTTGCTGAACGGTCCGAGCCTAATCCGTGGTTTCGCAGCGGAAAAATCATACTTCAGCAGATCCGCCGCCGGTCCTCAAGCTACTCTCTGCAGGGGCTTGAGGTTTTGCGCAGCGAGCGGATGCCGGGAGGTTAGATGTCTGATTCTCCGACAGACTTGGCGACCACCGCCGCCGCCACCCAGGCAGCCGGTATCTCCAGCGAGGGTCTGCTGCCACAGCTGGTCCAGCACTTGCGCCAAAACCGAACCGCGCTACGCGAAGAGTGGGCGCGCCGGATCACCGAGGCCGAACTGCTCACCGCGATGACGCCGGAGGAGCTGTTCTCGGAAGCCACCGCCGTCTACGACAACTACGTCGAGGTGCTCGAGACCGGAAGCGTCGAAGCGCTGCAGGCCTACGCCCGCGACCTGTCCGAGCGGATCATCCCGCGGGGCGTGGAGACCGACGAAGTCGTCGGCATCGTGCTGCTATTGCGTGACGTGCTCGCGCGCTCGCTGTTCGAGAAATACCAATCGGACTTCGACCTGCTCAACCGGGTGCTCGACGCCTACGAGCCGGCCGCCAACCGCATCGCCAACACGGTGGCGGTCAGCTTCGTGCAGGAACGCGAGCGGATCATCCGCCAGCAGCAGGAGGCGATCCGCGAGCTGTCCACCCCGGTGCTCCAAGTCCGCGAGCAACTGCTGATCCTGCCGATCATCGGTGTTCTCGACAGCCAGCGCGCCCGGCAACTCACCGAACAGCTGTTGCGGGCCATTCGCAACAACCGCGCCAAGGTCGTGGTCATCGACATCACCGGTGTGCCGACCATCGACTCCACCGTGGCCAATCACCTGGTGCAGACCGTCGACGCGTCGGGGCTGATGGGTGCGAGCGTGATCATCACCGGGCTTTCGTCGGAGATCGCGCTGACGTTGGTGACGATCGGGCTAGACCTGTCGAAGATGAACGCGGTCGGCGACCTGCAGGGCGGTATCGAGGAGGCGGAACGCCTGCTGGGCTACGAAGTGACCCGCACCGGCGAACAGAGCGGATAACGGTGAATTCCACGGGGGTTACTGGGAGTTTCGCATGCCAGTACCCATCCTGAAGCAGGGCGCGATTCTGATCGCCACGGTCCAAGCCGCGCTCACCGACTCCGACACCGAGCGGCTGCGGCAGGACCTCATGGAACGGGTCAATCGGTTCCGGGCGCAGGGCATCATCGTCGACGTCACCGCGATCGACGTGATGGACTCCTTCGCCGCCCGGTCACTGCGCACGATCGCGCACATGACCCGGCTGCGCGGCGCTGACACCGTGATCGTCGGCCTGCAACCCGAGGTCGCCTTTGCGATGGTGCAGCTTGGGCTCGCCTTCGACGGTATGCACACCGCGCTGGACCTCGAAGAGGGACTGGCCCTGCTGAACGGACGGCTCGCGCGCCGAAGAGCGACCATTGGACGCGACAGTGGCGGATGAGATCGTCGTGGACGTGGGCCATCCCGATGACATCGTCGCCGCACGTCAGGCAGTGCATAAACTCGCCCGTGATCTCGGGTTCTCGTTAACCGACGTCACCATGATCGCCACCGCGATCTCCGAAATCGCCCGCAACATCACCAGCTACGCCGGTAGCGGGACGATTCGGCTTGCCGTCCAGGATCGGGACGGCCGAACCGCGCTCGTGGTGCGCGCCGAAGACGAAGGCCCGGGGATCACCGACGTCGACCGGGCGCTCGAGGACGGCTATTCGACCGGCCGCGGGCTAGGGCTGGGCCTGCCCGGTGCGCGCCGCCTGATGGACCGGTTGATCGTGGAATCCACGCCGGGTCGGGGAACACTCGTCGAAATGTGGAAATGGGTTCCGGCCGGTGCGTGAACACGGTCGACTGGGGCCGATCGAGTGGGCGGCAGCGGGACGCCCACGACCGGGAGAGCAAGTTTGCGGAGACCATCAGGTGGCGGTCGAACTCGGCGATGATGCCGCCCTGTTCGCCGTGCTGGACGGGCTCGGTCACGGCACCGAAGCCGCCGCCGCGGCGTCGCGTGCCGTGGAGGTGCTGCGCGGTTCGCCCGCCGAGCCGCTCGAAGCCTTGGTCCAGCTTTGCCACCACGCCTTGGCGGACACCAGAGGCGTCGCCATGACGTTGGCGAGGATCGATTTCGAGGCCAGCGTGCTGCACTGGACCGGAGTGGGAAACGTCGCCGCCAACCTGGTGGCCAAGGCGCCCAGCGGCATCGACGTCCGCTCCAGCGCACGTCTTTCCGGTGGCATCGTGGGCTACCGGCTACCAGAAATCCCGCCGCTTCAACCGGTTTCGATTCGCCCCGGCGATCTGCTGATCATCGCCAGTGACGGTATTGACGAAAACCACCTCGACAGCATCGATTTCGCCGCATCGGCAACGACGATCACTGAGCGGATTTTGGATAGGCACGGCAAGAATACCGACGACGCACTGGTGCTTGCCGCGCGACACCGAGGCTTCCCGCCATGACCGACCCGGCGGAGTTTCACGCCCGTTATGCCGACGCGCTGCGCGCCCACCTGCAGGAACGCGGCGAAGCCAGCCTGGCCGTCGGCCACGAGCTGGGCCGCCAAGCGCTGCAGGACCGGATCAGCATGCTCGACATCATCGAGAACCACTTCCAGCTGGTCGAAGAACTGTCGAAGAACTCGCACTTCGACGCGCCCGCCGCACTGCAATTCTTGCTGCAGACGCTTGCTGCCCTCGACGTCGCGACTCGCGGATTCCTCGACAGCGCAAGGCGTTACGAGGAACAGCGAGCCCGCGCCGACCGGCTCGCCGACCGCGACGAGTTCCGCAGCGCGTTGGTGAACTCTTTGCAGGAGGGGTTCTTCGTGGCCGATCACCGGGGCGCAGTCATCGAGATCAACGACGCGTTCGCCGAAATCACGGGCTACACCGCCGACGGTTTGCCCTATCAGTGGCCGCACCCGTGGTTGGTCGACCGCAAAGCGGCCAATCACCAGCAAGCCCTGCTGGTCCAAGGCGGCAGCGTGGCCTACGAGACGCCGATCCGGCATCGCGACGGCCACCTGACGTGGGTAGCGGTAAGCATCAATGCGGTGGCCGAATACGCTGCCGAAAAAGACGTGTACGTCGGGACCATTCGCGACATCACCGCGCAGCGGGCCTTCGCGGCGCGCGAGAGCGCGGTGTTGCGGCTAGCGACGGCCGTGAGCGTGGCCAAAAACGTCGACGAGGTGCTCTCGATCACCCTCGACGAATGCCGGATGGCTCTCGATGTGCAGCGGGTGATCGCGGTCATGTGGCCGACCAACGGCGGCGAGCCCACCATTCGAGTAGCCGGCGAGCCGGCCGAGTCGAGCTGGCGCGAGCTCGATCCGTTGCTGCGCCAGACGTTTGAAACGGCGCGGCATCAACTGCCGCTGACCGTCCAGACGGTCGAATGGGCCGATACGCCGGGCAAGTCACGCGGTGTCATCGCGGTGCTCTCCGGTGCCGGCGACGTCGCGCTGTGGTTGGAGCTGCGGGTACCCCGCTGGATCAGCGCGGAGGATCGGCTGCTGGTCACCGTGCTCGTCGGTCACCTCGGCCTGGCGATACAGCATGTGCGGCAGTTCGAAACCGCCCGCAACACTTCGCTGACGTTGCAGCGCGCGATGCTGCCGAGCATGCAGCCTCCGGCCGGTTTCGCGGTTCGTTACGAGCCCGCTGTCCCGCCGCTGGAGATCGGCGGCGACTGGTACGACGTGCTGTCGCTTGGCGAGGGCCGAATCGGCATCGTGGTGGGTGACTGCGTGGGCCGCGGCCTGCCCGCCGCCGCGGTGATGGGTCAGTTGCGCAGCTCGGCGCGTGCTCTGTTGCTGACCGGAGCCGAACCCGCGTTGCTGCTCGAAGACCTCGACGCGGCGGCTGAGGTGATTCCGGGCGCGTACTGCACGACGGTGTTCTTGGGCATCCTCGACACCGAAACCGGGGTGCTGCGCTACAGCAGCGCAGGTCACATGCCGGCGCTGTTCGCGACGCCGGACGCCGGGACAACGTTGCTGGCCGAGGCCCGGTCGGTGCCGCTGGCGGTGCACCGCGATCACCCCCGGCCGCAAGCCTCCCAGGCGTTGCCGCCCGGCTCGACGCTGATCGTGTTCACCGACGGCCTTGTCGAACGCAAACACGAGCCGATCGATGCCGGGATCGCACGCGTGGCCAAGGTGTTGACGGACAACAGGGATTTGCCCGTCGACCATCTCGCCGACGCGGTGGTGCGTGAGCTGGCCCCGGCAGCCGGATACGACGACGACGTCGCCATGGTGGTGTACCGGCGCCCCCAGGCGGCGCTGCGACTCGAAACCGGTGCCGCCGCAGCGGAGCTGGCCGGCGTGCGGGATCGGCTCACGGCGTGGCTTGAGTCGTGCGCCGTCCCAGGGCCGCTGATCGCCGATGTCGTGCTCGCCGTCTACGAGGCGTGCGCCAACAGCGCCGAACATGCGTATCAGGGACTGAGCACCGGACAGGTGCGCGTCGACGTCGACATCGCCGGCGGCGAAATCCGCGCGCGGGTCGCCGACTCCGGCTCCTGGAAGACACCGCCGCCGGAGCCCGGGCGTCGCGGGCAGGGCCTGAAATTGATCAACGCGGTCAGTGACCGGGTTGAGCTGGACAGCGGTGAATCGGGAACGACGATCACGATGAGCTTTCGGCTACCGCCGGCGGAGTCGAATTAGAACACGTTCCAGAAAGCGGCCAATCCTGTTACGGTGTCGCCCGTGATCCTTGACAGCTTTCGACTCGACGACAAAGTCGCCATCGTCACCGGCGCCGGTCGCGGATTGGGTGCGGCCATCGCCGTAGCGTTCGCCGAGGTGGGCGCCGACGTCGTCATCGCGTCCCGAACGCAATCCCAGCTCGAGGCGGTCGCTGAGCAGGTGCGTGGGACCGGGCGGCGTGCTCACGTGGTGGCCGCCGACCTGGCCCACCCGGAGGCGACCGCGCAGCTGGCCGGCCAGGCCGTCGACGCGTTCGGGAAACTAGACATCGTCGTCAACAACGTCGGCGGCACCATGCCCAACACGCTGCTGACCACGTCGACCAAAGACCTCAAAGACGCGTTCACCTTCAACGTCGCGACCGCGCACGCGTTGACCACCGCGGCGGCGCCGCTGATGCTGGAACACTCCGGCGGCGGCAGCATCATCAACATCACCTCGACCATGGGCCGACTGGCCGGACGAGGTTTCGCCGCCTACGGCACCGCGAAAGCCGCGCTGACCCACTACACCCGGCTGGCCGCGCTGGATCTGTGCCCACGCATCCGGGTCAACGCCATCGCGCCGGGCTCAATCGTCACCTCGGCCCTGGACGTGGTGGCCTCCAACGAGGAGCTGCGAAGACCGATGGAACAGGCGACACCCCTGCGCCGCCTCGGCGACCCCGCCGACATCGCTGCCGCCGCAGTGTATTTGGCTTCTCCGGCCGGTGGCTTTTTGACCGGCAAGATCCTCGAGGTCGACGGCGGCCTCACCTTCCCCAACCTCGACCTCTCGATCCCGGACCTGTAGACCATGGCCATTCGCGTCGCCCAGATCGGCACCGGCAACGTCGGCGCTCATGCGCTCAAAGCGCTGATCACCAACCCGGAATTCCAGCTCACCGGTGTGTGGGTGTCCTCGCGGTCCAAGGCGGGCAAGGACGCGGGTGAGCTTGCCGGACTTGCGGACTCGACCGGCGTACACGCCAGCACCGACCTCGACGCGGTGCTGGCAACCGGGCCGCAATGCGCGGTCTACACCGCGATGGCCGACAACCGGCTACCCGAAGCCCTCGACGACTACCGGCGCATCCTGGCCGCCGGGGTCAACGTCGTCGGCAGCGGTCCCGTCTTCTTGCAATACCCGTGGCAAGTGATCCCCGAAGAACTCATTGCACCGTTGGAAGAAGCAGCGCGCCAAGGTAATGCGAGCCTCTTTGTCAACGGGATCGACCCTGGTTTTGCCAACGACCTGCTTCCGCTCGCGTTGGCGGGCACCTGCCAGAGCATCCAGCAGGTGCGTTGCATGGAGATCGTCGACTACGCCACTTACGACAGCGCCGTCGTCATGTTCGACGTGATGGGCTTCGGCAAACCGCTCGATGACACTCCGATGCTGCTGCAGCCGGGAGTGCTGAGCATGGCGTGGGGCTCGGTGGTGCGCCAGCTTGCCGCCGGGCTGGGCATCTCGCTCGACGAGGTCACCGAGCACTACACGCGGGAACCGGCGCCCGAAAACTTCGACATTGCCTGCGGCCATATCCCCAAGGGCAGCGCCGCAGCGCTGCGCTTTGAGGTGCTCGGCATGGCCGGCGGCCAGCCCGCAGTGGTGCTCGAACACGTGACCCGGTTGCGCGACGACCTGTGCCCGGATTGGCCGCAGCCTGCCCAGCCCGGCGGCTCCTACCGCATCGAGATCACCGGTGAGCCGTCCTACGCGGTAGACATCTGCCTGAGCAGCCGCCGCGGCGATCACAACCACGCTGGGCTGGTGGCAACCGCGATGCGCATCGTCAACGCGATTCCCGCCGTGGTGGCCGCACCGGCCGGTATCCGCACCACACTGGACTTACCGCTGGTCACCGGGCGGGGCCTCTACGCGCCCGGCTAACCTGGCTTGATCAGTCGAGGTCGGCGAAAGTCGGTTAGTTGGCGCAGAACACCCTGACACAGGCCAAAACAGGCTGGTATCTGCTCGGGCCAGCATTCGTCGCCGCCATCGCCTACGTCGACCCCGGCAACGTCGCAGCTAACGCCAGCTCCGGCGCCCAGTTCGGCTACTTGCTGCTGTGGGTGATCGTCGCCGCGAACCTGATGGCCGGGCTGGTGCAATACCTGTCGGCGAAGCTGGGGCTAGTCACCGGGCGCTCGCTGCCCGAGGCCGTCGGTCAGCGGATGAACCGACCCGCCCGGCTGGCCTACTGGGTGCAGGCCGAACTGGTGGCCATGGCCACCGACCTGGCCGAAGTCGTCGGCGGGGCGATCGCACTGCGCATCTTGTTCCACCTGCCGCTGCTGGTCGGCGGGCTGATCACCGGGGTCGTGTCGCTGCTGCTGCTGGCCATCCGAGACCGGCGCGGCCAGCGCTTGTTCGAGCAACTGATCACCGGCTTGCTGTTGCTCATCGCGATCGGCTTCACCGCCAGCTTCTTCGTCGCCACACCGCCGCCGGGGGCGGTGCTCGGCGGGCTGGTGCCCCGCTTCGACGGCACCGAAAGCGTGCTGCTGGCCGCTGCGATCCTGGGCGCCACTGTGATGCCGCACGCCGTCTACCTGCATTCGGGTCTGGCCCGCGACCGGCACGGGCATCCCGACGCGGGACCGCCCCGGCGCTGGCTGCTGCGGGTCACCCGCTGGGATGTCGCGCTGGCGATGATGGTCGCGGGCGGCGTCAACGCCGCCATGCTGCTGGTGGCCGCGCTCAACATGCAGGGCCGCGGCGGCACCGGTTCCATCGAGGGCGCCTACGCCGCCGTGCGCGACACCGTAAGTCCGCTGATCGCCGTGTTTTTCGCCATCGGGTTGCTGGTGTCGGGTTTGGCTTCGGCGTCGGTGGGCGCGTATGCCGGCGCCATGATCATGCAGGGATTGCTGTACCGGTCGGTGCCGATGCTGGCGCGCCGACTGGTCACGTTGACACCGGCCATGCTGATCCTGGCGTGGGGTTTCGACCCGACCCGCGCGCTGGTGTTGTCCCAAGTGGTGCTGTCGTTCGGTATACCGTTCGCGCTGTTTCCGCTGGTGCTGCTGACCAGCAATCGCGCGGTGATGGGCGCCGACACCAACCACCGCGCCACCACCGCCGCCGGCTGGGCGGTCGCGCTGATGATTAGCCTGCTTAATGTGATGTTGGTGTACCTGACGGTGAGAGGCTGACCGCCGGTGCGCCGACACGCCTACTTCGCGTACGGGTCGAACCTGTGCGTGCGACAAATGTCGCGTCGCTGTCCTGACGCTGCCGAGCCGCGCCCGGCAATGCTGGCCGACCACGAGTGGCTGATCAACCAGCGCGGGGTGGCCACCGTCGACCCGTTCGCCGGGGGTCACGTGCACGGTGTCTTGTGGCAGGTCTCCGATGATGACCTGAGCGCGTTGGACAGCGCCGAGGGCGTGCCGGTGCGTTACCGTCGCGATCGGCTCAGCGTGCATACCGACGACGGGCCCGCTTCGGCGTGGGTCTACGTCGACCACCGGGTAACCCCCGGGGCGCCTCGGCCCGGCTACCTGGAGCGCATCATCGACGGCGCAGTGCATCACCGGTTGCCCCCACGCTGGATCGAGTATCTGCGCCGGTGGGATCCATCCCGATGGCCGCGCCCGTCTGTCTCGAATGCTATTGTGCCGCAGTCGTTTTCAGAATTGCTGTCCGATCCGGGTGTTATCGAGGTCAGCCGGTTGCGTTCGCGGTTCGGCTTTTTAGCCATTCACGGCGGCGGCCTGGAGCAGATGACCGACGTGATCGCCCAACGCGCCGCCGACGCCGCCGGCGCGTCGCTGTATCTGGTGCGTCACCCGCAGCGGTATCCGCATCATCTGTCCTCGGTTCGGTTCCGGCCGGACGAATCGCCGCGGCTTGCCGAGTTCCTCGGCCACGTCGACGTCGCGGTTTCGCTGCATGGCTACGCCCGCTTCGGGCGCAGCACGCAGCTGCTGGCCGGGGGGCGCAACCGCGCCCTGGCCATCCACCTGGCCCGCCACCTCAACCTGCCGGGTTACCAGATCGTCACCGAACTGCATGCCATCCCGCGCGAGCTTCGCGGTCTGCATCCGGACAACCCGGTCAACCGGGTGCGCGACGGCGGAGCCCAGTTGGAGCTGTCGGCGCGGGTGCGCGGCATCAGCCCGCGCAGTCCACGCCCGGACGACGATGCAGGCGCAAACGGCCCGAGAAGGAGCCGGGGACTTGAGCCTGAGCCCGACGGGCTGTCACCGGTGACCTCGGCGCTGGTGCGGGGCCTGGTGGCGGCGGCGAGATCGTGGAAGACCGGACGTTGACGTACGCGGAGGTTGCTATGAGCAGGGCCTTTCGTTTCGGAGTGGGCATCCACTCGATCAAAAACCCCGGCGCGCTGCGTGAGAAGGTCCGCCGGCTAGAAGGATTCGGGTTCGACGTCCTCAATGTGCCCGACCATCTCGGCGCACCGGCCCCGTTCCCTGCCCTCGCCGCCGTCGCAGCGTCCGCGACGACGGCGCGGGTGGGCACCTATGTGCTCAACGCGTGCTTCTACAAGCCGGCCCTACTGGCCCGTGACGCGGCAGCACTGGAGGTGCTCAGCGAAGGCCGCTTGGACCTGGGCCTTGGCGCCGGCTACGTGCGGGAAGAATTCGAGGCCGCTGAAATTCCCTATCCGAGCGCCCGCGAGCGCGTCGACTATCTCGAGCACGTCACGGCCTATCTGCGGGAGCACCTGCCCCGCGTGCCGATCCTCATCGCCGGCAACGGCGACCGGCTGCTGACGGTGGCGGCCCGTCACGCCGACATCGTCGGCCTCACCGGCGCCAACCCGCGCGGCTTCGGCGACCCACTGGCCGAACGTGTCGAGTTCATCCGGGCCGTCGCCGGTGACCGGTTCGGCAATCTGGAGCTCGACCTGGCGATCACCGCGGTGCCGACCGACAACTCCGGCAGGCCCAACCTGTCGCTGACCCGCCGGTATGCGCCACACCTCTCCGACGAGGAGTTGATGGCGCTGCCCGCGGTGCTCAGCGGGTCACCCCGCGACATCGCCGACACACTGCGGCGCTACCGCGACGTCTACGGGCTGACCTCATTCAGCGTGCAGGCTGGCCACGCCGAAGGTTTCTCGAAGGTGATCGCCGAACTGCGGTGAGCTGATCCTCGCCGGGCGTTCGTTGAACTATCGGAAACCCGCACTCGTACCTACGGTATGCGCGCGCCACCGCGCGGCGGAGTCCGGCTGGCCGGGGTCAGCAAGACCTACGGCGAGGGCGCTGCTGCGGTGCACGCGTTGCAAAAAGTCGATCTCGACGTCGCGCCAGGCACGATGGTAGCGGTACTGGGTCCAAGCGGATCGGGCAAAACCACCTTGCTCAACGTCATCGGCGGCATCGAATCGGCCGATTGCGGAACGGTGATGGTTGCCGGACAAGACATTTCCAGTTGCCGACCGCGCGATCTGGGCGCTTTTCGCCGGACACATGTCGGGTTCGTGTTCCAGTTCTTCAACCTGATTCCCACCCTCACCGCATACGAGAACGTGCAGGCGGTTATCGAGCTGACAGGCCGGGGAGACCGCGGCCGCGTGCTGGATCTACTTGCCGCTGTTGGCCTGTCGGATCGCGCCGCTCACTTCCCCGCGCAACTCTCGGGCGGCGAACAGCAACGGGTCGCCATCGCCCGAGCGCTGGCCACCGACCCGGACCTGGTGCTCGCGGACGAACCGGCCGGTGCGCTCGACGTCGCGACGGGCCGACAGGTTCTGCAGTTGTTGCAACAGACCAGCCGCGCCGGGCGCGGGGTCATGATGGTGACTCACAACGAGGCAGTCGCCCAGATCGCCGATCAGGTAATGCGGTTGCGTGACGGCGCCATCGTGTCGGTGGACTACAACACCGCACCGGCCGACGCCGCAACTATCAACTGGTGAGGTGCCGTAGTGGTTAGCGCCTTGCACAAGAAGGCTTTTCGCGGACTACACCAGAGGTGGCCGCAGGCAACCGCGATCGGCATGACCGTGATGCTGGGAGTGTTGCTCTTTGTCGCCAGTTACGATTCTTTTCGCAACGTTCAAGCATCGTATGACCGCACTTACGCTCGAACACACTTCGCCGATCTGACCGTGACCGATGACGATTCGGACGCGATCGCAACCGCGGTCCGTCACACCGGCGGCGTCCGCCGCGTCGTCACCCGAACTCAAGCCGATCGGCCGATGACAATCAACGGCACAAAACTGGTCGGCCGTGTCGTCGGAATGACGTCGTTAAAAGATCACGGAATCAACGACATCGACCTCACCGACGGGCAACTGCCCGATCCCGCCCGCGACGACCAGGTGCTGGCGGAACGTCACACCGCCGACACCTTCGGCCTGTCGGTATGCAAACATGTCCGGGTTTTCGACGGCACCCAGTGGCGTGACATGACCATTTGTGGTGCGGCGCGATCACCGGAATATCTGTGGCCCGCGCGAAACCGCCAAGACATTTTGGGCGACCCGCACACGTTCGCGGTGCTATTCGCGGCCGAACCGCTCGCCCGTGCGTTGTCGGCGCGCGCGACGCCCAACCAGGTGCTGATCGAAATTGCCAGCGGTGCAACGCAATCCGATCAAAACCAGGTCGCTGGCGTGTTGCGTTCGGCCGGTGCGGTGGATATCCAGGACCGACGCGATCAACCGTCGGATGCCGCGCTGCGGGAAAACTTCAACGGCTTCTCGGTGATGGCGATCGGATTTCCGGTGTTGTTTCTATCCGCCGCGGCGATCGCCGGTTACGTGTTGATCACCCGCCTGGTCCACACCGAACGACCGATCATCGGTACTCTGCTTGCCCTGGGCGCGCGCCGCGGCGCCGTCGTCGCGCACTACTTGTGGCACGGTGCGCTTATCACCGCCGTCGCGGTCGTGGCTGGAGTGCTCGCCGGGTGGGTGGCCACTTCCGCGTACACCACGCTCTATGCGTCTTTGCTTGGACTCCCGGACATTGTCATCGAACACCGGATCCCCACCGCTGTCGTCGGTGTGGTTCTGGGACTGGCCACCGGAGTGATCGCGGGACTGGCACCGGCGATCGGCGCCGCCCGGACCGCTCCCGCCGAGGCGATGCGCGGCGACCACCGTCAGCCGCTTCGGGCGGGTCTGCTGGCGCGGCTATCGGTGCGGTGGACGCTGCTGCCGGTCGCGGCGCGGATGGCGCTTCGGTCCCTGACCCGCAGCCGGCGCCGCACCGCCGCCACGATGCTCGGGGGCGTACTGGCTCTTGTGCTGATCCTCGCCTCGGCGGGCATGCTGACCAGCGTGCGTGCGATGCTCGACATCCAGTTCCGCTGGATCCAACGTCAGGACGCCACCGTGTTGACCGCTCAGGGCGCCAATGATGTTGGCGCGCAACTACGATCAGTGCCAGGCGTGGCGATCGCCGAGCCGGCGACCATAGTGCGGGTCACCGTCGCCGCCAACGGCCACACGTATCCGACGTCACTTACCGGGTTCCAACCCGCGACGGTCATGCACGGGTTTCGTACCCCGGACGGCGTCGCGCGCACGCTGCCATCCGACGGGATCCTTGCCGGCGCTGCGCTCGCCGACAAACTGGGGGTGCGCGTCGGCGATGACATCACCGTCATGGCCCCCGCCGGACCCTCGCGGCATGTTCGCCTCGCCGGATTGGTCGACGAACCATTGGGTACCGCGGTGTATGCGACAAACGCCGTGGCCCGATCGATCACCAACACCGAACCCGACGGCTACTTGCTGCGCTTCGACGGCGGCATCGATCGCAATCAGGTGCGCGCTGCCGTCACCGGGCTCAGCGGCGTGGTCGCCTACACCGACGCCCACGCGGTCGCCGACCAAATCGAGAGCTATCTCGTCATCTTCTGGGTGTTCGCAGGCGGCATGCTGGTGCTGGGCGCGTTGCTCGCGTTCACGGTCATCTACGTGACCATGACAGTCAACTTGGCCGAACGGACCAGCGAACTCGCCACCCTGCGCGCCGTCGGCGCGCCCATTCGCCGACTCACCGCCGCGGTGGCCGTCGAGAACATCGCCGCGATCGTGCTTGCCGTGCCCATCGGTCTCGCCGGCGGGATTGCCGCCGGATGGCTGTTCCTGCACTCGTACAACAACGACCTGTTCAATCTCCATTTTTCCGTCGGCGCGGCAGTGCTAATCGTTGCCGCGGGCGCCGTCATCGTCACCGCAGCTGTCTCCCAGTTCCCAGCGGCGCGCCTCATCAAACGCGTTGACGTCGCGCGAGTTATCAGGGAGCGGGCCCAATGACGGCAACACCCTGACAGCAACGAGCTTGTTGAACGCCAGCTGTGTGCTCTCCGTGTCCCTAGTGAAGGGCAGCTTGGGGAGTGTCACGGTGACCATGGGGCAGCAAACCGGCCTGTCGAGACGCGATCGCGTCCGCGCCACACTGCGCGACTATCTGGCCCTGACCAAGCCGCGGACCATCCACCTCGTGGTGGGGGCGGTCCCGGCGATGCTGCTGGCCGAGCGCGGCACCGTGCATCCGGTGGTGCTGCTCAATACCGTGGTCGGCGGGATGCTGGCCGCGGCGGGGGCCAACACACTGAATTGCGTTGCCGACGCCGACATCGACAAGCTGATGAAGCGCACCGCGCAGCGCCCGCTGGCCCGCGCCGCAGTGCCGAAGCGTCATGCGCTGGCGTTCGGGCTTGCGCTCAGCGCCGGTTCGGTCCTGTGGCTGTGGCGGACCACGACCATGCTGGCCGGCCTGCTGGCGGTGGCGACGATCGCGTTCTACGTGTTGATCTACACGATGCTCGTCAAGCGTCGCACGTCCCACAACGTGGTCTGGGGCGGTGCCGTCAACGGCATGCCGGTGATGATTGGCTGGGCGGCAGCCACCGGCACCATTGCATGGCCGGCAGTCGTGATGTTTGCGATCGTCTTTTTCTGGACCCCGCCGCATAGCTGGGCCTTGGCCATGCGCCACACCGACGACTATCGGGCCGCCGGCGTACCCATGCTGCCCGCCGTGGCGACCGAACGTCATGTCAGCAAGCAGATCCTCGTCTACACCCGGCTGACGGTGCTTGCGACGCTCCTGGTCACGCTGGCCACCGGATGGTTGTACGGCGCCATCGCGGTGCTCGGCGCGGTATGGATCCTTGTCAGTGCCCGCCAACTGCACGCCCGGGTGCGTCGCGGCGAGTCCGCTGATCCGATGCGGCTGTTCCAGCGATCGAATACCTATCTCGCGGTGGTGTTCTGCGCGCTGGCAGTGGATTCGGCGCTGGCGCTGCCGACGCTGCCGACGCGCTGACCGGCTGGGCGCAGCACCAATGAAATCCCGGGGATCGGACAACCGAGTGGTCCGCAGCGACGACGAGCAACTGATCCTCGTCGACGTCCATGACCGCGAAATCGGCTTCCTGGCCAAGGCCGACGCCCATCGGGGCAGCGGCACACTACACCGCGCGTTCTCGCTCTTCGTGTTCAACCCGGCGGGCCACCTGCTCGTTCAGCAGCGTGCGAACAGCAAACGCCTCTGGCCTGGTTACTGGTCCAACAGTTGCTGCTCGCATCCTCGCCGCGGCGAGACGATGAACCGCGCGATCCACCGCCGGTTGTGGGAGGAACTCGGCCTGCGCGCGGAGTTGCAGTTCCTGTTCAAATTCCGCTACCACGCGCAGTACGACCGACAAGGCGCCGAGCACGAGCTGTGCTGGGTCTACGCCGGTCGCACCGCCGAGCAGCCGCGGCCAAACACCGACGAAATCGCGCATTGGCGCTACGTTGCGCCGCACACGCTGCAAACCGAGATCGCTAGCGCGCCACACACTTTCACACCATGGTTCAAGCTTGAATGGGCGCGCATGGTGCGGATCTGGCCCCGACTGCTCGACACCGGTCGGTGAACCGGCGGTGGGCACGCACCGTTACCACGGTATGGACGTTTCCCACAGGGCCCGTTCCGACCAGCGCGCGACCGTGACCGTCGATCGCGACGGCATCATCCGTCAATGGGGTGCCGCGGTCACCGAGCTCCTGGGTCATTCCGCCGACGACGCGCTCGGGCGAAGCCTCAACGTCGTCATCCCACCGGCTTTCCGGCCGGTGCACTGGTGGGGTTTCGACCGGGCCATGAAAACCGGCCATATGGACGGCGGCATGCTCAAGCTGCCCGCCCTGTGCAAGGACGGTCGTATTGTCGTGGCCCACACGGTAATCGAGTTGATACCCGCCGAGGGCGATGGTGCTAACGGCGCCGTCGTGACATTCGTAGGCCTCGGGCCCCGATGGCAAGGCAAGGCGTGGCAAACTGCCCTCGCACCGATCAACGTTGCGCGCCGAATGGGCCAGCGGCTTCGAGGGACTCACTCTTGATCTCGGCCGGCTGGCAACCTTGACCGCCGCCACCTGAGGCACGAGCGAGCGCGTCGACGGTCTGTGGGTCGAGCGCGAACAACTCACGCAGCGCCGCGGCGTAGCTGTCGCCGCCGGGGGCGCTGGCCAACTGCTTGACCCGCACCGTCGGCGCGTGCAGCAATTTGTCGACCACCCGCCGCACCGCGCGGGCGATTTCGTCACGCTGCACGCTGTCTAGGCCGGGCAGCCGGTGCTCCAAGCACAACAATTCCGCTTGCATGACATCGGCCGCACGCTGACGCAGCGCGGTGACGGTCGGGGCGACCGCGGCCATCCGCTGGCTAGCGAAGTAACTTGCGACTTCTTGAGCGACGATTCGACGCGCGGCTTCGGTGTCGGCGGCCGCGGCGTGTGCTGAGGGCTCACGTTGCACCTGAGCCAAGTCGATGACGAAGACGCCCGGCAGTCCCGCCACAGCGGGCTCGACGTCGCGGGGCATGCCGAGGTCACAGATCACCACCGGCCGCTGACGGCAGCGACAGCCCAGGTGTGCATCGGCCACCGTCACCACCGGGCGCAGGGCGCCGGTACACGACACCACCACTTCGGCATCTGCCAGCGCCGTCGAGATTTGCTCGAGGACTCCAGCGTCGGCGTCCACGCCGCGTTGCGACAGCTTGTGTGCCAAGCGCTGCGCGCGGGACGGCGACCGGCTGACGACGTGGATACGCTGCACACCTGCCCGCACCAAATGTGTGGCCGACAACGCCCCCATGGAACCGGCACCGACGATCGCGGCGACGCGCCCGTCCAGCCCGCCCAACCGGACGTCGGCCATACTCAGCGCGACCGACACCACCGAGGCGCCAGTGGCATCGATCCCGGTCTCCGAGTGCACCCGCTTGCCCACCGACAGCGCGCGCTGGACCAGTTCATGCAAGACGCGCCCGACGGTGCGGTTGGCCTTGGCGGCCGCGTACGCGCGGCGCACCTGGCCCAGCACCTGTTGTTCACCAACTACCGCGGAATCCAAACCACTGGCCACCGCGAACAGGTGCTCGACGGCTGCTTCGGCGTAGCGCACATAGGCGTACTGAGTCACGTCCCGCAGCGACATCCCGGAGTGTTCGGAGAGCACCTGGCCGATCACCGAAAGCCCACCGTGGAAGGCTTCAACCACGGCGTATACCTCGACGCGGTGGCAGGTGGACAGCACCAAAACCTCGGTCACCAGCGGTGACTGCAAGACCTGTTCCGCGATCTTGGCCTGTCCCGACCTGCCGGTGCTCAATTGCTCGAGCACCGACACCGGCGCGCTGCGGTGCGAAATCCCGAACAGCAACACGCTCACGGACTGACTCAGCCTTTCCGCGGTGACTTCGCCAACACCTACCGAGGACACGATGTGGCGCTGAGCTCAGTTCGACGCAGTGCGACAAGCGCCGCATGGGCCTGGTCATGCCGACTACACTCACACCGGCTACAGCCCGACCATGTGCGAAACCGCCGGGAACGGCTACGTTTGAACAGGTATTCAACGACGTTCGCGGCCCTCGTAGCTCAGGGGATAGAGCACGGCTCTCCTAAAGCCGGTGTCGCAGGTTCGAATCCTGCCGAGGGCGCCGAATTCTTTGTCTGCAGATCAACGGCGGTTTTACTGCCACGACAGCCCGTCAGTCGCCGCGGGTGTCGACGACGCGCTGCGCGATTTCGGCCAGCCGGATATTCATGGCCTGGGATAACTCGCGCAGCATGTCGAATGCGCGCACGGCATCGACATCGAAGCGCTCCATGAGAATGCCTTTCGCCTGACCGATGACATCCCTGCTGTTCAGCGCCGACCGAAGCTGCTCACCGTGCCGGCTGGCCATGATTGCCGCCGCGGCATGCGCGCCGAGCACTGAGCCGATTGCTTCGGATTCCGCGTTGAATACGTGGGGTTGCAAGCCGAAGACGTTCAACGCGCCCGCGCTGCGGTCACCCGCGTAGAGCTTGTACGACAGACAGCTGCGTACTCCGATTTCGCTGACTGCACGCGAAAAATTCGGCCATCTGGGCTCTTTGGTGAAATCATCTGTGCGGAGCATTAATTCGTCATGTGCGGCGTCCACACACGGACCTTCGTTGTACTTTGCTTGCAGCTCATCGAGTTTGTAGACCAGGTCGGAGGTACCGAACAGCGACTGGAACTTGCCGCCCGGCGCGATCAAGAGCACCCCGGCCGTATCCGCGCCGGGTATCAACTCGACTGCAGCGTCTGTTACTCGCATGAGGACGTCTTCGACGTCGCGCGGCGGTGCGATGGAGCGGGCCAGTTCTGCCATGCGAACCGCCAGCTCATGATTCGACAGTTCGACCATACGCTGGGGCTTCCCTGCCCGCGTCGCGTTAAACCGCATCAAACGCGCGGGCACGTGACTGGGAGCATGTTTGTCGATCGCGGCTGATGGCAATGCGCCCCAAAGGTGGACGGGTAGGTCGGCCTGCACGTCCACTTAGGTCTCGTCGGTTCAGCCCGAGAGCCGGCGGGACCGCCTCCAGCTGCTCCCACTAGTCGTGACGCCGGCCGAGTGCCGACACCAATGCCCACATCGAACAACCCACGGCACCAGCCGCGCCAGCCGCGCCAAGATACAAGCCGTAGCCGGCTGACACCGGCGGCTTGACATTGATGTCGTAATACCACCATGTCAGCGCCGCGATAAGCAGCGAAATGAGCAGCGCCGCAGCCGAAGCGAGCCTGGCTGAAAGGCCACGGCCAACCATCGCACCCGCCACCACCAGCGTCGACGACAACAGCACGATCAGCTGGCCGGCACCGAATCCGGGTGGTAACCGTAGGCTGCCAATGCTGCCTCCGATGGCGCTGGCCCAGCCTCCGCCGTTGACCGACGTCGTGAGCCACGGCAGCCAGGTGCTGAGCGCCACGATCGCGCCGAACAAGGCGACCAGCCAACCAGGGCGCACGCGGCGGCTCATGGTTTCGACCCTAACTTCGCACCGCCGCGGTCCCCGCCCGGCACACGCGGGAAGCACGTGAGTCGCCAGGTCTTAGGGTGGGTCGCAAGACCTTGACGGCTGCATCTCAGGGGGCGGCGATGACGGAACTCCCCGATTGGGCTCGCCCACTGGACTTGGCACCCAACCCCGAGGGTGGCTGGTTTAAACCGATGTGGCGCAGCGATGTGACGGTCAGCCAGTCCGCGTTGCCGCCGGACTACACAGGCCCGCGCAGCGCCGCAACGTCGATTCTGCTGCTACTGATGCCCGGCCAGCAGTCGGCTTGGCACACCGTGCGCAGCGCCGAGCTGTGGCTGCACCACCGGGGTAGCCCTCTACTGCTCGATATTGGCGCCGAACGCCGCAGCGCCACAACGCATGTGCTCGGAAGTGACATTCTGGCCGGTGAGCGACCGCAGGTGCTGGTGCCGCCCCGCCACTGGCAGCGGGCACGCCCGCGCGACGACGAACCGAGCCTGGTCAGCTGCGTGGTGGTGCCCGGTTTCGACTACGCCGACTTCGCGCTCGGCGCCAGCGATTAGCGCCGCAACGACGATAGGTTGAACACCGCGCCAGTGGGATCTGCCGCTGACGCCAACCGACCATACGGGGTGTCTTCGGCCGCTCGCAGCACCGCGCCGCCATTGTCGGTGATCGTTTGCAGCGTCTTGTCGACGTCCTCGGCGCCGAAGAAGATGCTCCAGGTCGACGGGCCGTCGTCAGGGAGCAACCCAGAACCGTCCATCACGCCGAGCAGCTGCTCGTCGCCGAACCAGGCTGTGGTGTAGCGGAATTCGTCGCTGTCGGAGATATGCTCGGTCCGCCACCCGAACACCTCGCGGTAGAAGGCGACCGCCGCGGGGTAGTCGCGGGTGGTCAGCTGGTGCCAGACCGGGGCGCCAGCTTCACCAATCACTTCGAAACCATGGTGATCCAACGGCTGCCAGCAACCAAAAGGCGCCCCGGACGGGTCGGTGGCCAGGCTCATGAAGCCTTTCGCCGGTACCTCCATCGGCGCAATGCACGACAAACCTCCCGCCGCAGTCAGCGTCGACACAGTGGCGTTGATGTCGTCGGTGTGGAAAAAGATGGTCCAGCGGTCCGGGGCTTGCCACTCCGGATTGTTGGCCATCAGACCGGCCACAGGGTGGCCATCCTTGGCGGCATTGATGTATCCGCCGTATTCGGGTCCGGCGGCTTCGAACGTCCAGCCGAAGACTATCCCGTAGAAGTCTCGGGCACGGTCGACGTCAGACGACGTCAAGTCAATCCAGGTGGGAGCGCCCACGGGGGCGCGGTAACGAACGGGCACGATGACCTCCTCGATAGGTGGGCCCGGCATCCGGGTCATCGGTACCGACTGCCACCAGGGCGGGAAATCATCGCGGGCCGTCAGGCGTCGGCGAACACCTTGACGAATCTTTGCAGCGACTCGCGGATATCGCTCTTGAGAGCGCCGGCAACCAGCATGCCGATTGGCCCGAACAGGGCCGGACCGCCAAGGTGAACGTCGAAGCTGACAACCGAACCGTTGCCCTGGGGCTTGACCTTGGCGAGCAGCTTGACCTTGACACCGCCCACACCGTCACCGTTGAGGGTCATCGCTTCGGGCGGCTTGAAGTGAACGATCGTCCACTTGATCCGGTTGGGCATACCTTTGACCTCGACGATCGATTCGACCACGGTGCCCTTGTCCAGCTTTTCGGGCAGCTTGCTGCGCCATACCCGGTGAATGGTCAGCCATTCCTTGTAACGCGACAGGTCAGCGGCGTGCGACCAGGCCTCCTCGGGCGGCAACGGCACGTCGATTGATCCAGAGAGTTTGGCCATGGTCAGTTCTGCTGCTTACGCTGGTCGACGGCTTTCTTGGCCGCCTCCTGCACCTTGTCGATGATGTCGGCGTTCTTAGCCAGCAGGTCTTTTGCCTTGTCCGGGAAACCCATGCGCTGTCCTTTCCGTTGCCGACCCTACCGCTCGGGCATTGTGGTCGATCGCAGCGGCCAGCGACAAATCGCCGGGCGCGGCGCATCACTCGGCCGCACTCACCATGTCGTGTGATGAAGCTCGAATCTCGTTGAGTCGCAGCTAAAACGGTGGTGGGTCGTCGTCGTTGTTGTCGGGTGGGGGCAAATTGAAGTAGCTGAGGCGTTCTTCTCGGCGGGCGAGGCGCGCTTCCCGGTTGCGGCGGCGTTCAGCGGCGATGCGCTGTGCCCGGTCTTGGGCGCGGGTGCGCCGACGTTTGGGCATCATCGCGGCGCGGTCGCCGCAGTGGTGCTGGGGTGGGTTGGCTGGCGGGGCGGCCATTTCGCCGGTGGGTTGGCACAGGGCCGGGAACAGCAGCGCGCTGCCTGGGGTGGTGACATAGGTGTGCCCGGTCGGGGCGGTCAAGATCAGGGTGCCGTCGGGCAACTGTTTTTCGCGCCAGCCCCAAAAGGTTTTCACCAAATGATGGGTGCGGCAATAGGCTTTGAGGTTCGACGCGTGGGTGGGCCCGCCCTGCGCATACGGAATCGTGTGATCGAGGTCGCATTCGAACGCGGGCTTGTCGCAGCCGGGCCAGCGGCACGTCAAATCCCGGCAGCGCACAAAATCGGCCAGCGCCTTCGACGGGGTGTATCCCGGCTCGGGCGGAGCATCCCCGGGATGCACCAGCGGCACCAGCGTGGCTGACCGCGCCAGGTCTTCGACCAGTTCGGGTGGGATGAGGCCATCAGCCTCAACTAACGAGGCTGGCGCACAGCCGCTGCCGACGATGCCAGCCCGCTCCGCGATCACATGAACGACGACGGACGGAGCCGCCCGCCCCGCGTCGGCCGCACAATCGGGCCGTCCACAGCGGCACCCCAACCGATCGACCCCGGCCGCCAACGCCCCCAGCGCGTCAGCACGGCGTTGCTGGCGGCTACGTGGGTCATGCTCACAGACCGTGGCCGCCAACACATCTAACCGCTTATCCAGCGCGTGCGCGTCGGTGGTGAACAGCCTGCCATGGATTTCCGATATCCCACCCTCGGCCAAATCACCGATCCAAACCTCCCGGTCGTTTTGGTGCTGCGTGCGTCGGCGCACCGCATCGGCGTCGGCGGCCGCGACGATCTTGTCGATCATCGCGGCCAGCCGGGCCCGGGTCAGCGACGGCCAGCGCGGCACCGCCATGGCCAGCTTGGCATCGACGGCGGCTAGCACGTCGGGGTCAGTGATCAGCTCGGTGCGAAACACGATCGTCTGAAACAGCCGATAGTCGATGTCGCCGGCTGTGAACACCGCGCCGGTTTTGGGAAGCCGCTCGCGCATGGCCCGGGCATAGCGCAGCCGGCTCGACGCGAGTCCTTGGCTGATCCGCAGCGCGGCGGCCACCTCGGCGGCCACCGCCTCCTCGGTGTCGATCGCCCACCGCTCGGTTTCGGCACACCGCGACAACCGATAGCCGAACAGCTGCCCGATCGCACTCAGCTGCGCGGCCGCCGCCCGATTCTCCGCCCGCCAAGCCGCCCGGATCTGATCCACCAGCGCCGCCGATTGCGGGGTGGTCGAGGGATGACGCCGCTCCCACATCTCATCGAAGCGGGCGATCACCGCCAACCGCGCCTCGTCATCGAACATGTGTACGAGTATGCCACGGTCCTACGACAAGATGACCGCCGCGTTGCCTCATCGAAAATGCGCGCGTATGCCCAGTGGCACAGCGCAGAGCAATCACCGAGGCGGCGGTGATAAGGCAAACAGGGCCGGCGGCAAGCCAAGCGGCTCAGGGACGCCACCACGGAAAAAGTTCACAGGGTTCCTCGGCGTCCACACGCTCACCCGGCCTGGGCACCGCAACCCGCACTTGCCCGGCGTCGGCGGCTGCCAGTAGCCGTTCGATAGGTTCGGCCCACGGATGCGGCGCGAGCCGGAACGTACACCAGTGGATCGGCACGAGAAGCCCAGAGCCCGAAGCCGTGACGTCCAAGTGCGCCTGGACCGCTTCCTCCGGATTCATGTGGATATCCGGCCACGCCTTGTTGTAGGCGCCGACCGGCATCAGCGTCACGTCAAACGGCCCATAGTCGGCGCCGACCTCGGCGAAGGTTTTCGTGTAGCCGGTGTCGCCGGCAAAGTATGCGCGGCGGTTGGGCCCGATCACCACCCATGACGCCCACAGGGTGTTGTTGCGGCTCAGGAAGCGACCCGAAAAGTGCCGCGCCGGCGTGCAAATCAGGGTGAGCTCGTCCAGCTGGGTGCGTTCGAACCAATCCAGTTCGATGATCCGTTCGTCCGGGATGCCCCAGGCGCGCAGGTGAGCGCCCACACCCAGCGGCACCACAAAGGGGGCCCATTGGCTGTGGGCCAGCGCGATGACGGTGTCGATGTCGAGATGGTCGTAATGGTCATGGCTGATGACCACGGCGTCGACGGCGGGCAGAGCATCCACCTGCATCGGCGGCGGATGCAGCCGGTCGGGTCCGATCACGTCGGATGGCGAACAGCGGTGACTCCACACCGGATCGGTCAGCACCCGGTAACCGTCGATCTCCAGCAGCGCGGTGGCGTGGCCGAACCAGGTGACCGCCACCCGGCCCGGGCCACTGTCGATGACTCCCGGCCGGGCCAATGGGATCGGCACCGGCGGACGGGTGGCGGCGAGTCCGCCAATAATCTCCCGCAGGATGAGCTGCTGCTGCTCGCGGTCCAGGCTGAACAGCGATGCCGGGTCAATGTTGACAAACGCGCCGTCGCGAAAGTGCGGCGAACGCTCGGCCACCTTGCGGATTGCGGAAGGCTCTGCGCCGAGCGCGGCCGGGGCGCCGTGCAGTGCCCGCAGCACCCACCCGCCGGCCGCCAGCGTGGCGGTGCCCACCACCAGCCGCAGTGGTCCGCGCAGCATGACGGTCAGGCCCCCCGGAACTTCGGTGGTCGCTTCTGCATGCGAGCAACCTGGGCCTCGATCGCATCCTGACTGGCCCACGCCTTGTCGAACAGTTCCTTGTGGATTGGCGCCGGATCTTCGATGGCGCCGTCGTCGTTGAGCACTCGCTTGGCGTGCTGCAGGGCCAACGGCGCCAGGCCGGCGATTTCTGCCGCCCAGGCCTGCGCGTCGGCCACCGTGCCGATCCGATTGGCCATGCCGGTGGCCAGTGCCTCCTCGGCCCCGAGCTTTTCTGCGGCGAGCAACATGGCCCGCGCTCGGCCGTGGCCGACCAGCGAACACAACCGCCGGATGCTCCAGTTGTCAAGTGCCAGACCGTATTTCGATGTAGGGAATTGGAAGAAGGCGTCCGGGGCCACTACCCGCAGATCGCATTGCATCGCCAGTTGCAGCCCAGCGCCGATGGCGGGGCCGTTGATCGCGCCGATCACCGGCATCGGCGCCGCGTCCAGGGCTTTATGCAGGGCGATGAGCCGGTCGGGATAATCCGCGGCGAACGCATCTCCGCTCAGGTCGGCGCCTGCGCAGAACACACTGCCCTGACCGGTCAGCACGATGGCGCGCACGTTCTCAGCGGTGGCTTTCTCGACGGCTTCGCGCAACTCCTCGACCAGCTCGGAATTCAGCGCGTTTCGCCGCTCGGCGCGCTGCAGCTCGATGGTGGTGACGGCTTCGACGCGAGTGACACCGATCAACATGCGCGCCAGCCTAACCGGCAGTAGGCGACCCGGGTGTGCCCGCGTCAGGTTGCGACGTCGGGGTGCCAAGCCGCAAGAATCTAGGGGTGCCAAGCCAAGACTTCATTGCGCCGACGGTGCGGACGCGTGACCGGGCCGCGCTGCAGGCCGTGAATTTCTTCATGGCCGACATGGAGGCCGGGATGGGCCCCTTCCTGGGCGTGCTGTTGGCCAGCCGGGGCTGGAACACCGGCGCCATCGGCACGGTCATCACCCTGGGCGCCATCGTCGGCATGCTGACCGTCGCACCAGCTGGGGCGTTGGTCGATGCCACTACCCGCAAGCGTGCCTGCGTCATCGTGGTCGGCCTAGCCGCCGTCGCGGCCTCGGCGGTGATTTTGACCACCCGGCACTTCTGGGTCGTCGCCGCAGCGCAGTCGGTCATGTGTATCTCGGGAGCGACGATCGCCCCGGCGGTCATCGGCATCACGCTCGGCGTCGTCGGCCAAGCCGGATTCACCAGCCAAAACGGTCGCAACCAGGCCTATAACCATGCCGGCAATATGGCCGGTGCCGCGATCTCGGGACTGCTCGGCTGGATATTCGGCTACGCCGGCGTGTTCTGGCTGGCCGCGGGCTTCGCGGTGGTCACGATCGGCGCAACCCTGGCGATTCCGGCTGGCCGCATCAACCACCACATAGCCCGCGGCGAAGCGCTGACCGGCGACCAGGCCCCGGTCAAGAAGCTGCGGGTGCTCATCGAATGCCGGCCACTGCTGGCGCTGGCCGCTGCGGTGACGCTGTTCCACTTGGGAAACGCCGCGATGCTGCCGCTCTACGGGCTGGCTGTGGTCGCCACCCACGCCAACCCGTTTACCACGGTCGCCAGCACCGTCGTCGTCGCCCAGGCGGTCATGATCCCCGCCTCGTTGCTGGCGATGCGGATCGCGCAAACCCGCGGCTACTGGCTGGCGATCCTCATCGCCTTCAGCGCCCTGCCCATCCGCGGGCTGATCGCGGCCAACGTCATCACCACCTGGGGTGTCATTCCCGTCCAGGTACTCGACGGCATGGGCGCGGGCATGCTGTCGGTGGCGGTGCCAGGGCTGGTGGCCAGACTGCTCGACGGCACCGGGCACATCAACGTCGGCCAGGGCGCGATCATGGCCGCCCAAGGCCTCGGCGGCGCACTCAGCCCGGTGCTCGGCGGCTATGTCGCCCAAATATTCGGATTCCCAACAGCTTTCGCTCTGCTCGGCACGCTATCGGTGGGCTCACTGATCATCTGGCTCACGTTTGGTCCGATGCTGCGCCGCGCGGGCAACCACCTGCCCGCGGTATCGGCACCCGCCGAGGTGAGCTGAGCGGGGTCTCACTCGTCGGACGTCACCAACTCCCAGTCCGGCGGCAAACCGTGCGTCGTAGCCTTGCGGCCTTGGGCTTCCACGTTCACGGTGACGCGGCCAAGCACCAGATCCGTCAGCGCGACCCTGCCCCACGCCGCCGGCAACTGCGGCCGCACGGTCAACCGGCGCCGCGGAACGTCGGGCTCCAGTCCCAGAAACGACCTCACCAGCAGCAGCGGCGCCGCGCTGGCCCACGCTTGCGGCGAGCACGACGTCGGGTAGGGAACCGGCACACCGAACTGGTCGCGCGGAAACCCGCAGTACAACTCCGGCAGCCGCGCACCGAACAACTCGGCCGCATCGAGCAACCCGGTGGCCAACCGTTCAGCCAGCGCCACCGCCCCCGGGATATGCCGATACCGCAGCAACCCTGCGACCGCGATCGCGGTGTCATGCGGCCACACCGAGCCGTTGTGGTAGCTCATCGGGTTGTAGGCGCCCATCGTTGTGGCCAACGTGCGCAGCCCGAACCCGCTGTCCATCTCGGGACCCGACAGCCGTTCGATGAGGAGGGCGACGTGTTCGTCGGCGGCAATCCCGGTCCACAAGCAGTGACCGACGTTGCTCGTCAACGCGTCGACCGGACGCTTGTCCTTGCCCAATCCGATTGCGTACCAGCCCTGCTCCGGCAGCCAGAAGGCGTCGAGGAACTTCGCTCGCA